>NZ_AP018448.1:7722500-9015883 GCF_030294945.1 Streptomyces graminofaciens | reverse complement strand
TCAAGAACCCCTCGGGATCCGGCTTGCTCGCCCCCACGGACTCCGCCGTGATCCGCACCGCCGGCAACGGCAACCCGGCCGCCCCCATCCGCGCCGTGGACAACGCAACATCCGCCGAGGTCACCAGCGCGTGCGGCACCTCCGCGAGGGACGCGAGAAACTCCGGCGCCCCGGGAATCGGCACCACCCCGTCCACATCCGCCGTCTCCTCGGCCAGCAGCCGCTTGTTGTCCGCGAGGTTCTGCTCCATGGGCCGGTCCGGCAGCAGGACGGCCATCGTGGCGTAGCCCTGCCGCCCGTGGACCACCTTGATGACCTCGTCCCCGGCCAGCCCGTGCCGCTCGGCCCAGCGCCGCCAGACCCGCTCGACGGCGGCATCGGAGTTGACGAGCGTGCCGTCCATGTCCAGCAACAGGGCACGGGCGGTCAGAACGGTCGGCTGGGTGGGCACGGCGGCTGTCATGAACGACTCCAGGCAGACTCAGGACGGGCCTCGGACGGGCCTCGGACGGGCCTTGGACCCGCCTCTGACGGGCCCTGAACGGGCTCTCCGGACGGGCCCTGAACAAACGACAGAACCTGCGCGGACCCCGGCAGGCGGGAACAAGGTGGTCCCGCCCGCCGGTCAGGGAAAACGAGCGGGAGCCACTTTGTTTCCCCACGGTACAAAACAAAGCCCCCTCCCGCCACCACCCCCGCAAAGCTTCACCAGCCGTTCAACTCAACCGCCCCGCACAGCCCACGCAGTCCGTCCCTCGCCCCCACCCGCACAGCCCGCGCAGTCCGTCCCTTCGCAGCCCACCCGCACAGCCCGCGCAGCCCGCCCCCTCCAGACGTCACCCGGTCACCGCCTCCCACAGACTCCACGCCCCGAGCCCCACCATCAGCGCGGCGGCGATCCGCGTGATGAGCACGAGCGGCACCCTCTTCATCAGCGCCTTCCCGCCGACGATGCCCAGCCCGGCCACGGCCCACAGCGCCAGCACCGCACCGAGCCCGACCGACAGCGGATCGTCGTAGCGCGCCGCGAGGTTGGCCGTCATGATCTGTGTCAGATCCCCGAACTCGGCGACGAGGATGAGCATGAAACCCGCCCCCGCGACCTTCCAGAAGCTCTGATCCTCGGGCCGCCGGATCCCCTCGTCGCCCTCACCGCCCTTGCGCAGCAGCACCGCCGCGCCACCGAGGAACAACAGACCCGTCACCACCCGCACGACCTGCTGCGGCAGCAGCGTGAGCACGCTCCCCGCCGCGACCGCCAGCGCGACATGGACCGCGAAGGCCGCCGCGACACCGACGAAGACGTACGAGGCGCGGTAGCGCGTGCCGAGGACGAGACCGGCGAGGGCCGTCTTGTCGGGGAGTTCTGCGAGGAAGACGACGCCGAAGACGAGCGCCGTCACACTGAAGCTGATCAAGGTTTCTCAATCGGTCGGGGCCGCCCCACCGAGAGAACACGTCCACTGACACGACACCTCGGCACGGCAGCACACGGTTCCCGTGCCGTACGGCACGGGACGTCACCCGTGCCCCGTGGCACGGATGTGCACTGCTTGCCGAAGGTCTCGCTGGCCGGCCCCGGTCATGGGACCCGCCTCCGGGCGCCGGCTCAGACGAGCTGAGCAGTATGTCGACGGTCCGGCGAAGAGCTACTCCCCTTCTGCGCCGGCCATCCTACGGGAAACAAGTCGACAATCGCATCGCCGATCAGCCGATCGGTCGATCACATGACGAACCCATCGACGGGTAATTACGGCCTCGACCCTTGTCCTGTCATGCACCCGTCATTAACTTCTCACCCAACGCACACCTGCCGGTAACACCACGCGGCGACTCTTCAATCGCTCGCGCCCCAACGCCCCGGCCCCCATTAGGAGTTCACATGCGCAGGTTCTACGCGCGTCGACGGGTCAGCATACTCGCCGCGCTCAGCGGATTGATAGCCTCCGTCGCGCTCTTCAACGCCCCCACCGCCTCCGCCGCGCTCCCCACCCCGGTCAGCGCCGCCACCGCCCGCTCCTACCTCGCCAGCCTCACCGTGGCGACCGAGGACCGCACCGGTTACGACCGGGACCTGTTCAACCACTGGATCACCATCAGCGGCACCTGCAACACCCGCGAGACGGTCCTCAAGCGCGACGGTACGAACGTCGTCACCAGCTCCGCCTGCGCCGCCACCAGCGGCACCTGGTACTCCCCGTACGACGGCGCCACCTGGACCGCCGCCTCCGACCTGGACATCGACCACCTCGTGCCGCTGGCCGAGGCCTGGGACTCCGGCGCCGACAGCTGGACCAGCACCCAGCGCCAGAACTTCGCCAACGACCTGACCCGCCCGCAGCTCATCGCCGTCACGGACAACGTGAACCAGGCGAAGAGCGACCAGGACCCGGCCGAGTGGATGCCGTCGGTCACGTCCTACCGCTGCACGTACGTCCGCGCCTGGGTCCAGGTGAAGTACTACTACGACCTGTCGGTGGACTCCGCCGAGAAGAGCGCGCTCACCAGCTACCTGGCGAACTGCTGAACCCAGGCCGCGCCGCGTCGCCCGGATCCTCCCCGCTCACCCCTGTCGTTCCGTACCGTACGGGGCGACGGACAAGGGTGAGCCGAAGGGGCACGCCGGTGTCGGGCGGTGAACGCGCGAAGGCCCGAAGGGCTGAGCACGTTCACCGCCCGACACCGGCTGAAGCGCCCCGGAGGCGAACCCGACAAGACAAGGAGCGGGTGATCGCCGATGGCGGGGCTGCGCCTGGGACCACTGCTGAGATATGTGGACGGCTCGTCCGCGACCGTGTGGGTCGAGACGAGCCGTCCGTGCACCGCCGAGGTCCGCTGCTCCGGCGGCGGACACGGTGAGGCCCGCACCTTCCAGGTCGCCGGCCATCACTACGCGCTCGTCCCGGTCACGGGCCTCACACCGGGCAGGGCGTCGACGTACGAGATCCGCCTCGACGGCACCCTCGTATGGCCTCCGCCCGACTCGGGTTTCCCGCCCTCCGAGATCCGTACCCCTGTCGCGGGCGCTCCCGTACGGATCGCCTTCGGCTCCTGCCGCTGGGCCGCGCCGCCCGCCGGTGAGCCGGATCCCGTGGGTCCCGACGCGCTGGACTCGCTGGCGGCCCGGATCGCCGCCGGGTCCGCGACGGCCGAACGGCCCGACGTGCTGCTGCTCCTCGGCGACCAGATCTACGCCGACGAGACCTCCAAGGCCACCCGCCGGTGGCTCGCCGCCCGCCGCAGCCTGGCTGACCCGCCGGGCGACCAGGTCGCGGACTACGAGGAGTACACCCACCTCTACTACGAGTCCTGGCTCGACCCCGGGATCCGCTGGCTGCTCTCCACGGTCCCCAGCTGCATGATCTTCGACGACCACGACGTCATCGACGACTGGAACACCAGCGCGTCCTGGCTCGCCGACATGCGGGCCACCCCCTGGTGGCGCGAGCGGATCCTGAGCGGCCTGATGTCGTACTGGGTCCATCAGCACCTCGGCAACCTCTCACCGGACGAACTGGCCGCCGATCCGCTGTACGCGGCCGTACGCGCCACCCCGGACGGTACGGACGTCCTGCGCGCGCACGCCGCCCGCGCCGACCAGGATTCCGCCTCGGTCCGCTGGAGCTACCGGCGCGACTTCGGGCGCGTCCGCGTGCTGATGCTCGACAGCCGGGCCGCCCGCGTCCTGGAGGAGGGCGACCGGTCGATGCTGGACCCGGGCGAGGCCGACTGGCTGCGCACTCAGGCGCTGGACGCGCCCGGCTCGTACGACCACCTCCTCATCGGCACCTCGCTGCCCTGGCTGCTGCCGCACCTCGTGCACGACGCCGAGTCCTGGAGCGCGGCCCTGTGCCGGGGCGAGCGCGGGGAGCGCTGGGCGCGGTTCGGGGAGAAGCTGCGGCGCGGGGCGGATCTGGAGCACTGGGCGGCGTTCCCGGCGTCGTTCGAGGAGCTGACCGGGCTGCTCGCCGAGGCGGGCTCGGGCCCGTCCGCCCCGGCGACGGTGCTCGTCCTGTCCGGGGACGTGCACCACGCCTACATCGCCGAGCCCTCCTGGCCCGCCGACGCCGACGGCCCCGACGCGCGCGTGCTCCAGCTCACCTGCTCGCCGGTGCACAACTCGGTCCCGCTGTCGATAAAGCTCGGTTTCCGTTTCGGCTGGAGCGGGACGGGGCGGGCGATCGGCCGCTGGTTCGGGCGGCGCGGGCGCGGGGACCGGCCGTCCATCGACTGGCGCCGGACGGGCGGCCCCTGGTTCGGCAACCAGCTCATGACCCTGACCCTGCACGGCCGTTCGGCCCGGCTGCGCATGGAGCAGGCGCGGGCCCGGCGGGGTGGGAAGGCCCGGCTTGACACAGTGACGGAGTCCGAACTCGCCCGTTAATGCCCACGTTCCGCACGGTTGTTGCCCCTGTTGTCCGGGATGCTCGTGAGGCATCCCACACCGGGCGCCCGTGAGCGGACCCAGTGCTCGGCTCCCGTGACGTACGGCGGCATGATGTGGCGGACCGTCCGCCGTCCAGTGGGCGGTACGCCGCACCGCGCCCCACGATGCGCCCCACACGCACGGGAGTTACGCCCTTGTCCGAGACCAGTGACGCCACCGCCCGTGACGCGAAACCCACCGAGGTCGGCATCGCCCTCGTCGGCGCCGGCCCGCGCGGCACCAGCGTCCTGGAGCGCCTGTGCGCCTCCGCGCCCGAACTGCTCCGCCCGGGCACACGCCTGACGGTCCATGTCGTCGACCCGGCACCGCCCGGCCCCGGCCAGGTGTGGCGCACCGAGCAGTCCCCGCATCTGCTGATGAACACCGTGGCCTCGCAGGTCACCCTGTTCACCGACGAGAGCGTGGACTGCTCGGGGCCGATACGGCCGGGCCCGAGTCTGCACGAGTGGGCGCGCGGCGAGCTGGGCCCCGACGAGTACCCGACCCGCGCCCACTACGGCCGCTATCTGGAGTGGGTCTTCGCCGAGGTGGTGCGCGGCGCGCCGCCCGCGATACGGGTCGAGACCCACCCCACCCGCGCGGTCCGCCTCGACGACACCCCCGACGGCCGGCAGCGCCTGACTCTCGCCACCGGCCGCGTCCTCACCGGCCTCGCCGCCGTGGTCCTCACCCAGGGCCATCTGCCCACGGTCCCCGACCGGGCGGAGCGCGACCTCACCGCGTACGCCGAACTGCACGGCCTGCACCACGTCCCGCCCGCCAACCCGGCGGACGTCGACCTCTCGCCCGTCGAGCCCGGCGAGCCGGTCCTCCTGCGTGGCCTCGGCCTCAACTTCTTCGACCACATGGCCCTGCTGACCACCGGCCGGGGCGGCCGCTTCGTGCCCGACGGCGACCGGGGCCTGCGCTACCTCCCCTCCGGCCGCGAGCCGCGCCTGTACGCGGGCTCCCGGCGCGGGGTGCCGTACCAGGCGCGCGGCGACAACGCCAAAGGGCCGTACGGCCGTCACACCCCGCTCGTACTGACCCCCGAGGTGATCGCCGGCTTCCGCAAGCGCGCGGACTCCGGGGAGGCGCCCGACTTCCTCGCGGAGATATGGCCGTTGATGGCGAAGGAGGTGGAGACGGTCTATTACGAGGGGCTGTTGAGGGACACGGCCGGGCGTGACCGCTTCCGCGACGGCTTCCTCTCCGCGCCCCATCGCGGCGCCCGGGAAACCGCCGTACTGGACGAGTTCGGGATCGCGGAGGCCGACCGCTGGTCCTGGGACCGGGTGTCACGGCCGTACACGGGACGTACGTTCCCGGACCCGACGGCCTGGCGGGACTGGCTGCTGGCGTATCTCCGCGAGGACGCCGACCAGGCCGCGCTCGGCAATGTGGAGGGGCCGGTGAAGGCCGCGCTCGACGTGCTGCGGGATCTGCGCAAC
This sequence comes from Streptomyces graminofaciens, assembly GCF_030294945.1. Taxonomy (NCBI): domain Bacteria; kingdom Bacillati; phylum Actinomycetota; class Actinomycetes; order Kitasatosporales; family Streptomycetaceae; genus Streptomyces; species Streptomyces graminofaciens. Next base: position 9,010,006 of record NZ_AP018448.1, on the reverse strand, counting down.
GAGCTGCGGCTGATCGTCGACCACGGCGGGCTGACCGGCGCGTCCCGCCGTGAGCATCTGGACCGCTGGTACACGCCACTGAACGCGTTCCTGTCCATCGGTCCGCCCCGCAGCCGTATCGAGGAGATGTCCGCGCTGATCGAGGCCGGCGTGCTGACGGTCCTCGGCCCCCGGCTGGAGGTACGGCCCGAGGACGGGGCCTGGCGGGCCCACTCCCCCGACGTACCGGGCTCGGCCGTCCGCGTGACGACCGTGATCGAGGCCCGTCTCCCGGAGCCGGACCTGCGCAGGACCGCCGACGAGCTGCTGGCCCGGCTACTGAAGACGGGCCAGTGCCGCCCGCACCGGATCACCGAGCCGGAGGGGGACGACTCCTACGAGACCGGCGGTCTCGATGTGACACCGCGCCCGTATCACCTGATAGACCGAAAAGGTGTCGCGCACACACAGCGGTTCGCGTTCGGCGTGCCCACGGAGGGCGTGCACTGGGTGACCGCGGCGGGCGCCCGGCCCGGTGTGGATTCAGTCACGCTTTCGGATGCCGACGCGGTGGCGAGAGCCGTTCTACGTGCGGCGATACCGCATCTGAAACATCATGGACACGCCAAGAGCTGGCCAAATGTTGAACTTGCAAGCATTGATTAGCGCTGCCTAACGTGGTGACCCACCGGTAACAACCGTCCCCATCGGTCCCACCAGGACCGGGTCATACCGAAGGAGCTCCCCACCATGACCGGACGCCTCAACAGCGCCCAGCCATACGCTCTCGGCGTGTTCCGCATCGTCGTCGGCCTGCTCTTCCTCTGCCACGGCGCAGGCAAGCTCTTCGGCGTCCTCGGCGGCGCCGACGGCCAGGGCGGCACCGTGTCCGCGGGCACCTGGCCCGGCTGGTACGCGGCCGTCATCGAACTCGTCGGCGGCAGCCTGGTCCTGCTCGGCCTCGGCACCCGCATCGCGGCGTTCATCGCCTCCGGCGCCATGGCCTACGCCTACTTCAAGGTCCACCAGCCCGGCGCCCTGTGGCCCATCCAGAACGGCGGCGAGGGCGCGGCACTGTACTGCTGGGCCATGTTCCTGCTGATCTTCACCGGCTCCGGCGCGCTCGGCCTCGACCAGTTCCTCGGCAAGCGCGGGGCCTCGACGGCAAGCAAGGCTGACGCGAAGAGCGCGCCGGTCGCGGCCTGACCCGACCCGGTCCCACGACACGGCACGGGTGGGTCGCCCGGGGCGATCACACGCCATCGACGGCCCACCCGAACGGCACGGCGAAGCGGGCCACCCGCACCCCCGCCACCTCACCGCCCCACTCTCCTGGTCCCTCACTCGTACCTCACACGCACCCTCACTCGTACGCCGCCGCGGCGCGGTGCGCGCGTTGCGGGACTGCAGCCGGGTGAACCGTGTACGACGGACACATGAGCCCCTGTGAGCCCTCTGTCATACGCGAGGGATACGCTGTACGGCTATCACGGGGTCGGGGGAAAACAGGAGAGTGTGCGGTGCTTGAGAGTCTGGGGTCGCTGGCGGCAGGCCCATGGATCTACGCCGTCGTGGCCGCGTCCATTCTCCTGGACGTCTTTCTACCGGTGCTGCCGAGCGGAGTCCTGGTGGTGGCGGCCGCCACGGCGGCAGCGGCGGGTACCGCGGCGGGAGCGATGCCGTGGGACGGGCCGGACATCCTGATCCTGATGCTCTCGGCGACGACGGCCTCGGTACTGGGCGACCTGGCGGCGTACCGCCTCGCCTGGCAGGGCAGTGAGCGGCTGGACCGCGCGATCGCCCGCTCCCGCCGACTGACCACGGCGCAGGAACGTCTCGGCACGGCGCTCGCCCGTGGCGGCGGCATCCTGGTGGTCGTCGCCCGCTTCGCCCCCGCGGGCCGTTCCGTCGTCTCCCTCGGCTGGGGCGCCGCGCGGCGCCGGACCCGTGACTTCCTCCCGTGGTCCGCGCTGGCCGGCATGGCGTGGGCCGCGTACAGCGTGGCGCTCGGCTATTTCGGCGCCCAGTGGCTGGGCGCGACGTGGCTGGCGACGGGGGTGTCACTGGCGGCGTTGTTCGGGGCGGGCGCGGGAGCGGGGTACCTGATGCGCCGACCGGCTTTGCAGGGCTAGGGACAGACCCCAGGGCCCCTGAAGGGGCGCGGGGAACCGCGCGAGCAACCACGACAATCCCGCACCCGCCGACAAAGTCCATCCATCCACCCACCCACCCGAGCTCTCCCGCGCGGGGTCGAAGGGGCGGAGCCCCTGGAGGACGGGACGGGCAGGGGCGGCGGGGCGAAATCGCTACCCGGCGCGCTTCGCGGCGCCCCGGACCTCCAACCCCTCCAGGAGTTCGGCCGTCGCGGCGGCGATCGCGTCCACCGCGCGGTCGAACACCTCCCGGTTGTGCGCGGCGGGCGCACGGAAGCCGGAGACCTTGCGGACGTACTGAAGGGCGGCGGCACGGATGTCGTCCTCGGTGGCCTCTTCGGGCAGGACCGGCGGGCGGAGAGTCTTGATGCTGCGGCACATGCGTCCAGTGTCCTCCAACCCGACCCTCAAGGAATTCCTTGGGTATCGGCAAGCTTCTCCGAGGATTGACTCCTCCCTCGACCCCTTGTGATCATCACCGACGACGAGGGGAGTCTGACGACCATGACGAAGGACCGAATCACGGTGGCGGTGCTGGGCCCCGGCGGCGTAGGGGGCCTGCTGGCCGCGCTGCTGGTGCGGGCGGGCAACCGGGTGATCTGCCTGGCCGGGGACGAGACGGCCCGGGCCCTGGACGCGGAGGGCATCCTCGTCCGCAGCCCCCGCTTCGGCGAGTTCACGGCCCGCGTGGAAACCGCCGCCGAACTGCGCGAACCCGTCGACGCCTGCCTCGTCGCCGTGAAGCACACAAGCCTCGGCGCCGCCCTGGACCGCCTCCCCGCGCACGCCCTCGGCAACGACACCCTCGTCGTACCGTTCCTGAACGGCGTCGAGCACCCGGCGGCCCTGCGCGCCCGCTACGGCACCACGCCCGTCGCCCCGGCGGCGATCCGCGTCGAGTCCACCCGGGTCGTTCCGGGGGTGATCGAGCACACCAGCCCCTTCGTGGAGGTCGACCTGACCGGCGCCCCGGAGGTGGTACCGAGGAAGCTCCTCAACTCCCTTGCCGGCGCGCTGGAATGGGCCGGTGTGACCACCCGCGTCCTGGACGACGAGACGGCGACGCTGTGGGCGAAGATGTCGTTCCTCGCCCCGTTCGCGCTGCTGACCACCCGCTACGGGCTGCCGCTGGGCGAGATCCGCGCCCGGCACCGCGAGGAACTGGTCGCCCTGGTCGAGGAGACCACCAGGGTGAGCGGCGCCGTCGGCGCCCCCATGGACCCGGCCGGGACCCTGGCCCGCTACGACGCCTTCGCCCCCACCACCAAGTCCTCCATGCAGCGCGACGCCGAGGCCGGCCGCCCCCTCGAACTGGACGCGATCGGCGGCGCGTTGCTGCGCGCGGCCGAGCGCCACGGTGTTCCGGTGCCGGTGGCGGAGCGGGTGGTCGGGGAGCTGCGGGAGAAGTACTAACGCACCCCGCCCACCCGCTCCCCCGCCCGCACCACATGCCGAGCCACCGTGTCCGCGAACGCCCGTGCGGGCGGTGACAGCGCCTCCCAGCGTCGTACCGCCCAACCGACCGTGAGCGGCGGCAGATCCGGTACGGGCACGAACCGCAGACCGGGGTGGCCGGGCCCGGTCCAGCCCGGCAGGGCGGGGACGACGGCGTGACCGACGCCTAGTTCGGCGAGCAGGATCGCGGTGTCCCAGTCGGCGACACCGGCGCCGGAGGCGGCGACCTTGATGCCCAACTCCCGGTAGGCGGCATCGAGATGGGCGTAGGACGTGGAGTTCTTCGGCAGTCCGATCAGCCGTAGCCCGGCCAGTTCGTCGCCCTCTATCCGCTCCCGGCCCGCGAGTTCGTCGTCGGCGCGTACGGCGAGCACCCAGGGCAGCCGGGCCACGGCCCGCTGTTCGAGGCCGCGCACGGCGGGCCCCAGGGTGACCCAGGCGAGGTCGAGATCGAGAGCGGGGTCCGCCAGCGCGTCGCGGCAGCCACCGCTCGACCGTACGGTGTGGAACTCCAGCGCCACCCCCGGATACGACCGCCGGAAGTCGACGATCCCCTCCGTCATGAAGTGCCGCACGGTCGTGCCGCCGGTGGCGATCCGTACGACCCCTCCGTCGCCCCGCACCAGCTCGGCCAGCCGCCGCAGCGCGAGGTCGAGCCCGGCGATCCCCTCGGCGGCCGCCTCCTGGAGCAACCGCCCGGCCTTGGTGGGCACCACACCGCGGGCCTGCCGCTCCACCAGCCCGACGCCGACCTCCCGCTCCAGCCGCCGCACATGCTGACTCACCGCCGACTGGGTGCACCCCAACTCCCGGGCCACCGCACTGAGACTCCCGGCCCGGCACACGGCGACGAAGACACGCAGATCATCGAGGGTCACAACCCCAAGTTATCGCTTGGGGGCGGGCTGCCGACCGAGATAAAGCGAACGAACGAGAGCACGGTGATGACGAATGGCCGACCACGGACGTCGAATCCCGGCCAGCACAGCACCGCCCGGCCAGTGCTTCTGGCCAGGCCGCGCGACCCCGGACTCTTCACCTGGCGCCCGTACGGCAAGTGGCTGCTCGTCGTCACCGGGGCCAGTTGCACCGTCGTGGGTCTGTCCACCGTGTGGACGGGCCTCCCATGGCTGCTCGTGCCCACGATCTGCGGGGTGGTCGTCGCGGGTACGGCGTGGTTCCTCCACCGGGACCTGCGCCTCGACCGGGCCGGCCGACAGAACGACGGACCGGCATAGCGTTCACCTCCACTCCATTGCAACGAACAGAGCTTCACTCGTTGCATTACTCGAAGACCATTGTAACAATTACTCGGTCTTGAGCTGCGACTATAGAAACCTTACGCAATAAAGTCGTTGCTATATCCATGAACGCAACGTAGCTTTTCCGTCATGAGAAAAAAGCAGGCGGCACCCGGCGCCTTCACCGCCTTCGCCCGCTTCGTGCTCTGCGGCGGCGGAGTGGGGCTCACCTCCAGCTTCGCCGTGGCGGCCCTCGCCTCCTGGATGCCATGGGGCCTGGCCAACGCCCTGGTCACCGCGGTTTCCACGCTTCTCGCAACCGAGTTGCACGCCCGCTTCGCCTTCGGCACCGGCGGGCGCGCGACCCGGCGCCAGCATGCGCAGTCGGCCGGGTCCGCGGCGGCCGCGTATGCGGTGACCTGCGTGGCGATGCTCGTCCTGCAGCAGTTGGTGGCGGCACCCGGTGCGATGCTCGAGCAGGTCGTCTACCTGTCCGCCTCCGCACTCGCCGGCGTCGCACGGTTCACGGTGCTGCGCCTCGTCGTCTTCGCGCGGAACCTCCCGCCGGTCCCGACCCCCGCCCGCACGGCCCGTCCCGTACCCGCGACCGTGGCCCGCGCCGCGGCACCCGCCGACCCGGCGGCGCTCTGCCGCACCGCCTGACCGTTCCGTTCCGCCACAGTCCCCCGAGTGACCGAAGGAACTCGCATCCCAAAATCGAACAGGCGTAGCATTGCCGCGTGGCCAAGACCTATGACTTCCCCAGTGACCTCCTCGCCGGTCAGGAGGAGCTGCATCAGGTCCGGGCCGAGCTCCTGGCGCTGCTGAAGCGGCTGCCCTGGTCGGTCGAGCCCCTGGACGGTTTCAGCGACGACAACGGCTGGCGGAAGGTGGAGCGCCCCGCCTCCCCCGGCTGGACGCCCGACGAGCAGGCCGAGGTGGAGAAGCTCCGCGAGCGCGAGCGGGAGCTCGCCGTGTTCGTGACCTGCCACCGCTTCTGGGCCGAGGTCGCCACCGAGGACAAGGTGGACGCCCGGACCCGCCTGAAGCACACCCGCGCGACGGCCCTGGAACAGCCGGAGTAAGCGCGCTGACCCACGAAGAGACGACGAAGAGACAACGGAAAGACGACGAAGACCCCGGCCTCGATCGGCCGGGGTCTTCGCTTGGGTGGGCATGGACGGTTTCGAACCGCCGACATCCTGCTTGTAAGGCAGGCGCTCTACCCCTGAGCTACACGCCCAAGACAAGCCGACAGCCTACATTGCCCGACGGCATGCCCCGCAAACCGATAACCGGGGGTTATCCCTACCCATGGTCCGGGAGCGGCCCGGATCCCCCGGAACCCGCCCGCTCCGTACGGTCGAGGACATCGACAGGCAGCAGCGGGCGCAGGGGGAGAACACCATGGCACGTACGGCACACGCACCACGTACGGCACACAGCACGGGGACCCGGAGGATCGCTCTCGCCGGTCTCGCCGTGGCCGTCCTGGCCTCCGTCGCCGCGTGCGGCGCCGACGCGAAGGAGGACAAGGATCCCGAGCACCGGAGCTTCGCCCTCCAGGGCCGTACGCTCACCGTCGACTCGGACGACTCCGCGCTGGAGCTGGTCCCGGCGGACGTCGACGAGGTCGAGGTGACCCGGTGGTTCGAGGGGCGGATCGTGGTCGGCGGTGATCCCCGGGTGACGTGGGAGATGAAGGACGACCGGCTGACGCTGCGGATGAAGTGCTCGGGGTTCGTCGCCGACTGCTCGGCCAGGCACCGGATCGAGGTGCCGCGCGGGGTCGCAGTCGTCGTCGAGGACGGCGACGGAAGCGTGACCGCGAAGGGGTTCCAGGAGGCGTTGAAGATCCGGACGGCGGACGGTTCCGTGCGGGTCAGCGACTCCTCCGGGCCGCTGGAGCTGCACACCGGGGACGGCTCGGTGCGGGCGATCGGCATCGGCTCGCGGTCCGTCAGGGCCGACACCCAGGACGGATCGGTGAAGCTCGAACTCGACGTCGTACCGGACCTGGTGGAGGCCGGCAGCCACGACGGGTCGATCGACATCGGGCTGCCGCGCGACGCCTCGTACAAGGTGGACACCAGGGCCGACGACGGGTCCGTGCGCGTGTCCGTGCCCCGTGACGAGGACAGCTCGCACGTGGTGACCGCGCACACCCGGGACGGCTCGGTCGAGCTGCGGACCATGGGCTGACGTCCGGCCCGGGCCCTGATCGAAAACAGCGGCAACAGCGAACCGAACCACCCGTGTGTTCGTCCTTGACCGGTGGGAGAATGACAACCGGGCAGGGTGGATGACAGCACGGGAGAGGGATGTGACGGCGACACCTTCAGAGCCGTACACGCCGTTTGTGCCGCGCGCACAACAACAACCTCGCGGCCGTGCACCACAACCGACCGGCCTCCGACACCGCTCCGCGAGCCGTGACACCGTCGCGCTGCTCGCCCTTCCCCTTCTCCTCGCCCTCGCCCTGCCCGCCGCCTTCGCCGGTGGCGGCACGCGGCGGTGGTTCGGCGGGCGGGCGGAGAGCCAGCGGGCCGAGGCGCAGGCGGCGAAGGACGCGGCCGCGGCGGCGTTCTACGAACTGGACACCGCGCAGCGCGATCTGCGGATCTCGATAGAGACCATCACCGCGGTCGACGACTCGCCGGCCGCGCGCCGGGCCGTGGCCGACTTCTCCGCGCTGGGGCAGCGGATCGACCAGGTCAGCGCGCAGTACATCGCCGCCGTCGACGCCCATGACCTGGACCGGGACGACCTGGAGGCGTCCGCCGCCGCCCGCGCCCGGACCGAGTTGTCCGCCGCCAAGGACGAGCTGGGGCGGGCCAAGCAGGAGCTGGACCGGTTCGCGCAGGGCCTCGGGCCGCTGCTCGGCACGGCCGAGACGCAGCTGGCCCGGCTCGCCCCGGCCGTGGAGCGCGCCCGGCAGGGCCTGCTGGCCGCCTCGGGCGCCCTCGACTCCGTACGGGGTTCGGGGCTGCGGGCCGACGATCTCGCCGCCCGTCTCGCCGCCCTCGCGCCGGAGCTGACCAAGCTCAACCAGGGCGCGGGCCGGCACGGCGTACGGGAGACGCTGGAGCGGGCCGACCGGGTGGTGCGCGAGGCGGAGGCGGTGCGGACGGAGGCCGAGCGGCTGCCGGAGCGGGCCGCCGAGATCGACCACCGGCTGGTGTCTCTGCGTACGCGCGCGGAGGCGCTGAGAACCCGGGCCGGGCAGGTGCCGCAGGTGCTGAGCGAGCTGCGGCGGCGGTTCGTGGCGGCCTGCTGGCAGGACCTCCAGCAGGTGCCGGACCAGGCCGCCGAGAACGTCGAGCAGGCCCGGTCGAAGCTGCGCGAGGCGCGGGCCGCGCGGGACGCCCAGCGCTGGCCGGACGCGGCCTCGCTCCTGTCGACCGTACGGGCGCTGCTGAACGGCACGGACGAGGCGGTGTCGGCGGCCGGTGACCGGCTGGCGCGGCTGAACGCCGTGCAGAAGGACCCGCAGCAGGAGATCGACCGGACGCGGTTCGCGATCAGGGACGCCCAGCGGCTGGCCATGGCGGGCCGCTCGACGCCCGATCCGCGGCACGCCCGCCCCCTGGACGACTCCGTGGCCCGCCTGGACCGCGCGATCGCCACGCTGGAGGGCCGACACCCCGACTACTGGCACTTCTTGACGGAGACCGAGGGCGTACGGCAGACGGTGGCCCAGGTGGTGGACCTGATCCGCAAGGAGCGCGGCACGAGCGCCTGAGGCGCCCGGCCGGGTTGCCGGTCCGAGCCCGGTGGGCGGATGCTGAAGGGGTACGCAGGCCTCCGCTGACACCCGAGGGAGGGCGGACATGGCCACGCACGCCACGCACACACTGCGTCCGACGAAGGGTCGGCACGCGGGGCCCCGGCGGCGCATCAGGATCGACGAGCACCTTCCCGTCGACCACCGACTCAGCAGGGTCTACCGGTTCGGGGCGGGCCTGATGGGTCTGTTCCTGGTCGTCTTCGGCATCCTGGGCCTCATCGACAAGGTCGGCTGGTTCGACACCCGCGGCGACGAGGTCGTGGGCCTGAACACCAACGGCACGCTGAGCGTCCTGTCGATCTGTGTGGGGCTGCTGCTGCTCGTGGGCATGGTGATCGGCGGCAACTTCGCCTCGACGGTGAACATGGTCCTGGGCATCGCCTTCATCCTCAGCGGCTTCGGCAACCTGGCCCTGCTGGACACCGACTCGAACTTCCTCGCGTTCCGCATCGAGAACGTCCTGTTCAGCTTTGTCGTCGGCATCCTGCTGATGACGTTCGGGATGTACGGCAGGGTCGGCACGGCGCTGCCGCACGACAATCCGTACTGGCGGGCCCGCCATCCACAGGAGTCGGAACGCGAGATGGGGCGCAAGGCCCGGGTGGGGATGGCGAAACTGGAGCGGGCCGACGCCCTCCCCGGTGAGGAGGACGCCGGCCCGAGGTCCGGAACCTGAGAATCAGGTGCGGTACGCGTAGTAGTTCGCCGTCGGGTAGGACGCGATGAGGCTCGCCACCGACCGGCGGTAGGTGTCCGCGTCGTGGTAGGTCAGATACGGCACACCGCTGGAGCTGCGGTACGTCGTCATCATGGAGTGGTCCTTCTCCCCGTCCCGGTTGAAGTCCATCTGCATGACGTCACCGACGTCCAGCTGGTAGACGTTCGCGAGCGGGGTGGTCCGCTTGGCGGTCTGGGTGAACCAGGACCACTCGTTGACCCCGGTCCAGGCGTCGGCGTTGCCGTTCGACGCGTAGTACCAGGTGTCGTACTCCTCGGGCGTGACCTTGGAGATCTGCTGCCAGCCACCCGCGAGGAGGCCCTGGCTGAGGTAGTTGGTGCAGTCGCCGCCGAGCGAGTTGTACTTGCGGTACGCCGTGTTGTAGTTCTTCCAGTACTTCTCGGTGTACGTGGCCATCGCCTGGTAGTTGTACTTCCCGCCGTTGAGCGTCTTCGCGTTGGCGGGGGCGGGCCAGGTGGTGGCGGCCTTGGGCGCGTCGATGACGGCCATCGGCGTACGGCTCGGCTTGGCGTTCGCCGCCGGGGCCACGGGATCGTTGATCCGGGGGGCGCCGCCGTCCGTCGAGCGCATGGCGGTCAGCTGCCAGGCGCCGTTCGACGCGGTGAAGGTCAGTACGTGGTGCGCCTCGAAGCCCGTGGAGGTGGGCTCGTCGCCGCGTATCTTCTTGTACTTCAAGGTCGTGGCCTCGGTGACCTTGACCGTGGCCTTCGTCCCCTTGACCGCGGTGCTGTCCACGGCGACCTTCGTGTCGGCCGACGTGTAGGCCTCCCCGAGGCCCGCGAGGCGGGACTTCGTGGCGCGCAGGGCCTTCAGCTTGGTGTCCTCGGCGCTCTTCTGCGCGGCGGACAGCTTCACGCCGCCGGTCGGCTTGAGCGACGTGCGGGCCGCCTTGGCGCCGTCGATCAGGACGGCGGTGCGGTCGGTGATCACGTTGTCCGCGACGCGGCCGAAGGCGTCCTTGGTGGCCTTGGTGACCTTGGGCGTCGACGCGGTGGCATGGGCGCCGGCCACGGGCAGCAGGACGGTGGAGAGAACGACCGCTGCCGTCGTGGCGCAGCAGCGGCTCAACATCCTTGATCTCACTGTGTTTTCTCCTTGACCCCGAGATGGTCGGATTCTCAGGGAGGGGAATCTTTACATGACCTCCTCAAGTGCGCCGCATCGGGGTCGCGTTACGACCGTCACATCACCGCAAGACCGTCAAGTCACCGCGAAACCACGGGTCACTTCACGAACAGGTCATCCACGAGCGGGTCACTTCACGAGCGTGGACCAGTCCACCGTCTGCGCGGGGTCCAGGTTGCGCAGGGCCGCGAGGGTCTCCGGCTTCTGGACGTCCATCCAGTCCGCCAGCTCGTCGAAGGACACGCACTTGACGTCCTTCTTGGTGCAGACGTTCTTGATGACCTCGTCGACGGCGTTCATGTAGATGCCGCCGTTCCACTGCTCGAAGTGGTTGCCGATGAACATGGGCGCCCGGCTGCCGTAGTACACCCGGTTGAAGCCCTTCATATAGATGTCGATGGTCTCCTGCTGCCACGTCGGGTACATCGCCGGGTCGCCGTCGGTCTCACCGTTGGACTGGTTGTACAGGAAGTTGAAGTCCATCGACAGCGCCTGGAAGTCGCCGTTGTACGGGAGCATCTGCAGCGGGAAGTCCCAGATGCCGTTCTTCTTGCCGGGCCACACCTGGTACGCGCCGCCGGAGCTGGCGTCGTAGCGGTAGCCGAAGTCCTTCGCGGCCTTCAGCAGGTTCTTCTGGCCCTCCAGGCAGGGCGCGCGGCCGCCGGTGACCGCCTTGATGTCGAAGGGCAGGGCGGGCAGGTCCTTGAAGCCGGTGTTGGTCTTCCAGTTCTCGACGAAGGAGTTGAACTCCTCGATCTCCTGCTTCCACTCCGCGACGCTCCAGTCGTCGCCGCCCTTCTCGCCGCAGAAGTGGCCGTTGAAGTGGGTGCCTATCTCGTTGCCCTCCTTCCACGCCTCGGCGAGCTCCGCCAGGGTGGTGCGGATGTGCTCATCGGTGGGGTAGCTGATCGCGGCGGCGCCCTTCTCGTGCTGCGGCGGGTCGTACAGCGTCCGCTTCTCCTTGGGCAGCAGGTAGATGCCGGTGAGGAAGAACGTCATGTGGGCGTCGTACTTCTTCGCCATCTCGCGGTAGTGCTCGAAGAGGCCGTCGTCGCCCGCCAGCGCGCCGTCCCAGGAGAAGACGACGAACTGCGGGGGCTTCTCGCCCGGCTTGAGCGGCTCGGCCTTCAGCCGGCCCTTCTGCGGGCCCGTGTAGGAGGTGGAGCCGTCTCCGATGATCTTGGTCTTGCCGTCCCACTTGCGTTCCGCGTCGTCCGCCGCCGAGTTCGTCCTGCCCGTGGTGCCCTTGCCGCCCGAGGAGGACGCCGTCGGGGTGGTGCTGTCCGAGCGGTTCAGCACCATGTAGCCGCCGACGAGCGAGGCGACGACGAGGAGGGCCGCCACGGTCAGGAACTGCGGGCGGGTGGTGGTACGGCGCCGGGGCGGGCGCGCTTTTCGGCGGCGACCGGACGGGGTCTTCCTGCCAGGGCTCATGTGCGGCTCATTCTGCGAGGGTGGGGGGTGACGTACGGGTGCGGGTGCGGATACGAATACGGGTGCCGGCTGTTGGACCCGCGAACCGACCGATCAGTTGCCCGGAATCCCGGGAGACCTCGAACACATCGGCAGTCCCCCGGGCCTCCTCGGCCTCAGTCGAGCGGACTCATGGCCTTGGACCAGATCTCGTAAGGCAGGCCCGCGTTCGGCTCTCCGGCGATGCCGTCGAGCTTCAACGGTTCCAGGCTCTTGGTCAGGTCGATGCGGTAGACGACGACCGCGGTCGACACGTACTTCGCGGTGCCGACGTACCAGGCGGCCTTGTCGTCCTGCGTGGTGCCGCCCTTGCCGGCCACCCGGGCCGTGGCGGGGGCGGCGAGAGGGTGGTCGCCGGTGAAGGCGTCCTCCAGCGCGTCGGTGACCTGGTCGGCCACCTCGGCGCTCATCGCGCGTTTCGCCTTGGGGGTGTTCATCGGGACCTTGGAGCCGTTGTGGGTGACCTTGCGCACCGAGTACGGCTCGGTGTGCTTGCCGTCCGCTGCGAAGGTGCTGTAGCCGCTGGCCATCCGGATCGCGCTGGGGGTGGCGCTGCCCACGGACAGCGCGGGCACCTCCGCCCCGAAGCTGGAGGCGAGGAATCCGGAGTCCTGGGCGGTCTTGCGGACCGTGGGCAGACCCGCGTCCATGCCGAGCTGCATGAACGGGGTGTTCACGGACTCGGCGAGCGCGGTGTGCAGGCTGATCTGCCCCCAGGACCTGTTGCCGTCGTTGTGCGCGAAGACCTTGTCGCCGTCGCGGTCCCAGTACGGCCCCTCCGGGGTGGTCACCGGGACGGCGTCGTTGCCGTTGTAGGGCGTCTGCGGGGTGACGCCGGTCTTCCCGGAGTCGCGGTCGGTGCTGATGCCGTACTGCAGGGCGGCCGCGTAGACGAACGGCAGGAAGGCCGACCCCGCGGGGACCGTGGTCGCGTTCGACTCGTTGTAGCCCTGGGTGCGGTGGTCCGGGCCGCCGTAGACGGCGAGGATCCGGCCGTCGGCGGCCACCGAGGAGGCGCCGAAGTGCGTGGTCTTCGCCTTCTTCGCGGAGTCCTTCTTCGCATCCTTGCGCGCCTTGGTGACGGCGGCGGTCAGCTCCGTCTGCCGTTTCTTGTCGAAGGTCGTGTAGATCTGGTAGCCACCCCGGTCGAACTCCTGGGCGGAGATGTTCGCGGCCTTCTTGGCGTACTGACCGGCGAGTTCCAGCAGGTAGTCGCTCTGCTTACCGGTGTCGTAGGAGTTCGCCTGCTTCAGCGGCTCGGGGAACTTCGTGTACTTGGCGCGCTCGGACTTCGACAGCTCGCCGAGGTCCACCATCCGGTCCAGGATCCACCCCCACCGCACCACGGCCCGGTCGCGGTTGGCCTGGCTGAGGGCGGGGTCGTAGAGGCCCGCGCCCTTGAGGAGGGAGGCGAGGAAGGCGGCCTCGCTGGCGTTCAGCTCGCCGACGTCCTTGCCGTAGTAGGCCTGGGCGGCCCGCTGGATGCCGTAGGTGCCGCGGCCGAACCAGCTGGTGTTGAGGTAGCCCTCCAGGATCTTGTCCTTGCTCATGTTGTTGTCGAGCTTGAGGGCGATCATGGCCTCGGTGAGCTTGCGGCCGAGCGTACGGTCCTGGTTCAGGTAGACGTTCTTCACATACTGCTGGGTGATCGTCGAGCCGCCCTGGGTGTCGCCCTCGCCGACCGTGCGGACCAGGGCGCGGGTGATGCCGCTGACGGAGATGCCGGGGTCGGAGTAGAAACTCGCGTTCTCCGCCGCGAGGACCGCCGAGCGCACGTCCTCGGGGACGTCCTTCAGCGGCATCGCCTGCCGCCGCACCCAGCCCGTACGGGCCATGGGGGTGCCGTCGGACCAGAAGTACACGTTGTCCTGCTGGGTGGCGAAGGTGTTGAGGTCGTCCGGTATGTCGGTGGCGGCGTAGGCCACCCCCAGGAACACCACGCCGAGGCCCACGGAGACACCGACGGCCCCCAGCGACTGCCGCCAGGAGGGCACCCAGCGACGCCAGTCGGTGCGGCCCGGGCGCGGGTACTGCGGTCTGAGGCGGCGGGCGTGCGGGGCGAGCCCCTCCTTGAGCGGTCCGAGACGCGCGCCGAGGCCCGCGGAGAGCCGTGCGCCGAGGGACGGCCGGGCCGCGCGGCGGCGGCTCGCGCGATGGCCGGAACCCATCCCTTGTTCGGCCCCGACGGGGCCGCTCGACCCCCGTTTGGGGGCAGCCCGGCGGCGGCGACCGCGGCCGTCGCCCTCCTGGCTAGCCACGGCACACCCCTATGGATGCACGTCCCACGGGACGCACGGCACCCACGTGATGGCAGGCAGTGGTCACGACTGCGCCTCCCTCCCCAACTTGCAGCCGCTGGTGTGGCTCGGGCACAGCCGCTTGAACCACGATTGCCGTCCCCCCGATTCCCCCGGCCTCTCGGCCGCCCCCACACCGCGCACACAAATTATCAGCCAACTTCACAAGTTCTTCGATCACGAAGCAGAAAGAAATGGCCAGTCCGTACGTTGCAACAAACCACACAGAAAAGGACTCTCCGCCCCCAGGGAAAGATCGTTTCCCGAGCTGCCCGATACGGCAAGGGGGAAAGCGGTTCCGGACGTTCTGCCGACCCCCTCGGCGCGCCGGTTAGCCTGTGCACATGCCTCGCTACGAGTACCGCTGCCGCACCTGCGGCGACACGTTCGAACTGAGCCGCCCGATGGCCGAGTCCTCCGCCCCCGCGGACTGCCCGGCCGGCCACGCCGACACGGTCAAACTGCTGTCGACCGTGGCTGTGGGCGGTACGGCCTCCGCGTCCGCACCGGCCCCCCGCGCGGGCGGCGGTGGTGGAGGCGGCTGCTGCGGCGGGGGTTGCTGCGGTTGATCGACACGCTTTGTTCAACGGCCGGCGGGGTTTGATCGTTCAATCGGGCCCCGCCTCGCGAGCACTCACCTGACCCTTACGTTCCCTCAGGCTCTCTTAAGCTTCGCTCGCCTAGCGTGCCCTCATGACAGCGATGGCGGCGGCGAGCGGCGCACCCCAGTGGATCAACAGCCTGATGGACACCCTCGGGGCGCCCGGGGCCGGCATCGCCGTCGCGCTGGAGAACCTCTTCCCCCCGATCCCCAGTGAGGTCATTCTCCCCCTCGCGGGCTTCGCCGCCAGCACGGGCCGGATGGACCTCTGGGCCGCGCTGCTGTGGACCACCGCGGGCTCGGTGATCGGCGCCCTCGCGCTCTACGGCGTGGGCGCCCTCCTCGGCCGCGACCGCACGGTCGCCCTCGCCGCGAAGCTGCCGCTGGTCAAGGTCGCGGACATCGAGCGGACGGAGGGCTGGTTCCTGCGGCACGGCACCAAGGCGATCTTCTTCGGCCGGATGATCCCGGTCTTCCGCAGCCTGATCTCCGTACCGGCCGGCGTGGAACGCATGCCCCTGCCCGTGTTCACCGCGCTCACGACCCTGGGCAGCGTGATCTGGAACACGGTGTTCGTACTGGCGGGCTACTTCCTCGGCGCCAACTGGACCGAGGTGACGGCGATCGCCTCGACGTACTCGAAGATCGTCCTCGCCGCGGCGGCCCTGGCCGTGGTGATGTTCACCCTGACCCGCTTCCGGAGAAGGGCCGCCCTTCAAGGGGCGCGGGGCTGTGGCGTTTGCGGCTCCGCCGCGTGGACGCGACGAGCCACGACGAAGCCGCAGCCCGCGAACGACAGCGCCCGCCACCCCCTGAACGGCCCGGAAGCCGACCTCACCGTTCCCGCGACGCCCGCAGGAACTCCCGAAGAATCCGCTCCCCGGCCGCCACACCCCGCTCCGGAAGCCCGATGACCGCGGGCCCGACCCACCCCGCGTCCGCCAGCTCCCCGTGCCCCGGCCGCCAGGCCCGATCCACCGCGAGCAGCAGATCCGCATCCAGCAGAGAGTCACCCGCGGCCAACGTCAACTCGGCCCCGGTCCTGCGCGCGACCTCGCGCATGGCCGCACTCTTGGTCAGCGGCTTCGGCACCGCGTAGATCTTGCGGCCCTGGAGCGAGACGGTCCAGCCCCGGTTCTCGGCCCACACCGCCAGCTCCTTCACCCACTCCTCGGGCACGAGCTCGCGCTCGACGACGAGATAGGCGAAGAGGTCCTCGGCGACCCGGTGCTTGCGCACCCAGGACGGGTCGGTGGTGTCCGCCAGATACGCCCGCACCTCGTCCAGCGGCGCGCACTCGTCCGCGAGCCGGCCCGTCACCTGGGCGTACCAGTCGCCGTCGGTGACGCCGTCGACGAGCAGATGCCCGCCGTTGGCACAGATCGCGTACTTCGGAGCCGGCCCCGGCAGATTGATCCGCTGGTACTGCTTGCGGGTCCGGGTGGTGGTCGGCACGAACACCACGAGGTCCCCCAGCTCGGAGAGCAACCGCGCGGACGTCTCCGTCATGTACGACAGCGGCCTGCTCTCGTGCACCTCCACGGTGAGCAGCCGGGGCGCCCGGGCGTCCGGCATGGTCAGCGCGAGGGCGGCCGAGGAGTAGATGAGCGTACGGTCGAGGTCGCTCGTCACCAGTACCGACATCAGACCGTCACCGCCTTGCCGTCGGCGCCGGTCGCGCCCCGCGTGTACTGCGGGTGGATCAACCCCACGCATGTGTACGGCAGTTCGGCCACCTCTTCCACCGGTACCCCTCTCTGTTCGGCGAGCAGGCGTACATGGTCGAGGTCCGCGCCCGCCCCGGCCCGCGCGAGGATCTTCCACGGTACCCGGCGCAGCAGTACGCGCGTGGTCTCGCCGACACCCGGCTTGACCAGGTTGACGTCGTGAATCCCGTACTCCTCGCTGATGCGCTCGACGGCCGCCCAGCCCTCCCAGGTCGGGGTGCGGTCGGCGGCGAGCAGCTCCTTGGTGCGGGCGTCGACGACATCGCCGACCGCGTCGAACCGGGCGGCTATGGCGTCGAGGAAGTCCACCGACACATCCACCTCGGCGAGTTCGCGGTAGAACTTCGCCCCGTGGAAGTCGTTCGGCCCGACCAGGTCGGAACGCAGCACGGTCCGCGAGATCAGCCCGGAGACGGTCGAGTTGAGGCAGGCGGAGGGGATGAGGAAGTCCTCGCGGGTGCCGTAGGTACGGACGCAGGAGCCCGGGTCGGCGAGTACGGCGATCTCCGGGTCGAAGCCGGTGATGCCGTCGGACGCCTCGAACTCCTCCACCGCCGCGACGAGTTCACGGGTGATCGCGCCCTTGCCGGTCCAGCCGTCGACGAAGACGACATCCGCGGGGTCGTGGTGCGCGGCCAGCCAGCGGAGGGCGTTGGCGTCGATTCCGCGTCCGCGCACGATCGACACGGCGTAGTGCGGCAGCTCGATGCCGTGCCGGTGTTGCGCCCAGCGCCGCATCAACACGCCCACGGGGGTCCCGGCGCGGGCGAGCGACACGAGCACGGGCCGCGGCGACCGCTCGGCCAGCACGGACTCGGTCACGACGCCCACGGCCACCGCGATCCGCTCGGCGGAGTCCTCCAGCGCGCTGCGGAAGAGGGCCTGGTACTGCTCGCTCGGCTGGTACTCGACGGGCAGGGACTCGGCGTAGTGCGCGCCACCGCTCTGGATGGCCTCCTCCCGCTCCTCGGTCGGCGCCTCCAGCGTCACGTCCGAGAGGTCCTGGAGCAGCCAGCCGACCTCGTCGGGCGCGTAGGAGGAGAAGCCGGGGCCTCGGAGGGGGTCGGGCAGCATGGAGGGCCTTTCGGGGAGGTGTGAGATCGGCTTCTTGTCTTCCGCCGCGGCGGCGCCCGGCCGGGACGCCGCATCCCGGCGGTGCCGAACCGGCGGCACATACGGCGGCGCATACGAAGGCACCACGGCCAGCAGCACGCTCGGCGTGTGCGCGGCGAGGACCGCCAGCAGTCCGTCGTCCGCCTGTAGCTCGGCCGAGTCCGCGGCCGAGTCGACGACCGCGACCACCGCGTCGAACCCACCGCCGGCCACGTTGTACGCGTACCGCTCCCCCGGCCCGTCCGCAGGCTCGTCATGCGCCGGGAAGACGATTCGGCTGCGTATCGCGTAGCCGGGGTCGTCGACCGCGAGGACCGGCGACCGCGTGGTGGTGGAGAACCGTATCTCCATGCCCTCCACCAGCCGCTCCAGCTCGCGCGCTAGGACCAGCGGCGCGTACATCAGCTCCTCGAAGCCGAGCACCAGCACCCGCCGGGCCCCACGCGGCAGCGCCTCCGCGAGCCGCGCGGCCATCGCGGGCAGCTCGGCCTCCAGCCGCGAGCGATGCGCGGGCGTGAACCCGTGCCGCCCCCCGTCGGGCACCCCGGCCGGCCAGCCCAGCTCGACCCGGGTGACATCCGAAGCGGAGCCCGGCTCCACGGACGGCGCGGCACCCTCGTACTCGGCGACCAGTGCCTGCCCTTTCTCCAGCACCCCTTCCGGCAGCCGTACGGTCCCCTTCACCGCGGCCACCAGAGCCACCCGCGCCCCGATCTCGTGCGCGAACTCCGCCAGCCGCCCCTGATCCGCCGCCGACCTCATGTCGACCAGCGCCACGACGACGTACCGCTGCCGCGGATACCGCTCGTGCAGCGCGCGAATCGTGTTCAGGACCGTGTTCCCGGTGGAGAACTCGTCGTCGACCAGCACCAGCGGACCCCGCCCCGCGAGCAGCGCGGGGTCCTCCGGCAGCAGCAGATGGGAGGTCGCGTGGGAGTGGGACTCCTCGAAGCCGCCGGCCTGGGACACGCCCTCGACCGGCCGCCGGGTGGAGTGGAGGTAGGGCGTCTCGCCCAGCCCGTCCGCGACGGCGTGCCCGAGCCCGGTCGCCGTCTCCGCGTACCCGAGGACCACCGCCGTGCGTGTCCCGGCGGCCCCCAGCAGCTCCCGCACCTGCCGGCCGAGCGCGAACCCGTGCCCGTACACGACGGCCGGCGACTGCGGCACATGCTTGCCGAGCACGTTCGACACCAGCAGATGGGCCCGCTTGGGGTTGCGCCGCAGCGCCAGCCCCAGCAGGTCGCCCAGCCGATCGTCGCCTACCAGTTCGACCCCGAGTCGCTCGGCGACCCAGGTCCCGGACCAGATCGAGTCGTTCGCTGCGTTATTCATCGATTCCTTAGTCGGTACGTCGGTCGGTACGACGCGGATGCGGGCGCGGAAAGGCACACCGGCTGGGAAGGCACACCGGCTCTCAGTCGGGCAGGCCCGCGGCCAACAGGTCCACGAATCCAATGTCCTCCCGGGCGACGCCGAAGACATCCGCTCGCTGCAGAACCCTTTCCGCCCAGGCGCGGTGCGGCTTGACCTCGTTCATCTTGTTCCGGGAGGCGGAGCGCAGGACCCCGCCGCCGTGACGCTCGGGCCGCAGGATGTCCTGGGCGTCGCCGTACTCCTCGTGGCTGACCACGGACAGCGCGTGCACCGGCAGAACGTGCGAGGGGTGGATGCAGGTCTTGCCGAGCAGGCCGTTGGCCTGGTCCAGGGAGATCTCCCGCAGCAGCCCGTCCAGGGCGTGCTCTATGAGCGACTCGCGCAGGGACAGCTCGCGGTTGGCGAGGAAGGGGCTGGTGCGCAGCTGCGGCTTGAACATGCGCTCCTGGACCCGGAAGTACTCCCAGACCGGCCCGGTGACGGTGAACCCGGTGCCGTCGGCCCGCCCGAGCACGTTCACCACGTCCGCGATCACGGAGGCCACGATCTGGACGTCGTACGCGGTCATGTCGGGCGCCCGGCGCAGGGCGTAGGAGGAGCAGAAGTCGGTGACGCCGAGGCGCAGCGCGAGCACGCGGTCGCGGTACTTGTCGACGGTGTGGGCGATGCCCTGGAGCGCTTCTACGCGCGTTTCCCTGTACATCAGTTCGGGAGATTCCAGTACGGGCATGGCGAAGAGCCGCCGTCCGCTCGCCGCCTCGGCCATGGTGAGCGCCTCCAGGAACGCGACACCCCGCTCCTCGGTGAACTTCGGCAGTACGAATCCGGACAGCAGCCGGACGGCGGGGCCGAGGCGCCGCGCGAGGTCGGGAATCTGCTCGGGGAAGCGGACCCGGATGAAGAGCAGCGGAAGCTCGGCGTCGGGCCGTCCGGCGAGGTCGGCGAACTGGCGGACCAGGTTCTCCTCGGCGGGCTCGACCTCCGAGTCGTCGATCGAGTCCTCCAGGCACAGCACCATGGAGACCACTCCACGCCCGGCCTGCTTCACGATGTCGTCGGCCAACCGCTCCCGGGTGGCGGGGCTGTACAGCGTGGCGCCGAGGGCGGCGGCGAGCACCCGGGCCGGGGAGTCCGCGTGGAACTCGACCGGCTCTCGATGGAAGAGACGCTGGCGCTCCTCAGGGGCGATGTGCCCGAAATGACGCATGGAGTTCCCCCGTGGCTACTGATCGGCTCGGCGTGAAGGTGGCCGGTAATAGTACGTACAAACTTGTGACATCAGTTCCCGTCGGGCATGAAGTTCTGGTAACTCAGCTGTGTCCAGCGTTCGACGGTTTGTCCAGCGATTCCCCGCCCCCGCGTTGTCGTGATCAGGACCGAGAGGGCAGGATGACCGCATGACGCACGCGATGCTGAAGGGGTCGAACGTCCCGATCGAAGCCACGGCGGTCCGCGCCGTGCTGCGCTGGACACCCGGACAGGGTGTCCCGGACGTCGACGCCTCGGCGCTGCTCCTAGGGCCCGACGGACGGGTACGGTCCGACGAGGACTTCGTCTTCTACAACCAGCCACGCCACCCTTCCGGCAAGGTGTGGCGACTCGGCAAGAAGCGCGTGGCCGAGGGCCTGACGGACACGATCCAGACGGATCTGACAGGTGTCGAGTCCGCCGTCGGCCAGATTCTCCTGGTGGCATCGGCGGAAGACGTGACGTTCGATCGCGTACGGTCGCTGCGCATCCTGCTGTACGACGCCACCGTCGCCGATGCCGAACCGCTGGCGTATTTCGACATCAAGCCGGAGACCGGCGAGGAGACGGCCCTGATCTGCGGCGAGCTGTACCGCCGCGGCGGCGGCTGGAAGTTCCGCGCCCTCGGCGAGGGCTACACCAACGGCCTGCAGGGCCTCGCGACCGACTTCGGTATCTCGGTCGACGAGTCGGAGGCGGCGGCAGCCGCAGCAGCGGCCGCGACGACGACCCAGACCCCGGCCCCGGCTCCGGCCCCGGAGATCTCGGCCCCCCTGCCCCCCGAGCAGCCCACCACCGGAGTCCCGTCCCAGCCCTCGTACGGCTACCCCCCGGCACCCCCCACCCAACAGCCGCCCCAGCACGCCCCGGCCTACGGCTACCCGCAGCCGGCGTACGGCTATCCCCAGCCGACGGCGGCGGCCCTCCCGGACCCGAACTTCAGAATGCCGCCGCAAGGGCCACAGTTCATCGGACGCTGAGGGGGAGCCGCGCCCCGTGAGGGGCGCGGGGATCTGCGCGATCAGCCCCCACAGGCCCGCAGTCGCCAAGGCACCTCAAAGCCCCGAGCTCGAAGGCGCCCCTTCATTTCTCCACCTTGCTCTTATAGCCCCGCCCCCACTGCAACCCCCACCCGTACAACCGATCAAGCTCCGCCTGGAACCCGTAGACGAACTTCACTTCCCGGCGCACGATGATCTCCCCCTTGACGTTCTCGATCATCACCACCGCACACGACCGAGCCTGAGGGTGCCGCTCGTCCAGTCCTATCTCGATCCGAGGACCATTGCTGGGATAGAGCGTGACGATCGCGTGGGTCCGGTCGAACGCCGGTGTCTGGTCGTAGATGTAGACGAAGACGAGCATCCGCTTGAAGGCTTCACGGTGGTCGAGGTTGATGTACATCGTCTCGCCGGACCCCGACCCGAACCGGTCGTCACCGCTGAGCCGCATGTACGGCGGGTCGTTGATGTCACCGAGGAAGCCGCCCAGCGGCTGGACGACCCCCTTCGTCCCGTCGGCCAGCTCGTACAGACACCCGAGGTCGAGGTCGACGTTGACCATGCTCTGGCTGTGCGCCTGCACGGTCTCCGGCTTCAGCGCCCTGAAGGGATGCCTCAGCACACTCTGCCGCTGGAACCCGCCGATGTCGGACGTCCGCATCCGCCAGGACAGGTTGACGCGCAGGTGCCCCGCAGCGGCGTTCTGCTTGCTGAGCGACACCCTCTGGTGCCGTTTGGTCAGCTCGATGGCGTTGGTCGCCGCGTTGCCCGCGTCGAACTCCGACGCACGCCCCCGCCAGAGGTTGTCGAAGAAACTCATGCCCGCCCACACCCGCCGTGTCGTCGCGTCAACTGCCGTCAACCGCCACGGGGCGGCCGACGAGGACATCCTCGTCGGCCGCCCCGCTCAGAGCGTTCCCTCATCAGGAGGGCCGTCACACTCCGGAACCGGTCACACCGGCCCGGTGTTCCGGATCAGACTCCGGACGCTACCGCCTCCTTGTCGGAGGCGTCAGCTTTTCCCTCCGCGGCCGCCAGCGCCTTGTTGCGGCGGACGGAGGACCAGAAGGACCAGCCGATCAGGATGACACCGATGGAGCCGGTGATGAGCTCGTGGATCTGGTACTGGATGGTGATGAGCAGGATCGCGGCGAGGGCGCCGATCGCGTAGTGCGCGCCGTGCTCCAGGTAGACGTAGTCGTCGAGTGTGCCCTGGCGGACCAGGTAGACCGTGAGCGACCGGACGTACATGGCGCCGATACCGAGGCCCAGCGCCATCAGGACGATGTCGTTGGTGATGGCGAAGGCGCCGATGACGCCGTCGAAGGAGAAGGAGGCGTCCAGGACCTCCAGGTAGAGGAACATGAAGAACGCGGCCTTGCCGGCGAGGGCGACGGCCGAGCGCGGCTTGCCGGTGCGTTCCGCCTCTTCCTCCTCCTCGTGCTCGCGCTCCTCGTCTTCCTCGAGTTTGTCCTCGAAGTAGCTGGAGAGGCCGCCGACGACCAGGTAGGTGATCAGGCCCGCTACGCCGGCGAGCAGGACCGTCTCGGCCTTGTCAGCGTGCCCGGCGTGGAGGTGGGCGTTCTTCGCGAAGGTCATCGAGGTGACCAGCAGCACGACCAGCGCGATACAGACCGACAGCATGTCGACCTTGCCGAGCTTGGCCAGCGGGCGCTCCAGCCAGGCCAGCCACTTGATGTCCCGGTCCTCGAAGATGAAGTCGAGGAAGATCATCAGCAGGAACATGCCACCGAAGGCGGCGATCGACGGGTGGGCGTCGGTGACCAGTTCCTCGTAGTGGTTCGGCTCGTTGAGCGCGAGGTCGACGGCCTCGATCGGGCCGAGCTTGGCACTGATGGCGACGATCACGACGGGGAAGACCAGCCGCATGCCGAAGACGGCGATGAGGATGCCGACGGTGAGGAAGATCTTCTGCCAAAAGGCATTCATCTTCTTCAGGATCCCGGCGTTGACCACCGCGTTGTCGAAGGACAGCGAGATCTCGAGGACGGAGAGGATGGCCACGACACCGAAGGCCGTCCACCCTCCGAAAAGAACCGCTGCGACCAAGCCGAGCGCGGTGACCGCGAACGACCAGCCGAAGGTTTTCAGAACCACTGGCTACCCAATCGTGTTAGTACGGGGCTCCCCCGCGCCACGCGCGGCTTTACGAAACTTTGAACCCGAAGTCTAGTCGGCTACCCCTCGCGCCCCACGCGGCCCCGGCTTTTGCGCATATAGCGCTACGAGACGTTCACTCCGAAGTCCAGAGCGATGCCTCGCAGACCGGACGCATACCCCTGTCCCACCGCCCGGAACTTCCATTCGCCGTTGTAGCGGTAGAGCTCGCCGAAGATCATCGCTGTCTCGGTGGAGGCGTCCTCGGAGAGGTCGTAGCGGGCCAGTTCCTGACCGTCGGCCTGGTTGACGACCCGGATGAAGGCGTTGCTGACCTGGCCGAACGCCTGGCCGCGGTTCTCCGCGTCATGGATGGACACCGGGAAGACGATCTTGTCGCAGTGGAGCGGCACCTTGGAGAGATCGATGATGAGCGACTCGTCGTCGCCGTCCCCCTCGCCCGTGAGGTTGTCACCGGTGTGCTGGACCGAGCCGTCCGGGCTCGTGAGCTGGTTGTAGAAGATGAACCACTCGTCCCCCAGCACCCGTCCGGCCTGGCACAGCAGCGCGCTGGCGTCCAGGTCGAAGGGGGCTCCGGTGGTGGTCCTGACGTCCCACCCGAGCCCGACCAATACCTGCGTGAGGTTCGGCGCGGCCTTGGAGAGGGAGACATTGCCTCCCTTGGCGAGCGTGACACCCATGCTGGTCCTCCCCGATTTCGAGCTTGAGTTGCTCAGTTGTTCAGTTGTCGTCGCGTGCGCTGCCGTGGTCCCGCGCGCGTCTGCGCGGTCCCATCTGCGCGGTCCGATCTGCGCGGTCCGATCTGCGCGGTCCTACGAGCGCGTCCGGCGCCGCAGTCGAAGACGACGTGCGGCGCCGGACGTGGTGAGCCCTGGGGGTCTTCCCCGGTGGCTCAGACGTTCACACCGAAGTCCTGGGCGATCCCGCGCAGGCCCGAGGCGTAGCCCTGGCCGATGGCGCGGAACTTCCACTCGGCGCCGTTGCGGTACAGCTCGCCGAAGACCATGGCGGTCTCGGTCGAGGCGTCCTCGGAGAGGTCGTACCGGGCGATCTCGGCGCCGCCGGCCTGGTTCGTCACGCGGATGAAGGCGTTGCGGACCTGGCCGAAGGACTGCTGGCGGTTCTCGGCGTCGTAGATCGAGACCGGGAAGACGATCTTCTCGATCTGGGCCGGAACGCCGGCGAGGTTGACCTTGATCTGCTCGTCGTCGCCCTCGCCCTCACCGGTGAGGTTGTCACCGGTGTGCTCGACCGAGCCGTCGGGGCTCTTGAGGTTGTTGAAGAAGACGAAGTTGCCGTCGCTGCCGACCTTGCCGGACGAGTCCAGCAGCAGCGCGCTGGCGTCCAGGTCGAAGTCGGTACCGGTCGTGGTGCGGATGTCCCACCCCAGACCGACGATGACCGCGGTGAGGCCCGGGGCCTCCTTGGTCAGCGATACGTTGCCGCCCTTGCTGAGGCTGACTCCCACGAAGTCCTCCCATTGGTTTCAGGGGCGGGGAGCCCCGTCGTGCGTTGGTATCGGATCAACGTCTCGATCCTAGTGACGGGTTCCCGAGAACCGCAGGCCTTGGAGGCGAACAATCACAGGGTGTCGAGGGCGGCGACGTACTCGTTCAGGTCGCGGGCGTCCGGCAGGGCGTTCACGACGGTCCAGCGGACGACGCCCTCCTTGTCGATGATGAACGTGCCGCGCACCGCGCAGCCCTTGTCCCCGTCGAAGACTCCGTAGGCGCGGCTGACCTCGCCGTGCGGCCAGAAGTCGGACAGCAGCGGGTACTCCAGGGCTTCCTGCTCGCCGAAGACCCGCAGGGTGTGGATGGAGTCGTTGGAGACGGCCAGCAGTTGGACGTCGTCGTTGACGAACTTCGGCAGGTTGTCGCGCAGCTCGCACAGCTCGCCCGTGCACACACCGGTGAAGGCGAACGGGTAGAAGAGCAGGACGACGTTCTTCTCCCCGCGGAAGTCGGAGAGCCGCACGGTGGCACCGTGGTTGTCCTTGAGTTCGAAGTCGGGGGCCTTGTCGCCGACCTGGATCGCCATGATTTTCCTGCGTCCCTTCGTGGGCTGTTCGGGTGGCCCAGCCTACGCAGGAGAAACGGCGCGCCCCTTGAGGGGCCCCGAAGGGGTACCCCTCAAGGGGCGCGGGGCACTGCGCGACAAGCCACGACGACGCCGCGGCCGCCCTCGCACAGAACCCACAGAGCTCTCAGGCGGTTACTTCTTGCCGGACTTCGCCGCCTTCGGGGTCACCAAACGGCTCCCACTCCAGTCCTTGCCGACACTGACGCTCTTCGACGCGGACAACCCCGCAGTCGTCGCGGCTTCGGAGATGTCGCTGGGCTCCACGTAGCCGTCCCGCCCGGTCTTGGGCGTCAGCAGCAGGATCGAGCCACCCTCCTCGATGTACGTGGTGGCGTCCACCAGTACGTCGGTCAGGTCGCCGTCGTCGTCTCGGAACCACAGCACGACGGCATCGGCCACGTCGTCGTAGTCCTCGTCGACGAGCTCACTGCCTACGACTTCTTCGATGGACTCGCGGAGCTCCTGGTCGACATCGTCGTCGTAGCCGATCTCCTGGACCACCTGCTCGGGCTGGAACCCCAGCCTCGCGGCAGGGTTCGTCCGCTCCTCCGCGTGGTCCGCGGTCGCGCTCACGGGTTGCCTCCTGATCATGTTCGGGTGGGGTTGCCCCCGGGGAATCAGCCACGCGCGTACGCGTAGCGTTGGCCGTAGTCCACACGGGCGGGACGGATCGCGCAAGTACCCAGCCTCCGAGACCGCCGAAACGGTGACGATCCCGGCCGTGTCGCCGCAACTCCAGGCACGGATTCACAGACCCGCGTGACGCACGCCACACCGTTCTGCCCGTTTTGCGCATTCGGCAACCATCCGAGAGTACGAGACTCGAACACCTTCGCGTACCTTCACTACCGTTTACCGAACAAGTTCACCGTCCTGGTTACCTCACGGTAGAGATGACGTTTGCGGCCCCGAGGTACACGATGGGGAACGGTGCAGGCACATAGGCAGAGCCCTGCAACAGTGGCCCTCTGACAGCGAAGGAACAGCGTGGCTTCCGGATCCGATCGCAATCCGATCATCATTGGCGGCCTTCCGAGTCAGGTCCCCGACTTCGACCCCGAGGAGACCCAGGAGTGGCTCGACTCGCTCGACGCCGCCGTGGACGAGCGCGGCCGTGAGCGCGCGCGCTACCTGATGCTCCGGCTCATCGAGCGAGCCCGCGAGAAGCGCGTGGCCGTGCCCGAGATGCGCAGCACGGACTACGTCAACACGATCCCCACCAGGGCCGAACCGTTCTTCCCGGGCAACGAGGAGATCGAGCGCAGAATCCTCAACGCGACCCGCTGGAACGCGGCCGTGATGGTGTCCCGCGCCCAGCGCCCGGGCATCGGCGTGGGCGGCCACATCGCGACCTTCGCCTCCTCCGCCTCCCTCTACGACGTGGGCTTCAACCACTTCTTCCGCGGCAAGGACGAGGGCGACGGCGGCGACCAGATCTTCTTCCAGGGGCACGCCTCGCCGGGCATCTACGCCCGCGCGTACCTGCTGGACCGACTGGGTGACAACCAGCTCGACGCGTTCCGCCAGGAGAAGTCGAAGGCGCCGTACGGGCTCTCCTCGTACCCGCACCCGCGGCTGATGCCCGACTTCTGGGAGTTCCCGACCGTGTCCATGGGCCTCGGCCCGCTGGGCGCGATCTTCCAGGCGCGGATGAACCGCTACATGGAGGCGCGCGGCATCGCGGACACCTCCAAGTCCCACGTCTGGGCGTTCCTCGGTGACGGCGAGATGGACGAGCCGGAGTCGCTCGGCCAGCTCACGATCGCCGCCCGCGAGGGCCTCGACAACCTGACCTTCGTCGTCAACTGCAACCTGCAGCGCCTCGACGGCCCGGTGCGCGGCAACGGCAAGGTCATCCAGGAGCTGGAGTCGGTCTTCCGGGGCGCCGGCTGGAACGTGATCAAGCTGGTCTGGGACCGCACCTGGGACCCGCTGCTCGCGCAGGACCGCGACGGCGTGCTGGTCAACAAGATGAACACCACACCGGACGGCCAGTTCCAGACGTACGCCACCGAGACCGGCTCGTACATCCGCGACCACTTCTTCGGTGACGACCACCGGCTGCGCGCCATGGTCGAGGGCATGACCGACGACCAGATCCTGCACCTGGGCCGCGGCGGTCACGACCACCGCAAGATCTACGCCGCGTACAAGGCCGCCCACGAGCACAAGGGCCAGCCGACGGTGATCCTCGCCAAGACGGTCAAGGGCTGGACCCTGGGCCCGAACTTCGAGGGCCGCAACGCCACGCACCAGATGAAGAAGCTGACGGTCGCCGACCTCAAGGGCTTCCGCGACCGCCTGCACCTGCCGATCTCCGACAAGGAGCTGGAGTCCGGCCTGCCGCCGTACTACCACCCGGGCCGGGACTCGGAGGAGATCCAGTACATGCACGACCGCCGCAAGGGACTCGGCGGGTACGTCCCGACGCGTGTCGTGCGCGCGAAGCCGCTGCCGCTGCCCGAGGACAAGACGTACGCGAGTGTGAAGAAGGGCTCCGGTCAGCAGTCGATCGCCACGACCATGGCGTTCGTGCGACTGCTGAAGGACCTCATGCGGGACAAGGAGATCGGCAAGCGTTTCGTGCTGATCGCGCCCGACGAGTACCGCACCTTCGGTATGGACTCGTTCTTCCCGAGCGCGAAGATCTACAACCCGCTCGGCCAGCAGTACGAGGCGGTCGACCGCGATCTGCTGCTCGCGTACAAGGAGTCGCCGACGGGCCAGATGCTGCACGACGGCATCTCCGAGGCGGGCTGTACGGCCTCGCTGATCGCGGCCGGTTCGGCGTACGCGACGCACGGCGAGCCGCTCATCCCGGTCTACGTCTTCTACTCGATGTTCGGTTTCCAGCGCACGGGCGACCAGTTCTGGCAGATGTCGGACCAGCTGGCGCGCGGGTTCGTGCTGGGCGCGACGGCGGGTCGTACGACGCTGACCGGTGAGGGCCTCCAGCACGCGGACGGGCACTCGCAGTTGCTCGCGTCGACCAACCCCGGGTGTGTCGCGTACGACCCGGCGTACGGGTTCGAGATCGCGCACATCGTCAAGGACGGTCTGCGCCGGATGTACGGCCCGGACAGCGAGGACGTCTTCTACTACCTCACCGTCTACAACGAGCCGATCCAGCACCCGGCCGAGCCTGCCGACGTGGACGTCGACGGCATCCTCAAGGGCATCCACCGCTTCAAGGCCGGCGAGTCGGGCGCGATCCCCGCGCAGATCATCGCCTCCGGTGTCGCGGTGCCGTGGGCGGTCGAGGCGCAAGCGATGCTGGCCTCGGAGTGGAACGTCAAGGCGGACGTCTGGTCGGCGACCTCCTGGAACGAGCTGCGCCGCGAGGCGATCGACGTGGAGCGGCACAACCTGCTGCACCCCGAGGAGGACCAGCGCGTCCCGTACGTGACGCAGAAGCTGTCGGGCTCCGAGGGGCCGTTCGTGGCCGTCTCGGACTGGATGCGGTCGGTTCCGGACCAGATCTCGCGGTGGGTGCCGGGCACGTACCAGTCGCTGGGCGCGGACGGCTTCGGCTTCGCGGACACGCGGGGCGCGGCCCGGCGCTTCTTCCACATCGACGCGCAGTCGATCGTGGTCGCGGTACTGACCGAGCTGGCGCGCGAGGGCAAGGTCGACCGGTCGGTGCTGAAGCAGGCCGTCGACCGCTACCAGCTGCTCGACGTGGCGGCGGCCGACCCGGGGGCCGCGGGCGGCGACGCATAATATAAGGGCACATGTCAAGGGGTGGTGAACCTGCGGGTTCACCACCCCTTCACGTTTTCTACGATGCGAGCATGAAACAGCGAGCGGTATCGGCCCAGGCCCGTTGGGAACAGCACACGCAGCGGGCGCTGTTCGGCCTGGCCGCGGCCTTCGCCATCGCGTACGCCGTGCCGATCGTGCGGCCCGACGCGAGCACGGACCTCAGGGAGTGGTGCGAGGTCGTCGAGTGGGTGGTGTGGGCCGCGTTCGCGCTGGACTACGTCATACGGCTCCTGCTGTCCGAGCGGCGCAAGGAGTTCGTACGGTCGCACTGGCTGGATCTGCTCGCGGTGCTGCTGCCGATGGTCCAGCAGATGCGGCTGCTGCGACTGGTGGCGACGCTGCTGCTGGTCGGTCAGCGGGCGCGGATGGCGTCCCAGATAAGGCTCACGACGTATGTCGGCGGGTCGGTGATCGGGCTGCTGATGTTCGGCTCGCTGGCGGTGCTGTCGGTGGAGCGGGACTCTCCCGACGGGAACATCAAGACGCTGGGCGACGCGGTGTGGTGGTCGTTCACGACGATGACGACCGTGGGGTACGGGGATCACGCGCCGACGACCGGGCTGGGGCGGGTGCTGGCGGTCGGGCTGATGCTGTCGGGGATCGCGCTGTTGGGTGTGGTCACCGCGAACATCGCCGCGTGGTTCATATCGCGGTTCGAGAAGGACGACGCGGAGGAGCGACGGCAGACGGCGGCGATAGCGGCGTTGACCGACGAGGTTCGGGCGCTTCGGGCCGAGGTCGCGGCGTTGCGAAACGCTCCGCGAGCTGTTGAGGAGACTCGCCCCTGACCGTAGGGCTGCTGTGCGTCCACGACTGCGGCTGCTTCGCGGCTGATCGCGCCCACGCGGCGGAACCGCACATTGAAACAGCTCCGGGGCGCGGCGCGCTGCCCCCCTCCGGCAGCGCGCCACAGTCCCCCGCCCTCCCAGTTGTGCGGAGGGCGTGACCCACTGTGACCCGCGGCGCGCGCCGGGGGCGAGCGATCTTTAGGGTTGTCACTCTGATAGGGGAACCCGGGGCCAAACCGGCGCGGGAAGCCCGTTGTCGGTGTGCGGGTGCGCGGGGCTAGGGCCTGTCGTCACATTCCCGTCGTCCGCCCGGAGGGCGGGCCGCGCGACGACAGGCCCTAGGGCGTGTTTCGAAAGTCCCGTCTGCCCCGCGACGCCTGGCACGGACCTCGCCGCGTTGACGGGATCGTCCGCGTACGCCCAGTACGCGGACGACCCTCCGCCTTGCGACGCACCGCACCAGACGCCGCGGGCCCCGCCCTCCGGGCGGACGACGCCACTTTCGAAACACGCCCTAGATGTGCCCGACTCCCGCGCCTGCCTCCGCGTTCTCGCCGCGCTTGGTCAGGAAGGCGACCAGGACCGCGACGGCGGCCACACCGGCGGCGACGAGGGACGCCAGGCTCATGCCGGAGATGAACGTGTCGTGCGCGACCCCGGTGATCTTCGCGACGATCTCCGCCGGGGTGCCCTCGGGCGCCGGAGGAGCCATGCCCTGCTGGACGGCCTGCTTGGCCCCGGCGATCTGGGCCTCGCTGAGCTGGGGGAGGCCCGCGTCCGCCCAGTTGCCCGCGAAGTCGCTGTCGACCTTGGACGTCATCACGGCACCCAGCACGGCCGTACCGAGGCTGCCGCCGATCTGCATCGCGGCCTGCTGGAGTCCGCCGGCGACACCGGACAGCTCCAGGGGCGCGTTGCCGACGATGACCTCCGTGGCGCCGACCATCACCGGAGCGAGGCCGAGGCCCAGGAGCGCGAACCAGAGGGACATCACCGCGCTGCCCGTGTCCGTCTCCAGCGTCGACATGCCGTACATCGCGATGGCGGTGAACGCCATACCGCCGGCCAGCGGCACGCGCGGGCCCAGCTTGGTGATCAGCACGCCCGCGAGCGGCGAGCCGACGATCATCATGCCGGTGAGCGGGAGGAGGTGCAGGCCCGCGTCGATGGGGCTCATGCCGTGCACGTTCTGCAGGTAGAACGTCACGAAGAAGAGGCCGCCCATGAACGCGATGGCCATCAGAACCATCAGGACGACGCCCGCGGACAGCGGGACCGAGCGGAAGAGGGCCAGTGGGATCAGCGGCTCCTCGACCTTCGTCTCCCAGAAGGCGAAGAGTCCGAAGCCCGCCACGGACGCCACCAGGAACGCCCAGGTCAGGCCATCGCCCCAGCCCCACTCCGGGGCCTTGATGAGCGCCCACACCAGGCAGAACATGGCCGCCGACAGCAGGGCTATGCCGAGGATGTCGAAGGAGCGCGGGGCGTTCTCGGCGCGATGGTCCAGCAGGATCAAGGCTCCCAGGGTCACGGCGAGGATGCCGACGGGGACGTTGATGTAGAACACCGACTGCCAGCTGACGTGCTCGACGAGGAAGCCGCCGAGGATCGGGCCGCCCGCGGTGGAGGCGCCGATGACCATGCCCCAGATGCCGATCGCCATGTTCAGCTTCTCGGCGGGGAAGGTGGCCCGCAGCAGGCCGAGCGCGGCCGGCATCAGCAGCGCGCCGAACAGGCCCTGGAAGACCCGGAAGGTCACCACGAAGGCGACCGAGTTCGACAGACCGATGGCGCCGGAGGCGGCCGCGAAGCCGACCACGCCGATGAGGAAGGTCTGGCGGTGGCCGAAGCGGTCGCCCAGCTTGCCCGCGGTGATGAGCGTGACGGCGAGCGCGAGGAAGTACGCGTTGGTGATCCACTGGACCTCGGGGAAGCTCGCCTTGAGGTCCTCGGCGATGGCCGGGTTGGCGATCGCCACAATGGTGCCGTCGAGGGCGACCATCATGACGCCCACGGCCACGGTGAGGAGGGTGAGCCAGGGATGGCCGCGCAGGCCCCGTCCCTGGTTCGGTGTCGGGTCCGACGGGGCTGCTGGTGCCTTGTCCCCCGGTCCCGTCTTGTCGACAGTGGTCTGACTAGTCATGCGGCCGAGGTTAGTGACAGTCGCTGACAGTTGACAAACGAGTTCACAAGTCGGTAACTGTCACGTCGCTCACAGCTCGGCGAACGGAAACGAGGGTTCATGGACACGGCGACCACCGCGACGCCTTCGGAGCGGCCGGGCCTGCGGGAGCGCAAGAAGCGGCGCACCCATGACGCGCTACTGCGTGTCGCTCTGGAGCTGTTCACGACACAGGGGTACGAGGCGACGACGGTCGACGAGATCGCCGAGGCCGTGGACGTCTCCCAGCGCACCTTCTTCCGCTACTTCGCCGGCAAGGAGGAGGCGGCGCTCGCCGTCCATGACATCGCGACGGCCGTGTTCGTCGCGTCGGTGCGCGCCCGTCCGCTCCACGAGGCCCCGCTGGAGGCACTGCGCAACGCCGTCCTCGACGACTGGGACGCCCTCGGCGAGGCCATCGAGCAGGTCGTCCCCATCGACCTCTATATGCGCACCTACCCGCTGATCGAGTCGACACCGGCGCTCCTCGCCGCCCATCTGCGCCGCTCCGAGGAGGTCGCCGAGGAGCTCGCGCGGATCATCGCCGAGCGCGAGGGAGTCGACGTGGAGACCGACCCCCGGCCGCGAGTGGCGGTCGCCATCTTCGGCGGGGTGACCCGGGTCACAGAACGCCACTGGACCTACGGCGACGACTTCAGCCTGGACGCCATGCGCGAGCTGACCGCCACGTATCTCGACGCCGTACGGCCCTCGTTGGCGGGGAAGTGGCGTGCGGGCTGAAACGTACGGACAACGGGCCGATCCGAAACGATCTCTGCGTAGTGCACGAAACCTCGTGCTCAAAACGTGATCCGTCTCACGCAGTTAACACGAGACCCTTCCGTTCTCTTAGTGTGTCCTTTCAGTGACTTCCTTCGACTCCTCCCCGCAACTGAACGTCTGGCGCGCATCCCTGGCGCTGGCCGTCGTCTTCGTGATGCTGGCGACCACCGGCTGGACGGCGATCCGCAGCCACCGAGGGCAGTCGCCGCTCCAGGCGTCGCTCTCCGCGTGGCAGCGCGGACACCTCGACGGTAACGCCCTGCCGGACGCCGACTCGTCCCCGCGCCAACTGGCGGCTTTCTTCGCCTCGCTCGACGACGCGCAGCTCGACCGGCTCGCCCACCGCTATCCGCTCGCGGTCGGCAACATGAACGGCGCCCCCGTCGAACTGCGCTACCTCGCCAACCGTGTCGCGCTGAAGAAGCAGAGCGCGCGGGAACGCGCGCGCATGCACGACAAGCGGCTCACCGAGGCCGGGCAGTACGAGGCCGGCCGCCGGATGCACCGCTTCGCGGACCTGGCCGCGAAGAAGCGCCAGATCCTGGCCTTCGACCCCGAGGGCTCCGGCCGGGCCGCCGAGGTCTTCGGCGACCTCGACAAGGCCGAGCGCGTCTCGATCGTCGTGCCCGGCGTCGACACCGACGTCATCACCTTCCAGCGCACCAACCGCAAGTACTCGGCGCCCGTCGGCATGGCCAACTCCCTCTACCGGGCGGAGCGCGCCACCGGTTCGAAGACGCATACCGCCGTGATCGCCTGGGCCGACTACACCGCACCCAACGGCCTCGGCCTCGACTCGGCCACCGCCCTGCGCGCCGAACAGGGCTCGGTCCGACTGAAGGCGCTGGTGGCGGCCCTCCCCGGCGACTCCACGGTCGCCCTGTACTGCCACAGCTACGGCTCCGTGGTGTGCGGGGTCGGCGCGCGCTCGCTGCCGTCGCGGGTGACCGACATCGTGGTCGCCGGCAGCCCCGGCATGCGCGTCGAGAAGGCCTCCCAACTGGGCACCACCGCCCGGGTGTGGGCCATGCGCGACGCCGACGACTGGATCCAGGACGTACCGAACCTGGAGCTCGGCGGGCTCGGCCACGGCGCCGACCCGGTCTCCGAGGAGTTCGGCGCCCGCCTGTTGTCCGCGTCCGACGCCGTGGGGCACACCGGCTATTTCGAGCCGGGCACGGTGAGCCTGTACAACTTCGCCGAAATCGGCATCGGCGCGTACCGCTCGGTGCACTGCGCACAGGAGGATGACAGGTGTCTGGCCGGTCTACCCGACAGCGCGACGACCTGACGCGCGTAGAGGACGGAAAAGTGCTGTTCGCCTCGGTCGGGACTTCGCCGTCCCGCCCGCATACGATGAGCCGCATGGGTGATGTACTGGCCGGATCTCACGCCGCCTGGGAGTTCGAGTCCGACTCCGTGCTCATCCGCTTCGAACGGGGGATCCGTACGCCGAAGCTGTTCCAGGCGCTCGGCGAGCGGCGTATCCCCCTGGAGGCGATCGCGGGGGTGACCCTGGCGCCCGGGAAGCGGGGAACCGTCGTTCTGCGCGCCGTGCCGAGACCGGGCGCCGACCCCCTCATGGAGGCGGCCGCCGACCAGCTCAAGGAGTCGTCCGACCCGTACCGGCTGGTCCTGCCCGCCGAGCGCGAGACCCTCGCCGAGTACTACGCCGACGAACTGCGCGCCCGGCTCACCGAGTCCGGGCCCGCCGAGCGGTTCCTGGTGGCGGCGCCCGAGGTGCCGTTGCAGTTCAAGGCGTACGACGCGAAGGCGTCCTTCGACGGGCGGGCGGTGTCGTTCCGGTGGTTCTGGACGGGTGCCTCGTCGGCGAAGTGGAAGGCCGGGGACCAGAGTTTCGCCGTGGAGGAGCTGAGCGGGGTCGAGTGGCGTTCGCCGGAGGTGTTCGAAGGGCATCTGCGGCTGCTGCGGCGGGACGACGGTGCCGAGCGGGGGCAGCCGGATCAGGATCCGGCCGCTGTCGTCTTCGGGTTGGGGTACGGGCCGGTGCATGAGTCGTTGCCGTTCGCGGCTGCCGTGTTGGCGGCGGTTCGGTCCGGCTCCGCCGGGGGGTCCGGGAGTGCGCCTGCGTTGGCTGCCGCCTCGCCCCGCCGGGATCCGGCCGACATCGCCGACCGGATCCGGCATCTGGGCGAGCTGTACGAGGCCGGGCTCGTCACGGACGAGGAGTTCAGTGTGAAGAAGGCGGAGTTGTTGGCGGAGCTTTAGGGGGATCGCCGCTGGAGTTCTCGCCATCCCCGACCGCGGGTTGTCCGTGGTCGCTCGCGCAGTTCCCCGCGCCCCTTACAGGGCGCCGCACTTACTCCCTGCCCGCGGATGTGAAGCGCATGTCCGCGTACCTGTCCCCCGTCACCTTCTCCGCGATCGGGGCCAGCAGCGCCAGGTCCTCCTCGGTCAGGGTGATCGTCGTGGCCGCCGCGTTCTCCTCCACCCTGCTCGGCCTGCGGGTGCCCGGGATCGGGATCACCGGGAGGGCGTGCACGGTCGCCTGGTGTTGGGCCCAGGCCAGGGCGATCTGGCCGAGTGTGGCTCCGTGGGAGTCGGCCACCTTGCGGACGGGGGCCAGCAGGGCCGCGTTGGCCGCGGCGTTGTCGCCCGTGAAGCGGGGCTGCTGGCGGCGGAAGTCGTCGGCGGTGAGGTCCTCGGCCTTGGCGAAGGAGCCGGTGAGGAAGCCTCGGCCCAGGGGCGAGTACGCGACCAGGGCCACGCCCAGTTCGCGCGCCGCGGGGACGACGCTCGCCTCGATGTCGCGGCTGAACAGGGACCACTCCGACTGCAGCGCGGCGATGGGGTGCACGCTCTGCGCGGCCCGGAGTTCGGCGCCCGTGACCTCGCTGAGGCCCAGCTGCTTGACCTTGCCCTCGCGGACCAGGTCGGCCATGACGCCGACGGTCTCCTCGATCGGGACGTTCAGGTCACGGCGGTGCATGTAGTAGAGGTCGATCACATCGACGTCGAGGCGCTTCAGGCTCGCCTCCACGCACTGGCGTATGTACGGCTCGTCGTTGCGGATGGTCCGCTTCGTCGGGTCGTCCGGGTCGATCGCCAGGGCGAACTTCGTGGCGATGACGACCTCGTCGCGGTGCGCCTTGAAGAACGGGGAGAGGAACCTCTCGTTCTCGCCCGCCCCGTACGCGTCCGCCGTGTCGTAGAGCGTGACGCCGAGCTCCAGCGCGCGCTCCAGGGTGGCGCGGGACTCCCCCGCGTCCGAGGGGCCGTACGCGAAGCTCATGCCCATGCAGCCGAGGCCCTGGACGCCGACCTCGGGCCCGTCGGCCCCCAGCCGTGCCTTTGTGATCCGGCCGTCCGTCGTGCCGTCCGTCGTGCCGTTCGTCATGAAGCCCTCTCCGACGCCAGGGCCTGGTCGGCGTCAGTGTTCGCTGCGTAGTAGTCGATCTTGCGGTCCAGCACGGCGAGCGTGTCCCGGAGTTCGGCGATCCGCGCCAGGACGTCCCGCCTGGTCGCCTCCAGGAGGTCGAAGCGCTCGCCGTAGGTGTGTTCGCCCTCGCGCACCAGCTCCGCGTACCGGACCATGTCGGCGACCGGCATGCCGGTGAGCCGGAGCTTGCCGACGAGGTCGAGCCAGTCGAGGTCGCGGTTGCGGTAGCGGCGCTGGCCGGTGTGCGAGCGGTCGATGTGCGGCATCAGCCCGATCCGCTCGTACCAGCGCAGGGTGTGCGCGGTGAGGTCGGTGAGGGCGACGACCTCGCTGATGGTGTACATGTCCTGTCCGTCCGGACGCCGGGGTCTGCGCGGCGGTCCGGCACAACTGTCGGTACTGGTAGTGCTGGTGGTCTCCATCACCGTCATGCCCCCACGCTAAAACCTTGGAGTGCGCTCCAAGCAAGCGAACCCGGTGAGAAAAACCTGAGGACATCACGTGATCACGCTGGTTAGCGTGCGGGGCATGAGTCTTGTGCGACGTGCCACCGCCGAGGACGCGGAGGAAGTGCTGCGGCTGCGGCAGGTGATGATCGACTCGCTGCCCGGCGGGGACACGTCCACCGCGTGGCAATCCGCGTCCCTGCCGATCGTACGGGCCCGGCTCGCCGAGTCCGACGGGGAGTTCGCGGCGTTCGTCGTCGATCACCCCGAGCGGCCGGGGGCGCTCGCCGCGCTGGTGGTGGGGACGATCGAGTACCGCATCGGGAAGGCCCGGAACCCCGAGGGCACGACCGGCTTCGTGTTCAGCGTGGCCACCGACCCGGACGCCCGCCGCCGGGGCTACTCCCGCGCCTGCATGGAGTCCCTGATCGACTGGTTCCGCGAGAAGGGAGCGGGCCAGGTCGACCTCACCACGTCCCCCGCCGCGGCGCCGCTGTACGCCTCGCTGGGCTTCCAGCGCATACCGGACCCCTCGATGCGCCTGCGCCTGTGAGCACGGCTTAGTCTCGTACGCATGTCCCTGCAGAGCCTCGCCCTGATCGAGAACTGGCCGGTCCCGACCGCCGCCGCCGCTGTCGTACGCGCGGACGGCACCGTACTCGGGTCGTACGGCCCCACCGGGCACCGCTTCCCGCTGGCCTCGGTCACCAAGCCGCTCGCCGCGTACACCGTGCTCGTCGCGTACGAGGAGGGGGCGGTCGAGCTGGACGAGCCTGCCGGGCCGCCCGGGTCGACCGTCCGGCATCTCCTCGCGCACACCTCGGGGCTCGCCTTCGACGAGCACCGGGTGACGTCCGCGCCCGGGGAGCGGCGACTGTACTCCAACGCCGGGTTCGAGGTGCTCGGGGACCATGTCGCCAAGGCGGCGGACATCCCGTTCGCGGAGTATCTGCGGCAGGCGGTGCTGGAGCCGCTGGGGATGACCGGCACCGCTCTCGACGGGTCGCCCGCCAAGGACGGCGTCTCGACCGTCGACGACCTCGTACGGTTCGCCGCCGAGGTGCAGGCGCCCCGGCTGCTCGACCCGCGTACGGTCGCGGCGGCGATGACCGTGCAGTACCCGGGTACGAAGGGCGTGCTTCCCGGTTACGGGCACCAGAACCCCAACGACTGGGGGCTCGGCTTCGAGATCCGGGACGCCAAGTCGCCCCACTGGACCGGGACTTCGTCGTCGCCGCGTACGTTCGGCCACTTCGGGCAGTCCGGTACGTTCCTGTGGATCGACCCGGTGGCGGGGGTGGCCTGTGTGGCGCTGACCGATCGGGCGTTCGGGCCGTGGGCGATCGAGGCGTGGACGCCGTTCACGGACGCGGTGTTGGCCGAGCTCGGCAGCGGTCGCTGACACCGTCGTCGATCAGTTCGGTTAACCTCCCCCTGCACACACGCCTCAACTGCGGAGCTCTCGGGGGAGATTGATGGGCACGGTTCAACCAGGCGGAAGGTTCCGCCCGTTGGAGGTCGACGACCCCAAGGCCGTGGCGAGCTACCGGCTGGCGGCACGGCTCGGCTCGGGCGGCATGGGCACGGTGTACCTGTCGTACACCCCGGGCGGGCATCCGATCGCGCTGAAGACGATCCGGCCGGAGCTGGGCGAGGACCCCGAGTTCCGCCGCCGGTTCAAGCAGGAGGTCCAGGC
Organism: Streptomyces graminofaciens; assembly: GCF_030294945.1. Taxonomy (NCBI): domain Bacteria; kingdom Bacillati; phylum Actinomycetota; class Actinomycetes; order Kitasatosporales; family Streptomycetaceae; genus Streptomyces; species Streptomyces graminofaciens. The sequence goes on along the minus strand of NZ_AP018448.1, from coordinate 8,971,436 downwards.
CGCGCAGCGGGTGCAGGGGCTCTACACCGCGCCGGTCCTCGACCACGACACCGAGGGCGCGCAGCCTTGGCTGGCCACCGCCTATGTGCCCGGCCCGTCGCTGCACGCGGCGGTCGCCGAGCACGGCCCGCTGCCGCTCTCCTCGGTCCTGCTGCTGCTCGCCGGAGTCGCGGAGGCGTTGTCGGTCATCCACGGCGCGGGCATCGTCCACCGCGACCTGAAGCCGTCCAACGTGCTGCTCGCCGCCGACGGGCCCCGGGTCATCGACTTCGGCATCGCGCGCGCCGCCGACGCCACCGCCCTGACCGGCACCGGTGTGTCCATCGGTACGCCGGCGTTCATGTCGCCGGAGCAGGCGGCCGGGAAGCCGGTGACGCCCGCGTCGGACGTGTTCGCGCTCGGCCAGGTGGCCGCGTACGCGGCGCGCGGCACCGGCGCGTACGGCGAGGGCCCCTCGCACGCCGTGCTGTACCGGATCGTCCACGAGGAACCCGACCTGAGCGGTCTCCCGGACGAACTGCGCTTCATCGAGCGCTGCCTGGCCAAGGACCCGGCCGACCGGCCCTCCCCCGCCGAGGTCGTCGCCCTGTGCCAGGCCGCGTCGCCCACCCCGTTGGTGCAGTCGGGCTCCTGGCTGCCGGAGGCGATCGGCGCCGACATCACCCGGCGGGTCTCGGCGTCGGCGGAGCTGCTGGCCCAGCGGAACAGGGCGTCGGAGGCACCGACCGCGGCACCCGCGCCCGTACCGGCCACCGCCCCGGTGACCCGGCCGGACCTCCAGGCCGCGCCGCCGGTGCACGCGGCCCCGACCATGCACGCCGGGCACGCCGGTCCGGCGACCCCGCCCCCGCCGGGTCCGCCGTCGACGCCGTACGCCCCGCAGCCGACCATGCCGTACCACCCGCAGCCGGGGCCGCACACCGTGCCGACCGGCCACCAGGTGCCCTACCCGCAGCCGCCGCACACCTGGCACCGGCATCCTCAGCCGCACCCCCTGCCCGTCAAGCCGCGCAGGACCGCGGGCAGTTGGGTCGGGATCGGCATCGCGGTGGTGGTCGGGCTGTTCTGGCTCGGCAGCTGCGCGTCGGTTCTGAAGAGCATCGGCGACTCGGACGACAGCGCGAACGGCTCGGGCGGTTCGAGCTCCACGAGCACCAAGCCGCTGCCCGACCCGAAGCCGGTGACGTACAAGGGCATCAACATCCCCGCCGAGTACTACGTGCAGTTCGAGGACTCCCCGCCCAAGCCGCAGGACGACGACACCTCCATCTACTACAGCGACCTGTACTACTCGGACGACGCCCTGCGCAGCGGCAACGACAAGATCGTCCTGCTGAACAACGCCCAGCAGGGCTCCCTGAAGACCTGCCGCGAGGAGACCCGGTACGCCGAGACCGTCTCGCTCTCGCAGCTCTCCAAGGGCAGCCAGCTGTGCGTGCACACCGGCTCCGGCCATATCGCCCTAGTCACCTACCGGGGCACCGCCCCCGAGGGCGACCCCAGCGACTACGTCTCGGTCGACCTCACGATCTGGCGCAACGCGGAGGAGGCCTCGGGGTCCTAGGGCCTGTCGTCAAATTCCCGCCTGCCGCGCGAGGCCATGCACACACTCTCACCGCACCGGACACAGACCCACGTACTACCAGTACGAGGGCCTGCGCCCGGCAGGCCGAGAGCACGCTCCCCCACTCTCGGCTCCGCTCGAGCGGGAGGTACCCCCACGCCGCCGCGCGGCCCGCCCTCCGGGCGGACGACGGGAATTTGACGACAGGCCCTAGGGCCCGCCCCGGGTGACCTCACTCACTCCGTCAGCTCCCACACCAGCACCTCCGCCGCCTCCGACACCCCCAGCAGCTCCAGCCCCTTCTCCTCCGCCGCCCGCGCCGCGTCCCCGGGGCCCAGCTCGTGCGGCCCCAGCCGGACGGTGCCGCGCACCACGTGGACGTACACGCGTGGCGCGTCCGGCACCGCCGCCCGCTGCCCGGGCCGCAGCCGCCGTACGTGCAGCGTCGCGCCCGCCTCCGGGAGGGCGTACGGGCTGGAGTCGGCCAGGCCGCGGGCGATCTCGTACGCGGGGTCGCCGCCGGGGCCCAGGGGGGCCAGCCACATCTGGACGAAGGTCAACGGCTGCGAGGCGTCGTTGCGTTCGACGTGCCGTACGCCGGCCGCCGAGCTGAGGCGCTGGACGTCGCCGGGGCGGACCAGGGTCTCGTGGCCGGTCGTGTCCCGGTGGGTCAGCTCGCCCTCGACCACCCAGGTGACGATCTCGGTGTGGCTGTGCGGATGCTCGTCGAAGCCGGCGCCGGGGGCGAGCCGCTCCTCGTTGCAGGCGATCAGCGCGCCGAAGCGGAGGTTGTCGGGGTCGTAGTGCGCGCCGAAGGAGAAGGCGTGCAGGGAGGCGATCCCGGCCTCCGGGTCCCCGCCGGGGTAGCGCGTTTCGGCGCGCCTGACGTCGATCACGTACTCCACGGTAAGCGGTGCCGGGGTGCGTGCCGGCACTTCCCCGGCGCCGCTTGTCGACCCGCGCCGCATGTCGGGGGCCCGATGAGGCAGTCTTGTCCCGTGCCCGAACCCGAAGCCAGCAAACCCGAACCCACACCGTACGTCCACGCGCACGCGGCGACCCTGAAGCGGCTGGAGAAGTCTTCCGGAAGCCTCGCGCAGCAGGCCATCACGCGTATGGACGAGACGTTGCCCTGGTACCGGGCGATGCCGCCCGAGAACCGGTCGTGGATCGGGCTGGTCGCCCAGGCCGGTATCGCCGCGTTCACGGAGTGGTTCCGGTATCCGGACGCCCCGCAGGCCATCTCGACGGATGTCTTCGGGACCGCGCCGCGTGAACTGACCCGGGCGATCACGCTTCGGCAGACCGTCGAGATGGTGCGCACCACCATCGAGGTCATGGAGTCCGCCATCGACGAGGTGGCCGCGCCCGGCGACGAGTCGGTGCTGCGCGAGGCGCTCCTCGTCTACGCCCGGGAGATCGCCTTCGCCACCGCTCAGGTGTACGCGCAGGCCGCCGAGGCCCGCGGCGCCTGGGACGCCCGGCTGGAGTCCCTGGTCGTGAACGCCGTGCTCAGCGGGGAGGCCGACGAGGGCGCCGTGTCCAGGGCTGCCGCCCTCGGGTGGAACTCGCCCGACCATGTGTGCGTGGTCCTCGGCACCGCCCCGGACGGCGACAGCGAGCTGACCGTGGAGGCCATCCGGCGCGCCGCGCGGCACGCCAAGGTGCAGGTGCTCACCGGGGTGCTGGGCGACCGGCTCGTGGTGATCGCGGGCGGGCGGAACGACCCGTTGCAGGTCGCGAAGTCGCTGATCGGGCCATATGCGGCGGGGCCCGTCGTGGCCGGGCCGATCGTGCCCGACCTGCTGGCCGCGACCCGGTCCGCGCAGGCCGCGGCCGCGGGATTGAAGGCTTGTTCGGCGTGGCAGGACGCGCCTCGGCCGGTGCTGGCGGACGATCTCCTTCCGGAGCGCGCGATGGCGGGAGACCCGAGCGCCCGTGAGCAGTTGGTGGAGGAGATCTACAGACCGCTGAAGGAGGCCGGTTCGGCACTGCTCGAAACGCTCAGCGTCTATCTCGAACAGGCGTCGAGTCTGGAGGGCGCGGCCCGGATGCTGTTCGTGCATCCCAACACCGTGCGCTACCGGCTTCGACGTGTGACTGACGTCACCGGGTGGTCGCCCTCCGATGTACGCTCTGCGTTCACGCTGAGGATCGCGCTGATCCTGGGGCGTCTGGTGGATGGGGATCCCCAGCTCTAGGGTTTTGTCGGGGCCCTACAAAACCCCTACGCGTTCTTCGTCCCTGTCCCCACGGGCGGCTTGAGCCGTCCCCAAGAGAGAGTGTGAGAGTGCTCGTACTCGTCGCTCCCGGCCAGGGCGCCCAGACGCCCGGCTTCCTGACCCCTTGGCTCGAACTCCCCGGTGCCGCCGACCGTATCGGCGCGTGGTCGGACGCCATCGGTCTGGACCTCGCCCACTACGGCACACAGGCCGACGCGGACGCCATCCGTGACACCGCGGTGGCGCAGCCGCTGCTGGTCGCGGCCGGTCTGCTGTCCGCCACGGCGCTCGGTGACGTTTCTCCGGGCGCGGTCGCGGGTCACAGCGTCGGTGAGATCACCGCCGCCGTGTTCGCGGGTGTCCTCGACGACACGGCCGCCCTGTCCCTCGTACGCAAGCGCGGCCTGGCCATGGCCGACGCCGCCGCGATCACCGAGACCGGTATGTCCGCGCTGCTCGGCGGCGACCCCGAGGTGACCGTCCCGCATCTGGAGAAGCTGGGGCTGACCCCGGCGAACGTGAACGGCGCGGGCCAGATCGTGGCCGCCGGCACGCTGGAGCAGCTCGCCGCCCTGGAGGCCGACAAGCCCGAGGGCGTACGTCGTGTGGTCGCCCTCAAGGTCGCGGGCGCCTTCCACACGCACCACATGGGCCCCGCGGTCGAGGTGCTCGCCAAGGCCGCCGAGGAGCTGGCGCCCGCGGACCCGACCGTCACCTATGTCTCGAACAAGGACGGGCAGGCCGTCGCCGACGGCGCCGAGGTGCTCTCCCGTCTGGTCGGCCAGGTCGCCAACCCGGTCCGTTGGGACCTGTGCATGGAGACCTTCAAGGCACTGGGCGTGACCGCGCTCGTCGAGGTGTGCCCGGGCGGCACGCTCACCGGTCTCGCCAAGCGCGCGCTGCCCGGCGTGGCGACGGTGGCGCTGAAGACCCCCGACGACCTCGACGCTGCTCGCCAGCTCATCGCTGACCACAGCGCCTGAAAAGGAGCACCTGAGCAATGTCGAAGATCAAGCCGAGCAAGGGCGCCCCGTACGCACGCATCCTCGGCGTCGGCGGGTACCGCCCGACCCGGGTGGTCCCCAACGACGTGATCCTGGAGAAGATCGACTCCTCCGACGAGTGGATCCGCTCCCGCTCCGGCATCGAGACCCGGCACTGGGCCTCCCCCGAGGAGACCGTCGCCGCCATGTCGATCGAGGCGTCCGGCAAGGCGATCGCCGACGCCGGCATCTCCGCCGAGCAGATCGGCGGTGTGATCGTCTCGACGGTCTCGCACTTCAGCCAGACCCCGGCCGTCGCGACGGAGATCGCCGACAAGCTGGGTACGCGGAAGGCCGCCGCGTTCGACATCTCGGCCGGCTGCGCGGGCTTCGGCTACGGCCTGACGCTCGCCAAGGGCATGGTCGTCGAGGGCTCGGCGGAGTACGTCCTGGTCATCGGCGTCGAGCGGCTCAGCGACCTGACCGACCTGGAGGACCGGGCGACGGCCTTCCTGTTCGGTGACGGCGCCGGCGCGGTCGTCGTCGGCCCCTCTCAGGAGCCGCACATCGGCCCCACGGTGTGGGGATCCGAGGGCGACAAGAGCGAAACGATCAAGCAGACGGTCCCGTGGGACGAGTACGCCGCCGGTGACGTCTCCACGCTTCCGCTGGACAGCGAGGGCAACATCAAGTTCCCCGCGATCACGCAGGAGGGCCAGGCGGTGTTCCGCTGGGCCGTGTTCGAGATGGCGAAGGTCGCTCAGCAGGCGCTGGAAGCGGCCGGGATCACCCCGGACGACCTGGACGTCTTCATCCCGCACCAGGCCAATGTGCGGATCATCGACTCGATGGTGAAGACACTCAAGCTGCCGGAGCACGTCACGGTCGCGCGTGACGTCCGCACCACCGGCAACACCTCCGCCGCCTCGATCCCGCTCGCGATGGAGCGGCTCCTGGCGACCGGTGAGGCGAAGAGCGGCGACACCGCGCTCGTCATCGGCTTCGGGGCGGGTCTCGTGTACGCCGCGACGGTCGTTACCCTCCCCTAGGCACTTTCGTGCCGGACATCGGCGTCCGGCGCGGAAAGCACGTGCCCAACCCTCTGGAACATCTACGAAGGAGCGCCTGACATGGCCGCCACTCAGGAAGAGATCGTCGCCGGTCTCGCCGACATCGTGAACGAGATCGCCGGCATCCCGGTCGAGGACGTCCAGCTGGACAAGTCCTTCACCGACGACCTGGACGTCGACTCCCTGTCCATGGTCGAGGTCGTCGTCGCCGCCGAAGAGCGCTTCGACGTCAAGATCCCGGACGACGACGTCAAGAACCTCAAGACGGTCGGCGACGCCACCGACTACATCCTCAAGAACCAGGGCTGATCCCCGGATCAGTTCGTTTGCCCCGCCACCCGGCGGTGGCGCCGCTGAATCCTCGTAACCGTTGGAGAAAATTCCCGTGAGTTCGACCAATCGCACCGTGGTCGTCACCGGTATCGGCGCAACCACACCGCTGGGTGGCGATGCGACCTCCACCTGGGAGGGCCTGATTGCCGGAAAATCCGGTGTCGGCCCCCTGGAGCAGGAGTGGGCCGCCGACCAGGCGGTCCGTATCGCCGCGCAGATCGCCGTGGAACCGACCGAGGTCATTCCGCGGCCGCAGGCCCGCCGGCTGGACCGCTCGGCGCAGTTCGCGCTGATCGCGGCCAAGGAGGCCTGGGCCGACGCCGGCTACAGCGAGACCTCGGCCGACGACGGCACCGTCGACCCGGACCGGGTCGGCGCGGTCATCGCCTCCGGCATCGGCGGTGTGACGACCCTGCTCGACCAGTACGACGTGCTGAAGGAGAAGGGCGTACGCCGCGTCTCCCCGCACACCGTGCCGATGCTGATGCCCAACGGCCCGTCGGCCAACGTCGGTCTGTACGTCGGCGCCCGCGCCGGTGTGCACACCCCGGTCTCCGCCTGCGCGTCGGGCGCCGAGGCCATCGGCTACGCCATCGAGATGATCCGCACCGGCCGCGCCGATGTCGTGATCGCCGGTGGCACCGAGGCCGCCATCCACCCGCTGCCGATCGCCGCGTTCGGCAACATGATGGCGATGTCCAAGAACAACGAGAACCCGCAGGGCGCGTCGCGTCCGTACGACACCGGCCGCGACGGCTTCGTCCTCGGCGAGGGCGCGGGCGTCGTCGTCCTGGAGTCCGCCGAGCACGCGGCTGCGCGCGGGGCGCGGGTCTACGCGGAGGCTGTGGGCCAGGGCATCTCCGCCGACGGCCACGACATCGTGCAGCCCGAGCCGGAGGGGCGGGGCATCGCCGCCGCCCTGGAGCACCTGCTGGAGCGCACCGACCTGGACCCGGCGGAGATCGTGCACGTCAACGCGCACGGGACCTCGACGCCGGCCGGTGACATCGCCGAGCTGAAGGCGCTGCGGAAGGTGTTCGGTGACGAGACCGACCACTTCGCGGTGTCCGCGACGAAGTCCATGACCGGGCATCTGCTCGGTGGTGCCGGTGGGGTGGAGACCGTGGCGACGGTGCTCGCGCTGTACCACCGGCTGGCTCCGCCGACGATCAACGTCGACAACCTCGACCCCGAGGCCGAGGCGAACGCGGACATCGTGCGCGGTGAGGCGCGGAAGCTGCCTGTCGAGGGGCGGATCGCCGCGCTGAACGACTCGTTCGGGTTCGGTGGGCACAACGTGGTGCTGGCATTCCGGACGGTCTGATTTCCGTCGTACGAAGTCGAAGGGCCCCCACCGTCCGGTGGGGGCCCTTCAGTCGGCTTGGGCAGTCATCACACCACTTGGTGCAGCCAACGCACCGGGGCGCCCTCCCCCGCGTATCTGAACGGCTCCAACTCGTCGTCCCAGGGCTTGCCGAGGAGTTTGGCGATCTCGGCTTCCAGGTCGGTCTCGCCGCGCTGGGAGCGGGTCAGGGCGGCGCGGAGGCGGTCCTCGGGGATGAGGATGTCGCCGTGGATGCCTGTGACCGCGTGGAAGATGCCGAGCTCGGGGGTGCAGCTGTAGCGCTCGCCCTCGGCGGTGGCGCAGGGCTCGGCGGTGACCTCGAAGCGGAGGAGGTGCCAGCCGCGCAGCGCCGAGGCGAGCTTGGAGGCGGTGCCTGCCTGGCCCTGCCAGGAGAACTCGGAGCGCCAGGTGCCGGGGGCGGCCGGCTGGCGGATCCAGTCGAGGTTCACTCGCGTCCCGAGGACACCCGCGACGGCCCACTCGACGTGCGGGCACAGCGCACGCGGCGCGGAGTGCACGTACAGAACTCCACGTGTCGTCACCGGGGCCTCCACAGAGCGGGACATCTTGTAACTTGGCGGAACGGCAGTGGCGCCAGCGGCCACGTGGCGAGGCTACCGTGCGGCGGGGCAAGGAGTGTGACGTACCGTCGGAGCCAGTGCCAGGAAGAACTCGGGTTTCACCCGAGGGGACGCCTGTGCGGACGGAACGGTTGCACCTCCGGTCACATCGACCCTCTCCTTTGCTCACCACACCTGCCCCCACGGCCCTCGTGTCGGGAACTCTCGCGCGTTGTCCTGGGTGGGAACGTGCATGTGTATGACCGACGAGGGGACCAGGGGATGCGGAAGCGACGCCACCGTACGAGGGCGGTGTGCTCAGCCGTGGCCGCGGCCTCCGTGCTGGCCGTGGCCGGCTGCGACACCGCGGGTGGCAACTCCGCCGGCCCCGAGGCCACCGAGGCGAAGGCCGAGCCCTCCGCGAAGCCGGCCCCGGCCTGGGACAGCACGCCCGCGTCGCTGGCCGCCGTCGGGGACTCCATCACGCGCGGCTTCGACGCCTGCAAGGTGCTGTCCGACTGCCCGGAGGTCTCGTGGGCGACCGGCAGCGACACCTCGGTCGACAGTCTCGCCGTACGGCTGCTGGGAGCGGCCGGGGCCGCCGAGCGGAGCTGGAACTACGCGGTGACCGGGGCCCGGATGGCCGACCTGCCGAGCCAGATGGCCCGGGCGGCGGCGCGCGCGCCGGAGTTGGTCACGGTCATGATCGGCGCGAACGACGCGTGCCGTGCCACCGCCGCCGACATGACCCCGGTCGCCGACTTCCGCGCCGACTTCGAGGACGCGCTGGCGGCCCTGCGGGACACCCTGCCGAAGGCACAGGTGTTCGTGGCGAGCGTGCCGGACCTGAAGCGGCTGTGGTCCGAGGGCCGTACGAACCCGCTCGGCAAGCAGGTCTGGAAGCTGGGCATCTGCCCGTCGATGCTGGCCGACCCGGACGTCCTCACCAAGGCGGCCGCCGAGCGGCGCGACGCCGTGCAGGACCGGGTGGAGGCGTACAACGACGTGCTGGAGAAGGTGTGCGAGAAGGACCGCCACTGCCGGTACGACGGGGACGCGGTCTTCGACTACCACTTCGGCGAGACGCAGCTCAGCCAGTGGGACTGGTTCCATCCGAGCAAGGACGGGCAGGCGCGGCTGGCCGAGATCGCCTACCGGATCATCAGCAGGAAGGGGGCGTGACCTGGGGTTCTTCCGTGGCCTAGGGTTTCGCTCATGAGTGAACTTTTCGGCACACTTTCCGACGGCACCCCCGTGCACCGCTGGACGCTGGAGCGCGCGGGCGTGCGGGTGGGGGTTCTGTCGTACGGCGGGATCGTGCAGTCGGTCGAGGTCCCGGACCGGGAGGGGCGGTCGGCGGACGTGGTGCTGGGCTTCGCGGATCTGGACGGGTATCTGGAGCATCCGGGCCCGTACTTCGGTGCCCTGATCGGCCGGTACGCCAACCGGATCGCGGGCGGTCGCTTCGAGTTGGACGGGCGGACGTACGTGCTCGCGTCCAACAACGCGCCCAACTCCCTGCACGGCGGAGAGAACGGCTTCGACAAGCGGGTGTGGGACGTGGAGCCGGTCGAGCACGGGGTGCGGCTGAGCCGGGTCTCCCCGCACGGCGAGGAGGGCTTCCCGGGGCGCCTGGAGATCTCGGCGACCTACACCCTGGACGGGTCGGGCGCGCTGCGGATCGCGTACGAGGCGGTCACGGACGCGCCGACCATCGTGAACCTGACGAACCACAGCTATTTCAACCTGGCCGGCTCCGGGAACGCCGGCGGGCACGAACTGCGGATCGCCGCCTCACGGTTCACGCCGGTCGACGCGGACCTGATCCCGACCGGGGTGGAGGACGTGACGGACACCCGCTTCGACTTCCGGCAGGCACGCGGGACCGGCGCGGGCTACGACCACAACTTCGTGCTCGACAAGGGGATCACGCCGGCGCCCGTCGAGGTCGCCGAGCTGTACGACCCGGCGTCCGGGCGGGTGCTGACGGTGGCGACCACCGAGCCGGGTCTCCAGCTGTACACGGCGGATCATCTGGGGGAGCCGTTCGGGCCCGGGGGTGGGGTCGCGCTGGAGACGCAGCACTTTCCTGACTCGCCGAATCAGCCGCGGTTCCCGAGTACGGAGCTGCGGCCGGGGGGCGTTTACCGGTCGGAGACGGTTTATGGGTTCGGGGCGCGTTCGTAGTCGGCTGCGGGTGGGTGGGGGCTGGTCACGCCCAGGCGGCGGAGCCGCACATCTATACGGCCCCGCGCCCCTGGAAGATCCGGCCGCGCCCTACGCCTGAATGGTTGCCGTGACGCGGCGGTCCGTGATGGAACGGCCCGCCTCCACCTCGTACGAACCCCTCCTGTACGTCCAGGAGTCGGTCTTCTCGTCCCAGGTCTCGAAGGCTCGGCGGGGCAGTTCGACGACGGCCTCCGTCGCCTCCCCCGGACCCGCCTCCACCAGCGCGAAGCCCGCCAGTCGGCGAGCCGGGCGGTCCGTGTCCGGGGTCGTCGGGGCGAGATAGACCTGGACGACCTCCCGTCCCGCCCGCTCACCCGTGTTGCGGACGCGGATCTTCGCCGTCGTGCCGGCCGTGATCTCCAGGGACTCGTACGTCCAGTCCGTGTAGCCGAGGCCGTGGCCGAAGGGGTACGACGGGGGTGTGGACGTCTTCTCCCAGGCGCTGTAGCCGATGAACACGCCCTCGTCGTAGGTGAGTTCGCCGTTGGCGGGGGTCACCTGGGTGACCGGGGCTTCCTGGAGCGGGCCCCAGGTGGTGGGGAGGCGGCCGCCGGGCTCATGGGTGCCGGTGAGGACGTCGGCGAGGGCCGCGCCGCCCTCCTGACCGGGGAACCAGGTGAGAAGGATCGCGGCGACCTCGTCGCGCCAGGGGAGTTCCACCGGGGAGCCGGAGTTCACGACCACGACGGTGTGGGGATTGGCGGCGGCCACGGCGCGGACCAGGTCGTCCTGGCGGCCCGGGAGTCGCGTGGTCGTGCGGTCGAAGCCCTCGGACTCCACGCGGTCCGTCGTGGCGACCACCACGACGGCCGTGTCCGCCGCCCGGGCCGCCTCCACCGCCTCGGCGATCAACTCGTCGGCGTCGCGCTGGGGTTCCTGGTGGCAGAGGGAGAAGCCGATGACCTTGAAGGGGATGTCGGCGGGGAGGGCGACCACATGGGTGAGGGAGACCTCCACCGGCTCGCCCTCCGTCAGTTCGGCCTGGGCTCGCGGGACCGGGGCGCCGAAGAACGCCTCGAAGGGGTCGTCCTTGTCGGTGGTCTGGGCGGCGTCGAAGTGGGTGGTGCCGTCGACGGTGAGCTTGAAGGCGCCGAGGCCCTTGATGCCGAAGGTGTGGGTGCCGGTGGTACGCGGGGTGAAGGTGCCGGTCAGTTCGACGGTGTGCAGGACGTCGTGGGTGACGCCGTCGGGGAGGTCCGAACCCATCCACTGGATCTGGCCGTTGGGGGCGGAGCCGATGCCGATGACCGTGCCGGTCGCGTCTCGGCAGACGGCTCGGAGGGTGAATCCCTTGTCTGCCACCGCCAGTTCCTCGTTCGGGTCCGCGCCGAGGGCGTAGGTGAGGGTGCCGTCGGGGAGGGCTGCCGTGAGGCCGTCGAGGGGGGAGACCGTCCGGGCGGGGAAGACGGTGGCGGAGCCGCCGCCGAGGACGCGGGCGTCGCGGGCGGCGGCTCCGAGCAGCGCCACCTCGGTACCGGGCCGCAGGGGCAGGGCGCCGGCCTCGTTGCGTACGAGGACGAAGGCGCGGCGGGCGATCTCGCGGGCCAGGGCCTCGCCGTCGACCGGCGCGGGCGGCTCGGGGACGACCGGGTCGGCGCCTTCCAGGATGCCCACGCGGGCGGCCAGGCGCAGGACCCGGCGTACCGCCTCGTCGACCTTGGACTCGTCGGCCTCGCCCGCGCGTACGGCGGCGGCGAGGGCCTCGCCGTAGACGGTGACCGGGCCGGGCATGGCGACGTCGAGGCCGCCGGTGAGGGCGCCGGTGGTGGAGCGGGCGGCCATCCAGTCGGAGACGTTGAAGCCGTCGAAGCCCCATTCGCCGCGCAGGACATCGTTGACGAGGTAGTGGTGCTCGGTCATGGTCGTGCCGTTGACCGTGTTGTAGGCGGTCATGATGCCCCAAGGGTGGGCGTTCGCGACGATCGCCTCGAAGGGGGCGAGGTACAGCTCGCGCAGGGCGCGTTCGGAGACCAGGTTGTTGACGGTGAAGCGGTCGGTCTCGGCGTCGTTGGCGACGAAGTGCTTGACCGTGGTGCCGACGCCGCCGGACTGGACGCCGGTGACGTAACCCGAGCCGATCTCGCCGGTGAGGTACGGGTCCTCGCTGTACGCCTCGAAGTGGCGGCCGCCGAGCGGTGAGCGGTGCAGGTTGACGGTGGGGGCGAGGAGGACGTGGACGCCCTTGCGGCGGGCCTCCTGGGCGAGCAACACGCCTGCTCTACGGGCGAGTTCGGGGTCCCAGGTGGCGGCCAGGGCGGTCGGGGAGGGCAGTGCGACGGAGGGGTCGTCGGCGGTCCAGCGCACTCCTCGTACGCCGATCGGGCCGTCCGACATGACGAGGGACCGCAGGCCGATCTCGGGCAGCGCGGGCAGGGTCCACATGTCCTGGCCGGCGAGCAGGCGGGCCTTGGCGTCGAGGTCGAGCTTGCCGAGCGCCGCCTCCACGACGGCCTCGCGGGCCTCGTCGGCCGTCGTCGCGCTCCGGGTGGACCGGGTTTCCGCCATCGCGGTGCCTCCTCGTCGAGTCCGTCTTCTCCCCTCCATCGTGCACGCATTACCTGTAGAGCGGTAGGTTTTGTGATCTTGCCGTTATATTACGAGGGTGTCGGTGGGGTCGTATGCCGTACGGTGACGCCATGAGCGGGACCAGGGTCAGGGGCGTCAGAGGTGAGGAGCGGCGCGCCGAGATCGTGCGGGCGGCGCTGGAGGTGATCGCCGAGCGCGGTTACCGGGGTGCGAGCATGGCCGCGGTCGCCGAGCGGGTGGGGCTCACCCAGCAGGGCCTGTTGCACTACTTCCCGACCAAGGACGCGCTGCTCGTCGCCGTGCTCAAGGAGCGGGACCAGTGGGACGCCGTGCCCGACACCCCGTGGCGGCTCGATCTGCTGGGATCCCTCGTGGAGTACAACGCCATGCGGCCCGGGATCGTACAGACGTTCTCCGCACTGCTCGGGGAGAGCGTGACGGAGGGGCACCCGGCGCGGGAGTTCTTCACCGAGCGGTACGGGCGGGTGCGGGGGGTGATGGCGGAGGTGCTGCGGGCCGAGTACGGGGAGCGGTTGCCGAGCGGGCTGTCGCCGGAGCAGGCCGCGCCGTTGCTGGTGGCCGTGATGGACGGTTTGCAGTACCAGTGGCTGCTGGATCCCGAGGGCGTCGACATGCCGGGGGCGTTCCGGGACTTTCTGGTGTTGCTGGGTGAGGGGTGACGTGCCGGCTGCGCATGGCTAGCGTGGCGGCCCGTACCAGTACGGGCCCGCCGGGGGCCGCCACATGACCCGGCGTGGGGCTCGTCCCTTGCGGGTCGAGGGGACGCAGGCCGCGACGGACAGCGCGAAGAGGGTGCTCAGGCCGATGCCGAGGGCCATGTAGGTCACGCTGGGCGCGGCGCACCGGTCCCCCGCCCAGCAGTTCAGCAGCGACACCATCGTGTCGGCGCCCGCGATGGCCAGGACACCGGCGACGGCAGTCGCCAGGACCGCATGGGCGAAGGCCAGGCCGCAGCCGCGCGGACGACGGCCGTTTTTGATGGCGAGGACGAGCTGCGCGACCGCCACGACGAGCAGCCCCACGCCGGTGATCCCGGCGAATTCGAGCAGGATCACCCCGGCCACGAGGCACAGCCCCCACAGCATGCCCCGCCCCACCGTGCGGCGCAGTTCGAAGCGGGCACCGGGGTACGAGGAGCTCGCCTGACCCAGCAGTGGGAGCAGGGCCGCCAGGGTCGCCGCGCAGACCAGGTACGGCGAGCGGGCCGCCGCGTCGGTCACGGTCCCGAGGGCGAAGGAGACGATCTCCGGTGTGTTCCGGCCGATGATGCTCGCCATCAGGGCCTCGGCGACCATCAGCTTCATCAGCCAGAACAGGGCGCTGCCGAAGAGGAGGCCCAGGGCGGCGGCGAGCGCGCACAGTGTCAGGACCGGGTGCCGCCGGTGCGGCCAACCCCGCTGCCAGATACGGACCGTGGCGGACATCCAGCGCGCCGCGACGAACGCCGTCAGGGCGAGCAGCACCGTCCACGGCAGGAACGCGACACCGTGCCGGCCCGTGGTGGCCAGCGCCCAGGCCGTGGTGCCGTCGAGGACGCCGCCACCCAGGGCCAGGCCACAGCCGAGGCCCCAGGCGGGCGCCCGCAGCACGGACCTGGTCGCCCCGGCGAACCCCTCGTTGGCGCGCAGCGCGAGGAAGCCCACGACCGCCGCGCACAGCACCCCGACGACGGCGGCCGCCGCGTGGTCCTTGACGGCGTCGGCCCACTCCCCGAGCGCGGAGTTGAGGACGAACGTGCCGTCGATGTCGGAGCGGAGCGCGCCGAGCACACAGCCGACGGCGAACAGTTCCCAGAAGCCGCTGCGGAACAGGGGCGCAGGGTCGTCGAGCACGGCCTGCCGCTGCCGGGCAGAAGGGTGCACCCGCAGGAGCGTGCCCGTCAGGCGACGGCGCCCGGTGTCCCCCGCGTCGAAGAGCGAGCGCAGGGCGTCCGGCGCGGTCGTCCACTGCCGGGCGCGGGCGTCGGCGTAGAACTCGCGGCTGCGCAGCACCGACCGGCGGGCCAGCGGTACGACGACAAGCAGGCTCAGGGTCTGGAGCGAACTGGCGGCGCCCGACACCAGGCCGCCCGTGCCCTCGTGCTGCACCAACGGCCAGCCGATGCCGCCGGGCAGAGTCAGCAGCAGGACGGGCAGGGCGACCCGGCCCGCGGCGATGGTCAGATAGCTGATGTCGACGTCCCGGTTGCGCACATGGGCGAGTTCGTGCAGGACCACGGCCTCGAAGGTGGCCGGCCGGGTGGTGCGCAGCGCGAGCAGGCCGCCGCTGAGCACGATGTACCGGCGTCGCCACCGGCCGAACGCCAGCGCCGAGACCCGGGGGTCCAGGGGCTGCGCGTACCAGGAGACGGGCTCGGCGCCCGCCCTGTCCCGCAGCGCCTCCAACGCCCGTACGGCGTCGGGGAGTTCGGGGCCAAGGGGGACGTACCTGCGGCGGCGGAGCCGCCAGGCCGGCAGGAGCCAGTAGACGGCGAACACCAGCAGCCAGAAGACGAGGATCGCGGTGACGGGCACCCAGAGGCCGATCACACGGGGGTCGGCGCCGCACACCTCGACGGTCGACCGCGTGTCGTTCGTCGGGAGACCGCCCATCTCCCGGTTCTCCCGCTCCCAGCAGGCCCGGTACGCGACGAGGGCACGCCGGGTCGCGTCACCGGTCAGCCGGGGTCCGATCTGCTGCGCCGCGCTCGTCATCACCACCACGGTGGCGCTGAGCACCAGCAGGCCGAAGCGCAGGGTCGTGCCGGAGGGGACGGCGAACGGGTCGCGTTGGCGGACTTCCGTGGGTGGGGGGCTAGTCACGGCTGGGTTCGCCCGAGCCGTTCGACATCGCGAGTTCTGCGACGATGCCGTTCGCGATCGCCTCCGCCGTGGCGGCCGGGACGCGCATCCGGCGGGCGTGCCGACGGGCCACGCGGTGGATGGTCCGCATCTGTTCCGGGGTCAGCTCGACCATCGGTCCCGTAGTGGGTTCCGCGTCCGGGTCCGAGTCCGGTGGGGGCAACGGCACAGGGCGGCGCAGCACCACGCGGCGGAACCAGGCGGTGACGCGGGGCATCGTGCGGCGGGTGCGGTCCCGGGCCAGCTGGCTCAGTACGTCCACGGCGACCGCCAGGACCAGCGCGGTGACCGCCGCGGTGATCCCCTCGACGCCGAACGCCAGCGGTTCCTGGCGGCGCCGCGCCCGTCGGCCGCGCCGGGGCGTGCGGTGGAAGGCCCGGGCGACCACGTCGAACTGGGCCAGTTCCGCGCGGGCGTCGAGCCCGGCGTCCTCGTTGAGCTCCCGGCCCGCCAGCACGGCCCGTGCCAGCCGGTCCACGGCTTGTCCGTCGTACGCGTCTCGCACTGCTGACCTCCCCCGTGGTGGTCAACTACCCGTGATGGAACAGGAGTCGATGCGTTCGATGCATACGCCATCGAACAGCGCCTCCCCCACATACCCCGTCGCACGCGTGGGCGAAACCGCTCCCCGCCCCACCTGTGGCGTGCGTCCCGCCCGGCACGCGATACTGCGGCCGTCCGGCGACACCCCACAGCGACGGAAGGCACGAACTCCCTTGATTTCCCTTTGCGTTCGGCTCAGCAGGCCAGGAGTGCTCGGGCTGGTGGCGCTATTGGCGAGCGGCGGACTCGCCTCACCCGCCACGGCCGCGCCGACACCCCTCACGGTCGAGGAGCAACGGCTCGACCGTGCCGTCCCCCAGGAGATCCTGCGCCGGTCCGGATTCGACACGGCGGCCGAGGAGTTCGCCCGGGCGCTCGGCTCGGCCCACTCGTACGCGCAGGCACAGCGCGTTGTCGTACGGCAGGGATCCGCGCTGTGGCAGCGGGCCGTCGCCCGGGCGCAGGGGCGGGGGCCGGCCGGTGGTGACCTCAGCAGGGACGACGACCGGCCGCTGTACTGGGCGCGGCTGGGGATGACGCGGGAAGTGCGGGGCTGGGAGCCGGAGTTCGGGCTGGGTGACGCCCAACGGGCCCGGCTGATCGGCGCGCTGGAGCGGGCGTCGCGCGGGCAGGAGGACATCCGGTTCCCGCGCGGCAAGGGGATCAAGCGGATCCTCGTCACCGGCTTCGACCCGTTCACGCTGGACCGGGACGTGCGGATCTCCAACCCGTCCGGGGCGACCGCGCTCGCGCTGGACGGCACGGTGATCGAGACCGAGGACGGCCCGGCGCGGATCGAGACCGCCGTCTTCCCGGTCCGCTGGCAGGACTTCGCGGACGGGGTGGTGGAGCGGACGCTGCGGCCGTATCTGAAGGAGGTCGATCTGTTCACCACCGTGAGCCAGGGGCGGGTCGGCCGCTTCGACATCGAGCGGACGAACGGCGCCTGGCGCGGCGGCTTCCCCGACAACGACACCATCGGGCGGACCGAGACCGTCCCGGTCACCGACCCCGCCACCCAGCCCCAGTGGACGTCCACGACCCTGCCGTACGAGGCGATCGTCGGCGCGAGCACCGGGCGCTTCCCGGTGTACGACAACACGAGCGTGACGGAGATACCGGCGGGCGGTACGGAGGCGGTCGTACGGCCCGAGGGGCCGACCGCCGGATCGACGGCCCGTGCCGGGGGCGGCGGGAACTACCTCTCCAACGAGATCGCCTACCGTGCCACGCTGCTGCGCGACCGCCTGGGGCTGCACGACGTACTGCCGGGCGGGCATGTGCACACGCCCGTGCTGCAGTTCGGGACGGGCAACACCGATCCGGCGACCGGGGCGGTGACGGACCCCGAGTTCGTACGGAACCGGCTGGACATCGTGGCGCAGGTGCGGGCGATCGTGGCCGTGGCGATCACCAGCTCGATTTCCTAGTGCGATCTGGGCCACTAGGGCGTGTTTCGAAAGTAGCGTCGTCCGCCCGGAGGGCGGGGCCCGCGGCGTCCGGTGCGGTGCGTCGCAAGGCGGAGGGTCGTCCGCGTACTGGGTGTACGCGGACGACCCCGACAACGCGGCGAGGTGCCGTGCCAGGCGTCGCGGGGCAGACGGGACTTTCGAAACACGCCCTAGATGCGGTGTCAGCAACTCCGGTGGCGGCGAGGATCCCGGTCGTCCGGCCGTGGAGACAGCTGTCGCGGATGACCGTGGCGAAGCCGGCGCCGGGGGCTATGACGGCCAGGACGGTGATCGCCGCCACGGCGAGGACTCGTTCAAGCGCCGACCTCCGGCTTGCGGAACATGTCGCCGGGGACGGGAGGGCGGGCTTCGTCGTCCTCGTCGGCCGTCTCCTCGCCTAGGAGGTCGCGGGCCATGAGGGTGGCGCCAGCGACCGCGCCGGGCATCAGGAAGACCGCGACGAACGGCACCAGGAAGGCCAGGCCGAGCGGCGTTCCGAAGCCCCAGACCAGCGTCTTGCGGGAGCGCAGCAGGGCGAGCCGGTCGCGGAGTTCGACGCGGCGGCGCTGCAGGGCGACGGCGGTCAGCTCCTCGGTGAGGAAGAACCCGGTGACGACGAAACCGATGACCGGGACGACGGTCTGCCCGATGAACGGGACGAAGCCGAGGCCGAAGAGCAGTACGCCCCACAGGGCGGCCCGCATGACGATACGGAGGCTGTCCCGGGCCGAGATCACCAGCTCCCGCCAGAGCGGCAGGCCCGACTCCGGGGCGCTGCCGTCGGGCGAGACGTCCCGGTCGACCTTCTCGGAGAGGTTCTCGTAGAAGGGCTGGCCTATGAGGAGGGTGACGGCGGTGAAGGTGACGACCGCGAGGAGGAGGGCGAGGGCGAAGAGGACGGCGGTGAGGAGGCCGCGGAAGAGGCCCAGCCAGGGGCTGGACCACCCGTCGGCGAACGGGGTGGCCCAGGCGACGAAGTCCGGCCCCCAGAGGGCGAGGGCGGTCAGCGCGCCGAGGTACAGCACGAGTGTGATCAGGCCGGGGATCAGCCCGAAGCCGTACTGCTTGCCGTGCCGGGCCACCCAGCGCTGGCCTCGCACGAGGTACCTGAAACCCACCCCTAGATCGCGCATGGGGCGAACTTTACCCAGGGGGTGAGGTCTGGGGCACGGGGGAGATCGGGTGGGCGGGGTGCGTCGGTGGGTGCGGGTCCGTCGTGGTCGCTCGCGCAGTGCCCCGCGCCCCTTTCAGGGGCACGGTCGGCCAACCGGACCAGCCACTCCAACGCCCTCTTGTTGTACGGGAGTCGAACAGGTAGACCAGCAGCACCATGGTCATCACCCGCACCGTGGTCGCCACCCGCACCGGCCGTCCCAGAAATCCCCCCACCAGGAGGTAGCGTGCGCCCGCCGAGATCCGGCCCGAGAGACGCTTCGAGATCCGCTCTGCTCAGCTTTGTCACCATCGCCGTCACGACCGGTGCGCTCGTACTCACCCCGCAACCCGTCGGCGCCGACCCCAAGCCGCCCGTCCGTGAGGGCTCCTCTCTCCCCCAGGGCGCCGCCAAGGCCCCCGCGAGCGCCGCCGAGCGCGCCCTCACCGCCCCGGTCACGGAGTTGTCGGACACCCGCGGCTACCCCCGCGAGCAGGTCCTCTCCCCCGACCCCGTGAACCCCGCCGACAAGTCCATCAAGCTGGGCCTCACGCCGTACCACGCCATCGCCCCGAAGCTGAACGAACTCCAGCGGCTCGGCGACCGGGTGAGCGTCGAGGTCGCGGGGCGGTCGGCCGGTGGGCACCGCCTCTACCTCGTCACCGTCACCGCCCCGGAGAGCGCACGCCAGGCTCGCGCCCAGAACCGTATGCGCGAACTCATCGAGAGTGCTCCGAAGTCGGCCGCCAAGGACCCGGCGGTGAGGAAGACCTACAAGACGCCCGTCTTCTTCAACAACAACATCCACGGCAACGAGTGGGAGGGCACGGACGCGGCCCTCGGCCTCATCGAGTCGCTCGCCACCGCCGACGACAAGAGGACCACGAGCCTCCTCGCCCACTCCCGGCTCTACTTCAACATCACCGCCAACCCGGACGGCCGTATCGCCGGGACCCGAGCCAACGCCAACGGTTTCGACCTCAACCGCGACTTCGTCACGGCCTCCCAGCCGGAGGCGCGCGCGATGCGGCAGATCGAGATCGACAAGCAGCCCGCCGTCATGCTCGACCTGCACGGATACGTCAACGGCACGCTCATCGAGCCGACCACTCCCCCGCACGGCGAGAACTACGAGTACGACCTCTTCCTCAAGAACACCTACGCCAACGCCCTCGGTATGGAGTCCGCCGTCAACGGCCTCGGCTACACGCCCGAGAAGGACGGCGTCGACCCGGCGCAGATCCCCTTCCGCGACTCCGAAGAGGGCTGGGACGACTGGCCGCCGGTCTTCACCCCGCAGTACGCGGCCTTCCACGGCACGGTCGCCGCGCACACCGTGGAGATCCCGCTCGCGGTCAACAACGAGGAGTACGACCAGCTGCCGGTGACCGAGCTGCGCCGCCGCTCGGCCATCAACGTCGACGTCGCCGGCGCTGCCATGCGCGCGACCCTCGACTTCGTCCGGGCCCACCGCAGCTCCCTCGTCGCCGACCAGATCGAGGTCTTCCGGCGGGGCGCCACCGGTGCCGCCCAGGTGCCGGTGTCCGAGGAGACCGTCCCGGGTGTCCCGGGAATCGGCCCGGAGGACGTCTACACGACCGAGTTCCCGCGCGCGTACGTCATCCCGGCGGGCACCGCCCAGCGCTCCGCGACCGCCGCCGCGCGCCTCGTCGACCATCTGCTCGCCAACGACGTACGCGTCACCCGCGCGACCCAGGGCTTCCGGCTCGGCGGGCGGTCGTACGCGAAGGGGTCGTACGTCGTCGACATGCGGCAGCCCAAGCGCGGGCTGGCCAATGTGCTGCTGGCCGACGGGCGGGACATCAGCGACAAGGTCTCGGTGATGTACGACATCTCCGGCTGGAGCCTCGGGCGGTTGTGGGGCGCGAGTGTGGAGAGGGTCGTGGGCGGGCGGCTGTCGGCCGTTCACACCCGGCCCGTGACTGCCGCCGCCCGCGTCGGCTACGTGGCACCGCGCGGCGAGCTGCGGCTGCGGCTCGACAGCCCGCAGGAGATCGCGGCCCTCAACTCCCTTCTCAAGGACGGGGTTTCGGTACGGCAGGCCGCCGACGGCAGCGCGCTCGTACCGGGCTCGGCTCGCCGGAGGGCGAAGTCGCTCGCCACGTCGTACGACGTGGCCTTCGACGCGACGAGGACAACACGGGGTACGCCTCTGCACCGCGTGCGGGTCGCCGCGGCCGTGACCGCCGGTGAGCTGTTCGCGTTGCGGGAGATGAACTTCGACGTCGTGCCGGTGTCGACGGCCGTCCTCAACGCCGGGTTCGACTGGGCGAAGACGGATGTGCTGTTCGTGTCGTCGGGGCTGTCGTACGGCGGGCTGAACGCCTCCGCCCGGACCGCGCTCGACGGCTTCCTCGCCGGGGGGCACGGGTTCGTCGGCCGGGGGTCCGCCGGTGCGGCGCTGAGCACGGCCGCCGGTCTGTTGAAGGCGACGGCCGTGGAGGGCAACGGGGACGCCAACGGCGTGGTGCGCGTGGTGAACTCGGGCGGCGCGGTCACGGGCGGGGCGCCCGGCCACAGCTTCGTCTACGCCCCCGTCTGGTTCACCGGCCTCGGCCCCGAGGTCACCGTCGAGCAGTCGTACGCCACCGGGAATCCGCTGGTCTCCGGGCACTGGCGGCCGCTGGCCGACGGCACCGGCGGACCGGCAGCGGCGGCGGGGCAGGCGTCCGTCGTCAGCGGCCCGCACACGGTCCTGTTCGGCACGGAACCGCTCTTCCGGGACCACCCGAAGGGGGAATTCCCGCAGATGGGGCGGGCGTTGCTGTCGGTGTTCTGATGGGCGGGTCCACCTACTGGGGAACGGGAGCACGTATGACGCAGGAGAGCCGGGAGACCGCCCTCGTGCACGGCACGGTCGCCGACGGCTTCGAGGCCGTACGCGAGGAGTTCGCGGCCTTCGTGACCGGTGAACGGGCCGACTACGAGGGGCAGTTGACCGCGTATGTGCACGGGCGGCGGGTGGTCGACCTGTGGGCCGGGCCGGACGCCGAGGCGGGCGGGGACGCGCTGTACGGCCTGTTCTCCTCCACCAAGGGGGCCGCCCATCTCGTGGTCGCGCTCCTCGTCCAGGACGGGGTGCTGGAGCTGGACCGCCAAGTGGCCGTCTACTGGCCGGAGTTCGCCGCCGAGGGCAAGGGGGCGATCACCCTCAGGGACGTGCTGGCCCATCGGGCCGGCCTCGTCGGTCTCGACGCCGGGTTCACACCGGAGGAGATGGCGGACGACCGGCGGATCGCCGAACGCCTCGCCGGCCAGCGGCCGTTCTGGCGCCCGGGCACGGCCTTCGGCTACCACGCGCTCGTCATCGGGGCGCTGACCGGCGAGGTCGTACGCCGGGTGACGGGTCGTACGCTCCAGGAGGTGTACGAGGAGCGGGTCCGCGCCCCGTACGGGCTGGATCTGTTCCTGGGGTTGCCGGAGGAGTTGGAGCCCCGCTTCCGTACCGTGCTGCCGATGATCCCGACGGCCGAGCAGCAGGCCGCGATGGACGCCTCGCCGACCGGTCCGCACACGCTCGCGGCGATCGCGTTCAACGAGCACGTACCGGATCCGGGAGGTCTGACGGACTTCCCCAACTCCCGTGCCGTGCGCGCGAACGGGCAGTCCTCGGCGGGCGGTGTCGGCTCTGCGCGCGGGCTCGCCGGGATGTACGCGGCGGCCATCGGCCCGGTGGACGGGCGGCCGGCGCTGCTGAAGCCGGACACGATCGGCGAGGTGGGGCAGATCCACTCGGTCGGCCGCGATCTGGTGGCCGGTGCCCACAAGGCGTACGGGCTGGGCTTCCAGGCGACCGCCGAGAACTGGTACCCGTTCCTCGGCGCCGGTTCGTTCGGACACAGCGGGGCGGGTGGCAGCCAGGGGTTCGCGGATGCGCGCAGTGGTCTGGCGTACGCGTACACGCGGCGGCGGATGGCGTTTCCGGGTGGGGCGGCGCCGGAGAACGTGGGGTTGGTGCGGGCGGTGCACCGCGCTGCGCCGACGGTCCGACGGGGCGGTTGAGCGACGCCGAAGTCCCGGGGCCCCGTTCGCGCGGTTCCCCGCGCCCCTGAAGGGGCGCGGGGCGGCGGACCCTCAGGTCACAGCTTGACGATCATCTTGCCCGTGTTGTCGCCGCGCAGGACGCCGAGGAAGGCCTCCAGGTTGTTCTCGATGCCCTCGACGACCGTCTCGCGGTACTTGAGCTCGCCGGAGCGGACCCAGGCACCGACCTCCTGGACGAACTGCGGCTGCAGGTCGTAGTGGTCGCCGACGAGGAGGCCCTCGATACGGCCGCGGGTCTGGATGAGCCGGGCGAGGTTCTTCGGGCCGGGGGCGGGCTCGGTGTTGTTGTAGACGGAGATCATGCCGCAGATGGCGATCCGGCCATGGACGTTGAGCTGGCCGATGGCGGCCTCCAGGTGGTCGCCGCCCACGTTGTCGAAGTAGACGTCGACCCCGTCGGGCGCGGCCTCGCGCAGCTGCTCGGCGACCGGGCCGTTCTTGTAGTTGAAGGCCGCGTCGAAGCCGTACTCCTCGACCAGCAGCTTGACCTTCTCGTCGGAGCCGGCGGAGCCGATGACCCGGGAGGCGCCCTTGAGCTTGGCGATCTGGCCGACCTGGCTGCCGACGGCACCGGCGGCGCCGGAGACGAAGACGGAGTCGCCCTCCTTGAAGGAGGCGGTGCGCAGCAGGCCGGCGTAGGCGGTGAGGCCGGTCATGCCGAGGACGCCGAGGTAGGTGGACAGGGGCGCGGCGTCAGGGTCGACCTTGACGGCCTGCTTGGCGTCGAAGGTGGCGTACTCGCGCCAGCCGCCGAAGTGCAGGACGTGGTCACCGACGGCGATGCCCTCGGCGCCGGAGGCGACGACCTCGCCGACCGCACCGCCCTGCATGGCCTTGCCCAGCTCGAACGGGGCGACGTACGACTTGGCGGCGCTCATGCGGCCGCGCATGTACGGGTCGACGGAGAGGAACTTGTTCCGTACGAGGACCTCGCCCGTGCCGGGCTGCCGGATCTCCGCCTCGACCAGGGCGAAGTCCTCGGGCTTCGGCCAGCCGACGGGACGGCTGAGCAGGTGCCATTCGCGATTGATCATGACGAAGAACCTTTCGGATGCACTTCAATATTTACTTCAGGAACTGAAACAACAATGCTCCTGAATATTTCATGTTGTCAAGTATCGGGGTAGCCTGGTGACCATGGCCACGCAGAAGACGACAGCGCGTATCGACCCGCTCACCCTCGAGGTCGTCGACCTCATCGGCACGGTCGTGGCCCGCTACCACGACGAGTACGAGGACGCCGCCACCGGGCACGCCCTGACCGGCGCCCAGGCGCGGCTGCTCAGCCTGCTCTCGCTGGAGCCGCTGCCGATGCGGCGGATCGCGCAGCGCCTGAAGTGCGAGCCGTCGAACGTGACGGGCATCGTGGACCGACTGGAGGCCCGGGGCCTGGTGGAACGCCGCCCCGACGCGAACGACCGCCGAGTGAAGCTGGCGGCGGTCACACAGGAGGGACGACGGGTGGCGCGGAGCCTGCGCGAGTCGTTGCACTTCGCCCGGGAGCCGCTCGCGGGGCTTTCGGTGGCGGAGCGGGAGTCGCTGCGGGATCTTTTGTTGCGGATGCTGGCGGCGTAGCCGCGCCGCGCGGTAGGCGGCCGGGGGCATGGGTCAGAGGAAGGCGGCGAGACCGTCGAGGAGCCGGTCCACTTCGTCGGCGGTGTTGTACGGGGCCAGGCCCACCCGCAGCGCGGGGTCCTGAAGCTTCAGCGCCGTGAACGGCTCATACGCGTAGAACGACCCGGCGGGTGCCAGCACGTCGCGCGCGGCCAGGTGTGTCTGGGCCTCACGTGCGTCGCGACCCTCGAGGGTCATCAGGAGGGTCGGGGTGCGGTCGGGGGCGTTCGAGTGCAGGGTGACCGCGTCGCCGAACGCCCGCAGGCCCTCCCGCAGCCTCGTCCGCAACGACTGCTCGTGCTCATGCAGAGAGCGCAGCGACCACGTCAGCCGCTCCCTGCGCGAGGTGCCCGTACCCGGGTCCATCGCCGCCAGGAAGTCCACGGCGGCGGTGGCGCCCGCCAGGATCTCGTAGGGAAGGGTGCCGAACTCGAAGCGTTCGGGCACGGTGTCGGGGGACGGCAGGAGCTTGTCCGGGCGCAGGGTCGCGAGGTACTCGGGGGCTGCCGCGAGCACCCCGCAATGTGGTCCGAGGAACTTGTACGGCGAGCAGACGAACAGGTCGGCTCCGAGGGCGGGTACGTCCACGAGGTGGTGCGCGGCGTAGTGGACGCCGTCCACGTACACCAGGGCGCCGACTTCGTGGGCGCGGTCGGCGATCCGGCGAACGGGCGGCTTGGTGCCCAGCACGTTCGAGGCCGCCGTGACCGCCACCAGCCGGGTGCGCGGTGAGAGGGCCCGCTCGTACGAGTCGAGGTCCAGCTCCGTGGTGTCGGCGTCGATCTCGATCCAGCGGACCGTCACTCCGGCGCGCTCGGCCGCCTGGATCCAGGGGCGGACGTTGGCGTCGTGGTCCAGACGGCTGAGAACGATCTCGTCGCCCGCGTTCCAGCCCTTGGCCAGGTGACGCGAGAAGTCGTACGTGAGCTGGGTGGCACTGCGGCCGTGGACGATGCCGTTCGCGGGCATGTGGAGCAGGTCGGCGTAGGCGGCGCGGAAGTCCGCGACGGCGCGCTCGGCGTTGCGCTCGGACGGGCTGACGGTTCCCCGGTTGGACAGGGGGCCGGTCAGCGTCGCGGCGATGGCGTCGGCGACGGGGCGGGGGGTCTGCGTGCCGCCCGGTCCGTCGAAGAAGGCGAGGCCGGTGGCGAGGGAGGGGAAGTGGGCCCGCAGGGCGGTGAGGTCGAGGGCCATGGTCTCGGCTTTCTGTCGGGCGGAGTTCTCGGCATCGGGTCCCCTTACTCTGGCGTCGTCCTCGCGACACGTAAAGCGATGGATTCCGAAGAGAAAGTTCATGAACTGTGAAGTCCCAGCCGGATCTGAAGCTGCTGGCCACCTTCCTGGCCGTGGTGCGCCAGGGTTCGATGGCCGAGGCCGCGACGGCACTGGGCTATGTGCCGTCGGCGGTGTCCCAGCACATCGCCGCGCTGGAACGCGACCTGGGCATCGAACTGCTCGTCCGCCGCCCCGGCAGCCGGCTGATCCTCACCGCCGCCGGCCGCTCCCTCGCCCGGGCGACCGAGACGCTCTTCGACGCGACCGCGCGGTTCCAGGACACCGCGATCGGCATCGCGAAACGCGAGATCGCCGAACTGCGCGTCGGGATCTACCCCAGCGCGATGACCTACCTGCTCCCGGAGGTCCTCGCCACGCTCAGGGATCGCCGCCCGGGACCCCGTGTCCGTCTCGTCGTCGTGGAGACGGACGAGGGCGTGCCGAGGGTGCGGTCGGGGGACCTGGACCTGCTCGTCGCCTACCGCTATCTGCCCGAGGACCCGCCGGCCCCCTCCGAGGCGTTGACGATCACCGTCCTGGGGCGCGAACCGCTGGTCCTGGTCACGGGTGCCGAGCCGGGCCGCCGACGCCCGGTGGAGCTGGCCGAGTGCCTGGAACGGGAGTGGGTCTCGGGCCACGCGCACAACCCCGACCGGCGTCTGCTGCTCCGCTGGGCCGGAGAACTCGGGATCGCGCCCCGGGTGACCCTGGAGACCGAGGACCTGCACAGCATGCTCGCCATGATCCGAGCCGGCCTCGCGGTGGGCCTGATCCCGGCCACCCTCCTCGGCGCAGGGCACGACACCGGAGTCGAGAGGGTGAGCCTGCCGCCCGGGGCGGCGCCTCTCCAACGGGAGATCCTCGCCGTCAGCAGACGCGGCGCCCGCCCCCCGATCATCGATGAGTTGGTCGCGCTCCTGGCCGGTGCCGTGGAGAGCGTGGTCGTCAGGGGGTTCAAAGGCCGGTGATCACGTGGGCGCGGGCGGTGAGCGGCATGGCGCAGCCCAGCGCAGCCCGACCGAGGAACTGGAACGCCGGGCGCCCGCCACCGCCTACGTCTCACTGATCGCGGACGGCCCCGCCCGCTTCCTCCACGAGAGGTTCGGCTTCATCGACACCACCACGCACGGCTCGATCGGTACGCGTCGTGCGACGGGAGCGGGGAAATTCCGGTTGCCCGTGCCCCGGCGCGCCTGTGAAGGTCAAGACCATGCCCACCTTCTCCGCCCCCGACGGCACCCTCCTCGCCCACCACTCCATCGGCGACGGCCCTCCCCTCGTCTGCCTCCCCGGCGGGCCCATGCGGGCCTCCGCCTACCTCGGTGATCTCGGCGGACTGTCCGCGCACCGGCGGCTGGTCATGCTGGATCTTCGGGGGACCGGGGAGTCCGAGGTGCCCGAGGACGTCTCGTCCTATCGGTGTGACCGGCTCGTCGGGGATGTGGAGGCGCTGCGGGAGCGGCTCGGGGTGGAGCGGATCGATCTGCTCGCGCACTGTGCCGGGGCGAATCTCGCCGCCGCGTATGTGCGCCGGTACCCGGAGCGGGTCGGACGGCTCGTTCTCGTCACGCCCAGTCCCATCGGGGTCGGTATCGCCGTGGGCGTCGACGACCGGCTCGCGCTCGCTCGGCTCCGCGAGGGCGAGCCCTGGTTCGGGGAGGCGTTCGCGGCTTTGGAGGAGGTCGCGGCGGGGCGCGGGACCGATCGGCACTGGGCGGCCGTCGCGCCGTTCTTCCATGGGCGGTGGGATGCGGCCGCCCAGGCCCTGGACGCCGCCGACGCCGAGCAGCGGAACTCCGAGGCCGCAGGCGTCTTCGGGGGTGAGGGGGCCTTCGATCCGGAGGGTACGCGTGCGGCGTTCGGGCGGTTCGGGGCGCCCGTGCTCGTGCTCGCCGGGGAGGTCGATCTCAACTCGCCGCCCGGCGCGATGGGTGAGTACGCCGCGCTGTTCCCCGACACCCGCACCCGGTTCGTCGTACAGCCCGGCGCCGGGCATCATCCGTGGCTGGACGACCCTGATCGGTTCGTGGAGGCCGTCGCCGGATTCCTGGGCTGAGGAGCCCGTGAAAACGCCGGGCGGTCCGTCGCGTGTGTATCGCGCGACGGACCGCTCCGGTTGCTGACAGCGTTTCCGCTCAGGTTTTCTTGCGTGCCGTCATCGCCCGCTGGATCAGGATGAACGCGCACAGCAGCACACCCGTGGCGATCTTCGTCCACCAGGAGCTCAGCGTGCCCTCGAACTGGATGATGGTCTTGATCAGGCCCAGGACGAGGACACCGAACAGGGTGCCCAGGACGTAGCCGGAGCCGCCCGTCAGGAGCGTGCCGCCGATGACCACCGCCGCGATCGCGTCGAGTTCCATGCCGGTGGCGTGGAGCGGGTCACCGGACTGGATGTAGAGGGTGAAGAGCAGGCCCGCCAGGGCCGAGCAGAAGCCGGACACGGTGTACACGGCGATCTTCGTGCCGCCCTGTGGGAGGCCCATCAGCATGGCCGACTGCTCGCTGCCGCCGATGGCGTACACCCGGCGGCCGAAGCGGGTGTAGTGGAGGATGTAGAAGGCTGCCGCCAGGACGACCAGTGCGACCATCGCGCTGATCGACAGGAAGCCGACCCCCAGCTGCACCTGCGCCTGGGCCATGCTGTTCACCGTGGCGTCGTCGATCGCGATCGACTCCTTGCTGATGACCAGGCACAGGCCCCGGAAGAGGAAGAGGCCGGCGAGGGTCACGATGAAGGGCTGGATCTCGAAGTTCTGGATCACATAGCCCATCAGGAAGCCACCGAAGGCGCCCACGGCCAGGGCCACGGGGATGACCGCCAGGAACGGCATGCCCTGGCGTTCCACCAGCCAGGCCGTCAACATCGTCGTGAAGCCGATGAGCGAGCCGACCGACAGGTCGATGCCGCCGGAGAGGATCACGAAGGTGGCGCCCACGGCGGCCACCAGCAGATAGCCGTTGTCGATGAAGAGGTTGAGGAAGACCTGCGGTTCGGCGAAACCGTAGTTCTGGTAGCGGCTCAGGCCCGTGATGTACATCGCGAGGAAGAGCCCCGCCGTGACCAGGACGGGCAGCCGCCGGTCACCGAGCAGAGCCGCCGCCTTGGACGTCGGCGCGGACGTCGATGTCGTACGGCTGTCCGGGGCCGTCGGGGTCTTGGTGGTCGCGCTCATCACGACACCTCCATCTTGGGGGCTGCCTCGGCGGTCGTGACGGTCTTCGCGGGCGCGGAATCCGGCGTACCGCCGCTCTTCGCACCGGACTTCGCGCCGAAGACCTTCGCGCGGAACTTCGGGGACTGGAGCAGGCAGACGACGATGACGACCGCGGCCTTGAAGACCAGGTTCGTCTGGGTCGGGACGCCGATCGTGTAGATCGTCGTCGTGAGGGTCTGGATGACCAGGGCGCCCACCACGGTGCCGCCGATCGAGAACCGGCCGCCGAGCAGCGAGGTGCCGCCGATCACCACGGCGAGGATCGCGTCCAGCTCGATCCACAGACCGGCGTTGTTGCCGTCCGCGGCCGAGGTGTTGGAGCTGATCATCAGGCCCGCGATGCCCGCGCACAGGGCGCAGAAGACATAGACCATGATCTTGATGCGGCGGGACCTGATGCCGACCAGACGGCTGGCCTCTGCGTTGCCGCCGACCGACTCGACGAGGAGGCCGAGGGCGGTCTTGCGGGTCAGGGCCACGGTGATGGCGACGACGGCCGCGACGACGAAGATGGAGAAGGGCAGCGTCAGCCAGTAGCCGCCGCCGATCAGCTTGTACGGCTCGCTGTTGATGGTGATGATCTGGCCGTCGGTGATCAGCTGGGCCACACCTCGGCCGGCGACCATGATGATGAGGGTCGCGATGATGGGCTGGATGCCCATC
The DNA here is from genome assembly GCF_030294945.1 of Streptomyces graminofaciens. Taxonomy (NCBI): domain Bacteria; kingdom Bacillati; phylum Actinomycetota; class Actinomycetes; order Kitasatosporales; family Streptomycetaceae; genus Streptomyces; species Streptomyces graminofaciens. The sequence goes on along the minus strand of NZ_AP018448.1, from coordinate 8,941,761 downwards.
CTGGCCACCAGGAAGCCGTTCCACAGGCCGCAGACCACCGCGGCCACCAGGCCGATGCCCATGGCGAGGAAGACTGCCGACAGGGCGTTCTGGTCGGCCTGGTCACTGATGTACGAGCAGGTCAGGGCGCCGGTGATGGCGACGACCGCGCCGACCGAGAGGTCGATGCCGCCGGTGGCGATGACGAGGGTCATACCGACCGCCACCAGGATCAGCGGCGAGCCGAAGAGCACGATCGAGACGAGGCTGCCGTAGAGGTGGCCGTCCGTCATCTTGATCGAGAAGAAGTCGGGGGTGAAGGGGACGTTGACGAGCAGCAGAGCGACCAGGACCGCGACCGGCCAGAACAGGTGATGGTGCGTCAGTGCTCGCCAGCGGGACGGCGTGGCTGTCGTGGCCGCGGATGGGGTACTCACTGGTGTTCTCCGCTCGCGATGGTCTCCAGGATCTTGCTGGCGGTGATCTCCGGCCCGTTGGTCAGCCGCGCCACCAGCTTGCGATCGCGCAGCACTCCGATGGTGTGGCTGAGGCGGAGGACCTCCTCCAGCTCGGCCGCGATGTAGAGCACGGACATGCCGTCCTCGGAGAGGGAGACGACCAGTTTCTGGATCTCCGCCTTCGCTCCGACGTCGATGCCGCGCGTGGGCTCGTCGAGGATCAGCAGCTTGGGCTGGGTGATCAGCCAGCGGGCGAGCAGCACCTTCTGCTGGTTGCCGCCGCTCAGTTGGCCGACTCGGGCCTCCGGGTTCGCGGGCCGGATGTCGAGGGCCTTGATGTACTTGGCGACCAGTTCGTCGCGCTGGGCGGCCGGGATGGGCCGGGTCCAGCCGCGGGACGCCTGGAGGGCGAGAATGATGTTCTCGCGTACGGTCAGATCGGGGACCAGGCCCTCGGTCTTGCGGTTCTCCGAGCAGAACGCGACCCCGGCGCCGATGGCGTCGTTCGGGGCGTTCATCGGGACCTGCTTGCCGCCGACGGTGACCTTGCCGCTGTCGGGCTGGTCGGCGCCGAAGAGCAGCCGGGCGAGTTCCGTGCGGCCCGAGCCGAGCAGACCGGCGAGGCCCACGACCTCGCCCTTCTTGATCTCCAGGTCGAAGGGGGCGATGCCGCCCGTGCGGCCGAGGCCGTCCGCGTGGAGCAGGGTCTCGCCGATGTCGGCGTGCAGCTGCTGCTCGTGCAGCTCCTCCAGCTGGTCCAGGTCCTTGCCGATCATCAGCTGGATCAGGCCGACCTGGTCGAGTTCGCTGACCATGTGCTCGCCGACGAGGGTGCCGTTGCGCAGGACGGTCATGCGGTCGCAGATCTCGTAGATCTGGTCGAGGAAGTGGGAGACGAAGAGGATCGCCACTCCCTCGTCCTTCAACCGCCGCATCAGACGGAAGAGTTCGAGGACCTCGTCGCGGTCGAGGCTGGACGTCGGCTCGTCGAGGACCAGCACCTTGGTGCCCTTGCCCTCCCCGTCGCCGCCGCTCACCGACCGTACGATCGCGACCAGTTGCTGCACGGCCAGCGGGTACGAGGACAGGGGCGCCGTCACGTCGATGTCGAGGCCGAGGCGGTCGACCAGCTCCGCGGCCTCTTTGCGCAGCCGCTTCCACTGGATGCGGCCGAAGCGGGTGGGCTCGCGGCCGATGAAGATGTTCTCCGCCACCGAGAGGTTGGGGCAGAGGTTGACCTCCTGGTAGACGGTGTTGATGCCGGCCTGCTGCGCCTGGAGGGGGCTGGCGAAGCGGACGGACTCGCCGTCGAGGGTGATCGTGCCGCCGTCCAGGGAGTAGACCCCGGTCAGCACCTTGATCATGGTGGACTTGCCGGCGCCGTTCTCGCCCATCAGCGCGTGTATCTCGCCGGGGAAGAGCCGGAAGTCGACGCCCGACAGAGCCCGTACCCCCGGAAACTCTTTGACTATGCCCGTCATCTCCAGGACGGGCCGCGGCTCTGCCATGGCAGCGCTCCTCAGGGAATTCATCGAATTCGTTCAGGCCCGCAGGGAGCCCCGGGGCCGACGGGTGGGTCGGACGGGGGCTCCCTGCCGGTGGGGTGCGGGGGTCAGTACTTGCGGGTGGGGAGGGCGTCCTTGGCCTGGTCCTGCATGAAGTCGCTCTCCTTGGTCTTGATCCACCGGTCGACCGTGCCGCCGTCGTGGACCGTCTTGACGACCTCCATCAGCTGGGGGCCGAGCAGCGGGTTGCACTCGACGATGGCGTTGATCTTGCCCTCGGACATGGCCACGAAGCCGTCCTTCACACCGTCGATCGTGACGATGAGGATGTCCTTGCCGGGCTTCTTGCCGGCCGCCTCGATGGCCTGGATGGCGCCGATGCCCATGTCGTCGTTGTGCGCGAACAGCACGTTGATGTCCGGGTTGGACTGCAGGAAGGCCGACATGACCTGCTTGCCGCCGGCGCGGGTGAAGTCACCGGTCTGGCTGACGACGATCTTCCAGTCGTCCGCGTGGTCGGCGTCCATGACCTCCTTGAAGCCCTTGGCGCGCTCGATCGCGGGGGCGGCACCGGTGGTGCCCTCCAGCTGGGCGATCTTCACCTTGCCCTTGTGGCCGGCCTTCTCCAGGACCTTCTCCAGGATCTTGGCGGCGCGGCGGCCCTCGTCCGTGAAGTCGGAGCCGACCAGCGTCACGAAGAGCGAGTCGTCCTTGGTCTCCACGGAGCGGTCGGTGAGGATCACCGGGATCTTCGCGGCCTTGGCCTCCTTGAGCACCGCGTCCCAGCCGGTGACGACCACCGGCGAGAAGGCTATGACGTCGACCTTCTGCTGGATGTAGTTGCGGATCGCGGAGATCTGGTTCTCCTGCTTCTGCTGGGCGTCGGAGAACTGCAGCTTGTAGCCCGCCTCCTTGGCCGCCGACTTCACCGAGTCGGTGTTGGCGCTGCGCCAGCCGCTCTCGGAACCCACCTGGGAGAAGCCGAGGGTGATCGTCTTGCTGCCGCCGTCCGAGGAGGAACCGCCCGCGCTGTCGTCCTCCTTGGCACAGGCGGCCAGGCCGGTCGCGGCCACGACGCCGACGGCTGCGGTGAGGAAGTTCCGTCTGTTGAGCATGTGTCTTCTCCTTCGAAGAGCCGGCCCGAGGTCGGACCGCTGGTACTTGTGGAGACCGGCCGCCTTATGTCCAGCCTGTCGATCATCGTTCGAGATGTCGGCCGCACTGAGGGGTGGAAGTCGATCGGGTGGTGGTGTCGGTGCCGGGTCAGCCGGGGGCTGCCCCCGACTGCGGGAGGTACGGGAATGTGCTGGCGCGGACGACGAGTTGGGGCTCTATGGCCACCGTGGACGTCCCGGAGGGGGTCCTGCCCTCGATGAGGTCCAACAGCAGCGCGATGCTTTGCTTGCCCACCGTCGCGAAGTCCTGCCGGACGGTGGTGAGCGGCGGGGCGAAGAACTCCGACTCCGGGATGTCGTCGAAGCCGACCACCGCGACGTCCTGGGGAGTGCGCACGCCCGCCTCACGCAGCGCCCGCAACACCCCCAGTGCCATCTGGTCGTTGGCGACGAAGACGGCGGTCAGGCCCCGGCCCACCCAGCCCGCCAGTTCCTGGCCGGCACGATATCCCGAGAGCGGGCTCCAGTCTCCCCTCAGCAGCATCGGCGGTTCGACGCCCGCCTCTTCGAGGGTCGCCCGCCAGCCGGTGGCCCGGTCCGCCGCCTCCTGCCAATCCTCGGGCCCGGCGAGATGCCAGACCTTGCGGTGGCCGGCGGCGAGCAGATGGCCGGTGGCCAGCCGCGCGCCGAGATGCTGGTCCACGTTGACGCTGGGGATCTCCGCGCCGGAACCGGTGCCGACGGCCACCACCGGGAAGGGGTGGCGGAGTTCGGCGAGTGCCGCGACCGCCGACCGCTGGGGGGCGAGGGCGATCACGCCCTCCACACCGCCCTCGCTGAGGTGGTCCATGGCCTCGGACAGCGTCTCCACCGTCAGCCTGCGCTGGCTGACCGTCGAGACGAGATAGCCCTCGGCGCGTGCCGCCTCCTCCAGCGCGAACAGCGTACTGGCCGGTCCGTAGAGCGTGGTGTTGGAGGCGACCACGCCCAGGGTCCGGGTGCGCCGGGTCGCCAGGGCCCGTGCGGAGGAGTTGCGGCGGTAGCCCATCTCCTCGATCGCGCGCAGCACCCGGGCCCTGGTCTCGTCCCGCACGTTGGGGTGATCGCCCAGTACGCGGGAGACGGTCTGGTGGGACACACCGGCCTGGCGTGCCACGTCGGCCATGGTGGGCGGCCGAAGCTGCGAGTGGGTCACGGCCACACCTCCTTGGCGGTCGTCTGACGATAAGTCCAGCGCTGCGGGCGGATCGCTCCGCGTCGTCGGTTTCACTCCGGGGTCCCGGAAATCCCCAGGGCATCGGGCGGGAGGGCGAGTTGGGGCACTGCCGGCATGACGCTCGTTCCTCCCTGGGTGCCGTTGGGCGCCGACTGGTGATTGGCGAGGTCATTGTGAGCGCTAACAATTCATGCCGGTCAAGAGGGCTGCATGAGGGAAGTCGTCACGGTTGAATAACGTGGTGGGCGACGCGGGCCGGGAGGACGGCCGGCCGCGCCGCACATTCGGGCCCGATGCGGGCCTCGGCTCAAAGGTGTTGACTCCGGGTCCCCCGCAGCCGTATGCCGATGGGGCGGCAGGGACGATCCGGCCTGGGACGGCGCCGCGTTCCGGCGGTTCGGGCGCCCCCGCCGAGCCGCGCCCCGACAGCGGCCGAAGTGGCCGGAAAACACTCCCGATCCAAGCCCGCGACACGGACATCAGCGCTGCTTGGACGGCCGGCACACCGTCCTGGACGGGCTCACAACCGTGCCCGTGTCAGGGCCGCCCCGCGCTCCACGTAACGGACATATCGCCCGGGCTTCGAAGGGCGGGCCGTCAGCCTACGAGCACCACCACAGGAACTGCTTGCACGTCTCCGACGGGGTCGGTTCCGGCGTCGGGTCGTCCGAGGTCGGGTCGTCCGTCGGGGTTTCGGGGTCCTCGGGTGCGGGGCTCGCGGCGGGCGCCGAGGGCGCGGGGCCGGTCGTCGCGTTCTGGCCCGAGCGTTCCTTGGGCTTGTCCTCGTCGTCGCCCTTCTCGGGCTTCTCGGAGCCCGAGGCCGAGGGGGACGCCGACTCGTCCGGCGCGTCGCGGTCGGCGTCGGCCGCCCCTTCCGCACCGGCACCGGCCCGCGAACCGTCGCCCTTCGACGAAGCCACCGGTGATTCGGTGGCGGCGTCGTCCGCGGCCGCCACGTTCGGCTGCGACGGCGGCGCCTCCATGCCGAGTTCGGCGAGGCTCAGTCCGCCCGCGGCGAGCAGCAGCCCCGCGCCGATCAACACGATCCGCCGGCGGCGGCGCCGGTGGGCCGCGGCCCTTCGGTCCCGCCGGTCCGCCCGGCCGCCGTGCGCACGGCCACGGGAGCGGGACCGGGACCCGGCGCGGCGTCCGCCGACCTCCGGGGTGTCGTCGTCGCGCACGTCGTCGCGCACGCCATCGCGCACGTCGTCGCGTTCGTCCGCGGGGATGTCGTCCCTTTCGGGCGACACGTCCGCATACGCCCGGCACTCTTCGGCCGATGCGCCGCACCCGGGACAAGCCAGGGCGCCATTGAGGTGCCGTTGGCACGGGGAGCAGTAGTCCATGACGCCGGAAGATTATTTGGCGCACCGGTAACGTTCCCCGGCGGGGCCGTGAAAGTTGTGTAGGAGCCTCGTGCACCGGCGCGTCAGAGCGGGGACAGCACGGATCTTTGCCCCCTTCCCGGCCATCGCGGCCAAACCGTTATGCGTTCGACCCATTGACACTCCGACCGCGTCGTCCCTACTGTCGCGACCAGCATTTCGAACGAGTGCCGATATTTCGAACAGATCGAAGAGGACAGGGAGTACCGTGCGCATCACGGGAATCAGCACGCACGTGGTCGGAACGCCGTGGCGGAACCTGACCTACGTCCAAGTGCACACCGACGAGGGGCTCACCGGAGTCGGCGAGACCCGCATGCTGGGCCACACCGACGCACTGCTCGGCTATCTGCACGAGGCAGAGACCAATCACATTCTCGGGTCGGACCCCTTCGCTGTCGAGGACCTGACCCGCCGGATGAAGTACGGCGACTACGGCCGGGCCGGCGAGATCGTGATGTCCGGCATCGCCGTCATCGAGATGGCCTGCTGGGACATCAAGGGCAAGGCCCTCGGGGTGCCGGTCTGGCAGCTGCTCGGCGGCAAGGTCACCGACAAGGTCAAGGCGTACGCCAACGGCTGGTACACCACGGAGCGCACGCCCGAGGCGTACCACAAGGCGGCGCAGGGGGTCATGGAGCGCGGTTACAAGGCGCTCAAGATCGACCCCTTCGGGACCGGCCATTTCGAGCTGGACCACGAGCAGTCCCTCTACGCGGTCTCCCTGATCGAGGCCGTACGCGACGCCATCGGGCCGGACGCCGAGCTGATGCTGGAGATGCACGGCCGGTTCTCGCCCTCGACGGCCGTGCGGCTGGCCAAGGACCTGGCGCCCTTCAAGCCCGCGTGGCTGGAGGAGCCGTGCCCGCCGGAGAACCTGAAGGCGCTGGAGAAGGTCGCCGCCAAGGTCGACATCCCGGTCGCCACCGGTGAGCGGATCCACGACCGGATCGAGTTCCGGGAGCTCTTCGAGAGCCAGGCCGTGGACATCATCCAGCCCGACGTCGGCCACATCGGCGGCATCTGGGAGACCCGCAAGCTGGCCGCCACCGCCGAGACCCACTACATGTTGGTCGCGCCGCACAACGTGGGCGGGCCGGTGCTGACCGCGGCGTCCCTGCAGGTGGGCTTCACCTCCCCGAACTTCAAGATCCTGGAGCACTTCAACGACTTCGCGGACGCGGAGATCAAGAAGGTCGTCTCGGGGGCCCCGGAGGTCGTGGACGGCTACTTCCACCTGTCCGACAAGCCCGGCCTCGGTGTCGAGCTGGACGTCGACGCGGCGGCGGAGTTCCCGCAGCAGCAGGCCCGCTTCGACCTGTGGGCCGAGGGCTGGGAGCAGCGCAAGCCCAAGGGCACCCAGTGACCGCCTCTCCCGACGCGGCCACCGCCGTCGTCATCGAGGCACCGGGCGAGCACCGGCTCGTCCCGCACGAGCCCCGGCAGCCCGCCGCAGGCGAGGCGCTGGTGCGGGTGCACGCCTCCGGGATCTGCGGCAGCGACCGCGAGGTCTACCAGGGCAACCGGCCTGAAGGATACGTCCGTTACCCCCTCACGCCGGGCCATGAGTGGTCCGGGACGGTCGAGGCGGTCGGTGACGGTGTTCCTTCAAGTCTTGTAGGCCGCAAGGTCGTGGGCGAGGGCTTCCGGAACTGCCAGGTGTGCGACCGCTGCCACGCGGGCGAGACCACGCTGTGCACGGCCGGCTACGAGGAGACCGGGTTCACGCAGCCCGGTGCGATGGCCTCCACGCTCACGCTGCCCGCCCGTCTGCTGCACGTTCTGCCGGACGACGCCAATCTCACGGCGGCTGCGCTGCTGGAGCCGGCCGCGTGCATCGCGGCCGCCGCGCTCAAGGCGAACGCCCTGCCGGGCGAGCGGGTCGCCGTCGTGGGCACGGGCACGCTCGGGATGTTCGCCGTTCAGTTCCTGAAGGCGGCGTCGCCGGCCGAGCTGCTCGTCGTGGGCACCCGTCCGGACCGGGCCGAGCTGTCGAAGCAGTTCGGTGCGACGGACTTCCGCACCAAGGACCAGGAACTGCCGGACGACTTCGACGTCGTCATCGAGACCGCCGGGTCCGCGGACGCGGCCCGCAACGCCGCCGCCCTGCTGCGGCGCGGCGGCCGGCTGGTCCTGACGGGAATCCCGGCGGCGGGCGCGGACGGGCTCGACCCGACCGATCTCGTCGTACGGCAGCTGGAGGTGCACACCGTGTTCGGTGCGGCGCCCGAGGCCTGGGCGCACACCGTGCGGGTCTTCGGGGCCGGGCTCCTCGACCCGCTGCCGCTCGTCACGCACGAGCTGCCGCTGGAGGAGTTCCCGCAGGCCATCGAGCTGGTGGGGTCGGGCGATCCGAAGGTCGGCAAGGTCCTTCTGAAGCCATGACCCACCCCTGAGCCGTACGCCGGTACGGGGTACCTGACGACTTCGTACCGGCGTACACCCAAGAGCTTGTTGTACCCAGAGCCGCGAACCCCGTCCGAAATATCGAACCTGAAGGACAGCTTGTGACCGACACCACCGCTCCGGCGCCGCGCCGACCCGGTGAGCAGGCGCTCACCGCGCTCGGCCTGGCCGCGCCCGCCCTCGACCCCTCCGACGCCTCCCCGCACACCTTCCCCGGCGGCGGCCGCTGGCGCACCGAGGTGCCCTCCGTCGAGGGGCCCGAGGCGCTCGGCGTGGTCCTCAAGGAGGCCTCGCGGCTCGATGTGCCGATCCACCGGATCAGCCAGGGCAGCGGCGTGTGGATGCTCACCGACGCCGAGATCACCGAGATGGTCGAGGCGACCGCCGAGCGCGACATCGAGCTCTGCCTGTTCACCGGCCCGCGCGGCACCTGGGACATCGGCGGCTCCACCCGGACCGACTCCAAGGGCGGCGGACTGCGCGCCCGGGGCCACGACGCGGTCGCCGGATGCGTCGAGGACGCCGTACGCGCGACCGAGCTGGGTGTGAAGTGCCTGCTCGTCGCCGACGAGGGTGTGCTGTGGACGCTGCACCAGGCGCGCGTCGCGGGTATCATCCCGGCCGACACGACCCTCAAGGTCTCGGCGCTGATCGGACCCGTCAACCCGACCGCGTACGCCGTGTACGAGAACCTCGGCGGCGACTCGATCAACGTGCCCAGCGATCTGACGCTGGACCATCTCACCGAGATCCGGCGGCTCTCCGGTGCCCCGATGGACATGTACATCGAGGCGCCCGACGATCTCGGCGGCTATGTGCGGATGTACGAGGTCGCCGAGCTGATCCGGCGCGGCGCGCCGCTCTACCTGAAGTTCGGCCTGTCGAAGTCCCCCGGGATCTACCCCTACGGGCACCACATGCGCGACCTGACGCTGTCCACCGCCAAGGAGCGGGTGCGGCGCGGTCGGCTGGCCCTGGACCTGCTCGCACGGCACGGAGCGGACGGCGACATGGCGCCGCTCGGCTCACGACTGCCGGGCGCGCTGAAGCGCTTCGGAACTCCGTCATAACGTTCCGGACAACGCCTCTTCACAAAACCTGACGCAGTCCCACAGACTCCGACACAACTCATCGCCCGACCGATCCCGGCCGCAACACATCAAGGAAGATGAACATGCGCACTCGCAGAGCCGCTCTCGCCGCCATAGCCTCCGCCGCCTCCCTCGCCCTCACCCTGTCCGCCTGCGGCCAGAGCTCCGAGGGTGGCAGCAAGGCGGACGACACCAAGGGCAGCACCAAGGGGGCGACCATCGGCATCGCGATGCCGACCAAGTCCTCCGAGCGCTGGATCTCCGACGGTAACAACGTCGTCAAGGACCTCGAGGCCAAGGGCTACAAGACCAAGCTGGTCTACGGCGAGGACAAGCCCGAGCAGCAGGTCTCGCAGATCGAGAACCTGATCGCCCAGGGCGTCAAGGCATTGATCGTCGCCGCGATCGACAACAAGTCGCTCGACAACGTGCTGCAGCAGGCCAAGGACGCGAACATCCCGGTCATCTCCTACGACCGCCTGATCCTGAACAGCCCGAACGTCGACTACTACGCCTCCTTCGACAACAGCAAGGTCGGCGAGCTCCAGGCCAACTACATCGTCGAGAAGCTCGGTCTGAAGGCGGGCAAGAAGGGCCCCTTCAACATCGAGCTGTTCGCCGGCTCCAACGACGACAACAACACCAAGTACTTCTTCAACGGCGCGATGAGCGTCCTGCAGCCGTACATCGACAAGAAGCAGCTCGTCGTCCAGTCCGGCCAGACCAAGATCACGCAGGTCACGACCCTGCGCTGGGACGGCGCCACCGCCCAGAAGCGCATGGACGACATCCTCACCAAGTCGTACAAGAGCGAGAAGGTCGACGCGGTCCTCTCGCCGTACGACGGCATCTCCATCGGCATCCTGTCGGCCCTGAAGTCGGACAGCTACGGGTCCAAGAGCAAGCCGCTGCCGGTCCTCACCGGTCAGGACGCCGAGCTGGCCTCGGTGAAGTCGATCATGGCGGGCGAGCAGACGCAGACGGTCTACAAGGACCTGCGTGAGCTGGCCAAGGTCGCCTCGAACATGGTCGACGCGGTCCTCAACGACAAGAAGCCCGAGACCAACGACACCGAGACCTACGACAACGGGTCCAAGGTCGTCCCGGCCTACCTGCTCGAGCCGGTGAGCGTCGACAAGGCCAACTACGAGAAGGTCCTGGTCGACGGCGGCTACTACACGGCCGACCAGCTCAAGTAAGCGTCGAACCTTAAGGATTGGAAGGCACGACCATGGCGGGACCCGTCCTGGAAATGCGCTCGATCGTCAAGACCTTTCCCGGTGTGAAAGCGCTGTCGGACGTCACCCTGACCGTCCGCCAGGGCGAGGTCCATGCCATCTGCGGTGAGAACGGCGCCGGGAAGTCCACCTTGATGAAGGTGCTCTCCGGCGTCCATCCGCACGGCACCTACGAGGGCGAGATCCTCTTCGAAGGAGAGGTCTGCTCGTTCAAGGACATCCGAGCGAGCGAGCAGCGCGGCATCGTCATCATCCACCAGGAGCTGGCGCTGGTGCCGTACCTCTCCCTCGCGGAGAACATCTTCCTCGGCAACGAGCACGCCTCGCGCGGTTTCATCAACTGGAACGAGACCCTGCGGCACGCCTCCCAACTGCTGCGCCGGGTCGGTCTGAACGACCACCCGGAGACCCGCGTCGCCGACATCGGCGTGGGCAAGCAGCAGCTCGTGGAGATCGCCAAGGCGCTGTCGAAGAAGGTGAAGCTGCTCATCCTCGACGAGCCGACCGCGGCGCTCAACGACGAGGACAGCGGCAAACTCCTCGATCTCATCCTGGAGTTGAAGAACCAGGGCATCACCTCGATCATCATCTCCCACAAGCTCAACGAGATCCGCCGGGTCGCCGACTCCGTCACGATCATCCGTGACGGCAAGTCCATCGAGACCCTGGACGTGAAGGCCGAGGAGACGACCGAGGACCGGATCATCTCCGGCATGGTCGGCCGCGACCTCGACCACCGCTTCCCCGAGCGCACCCCGCACGAGGCGGAGGTGGGCGCGGCCCCGGCCCTGGAGATCCGCGACTGGACCGTGCACCACCCGATCGACCAGCAGCGCAAGGTGGTCGACGACGTGTCGATCAACGTGCGGCGCGGGGAGATCGTCGGTATCGCGGGCCTGATGGGCGCCGGCCGCACCGAGCTCGCGATGAGCGTCTTCGGCCGGACGTACGGCCGGTACGCGGGCGGCACGGTCCTCAAGGACGGCAGGGAGATCCGCACCAAGTCCGTCGCGGAGGCGATCGACCACGGCATCGCCTACGTCACCGAGGACCGCAAGCACTACGGCCTCAACCTCATCGACACCATCAACCGGAACATCTCGCTGACCGCCCTGAGCAAGGTCGCCAAGCGCGGTGTGGTCGACGAGCACGAGGAACGCCAGGTCGCCGAGCGCTACCGCAAGTCCATGAACATCAAGGCGCCGACCGTCTTCGAACCGGTGGGCAAGCTGTCCGGCGGCAACCAGCAGAAGGTCGTCCTCAGCAAGTGGATCTTCACGGGGCCGGACGTACTGATCCTGGACGAGCCGACGCGCGGTATCGACGTCGGCGCCAAGTACGAGATCTACACGGTCATCGACAAGCTGGCGGCCGAGGGCAAGGCGGTCGTCTTCATCTCCTCCGAGCTGCCGGAGCTGCTCGGTATGTGCGACCGCATCTACACCATGGCCGCAGGGCGGTTGACAGGTGAGTTCCCGCGTGCCGAGGCCACGCAGGAATCGCTGATGCGTCAGATGACGAAGGACAAAGAGGTAACCCGATGAGCACGGAAGTGACCGCCAAGAGCCCGGCCCCCGCGCCGCCCGGCAAGAGCGGGGACGCGGCGGGCGGTGGCCTGCTCCAGCTGATGCTGGACGGCATGCGGCGCAACATGCGGCAGTACGGCATGCTGATCGCGCTCGGCCTGATCGTGGCGTTCTTCGCCGTGATGACCAACGGCGACCTGCTGCTGCCGCGCAACGTCTCCAACCTGGTGCTGCAGAACAGCTACATCCTGATCCTCGCGATCGGCATGATGCTGGTCATCATCGCGGGCCACATCGACCTGTCGGTCGGCTCACTGACCGCGTTCGTCGGCGCCTTCGCGGCCGTACTGACCGTGCAGCACGATGTGGCCTGGCCCATCGCCGTGGCGCTCTGCCTGGTGGCGGGCGCGGCGGCGGGCGCGCTCCAAGGGTTCTTCATCGCCTATCTCGGCATACCGTCGTTCATCGTCACCCTCTCCGGCATGCTGACCTTCCGCGGTGTGACGGAGATCCTGCTGGAGGGCCAGACCCTCGGTCCCTTCCCGGAGGGCCTGCAGAAGATCGGCAACGGCTTCCTTCCGGAGACCGGCCCGGAGACCAACTACCACAACCTCACGCTGCTCCTCGGCATCGTCCTGATCGCCTTCGTGGTCCTTCAGGAGGTCCGGGACAGGAAGCGTCAGCAGGAGTTCTCGCTCGACACGCTGCCGACCAACATCTTCCTGCTGAAGCTCGTCGCGATCGTCTCCGCGCTGCTCGTCGTCACCATGCTGCTCGCCAGCTACAAGGGTGCGCCGATCGTGCTGATCATCCTCGGCGTGCTGGTGGTCGGCTACGGCTACGTCATGCGCAACTCCATCTTCGGCCGCCACATCTACGCCATCGGCGGCAACCTGCCGGCGGCCAAGCTGTCCGGCGTGAAGGACAAGAAGGTCACCTTCTACGTCTTCCTGAACATGGGCGTGCTCGCGGCCCTGGCGGGTCTGGTGATCGCCGCCCGCCTCAACGCGGCGAACCCGAAGGCGGGCCTGAGCTACGAACTCGAGGCGATCGCCTCGGCGTTCATCGGCGGCGCGTCCATGAGCGGCGGTGTCGGTACCGTCCTCGGCGCGATCATCGGCGGTGTCGTCCTCGGTGTGCTGAACAACGGCATGAACCTCCTCAGTGTCGGCTCCGACTGGCAGCAGGTCATCAAGGGCCTGGCCCTGCTGGCGGCGGTCGGGTTCGACGTGTGGAACAAGCGCAAGTCCGGTTCGTAAGCAGGTATTTCGAGCAAGTCGTCGGGTCCCGCGTGCCACGAGCGCGCGGGACCCCTCGGCTGTTCCACGAGAGGCAGGAAGCCGGTGAAGGAACTCTTCGGCAAGCTCGCCGACGGCACCGAGATCCACCGCTGGTCGCTGGAGAACGGCGGCACACGCCTGAAGGTCCTGTCGTACGGCGGGATCGTGCAGTCCCTGGAGATCCCGGACCGCGAGGGCGGGTACGCCAATGTGTCCCTGGGCTTCGACACGATCGAGCCCTACGTCACCGAGTCCCCGTACTTCGGGGCCCTGATCGGCCGGTACGGCAACCGCGTCGGCCAGGGCCGGTTCACGCTGGACGGCTCGGCGTACCGGCTGTCGGTCAACGACGGCGGGAACAGTCTGCACGGCGGCGACCAGGGCTTCGACAAGGTCGTCTGGGACGTCGAGCCGTTCGAGGCCGGCCCGGACGTGGGCCTGCGACTGTCGTACACCAGCGCCGACGGCGAACAGGGCTACCCCGGCACGCTCGACGTGCGGGTCACCTACACGCTCACCGAGCGGGGCGAGTGGCGCATCGACTACGAGGCCACCACCGACAAGGCCACCGTCGTCAACCTCACCAACCACGTCTACTGGAACCTCGCGGGCGAGGGCAGCGGCTCGGTCCACGACCACGAACTGGAGATCGCCGCCGCCCGATACACCCCCGTCGACGCGGGCCTCATCCCCGCCGGTGCGCCGGCCGAGGTCGCGGGCACGCCCTTCGACTTCCGCCGCGCCAAGACGGTCGGCGAGGACCTCCGCGCGGCCGACCGGCAGTTGCTGTACGCCAAGGGCTTCGACCACAACTGGGTGCTCGACAAGGGCAGGACCGACACCCCAGAGTGGATCGCCACGCTCCGGGACCCCTCGTCCGGCCGTACGCTCAAGGTCGCGACGACCGAACCCGGGCTGCAGTTCTACTCCGGGAACTTCCTGGACGGCACGCTCGTCGGCCCCACCGGGAGGATCTACCGGCAGGGGGACGCGCTGTGCCTGGAGACACAGCACTTCCCCGACTCGCCGAACCGGCCGGACTTCCCGTCGACGGTGCTGCGACCGGGTGAGACATACCGGTCGACGACGGTCCACGCGTTCGAGTAGTCCGACTCGTTCGACGCGTGCGGATCGGTACCGGAAAACGCCGGTGACCAGGGTGAACGCCGGGCGGCACGGCCACGTATTCACAGTTGGCACACAACTTCCCAGCGAATTCTCAGAGGTTGAACAGTGCCGCCCCGGTCTCCGTATGTAAGGGCGGCCCGCGCTCCCCCGCGCGGGCCGCCCTTAGTCGTCGGGCCCGGTCGTCCCCACGGGCCCGCCCCCTACGGAGGTTCCATGGCCGACAACGTCACCTCGCTGTTCCGCAGCACCTCAGCGCACAGCCCCTCGATGGCGGCGCTGACGCGTGAGGGCGGCGACGGGGCGGGCCCGGTGGACTTCTGTATCCCGTGCAACCCCTATTTCCCCACCCCGGCCATGTTCGACGAGATGGCGAGCAAGCTGCGGGACATCATCACGTACTACCCGAGCAGCGCGGACACCATCACGGCCGAGCTGTGCAATCTGCTCCAACTTCCGCCGCAGTGCGTGGCGATGGGCAACGGCTCGACCGAACTCATCACCTGGCTCGACCATCTGATGGTCCGTGAGTCCCTCGCCGTCCCCGTCCCCACCTTCGGCCGCTGGACCGACCAGCCCATGGAGACCGGCAAGCGGGTCGACATGTTCCCGTTGCAGGAGTCCAGCGGCTTCGCCCTGGACCTCGCGCAGTACGCCGAGTTCATCCGGGCCCGCGGCACCCGCGTGGCCGTCATCTGCAACCCGAACAACCCCGACGGCGGCTTTCTGCACCGGCACGCGCTGGTGCAGTTCATGGACGCGATGGCGGACCTGGACCTGATCGTCATCGACGAGTCGTTCCTGGAGTTCGCCGACGCCGAGTCCGAGCCGAGCACGGTCGCGGACGCCGTGATGCGGCCCAACGTCGTGGTCCTGCGCAGCCTCGGCAAGAACTTCGGTCTGCACGGCATCCGCTTCGGCTACCTGGTCGCCAACCCGGCACTGGCCGGGAAGGTCCGCTCCATGCTGCCGAAGTGGAACCTCAACTCCTTTGCCGAGCACGTGGTGTTCATGCTCAAGGAGCACGGCGCCGAGTACATGGAGAGCCTGCACATGGTCCGCCGGGACCGCCTGGACATGGCCCGCCAGCTCTCCGCCCTCCCCGGGCTGACGGTGTACCCGTCGCAGGGGAACTTCCTCTTCGTGCGCCTTCCCGTCGGCGCCGAGGGCACCGTGGTCCGGGACCGGCTGCTCACCGAGCACCGGATCCTGGTCCGCGAGTGCGGCAACAAGGTCGGCTCGTCCAGTCGCTTCCTGCGACTCGTGGTGCGGCCCCAGGTCGACGTGCGTCGCCTGGTGTCCGGCCTGGAGTCGGTTCTCTACGGGTCCAGGAGGGGATCCGCCGTACCTGAGCTGGGCACCGGGACCAGCTACAGCTCGGGTACGGCGGCCGTGGACCGGCTGATGAGCGAGACCAACGGCGCGGGTATGCCGGGCCTGGCCGCGCAGGCGACCGGGATGGGGATGCCGGGCATGGCCCCGGCCCCGGCCCCCGCCCCGATGCCGATGCCCGCGCCTGCTCCGGCCCCGATGCCGGCTGCGGCCGCCGCGGCGATGCCCCAGACACCTTCGATGCCTTCCATGCCCTCGATGCCGTCGATGCCTTCCATGCCCTCGACGCCGTCCATGCCGTCCATGCCGTCCATACCCTCGACGCCGTCCATGCCTTCGATGCCGAACGTGGCTTCCATGCCGAACGTGGCTTCCATGCCCGGTATGGCGCCCGCTGCGGCCACCGGGCTGCAGCCGGTCGCGCAGACGGGCATGCCGGGTATGGCCGCCGCCGCCAACCGCCGTGCGATGGGCGCCGCCCAGGGCCTCACGGCCGCCCAGGTCCGCGGCCGCACGGCCCCGGAGGAGGGCCAGCCGGAGCCGCTGGGCTGGCCGGCGGCCGGGGCGGTTTTCAACCAGGTGGGGTGAGCCCGCCCTCGTAGAACACGAACTCGAAGCGCCCCCGAACAGGTCCAGTACTGCTGGCTGTCGGGGGCGCTCGTTGTTGTCGTCGGCGTGCCGCCGCTACGGCTCGTCGTCCCGGTCGGGCACGATGGCCGTACCGGCGAGCCGGTCCCGCCGCAGGATCGCGTATCCGACCGCGTCATGGACCGTCCTCCCGTCCTCCCGTCCTCCCCGGGTCACGCGTCGCGGTAGTGGGCCTCCTTGACATACCCGTGCCGCTGAAGGGCAGGCGCATCGCCGCGTTGTCCTGACGCGTGGTGGCCTCGATACGCCGGATCCCCGGGAGCTCCTCGAACAGATACGCCGTCAGCCAGACCACGGCCCGGCCACCGAAGCCGCGCCCCCGGTACGGCGACCGGATCCGTAGATCGAAGAGCGGTGTGTCGCCCCTCGGAGATCCACCCCCGGGCCTGGTCCGGCCCGACCACGACGGAACTGTGGAACGGCCATCGGTCGCCGCCGAGGAAAGAGGACAGCCACCGCCGGCGTGAGGAGCAGGGACGCCAGGAGGTGGTTTTCATGAAGGCACCGACAGTGGGACCGGGCACCAAGCAGCCCCACAGCGATCGCGGAGGCCCAGGAGCCGGTGTCCGCCCGGGAGTTGCTGGAGGCCGCGGACCGCACCATCGAGGTCCTCCACAAGAGTGTGCAGCGGCGTGAACCACGAGCCTGTCCGATCCGTACCTCCTGTCGTACACAGACCTCCCCCGGTCACTTCCGTCACAGCCTTGGAATGAAAACGCAACGCCCATGGCCTCGCTCGCACAAGTGACCGGCCTACGATCAAGCTCTTCGCATACGCGCGGTGACGCCTGTGCTCCCGTGTGTCGGGTTCGGCTGGAAGTGGGTGGACCGTGCGCCATAGGGCCCGGACGGTGGTGGCGGTCGCGGCCGCGTGGGGGATGGTCGGGCTTGCCGGGTGTGGTGAGACCACGGATTCGGGGGCGGGGGACGTCACCCTGACCGTCGTCGCGACGAACTACGGCGACAGCGTGCACAAGAACTCCGAGGGGTTCTGGGACCGGGTCGTCCTCGCCTTCGGCACCGACAACCCGGGCATCGACGTGGATGTGAAGGTCTACGACCCGGACGAGATCGACGAGAAGGTCGCCGAGCTGGTCGAGAAGGGCGACGCGCCGGACATCGTGCAGTCGGACGGCTACTCCGAGTACGCCGCGAAGGGCCTCCTCTACAGCGCGGAGGACATCCTGTCGATCCCGGTCCAGGCGTCCTTCATACCGAGCCTCGCGGAGGCCGGGGAGATGGACCGGGAGGAGTACGGGCTGCCGTTCACCGCGAGTACCCGGCTGATGTACTACAACAAGGATCTCTTTGCCCGGGCCGGTCTGAAGCCCCCGAAGTCCTGGGCGGAACTCCTCGTCGCCGCACGGGTGTTGAAGGCCCAGGGCGTGAAGTATCCGATCGCGCTGCCGCTCGGCCCGGAGGAGGCGGAGGCCGAGACGCTGATGTGGCTGCTGGCCGGCGAGGGCGGTTACACCGACTCCACGAACTCGTACGACCTCGCCTCCGCCGCCAATGTGAGGACGCTGACCTGGCTGAAGGAGAACCTGGTCGGGGAGGGGCTCACGGGCCCGGTGGCGCCCGGCGAGCTCAACCGGAGCGACGCGGTCAAGGCCTTTCTCGACGGTGACGCGGCCATGGTGAACGGCCCGCTCTCACTGATCCGGCAGATCGACGACTCCTCCGAGTCCGTGCCCTACGGCTCGATCCCGCTGCCCAGCCGCACCGGCCAGGAGACCCCGACCATGGGCACCGCCGACTGGGTCGTCGCCTTCAAGAACGACGACCACCGCAAGGCGATCGGCCAGTTCCTGAACTTCCTCTACGGCGACAAGTACGTGACCGAGCAGGCCAACGAGTACGAACTGCTCCCCGTCACCACCCCGGTCGCCGACCAGATGCGCGCCGACAAGGACCAACGCTCCCAGTGGAGCGGCCTGGACACCCTGCAGAATCTGCAGCTCTACCCGGTGGCCGAGACCAACTGGTCCGAGGTCGCCGCGGCGATCCGCAAGCAGATCGGCAAGGCGGTCGCCCCGAACGGCAACCCGAAGACGGTTCTCGAGTCGATCGCCCAGGCGACCCAGTGACCACCACCCCTCAACGGGTGGTTCAACGCTGCTTCAACTTGCCTGTCTCGCAAGAGACTTGACGTTCCGTCACTTTACGTCTCTGACAGCCGATCAACAGATTCCGCTTCTAGCATGCCATGCTCATGACAGACAACACGGAAGCTCAAGAAGGCAGTTCGATAGGGCGTCGCACGGTGCTGATCGCCACCGGCGCCACCGCAGCCACCCTGGCCGTGGGGGCCGCCGCCACGACCGAGGCCCCGACTGCCGACGCGACGGCCCCCGTGGCCGCCGCGGCCGTCTGCACTCTCACCAAGGAGATGACCGAAGGCCCCTACTACCTCGACGGACAGCTCGTCCGCACCAACATCGCCGAGGACAAGACCGGCTTCCCGCTCCGGCTCGCCCTCACCGTCGTCGACGACGACACCTGCGCCCCGATCCCGAACGCCCTGGTGGAGATCTGGCACGCCGACGCGCTCGGCGAGTACTCCGGGTTCGTCGGCAACAACGGCCACAGCGAACCCGACAACGGCACCTTCCTGCGCGGCGGCGTCCTCACCAACTCCAGCGGCGTCGCGAACATCACCTCGGTCTACCCAGGCTGGTACCGGGGCCGCTGCGTGCACATCCACGTCAAGGTGCACACCGGCGTCACACTCACCTCCGACGGCTCGTTCACCGGCGGCCAGGAGCTCCACACCGGCCAGCTGTTCTTCAACGAGACGATCACGGCGAGGGTCGGCGCCCTGTCCCCGTACTCGGCGAACACGGTCACCCGCACCACCCTCGCCCAGGACTCCATCTACGACGAGGGAGGCGCCGCGTCCGGCCTCCTGACGCTCACCGCGCTGGGCAGTTCCCCCTCCGCGGGCTACACCGGAACGCTGACGCTCGGCATCGAGCAGGGCTGACGACTCCCGGGAAACCCCTCTGAGCGTTTCCTGGGCACTGCCGAGCACCTCCCGGCACCGCCCGGCACGTCCAGGCACCTCCGGCCCGGCTGATCGGAGCACGAAAACCGATCAGCCGAGGTCGGCCGGAAACGGTCACCATTCGGTCGGCTTCATACGGTTTCGACCAGGTGCGATGTCCTCTCGATCGCGCGGGTACACATGCGGCGAGCACGGCTAGCGTGGACGATGTGCGGCAGTTCGCCTTTGACGCCCAGCGCCCCGCGCCCGGGCCCATCGACCCCGAGCGAGAGGAGGCGACTGCGATGCCGGGCGGGGAGACGGACGGCAGGAGCGGCGGGACAATCCTGCTGCAACGGCACTTCACCAGAGAGAACCTGCCCCAGCTGCGCGCCCAGGTCGAGGACACCGCGGCCTCGGCGGGACTGGGCGGGGTCCGGCTGGGCGAGTTCACGCTCGCCGTCAGCGAGATCGCCGCCAACGCCGTGGAGCACGCCGGCGGCCACGGCCGGCTGGAGCTGCGGCAGCTCCAGGACGAGCTGGAGTGCCGTATCACCGACAAGGGCCCCGGCTTCGTCCCCGCCATCCCCGAACTCCTCCCCGGCCTCACGGAGGACTGCCCCGGCCGCGGCCTGTGGCTCGCCCGGCTGGTCACCGACCGACTGACCGTCACCACGCACGACGCGGGCGCGGGGGCCGAGGTGACCCTGGCGATGCGACTGCACTGAGACGCCCCGGCGAACGCGTCCCGTGCCCGGCGACACACGGAGTGTGTCCCAACTCGCGTGTAATCAGCGCCAGTTGATACCTACATCAGCAGTGTCTGCGTCCTGAACGCCGAGGTCACCGAAGGCCCGTACTCCCTCGAAGGCGCCCTCGTCCGCGAGGACATCCGGGAGGACCGGTGGAGCTGGAGGAACCGGAGTCGGAGGAGGCGGACCCGGTCTCGTCGGTGGTGGTGTCGGCGGAGGCGAGCCCGGCGGCCACCAGGCCGCCCGCCGCGGCGACACCGGCTCCGCCGATCAGGACTCGGCGGCGCTGGACGGCCTTGCTCCGGCGGTGTTTGCCACCGGTCTCGCCGTCGTTGTCGTCGGCTGCCTGCTGGGGCGTGGTGTTCTCTGTCATGACGGAGAAGTTAGAAACGCATCTGAAGAAATCCTTGATGCGGCGCTGTGAACGCGCTGGGGTCACACGGCGACCGCGACGAGGAAGTCGCCGTGACCTACGGGTTCTCCCAGGCCGCCGGCTCCGCCGCCAGTTCCTTCACCGGCTCGGGGAGGGCGCCGGCCGCGATGTCCGCGATCGTGACGCCCTCCAGGATGCGACGGACGTTGGCGCGCAGGGCGATCCACAGCGGCAGCAGCGGCTCGGCGGAGCCGGAGTAGGTCAGGCCGGTGGGGCGCTCTCCGCGCACCGACACGATGGGCCCGTCGACCGCCCGGATGACATCGGCGACGGAGATCGCGCCAGGGTCCCGGGCGAGCTGGTAGCCACCGCTGCCGCCCCGTCGGCTGGTGACGAGCCCGCCACGCCTGAGGTCGCCGAGGATCCCCTCCAAAAACTTGTGCGGAATCTCCTGCTCAGCCGCGATGGCCTCCGCCTTCACCGGCCCACTGCCCTGCCGTACGGCCAGCTCAAGCACTGCCCGCACGGCGTAATCCGCCCGCGCCGAGATCCTCATGACAAACATTGTCGACCACCCGCGCCCCGTCAGGGGCGCGGGGCTGTGTCGATACGCGGCTCCGCCGCCCGGGCGCGAGCAACCCGCACACGGCTGCCGACAGCCGAACCCGAGCTCTCAGCCGAGCCGGATCACGTTCCAGGACAGCGGCTCCAGTACGGCGGTCAGGACGCCGTCCCGGAGCGCGGTGCCCTCGGCCGCGTGCGGGGCGACCCGCTCGGGCTCGTCGAGGGTGTTGCGGGCGTCCGGGTCGGCGTCCGCCAGCACGCAGTGCTCGACGACCGACGTCAGGTCCAGCCCGCCGAGGGCGACTTCGAGCGGCAGTGCCTCGGTCCGGCTTCGGTTGACCGCGAAGACGGTGACCGAGCCGTCCTCGGCGCGCACGGCGGTGGCGTGCAGCAGGTCCGCCTCGCCGTACTTCTTCGTCTCGTACGTCGGCGAGTCGACCCGGACGTCGAGGACCTGGCCGCGGCCGTAGCGGGAGGCCTGGGCGAACGGGAAGAACGTCGTCTGGCGCCACGCCGGGCCGCCCGGCTCGGTCATGATCGGGGCGATCACGTTGACCAACTGGGCGAGACAGGCGACGGTGACGCGGTCGGCGTGCCGCAGCAGGGCGATGAGGAGCGAGCCGAAGACGACGGCGTCGGTGACGCTGTAATTGTCCTCCAGCAGGCGGGGGGCCTCCGCCCAGTCCCGCGCGCCGGAGTTCTCGATCGCGTGCCACTCCGAGATGTACCAGACGTTCCACTCGTCGAAGGAGAGGTTGATCTTCTTCTTGGACTTCAGCCTGGCGCCCACGTGATCACAGGTGGCGACCACGTTCTCGATGAAGGACTCCATGTCGACGGCGGAGGCCAGGAAGGAGTCGACGTCGCCGTCCTCGGGCTGGTAGTAGGCGTGCAGGGAGATGTAGTCGACGAGGTCGTACGTCTCCGCCAGGACCGTCGCCTCCCACTCGGCGAAGGTCGGCATGGACTGGCTGGAGGAGCCGCAGGCGACGAGTTCGATGCCCGGGTCGATCTGGCGCATCGCGCGGGCCGTCTCGGCGGCGATCCGGCCGTACTCCTGGGCGGTCTTGTGCCCCGTCTGCCAGGGGCCGTCCATCTCGTTGCCCAGGCACCAGAGGTTGATGCCGAAGGGGTCCTTGTCGCCGCGGGCGGCACGGAGGTCGGACAGGGCGGTGCCGGCGGGGTGGTTGGCGTACTCCTGGAGTTCGAGGGCCTCGGCGACGCCCCGGGTGCCGAGGTTGAGGGCCATCATGGGCTCGGCCTGGGGGCCGATCTTCTTCAGGAAGGCGATGTACTCGGAGAGGCCGAAGCGGTTGGTCTCGGTGGAGCGCCAGGCGAGGTCGAGGCGGCGGGGGCGGTCCTCGACGGGGCCGACGGAGTCCTCCCACTTGTAGCCGGAGACGAAGTTGCCGCCTGGGTAGCGGATCGTGGTGACGCCCAGTTCGCGGACGAGGTCCAGCACATCGGTGCGCAGGCCCGCCTCGTCGGCCGTGGGATGGCCAGGCTCGAACACCCCCGTGTAGACACAGCGTCCGAGGTGCTCGACGAAGGAGCCGAAGAGTCGGGGGTTGACCTCGCCGATGGTGAAGGCAGGGTCGAGCGTGAACCTGGCGGTGCGGGACATGGGGCCCTTTCGTGCGTTCGAGATACCGGATACCGATCGCATAATCGAACGAAACGCTATGGTCGTCGCACCTGCCCGTCAAGGCGACCGGCGTTCGCTCGTGGGGGCCTCCAGCTCGCTCGCGGGGCCCCTCCGTCCGTCCGCCGGGGCCCCTCCGTCCGTCCGCCCGGGGGGCCGGCGATCGTGCGCCGGGGCCGACGAGCAGCGGTTCTCTTTGGCGTGGATTCCCTTGGTGCGGGCGCGATCCGCCCCGTAAAGTCGGCCCGTGCCGCCGCTCCCGGACCCCCTCGCCGAGACCGTCGAAGACCGCCCGGAACGGACCGGCCGGCTGCCGTTCGCCCGCGTACGGCGGGCCGTGGGGCGCGCCCGGCGGCTGTGGTCGCCCCTGTTGCCCTCGCGGGCCGACGGCGAGATGCGCAGACTGACCGGTGCGCTGGTGAAGGCGTTACGGGCGACGGTCGACGCGCCCGTGGACGTACGGGAGTTGGGGACGGCGTTGTGCGCGCAGATGAGTGCGCGGCGGGGCGGGCGCCCCGTGGAGCTGCGGTTCGAGCGGTTTCCCGACGGTGTCGACGTGACGGGTCTGTGGATGGAGTTCCAGGACTTCGACCTCGTCGTGGTGGAGGAGCGGGCCGAGGCCGTACAGCAACTGGTCATCCTGGGCCACGAGTTGTGGCACATGCACGCCGGGCACTGTCACCACCAGCTGCCGGACGCGGCGGCCGCCGCGCGCGCCCTGTCCGGTGATCCGGGCCTGCGCGGGTCGGCGCTCGCGGTGTCCGCGCGCAACGGCTCGCACGCGCTGGACGAGCGGGAGGCCGAGGACTTCGGGCATCGCCTCGCCACCGCCCTGCGTTCCTGGGTGGAGGGCGGACAGGACGGTCCCGCCGACCCGGTCGGGAAGGCCATCCAGGCATCGCTGGGATACCGCAGGTCGCAGGGATGAGGACGGCCATGAGCCTCGCCGACTTCTTCGGCGGTCTGTACATCTCGTTATGGATCCCGGCGGCCGTGCTGACCGCCGCCCTGGTGATCAAACTGCCCAGCATCGTCATGCTGTGGAAGGACGCGCTGCTGCGCGCGGTCGGCGGTCTGCTGCTGCTCGCCTGCTGTGTGTTCGTCTGCGCGGAACCGTCGTCCATCGCGTGGATCAACCGGGTCACGGGTGTGCCGAACATCGCCGCGCCCTGGGTGTACTCGCTGCTCACCGCGTTCTGCGCGTCCTGCCTGCTGATGATCATCGCCTGGCGGGGCGGCCCGTCGGACCGCTCGGCCGCGACCCGGCGGGCCATGCGCCGGGTCGTCTCGGTCTACTCGGGGGTGATCGTCGCCCTGTGGGTGCTGTTCGCGCTGGCGGACGTGCCCGAGGAGCGGCCGCGGGACCTGGACACGTACTACGCCACGACGCCCTTCATGCGCGAGGAGATCGTCCTCTATCTCGGCGCGCACACGGTGGCCTGTCTGATCACCTACCGGCTGATCCGGAACTGGGTCCGCACGGACGGCCTCGACGCCTGGCTGCGCGGTGGTCTGAAGGCCCTGGGGGTCGGCTACGCGCTCAATCTGGTGTACGACGCCTCGAAGCTCGGGGCCGTCGCGGCCCGCTGGGCCGGGCGCGATCTGGACTGGCTGAGCACGGACGTGGCGCCGCCGGTCGCCTCCGTCTCGGCGATCCTCATCGCGGTCGGCTTCATCCTTCCGCACGCCGGCCAGTATCTGCACGACCGCTGGCGGACACGGCTCGGCCACTGGCGGCTGCGGCCCCTGTATCTGCTGGCCCGGAGCGCGGGCGACGGCCCCGGCAGCCGCTTCGTGCTGCGGGCCTCGCCCGAACTGCGGCTCACCCGCCGCGAGACGTTCATCCGCGACGTCCTGCTGCAACTGGTCCGCCACTTCGACGAGGACCTGCGCCGACGCGCGTACGACGCCGCCCTCGGCCTCGGTCACGCGCCGGGCCGGGCGAAGGCGCTCGCCGCCGCCGTGACCATCCAGGAGGCGGTCACGGCCCGGCGGGCGGCGGCGGGCCCTTCGGCCGAGGGTCCCGGTGCGAAGGAGGGCGGGGAGGACGGCGGGGAGGCTCCCCCGGCCTTCCCCGACCCCACGGACCTCCTCCAGGACATCGAGACCGTCTCCCGGGTCCTGCGCCGCACCGCCGAGATCGAGGCGGTACGCGCCCGGGCGGCCGCCGTGTCGCCCGCCGACCGACAGCCGTGACGTGGTGCGGTGTGGTCCGGCGCGCTGTGGTTCAGCCCGCGAAGGCGGGCTGAACGAGTCCCTTACCGGCGCCCGGCACCACCAGCAGGGAACCCGACAGGGGGTGCGGGGAGTCCGTGCCGATGCGGGCCGTGCTGATGTAGAGGTCGGTGAGGTCGGCACCGCCGAAGGCACAGGCCGTGGGGCGGGGCGTCGGCAGTTCGATCACCCGGTCCAGCTCGCCGGAGGGGGTGTAGCGGCGGACGGCGCCGCCCTCCCACAGGGCGACCCAGACACAGCCCTCGGCGTCGACGGTGAGCCCGTCGGGGAAGCCGGCGCCCTCCTCGATGGTGGCGAACGGCCGCCGTTCGGTGGGCAGTTCACCGGTCTCGTGGTCGAAGACGTCGATCCGGCGCGTCGGGCTGTCGATGTAGTACATCAGGCGGCCGTCGGGGCTCCAGCCCGTGCCGTTGCTGACGGCCACGTCGTCGAGGACGGTCTCCACGGTGCCGTCGGCGGTGAAGCGGGCGAGGGTGCCGCCGCCCGGGGCCTCGTCGTAGCGCATGGTGCCGGCGTAGAGGGAGCCGTCGGCGGCCACGGCGGCGTCGTTGGCGCGGCGGCCGGGGACCGGCTCGTGGTGCAGCCAGCGGAATGTGCCGTCGGGGTCGCGCAGGCCGACGCCGTCGCGGAGGTTGAGGACGAGTCCGCCGCCGACGCGGGGCTTGGCGGCGCCGACGTGCTGCTCGGTGACGAGGGCCGTGCGGCGGCCGGAGGCCGGGTCGAAGGTGAAGACCCTCGATCCGAGGATGTCGATCCAGATCAGCCGCTGGGCGTCGGCGTCCCAGGTGGGGCCCTCGCCGAGCGTCGCGTACTCGCGGACGGCCACTTCGTAGGTGCTCATGCCACGCTCCGGTGACCGAGGCGCTCGGACAGCTCCGCCGCGCCCTTGACGGCGAGCTGCTCCAGCTCGACGCGGCGCTCGTCGCTCCAGCGGATCATGGGGACGGAGATGGAGAGCGCGGCGACGACCTGGCCCGTGCGGTCACGGACCGGGGCGGCGACGCAGGACACGTCCGGGTTGGACTCGCGGCTCTCCACGGCGAGACCCCGCTCACGAATCCTGGCCAGGGCCTCGCGCAGGGCGGCCGGGTCGGTGATGCTGTTGGGCGTCATCCTGATCAGGTTCGCGTCGTCCGGCACCCGGGCGCTGAGCTCGTGCTCGGGAAGGGAGGCGAGGAGCATCTTGCCGACGGAGGTGCAGTGCGCGGGCAGCCTGCGCCCGGCGGCGGAGACCATGCGGACGGCGTGCGTGGAGTCCACCTTGGCGATGTAGATGACGTCCGTGTACTCCAGGATCGCCACGTGCACCGTCTCGTCGCAGGTCTCGGCGACGGTACGGGCGACCTGCTGGCCCTCGGCGGCCAGATCCAGCTGCTCGGCGTAGCGGCTGCCGAGCTGGTACGGGCGTACGCCGAGGCGGTACCGTCCCGGCTGGCCCTGGACCGCCACGATGTATCCCCGGGCGGCGAGCGTGGTGACCAGCTCGTGCACGGTGGTGCGGGGCAGCTGGAGCTTGCGCACGATGTCGGGGGCGGAGAGCGTGCCGTCCCCATCGAGGAAGAGCTCCAATATGTCGAGCGCCCGGGTCACGGCAGGTACGAGGCGTCCCACGGTCGGCCCCCTCCCTTTAGGTCTGTGGTGACTGTGTTCGAAATTTCAACAGTCGATCG
Source organism: Streptomyces graminofaciens (assembly GCF_030294945.1). NCBI lineage: Bacteria > Bacillati > Actinomycetota > Actinomycetes > Kitasatosporales > Streptomycetaceae > Streptomyces > Streptomyces graminofaciens. Next base: position 8,915,238 of record NZ_AP018448.1, on the reverse strand, counting down.
GCATAACGAACACAGGCTAGTCATAGTGCCCCTGAGCGGGCAATGGCCGGGAACACCCTGTGTTTCCGGCGGCCGGTGCACGGGCAGTGCCCTTCCACGTGGTGAGGGGAACGGGGGCGTACGGTGACGGAAGCTACCAGAGGGACGCAACTCGGTCTCGTCGGGCTGGCCGGTCTGCTGGTGGGGGCGGCCCTGATCGGCGGGGCCTGGCTGCTGACCGGGGACGAGGAGAAGACAGCCTCCCCGGGCGCGCCGGGGGCGGCCGCCCCCGGCGGGGACCTCTCGGCGCCGGAGCGGCTCGGCGGGTTCGTCCACCAGGACAAGGTCGCGCTGGACCTGGACGACGGCGGCAAGAGCGGGCAGGAGACGGCGGAGCGGGTCCGCACCTGGGACAGCAAGAGCGGCAAGCGGCTGTCCGACGCGTACGACGGCGCACCGGCCGTCGTCCGGTCCTTCGCCAATTCCTCCTTCGACTCCCTCTTCCAGCTGGCGATCGTGCGCGGGTCCTCCCCGCGACCGTATGTGCCGTACGAGGACCCCGTGGCCCTGGGCCTTGAGGTGGCCACCAACCAGATGGTGAACTTCAAAGAGGTGGACTGCGTCCTCTACAACCAGCCCACCAACGCCGGCAACGAACCGGACTCCGACGCCGTGTCGGTGGTGTCCTGCCAGCGTGCGGACGCCGGGCTGACCGTGCAGATCCGGAATCTGTCGGGCGACATCGCCCATGAGCCGAGCCAGGTGGCGCGGCTGGTGGACGAGGTCTGGGCCGAGCTGACGTAGGCGGTCGACGGCGACTGTGTCACCAAGGCCGCAGGTGGAGGCGGTCCTGTTCCTCCCGGATCCCGGACGGGCGCCGCCGCGCCCCCGCCGGGGACCGGGACCGTGTACGACCATGGGCGCCATGTCCTCCGCGAAGCACCCCGGTCCCTCTGGCCCCTTCCGCCCCTTCACTCCCCTGGACTTCCAGCTCGTCCTGCTGCGGCGGATGGCCGACCACAACCCCGACCTCGTCGACGACGCCCGGCGCACGCTGGGCGTCTCGCTGGCGGAGATGCGGGAGGCCAACAAGCGCTGGCAGGCGATGGTCCGCTCACCCCGGGCACGCGGGGCGGCCTCCCGGTACCGCTCGGTCCTCGGCGAGCCCGAGTCCGTCACCCCCCGCAGGATCGGCGACCTGGACTGCGAGGCCCTGCTCTGGCCGGTCCCCCTCTGGCCCGACCTCCGCTTCGAGGTGCTCCGGGCGGCGAACGGGGCGGTGTGGAACGAGTGGCTCGTACGGGCCCCGGGCGCCTCCGGCCCCGAGCCGACGACACTGGCGGACCTGACGCCCTGGTCCTGCACGGTCGACGAGGTGGCGCGGGCGTTCGCACCGGCACGGCCGCTGGAGGGGACGGCGCCCACGCGGTGGGGGTTGGCGTTCGTCGCGTCCGACGCGGAGGGGCTGCGGCGGGAGTGTGTCGCGGAGTTCACGTGGGGGTTGTTGCAGCGGGTGAGTGCCTGAGCCGGTCACGCCGAATGTCCGTGGTCGTACGCAGTCGAGTTACCGATCCGATCAATCACCCTTGGTCAATTTGCGACCACTCGCCATATCTCCCTCCCTATAGCCTTACCGTCCGCTTATGACCGACACGACCGAGCACCCAGCGGAGCGAACCGTGGCTGCCGAGCGGCTGCGGCTGGGGGATCATGCCTGTCTGGGGCCGGGGGGTACGGGTGACGGGGATTCGCCGTGGCGGGTGTTCACCGCCTACACCCGGACCAGTCTGGCCCGGCGGGAGAAGGTCCTGCTGGTCATGGACCCGGACGATCTGAGCAACGACGAGGTGGTCGCCCTGCTCGACCAGGGCAGCGGCCAGGCGGTACGGGCCCGGCAGAGCGGCCAGCTCTCGCTCAGGCGGAACACGGAGATGTACGTACCGGACGGCCGGTTCCACGAAGAGCGCACGATCGAGGCGTACACCGACGAGGTCAACCGCGCCTACGACGAGGGCTGGTCGGGGCTGAGCATCACCGCCGACATGGGCTGGGCGCCACGGGTGAACCTCGACCAGGACCGGCTGCTGGAGTACGAGGCGTCGGTGGCGCCACTCTTCGCGGACCCGCTGTTCACCGCGATCTGCTGGTACGACCGCAAGCGGTTCGGCGACGAGTTCCTGGCCGGGATGGGCCGGGTCCATCCGCTTCGGGTGAAGGCCCGGACGGACGAGGTGGACGTCCGCGAGGGCCCCGAAGGCGAAGTGGTCGCCGACGTCGCCGAGTCGGGTCCGCGTACGGAGTTCGAGGTGCTGCGCGAGGCGCTGGCCCGCCGCGAGAGCGCCGGCCCCAGCCGCCTCGTCCTCGACCTGCGGGACCTGTGCTTCATGGAGGCACACTGCGCCTGGCAACTGATCAGCCTCGCCGCGTCCCTCCCCCCGGGCAGCCAGGTCACCGTCCGCTGCGGGGAACTGCTCGGCCTGGTCCTACGGCAGCTGGGCGCCGACGAGGTGCCGCAGCTGGCACTCAGCGTGGAGGACGAGCCGGGGGTGTCGGAGGGGGCCGAGCACTGAGATCCGGTCCTCGTCCCTACCGTCCGCCTTCAGCGGCCGGTAGGCGTCGTGCGGGCGGATCCGCAGCCCGGTTCCGCGACAGGGTCCGGAGCCCGCAGGCGCCTTGAGCCGTCCCGCCCCTGCGCCCGAACCCCGGTGGATCACCGCTCGTCGTCCGGGGAAGCGTGCGTGCCAGGCGGCGAGTGCCCGGCCTGCGTTCGGGCACCGGCGCTGAACCAGGCCGCCACCTGGCTCCGGCTGTGGAAGCCCAGCTTGGCGAGGATGCGTTCGACATGGCCCTCGGCGGTTCGCTGGGCGATGACGAGGGTGTCGGCGATCTGTCGGTTGGTGCGGCCCTCGGCGACGAGGGCGGCGACCTGCGCCTCGCGTGGTGTCAACGCCACCTCCTCGAGGACAGGTGCGGGTACGGGGGCGGGGGCGGGGGTGGGTTCCGGGGGGTTGGGGGTGCTCTCCGGTGTCTCTCCTGCTGCCTCCCCGCTTGTCTCCCCGCTTGTCTCCCTCAGGGCGTACGCGACGGCCTCGTCCGGGGTGAGTGCCGCGCCTCGGCGGTGGGCCCGCTCGTAGGCGTGGTCGCCGAGGGCGAGCCTGGCGTGGCGTTCGGGGGCCCGTAGGCGTCCCGGCCGCCGGTACTCCATCGGGTTGCCGCCGATGTCGTGCCAGATCCGGTCGACGGCTCCGCGCAGTACGCCGGCCCGCTCGGCCTCACCCGCCAGGGCCTCGGCGGCGCCGAGCAGGTCCAGGGTGCGGGCGAGGCTCTGCCGCTGGCGCCCGGTGTACGGCAGCCGCAGACAGGCACGGGCCTGCTCGGCGGCCGGCGCGTACTCCCCCATCGCCCAGTGCGCGAGGGCCAGCGTGCGCAAGGCCCAGGAGCGCGCCCACTGCTCGCCGTGCGCCTCGCACAGCGCGACGGCCTCGGCGCACAACGGCACCGCCTCCGCCGCCCGGCCCCGGCAGACGAGCGTGCAGGCCAGTTCGACCCGGGTGAGGACGACGAAGCAGGCCGTGGGCGTCCGCCCCTGGACCAGGGGGCCGGGCGGTACGCGTGGCGGCGCGGGGACCGGCAGTTCCGCGTCGGCGTCCCTGTAGGCCTGTCCGTGGCCCACACCTTCGTCCGCTTCGTCGGCCTCCGTGCCGGCGTTCGTCGCGCTGTGCGCGGGGTCGAGGGCGGCCAGGACCGCTGCGGAGCGGCTGTGCACCAGGGACATCAGCGCGCCCGCCCATAACGCCCGGGTCAGCGCCACGTCCGGACCCGCTCCGGCCCGCAGCGCGCCGTCCATCCAGTGCCGACCCTCGCCCCACATACCGGACGCGACCCAGTGGAACCACAGCCGGGAGGCGAGCCGCAGCCCGTGCCTGGCCTCGCCGGGGGTGGTGAGACAGAAGTGCAGCGCGGCCCGGAAGTCGTTCAGGTCCATACGGAGCCGGTCGGTGATCTCCGCCTGGTCGGGCCCGAACCACGCCCGCTCGTACTCGGCGGCCAGCCGCGCGAAGTGATCCCGGTGCCGCCGCCGCGCCCCGACGACCTCACCCAGGTCCTGCAGCCTCTCCAGCCCGTACTCGCGCAACGAGACCAACAGCCGGTAACGCACCTGCCCGCCGTACTCCTCCCGCACGAGCACGGACTTGTCCACGAGCCCGGCGACGGCGTCGAGGACGTCCGCGGAGTCGAGACCATCGGCAGTGCCGAGGGAGTCCGCGGAGGCGGGGGCGTCGGAGGAGCCTCGTGCTCCGGAAGAGCCGGGGGCAGCGGAGGCGTCGCCGCTCGCTCCGGACGAGCCGACGGGATCAGTGGCGCCCCGTTCGTCGGAAGGGCCGACGACACCGGAGGGGCCGTCGTCGGCAGAGGGGCCGTCGTCGGCGGAGGAACCTCGTGAGCCGGAGACGTCGGCCGCGTCCGAGGAGCCACCGCCGAGCGAAGACCCACGCACACCGGCAGAGCCGGCGGCACCGGACAGGCCACGCGCTGGCTGGGCACCGACGACATCGGAGGAGCCGAGCGGGCCGAGCGGGTGGCCCACGGATTCGGCAGAGTCTGCAGAGCCGCCGGCCCCTGCAGACTCAGGTAGCACGGCGGACTCAGACAGCCCGGTGGACCCGGTGGATCCGGCGGATCCACCGGATCCGGCGGACTCAGACAGCCCGGCAGCCTCGGCAGACCCCACAGCCTCAAGTCCCCTGGCGGTATCAGCCGCCCCGGCACCCCCGCCCCCGCACACCGCCTCCGCCGCCGCCAAGTCGAAGCCGCCCACGAACACCGACAGCCTCGCCCACACCAACTGTTCCTGTGCGGTGCACAGTTCATGGCTCCAGTCGACCGCCGAGCGGAGCGTCCGGTGGCGGGGGGCCGAAGCGGGGCTGCCGCCGGTGAGCAGGCGGTATCGGTCGTCGAGGCGTTCGACCAGCTGGTCCACGCCCAGCGCGCGCACCCGGACCGCCGCCAGTTCGATGGCGAGCGGCAGCCCGTCGAGGCGGTGGCACAGCCGGGCCACGGCCTGCTGGTTGCCCTCGCCGAGCGTGAAGCCGGGGACCACGGCCGCCGCCCGGTCGGCGAAGAGCCTCAGCGCGGGGTACGTCTCGGCGGCGGCCGTGCTCAGCTCCTCCGGCGCGGGCGCGGACAGCGGCGGCACCTCGAAGAGCCGCTCCCCGGCCAGCCCGAGCCGGTGCCTACTGGTGGCGAGGATCCGTACACCCTCGGTCCCGGCCAGCACCGCGCCCGCGAGCACGGCACAACTGCCCAGTACGTGCTCGCAGTTGTCGAGCAGGAGCAGCAGTCGCCGTCCCCTGAGATGCTCGACCAGGACGTCCAGCGGCGGCCGTACCGTCTCGGTGCGCACGCCGAGCGTGTCGATCACGGCGTGCGGGACGAACGCCTCGTCCCGCAGCGCGGCCAGCGGCACCAGCCACACGCCGTCCGGGAAGGACCGCGCGACCTGCCCGGCCACATGCCCGGCGAGCCGGGTCTTGCCCACTCCGCCGGGCCCGGTCAGAGTCAGCAGTCTGCCCGTCGTCAGCAACCTTCTGACGTCCGCCGCCTCGTCCCGGCGCCCCACGAAGCTCGTCGGCTCCGCCGGGAAACCGGAAGTGCCCCGCGCCGCCCATTCGCCCACGATCCCCGTCACGCCCTTAACTAGGGTTCCCGTACGCGCTGTTGTAACCCCGAAGGGTGGGCAGCGGGCACGGGTGGACGTCCGGTTCGTGGATTTGCCGCCTCTTCGGGTGAGAGGCGGCAGCACGCGCGACCTCAGGCGGGGTCCCCGTCGGTGGCCGCCTCCAGGATCGCCTGGACCACGCGCGGCAGCGAAACCGTGTGCAGCCACAGGAACAGGTTGGGCTCGACGAGTTCCAGCTCCATGACGCACGGGTGTCCGTCGTCCCCGTCGACGAGGTCGACCCGCGCGTACAGCAACTCCGGCACCCCCGGTACGGCGGCCAACGCCCGCTCGGCGACGGCGAGTTCGGCCTCGGTCGGGGTCCAGGGCTCCAGGTCGGGGTGGGCGACCTTCTCCGCGTCGTACGGGGTGCCGGGCGCGAGCACGGCCCCCTTGCGGCTGGCGTGCAGCAGCCGTCCGCCGAAGAACTGCAGGGCCCGCTCCCCGGCGGTGTCGATGCTCGCCACGAAAGGCTGCACCATCGCGGTGAGCCCCTCGGCGTGCATCCGCTCGATGTGCCGTACGGCGGTCTCCCGCCGGTCCGGGGTGTAGCGGGCGGCGAACCGGGCGCCCGCGCCGGAGGTGGGCTTCACGACGTACTCGTGCGTGTCGGGCACCTCGACGGGGTCACCGGGGGCGAGATAGCTCGTCGGCACGACGGGCACGCCGGCCCGGGCGAGATCGCCGATGTACCGCTTGTCGGTGTTCCAGCGCACGACGTCCGCCGGGTTGGCGATCCTCGTCACCTTCCCGCACTTCTCCGCCCAGGCCACGAACTCGGCCGCCCGCCAGCTGTAGTCCCAGGTGGAGCGGATCACGACGAGGTCGAACGCCGCCCAGTCGGCTCCGGGGTCGTCCCAGTACACGGACTCCGCATCGGCCCCGGCCTCCCGCAGCGCCGTCACCAGCACCGGCAGATCGCGGTCCAGGCTCTCCTCCGGCCGGGGGTCGTAGGTGGCGATGGCTATACGGGGGGTCTGCGCCACGGGTGCTCCATACTCGTGCGGGTGATTTCGTAAGGGGGAGGCAGGCCCAAGGGCCCTAGGCGGGCGAGTCGTCCGGCTCCCAGTCCAGCAGGCGGACCTTCGCGACCGTACGGACGTGGCGGCGCATGGCCGTGGCCGCCTGCCTCGGGCGGCCTGCGGCGATCGCGTCGAGGATGGCCTGGTGCTGGGCGAGGGAGCGGGTGGGGCGGCCGGGCTGGCGGAGGGACTCGGTGCGGCTCTCGGCGATCTGGTCGGCGATGGAGCGCATGAACTCGGCGAGCAGGCTGCTGTGGGCTGCCGCGGTCACCGCCGAGTGGAAGAGCCGGTCGCCCTCGATGCCGTGGCCGTCCCGCTCGATCTCCTCGGCCATGTGGGTGAGCGCCGACCGCATCGCGGCCAGGTCGTCCTCCGTACGGCGCTCGGCGGCCAGTTCGGCGAGCTTCGTCTCCAGGGCCTCGCGGGCCTCCAGGACGTCGGGCAGACGCCGGCGGCGCTCGACCATCCTCTCGACCGGTTCGACGTCGAGGCTGTCGCGGACCAGGTACGTGCCGCCGCCGTGCCGTGCCTCCACCAGGCCCTGGACCTCCAGGACCACGATCGCCTGCTTCACGGAGGCGCGGCTGACGCCGAGCCGCTGGGCCAGATCGCGTTCGGGCGGCAGCCGGTCGCCGGCGCGCAGGCCGCCCTCGGCGACGTACTGGCGCAGCCGGTCGAGCACCTGTTCGTAGAGGCGCTGTTTCGTCATGGGGCGCAGGGCGTCGGTCACGGGGTCCCCCTCTCCTCGGGAGCGTAACCCACCGTCCGCCGGGCGGGCAGGTGGCCGAGTGGCTGAGCCAATTCTCGCGCGACCTCTTGACGCGACGGGCGTACGCGCTCAGGCTGACCACCCGTAAGTGGCTGAGCCACTCGGCCATTCCCGGTCACCCTTCCGGCCTCCCCCCACCCCCACCCCCACTCCCACTCCCAGCCGCTCCGGGACCCAACGACGGGAGCCCGTATGTCCCCCGAACTCGTCTCGATCCTCGTCCTCGCCGTGGTGTTCGTCATCGCCACCACCCGCTCCGTCAACATGGGCGCGCTCGCCTTCGCGGCCGCCTTCGGGGTCGGCACGCTCGTCGCCGACCTCGACGCGGACGGCATCTTCGCCGGCTTCCCCGGCGACCTGTTCGTCGTCCTCGTCGGCGTCACGTATCTCTTCGCGATCGCCCGGGCCAACGGCACCACCGACTGGCTGGTGCACGCCTCGATCCGGCTCGTCCGCGGGCGGGTGGCGCTGATCCCCTGGGTGATGTTCGCGATCACCGGCGCGCTCACGGCGATCGGCGCGGTCAGCCCGGCCGCCGTCGCGATCGTCGCGCCGATCGCGCTCAGCTTCGCCGCCCGCTACGGGATCAGTCCGCTGCTGATGGGCGCGATGGTCGTGCACGGCGCCCAGGGCGGCGGTTTCTCGCCGATCAGCATCTACGGTTCGATCGTCAACGGCATCGTGGAGCGCGAGAAGCTGCCGGGGAACGAGATCGCGCTGTTCCTCGCGTCGCTGATCGTGAACGTCGTCATCGCCGGGGTCGTGTTCGTGCTCTTCGGCGGGCTGAAGCTGTGGGCTCAGGGGTCGGTGGAGACCGGTGACGGGAAGGGCAAGGAACTGCCGCCGGAGGGCGGGACAGCCACCGGTACCGACACAGGCACAGTTACTGGCACCGGCACCGGCACCGGGGGTTCCGGGGGTGTCGCGACCACCGTCGCCACCCGCACCGACGCCCCCGACACCACCCGTCTCACCCCCGCCCGCGTCGCCACCCTCACCGCCCTGGTCGCGCTCGTCGTCGCCGTACTCGCCCTCGACCTCGACGCGGGCCTGACCGCGATCACCCTCGCCGTCGTACTGAGCACCGTGTGGCCGACGGACAGCCGCAAGGCGGTCGGGGAGATCGCCTGGTCGACGGTTCTGCTGATCTGCGGTGTCCTCACCTATGTCGGCGTGCTGGACGAGATGGGCACCATCACCTGGGCGGGCGAGGGCGTCGGCGGCATCGGCGTACCGCTGCTGGCGGCCGTACTGCTCTGCTACATCGGCGCGATCGTGTCGGCCTTCGCCTCCTCGGTGGGGATCATGGGCGCGCTGATCCCGCTTGCGGTGCCGTTCCTGGCGCAGGGCGAGATCGGGGCCGTGGGGATGGTGGCGGCCCTGGCCGTGTCGGCGACGGTCGTGGACGTGAGCCCGTTCTCCACGAACGGCGCGCTGGTGCTGGCCGCGGCACCGGACGTCGACCGTGAGCGCTTCTTCCGGCAGCTGATGATGTACGGAGGGATCGTGGTGGCGGCGGTACCGGCGGTGGTGTGGCTGGTACTGGTCGTGCCGGGCTGGGGGTAGACACCCGGGCGAACATGGCAGCAGCGGTAGAACAGCAGAACGACGGCAACAGCTAAGGAGTACGACCGTGTCCCCTCTCTTCCCGGCCCTGACCGGCGACGCCCCGGCGGACCGGCCCGCCCTGCGGTTCGGTGACCGTGCCTTGACGTACGCGGAGCTGGCCGCCGCGACCGGCGCTCTGGCGGACCGGATCAGAGGGGGCGGCCGGGTGGCCGTGTGGGCGACCCCGGCGCTGGAGACCGCCGTGGCCGTCGTCGCGGCACTCCGGGCGGGCGTGGCGGCCGTACCGCTGAACCCGAAGTCCGGGGAGAAGGAGCTGGGCCACATCCTGGCCGACAGCGCGCCGACGCTGGTGCTGGCCGCGCCGGGTGACGAACTCCCTTCCCCGTTGGGTGACTTGGCGCGCGTGGACGTCGACGTGTACGCCACCGGGGACCCGGCTCCCGCAGAGGACGCGGGCGACGAGGACCCCGCCCTCGTCGTCTACACCTCCGGCACCACCGGCCCGCCCAAGGGTGCCGTCATCCCCCGCCGGGCCCTCGCCACCACCCTGGACGCGCTCGCCGACGCATGGCAGTGGACGGGGGACGACGTACTGGTCCACGGTCTGCCGCTGTTCCATGTGCACGGGCTGGTGCTGGGCATCCTGGGCCCGCTGCGGCGCGGCGGCTCCGTACGCCATCTGGGCCGGTTCTCGACGGAGGGCGTGGCGCGCGAACTGGCGGGCGGCGCGACGATGCTGTTCGGGGTGCCGACGATGTACCACCGGATCGCCGAGTCCCTGCCCGAGGACCCGGAGCTGGCGAAGGCGCTGGGCCGGGCGCGGCTGCTGGTCTCGGGGTCGGCCGCGCTGCCGGTGCACGACCACGAGCGGATCGCGGCGGCGACCGGGCGGCGGGTCATCGAGCGGTACGGCATGACGGAGACGCTGATGAACACGAGCGTCCGAGCGGACGGCGAACCACGCGCCGGAACGGTCGGCGTACCGCTGCCGGGCGTGGAGCTGCGGCTGGTCGAGGAGGACGGGACGCCGGTGGCGTCGTACGACGGCGAGACGGTCGGCGAGATCCAGGTGCGCGGCCCGAACCTGTTCTCCGAGTATCTGAACCGCCCGGACGCGACGGCGGCCGCGTTCACGGCGGACGGCTGGTTCCGCACCGGCGACATGGCGGTCCGCGACCCCGACGGCTATGTCCGCATCGTCGGCCGCAAGGCCACCGACCTGATCAAGAGCGGCGGCTACAAGATCGGGGCGGGCGAGATCGAGAACGCGCTGCTCGAACACCCGGGGGTGCGCGAGGCGGCGGTCACCGGGGAACCGGACGCCGACCTGGGCGAACGCGTGGTGGCCTGGATCGTGCCGAGCGACCCTCAATCACCGCCGGACACCGAGGAGTTGGCCGACCACGTGGCCGCCCGTCTGGCCCCGCACAAGCGCCCCCGGACCGTACGCTTCCTCGACGCGCTCCCCCGCAACGACATGGGGAAGATCATGAAGCGGGCTCTGAAGCATGACTGACCCGGCGGGGCGACGGCTCTCGGCCCGCGAGGCCGTGGCGGTGGTGACGGCGGGTGAGGGATTCACCGAACTCTCGGTCCCCGCACGGGAGTACGCGCCCGACGGCCCCCTCGCCTGGCCCGGCTACGACGACTCCCGCGCACGTGCCGCCGAGCGCACCGGCGAGGAGGAGTCGGTGGTGTGCGGCACCGCTCGGGTCGAGGGTACGCAGGCGGTGCTGATCGCCTTCGAGTTCGGCTTCCTCGGCGGCTCGCTCGGCGAACGCACCGGTGACCGCCTGGAGTCGGCGTACGCGTACGCGCGCGAGCACCGGCTGCCCGTCGTCTCGCTCGTCGCGACGGGCGGCAGCCGGATGCAGGAGGGTATGCGCGCCCTCACCCAACTCCAGCGGGTGGCCCGGCAGTCGGCGCTGACGAGGGAGGCGGGGCTGCCCCAGATCGCGGTCCTGCGCGACCCGACCACGGGCGGCGGCTGGGCGACGCTGGGCGCGGGCGCCGACGTCGTCCTCGCCCTCCCCGCCGCCCAGGTCGGCTTCGCCGGCTCCCGGGTCCGCCCGTCCGACGCGGACCCGACGGCGTACACGGCGGAGTCACAGGTGGCGGCGGGCGCGGCGGACGCGGTGGTTCCGCCGGCGGAGCTGCGGCCGGTCCTGGGCCGGTGGCTTCGCCTCCTGACGAACCCGTCGAAGGAACCGGCCCCGACACCGGCCCACCTGCCCACGCCCCACGCACCCGAAGCGGCGCGAGCGACCACGAACGACCCCCAGCCGCTCCCCACCACCGGCTGGGAGGCGGTGGAACGCGCCCGCTCCCCCCGACGCCCCCGCGCCGAGGCCTACCTGGACACCTACTTCACCCACCGCACACCCATCCGCGGGGACCGCTCCGGCGGAACCGACCCCGGCATGCTCTGCGGCTTCGGCGAGCGCGCCGGACGGACGGTCGCCTACGCGGCGCAGTGCGGCACGGCCACCCGCCCCGCCGGCTACCGCACCGCCACCCGTCTGATCCGCCTCGCCGACCGCCTCGGCATCCCCGTACTCACCCTGGTGGACACCCCCGGCGCCGCGAACGACGCGGAGGCGGAGCGGCAGGGTGCGGGCGCGGCCATCGCGGACCTGTTCACCACGGTCGCCACCGCCCGCACCCCGATCACCACCCTCCTCATCGGCGAGGGCGGCTCGGGCGGCGCCCTCGCGCTGGCCGCCCCCGGCAACACCTGGGCCACCCCCGACAGCTACTTCTCGGTGATCGCCCCGGAACTGGCGGCGGCGATCCTGAAGCGCCCGGAGGAGCGGGTGCGGGCCACGGCCGACGATCTGCGGGTGCGGCCGCAGGATCTGGTGGAGCTGGGGGTCGTACGAGGCATCGTGCGGGCCGCCACCGGCACGTAGGAGGTCCTCCGCCCCCGTCCTGACCCCCCATCAAAGTTCCACCCGTCCAGCCGCACCCCGCCCGGCCCAGCCGAACAGGCACCCCGTCGTCTCTCCCCGCACGATGCAAGGGGACCACCGAACCGACGGCGGCCCCCACGCAAGGAACCGCCGACGACCAACGGCGGCCCCACGGTCTGTGCTCTCGGGAGGATCTGCCATGGCCGTCAACAACGCCAGTACCCCCAGCCTGGAGCAGCTGCGGCGCTGCCACTTCGGGGTCGATCTGGGCGCGGCCCGGACCCGCGTGTATGTGAAGGGCGCGGGGCTGGTCGTGGACCAGCCGAGCGTGGCCGCCGTGAACACGCGGACGGGCGCGCTGATCGCGGTCGGGGAGTTCGCGGAGAAGATGACGGGCCGTACGCCCGACTACATCCGGGTCGTGCGGCCGGTCTCCGGCGGCACGGTCGTCGACATCGAGATGGCCCAGCGCATGCTGCACCACCTGCTGGGCGACAAGATCCGCCGTACGCTGCGCCGCAAGCCGGTGCTCCGCGCCGCCGCCTGCACCCCGCACGACGCCGACCCGCTCGCCCAGCGCGCCACCATCGAGACCCTCGTCGGCCTCGGCGCCCGCCGGGTGGAGCTGGTCGACACGCTGATCGCGGCGGCGGTCGGCTGCGGGCTGCCCGTCGAGCAGCCGGAAGCGACCATGATCATGGTGTGCGGCGCCGCCGCCACCCAGCTCGCCGTGCTCTCCCTCGGCTCGATCGTCACCGCCGACCGCGTGCCCGTCGGCGGCGAGGCCATCGACCACGCGATCGTGCAGCATCTGCGGCTGCGGCACGAGCTGACCCTGCCCAGCCAGTCCGTACGGCCGCTCCAGCTCGCCCTGTCCGGCAACGGCCTCACCCCGCACGGCCCGGCCTCCACCGAGATCCACGGTCTGGACGTGGCGACGGGGCTCGCCCGTTCCGTGCAGGTGGACACGGCCGCCGTGCGCGACGCCATCCAGACCCCGCTCACCGCGGTCGTCGACGGCATCGGCAACGTGCTGCGCGACTGCCCGCCGGACCTCGTGGCCGACCTCGCCGACCGGGGGATCATGATGGTCGGCGGCAGCGCCCTGCTGCCCGGCTTCGACCAGATGCTCCGCCACGCGACCGGCATGCCCGTCCACATCGCCGAACGGCCCGATGTCTGCGCGGCCCTCGGCGTGGGCGCCATGCTGGAGGGCCGCATCGAGCCGCTCGCCCTCGACCCGGTGGGCGACTGAGCCGGTGGGCGACTGGCCCGGGGGGCGACTGAGCCGGTGAGCGGCTGAACCAGCACTGAGCCGTACCGCCCTGCCATCGGGCCGAAAACGCCACCGTACCGGCCCTCGGAACGGCCCGATCGGCCCGAACGCCCACGCGTCATTTCCGTGCAAGTCCCCCGGCGATAGGGTGAGTTAGACGACCGCGGCCACGGAGGTGAGCGCACGGATGCCAGGGCCCGTGACCCGGATCGGTATCACCGGACACCGACAGATTCCCGATGCCGCCCTGTCCGTGGTCCGCTCGGGCATCCGCGCGGAGCTGCTGGCCGCCGTGTCGCCGTGGGCGCTGAGCAGTCTCGCCGCCGGCGCCGATCAGGTGTTCGCGGAGATCGCCCTGGAGTGCGGCGCTCCGCTGACCGCCGTGATCCCCGGCATGGACTACGAGACCCATCTCGGCGACGACGACGTACGGACGTCGTACCGCCGCATCCTCAAGTGCTGCGCCGAGCGGGTGGAACTGCCGTACGAGCGCACGCACGAGGAGGCGTACGACGCGGCCGGCCGGTACATCGTCGACCGGGCCGACCGCATGATCGCCGTGTGGGACGGCGCCCCGTCCCGGGGCCTCGGCGGCACGGCCGACATCGTGGCGTACGCGCGCCGCGCGGGGGTGCCGGTGACGGTCCTGTGGAACCCGGGCGTACGGCGCCCCTGAGGCTCCCCTCACACTTCGCGCGTCGTCAGGATCCGAACCGTACGAGCCAGTCCGTGTGCTGCGGTGAGACCAGCCGCTCCGCCTCCGCGACCGTGTCCGGCCAGGCCTCCTCGGTGACGGTGGTGCTCATGGCGATGCGCAGGGTGTCGAGGTCCTGTTCGACGAGTTTGTGGGCGTAGGTGAGCGGGCGGTGGCGGCGGACCTCCTGCCAGGCCACACCGGCCGCGGCGGCGGCACTGAGGAGGCCGGTCGGGTCCCAGCCGTCGATGACGCCGAAGGCGCGCAGTACGGCGGCGAGCAGGGCCAGCGAGGTCAGCGCGGCCGTCAGGCCGGACCAGCGGGCGGAGGCCTCGTGGGCCTGCCCGGCACTGTTGCCGTACCAGATGAGCTGTTCCAGCACGCGGTCGCGGAGGTAGATCTCCCGGCGGGCCGCGAACGGCTTGGCTCGTACGGCCCGCATGGCGGGGGTGATCTGGGCGACGCCCATGTCGGCGGGGTCCTCGCGCACGTCCTCCCAGCCGACCTTGCGCAGTTCGCTGAGGCGTTCCTCCAGGCGTTGGGCGAACAGGGCGTCGGGGTGGGCGAGCCGGGAGTGGAAGGGGCCGCCGTGGGCCATGTACTGCCAGGCCAGGGACTTGACGACCTCGGCGGCGGCGCGGTGGGCCTGCCAGTGGACGCGGGCGCGGCGGCGGGAGACGCGGACGCCGATCCCGATGGTCAGGGCGTAGAGGACGGCGGCGACCGTCGAGGGGATGTGGCTGTCGACGCGCTCGGCCAGGGAGGCGGTGCCGGTGGCGAGCAGCAGGACGACCAGTTGGGTGCGGACGACCCGGAAGGACTCGCCCTGATGGGCCAGCGCCTGCTCGTCGCAGAGGCGGAACAGCGGAGGCAGGTCACGGTCACTCACCGTGGTGCTCGGGCCGGGCGTCGCAGCCATGGAGACCTCGCACGGGCACTGGAAGCCGAGGGGAACAGGACGGTCATGCTCTCGTCAATCATGGAAAAGTGCCACCCCGCCTCCGCGGGGGAGCGGATGGGGGTGCGTTGTCGGGTGCGGGTGGGTGGGGGGTGGTCACGCGGTTCCCCGCGCCCTTGAGAAGCCGGGGCTGCGCCCCTGATCTTTCAGGTCCGCAGGGCCTGTGCCTTCAAGGGGCGCGGGGAACCACGCGAGCAACCACGACGACCCGTACCCGACCCGCCCACGGCCGGCGGCACCGCATGGCTCGAAGTCGACCCGCGCTCAGCCCTGGTACGCATTGCCCACCCCGGCGGGGGCCTGCGAAAATGAGCGTGCGGCCTTGCTCTTGTCGCACTTCGTCCTGCGCCACCCCTGACTCCAGTGCCGGAGTTTTCGCCGCCCCGCGGTCGAGGCCCGGCCCCCGAATCCAAGGTGAAGCAAACAAACATGGACTCGCCGAGCAAGAAAAACACCAGCCACCCGGTCACCACCCGCCCGGGACGCCCCACGGCGATCGGCGCGCGCGGCACCGGAAGCGCCCGGTCCACCGATCGCGTCACCGCCGTCCGCGGACGGCGCACGCTGCCGGTCTCCTTCAACTCGTCCCTCTGACCCCAGGTGCGCGAGCACTCCAACTCTTGTGCGCCATCCGGAGGTTCGGTGGCCCTCGACAGGGGACCCGCCGCAGCCGGGAGGCGCGAGCCGCAAGGAGTGGGGGTGACGCACATGCCGATCCAGCAACTGGTCCTCAAGGTGCACAGCAGATGCGACCTCGCCTGCGACCACTGTTACGTGTACGAACACGCGGACCAGAGCTGGCGGAACCGGCCCGTCCTCATCTCCGAGGAGACGCTCCGTCAGGTGGCCCGCCGGCTCGCCCAGTACGCCCGAGCGCAGCGGCTCGACTCGGTCGCCGTCGTCCTGCACGGCGGTGAACCCCTCCTCGCCGGCCCGGCCCGGCTGCGCCGTATCTGTGCGGAACTGACCCGGGCCATGCCCCCGTCCACCACCCTCGACCTCCACATCCACACCAACGGCGTGCGCCTGACCCGAGCGCATCTGGAGGTCTTCAAGGAGTTCGACGTCAAGGTCGGCGTCTCCCTCGACGGCGACCGCGTCGCCAACGACCGCCATCGGCGCGACCACCGCGGCCGCAGCAGCCACGACCGGGTCCTGCGCGGGCTGGAACTCCTGCGCCTCCCGGAGTACCGGCACCTCTACCAGGGGCTGCTGTGCACCGTCGACGTGGCCAACGACCCGGTGGCGGTGCACGACGCGCTGAGCGCCCTCGACCCGCCCCGCATCGACTACCTCCTGCCGCACGCCACCTGGGAGACCCCGCCGCCGGGCCGCTCGAACCCGGGCACCCCGTACGCGGACTGGCTGCTCGCCGTCTTCGACCGCTGGGAGCGACAGGGCCGCCCCATGCCGGTGCGGGTCTTCGCCTCGGTGCTCAGCACCCTGCGCGGCGGCCCCTCCCTGACCGAGGCGATGGGGCTCGCCCCGGCGGACCTCGCGGTCGTGGAGACCGACGGCATGTTCGAACAGGCCGACTCGCTGAAGACGGCGTACGAGGGCGCCCCGGCCACCGGCTACGACGTCTTCCGGCACGGCTTCGAGGAGTTCGCCGCGCATCCCGGGGTCCGGGCCCGCCGGTCGGGCATCGGCGGCGTCAGCGAGACCTGCCGACGCTGTCCCGTCGTCGAGTCCTGCGGCGGAGGGCTGTACGCCCACCGGTACAGCTCCCGCAACGGCTTCGACAACCCGTCCGTCTACTGCGTGGACCTGCGGGCGTTCGTCGAGGGGGTCGCCGAGCGGATCACCGAGCGCCCGCTGGCTCCGGCGGTCACCGGCGCCGACGAACTGTGGCTCGCCCAGCGGGAGTTGGACCGCGACCTGCTGGCCGAGCTGAACGACCGCCACGCCGGGTCCCCCGACTGGGACGCGGTCTGGCGACTGCTGGTCCGCCTGGACTCCGACGACACGACCGGCCCGCACCTCGACGCGGTCCTCGCCCATCCGTATCTCCGGCCGGCCCTGCTCCGCTCCCGTGAGGACCGCTTGGACCTCCCCCGCTTCATGGCGATCGCGACGGCCGCCGCGGTATGCGCCCGGGTGACGGCGACCCTCGCCTGGGAACAGCCGGTTCCGGACATATATCTGCCGACGCTGGGGACCGTACGACTGTCACGGCCCGGCCGCGTCGAGATCACGGTGGACGGCGACGGCTTCCGGGTGAACGGCACCGATCCCCTGCGGGACGAGACGCGGTGGCGGCCGCTCACGCACCTGGACCTCCCGCACGGTCCGGTCGTCCTGCTCGACGACGCCGACCCGTACCGCGACTGCTACCCGGAGCCCGCCGCCGAGCCCCTGGGCGCCTTCGCCCTCGGCGCCTTCCGGGAGCGACTGAGGACGGCGTACGCGCTCCTGGACTCGCGCGACCCCGCCTGGTGGCAGGGCGTCAACGCGCCCGCCACCACCACGATCACCCCGCTCGCGGCCGGTTCCGGGCTGCGGCTGGGGGCCGGTGGCCTCGGCGCGCTCGGCGTGGCCGTCGACTTCACACCGGAGGCGTTCGCCCGCCGGCTGCCGCCGCTGGCCCGCCGGGCGCGGCTGACCGCGCTGCGCCAGGTCGCCGATCTGAACGTGCCGGGCACCCGGGCCGGTCAACTCCTGGAGATCGCCAGTGAACACATCGGCAGAGCGGTAGCGTCGTCGTCCCGGGCCCCCGAGGCCCGGGCCCGCGCAGGTCTCGCACTGGCCGAACTGGCCGCCCGCCCGGAGTCCGAACTCACCGAGAGCGGCGCCCACTTGGCCAACGAACTACGGATGGAGTGGTCGGCTCTCCATGTCTGAACCCACCCTGCTCCGCCCCGGTCTGGAACGACTGGGCGTCAGACGCGGCGGCGTCCTCATGGTGCACGCCTCACTCAGCGGCAGCGGCCTCGCCCCCGCCGCCGTGTGCGACACCCTGCTGGACGTCCTCGGCCCCGACGGCACCCTCGTCGTGCCCGCCTTCACCCCGGAGAACTCCGACTCCTCCCGCGCCTACCGCGACCACACCGCCGGCATGACCGAGGCGGAGAAGGCGGTGTTCCGCGCTTCCATGCCGCCGTTCGAGCCGGACGCCACGCCCTGCAGCCCGACCGTGGGCGCGCTCGCCGAACACGTACGCACGACCCCCGGCGCGGTCCGCAGCCTCCACCCGCAGACCTCGTTCGCCGCGCTCGGGCCCCGGGCCGCCGAACTGCTCGCCGACCACGACCCGCACTGCCACCTCGGCGAACGCTCCCCCCTGGCCCGGCTGTACGCGGCGGACGCCCAGATCCTCCTCCTCCGCGTGGGCTTCGACGTGTGCACCGCGTTCCACCTCGCCGAGTACCGGACGACACCGCCACCGGCGCTGCGGACGTACCGCTGTGTGGTGGGCACGAAGGGCAACTGGATCTCGTACGAGGACGCCGTGCTGGACGACAGCGACTTCGCCGCGCTCGGGGCGCGGCTGCCCGACTCTCACGTGTCGACCGGAGAATTCGCGGGAAGGCCGTTGATTCTCTGCGCGATGCGAGAGACTGTGGACATCATCCAAGTCGAGATGTCCAGGAATCGCCGGAGTTGAGGACGTCAGCGGACAGGGGGACAACGGGTGACTCCTGAGCGGGGATGGGCCGCGGCCGACCAGCGGCCCTATTTCTATCTGAGTTACGCCCGCTCGCCTGCCTCGGAGCCGGGCGCCGGCGACCCGGACCACTGGGTGCACACCCTCTTCAAGGACCTCTGCGAGCATGTCCAGGCGCTGACGGACTGCGACGGCGCCACCGCCGGCTTCATGGACCGCGCGTCACCCACCGGCGAGGGCCAAAAGCAGCGGATCGCCACCAACCTGGCGCACTGCCGGGTGTTCGTGCCGCTGTACTCCCCGCGCTACTTCGCCAGCGAGACCTGCGGCCGCGAGTGGTTCGCCTTCAACGCGCGCGTACTCCGGGCCAGTGCCGCCGGCGCCGGGCACATACGGCCCGTCGTCCCCGTGCTGTGGAGCCGGGTCGACCTCGACCGGCTGCCCGACCCCTTACGGCACGTCCCGGTCGAGCCGACGACCGGGGAGCGCTATCGGACCCAGGGCATCTACGGGTTGATCAAGCTCAGGCGATTACGGGACGAGTACGAGGAGACCGTGTTCGCGCTGGCCCAGCGGATCGTGCGGACCGCCCGGGAGACGCCGCTGCCGCCCGGCGAACCCCGGCCCCTCGCCGCCACCCCGAGCGCCTTCCGGACACCGGGCGACGGACCGCGCCGCGTCCACCTCAGCGTGGCCGCGCCCACCCGCCGCACCGTCGACGGACATCGCGGCACCCAGCCGTACGGCGAGAGCGCCCTCACGTGGAACCCGTACCACAACGAGACGACGCGCCCGCTGCCCGAGCTGGCCGAGGAGTTGATCCGGTCGTTGGACTACCGGATCACGGTGTCGGACTTCGACGACGACCTCGCCATGGGCGAGGCCGACACCCGTACGGACAAGCCCTCGTCCGGCCACCCGGCTCTCCTGCTCGTCGACTGCTGGGCGGTCCTCGACGAGGAACGTCGGCGCAGGCTCAAGGCGTTCGACGCGAACTCCCGGCCCTGGGTCGCCGCCGTGATCCCCTGGAACCGCGCGGACGTGCTCTGCGAAGGCGAGGAGGGACGCCGGATCAAGGCAGAATTGGAGCGCACCCTCCCCCTGATCCTGGAGCGCGGCCGCCGCACCGACTCCCGGATCGCGGTCAACGGCGTACCCACGCTGAAGGCGTTCACCGATGTGCTGCCGGCGGTCATGGCGCACCTGACCCAGCAGTACCTCAAGCACGCCGACGCACATCCACCCGAAGGCCTGCGGCACGAGAGGCCCCGTCTCAGGGGCCCCATCCACCCGCACCATCCCGACCACCGAGGAGAAGCATGACGACCGGGCGCGACGGACGGATCATCACCTTCTACTCGTACAAGGGCGGTACGGGTCGCACGATGGCCCTGGCCAACACGGCCTGGATCCTCGCCGCCAACGGCAAACGGGTGCTGGCCGTCGACTGGGACCTGGAGGCGCCGGGTCTGCACCGCTTCTTCGAGCCGTTCCTCGACCTCGGCGCGCTCGCCGCCACCTCGGGCGTGATCGACGTGATCACCGAATACTGCTGGGCAGCGACCTCGGACCGCCCCCGCTCCGGTCCGTGGCACCGGGACTACGCCCACGTCGAGGCGCACGCCATCTCGCTCGACCCCGAACCGTTCGGCCTGTCCTTCCCGGAGGGCGGCTCACTCGACTTCCTGTCCGCGGGAAGGCAGAACCGCGAGTACTCGGCGACGGTGTCGACCTTCGAGTGGGACAACTTCTACGAGCGGCTGGGCGGCGGCCTGTTCCTGGACGCGCTGCGCGACGACATGAAGGCGTCGTACGACTACGTCCTCATCGACAGCCGGACAGGCCTGTCCGACAACGCGGACATCTGCACGCTCCACCTGCCCGACCTCCTCGTCGCCTGCTTCACCCTCAGCGGCCAGGCACTGGACGGCGCCGCCGCCGTGGCGCACCAGGTGGGCGACGGGTACCGCAGACGGCAGATCAGGGTGCTGCCGGTGCCGATGCGCATCGACGAGGGCGAGAAGGAGAAGGCCGACGCGGGGCGGGCGCTGGCCCGGCTGAAGTTCGACGGACTGCCCAAGGGGCCCGGCGGGGAGGAGCTGAGCCCCGAGGAGCTGGCCAGGTACTGGGGCGCGGTCGAGATCCCGTACAAGCCGTACTACGCGTACGAGGAGACCCTCGCGACCGTCGGCGACCAGAGCGGCAACGCGAACACCCTGCTGTCCGCCTTCGAACGGCTCACGGCGAGACTCTCCGACGGCGAGGTCACCCAGCTGCCGCCGGTGCCCGAGCCGGTGCGGCTGCGCTGTCTGGAGGCGTTCACCCGGCAGCCTCCGGCGAAGACCGTGGTGGACGTCCTGGTGTTGTACGCGGCGGAGAACCGCATGTGGGCGGAGTGGGCCGAGGACGTGCTGAAGCGCTCCGGCGGCCGGGTCACCCTGCACGACGTGGCCGCCGGGCCGCCGGAGCGGCCCGCCCCGGAGACCCGCGTCCTCTCCCTGGTGTCGCAGGCCTTCCTGAAGTCACGCAACGCGGAGGCGGTCCGCCAGGTCCTCGCCGAGGCCGTCAAGAACGCGCCGACCGCCGTGTGGGCCCAGGCACGGGTCGAGGAGGTCCGGCCGACCGGCCGCGCCACCGATCTGCTGGACCTGCACCGGCTGGACGAGGCGGGGGGTATCAGCGGTCTCCTCGACGCCCTGCGGCTGCCGGCCCAGACCGTGGCCCCCAGCACGTCGGCCCTCCGCTTCCCGGGCCGGACACCGGACATCTGGAACGCGCCCCAGCGCAACATGACCTTCACCGGCCGGGGCGTGATCCTCGACCAGCTGCGCGAGCAGCTCCGCAGCGGTGTGTCCGTCGTGCTGCCGCGTCCGCAGGCCCTGTTCGGGCTCGGTGGCGTCGGCAAGACGCAGGTGGCCCTGGAGTACGTGCACCGGTTCGTCGCCGACTACGACCTGGTGTGGTGGATCGACGCCGAGCGCATCGAGAACGTCATGGCCACGCTCGCCGAGCTCGGCTCCAGGATCGGTGTGCCCGGCGGCGACGACATGGCTCTGGCCAGCGACGAGACCGTGCGGATGCTCGCCCGGGGAACGCCGACCACCCGATGGCTCCTGATCTTCGACAACGCCGACGACCCCAAGAGGTTGACCCGTTTCTTCCCGCAGAGCGGCGGCGGGCACATCCTGGTCACCTCTCGCAACCAGACCTGGACGCAGCACGGTGCCTCACTGCCCGTCGACGTGTTCCTGCGCCAGGAGAGCGTCGAACACCTCTCGCTGCGGGCGCCCGGCCTGACCCCGGAGGAGGCCGACAAGGTCGCGGAGGCCGTGGGCGATCTGCCGCTGGCCGTGGAGCAGGCGGCGGCCTGGCTCGCGGAGACCGCCACCCCGGTCGAGGAGTACCTGGATCTGCTCGCCGAGCAGACCACCCAGGTACTGGCCCTCAACACACCCCCCGGATATCCGGAGACGGTGGCCGCGACCTGGAACATCTCCATCGCCCAGCTGAAAGAGCGGTCTCCGGCTTCGGTACGGCTGCTCCAACTGTGCGCGTTCATGGCGGCCGAGCCGATCTCCTCGCGTCTGCTCTACAGCAAGGAGATGCGCGACGAGCTGCGGAAGGTGGACCCGAAGCTTCAGGACAGCCTGATGCTGGGCCGGGTCATCCGTGAGATCGCCAACTTCGCGCTGGCCAATGTCGACCAGGTCGGCAAGAGCATGCAGATCCACCGGCTGGTCCAGGCCGTGATCCGCTCCCAGCTCAGCGAGGAGGAGCAGGAGCACGCCCGGCACGTCGTCCACTCCGTCCTCGCGGCCGCCCGGCCCGACGACGACGAACCCACCGACGACCCCTACACCTGGCCGATTTTCGCGGCCATCTGGCCTCACCTGGGAGCCTCGCTCATCCGCGACTGCGCGGAGAGCGAACCCCGCCGCCTGCTCATCGACCGGGTCCGCTACCTGTGGAAGCGGGGAGCCTTCCCGGACGCACAGCGTCTGGCCGAGAGCCTGCTGGAGCACTGGAAGCCCGTGCTCGGCGAGGACGACCGGCAGTACCTGTATCTGCGCTGCCAGCTCGCCAACGTGCTGCGCTCCCAAGGACGTTATGTGGAGGCCAGGGCGGTCGACCAGGAGCTGTTGGACCGTCAGCGGCGGGTCTTCGGCCTCTACGACGCCCACACCTTGATCACCACGTCCTCCCTCGCCGCCGACTGCGCGGCCCTCGGCGATTACAACAGCGCGGTCGAGCTGGCCCAGGAGGCGTATCAGGGGCTCAGCCGGACCTTCCACGAGTCGCACCCGCGGACGCTCAACGCGGCGAACAACCTGGCGTTGGCCCTGCGCATGCTCGGCCGCTACGGCGACGCCGTGGACGTCGACCAGGAAACCTACAACCGCCGCGTGGAAGTGCTCGGCCCCGACCACCCCTACACCCTGTCCTCGATCACGAGCCTCGGCCGCGACCTGCGCGAGGTGGGCCGGTACACCGAGTCGGTGGCGCTGCTGTCGGATGCGTACGAGACCCACAAGCGGGTGCTCGGCAAGGACTTCCCCGGCACACTCAGCTGCGCGAAGTCGCTGGCCGTGTCGCTGCGCCGGGCGGGCAGGTTCGAGGACGCGCACCGCCTGACGGCGGCGACCCGTGAGCAGTACCGCGCCCAGTACGACGCGAACAACCCCGATCTGCTCGCCTGCAACCTGAACCTGGCGGCCGACCTGTACGCCGCCGACCAGCGGGAGGAGGCCCGGCAGCTGGCTCAGGAGGTGCTGGCCGAGTACATGAGGGTGCCGGGACAGGACCACCCGTACACCCAGGCCGCGCTCAACAACCTGGGCATCTACCACTGGGCCTGCGAGGACGTCGACAAGGCGGAGGCGGCGTTCCGGCAGGTGATGACCCGTATGGCGCAACAGCTGAGCGACAAGCATCCCCAGGCGCTCTTCTGCCGTGCCAACTACGCGAACGTCCTGGCCGAACAGGGCCGGCTGGAGGAGGCCTGGGCCCTGGAGAAGCTCGCCCGGGACACCCTTGAGGAGGTGCTCGGCTCGACGCATCCCGAGTACCTGGCTGTGGCCGCCAACTCCACTCTGACGCTGCGCGCGCTCGGACAGGCCGAGGAGGCGGACCGGCTGCGCGCGAAGGTCGTCGGCGAACTCTCCCGACAGGCGAGGCAGTTGGGCGAGGCGAACGGCATCTCGAATCTGGTGGGCCAGGAACGCCGGGTGTACCGGGATCTGGAGCCGCTGGCCATCTGAGAGGGAGACGGGGGTGGTGCGAGCACCGGCGAACGGCGTGTCCGGCGTCCGCCGGGGGTGGTGCGGGTCAGGCGAACGGCGTGTCCGGCGTCCGCCTGTCGGCCAGCAGCCAGTCCAGCACCCCCGGCAGCGCGCGCAACGCGGCGAAGTGGGCCGCGCCCGGTTCCACCACAGAAATGGCTTGAGGAATGCGATCGGCGAGCCAGTTCGAGTGGGAGACCGGGGAGAAGACGTCCTCCTTGCCGTGCCACAGCATCACCGGCACCTTGATCCCGGCCGGGTCGAACCCCCAGGGGCCGGTCAGCGCGATCGCGTCGTCGATCCAGCCGTACGGTGAGGTGCGCAGCGCCTCGTAGTAGTTGCGCATCAGCATGGAGCGGATGCCGTCGTCGGAGACGATCCGGCGGTCGTCGGGGGTCAGGTCCCGCCGCAGTTCCTCCAGCAGCTGGGCCGGGGCGGAGCGGATCGCGGCGGAGCGCGGGATCAGCCGGGAGGCGAAGAGCTGGGGGTTGTGGAGCGCCGTCTCGAACTCCTCTACGTTGGAGGGCGCCATCCCCTTGAACCAGTCGAGGCCCTGCGCGTCGCGGGGCGCGAGGGTGACGAGGGCGGCCGCGCGGGTGACCCGGCCGGGCAGCAGAGCCGCGCAGGCCAGGGCGTGCGGGGCGCCGCCGGAGCGGCCGACGACGGCGAACCGGCCCACCCCCAGGGCGTCGGCGACCGCGGTCACGTCCTCCACGCCGTCCACGACGCGGCGGCCGGGGTTGCGGTCGGAGCCGCCGTACCCGGGGCGGTCGAAGCTGATCAGGCGCACGCCTCTGTGGTACAGGACCATGGGGCGGGGTCTGGGGCCCACCCGGCTGCCGGGCATGCCGTGCAGCAGGAAGACGGGGCGCCCGTGGGGGTCTCCCGAGCACTCGACGCGCAGTTGCCGCCCGTCCGCCGCCCGGACGCGGTCCCGCGTCGGCACCAGGTCCTGCACAGCGCTTCCCCTCTCCTGGCCCGCGGACCGGGACCCTCGCTGCCGGAACACGTCCCCTGCGGCCGGACAACGCCACCTTTCCCTGCCAACCTAGCTCAAGATCAAGTGAGTTGGGCGTTCATCGGACATCGAGGCCCCGCTGACGCGAGGCCCTGCGCGACGAAGGCGTTGGATGGGGCGACAGGGGGCGGGGGACCCAGAACGCCCAACGAAACGCGACGACGGTGATGTCATACCCCGAGCGCCGCCACATGCCCAACGAGCCGCGCCGGGAGCCGTACGGCCGCGCGTGTCGATGCCCAGCTGTATCGACGAGCAGCTGTATCGACGACCAGCACGGCGCATACGGGGCACGCCATGGGAGTGGCGGGAGAGGCGAGCGTCTTGGTCCGGACCGCCCACACGTCTTGACTTCACCTTTTCTTCACGCCACATTCGAGACTCCGCACCGCACATCGCACCACATCGCACCACAACCCGGGACGCGAGCCCCCGCCTCCCGGGGAACAGCACGCCTTCCACTCCTTCACCAGGCTGGAGCGACCTGCGATGCCCGAGAGCGCGGAACCTGTCAGACGTACGTCCTGGGTGGCGGGCCCTTCTCGCCGTCGGGTCATCGGCAGCACGGCCGGAGCCGGTCTCGGCCTCGCCGCCGGCGCGTTGCCCCAGGTCGCCCATGCCGCCGCTCCGCCCCTCCTCGGCACGTACGACATCGTCGTCATCGGGTCCGGGGCCGCCGGTATGACCGCCGCGCTGACCGCCGCCAAGCAGGGGCTGAGCTGTGTCGTCGTGGAGAAGGCGGGGACCTTCGGGGGGTCGGCGGCGCGGTCGGGGGCGGGGATCTGGATACCCAACAACTCCGTGATCCTCGCGGCGGGCGTGCCCGACACCCCGGCCAAGGCGGCCGCCTATCTCGCGGCGGTGGTGGGGAACGACGTGCCCGCCGACCGGCAGAAGGCGTTCCTGGACCACGGGCCCGCCATGCTGTCGTTCGTCATGGCCAACAGTCCGCTGCGGTTCCGGTGGATGGAGGGGTACAGCGACTACTACCCCGACCTGCCCGGCGGTCTGCCGGGCGGCCGGTCCATCGAGCCCGACCAGCTCGACGGGAACATCCTGGGCGCGGAACTGGCCCGGCTCAACCCCGCGTATCTGTCGACCCCCGCCGGGATGGTCGTCTTCAGCGCCGACTACAAGTGGCTCGCGCTGACGGCCGTGAGCGCGAAGGGGCTCGCCGTGGCCACCGAATGTCTCGCGCGGGGCACGAAGGCCGCGCTGCTCGGGCAGAAGCCGCTCACCATGGGGCAGTCGCTGGCGGCCGGGCTGCGCGCCGGGCTCCTCGCCGCGGACGTGCCCGTGTGGCTCGGCACCCCCTTGACCGAGCTGTACGTGGAGGGCGGGGCCGTCACCGGGGCGGTGGTCACGAAGAACGGCTCTCCCGGTCTCGTCCGCGCCCGGCGCGGTGTGATCGTCGGCTCCGGCGGCTTCGAGCACAACGCGGCGATGCGGGGGCAGTACCAGGAGGCGCCGATCGGGACCGCGTGGACCGTGGGAGCGAAGGAGAACACGGGGGACGGGATACGGGCCGGTCAAGTCGTCGGCGGTGCGCTGGGGCTGATGGACGACGCCTGGTGGGGGCCCGCGATTCCGCTGCCCGACCAGCCGTGGTTCTGTCTCGCCGAACGCACCCTGCCCGGCGGCCTGTTCGTCAACGCGGCGGGGGCGCGGTTCGTGAACGAGGCGGCGCCCTACAGCGATGTCGTCCACACGATGTACGAGCGGGACACCCCGGGTGCCTCGCACATCCCGGCCTGGCTGATCGTCGACCAGAACTATCGCAACCGGTATCTCTTCAAGGATGTCGCGCCGACGTTGCCCTTCCCGCAGGCGTGGTACGACTCCGGGGCCGTTCACAAGGCGTGGACGCTGGATGCCCTCGCCGGGTCGATCGGTGTGCCGGCGGGGGCGCTGCGCACGACCGTCGATCGTTTCAACTCCCTTGCGCGGCAGGGGGACGACGTCGATTTCGGGCGTGGGGACAGTGCGTACGACCACTACTACACGGATCCGTCGATCCAGCCGAACTCCTGTCTGGCTCCGTTGTGGCTGCCTCCGTACTACGCGTTCCGGATCGTGCCGGGGGATCTCGGTACGAAGGGCGGGCTGGTCACCGATGCGAAGGGGAGGGTGTTGCGGGGGGACGGCTCGGTGATCCGGGGGTTGTACGCGGCGGGGAACGCGAGTGCGGCGGTGATGGGGCGGAGTTACGCGGGCGCCGGGTCGACGATCGGGCCTGCGATGACGTTCGGGTATGTGGCGGCGATGCATGTGGCGGGGCGCCTTTGACCGTCCACCTTGGAGCTCGGTGGGTGGGGTTGTGTGGCGGGTGGGGTTGTGTGGCGGGTGGGGTTGCGTGGGGGGGTGGGGTTGTGTGGGGGGTGCGGGAGCGTCGTGGTTGCTCGGGCCGTTGCTTTTGGGGGCGCGGGGAACTGCGCGAGCAACCCCCCACCCGCCCGCAGCCGACAAACGGCCCAGCCACCCGGGCTCGTGGCCATCCCCACCCGCCCCGGGAACTTGTCGGGGCCACAGGGGCGGAGCCCCTGGGGATGGGACGGGTAGGGGCGGCGGGGGCGGAGAGCGCGGGCCCGCGCTCAGTCGCACAGGCTCGCCACCACCAGGCTGTCGAACGCCAGGCGCCCGGACTGCCAGGCGGTGACCCGGACGGCGGCGTCCTCGCTCGCGTCCTGCGCGGGGAGCCGCGTGGCGGAGATGTGGCAGGGGGCGGACAGGGTGAGGGGGAAGTGGAAGGCGCTGCGCAGTTCCACGGGGAGTACGCGGTACGGGGCGCAGGCCGCCTGGACGGCCTGGCGGGCGGCCTCCACCAGGACCATGCCGGGGATCTCGTCGGTGGGGTGGTCGAAGAGCACCGGGTGACCGGGGTCGATCCGCAGGTCCCAGACCAGCCCCCGGCGGGCACCGGCGGAGGCGGGGACACCGAGGACGACATCGCGTTCGTCGAGACGGCCCACGATCGCCGGCGGGACAGGGTCGGGCAGGGGCGGGTACCCGCCGCCCTCCCCTGCGGCGGGGTCGCGGGGAGGCGTCGCGTGCAGGGTCAGCCGTCCGGCACCGGCGAAGTCGCCGCCGCGCAGGAGGTCGGCCTCCAGAGTGAGCGCGGTCGGGGTGCCGTGCCGACGCCGTACGTCCGTGGCGGCGACCTCGAGGCGCACCTCGGCGGGGCGGGTGCCGAGCAGGATGGCACCCGGCACGACCTCGAACTCCAGTTCGGCTATGGTGAAGTGATGTTCCGCCGGGACCCCGTAGTACGTCTGCCCGACCAGGACGGACGCCTGCCGCAGTGACTCCGCGGCGAGCAGGGGGTCGTACCAGGCGCCGGCGATGGGCGCGTAGAAGTGGTGCCCCCGCGGCCACTGCGCGCCCAGCCGGAACGTGTCGGGGCCCAGCCGCCGCCAGTCCGTGATCAGTACCTCGGCCACCGCGCTGCGGTCGACGAGATGGCGTGGGGCGGTCCGCACGAAGTGGAGGTCGGCCTCGTCCCTGGCATCCGGCGGCAGGGGCATGGTGAGTGTGGGATCGGTGAGGGACACGCAGGTTGCCTTTCTCGTGGGCGTCGACGCGGGGCACGAACCGGATCCGGTGCGGGTGCCGGTGCCCTGCCGGGCGGGCCGGTCCAGTCCGGTGCGGGCCGGTCCAGTCCGGTGCGGGCCGGTCCGGTGCGGTCCGGGCTGGTCCGGTCCGGTCCGGTGCGGGCCGAGGACGCCGGTGGCCTCGGCCCGGCGGACGGGAGGAGTCGGGCGATGCCGGGCGGCCACCGGCTGGGCCGGCACCGAACCCGATCGCCGGACACCGCTGGACTGCTGGACCGTCGGCCCGAGACCGGGGCCGCACGGGACCGTCGGGCCGCACCGGACCGTCGGGCCGGGGGGGGCCGGGGAGCCGATGCCCGAGCTGGGCCCCGGGCCTGAGCCGGGAGAGCCGGGCCTCGGTCGGGGGCCGACACCAGGACAGGGGCCGAGGCAGACCGAGGCCGGAGCCGCCGCCCCACCGGACCGGGAGCCGAACCGACCCGGGCCGGGCCGGGAGCCGACCAACCCAGGTAGGGAGCCGGACCGATCGAGCCACCGAACCGGAACCCGGAGTCCGGAGTCCGGAGTCCGGAGTCCGAGCTGGACCAGGACCTGAGCCACGTCCAGGGCCGACCGCCAGGCCACCGAACCGGGAGCCGGACGGAACCAGGCCGCCGAACCGGAAGCCAGGAGTCGGGAGCCGGAACCGACCGGGGCGCCAAGCCCGGAGCCGGAAACCGGAACTGGAGCCGGAATCGGAACCAGAGCCGGAACTGGAACTGGAACTGGAGCCGGAACTGGAGCCGGACCAGGGTGCCGAGCCGAGGCCCTGGGCCCGGCCGGGCCACGTCGGGGTCCGGCTCAGGCCGCCGCCAGCGCCGTGAAGCGGCCGGCGTGGAACACCAGGGGGTCCGCCTGTTCGGTCAGGGCACCCCCCAGGGCTTCGGCGATGACCAACTCGTGGTCGCCCGCCGGATGGACCGTGGTGATGCGGCAGTCCAGCCAGCCGAGGCCGTCGGCGGGGATGGGGTGGCCGGCGCGGGTGGTCGACCAGTCACCGGCGGCGAAGCGGTCGGCGCCCTTCGTGCTGAACAGGCGGCAGAGTTCCGCGTGCCGGTCGCCGAGGATCGTGACCGCGAAGGAGCCGGCGGCGCGGATGGCCGGCCAGGTCGAGGAGGTGTCCGCGGCGCACAGGGCGACCAGCGGCGGGGTCAGCGAGACGGAGGTGAAGGAGTTGACCGCCATGCCCTTGGGGCCCTCGGCCGTGTCTGCGGTGACCAGTACCACTCCCGTGGTGAACCGGCCGAGTATGTCGCGGAACGAGCGTTGCTCCAGCATGAGTTCTTTCCGATCGCGTGGGTCGGGTGGGACGCCCTGCCGGGCCGACGAACGGCCCGGCGTGGCGAGAAGGCCTCTTCGGGGCTCCGCCTACTTCTTGCGGCTCGCGATCGCGAAGTCCACCGCCTCCTGCGGGCGCGCCGCCGAGCCGGTGATGCGCGGCGCGACGTAGCGAGCCAGCAGTTCCATGCTGCGGTTGGTCTTCTCCCAGGACGTCCAGTCGGCGACGTAGACGAGGAGCGTGCCGAAGCCGCCGGTGATCTCGTGGAGCCGTTCGATGCCGGCGACCACGTCGTCCACCGAGCCGACGAGCGCGCCGCCCGCCTCGACCCGGGCCTCCAGCGCCTTCTCGCGCGGCACGTCGGGGCTGAGGACGTCACGCCCGGCCGCCTTGCCGAAGTACTCGAACAGCCAGCGGTCGTAGCCCTCGCGGACGTCCGCGTACGCCTCCTCGCGGGTCTCCGCCACATGCACCGGCAGCGCGATCCGCCACTTGTCGCGGTCCAGGGTCTGGCCGTGCTCGGCGGCGGACTCCTCCGCGTACTTCCACTGGTGGGCGAGGTTGATGTGCGCGGGCGCGCCCGGTGTGAGGAGGGCGAAGGGGAGCGCGAACGACGTCATGCTCAGGCCGTACTGGCCGATCAGGCGCGGGCTGGACTGCGAGGTTCCGGACGTGGCGACGGCGACCTCGATGCCCTGCGGGCTGAAGCGGGGCAGCTGGAGCTTGGCGTCGCGCAGGTCGAACCAGTCCGTCTGCTGGGTGATCCGCTCGTCGCCGTTGACGAGTTCGAGGACCGTCGGCAGGGCCTCCTCCAGGCGGCGGCGCTGCACCGGCTGCTCCAGGCCGAACATCTTCGCGTCGAAGGGCACGCCCGGGCCGACGCCCAGGATGTAACGGCCGCGCGTGAGGTGGTCGAGGTGGACGGCCCGGCTCGCCACGTGGAAGGGGTGGTGGCCGGAGAGCGGTACGACACCGTGGGCCAGCTTGATCTGGGTCGTGCGCTGCGAAGCGGCGGCTATCAGCGTCTCGGGCGCCCCGACCAGACCCCAGCCCAGCGTGTGGTGCTCACCGAACCACGCCTCGTCGAAGTTGAGGTCGTCGACGTACTCGACGAGGTCCAGGTTCCGGCGGATCGCCAGGTGCGGGTCCTGGCCGGTCTCGTGGACGGGGGACAGGAAGAGACCGATACGGCTGTGCATGACAGATGCCTCCGAGGATGTAAGTACCGAAAGAAGAAGGGAAGTTGATGGAGGGTCAGGCGACGCGGTACACCGCGTCCTTCAGGGAGCGGACCTTCTCGTAGTCGGCCGTCAGGGTCGTGTCGTCCGGTGCGGTGAGGAACACGCGCAGGGAGCTGGTCAGCAGGTCGACCGTGGGCTTGATGCGGGCGCCGGGGCCGAACTTGACCGCCGCGAAGAACACGCTCTCCAGACCGCGGATCTCCGCGACGGCCGTCTCGTCGACGGACTCCACCACGCCGTCCAGCTCGGTCGGGGTGTTGTAGACGACGGCCGGTTGCAGCCGGGCGTACGTCCGGCCGGCGTACTCGGCGCGGAACTCCTCGGGCCGGGTGTACGCCCGCGCGGTGAGCGCCGCCTGGTTGTGGCCGAGGCACACGTCGTGGAAGGGCGCGTTGATGTTGCCGTTGAGGCGGGTGCCGATCTCGACCAGGACGGGGCCCTCGTCGGTGACGATGACCTCGGCGTGGGCCGGTCCCCAGGCGACGCCGAGCGCGGCGAGGACCTCGTCGACGTACGAGGTGAGCGCGGCGACCACGGGGTTGTCGTCCGGGTCGGCGAGGAGGTCGCGGTTGTAGATGTTCTTGCCGGACGGCAGCAGCGTCTTCTCGTACTCCCAGACCCCGCAGACGTACCGCTCGCCGCCGCAGCTGACGGTGTCGACGATGTACTCGGTGCCCTTGAGGTAGGACTGCACGAGGATCTCGGTGTTGGCGAGGCCGAACATGTTCGGGGCGTCGAGGACGGTCCGGGCGGCGGCGCGCACCGCGTCGGGGCCGTCGCAGACGAAGACGCCGTCGGAGGCCGCCGAGCTGAGCGGCTTGACGACGACCGGGTAACTGCCGTGGTCGTCGGCCCAGTCGACCGCCGCGTCCGGGTCGTCGGTCTTGAACTGCCGTGCGCAGCGCACCCCGGCCCGGCGCAGCGTCTCGATCATCTCGTACTTGTCGCGGCGGGCCGACGACAGCGCGGAACCGTTCGAGGGGACGCCGACCGCCTCGCTCAGCCGGTCGGCGAGCGGCACGGACGACTCCTGCCCGGCGATCACGCACACGGGCCCGAGGGCGCGCAACCGCTCGACCAGGGCGGCCTCGTCGCCGTGGCCGACGATGTTCTCCCGGTATGCGGTGAGGTCCGGCGGCGCCATCGCCGGGATCAGCTCCGGGGTGGACTGGACGTGGACGACGTCCGTGCCGTAGGCGGCGAAGGCGGCGGGGTAGAAGTTGCCGGCGGAGTAGCCGTCGACGACGACGGCGACGGGGCGGGTGGGGTTGTTGCTCATGATGTGGCCTCCGGGGTGGACGTGGACTCGTCCTCGATGAAGCGGGCCAGGCGGGCGATGCCCTCGCGGATCGCGGCGGGGGTGAGGTTGCTGAAGCCGAGGCGCAGGGCGCGTTCGCCGCCGCCTTCGAGGTGGAACATGCTCATCGGCGCCCAGCTGACGGCGTAGTCGCGGGCGGAGCGTTCCATGGCGACGAGGTCGGCCTCGAAGGGCACCTCGACGACCAGGAAGAAGCCGCCGCGCGGCCGGTTCCAGCGCACGCCGTGCTCGGCGTACCGCTCGGGCGGGAAGTGCTCGGCGAGGGCGTCGAGGGTGGCGGCGAGCCGTTCCTGGTAGACGGCGGCCAGATCGCGGGTGGCGGAGCGCAGGTCGTGGCCGGCGTCGACGAGGATGCCGCCGATCGCCGCCTGGGAGAGCGAGGACGAGCCGACCGTGAACATCGCCTTGGCCTTGGAGAGCTCCTGCGCGAGGGTGCGCCGCGCCCCGTCCTCGCCGACCACCTCACGGTCACCGACCAGATAGCCGAGCCGGGCACCGGGGAACGCGGACTTGGCGAAGGAACCGAGGTAGACGACGTCACCCCGCGTGTCCAGCGACTTCAGCGTCGGCAGCCGCTCCTCGTCGCTCGCGAACAGCCCGTACGGGTTGTCCTCCAGGATGGTGAACCCCTCCTCGGCGGCCAGCGCGAGCAGCCGGCGCCGGGCCTCGAGCGGTACGACCGTGCCGGACGGGTTGGAGAAGTCGGGGACCAGGTAGAGCGCGGCGGGCCGCTTGCCCTCGGCACGTACGGCACGCACGGCGGCGGCCACGGCCTCCGGTTCGAGCCCGGCCGGCCCCTCGGTGATGCCCTTGACGGGGATGTCCAGCATGCGCGCGGCCCCACGGATACCGACATACGCCGGGGACACGGACAGCAACACGTCGTCGGGCGAGCGGAACAGCCCTCGCAGGGCGACGAGCGCAGCCTCCTGGAAGCCGTGCGTGATCATGATCGCCTCGGGCGCGACATCGATGTCCTCGTCCTTGGCGAGCATCCGCGCCACTTCCTCCTGGATGAACCCGTTGACGGGTCCGTACTGGAAGTGCAGCCGGGTGATGCGCTGTTCGGGCACCCCCTTCTCCCGCAGATGCGCGATGTACCGGTCGACGTGGTACGAGAGCTTCGCGAGGTCGTGGGTGCCGTCGTGGGGCGCCCCCGACGAGAACGACAACGCTTCGGGAAACCTCATCGCGGTCTCGCTGAGCAGGCGCATCGAGTCCATACCCGGATCGACGATGCCGGCGTGCAGCGCTTCGCGGCGCAGGGGGTTGGCGGTGGTCTGCTGAACTGGCGTCAGGAGCACGTCAGTCGGTCCTTTCGGGAGGCTTGCTCGAGGCTTGCTTGGTCAGCCCGTCCGGCGCTTGAGTACGAGGCCGTTCGGGCCGAGAGCAGGGGGCTGGGGCGAGGGGGCTGGGGCGGGAGGGCTGAGGGCGGGGGCTGAGGGCCGGGGGGCTGAGAGCGAGGGCTGGGAGCGCAGCCCCCAGGGATGGGACGGGTTGGGGGGCGGCGGAGAGGGCGGCGGAGGGGGCGGCGGGGGCGAGAAACCCGTCGGGCTCAGGCCACTGCCTGACGTCGCGCCGCAACCCACGTCCCCTTGCCGGGCGCCCACTGCCGGATACGGATGTGGCAGACGATGCCGCCCGTGACGTAGGGCTCGGCGTCCAGGATCCGCTGCAACGCGTCGCCGTCCTCGGCCTCGTAGACCAGCAGACCCCCGTTGGTGTCCACCAGCGGCCCGGCGAGCAGCAGTACACCGCTCTCGGTGAGGGCCCGCAGATAGTCGGTGTGGGCGGGGTGCAGATGCTCCCGGCCCGCACGGTCGACGTTGTACTCGAACTCGACGACGAACTTCGCCATGGAAATCTCCGGTGTCACGATGTGGGGGCGGGCGGGGGCGGGACTCACATGTAGAGGCCGCCGTTGATGTCGATGACGGACCCGGTCGAGTAGCCGGCGCTCTCGGAGCAGAGGTGGAGCACGCTGCCGACCGCCTCGGCGACGGTGCCGTAGCGGCCCGTCGGCAGCTTGGCCAGGACGGCCGCCCGCTGTGCCGGATCACGCCGCTCGAACGCGCCGGCGACCCGCTCGGTGGCGATGGGCCCGTGGGCGACGACGTTGACGACGACCCCGGTCGGGGCGAGCTCGTAGGCCATCTGCTTGGTCATACCGATGACGGCGGCCTTGGCCCCGACGTAGGCGGCGTTGTTGAAGTGGCTGTACGTACGGCCGCCCGCCGAGGCGAAGTTGACGATGCGGCCGTAGCCGTCGGCGGCCATGCGCGGGGCGCACACCTTGATCGCGATCCAGCTGCTGACCACGTTCTCCAGGAACGACTGGTCGAAGTGGTCGGTGGTGAGGTCGGCGTAGCCGATGACCCGGGTGTCGCCGCCGACACCGTTGACGAGGATCGACGGGGCGAACCGGTCGACGATGTCGGCGAGTTGGCGTTCCGCCGCCGGGATGTCGGTGATGTCACCGACGACGGCCTCGACCTTCGTGAGCTGCCCCAGCTCCTCGGCGAGCCGGCCCACGGCCTCCGCGTCCCGGTCGAACAGGACGAGCGTGTGGCCCTCCTCGGCGAGCTTGCGCGAGACCTCCTTGAGAATGCCGCCGGCGGCTCCGACGAGGAGTGCGGTGCGGGGGGTGGGTGCGGACATGTGGGATCACCTTGTCTCTGTGGTCAGGGTTTCTTCGGGGGTGGTCGCCCGGGGGACGGCTTGGGGCTCGGGGACCGCGTCGGGCCCGAGGCCGGGCTCTGAGCCGGGCTCTGAGCCGGGCTCGGAGCCGGGCTCGGAGCCGGGCTCGGAGCCGGGCTCGGAGCCGGGCTCGGAGCCGGGCTCGGAGCCGGGCTTCGTCGCGAACCCGGTCAGCCTCGGCAGCAGGGCGAAGCCGAGCGTCACGACCAGGCCGAGGCCCAGGACCGACAGCCACAGCGATCCGTAGCCGTGGGCGTGGGCGAGGGCGAGGCCGGCGGGGCTGCCGACGACGAACGCGGCGTTCCAGGCGAAGAAGTACGAGCCCTGGTAGGTACTGCTGCGTCCGGCGGGGGCGCGGTCGGCGATGAACGTCGCGGACATCGGGGCCCACAGCACCTCGCCGAGCGTCCAGACGACGGTGGCGAGCGTGAAGGTGACCATGTCGTCGGCGAGGGCGTTGCCGCCGAAGCCGAGGGCCATGAACCCGGCGGCCAGGATCAGCGGGACGTGGGCACGCATCCCCCCGACGAGGCGGGGCACGAGCGGCAGCAGCAGCACGGACAGTACGGCGTTGACGGCGAGCACGAACCCGATGTCCCCGGCGGACAGCCCGCTGCCCCGCATGTCCAGCGGCAGCGCGGAGTTGACCTGGAGGTAGATGCAGGCCAACAGGAAGGTCAGCAGGAGGAAGGCGACCAGGACGGGGGTGCGGAAGGGTTCGGCGATACCGCGCGCGGCCGACTTGAGTGCGGCCGAGGCCCCGGCGGGCCGGTCGGCGTCCCGCACGGGCGGCGGATCGGCGGGCACCGCGAACACCAGGGCCGCGTAGAGGAGGCTGGAGACCGCCCAGACCACGAACAGGGCGCCGGGGCTGACTTCGAGCAGGAACCCGGAGAGGACCGGGCTCAGCGACATGCCGATGTTGAAGCCGACGAGGAAGAGGCTGTACGCCTTCGAGAACTGCTCCTGCGGAACGATCGCGGAGATCAGCCCGGCCCCGGCCGGCCGGTCCACGGCCGACAGGAACCCGGTGATCAGTGCCAGCGCGCAGAGGGCGACGACATGGTCGGCGACGGCGAACAGCAGGGCCATCGCGGCGGTCACCGGCTGGGCGGCGACGATGGTCCGGCGCGGCCCGATCAGATCGGCGACCGCCCCTCCCACCAGCCCGGACAACACGACACCGGCGCCGAAGAGTCCGACGACGAGCGGGGTGGTGCCGGGGGCGACGAGGCCGTCCTGCTCCAGGTAGAGGACGAGGAAGGCGGGGGCGAGCGTCCCGAGCCGGCTGACGGTCTGCCCGAACCACAGCAGCCAGAACGCTTTGGGAAGGGCCATCAGGAACATCCCGTTCGTGTCGGAGAGGTGAGGGGTCGCGAGGGTGGGGTCGCGGGGGTTGGTGAGGAGGGTGGGGAGGAGGGGGAGGACAGCCAGGATTTGGGTGTGGAGTACCGGGCCGGGGGTGCCGGGTGGGTGGCCGGGGGTGCCTGGTGCCCGGCCGGGGAAACCGAAGGCTGCGGGGATGGCGTCGAGGGCTGCGGAGGCCGCGTCGAAGCCGCCGGGATGCGCGCCGAGGCTGCGGGAGGCCGCGTCGAGGACTGCGGAGGCCGCGTCGAAGCCGCCGGGAAGCGCGCCGAGGCTGCGGGAGGCCGCGTCGAGGACTGCGGAGGCCGCGTCGAGACCACGGGAGGCCGTGTCGGGGACGTGGACGCCCGCGCAGGAGTCGTCGAGCCCCGCCCCGGAGCTCCGGCACTCCGCGTCGGTGCCGCGACGCCTCGCGCCCCGCGCGGGGGTCGGCCCGCCCTCGGTCCCCGTGAGGCCCGGGCCGGGTTGCCCGGCCCGGTGGCGGAGCCGAGGGTGCCGTAGGCGAAGGCGGCGGAGACCAGTGTCATGTGGTGGTGCCAGCCGGGGTACGAACGCCCCTCGAAGGCACGCAGCCCGAAGTCCTCGGCCAGCCGCTCCACCGTGTCGGCGGCCCCCGTGTACAGCCGGGCCAGCGCCAGGACCTCACGCGCCGGCCGGTCCACCAGATCGGTGAGCCACACCCGCACGCCGCCGGAGCCACCGGCACCGGCGCCCCCCTCCCCCCACCGTTCGCAGACCAGCCGGAGGGCGACGGGGTTGCCGGGGAGGCGGACCACCCCCGTCGCCACGGCCACCGGTCCCGGCGGGAGTGCCGGGTCCGGCTCGGCCGCCGCCGGGGGGTGGAGTGGCGGCCGGGCGTGCTGGGCTGCGAGAAGGTTCCCGGCGGTCACGGCACCGGCACCGGCGCCGGCCCGCGCCACGGCCGTACCGGCCCCGGCACGGCCGTACGCACCGAGCACGACGCGCCCGGCCACACCACCCGCCGCCCGGTCCGGAAGCACGACGAGATCCCCGGGCACCGCCACCACGAACCGCCGTCGCCGGGCGATCAGCCCGCCCACCAGCGCACCGGCGTCCGCGAAGCCGACCAGGTCGGCCACGACCGGAACGCCGTGCGGGTCCGGGTCCGGCAGGCCCCGGCCGACCGCGTCGACCAGGTCCAACGCCTGCGCCTCGGCCGAGCCCCGGTCGCCGGAGACGGTCTCGGGGACGCGGGCCCGGCCGCGTATCTCCGGGTCCTCGGACCAGGCGCCGGGCAGCAGCAGACGCCAGTCGACGGGGACCGTCGCGTCGTCCGTGGCAAGGAAGGCGCCCAGGCCGACCTGGCAGTTGACGGTACGTCCGTCCTGCGGGACGAAGCGGCGGTGCACTCCGCAGGAGCGGTCGCCGCGCTTGGGCAGCACCGCCGAGCCGAGGAGCAGGGCGCGGGGCCGGGACCGCCGTACGACCCAGTCGGCCAGGCGGGCGCGGACCGGCGACCAGTCCCAGGGGCTGGCGTTGACGAACTGGTGCAGGGCCTGGGCGGCCGTGGTCGAGTCGGACACGGAGGCCGCGAGCCGCCGAACCGTCTTGCGACCCGGCGTCACCAGCAGGCCACGTGTGTAGACATGGGCCCATCTGCGCTGGTCGGCGCGGGGCAACCGTTCGAAGATCTCCGCGACGAATGCGTCGAGGGCGGGGCGGTTCGCCAACGTCGTCCCCATCACGCGTCCCCTTCCTCTCGACTGCTCGATCGCTCGGCTGTTCGCACTGGGCGGGCCTCGCCGGTTCGAGGCCCGCACTAAAAAAATAGAGAACGAACTCTTTGTTTTCAATCGAGAGGACCACCCCCGGCTACGACTTTGAGGAGTCCGCACCTCCACAAGGCTCCTACCTGCGCTTTTACACAGGCAGCAGAGCGGAACGCAGCAGCGCCGCCTCGGTCAGCTCCCGCTCGGCGACCGCCGCCCAGGGCCCGGCAACGGCGAGAGCCACCGTCAACGCCCCCTTGAACGACGACAGATGCAGGGTGCCGCCGAGCCGCGTCCCCCCGTGTGCCGCGACGGTCCGGAACCCCGTGACCCTTCCGGCATGCGGGCCGAGCGCGGTGTCCACCGAACCGGCGTCGACGACCCGCAGCTCCGCCGCGCCCTCCTCCGCCGCCGCCCGCTCCACGGCCCGGCGGACAGCGGCGTGCGCCCGCCGCTCCGGACGCCACGCACGCCCCGCCGCGCACAGCGCCGCCGCGTTCGCCCGGGCCCCGCCCACCGGATCGCCGGCCGGGCCCGCCCGCAACGCCGCCCGCACCACGCCCAGCACACAGCCCGGTTCGGTGATCAACGCCCGCTCGGCGTAGCTCCGCCGCAGGGACACCGCCGTGGCGACCGTGACCTCGGTGCGTCCGCTCTCCCGGGCGAGCGCGTCGGCCAGCACGGTCGCCAGGAGCCCGCGCACCGTCAACTGCCGCGCCCCGCACCAGTCGCGCAGCCGCCTGCTCGCGTACGGGCTCAGGGCGAGGGTCACGGCATCGCCCGTACGGCCCCGCTCCTCGACCTCCCCGTCAGGGCCTCCCCCGTACGACGTCACGGCCCGCCTGACCCGCCGCGGCGACCCGGAAGGCATGCACACCCCGCACACGCACGCGCCCCCGCCCTCATAGGTGAGCCCGTCGATGTCGGGAGGCAGCTCCTGCTCCCCGGAACGGGCACCCGGCGCGGCGAACAGGGCGTCCAGCAACGGCCGTACGAGGCGGCCGACGGAGAAACCGTCACAGATCGCGGGGTGGAGGGTGAGGGAGAAACGGGTCGCACCCGCCGGGGTCCGCCCGACGCTCAGCTCCCACAGCCGCTCCCCGTCCGCCTCCCTCCAGGCGCCCCGCGTCCCCTTCCGGAACCACAGCCCGTCGCCCCCGGTGTCCTCGATCCGCAGCGACAGCAGGGGCAGCCCTCGTACCCACTGCTCCACGGCCTGCTCCACCCGCTCCGGGGCGAGGACGCCGTTGACCGTGAAGGTGGTGGTGAGCCGGCCGCTGCCGTGCGGGAGCGCGTGGGCGTAGGCGAACGCGGCCTCCGTGTCGCTGAGCCTGCGCACCCTCTCGCCCCGGCTCACGAGACCTCGTGCGCGGCGGCCACGAGCGCCGGCGACGCACACCGCACGGTGTTGGAGAGGGTGACGCCGTGGCTCGTGAAGTCCAGCGTGACGCGGTCGCCGTCGGCCATGCGGTGGCCGTCGTGGAAGCTGCTGCGGTCGGCGCCGATGTAGACGTAGTGGACGCGGCCGGGGGTGAGCAGGGCGTCGTAGGAGAACAGTTCGGACATGATGTCGTCGAGCCCGTAGTGCAGGGCCTTGGTGCCGGTGGTGAACTCGCCCCGCCAGCACGGCTCGCCGTCCCGTTCGATCGTGACGTGCCCGGTGACGTGGCGCGGCGGCTCGTCGAGGAACAGCCAGGGTGCCACGGCCGCGTCGCACAGCTTCGCGTAGGAGAGGTGGCCGCGGTGGCGGCGGAAGCGGCCGATGTCGGTGAGGTCGTTGCCGAAGGTGTGGCCGACGTAGCGGGGCCGGTGGTCGTCGTCGGTGACGTAGACGAGGACGATCTCCGCCTCCTCGGTGAGGGCGACCGACCCGACGGGTGCGCGCAGGTCCTCCCCGGAGGTCTTCAGTACCTCGCCGAGCCCCTTGAGGAACCAGTTCGGCTGGCTCGGGGTGTCCGCGTCCACCTTGACGTTGTGGGTCTGCATGAAGCCGCCGACCATGGCGTCACCGGGGTGGTCGGGCAGCAGGGGCGGCCGGAAGGACACGGCGTCGTGTTCGCTCGCGGGAACGGTCACCGTCTCGGCGGCGGCGAGCAGCACGGCGACGTCACCGCCCTCGACGAGGAGCTTGCCCAGGTCCAGGTTCCCGAGCGGGGTGAGACGCAACGGCTCCCCGTCCTCGGGCAGTCCGAGGCCGAAGTAGCGGTCGCCCCGGTAGGTGCATTCGAACAGTACGGTCATGATGGCTCCGCCTTTCGGGCATGGGTGTGCGGTGTGTGTGATGTGCGAGTGGGAAGAGATGGCAGGCCCAGGAGCGAGGGGCGTGCTCAGAGATCCCGTACCGCCCAGCGCTCCGCGCTCGCGGCGAGGTCCATGCCCCAGCCGGTGCCGCCGGCCGGTGACAGGGTGTTGGTGTCGCGGTCGACGGCCGGGGGCGGGGCGACGATCATCTCCGGGAAGAAACGGTCGGACTGTCCGGCCTCGACGGTGAGCGCGTCGGGGTGGCCGAAGGCCAGCGCCCGGCCCGAGTTGATGAGCGGGCCGACCTCGGCGACCTGGACCCCGAACTGGAAGCGGACCCCGTTCTCCCGGGCGTATTCGACGAGCCCGGCGGCCGGCAGCGGCCCTCCGTTCTTCGACACCCGGATGTTGAACGCGTCGCAGGCCTCGGACTCCACCGCCGTGCGGGCGTCCCGGGCCGTGCACACCGACTCGTCCAGCATGATCCGCACCCCGCCGTCGCGCCGCAACACGCGCAGGGCTTCCCAGGAGCCCTTGGGCAGCGGTTCCTCCACGTAGTCGACGCCGGCCTCGCGCAGCCGACGCGCGTGGTCGACCGCGTTCGCGGGTGTCCAGCACATATTGGCGTCGACCATGACCGGTACGTCGTCGCCGAGCTTGTCGCGGATCGTGCGGACGGTACGGGCGTCGTGCTCGATGTCGTCCGACGCCTTGATCTTGACGAAGTGGAAGGGCCCCCGGGTGGCGAGGAACTCCTCGGCGTCCAGGCTGAGATCGAGCACCTGGGAGACGGGCAAGGAGTCGGGCGTCCGGGAGACGGGCAAGGACGGTGACGTTCCGCCTTCTCCCCCTGGCAGCAGCTCGCGCGCGCCCCGCCCCAGCCGCCGCCCCAGCCAGTCGAGCACGGCCGTCTCCAGTAGG
Organism: Streptomyces graminofaciens; assembly: GCF_030294945.1. Classification (NCBI taxonomy): domain Bacteria; kingdom Bacillati; phylum Actinomycetota; class Actinomycetes; order Kitasatosporales; family Streptomycetaceae; genus Streptomyces; species Streptomyces graminofaciens. Next base: position 8,874,063 of record NZ_AP018448.1, on the reverse strand, counting down.
CAGAGCAGATTGTTGCCGCCGTCGATCCCGAAGGTCCGCGCGAAGCCGTCCCGGTGCAGCAGGCCGAGCAGTTCCTCCGGATCGCGGCCGGTCAGCAGCGCGAACAGCGCGGCGAAGTCGACCTGTTCGAGCGCGGTGCGCACACTCGCGGTGGTCTCGCCGGTGACGTACGAGCGGGGCGCGCACTCCCCGATGCCGTCCACGCCGTCGGCCGAGAGCTTCAGGACCAGGCTGTCGGACGTACGGCGCCGGGCGGCGGGATGGTCGAACGGCGTCCGCATGGGCAGCTCTACGTGGTACAGCCGGGCCCGTCCTCCGGATCTCCCGGGCTCAGGCGCCACGGTTCACCCCTTGGAGCAGGGTGTACGTCGACGTCCAGTCGACCAGGTCGCCGCTGACGTCGGTGTAGAAGAGATAGTGCTTGTCCGTGGGGAACTTCATGATCGAGCCGCGCCCGGAGACCAGGTCCTGGAAGACGGAGTGAGCCGCGTCGAGGTCGACGATCGGGTCGGTCATCCCGGAGACGAAGGTGGCGGCGGGCACCCGGGCCGTCGTACGCCCGCGCGTCAGATACAGCCGCTCCAGCTCCAGCAGCACGGCCCGCGACCGCCGTGTCAACTGCCGTACGGCCAGGTCGTCGTGGTCGATGAAGTGCTGGTACTTGATCTCGTCGGTGAAGTCGGCGGCCCGCAGCCCCGCGTCCCACGGCTCCTCGCTCGTGTCCGCCGCGATGGCCTCGCGCGTGTCCGCGTCGAGCGTGGCGTGCATCCGGCCGAGCCAGGACGAGCAGAACACGGCCGCGTCGTACGAGGTGGTGAACCCCTCGTAGCTCATCAGGGCCGCCATGAAGGAGCCGCCGAGGCAGTGCCCGAACAGGGACAGGGGTACGGTGTCGCCGATCATCCCCCGGACGAACGCGACGGCCTTCGCGTAGTCGCCGAGGACGGTGTCGACGTCCGGTATCTCGCTCCGCTCCCCCGGGCTGATACCGCTGCCGCGCCGGTCCAGGACGAAGAACGCGATGTCGTTGTCGGCGAACTGCGGGCCCACTTCCCACAGCCACCCGGCGTGGCTCTGCAGTCCGTGGAAGTAGAAGACGGCTCCCTTGATCTGCTCCGGCCGCCATACGTGCAGGGCGAGCCGGGTGCCGTCGTCGCACCGGACGTCGACGATCTCTCGGCGGGTGTTCTGCGGGGGCCTGAGGGTTTCCAGCATGGTCAGCTCTCCTTGTTCGGTAACCGGTTAAAGCGGTTAGGTCAGTGGGGGACGACGGCGTCGACGAAGTCGATGTCCTTCTGGAACGGCTTGTACTTGTACTGAGTGGCGTTGCCCTGCTGCCGCCGCGACTCGACGTACGCGGCGATCGCGCCCTGCGCCACGGTCCGCACCCGGAGGCCGGCGAGCCGGCCGCTGTCCCGCTTCGAGGCGTACTCGATGTTGATGACGGACAGCTCGCGGTCGATGGCGGCGGACAGTTCCCGGTCCAACTCGGCGCCGGGGGCCGGGACTTCGACGACGACGGTGTAGGACGGCGGCTCGTCCCAGCGCGGCCCGCACATGTAGAGGCCGGTGTCGAGGCCGCTGCCTTCGAGGCCCTGCCGGATGGCCTGGGTGACCTGGCCCTCGGTGATCTTCTCGCCGGTGAAGGAGTGGTAGACGCCGTCGCGATGGGTGAAGTGGACCCAGGGCGTGCCGTCGACGATCCGGTCGACGCGGTAGATGTCGCCGGTCCACAGTCGGTACAGGCCGTTCCCCTGGGACATGATCAGGTGGTAGTCGCGGCCCGCCTCGACCTCGTCGTACAGCAGGGTCTCGACCGTCTCGCCGGCGTCGAGGAGCCGGCCGAGCGGTACGTCGGCGGGGACGAACTCGAAGTACGCCTGGCTGATGGCGAGCGGCTGGCTCTCCAGGGTGTCGTCCACGGGGATGGTGGTGACGCCCTCGGTGCCGCAGCTCATGAACGGCAGCTTGGCGACACCGGGCAGTACGGCGTCCAGGCGCGGCCGGTACAGCTCGGCGGAGGCGGACAGCCAGCAGCTGTAGAGGGTGAGTGACGGCCAGACGTCGACGAGGCTGAACTCGCCCTTGGCCAGGGCATGTTCGAGGTGCAGCGCGGCCTTCTCGTCGGGCTCGGTCCATGGCCTGCCTCGGAGGGTGCCCTCGCGCAGGTCGCGCACCAGCTCGGCACCGTGCTCGGCGATCAGGTCGCGCAGTGAGACGAGGGTGCTGGGGTTGATCGCCGAGATGTAGTGCAGGTCCTTGCCGACGAGGTGCCGTACGCGGTGGTACATCCGCCCGGCGTGGCTGGTGGGCGTGTCGGGGCCGAACCACGGGGACTCGTACCACGGCGGGTTCCAGTCCCGGCTGTTGATCTGCGGATGCCGGTTGCTGATCGCCTGGTGCTCGACACCGTGCACGAAGTCGTACACGTCCTCGCGGACGGTCTGGGTGTCGAGCGTGGCCCAGGGGTGGGCGAGGATCTCCGGGTGGTGCTCCAGGTAGGTGCCCCACATGGCCTTCATCGCCGGGATCCGGTACTTCAGCAGCCAGTGCAGCGTGTACGGGACGCGCTTGGGGGTGCCCGTCGTCCCGCTGGTCTTGAGCCAGCGCAGTACGGGGCTGCACGAGAGGATGCCGCCCTTGGTGCGGGTCTCCCGGTCGATCTGCTCGACGAAGTCGTTGTAGCGCATGATCGGCAGCACGGAACGGAAGGTGCCCGGGTCGGCGGCGATGACGTCGTACCCCTCCTCCTTCCAGTGCAGCGAGCTGGCGCCGATGTCGATGAGGTCGTCCAGGACGCGGGCCTGTGCGGCGGCCGGGTCCTTCAGATCGGCGAGCAGGCTCTCGCGGGCCCGGAAGCACTCCTCGACGAAGGGGTCGCGGCGGGCCTGCCAGTGCTGCTGCCACTGGGCTGCCTCGGGTGCGTCCTGGGCGGTCGCGCGGGGTGTCTGGGGTGTCTGGGGTGTCTCCACTGTGGTCTCTCCTCAGGTGCCGCCCGTGTTCGGGCATGCGAAAGCACCGCGCGGCGGGGCCGAACGGTGCTGTGGGTGTGGGGTGTTACGGGATGCCGGGTGCTGTTACGTCGTGCCGGACGCTGTTACGTGGCGCTCTCGCCGGCCGCGAGCGCGGTCAGCTCGTTCAGGTCGTACAGGGCCTGGCGCTTGGTGCCGTACCGGGTGATCTTGCCTCGGCGGGCCCACTGGCGGATCGTGCCCTCGCGGACGCCGAGGGCGAGGGCGGCGAGCGAGGTGGGGACGCGCTTGCCGCGCGGGGTGTGCACGTCGTTGTTCATGCCGACTCCTGGATTGTCGCTGCTGATTGACGCTGGTTCAGAAGAAGCCACTGGCGTGGCGTGAGTACGTGTCCCGCGCCGCACATCGGTCCGCGCAGCACCAGGTCGTCGCCGCCGCGCCCGGGCAGCGACACCTCGGCGTCGCAGCCGGGCTCCACGCACCGGCCGAGCGGTACCAGTTCGGGCTTGGGCGGCGACACGACGAGCCGCAGGGCGGTGGCCACCTGGGCGATCTCGTCGGCCGCCGGGCCCGCGGCGGGGTGGGCGGCCAGGAAGCCGACGTGCCGGTGGAGGAAGGCGGCCAGTTCGGGGACCGTACGGCCGGGCGGTGCCCCGGTGGCCGCGTCCGCGCTCTCGTCCAGCACGAGCCGGGCCCAGGAGGCCAGGCGTACGACGGCGTCGTGGCGGGCCTCCAGCGCCGCGTCGCTCACGGGCGGCGCGTCCGGGCGGTGGCCCGTGACCCGGGCGAGGCCCGCCTGGCGTGCGGGGAGTACGAGTTGCTGCTCGCTCTCGTGGTGGAGTGCGGGCAGCGCCGCCAGGTCGGCCGCGAGGGCGCGCCCGCACGATCCGCAGAGCCGGGAGCCGGGCGCGGCGGGCCTGCGCCGCAGCGCCTCGGAACGGGCCGCCCGGCGACAGCGGTGGGACGCGCACCGTTCCGGGCGGGACTGTGAGGGGGTCGGGTCGGCCATGGTCGCCTCACCTTCGTGGGAAACAAAAAAAGCGCCGCTCGATGGCGACGCGACGGCAGTGCGAGGGCCCTTGAGGGAAAACCTGGAGCTCTTGGAGCTCTTCGAAGGGTTCCTGGAAGTGGGCAGACTGCCTCGCGAAAGAGTGTTACACGTCTGCCGCGTGGGCCGCAAGGGGGCGGGGGAAATTACCCAACCACCTTGTGGAGAGCGGTAGTTGGAGGCGTCAGTGGCCCTCGTCGGGGACAGACGACAGGTGCCGCCCGCCCCGGTACTCGCGGGGCGGGCGGCACCTGTCGCCGGGGCTCGGTCACCGGGGCGCGGGCACACCGAGCACTCGATCGCGAAGGGCGGGGAACTCGGCGCGGGTCTTCGCGACGAGGGTCGGATCGAGGTCGACGACGAGGGTCTCCTCCCCCGGGCCGGCCTCGGCGAGGACTTCACCCCACGGGTCGACGACGACGCTGTGCCCGGCCTGTTCGACCCCGGCGTGTGTGCCGGCCGTACCGCAGGCGAGGACGTACGCCTGGGACTCGACGGCTCGGGCGCGGGCCAGCAGTGACCAGTGGGCGCGGCGGGCGGCGGGCCAGCCTGCCGGGACGAGGAACAGTTCGGCACCGGCGTCCACCAGCAGCCGGAACTGCTCGGGGAAGCGCAGGTCGTAGCAGGTGGCGAGCCCGGCGGTGAGTCCGGCGGTGGGTCCGGCGGTGGGTCCGGCGGTGGGTCCGGCGGTGGGTCCGGCCGTCCCGGGGACGTCGAGCACGGCGGTGACCGTCTCGTCCCCCCTGGCCAGCAGGGTCGCCTCGCCGCGGTCGAAGCCGAAGCGGTGGATCTTCCGGTACGTCCGGTGCGGGGTGCCGTCGGGGGCGAACACCAGGGAGGTGTTGTACAGGGTGTCGCCCGGGCCGCGCTCGATGATCGAGCCCGCGTGCAGCCAGACCCGCGCGGCGGCCGCGGCCTCGCCCATGGCCCGTGCCGTGGGCCCGTCGAGAGGCTCGGCCTGCTCGCGGAACGTGTCGAAGGCGAACGCGCCGACCGTCCAGAGTTCCGGCAACAGCACGAGGTCGGCGGTGTGCTGCGCGCGGACGAGGCCGGCCACGCGGGTGCGTCGCTCGGCGACGGGTTCGTCCGGTCGTACGGCGATCTGCAGAAGCGCGGCGCGCACGGTGTCTCCGTTCATAGGTGGTCGGGAGGTGAGGGTCAGCGCAGGTGGGAGGCGCCGTTGACGTCGATCACGGTGCCGCTGCACCACTCGGCCCCGACGCTGCTCAGCCAGGCCACGGCGGCCGCGACGTCCGAGGGCACGGCGATCCTGCCGAGCGGGCTCTGCCGGCGTACGTCCTCCTCGGCGGGCCCGACGAGCATGGGTTCCGTGAGGTCGGTGCGGACGAATCCCGGGGCGACGGCGGTCACCGCGATGCCGAGCGGGCCCAGCGACTGGGCGAGCGACTGGGTCAGCGCGTGCAGGGCGGCCTTGGTCGCGCCGTAGGCCGGGGCGTCGGGTTCGCCGCGGTAGGCGCCGCGTGAGCCGACGTTGACGATGCGCGCGCCCTGGGGGCCCTGAAGTCGGTGGCGGAGGTGGTCGACGTGGTGCCAGATGAGATCGGCGGGGCCGAGGAGGTTGACGTCGACCAGGCGCCGCCAGTCGGCCCGCCAGTCCTCGTACGAGGTGGTGGCGACGGGCTGTTCGGTGTGGACGCCGGCGTTGTTGACGAGGACGTCGACCGTGCCCAGCTGTTCGACCGCGGAGTCGATGATCTCCCGGGCCGCGCCGGGTGCGCCGACATCACCGGTGACGAAGGCGTGGCCGGTGCCGGGCAGGGTGTCCAGCACGGCCTTCGCGGCGGCGGAGTCGGCACGGCAGTGCACGGCCACGCGGTGCCCGGTGGCGGCGAGTTCGGTCGCGATGGCGGCACCGATGCCCCGGGAACCGCCGGTGACGAGCGCGCAGCGTCGAGTCATGGAGTGAGCCTTTTCGAAGCGATCGAGGAAGAGGAGAAGGGTGCGGGCGTGGGCGTGGGTGAGGGAGGGGCGCCGACCGGACACGGGTTGTCGGCGCCCGTCGGACACTCGCCCGCACCCGGTGGACACGCCTCGGCGGTGATCGACGGCCCGGGATCGAGCACCAGCGCCCACAGGCACTCCAGGTCGGTCCGGACCTCCTTGCCGGTGCGGCCCGCGCGCAGGGCCGCTTCGGCGCCCGCGGTGAGGTAGACCGCGAGCAGTTCCAGTTCTTCGGGCTCGGGTCCGGGGCGGGGCCGTTCGCGGGCCGGGGCCACGGACTCCCGTAACGCGGCGCGCCAGACCGTGCGCCAGCGGGAGGGGACGGCCTGCTCCTGGGTGAGCCGGGCCGCGGCGCGGACGGTGACCTCCTCGTCCAGCAGCCGGGCCACGGCGAAGGTGACCTCGGCGACCGGGGGGAGGGCACTCGCCGGGGCGAGTCGTGCGAGCGCCCGACGGGTGACGTCCTCGGCCTCGTGGCAGACGGCGGTGGCCAGGTCCGCCTTGGCGGGGAAGTGGAAGGTGAGCGCTCCCATCGTCACCCCGCAGGCCCGATGCACGGCGGACAGCGACGTACCGGCGTACCCCTGCCGGTCGAACTCGATGGCCGCCGCCGCGATCAGCGCCTGCCGGGTGCGTTCCGCTCTCACCTGCTTCACCATGGGCTTGACCTCGGTATCCGTCACGGGAACTGGCTCCCACGGGACACCGGACGGCGATGCGTGCTCCGGGCACCGGGGGTGGGGACCCGTCGTCGCGCTCCCGCCCGCCGTTCTTTCGTTCACGGGACGAGAGGGCCCGGCCCCCAGTCCTGCGAACGTACCGCCGCTTGCCCGCACGGACACCCCGCATGCCCAACTCGGCAACCACTTGGCCAAGTTGGGCGTGTCGGGGTGACAGCGCCGCCCCTCCTCCGCTCAGACTCGCGTGCCGAGGAACAGGCCGCCGCTCGCGTCGATGACCTGCCCGGTGGTCCAGCGCGCCGTGTCGGAGGCGAGGAACGCGACCACGTCCGCGACGTCGTCGGGCCCGCCCGGCCGAGCGAGCGCCGTCGTGCCGGCGATGAGTTCGGCGAGTCCCGGCGCCTCGAAGGCTGCCCCGTTGGTCACCGTCCGGGTGGCTCCCTGGGCAACCGCGTTCACTGTGATTCCCCGGGCCCCGAGCTGGTTGGCCAGGGTCATGCTCATCGTTCAGCGAGCGCGGTTACGACGCGACGACCGTGACCGACGTCGCCCAAGGCCGCGGCGACCGTGACCGACGTCGCCCAAGGCCGCGGGTGTGTCGCCCATGACCGTGTACCGGCACTTCCCCCACCCCCACCCCAACTGCGGGCAATCGTGCCGCCAGGGGCGGCACGGGTGGGCGCAGCGGCACCCCGTGAGCGCCGGGCCGCGCGACCCACCCCCGCCCAGCCGAAGCCGCCGGGTGCCGCACAACCGAGCCTCAGCCGCAACCGGGCGGCAGCCGCGGGGGCGCGCCCCCGCCGGGAAGCCCCGGCACCGACCCACAGCCCGGCAGCCCCACAGCCCGGCAACCCGGCAACCCGGCAACCCGGCAACCCGCATCCTCATCCGCCCCCGAGCCACCCCCGATACCACCCCGCCGCCCCACCCAACCGCTCCAGCGGCCCCGGCCCGGGTGTGCAGCCCGTCAGCCGCCAGATCTCCTCGCTCTCGTACCAGTGATCGCGGGCCAGCAGCTCGAACTGTCGTTCACTGATGCGGCCCGGGGTCTCCCGCAGGCGCGCCAGGCACTGGTCCCACGGCAGGTCACCGGTCGCCGACGGCAGTACGTCCAGCTCCGCGAGCCGGGCCATCAGGTCGCGGTTGCGTACCGGCACCGGATGGCTGGCGTGATACACCCCGGAGGGCACGTCGTCCGGCATCGACACAAGGGCGCTGACCAGCCGGGCCAGGTCCCCGACGTCCACCGCGGACACCTGCCCCCGCCCGCCGTCCCAGGCCGTCGGCACCCGCCGCAGCAGTTCACCGAGCGCGGGCACGACCCAACGGTCCCCGGCCCCGAGCACGAGACCGGGCCGTAGCACCACCCCGCCCGCGTCGAGCGCGAGCCGCTCCGCCGCCAACCGGGTACGGCTGGCCGCGGACACCGGCGCCGGCGTGACCCCGTCGACGGGTATGCCCCGGTGCGGCCCGGGCCCGTACACCGCCGCCGTGGACAGCTGGACGACGCGCCCCACCCCGGCCCGCCGCGCCTCGGCGACGATCGCCCGGGTGCCGCCGACGTTCGTCCGCTCGCACTCCTCGGCGTCGCCGTCGACCCGGCAGGCGAGATGCACGAGGACATCCGCGCCGCTCGCCACACCGTCGAGCGACGCCGGGTCCGACAGATCCGCCCGCACCCACTCCACGCCCGCCGACACCCCGGCGTCGGCGGGGACCGTACGGACCACGGCACGCACCTCGACGTCCCGCCCGCCCTCGACGTCCCGTCCGCCCGCGCCCCCTTCGCGCAGCAGAGCGCCGAGCACCGCCCGCCCCACGAACCCGGTCGAGCCCGTCAGCACCACCCGGACAGAGCTCATGGAGTCGTTTCCCCGCCGTTCCCGGGGAACTCCAGCGTGGCGACGACCTCCGCCGGCGCGACGGCCGGCAGCAGACATCGCAGCATGTTCTCTATGCGTTCGGGCAGGTCGGCCCGGTTGGTGGCGAGCCGCGACATGATCTGCGTCCCGGTGTACGCGGCGACGAGCACCTGCGGGAACGCACCCTCGTCGACATCGGGATGCAGCTGCCCGAGCTCACGCGCCTCCGCCAGATGCGCACCGAACTGCTCGGCCCACCAGTCGTAGATCGAGTAGTCGAGGAGGTTCACCTCGCTCTGCTCGACGGCCAGCCGTACGCCCGCCCGGAACAGCACGTTCGAGCGCATCTCCACGGCCAGGTACTGGCACACGTCGATCAGCTGTTGCAGACCCTTCTTGTCGCGGGGCCACTGCAACTCGGCGGCCTGGTCGACGATGACCGCGCGGGCCAGCTCCTCCTTCGACTTGAAGTGGAAGTACATGGCTCCGGTCGTGATGCCCGCCCGCTGCAGGATCGCGTTCAGACCCGCGCCGTGGTATCCGGCCTGGTCGAACACCTCCGCAGCCGCGTGGATGAGCGCGGCCCGCGTCCGCTCCGCACGTTCCTGCCGTTGTCGCGCCATCAGCGGACTCCCTCATACCCGTAGACAAACAAAAAGAACGACCTCTATTTTATTCACGTCGGCGCCGCCCTGTCACTGCGAGCGCCTTCGCTTCACCTGCGCGTGCCCATCGGAGAGTCACCGCATCAGGGGGGAACAACCATGTCCATCAGCCTTGCCCAGCCCACGCTTGAAAACCGTTTTGAGACGGTTTCGACCGCTTTCACCCACAAGTCGAACCAGGACGAAGTACTGCTGCGTGACTGGCGGCAGACCGCGCCCGACGCCTTCACCGTCACCGCCGCCTGGCCCGCCACGCACCCGTTCTACGTCAACCTCCTGGGTCTGCACGACCCGCTTCTGCTCAGCGAGACGGTACGCCAGACGCTGCCGCTGCTGTCCCACGGCGCCTACCAGGTGCCGTTCGGCCATCAGCTGCTGTGGAAGGACTTCGGCTGGAGCCTCGACCCGGCGGCCGCGTACGCCGACGGCGACCCGGCCGAGCTGGAACTGCACATCACCTGCCCCGAGGTGACGTACCGTCGCGAGCGCGCCGCCGCGATATCCCTGAGAGTAGACGTCGAGCGCGCCGGCCGGCACCTGGCCTCGGCACACTCCCGCTTCACCATCCAGGACCGCACGGTCTACAACCGGCTCCGCGGCCCGTACGCCGACGCGACCGCGGCCACCGCGCGCGCCGTGCCGCTGCCGCCGCCGGCCGGTCTCACGCCGTTCGGCCGTGACCGCTTCGAGGACGTGGTGCTCGCCGCCACCGACCGCCCCGACCGCTGGCAACTGCGGGTCGACACCACGCACCCCATCCTCTTCGACCACCTCGTGGACCACGCCCCGGGCATGCTGCTTCTTGAGGCCGCCCGCCAGGCGGCCCTGGCCACGGCACACCCCGACACGGTGACGGTCACCGGCATGGACTCCGACTTCGTCCGCTACGCCGAGATGGACGTCCCCTGCTGGGTGGAGGCCGAGCAGCTGGCGGACCCCGGCCAGGTGCGGATCAGCGCCCGGCAGAACGGCAAGGAGATCTTCGCCAGCGTGGTGACCCTGACCGCCGTAGCGGCCCCCCGGGGCGCCTGACATGCGTCCCTTACGCCCGCACCGCAGACCCGCGCACCGGAGACCCGCGCACGGCAGACCCGCGCACCGCAGGCCCGCGCCTCGCAGGTCAGTGCCCCGCAGGTCAGTGCCCCCGCGGGCCGGGGTCAGTCCGCCCGGGGCTCATCGGGCGGGTCGGCCGTGGCGGCCGCGTCCCGCAGCGCGTCCAACAGGCCGCGCAGAGCGGGTTGTTCGAGGGCGGTCACCCGTGCGGCGGCCGAGATCACCCGGACCGGCTCGGGGTTGCGGACCGGACGTACGACGACGCCGGGGTGCCGGCCCCGCAGCCCGAGCCGCGGCATCAGACCGACCCCGAGACCGGCCGCGACGAAGCCCTGGGCGGTGGCGTAGTCCTCGCTCTGGATGACGAAGTCGGGGCTGAAGCCGGCCGCCGCGCAGGAGTCGATGACGGGTTCGAGGCAGGGGCCGGGGGGCTCGCTGCCGACCCACTGCTCGCCGGACAGCTCGTGCAGGTCGATCACGGCCTTGGCGGCGAGCGGATGACCGAGGGGCAGTACGGCCGCGTACGGGTCGTCGAGGAGGTGGACGAGCCGGAAGCCGTCGCCGACGCCGTCCCGTGCCTGGACCACCACGGCGAGGTCGGCCCGGCCCCTGGCCACCTCCTGGAACGGGTCCTCCGGGTCGGTGAGTTCGAGGTCGACGCGGACGCCGGGATGCTCGGCGCGGAGTCTGGCCAGGGCGGGCGCCACCAGCGTGGAGCCGGCCGTGGCGAAGTAGCGGACCGACAGCCGGCCGGTGCGTCCGGCGCGGAGGTCGGCGAGCGCGGTCTCCGCCTGGGCCACCGCCGAGCTGATCAGCGCCGCGTGCTCGGTGAGCAGCAGCCCCGCCGCCGTGGGGCGCACCCCGCGGCCGACCCGTTCGAGCAGCGCCGTACCGGCCTGTTTCTCCAGCGCCGCCACCTGCTGGCTGACGGCGGACGGGGTGTAGCCCAGGTGCGCCGCGGCGGCGGTGACCGTGCCGCTGGTGACCACCGCGCGCAGGACCTGCAGTCGCCTCACATCAAGCATGTAGCTGAGCTTAACAGTATGAGTAGAACCATTTGCTTGTCCTCAAAGCTCGACTGAGGCACCTTCGTAGGACAGGGACGAGAACAACCACCGAACCACCGGACGAATGAATGAGGGAGGCACCATGAGCGACAGCGGCGGTACGCGGAGTCTGTGGGGCGGATTACGGGTGGCCGTGCTCGCCCTGCTGTGGGGCTCGACCTTCCTCTGGATCGAGCTGGCGCTGCGCGGGCTCTCCCCGCTCCAGGTCACGTTCGCGCGCTGTGTCCTCGGCGCGCTCGTCCTCGTCGTCGCCTGCTACGCGACGGGGCACCGGATGCCGAGGGGCGTCGCCGTCTGGCGGCACATCGTCGTCGCGGCCTTCTTCTGCAACGCCCTGCCGTTCGCCCTGTTCAGCGTGGGCCAGCAGACCGTCGACTCCGGGCTCGCGGGCGTCCTGAACGCCACCACCCCGCTCTGGTCGATCGCCCTCGGTCTCGCCCTCGGCTCGGAGCGCGGGCTGCGGCCCGTACGGCTGGCGGGTCTCCTGCTCGGCTTCACCGGCACGATCGTCATCTTCGCGCCCTGGCAGACGACCGGGGCCACCGGCTGGGGCGCCCTCGCGATCCTGGGCGCGGCCGCCAGTTACGCCGTCGCGTTCACGTACATGGGCCGCACCCTGGTCCGCAGGGGCACTCCCACGATCTCGCTCTCCGCCGCCCAACTCGTCGCCGCCGGCGGACTGACCGCCCTCGCGATGCCGATCGGCGGCCTGGAGTCGATCGACCCCGGGCCCACGGTCGTGGTCGCGGCCGTCGTCCTCAGCGTCTTCTGCACGGCGATCACCTTCCATCTCACGTACCGGATCATCAACGACGAGGGCGCGACCAACGCCGCCGTCGTCGGTTATCTGCTGCCGGTGGTGTCCGTGCTGCTGGGGGCGGTCGTGCTGGGCGAGGACCTGAGTATGCGGGTGGTGCTGGGGATGGCCGTCGTGCTGGTGGGTGTGGGGTTGACCCGGAGGCAGGGGGCGGTGACCGCCAAGGAGGCGACCACCCCCGAGCCCGTACGGGAGGACTCCCCGCGCCCCCTCCTGGAGAACACCCGGTGACCTCGATCGTGCCCGAGCCCCGGCTGTGGTCGGCGTACCGCGCGCTGACCGGGAAGGCGGTCTTCACGGACCTCACCCATGCCTTCCGGCCGGGGCAGCCGCACTTCCCCGGCTTCGGCGACGAGCGGCGCGAGACGCCCTTCGACCTCGACCGGGGCGACGGTTTCACGGTGCACCGCTACACCCTGGTCGGCCAGTGGGGCACCCATGTCGACCCGCCCGCGCACTTCGTCGCCGGGGCCCGCACTCTGGACCGGATCCCGGTCGAGGAGATGGTCCTGCCGCTGGTGGTGCTCGACATCGCCGCCCGGGTCGGGACGGACCCCGACGCCACCCCCACCCTGGACGACGTGGCGAGCTGGGAGCGGCGCAACGGCCCTGTCCCGTCCGGTTCGTTCGTGGCCCTGCGCACCGGCTGGAGCCGCCGCTGGCCCGACCCGGTGGCGATGGCCAACCGCGACGAGGCGGGTGTCGGCCACACACCGGGCTGGTCTGCCGAGGTCCTGCGGTATCTGTTCGAGGAGGCGGGTGTCACCGCCGTCGGCCACGAGCAGTCCGACACCGACCCGGGGCTCGCCGTCTCCGCCGGCGACCACAGCCTGGAGGCGTACGTCCTGCGCCGCGACCGCTGGCAGCTGGAACTCCTGACGAACCTCGACCGGGTCCCCGAGGCAGGCGCCCTGATCGTCGCCACCTGGCCGAAGCCGCAGGGTGGTTCGGGCTTCCCGGCCCGGGTGTTCGCCGTGCACGAACCCACCCGCCCCAGGGCCGGAGCCCCTGTGGGGCGGGACGGGTAGGGCGGCGGGGGCGAGAAAAGTCGGCCGCCCCCGCGACTCGCCCCCCGGGGCGCCCGCCAGGGCGCACGGGGGCGTGCCGAGAAGCATCGCGTGTTCATGGTGGACCGCGCGGCGCGCCGGTGGCTTGGATGAGGGGGACGACCCGACCCCGCCCCGGAGACGAGCTGCCATGGTGACGACCGACCGGTACGGCAACCGCCTGTACGAGTGCACCGCCGAGGGGGCGGAGCGGTTGGACCGGGCCGTGGAGGCCCTCCTCTTCTTCCGCCCCGAACTGCCCGACGCGGTCACGGACGCCGTCACGGCCGCCCCGGCCTCACCGCTGGCCCAGGCGTTCGCGGCATACCTGGGCGTCCTCGGCACCGAGGCACGCGACGCCGCCGAGGCACGCCGCGCCTTCGCCGACTTCGCCGCGGGCCTGGACCACACCGCGCTCCCCCGCCGCGAACGCCTGCACATGGCGGCGGCGGGCGCCTGGCTCGACGGGGACCTGCGCGGCGCCTCCCGCCGTCTGGCGGAACTCCTCGTGGAGTGCCCCCGCGACCCGCTGGCGCTGGCGGTGGGCCACCAGCTCGACTTCTTCACCGGTGACGCGACGCTGCTGCGGGACAGGATCGGCGGGGCCCTGCCCGCCTGGCCGGACGACGAGCCCCATCGCGGCCCGCTGATGGGCATGTACGCGTTCGGCCTGGAGGAGTCGGGGCACTACGACCGCGCCCAGGAGATGGCGCTGTCCGCCGTCGAACAGAACCCCCACGACGTGTGGTCGATCCACGCGGTGGTGCACGTCCACGAGATGCGGGGCCGCTTCGCCGAGGGTGTCGACTTCCTCGACGCCCGCCTCGACGACTGGTCCAGCGGCAATCTGCTGACCGTGCACAACTGGTGGCACTACGCCCTGTACGCCCTGGAGGCGGACGTCCCCGACACGGCCACCCGGATCTACGACGCCGTGCTCCACCACAAGGACTCGACCGGCTTCGTCATGGAACTGCTGGACGCCGCCTCCCTGTTGTGGCGTTTCCTCCTCGCCGACCGGGACCAGGACGCCCGCTGGCAGCCGCTGGCCGACGCGTGGGCCGCCCGCCAGGACCCGCCGTTCTACGCCTTCAACGACGTCCACGCGGTGATGGCGTACGCGGGCGCGGGCCGCTTCCGGGAGGCGGAGGCGCTCATCGCCGACCGCCGCCGCTGGCTGACGGAGGCCACCGGGCCCTGGACCACCAACCACACCATGACGGCCAAGGTCGGCCTGCCCGTCTGCGAGGCGCTCCTGGCCTACGCCCAGGGCGACCACACGACCGTGGTGGACCTCCTCTGGCCGATCCGCCGCGAGGTCCACACCTTCGGCGGCAGCCACGCCCAGCGGGACGCCGTCCAGCGCACCCTGCTGGAGTCGACTCTGCGCGCGCCCCGCCCCGACCTGACCCGCCTCCTCCTCGGCGAACGCACCGGCCTGAGCCCGCACAGCCCCTACAACTGGCTGGCCCACTCCCGCCTGGCCGACACCCTGGGCCAGGCGGGCCGCGCGGCCGCGTCCCGCGCCACGGCCGCCGAACTGTCGGCCCCGGCGGCGGCCAGACTGAACCGGCAGACACACACCCCCTACCTCACGGGCCGCTCGTGACCGGGGCCGACAGCGCCTGTTCAGGGGCGCGCGGGCCGGGCGGCGGACGGCTGAGTGGGGTGGGAGAGGAGGTTTGATCCATGGATCGGCGGTCCCTGTCTGGTCCCCGGAACCGCCGCGGTGACCCTCAGCCCTTGACCGCGGAGCTGGCCACCCCCTGGACGAACCACCGCTGGAAGAAGACGAAGACGATCAGTACGGGCAGGACGAGGAGCACGCCGAAGGCGAGGGTCTGGCCGTAGTCCGGGGGCAGTTGGGCCTGGAAGACGCTCATCTCCAGCGGGAGCGGGCGGACCGACGGGTCGGAGACCATCAGGACCGGCCACAGGAACGAACCCCACTGGGTGAGGAAGGTCAGGATCGCCACGGACGCGAAGGCCGGCTTCGACATGGGGACGATGATCGCGAAGAAGGTGCGCCAGGGCCCCGCGCCGTCCAGCCGGGCGGCTTCCTCGATGCTCGGCGGGATCGAGCGGAAGAAGGTGTGGAACTGGTAGACCGAGAAGGCGTTGGCGATGAACGGGAGCGCCAGGATGAACAGGGTGTTGCGCTGGTCGTTGAACAGGTAGAAGAGCGGGACCGCCACCGACTCGAACGGGATCAGCATCAGCAGCAGGACGAGGGTGAAGACGGCGTTGCGGCCCCGCCACTTCAGGCGTGACAGCCCGTACGCCGCCATCGAGTTGACGAACAGGCCGCCGGTGACGACGACGAACGCCAGCAGCAGCGAGATGCCCATGAAGCGCCAGAAGTAGCCGGTGCTGTCGGAGTTCAGGCTGTCGAGGACGGCGGTGTAGTTGTCGAAGGACAGGTTCGTGGGGAGGAAGCCGGAGAGGCCGTCCAGTACTTCGTCCGACGGCTTGAGGCTGCCGATGAACAGATAGATGGCGGGCAGCGCGAAGACGAAGGCCAGGACGGACAGGACGGCGTAGTCGAGGAAGCGGCGCATGGGTGTGCGGGTCAGGCCGCCCGTGTTCGTGCTCATGGTCAGTCCTCGTTGTCGGGCCGGACGACGCGGCGCTGGACGACGGTCAGGGCGACGACGATCAGGAAGAAGACGACGGTGATCGCCGCTGCCTGGCCGATGTTGTTCTGGTCGAAGGCGGTGGTGACCGCCTGGTACATCACGGTGCGGGTGGCGTCCTCGTCGAGGCCGCCGCCGCGGATCAGGACGTAGACCTGGTCGAAGACGCGGAAGGAGAGCACCGAGGTGAGCATGGCGACGAAGACGAGCGTGCCGCGGATGCCGGGCAGGGTGACGTGCCGGAACTGCTGCCAGCGGGAGGCACGGTCGAGTTCGGCGGCTTCGTAGAGCTCGCCGGGGATCTGCTGGAGGCCGGCGAGGAGGATGACCATCTGGAAGCCGACGCCCTGCCACACCGACAGCACGATGACCGAGGCCATGGCGGTGAGCCCGTCGCCGAGCCAGTCGAACGCGCCCCAGTTGCCGAAACTCACCGCGTCCAGCGCCGAGTTGAGCATGCCCTGGTCGCTGCGGGCGAGGATGAGGCGCCAGATCACGGCGACCAGGGCCATGGGGAAGACGACCGGCATGAAGAAGAAGGAGCGGAACAGGCCGATCCCCTTGAGCTTGCGGTTGAGCAGGATCGCGAGGCCCAGGGCGAGACCGGTCTGGAGGGGTACGACGACCACGGCGAAGGTCAGGTTGTTCAGCAGGGACCTGAGGAACGGGCCGGACAGGTCGGGGTCGGTGAACAGCCGCCGGTACTGCTCCAGGCCGAAGAAGGTGGGCTCCAGCGGGGAGCCGAGGCGCACGTTGTAGAAGGAGAGGACGACGGCGTAGCAGAAGGGTATGCCGACGAAGGCGATGAGGCCGGCGACTGCGGGCGTGGACATGAGCAGTCCGTGCAGCCAGTCGCGGTTCCTGCGCACGGGGCGCACGGGGCGCGCCGGACGCGCGGGCTTGGCGGAGGTCACGGGTGGGGCCTTCTCCCGGGCTTCGGGCGCGGCGGACGCGGGCTTCACGGATGTCACGGGGGGTCCTGTTCCCGGCGGGGCGGGCGTGGCGTGCGCCGCGCCCGCCCCGGCCGAATGGGTCCTACGGGATCTCGTAGCCGGCGTTGTCGGAGAAGTCCTGGTCGATGGCTCGGGCGGCCTTCGACAGGGCGCTCTTGGGGTCGGTGCCGCCGTAGATCGAGTTGAGGGCCTCACCGAACTTCGCGGTGACGGTGGGGTATCCGGCGGTCACGGGGCGGGTGACGGCGACGCAGGAGGAGGTGATGTCGCTGTCGCCACAGGGCTTCGCGAGCTGGTCGGCGAAGAGCTGGAGCGGGCCGCCCTGCTTGTACAGGTCGCTCGCGGCGAGTGCCGTCCTGGTGGCGGGCGGGGCGCCGTTGGCCTTCGTCATCGCGGCGACGTTGGTGTCGCCCAGCAGGTAGTCCATGAAGGCGCCGGCGGCCTTGGCGTTCTTGGTGTCGGCGCCGATGCCCCAGGCCCACGAGCCCTGGCCGGTCTTGGGGCCGTTGCCGAAGTCGGGCAGTGGCAGTACGACGAGGTCGTCGCCGAGGGCCTCGCTGTAGGCGGGGTACATCCAGTGGCCGACCCAGCTGAGCGCCACGCGGCCCTTGGCGAAGGCGTTGCCGTCGGTGTTGGGGTCGACGTACGTCTTCCAGGACTGGAAGGTCTTCATGGCCGACACGGCCTTCGGCGAGTCGAGGGCGCCCTCGGCCTTGCCGTCCTTGAGCAGGGCGCCGCCGGCCGACCAGACGATGGGGGCGAAGCCGTAGGTGCCCCACTCGGTGGCGAAGCCGTTGCCCTCCTGGACGTCGAGGGTCTTGCCGTCGGAGTCCTTGGCCTTGAGCGCCTTGAGCGCGGCCGTGAACTCGTCAGCCGTCCAGGCGTCGTCCACGCTCGTCGGGTACTTCACCCCGGCCGCGTCCAGCAGCTTCTTGCTGCCGTAGATGCCGAGTCCGGAGTCGTACATGCCGAGGCCGTAGTGCTTGCCGCCTATCTCGCCCTGGGACTTGCTCGCGTCGGTGGCGTTGTCCAGCGTCTTGGCGGAGACGTAGTCGTCGATCGGGGCGAGCTTCTTGTTGTAGACGAAGTTCGCCATGGTCGGGCCGTCGAACTCCATGACGTCCGGCAGCTCGGAGGGGTCGGTCGCGGTGATCGTCTTGGTGTAGTCGTTGCCGGGCAGCAGCTTCAGCTCGACCTTGATCTTGCTCTGTGAGGAGTTGAACGACTTCACCGCGGCCTGCAGCGCGGCGTCCTCGCTCTTCTGGCCCTGGTGGGCCCAGACGCTGATGGTGCCCTTGCCGCTGCCCGCCTCCGCGGAGGCGTCGCTGCCGCCGCCCCCGCCACAGGCGGCCAGCGCAGCCAGGGGCAGGGCGAGAGCCAGTCCCGTACAAGCTGTGCGGCGGTACTTTCTGCTGGTCGAGCTCATTGTTGTGCCTCCGTGCCGTGGCGAGGGTTCGGGGTGCGGGGGTGCTGTCGAGGCGTGGGGGTGGTGGGGCTCAAGGGGATGGGGTGGGGCTCAAGGGGATGGGGGCTCAAGGGGATGGGGGTCACTGCGGTCCGCGCGGACGGGGTGGGGCGGTGGTCTCGCGCAGGACGAGGCGGATGGGCATCCGGACATGCCCCGGGGGTTCGGCGCCGGGCTCGTCCAACTGGCTCAGCAGCAGCCGGGCGGCCTCCGCGCCCTGGTCGGCGACCGGCTGGGCGACGGTGGTCAGGCCCAGCACATCGGCCAGCTCGTGGTCGTCGAAACCGACGACCGACACATCGTCCGGCACCTTCAGCCGGTGCCGGCGCAGGGCGCGCAGCGCGCCCATCGCCATCTCGTCGGACTGCGCGAACACGGCGGTCGGCGGCCGGGAGACGGCCAGCAACCGCGTCATGGCCCGCTCGCCGCCCTCGACGGTGTAGTCACCGTCCGCCTCCAGCGCCGGGTCGTGCTCGATCCCGGCCTCGGCCAGAACGCCCAGGTAGGCGTTGCGACGCTCGATGGGGGTGGTCCAGTGCAGCGGTCCGCTGGCCCCCGAGATCATGCCGATGCGGCGGTGGCCGAGGTTCACCAGATGCCGTACGGCGCTCTCGGCGCCGGCCCGGTCGTCGATGCCGACGACGGTGAACCCGGGCCGGGCCCCGCCGACCGTGGTGGCCAGCGGCACCCCCAGTGAGCGCAGCGCGGCGGACTCGTCGTCGTCGGGGATGAGGAGGGACAGCACCGCGTCGACGCGCTTGCGCACCGGCAGCCTGGCGAAGAAGCGCTTGCGTGTCTCCGGCGAGCCCAGGTTGTACAGCAGCACGTCGTACCCGGCGGCGCTGAGCACCTTCTCGGCGGAGTCGAGCACGGTGCCGAAGAACCAGCGGCCCACATAGGGGACCAGTACACCGATGGTGTGCGTACGGCCGCTGGCCAGGCTGGAGGCGGAGCGGGAGGCGGTGTAGCCGAGCCGGTCGGCGACGGCCCTGATCTGGTCCCGCACCCCGTCGGACACGCCCGGTCGGCCGCGCAGGGCGCGGGACACGGTGGACGCGGAGACGCCGGCGGCGCGGGCGACGTCGTTGATGCTGGCCGTCACGGGTCGGTTCCTCCCGTTGATTTCACGTCGGTGTGATCTGTGAGTGACGTGACCGTAAACCCGACCACCTTGTTGCGCAAGCGTTTGCGTTCATATTTACTTGGGCCGATTCTCAGGAGATTCCGTTTTCATCGATGGTCAGCGCATGCGTTTGAGCGCTGTGGAGCCGACAGGAACTGCGCATGCGATACGCCCCGCCCGGCCTGTGCGTGAACGACTTCGCCCTGCTCCGGGACGAGGACGGCACATACGCGGTGCTGCACCTGCAGGGCCCCTGGACGGCCGAGTTCGACCACCTGCGGATGGAGACCTCCTACGGCCGGGCCACCTCGACCGACCTCGTCGACTGGCAGTCGCAGGGCACCGCCTTCGGGGTCGGCCTGCCCGGCCGCTTCGACCAGCAGGCGGTGTGGACCATGCACCCGTTCCGGCACGGCGCCGGGATGGCGATGTTCTACACCGGGGTGAGCGGGCTGACGCCGGGCGGCTGGCCGCTGCAGTCCGTCGGCCTCGCGCACTCCGACCGCACGGACGGCACGGGCTGGCGGCGCCACGGCACGTCACCCGTCGTGGAGGCGGCCCCCCGCTGGTACCGCACCGGCGAGCGGATGGGCTGGCGTGACCCCTTCGTCGTACGCGACGACGAGTCCGACGGCTGGGTGATGGTGATCTGCGCCAGCGACGCCTCGCTCCCGGTCGAGGTCGGCGGCTGCGTGGCCTGGGCCACCTCCACCGACCTGGAGCACTGGACCGTCCACCCGCCGCTCGTCTCACCCGGCGACGTGGACGAGCTGGAGTGCCCGGTCCTGGAACGCCTCGACGACGGCACCTGGCTGCTGCTCGGCTCCATCGGCGCCACCCGGGGCTTCGAGTCGTGGACGGCACCGACGCTGAGGGGCCCCTGGACCCGGCGCGGCCCGCTCGGCCCGACCGGCTCCTACGCCCCCCGCGTCATCGCCGCGCCCGACGGCTCCCGGGTGGTCCTGCACACCACCCCCCGTCAGGTCGGCCTGACCGACACCGGCGAACGCTGCCGGGGCATGCTCGCCCAGCCCAAGTCCCTTGTCGTGGAGGAGGGTTCGGCTCCCCGGCTCGCCTGGTGGCCCGGTCTGGACCCCTGGCTCGGCGAGGCGACCGACCGCGCCGCCCCGCACGCGGTCGGTGACATCGACATCACCGGCCCCGTCGAGATCACCCTGCGCACCGACACCCCGGACGGCAGCCGCCCCGCCCTCGCCGTCGGCTGCGACGGCAAGAACCTCTGGATCACCGGCCCCGACGGCACCAGGCTCGCCGAGACCGTCCTGGCCGCGCCCGCCGCCACCCTGCGCATCCTCACCATCGGCGAATACGTCGAGGTCTACGCCGACGACGTCTTCGTCCTCACGACGCTGAGCTACACCGGCCACCCCGCCCCGTGGACAGCCGTCGCCGAAGGGCACAGCCGTACGATCCCGGCCCGCCCGATCCGGCTGCCGGACCCCCACCGCGACGACGCCTCGGCGATCTGGCCCGGCCCCTGAGCCCTGTCGGGCGACGTGGCGGAGGGATGCGCGGGGCTGACAGGGGCACCCGGCGGCAATGCGAACAATGTCCTACGAAGCGGCGGCGTCGAGTTCCCTGTTCGGTGTGCTGGCCGTCCTCATCGGCGGTCTGGTCGTCACCGGCGTACTCATCTGGGCCGTACGTTTCGGCACCCAGGTACGAAGGCGCGAACAACGGCCTCCCCGGCCCTCCGAGCAGCCCACCCGGCCATGGTCGGGCTCCGCCCACGAGGAGCGGGAGATGCGGGAACCGGACGAGGTGCCCCGCGCCGCCGCCGGCGACGGCCTCACCCCCCATGACCTCGGCTCCTCCGGCACCAAGCGCAGCGAGGACCAGACCCGGCCGCGCTGGAAGCGGGGCTCCGGCGGATCGTTCGGCAGCGGCGGCCAGGGCGCTCCCTGAGCGGTTTCCGGCAGGTCGGATGTCCCGCTTTCCAGCGGGTGCACGGGCGAGGGGCCGGGCGGAGCGGTCTCCATCCGTCGGGATGTGTGTGGATCACGGGTTCCTGGGCACCCAGTGGGGTGACACAGGGAGCAATTCCCACCATTCGCGACAAATGGCCACACGCGCTGCACCACAGCTGGTGACCGGGAGACGCGGGCCACCCTCCCACCAGAACAGCCGACGAGCGGAGATCCCCCATGACGACGGTGGAAACGGTGGCACCCGCGCTGCCCCCGCTCTTCCTCACCCCGCCCGGCGTGTACACACCGCAGTGGGACACCGGGCTGCTGATCCGTGCCCTGGGCCGGGAGGTCATCGGCTCAGCGACCGAGGTACTGGACCTCGGTACCGGCAGCGGCGCGCTCGCCGTACAGGCCGCGCGTCTGGGCGCCAGGGTGACGGCCGTCGACATCTCCTGGCGGGCCGTGGCGACCGCACGGGTCAACGCGCTGCTGGCCGGCCGGCGGGTCCGGGTCCGGCACGGGGATCTCGTCGACGCGGTGTCGGGCCACTCGTACGACCTGGTGGTCAGCAATCCGCCCTACGTGCCGTCGCCTGCTCGGCTGCCGCGTCGCGGCCCGGCCCGGGAGTGGGAGGCCGGCGAGGACGGGCGGGTGTTTGTGGACCGGATCTGCGACGCGGCGCCCGCCTTCCTGCGCCCGCGCGGCGTCCTGCTGATCGTGCACTCAGGCCTGTGCGGCATCCGGGCCACGCTGTGGCGGCTCGCGTGTGCCGGGCTGCGCGCCTCGGTCACCGACCGCGCCGTGGTGCCCTACGGTCCGGTGCTGCGCACCCGGCACGAGTGGCTGGTCCGCCAGGGCCTGGTGGACGACGGCGAAGGCCGAGAGGAACTGGTGGTCATCCGTGCCCAGCGCATCTGAGCGCCCGCGCCGCGTCACGATCGATCCCGGCGGCCCCCTGCTCGTCGAGGGCCCCGTCGAGGTGGTCCGCGACGACGGCACGGTGGTCACCTCACGGCGCTTCGTGGTCGCCGTCTGCACATGCCGCCGCAGCCGTACCTACCCCTGGTGCGACACCAGCCACCGCGACCGGGGCCCGCGCGGCGAGGACCCGTCGTGAACGGCCCGCGACTGCCCGCCGCCCGCGGCGAGTTGTCCGCGCACGTCGTCGCCGCGCTCCTCGACGGACAGCGCCTCGACGGACAACGCCACGAGGAACACTTCCACGACGAGCAGTTCCTCGACGAGCAGCTCCTCCACGCACCTCCGCGTGCCCGCCTCCCGGACGCCACGGATCCGTACGGCGACGACCTTCAGCTCGCCCTGTACCTCCTCTACGAACTCCACTACCAGGGCTTCGAGGGCGTGCCCGACGACCGCGAGTGGGACCCCGGTCTGCTGGCCGTCCGCCGCGCCCTGGAACGGCGTTTCCTCGGGGCGCTGCGCCGCGATGTGCCGCCGCACGGCGATGCCGGCCGGGCGCTGGCGGCGCTGCTGGTGGAGCCCGTCGGCCATGACGACACCAGCGTCAGCCACCATCTGCGGCGCGACGGTGAACTCTGGCAGTTCAGGGAGTACGCGGCCCTGCGCTCGCTGTACCACCTCAAGGAGGCGGACCCGCACGCCTGGGTCATCCCCCGGTTGCGCGGACGGGCCAAGGCCGCCATGGTCGCCGTCGAGTTCGACGAGTTCGGTGCCGGACGCGCGGACGAGATCCACGCCGTCCTCTACGCCGGCCTGATGCGCGATCTGGGGCTGGAGACGGCGTACGGCCACTATCTCGAAGCGGCCCCCGCCGAGGCGCTGGCCACCGTGAACCTCATGTCCCTGTTCGGCCTGCACCGTGCCCTGCGCGGCGCCCTGGTCGGGCACTTCGCGACCGTGGAGGTGACCTCCTCCCCCGCCTCACGCCGACTGGCCGCGGCCCTGCGCCGGGTCGGCGCGGGGGCTGCCGCGCAGCGGTTCTACGACGAGCACGTGGAGGCGGACGCCGTGCACGAGCAGGTCGTACGGCGCGAGGTGATCGGTGGGCTCCTGCAGAGCGAGCCGCACCTCGAACCCGATGTCGCCTTCGGTGTCCACGCCACCGGCTTCCTGGAGGACCGGCTCGGCGCCCGACTGCTCAAGGCCTGGCGGCAGCGGCGCAGCGCCCTGCGTGTCCCGCTGAGCGACGACGAAGAAGGGAAGCGACCATGGCCGAAGGCCCCACGCGCGAGCACCCCCGGCGGGCAGCGGCCTGCTGAAGGGCCGCAAGGCGGTGGTGACCGGCGCCGACTCCGGGGTCGGCCGGGCCGTGGCGGATGAGGTTCCAGGTGATGAGCAGCACCGACGTGGCCGCGGCCGCCGCACCCCGTGTGGCGCGATAAAGGCACTGGACCTCACCCCGCCACGCACCTCCGGCATGTGGCCTGGCTCACACGGGACCGCCCTGCCGGTGGCAACGGCGCGACTTGCCCGGCCGCCCAGCAGTGACAGCAGACTGCGACCGAGTATCAGGAGGCGTGTGGGACGAGCCCCGTCGCGGCGAAGGCGGCCTTGTCGCGGGACGTCGTGCCGTCGGTGATCCACCAGTGCGTGGGGTCCTCGCCGTACGTGCCGAACAGCTGGCCGTAGGCCCAGTTGAGGATCAGCTCGTCCTTGCCGTCGCCGTCGAAGTCGGCGGCTCCCGCGGGCCGGGTGTGCCGCCATTTCGCGGGCCCCTTCCGCACGTTGCGCTGGACCGGGGTGCGCTTGTCGCCGTCGATGAGGGTGGCACCCTCGTACGTGGCGACCAGGATGCCGTCGCGGCCGTCGCCGTCCGGGTCGGCGGCCACGAAGCCGCCGGGCCCGTAGTCGGTGCCCGCCCCTTCAGGAACCTCGGGCAGCGGGTACTTGACCGGCTCGCCGCCACTGCCGGGGTACACATCCAGCGAGCCGACGACCTCGGGCGACGTGGTGTCGGAGTCGGGCTCGTCGTTGTGGCCGCCGTCGTCTCCGACGGCCACGTCGCGCAGCCCGTCGCCGTCGAAGTCACCGAACGCGTGGGAATTGCCGGCGCGCAGCTGCTTGCCGTTCGCGGACAGGCCGGAGCCGGGGCGGGCCGGGTAGAGGATGTTGCCTGACTGCTCGCCGTCGTTCAATTCGTGGAGCAGCAGAGAGGTCGCGCGCGGCTTGCCCGACGGGTCGAGGGCGTCCACGACGAGCTCGCCGTCCTCCGGCAACCGCAGGCCGGTGTCGGTGCGCGCGGGCACTCCGGAGCGTGTGAACGGGCCGTACAGCACCACCAGGGGCGTCTCGTCACCCAGGGTCAACTCGGTCCGCGCGAGCCCCGCGAGGTCGTGGTGCCCGTCCCCGTCGAAGTCGCCGCGCACCACGTACGAAAGGCCCAGCCTGGATGCGCCGGCCGGCAGCCGCACCGCGCTCGCACCGCCCTTCGCCGTGGGCCCGCCGGGTCCTCCCCAGGTCACATACGGGGCGGTGCGATAGTCCGCGTCGCTCCGGGTCTTCACGTACTTGTCCCCGGCCGTCGTGACGAAGTCCGGGAAGCCGTCGCCGTCCAGATCGGCGACCGTGTCCGGCGCGGCACCCCCGCCCGCGTCCGAACCCTTCGGCGGATCCGGCAGGCCCAGGTCGCGGCGCCTGTACACGGTGCGGGTCGAGGGGTCGAGTCCCTTCGCCGAGCCGTAGAGCACAGCCATGTGTTCACCCCCGGGGACGGAGACCATGAAGTCGCGATACCCGTCGCCGTTGATGTCGTCAGGGCCCTTCGATCCCTTCCCGGCAGCCGGCGCCCGACTCCCGGCGGGCGCGCCGGGCACCGGGACGGGAACCTCCCGTACAGGGGCGTTCGACGTCTTCCCGGCGGTCGACGTCCCGCTCTCAGTGGGCGCGCCGGACGGCGGGACTTCATGGTCCGTTCCGCCACCACCACCGCATCCGGCGAGCGAAGCGAGCACAACGGAGACGGCGCAGACAGCGAAGGCCGGCAAGGCGGTACGAGACTTCATGCGCCTCACCCTCGCATTCGGCGCCGTTCCGACTCCAGGGAGGGGCGACGGTCGCGCGCACCGGCGACCGGGCAAACGAACGGGCGGACTTCCGCGACATCACCGAGGGGCACCACCGGGTCGGCGGGAAGTCGGCCGTCCAGCGGACTGTCGGATCCATGGGCGACGTGTCGGTGGCCGCACGCGGACGCTGCCACGGGGTCACCGGTTCACGGGGTCACGGGGTCACTGCGCTCACGGTGCGAGCAGCAGGCTGTCGCCGCGCTCCTTGGCCGCGGTGTAACGCCGGGCCACGTCCTGCCAGTTGACGACGGCCCACATGGCGTCGATGAAGCCGACCTTCTGGTTCTTGTACTGGAGGTAGAAGGCGTGCTCCCAGGCGTCGAAGACCAGGATCGGGGTCGAGCCCTGGCCGACGTCGCCCTGGTGGTCGTAGACCTGCTCGACGATCGGCCGCCCGCTGAGCGGCTCGTAGGCGAGGACGCCCCAGCCGGAACCCTGGGTGGTGGCCGACGCCTTCGTCAACTGCGCCTTGAAGCCCGCGAAGGAGCCGAACGACTCGGCGATGGCGTCCGCCAGCTCGCCCACGCCGTCCTTGTCCAGCGGCTCGCCACCGCCGTCACCCGTCATGTTGTGCCAGTAGATGGAGTGCAGGATGTGCCCGGAGAGGGCGCCGGATGGTGCGTGTCCGGGCCCCGGCCGTCGGTCGGCCTGCGCTCGGCACTAACCTCGGCGGATGATTCCTGCACGGCCTACGAAGGTCATCACGCGCCACCGCGACGGGTTGATCCACGCCTACGTGATGGACGCCGGCGCCTTCGGAACGCTGGAGCCCGCCGCGGTGTTCCAGCCTCGGGCCGGCGACGAGGTGGTGGCGTCGGCGGTCCGGCCCGATCTGGAGCGAGTCGTGTACACGACGCTGAACGGGGTCGTCTGCCTCACGCGCGCCGGTGACCCGGTGTGGGCGTCGGCCTTCGAGCCGCACTCCGACGTGCGCCATGGCCACCGGCCTGGCTGTGCGCTGTCCCTGGACGGCCGAACCGTGTGGGTCTACCGGCCGGACGCGATGGCGAAACGCGGTAACGGAGACCAGTGGGTCGTGTACGACGCCGACAGCGGGGTGGTCCTCGCCCGCCGGGAGCTGGAGACGGTCGGGCACGGCGCCGGCCACCACGTGCATCCCGTCGACGGCAGTGTCTACCTCGACATCGGTGAGGGCCAGGACGGCTCCGTCATTCTCCGGGGTACGGCCGTGCCCGGCGGCGAGCCGGAGTTCGTGACGTTGCCATGGTGGGACCGCTGTCTGATCGACCTGGCGCCGG
This sequence comes from Streptomyces graminofaciens, assembly GCF_030294945.1. Classification (NCBI taxonomy): domain Bacteria; kingdom Bacillati; phylum Actinomycetota; class Actinomycetes; order Kitasatosporales; family Streptomycetaceae; genus Streptomyces; species Streptomyces graminofaciens. The sequence goes on along the minus strand of NZ_AP018448.1, from coordinate 8,847,481 downwards.
ACGGGCAGCAGTTCATGACCGTCGACCACGGGCAGGCGGACGTCTCCTTCCACCGCCACCCCAGCGGGGACGTGCTCTTCACTCTCCCCGTCGAGGCCTTCGGGTACGACCCGGAGGAATCCTTCATGGAATGGGGCGGCGGCTACCTGACCCCGGACACGGCCGTCGTCACCCTGGGCGGTGAGAGCGAGGACGAGGAGGAGTGGTTCCGCCACCACCTGGTCGACGTGCGCACGGGCACGGTCAGCGGCGGGTTCGCCGTCGAGGTGACCAGCCCGTACGAACTGGAGCCCCTGGGCGACGGCTCCTGGCTCACCGACGACCCCGACGGCAACCCCGTCCGCTGGTCCCGCGCTCCGCTGCCCTCCGCACCGCCGCACCCGGCAGGTTGACGGGCGGTCACCGGCCTGGGACCGGTCGAGGCCGACACGATCCAGCGAAGGAATCGCGGTTGCGGCGGTTCCCCCGGCAGCCTCCGCACCCTCAGGACCGCACCGCCGCGTGTTCCTCGACGGTCAGTCCCGCAGGGGCTGTCACCGACTCGACCCGGCCGCCGGAGTCGATGCTGATGTCGAGCCGTTCTCCCGCGACGGTGAACCCGGCGATGCCGAGTGCGCCGACGGGGAGCGGACCTGTCGGCCGGAAGTGGAGGCGGCCCGCGGGTACGTCGGGCTCCAGTCCGGTCATCGCGGTCATGAGGGCGATGGCTGATGCCGCCGACCAGGCCTGTGGCCGGCAGGCGGCCGGGTAGGGGACCGGTGCGGGAGTGTCCGGGCGTGCGTCGCCGCCCCAGAGTTCCGGCAGCCGGTAGTCGAAGGCCGGTGCCGCGGCGAGGATGCCCTCGATGAGACGGGCGGCGGCGTCGGGGTGGCCGCTGCGGGCGAGGCCGGTGACGGCGATGGCGGTGTCGTGCGGCCAGACGGTGCCGCAGTGGTAGCGCAGTGGGCCGTAGCCGCCGGACTTCGACGACATCGTCCGCAGCCCGTAGGCGTCGGACATGTCGGGGGCGGCGAGCCGTGCGGCGACGGCGGCGGTCTCGTCGGCGTTGAGGATGCCGGTGGCCAGGAGGTGGCCCATGTTGCTCGTGACGGAGTCGACGGGGCGGCCCGAACCGTCAAGAGCCATGGCCGGGTAGGGCCCTTGCTGGTCGGAGACCCAGAACCGGGCGCGGAAGCGGGCGGCGAGGTCGGACGCGAAGGTCCGCCAGCGTTCGCCGTCCGGCAGTCCGAAGGCGTCGAGGAGTGCCGCTCCTGCGAGGGCAGCCTCGTAGGCGTAGCCCTGTACTTCGGAGAGAGCCAGGGGTGCTTCGGCGAGGCGGCCGTCGGCGAACCGGGCGGCGTCGGCGGAGTCTTTCCAGCCTTGGTTCGCCAGGCCGGTGCCGCTGCGGTCGATGTAGGAGAGGAACCCGCCTCCGGCCCGGGCGGCGGTGTCGATCCAGCCGAGCGCGGCCTTGAGCGCGGGCAGCAGCGGCTCGATGTCTTCGGCGGGCAGGCCCCAGCGCCATGCGTCGTGGAGCAGGCAGATCCACAGGGGGGTCGCGTCGACCGTGCCGTAGTAGACCGGCGGCAGGACAAGGCCCATGCCGTCGTCGAAGACGCCGCGCCGCACCTCGTGGAGGATCTTGCCCGGCTCTTCCTCCGACGCCGGATCGGTGCGGGTGCCCTGCTGGGCGGCCAGGGTGCGCAGGGTGCCCAGGGCGAGGTCGGTGCCCAGTGGCAGGAGCATCCGCGCGGCCCACAGGCTGTCCCTGCCGAAGAGCGTGAAGAACCAGGGCACACCTGCGGCGAGGAAGGTGTCACCCGGTGATGCGGCGGTGGCCATGCGCAGCGATTGGAGGTCGTCCAGACTCTGCGCGACGAGGGCGGGCAGGCGGTGGTCGTCGGCGGTGACGTCCGGGCGCTGCCAGGTGGGCCGGGGGTCGGCGGCCGTGACCACCGCGTCGGGTTCCGTGATCTCGACGGCCAGGTGCAGGTCGACGCGCTCGCCGGGCTCGACGGTGAGGGTCCAGGTCAGCGTGGAGTGCTCCGCGTCGGGCGTCGCGCCGGGGGCGCTGACGGCGACGGTGACCGTGTCGTCGCCCCAGCTCAACTGGCCGGTGCCGGACGACAGTTCGCCCGTCGGCTTGAGCGGAGGCCGGGCTGCCAGGCCCGCTTTCGCGTGCTCCAGCGGCGCGAGGTCGCCGGCGATCTCGACCCGGACGGCGAGACGCACCGGCGTCGTCGCGGTGGAGCGGACGGTCAGCTGTTCGGTGAGCAGGCCGGGGTTGAGGATGCGCCGCCGGTCGACCCGGACGGTCGGGTCGGGAACGGCGTCGCCGAGCGCCTGGGCCAGGCCGACGAAACGGCTGCGGCCGGGTCCGTCCGTCGCGGTCATGACCGCGACGACAGGCAGCCAGCCGCCCTCGGCGTCGCTCCCGCCCCCGCCCTCGCCCTCGCCGCCGACCGCCGGAGGCGCCTTCCCGGCGTGCTCGCCGGACGGGGCGCCGACAGGGCGCAGTGTCACGCGCAGCAGACTCACCGCGCGCACATCGGCGTGGAAGAGCCCCTGCACGCCCGCCCCGGGAGCGGCGGCGTCCAGGTTTCCGTCCGGCTCGGACAGCACGACGGTCGGGGCGGCGAGGGTGACCGTGAGGTCGTGCAGGAGCGGCTGCCGCTGGGGTGAAGTCATGGAAGCTCCGTCCGGTGCCCTCGTGTCTCGTGGGCGGTTTGGGAGGGCGGTTTGTGATTGCGCCGACTCTTGACAGTCCGGGCGCCGATCGCCACAGTAACCGATTGGAACGCTAAATTTAACGTTCAAATCCAAGCGCGACGGCGTTACGATGCGGCACCGCAGACGGCGATACGCTGCGGCGCAGTGAACTTTGTGGAGGTGGCTTCGCGATGGCGCGAGTAACACTCGAAAGCGTGGCGCGGCATGCCTCCGTGTCGATGCAGACGGTCTCCAACGTCATCAACGCGCCGCATCGGGTGCGGCCGGAGACCCTGGCCCGCGTGCAGGCCGCCATCAAGGAACTCAACTACCGCCCGAACCAGGCATCCCGGACGCTGCGGACCCGGCGTTCACAACTGATCGGCGCACGTATCGAGCCGCCGCGCGACGGCGTCAACGGCGCCGTCCTCGCCCACTTCCTCCAGTCGCTGACCTCCCGCACCCAGGAGGCCGGCTACCGGATCGTGGTGTTCACGGCCACCGACGACGACCACGAATGCTCCCTGTACGAACAGCTTCTCGACGACCACGACCTCGACGCCTTCGTCCTGCACGCCACCCACGCCGGCGACCGCCGGACGGCATGGCTCACCGAGCGCCGGGTGCCGTTCGTGACCTTCGGCCGCCCCTGGGGAGCTGAACCCGAGACCCCCGAGCCGCACGGCTGGGTCGATGTCGACGGCGCGCAAGGGACCCTTGCCGCGACCCGGCACCTCGTCGAGGCCGGCCACCGCAGGATCGCCTTCCTCGGCTGGCCGGACGGTTTAGAGGTCGGCGACGACCGGCGCCGCGGCTGGTCCTCCTTCCTCGCCGTGTCCGGAATCGACGTCCCCGTCGGCTACGACATGGGTGTCCCCGACGGGCTCGACACCGGTCGCGAGGCCGCCGCGGCGATGCTCGACCTGCCCACCCCGCCGACCGCGATCGTCTGCGCGAGCGACTCGCTGGCCCTCGGGGCCTGGACCGAGATCACCGCGCGTGGACTGCGCCCCGGGGCCGATGTCGCGGTGGTCGGCTTCGACGACTCCCCGACCGCGGCGGTCGTCGGACTGAGCAGCGTGGCGCAGCCGTACGACGAGGCCGCCGCCGCCTGCCTGCGGATGCTCCAGGAACTGCTGGCCGCTCCCAAGACGCCGCCCATCCTGCCCGAACCGGTCCTGCTGCCGCCCCGGCTCGTCGTGCGCACGAGCGGCTGAACCGCTCCGCCACGCTCTTTCTCCTGTTGAGCGGCTCCCTAGGGCTGCTCGACCAACACCCGCGATCCCGTTCGTAGCCACAGTGCGCCAACGGGATGCGGTCCCCTCTGCCACCGGCTCGTCAGGTCGGCCCTGCACAAGGAGATTTATCATGAGAAATCCGCGTACGCGCTGGGCCGTTGGTGCCGACGCGCTGCTGTCTCTCGGCTGGGAGCCGACCCGGGCCCGACGATCCCTGGCGCATTCGCTTGGGCGGCGCGGGCCTGGGGCCTCTCCCCCGGCGGCCGGTGTTTCAGGCTGTGGTCTCCGGCTGGGACTCGCGGCCTTGTGCGCGTAGTTGCTCGTTGATGCGCTGGGCTTCTTCCAGTTGGTCTTCGAGGATGATGATGCGGCAGGCGGCCTCGATGGGGGTGCCCTGGTCGACGAGTTCACGGGTGCGGGCGGCGATGCGCAGCTGATAGCGGGAGTAGCGGCGATGGCCGCCTTCGGAGCGCAGCGGGGTGATCAGGCGGTGTTCGCCGAGGGCGCGGAGGAAGGCGGGGGTGGTGCCGAGCATCTCAGCGGCCCGGCCCATGGTGTAGGCGGGGTAGTCGTCATCGTCGAAATTGTCGACGGGACGGGAACTGGCAGGGGGCATAGACCTCTTCTTCCGGGGACGCGTCGGGGGGCCCGGGTGCCATATGGCACCCGGGCCCCGAGCTTTCAACACCATCTACCGGCGAACTGCGCCGGCTTTCTTTGTCCGCAGGTCCGCCTGGGAGGGCGGGGCTGCGGGGATCGCGGATGCGTGACCGGGGACCACCTTCCATTCCGGGGCCTGCGGTACCCGGGCGGATTCTTACTCGCCCGGGCGATCCTGATGGCGTCTGCTCCTTTACCTTCGGTTACTCGTGGGTACTGCTGGATACCGCGGGTACTGCCCACGGCCCGTGGGGCCGTGTCCTGCTTGACCTGCATGCACGGCAGTTCGTGTCTGCCGTGCCCTCATCGATTTCCTGAGTACAAGAGAAACAGTAACTCTGCGATGAGCCAATGTCTACTGCGGCCGTGACAGATTTTCTTCAGAGTCGGTGCGTGGAGTCGGACAGGGCCGCGTTCAGGCCGCGAGTCGGTCGAGGGCGTCGTCCAGCGTCGTCGCGGCCATGATGAGGGAGAGATGGGTGAAGGCCTGGGGGAAGTTGCCCAGCTGCTCGCCGCTGGGGCCGATCTCCTCGGCGAACAGGCCGACGTGGTTGGCGTACGTCTGCATCTTCTCGAAGGTGTAGCGGGCCTGCGGGAGGCGCCCCGCGCGGGCGAGGGCGTCGACGTACAGGAACGTGCACAGGCTGAATGTCCCTTCGGAGCCGCGCAGTCCGTCCGGGGAGGCCTCGGGGTCGTAGCGGTAGACGAGGCTGTCGGAGACCAGGACGCGCTCCATGGCGTCGAGGGTGTTGAGCCAGCCGGGGCTGCGGGGTGACAGGAACCCGACCCGGGGGGCGAGCAGCAGGGAGGCGTCCAGGACGTCGCCGCCGTAGTGCTGGACCAGGGCCTCCTCCTTCTCGTTCCAGCCGCGCTCCATGACCTGTTCGAGGATGGTGTCCCGGGCCCGGGTCCAGCGGACGGTGTCGGCCGGTCTGCTGAACTCGGCCGCCAGCTTCAGACCACGGTCGAAGGCGGCCCAGCACATCACCCGGCTGTAGGTGAAGTCCTTGCGACCTCCCCGGGTCTCCCAGATGCCCTCGTCGGGCCGGTCCCAGGAGTCGGCGAGCCAGTCCAGGGTCGCGGCCAGGCCCTTCCATCCGTGGTAGCCCGCCTGCTCGCCGACCTCACGGCCCTCGGCCAGGGCGTAGAGGGCCTCGCCGTAGATGTCGAGCTGCAGCTGGTCGGAGGCGGCGTTGCCGGCCCGGACCGGGTAGGAACCGCGGTAGCCCTCGAAGTGATCAAGGATCTCCTCGGCCAGATGGGGGTCGCCGTCGACCCGGTACATGATCTGGAGGGGTTCGTCGTCCGGTCCTTCGTGGGCGCCCAGGCGGTCGCCGAGCCAGCGGGTGAAGCGTGTCGCCTCCTCCACGAAGCCGAGGTCGAGCAGGGCCCGCACCGACAGGGAGCCGTCCCGCACCCAGGTGTAGCGGTAGTCCCAGTTGCGCTCACCGCCGACCTGCTCGGGCAGTCCCATGGTGGCGGCGGCGACCGGCGCGCCCGTCGGGGCATAGGTGAGGAGTTTGAGGGTGATGGCCGAGCGGTGCACCGTCTCCGTCCAGCGGCCGTGGTAGCGCGAGGTGCGCACCCACTTCTGCCAGAAGTCGATGTTCGCCCAGACCTCTTCGGTGATCCGCTCGGTGGTGGGCGGCGGTGGCGCCTCCCCGCCCGGCGCGCACACCGTGAACACCATGGCCGCCGACTCCCCGTCGTTGAGGGTGATGCCGCCCCGGACGTCCTGTCCGTCCCGTTCGAGCGGGATGCTGCCCTGAAGGTAGGCGGTCGTTCCCGGGGCCCGGAACGTCGCCGTGTCGGGCGTCAGGTCGAGTTGGTGAGGGGTCCGCGCGTAGTCGAACCGCGGGCGGCATTCGAGGCTGAACCGCACGGTGCCGCGCACGGCCCGTACGACACGCACCAGGCTGTGCCGGTCGGTCGCCGTCGGGCCCGGTAGGACCGGCATGTGGTCGACGATCTCGCCGACTCCGTCGGGTGACATGAATCGGGTCACCACGACGGCCGTGTCCGGGTAGTAGAGCTGCTTCCAGGACCCTTCGGGATGCTCGGGCGCGAGGAGGAAATAGCCGCCGCCGTCGTGGTCGAGCAGCGCGGCGAAGACACTGGGTGAGTCGAAGCGCGGCGCCGCGAACCAGTCGATCACGCCCCGGGACGACACAAGAGCTGCTGTCTGCAGGTCCCCGACGAGCCCGTGGTCGGCGATGGGCGGGTAGCGGTCCATGCCAGTCTCCCTCTCAGGCTGCCGCAGCCGCCACCCGCCCGGTACGGACGGCGTCGACGAGTGCCTGGTGGTCCTTCTCGTTCTGGTCGGCGTAGAGCTCCGCGAACGTCACCAGCGCCCGGTCGAACACGTCGCCTTTGCCCAGGTAGGCGGCGATGGCGATCCGGTCACCCGACCTCGCGTGCGCGCGGGCCAGGGTGGCACCGCACAGTTCACCGAAGGCCCGCATTCCGGCCGGCGTCATCGCCTCGGGTTCGGCGATGCCCTTCCAGTCCCGCAGTTGCCGTATGTAGAAGTCCCGTCGGCGGCCGTCGATGCCGTCGACCCGTTCCCAGCCGAGGAAGATGTCGCTGGTGGCCTGCATGAGCCGCTGGCCGGAGACCACGCGCTCGCCCTGTGTCCGGTAGCCGCTGGCGCCGGCGAAGGGTGCCAGCACCGACTCGTCGGCCTCCTTGGCCTGCAGGAACAGTGGATCCGAGTCGTCCCGGCCGAGCAGGAGCACGATCCAGCAGCGGGTGCCCACGCTGCCGACCCCGACCACTTTTCGGGCCACGTCGGCCACCCGGTACTGCTCCAGCAGGAAGCGTCGGTCCGACTGCAGGGTCTGACCGTAACGTTCGACCAGCCGGTGGATCTCCTTCTCCAGCGCGCCGCGTTCGACATCCGGAAGCAGGTCCTGGAGCGGCATGATCAGGGGCGGATCCGCGGCGATGCGGACCTTCCCGTCGACGACGTGGGTGAGTTTGCCGAAGGCCTGGAGGCTGTCCCGGGTACGTGCCTTCGCCACCGCCCGCGACCAGCGGTCGCGGGTCCTCGCGCTCAGCTCCGGGGCGAACTGCGCCCGCACCCACTCCTCGTCGAGCCGGGCGTACCACACGGGCAGATTGCCCATGCCGGCGTAACTCCGCATCCACTCGCGGTAGGACCGCACCGTCGTCCGCACGATACGGGCCCGCTGCTTGGCGCTGAAGCCGTTCGCCCGGCCCGCGATGACGAAACTGGCGGACAGCCGCTTGACGTCCCACTCGAACGGTCCGGGCAGCGTCTCGTCGAAGTCGTTGATGTCGAACATCATGCGGCGCTCGGGCGAGGCCAGCAGCCGGAAGTTCAGCAGGTGAGCGTCACCGCACAACTGCGCCCTGATCCCGGACCGGGGGGTGTCGGCGAGGTCGCCGGCCATGATGGCGGCGGCTCCCCGGTAGAAGCGGAACGGCGACTCGGTCATACGGCCGTAGCGGATCGGTACGAGCTCGGGCACCCGCTTCGCCGACTGCCCCTCGATGATGTCCACGGGGTCGGGTCGCTTCGGCGTGGGGTCGAACTCGGCGTGGCTGGAGCGGGGCGCGGAGGACCGGGTGGCCTTTCCGAGTGCGGCTCGCTCCTGCGGGGTGCGGTTCCTGGTGTCGCCGCCGGCCAGGTGGTTGGAGGTCATTGCAGTCGCTCCGTGAGGTGGTCGCCGACGCGCAGGGCGTTGGCGATGGCGGTCAGGGACGGGTTGACCGCTCCGATGCTCGGGAAGAAGCTCGTGTCGACGACGTAGAGGTTGTCGAGGTCGTGGGCCTTGCAGTTGACGTCGAGGGCGGAGCTCGCGGGGTCATGGCCGAAGCGGACCGTGCCCGCCTGATGCGCGGTGGCGCCGATGGGCATGCCCTTGTGCAGATAGATGCTGTGCGGCAGGAGACGGTGTTCGTGCATGCCCAGGTGGCCGAGCATGTCCTGCAGTTTGTGCCGCAGTCGTTTCAGCCCGGCGATGTTGTTCTTCTCGTCGAGGGCCAGGTGGATGCCGCCCTCCCGGTCCAGGGTGACGCGGCTGTCGGCGAGGGGCAGGTCCTCTCCGCACAGCCAGAAGTCGACCGCGTGGTGGGCTAGTACCTCGAACGGCATGTCGGGGGCGACGGCTCCGGCCCAGCGGGGCGCTTCTCCGTGGATCTGCTCGGAGTCCGACTTGCCGAGCATCTGGATGCCGCCGAGGGGGTAATCCCAGTCGTCGGATCCCAGGTACCAGTCGTGCAGCGCCAGGGTCTTCTGGAACCTGGTGTCGTTCGGTTCCCTGGACACGGCCATCAGGGCCAGGTTGTTGTGCCGCATGTAGTGCCGGCCCACCACGTCCGAGCTGTTGGCCAGGCCCCGCGGATGCCGGTCGTTGGCCGAACGCAGCAGCAGGACGGCGGAGTTGACGGCTCCGCAGGCGACGATCACGATGTCGGCGCTGAACTGCACGGTTGAGGCGTCCCCGTCCCCCACTGTCGCGACGACCGCGGTGACACTGCGGCCGGTCGCGTCCGTGTCGAGACGCCGGACGTCCGCATGGGTGAGCATCTCGACGTTGGCGTGTTCGAGGGCCGGGTCGACGCAGATGACCTGCGCGTCGGACTTCGCGCCGACCAGGCAGGGGAATCCGTCGACGCGGTCGCAGCGTATGCAGGCGCTGGTGTGGGTGGCCCGGCCCCGGTCGTCCTGGGTGAGGTTCACCCCGATGGGGAGGTGGAAGGGGTGCAGGCCCTGCTTCTCCAGGTCGTGGCTGAGTTGCTGGATGCGCGGCTCGTGCTGGACCGGCGGGTGGACGTACTGGGCGCTGGTGGGGCCCTCGGTCGGATCCTCGCCGTGCCGGCCGTGGACGAGGTAGAGGTGTTCGGCCTGCGTGTAGTAGGGCTCCAGTTCCTCGTAGCTCAGTGGCCAGGCCGGGGACACGCCGTCGTGGTGGCGCAGTTCGCCGAAGTCCTCGGGGCGCATGCGGAAGAGCGCGGCGCCGTAGAACTTGGTGTTGCCGCCCACGTAGTAATTGACCTCGGGCGGGAACTGGTTTCCGTCTTTGTCGTACCAGAACTCCGGGGCGCGGTATTTCCCCTTGACGAAGACCGCGGTGGAATCCCAGTTGTCGCGTTCGCGGGGCAGATAGTCACCGCGTTCGAGAATGAGGATCCGTTTTCCGGTGGGTGCCAGCCGGTGGGCGATGGTGCCACCGCCCGCACCGGTGCCGATGATGATGACGTCGTAGTAGTGCGCGTCGGTCATGCCGGCCACCGTCCTCGGAACGTGCTCCGGTCCTGCCCGTGACAAAAGGGGCCATCCAACTCGACCACCAACGTATCCCCGGGGGGTGGTTCCGGCGAGTTGGGCTGTTCGGGTGAGCAGAGGCGCCGGGACACGGCGGGTCGCGCACAGCTTGGCGATCACCGTAGGTGCGGTCATGGCCGCCCAGGGAGAGCCGTGTGACCGCCTGGCCGGGGCCGGTCGGCCGTCACAGGATCGCGAGGGGATTGACGGGGGAGCCGGTCGCCGTGGGCAGCCGGAGCGGGGCGATCACGCAGAGGAACGACCAGCGGCCTTCCTGTGCGCAGATCGGCGTGAGGTCCTCGAACCGCAGGTGGTCGAGCAGATGCAGTCCCATGGCGTGCACGGCGAGCACATGCACCGGGAACGCGACCCCTCGCACCGCGCTGGGAGCCGTGTCGTTGTTCCCGTCGCCGCCCAGCACGGCCACCTCCCGTTCGGCCAGGAACTCCAAGGCGGTCGGATGGAGTCCGGCACGCGCGTCGGCGACGTCCCAGGGGCCCAGCTCCTCCCGCCGTCGGCGGTGTCCGACCCGTACGAGGAGGATGTCGCCCCGGCCGACCCGGACCCCCTGCCGGGCCTCGGCGGCAGCGAGGTCCTCGGCCCGCACGTGCACTCCGGGTTCGAGCCAGGGGACGCCGTGCAGCCGGGGGATGTCGAGGAGGACCCCGCGTCCGGCGATGCCGTCGCGGGCCAGGTCGACGGACAGGGCGCTCGCTCCGTCCGGCGACAGCACGTCCGCCGCCGGTACGCCGCCGTGCAGGGTTCCGTCGTAGACGACGTGGCACAGCGCGTCGAGGTGGCTGTCCACATCGCCGTGGATGTTCATGGCGAAACGGTCCCGGGCGAATTCCAGGCCGCTCTCGCCGGGTTTTCCGCCGGCCGGAGCGGTGAGCCGGTGCTGGGCCGGATCGGCGTTGTCCGGGCCGGTACGGGTGTCCACAGGAGCGGCGAGCGACACCGTACGTCCCGTCCGCACCTCGCGAACGGCTGCCAGGACGTGTTCCTCGGTGATCGTGTCCAGGGCGCCCCGGCGTGAGGCGCCGCCGGGGGCCCTGGCGCGCAGATGTCGGTGGAGGAGCCGGAACTCGGCCTCGCTCAGCTCGCTGGGCGACCACATGCCCCCACCCTGCGGCAGGTATCGGGTCCTCGCACGTCGAGTTGCCGGGTTCAGGGACCGCCACGTCAATGGATGGGCGACTGTCGGGGCGCCCAGTCGGCGCACCGCACCGATCCGCGGAGGTCCGGATGGACATGATCCATGTACGAGCGGTGTGCCCACCGGACCTCACGGAACGCACCATGGCCCTGCTGAGCGCCGAGCCGTGCGTCCTGAACCTGTTCCTGCAGACGGGCAGCGTACGCAGTCCCGACGGTGACGCCATCGCGTGCGACGTCCTGACCGGAGCCGCGAACGAGGTGCTGCGCGGTCTGCGGGACCTCGGACTGGAGCACCGTGGCTCCATCGTCCTCGATCCGGTGGACACGGTGTTCTCCGAACCCGCGGCCAGGGCCGGGGCCGAGGAGCTCGGCGCCCAGTTGCGCGCGCCCGTGTGGGAACAGGTGGAGGCCCGGATCCGGGCCGAGGGCAGATACGCCCCGAGCTTCTATCTCTTCCTCGTCATCGCCGGAGTCATCGGTGCCGTGGGCATCATCACCAACTCCCAGATCCTCATCGTCGCGGCCATGGTGGTCGGACCCGAGTACGGGGCCATCACCAGCATCGCGCTCGGCATCGACCACCGCTCCCGGCGGAGAATCGAACAGGGCCTCATGGCGCTGCTCGTGGGCTTCCTGCTGGTCGTTGCCGCGACCTTCCTCTTCGCTCTCCTCGTGCGGGGCTTCGGGCTGCAGCCGAAGGCCTTCGAACTGGGGCTGAGACCCGTCTCGAATCTGATCGACACCCCCAACTTCTTCTCGGCCGTGGTGGCGGTGCTGGCCGGGATCGTCGGCATCGTCTCGCTGGCCGAGGCCCGGACGAGCTCACTGCTCGGCGTCTTCATCTCGGTGACGACCATTCCGGCGGCGGCCGACATCGGGGTCTCCTCGGCCTATGCCGGCTGGGACGAGGCGTGGGGTTCGTTGCTCCAGCTGCTGCTCAACATCGTCGTACTGATCGTGGTCGGCACCGGCACGCTCAAGTGCCAGCGGGCGATCTGGCGCCGGGTGGGCGCACGTCGGCACGAGCGCGCCGTCAGGCGGCGGGCGTAGCGGCGGACGGCGTGTCAGGAGTGCCGCTGTCCAGGAATTCACGGATCGCGAAGGCGATCAACACGATCACCAGCGTCCACAGCACGACCGCCACGGTCGGGTAGTTCCAGGTGAACAGGACGATCGCGGCGACCGCCAGGATCACGCCGCCGATCCACTGCTTGTAGCGGTGGACGAACCGGCCGACCGCCCCCAGCGGGAGCCCCGCCGACACGGAGACGTCCCGGAGTGCGCCGATGGCCTTGCGGCAGCCCGTACGGGTGAGGACGGCGACCCGGGACGGGCCCACGAGGAAGGCACCGATGGCCGTCACCAGGGCGACCGCGCCGACCGCCCGCACGCCGGCCCGCAGGAACTTGACCAGCGCGTCGAACACCGCGCCGGCTGCGGCCTCGGACGCCCCGGCGGGCAGATGGTCGAGGTAGACGGCTCGTAGGACGGTGAGCGTGATGCCGAGCAGCAGCATGGCGGCGAACACCCCCAGCGCGGCCCCGATCAGGGCCCGGCGGCGGTGCACGGCCAGGTAGACGCCCGCGGCGGCGATCAGTACGACGATGACGGGGAGCCAGCTGCCGATGATCTCCAGCACCCTCAGATACCACTTGATCTCGTCGACGTCTTCCGACGCGAACACCACGAACTCCGTGTGGACGGCCGGAATACGAGCGGCCGGCTTGAGGCCGGCGCTGACCAGCCGGTCCTTGACCTGGGCCACGATCGGTCCCACGTCGATGGCGACCTGACCGTTCTTGATCGACACCGCGGAGTCGGACTCACCCGTGAGGGCCTTGTCGAGCGCGCTGTGGGCCCTGCGGTTCGCGTTCACCCAGACGGTGTCGAAGGCGCTGCTGGAGACCACCCGTTCCACGACGTCACTGACCAGGCTCTTCAGGCCGCTGGTGATCGGGCCCTTCAAATCGCCGAGCAGCTCGGCCGCCTTCGGCGGGGCGCCCTTCTGTGTCGCCGCCTGCTCCAGCTCCTTGACCAGTGCCTCCACGTCGATCTGCGCCAGGACCACTGAGGTGACCCGGTTGGTGATCGCCTTCTGGACATCCGGATTGCTCGCCAGCGGCCCGACGGTGGCGACGTAGCGGTCCGTGTCCCGCACGATGCTGTTCGCCCAGACCGCGACGACGGCCAGCAGCGACAACAGCGAGGCGAGGAGAATCAGCAGGACCGATCCCGTCGACCGGAACCAGTGGTGCCGCTTGGCCGCCGACCGCTCGGTGCTCTCCAGGGCCCTCACCCTGCGCCGCAGCTCGTCCAGCTCGTCGCGTCCCCGCGCCGAGGACCGCTGGTCGCCGGAGGGGCCCGCGGGGGGCTCGTCCGGTTCCGGTGGAGGCGTGCTGCTCGTCATGGTCACAGGAGACCCGTACTGATCCGGCCCCGCGACCTGGACGGGTCCGGCGGGCTGAATACGGCACTGAGGTGCGGCGGCCTCCGTCCGGTGTTGCGATGGAATTCGCAGGGCGGGGGAATTCTCCATGTCATGACGCCCGGGAGTGAAGCCATGAACGATGAATTCGCCGAAATGGGACCGATCGACTATGTGGTCGTCGAATTTCCCGGCAACCGAATGACGGGTGAGGGCTTTCCGCTCCTGGTCGACCTGGTGGATCGCGGCCTCATTCGGATCCTCGACCTGCTGTTCGTCAGAAAGGAGGAGGACGGATCCGTGGTCGGCCTGGAAATCGCCGACCTCACCGGCGACGGGGATCTGGACCTGGCCGTCTTCGAGGGCGCCTCCTCCGGCATGCTGGGCCAGGACGACATGGAGGAGGCAGGGGCCGCCCTGCAACCCGGCAACTCCGCGGGGATCCTGGTCTACGAGAACCTGTGGGCAGCGCCCTTCGCCACCGCGCTGCGACGCGGCGGTGCGCAGCTGGTCGCCTCCGGGCGGATCCCGGTGCCGGACGTCATGGCCGCGCTGGACGCCACCGATCCCGGTCGGCCGCCTACGTAGCCGCTCCGCCACCGCGGGCCACGGGGCCGGGCCCGCGCAGGTGTCCTCAGGAGAGTCAGGGCGTCATCGCCGGGCCGACTGCGCGCCGAAGCGGCCGATGGCGGCCCGCACGCGGGTGAGCTGCGCCGGAAGGTCGGCTGTGGCGTCCATGGTCATGCCCGGCTCGTCCCGTTCCAGCGGCTCCAGCGTCTCGAACTGCGAGTCGACCAGCCGGGCGGGCATGAAGTGACCGGTGCGCCGTGACACCCGGTCCCATGCCGCGTCCCGGTCCAGGGCGAGGTACAGGCACCACAGCCGTGCGCCCGCGGCCGCACGAAGCCCGTCGCGGTAGGCGCGTTTGAGGGCCGAACAGGCGAGGACCAGCCCCTCGCCGGCCTCGACTGAGTGGCGGATGCGGTCGGCGAGGGCACGCAACCAGGGCTCGCGGTCGGCGTCGTCCAGTGCGTGGCCGGCGCTCATCTTGGCGACATTCGCGGCGGGATGGAAGTCGTCGCCCTCGACGAACGGCAGTCCGAGCATTTCGGCGGCCGCCTTGCCGACGGTGGTCTTCCCGGAGCCGGACACACCCATGACCAGCACGATCGGCGGTCCTTGGCCGGTCCTGGCCCCGGTCACGGGTTCTCGGGTTCCCTGCCGGTCGCCGTCCGCCGCAGATCCGCCTCGGTGAGGGGCTGGAGGATCCCGCGGGTGTCCAGCCGGTAGAGCAGGACCAAGGGCGGTCCGACGAGCACCACCGCGATGACGGTGACCAGCATCAGCCAGCGCAGCGTCGTCGACGCGCCGGCCGCCTGGGAGACCGTCAGCGAGGTGGGGATGAGGTAGGGCCGCTGGGCAAGCCCCCACGCCACGACGACGAGAGCCACGCTGCCGACCGCGGTGATCCTCGCCCATCCCGTCGCCGCCCGATACAGCAGCCCGGCGGTGGCCAACGCGCAGACGACGGAGACCAGGACGAGAGCGAGACCGATGCCGCTGGTCAGCCCGTCGTGGACGTAAGGCGCGTCGTCGTGGGTCACGACGAGACCGATGACCGCCAGTACGGCGATGCCGACGAGGCTGCACCAGGCCCGCAGCCGGAAGTAGCCGACGAGATCGGCGGCACCGAAGCGGCGGGCGTCGGCGGTGAGGAACACCGCTCCGAGGAACGCGGTCGCGGCGATGGTCAGCAGCCCGACGATCACGGAGGTCCCGTTGGACCAGGCGTCGGCGGACGCCTTCGTGCCGGGAGCCACCCGGCCCGTGGCGAGCCCCCCGACCGCCGCTCCGAGGAAGAAGGGCGTCAGCAGCGAGGAGACGGCGAACACGGCGCCGTAGACCCTGCGCCGGGCGAGTCTGCGCGTGGGCTTGCGCAGGGCGAAGCCTGCGCCGCGCAGGACGAGTCCCACGGCCGCGAGCGCCAGCGGGAGCCACATGGCCGAGAAGATCGTCTGGAACAGGACCGGGAATCCGGTCCACATGATGACCAGGACGAAGATGAGCCAGACGTTGTTGGTCTCCCACACCGGTGCCATGGCGTGGTCGATGAGCCACCGGGGTCGCTTGCCGCGTTCGGCTCCGCCCGCGAGAAGGTCCCAGAATCCGGCGCCGTAGTCCGTGCCGCCGGCGCACGCGTAGGCGGCCACCGCGGCCAGCAGCACCCAGGCGACGACGTCCTGGATCATTCCTCCCCCCTGTCCCTGCCTCCGGTCGTGGACAACGGGCGGGGCCCGTAGGGGGTGTCGCCCTCCAGGTCCTCGGCGGCGGCTCCCGTGAGAGCTTCCTCGTCGGCCCGCCGCCATCGGCCGCTCATCTTCAGCAGGATGGTCAGGAAGGAACCGACGATGAGTACGTAGACCACCACGACGATGCCGAACATCGTCCACAGGGACGCCGCACGGGTGTCCGTGACCGCCTCCGAGACCCGCATGTTCCGGTAGACGATCCAGGGCTGCCGGCCCACTTCGGTGGTGATCCAGCCGCACTCCACGGTCAGCAGGCAGGCGGCACCGGCGAGAGCCGCGCACCGGAAGAACCACGGCGATCCGGGCAGGTCACGGCGGCGCAGCCAGCACCAGCCGTACCAGAGCGCGAGCAGGATGAGCAGGCTTCCGATGGTCACCATGATGTCGAACGCCCAATGGGCGATGGTGGCCTGAGTCGCCGTCGGGCGGTCGCTCGCGGGGACCGACGACAGGCCCGTCACCTTGGTGTCCGGACTGAATCCCGCCAGGATCGAGTCCAGTTGGGGAATCCTGATCCCGCCGGAGATCGATCCGCCGGGGTGCAGGCGCCCGAACATGTACTCCGGCACGTGAGTGTCGGTCTTCCAGACGATCTCGGTGGCCGCGAACTTGATCGGCTGCTTGTGAAAGACGGAGCGGGCGATCGAGTCACCGAGGACGAACTGCACGGGCGTGAGAATCGCCGCGACCGAGAACGGCACGGTGAAGCCGAGCCGGTGGTAGCGGTCCCTGCGGCCCCGCAGCCAGCCGACCGCGTACACCCCGGCGACGACGTACCCGGCGGTCAGGATCACGCCGACCACGAAGTGCCAGTACTCGGGTCCGAACATCGGCGTGAAGATCGCCTTCCGCACGTCGACGTTCACGGGGTTGCCGGACGGGTCGAGGGTGAAGCCGCGCGGGGTGTTCATCCAGGCGTTCGCGGCCACGATGCCGAACGCCCCCATCAGTGCGGCCAGCGGCAGGGGCAGACCGAGCCAGAAGTGCGTCCACGGCTTGAGTCGGCGCCAGCCGTACAGGTAGATCGCGAGGAGGATCGCCTCGAGGAAGAACGCCCACGCCTCGACACCGAAGCCGAGGCCGAAGACATCGCCCCACCGGCCCATCAGGCCCGGCCACAGCAGACCGAACTCGAAGGAGAGCACCGTTCCGGTGACGATCCCGATGGCGAACTGGACGGCCATGACCGCCGACCAGCGCCGCGCGAGCAGGAGGGCGACGGCGTCGCCCTTGCGCAGCCCGCGGTAGTGCATCAGAAGGGTGATGGCGGGCAGGGCCACGCCGAAGGGCACGAGCAGGATGTGGGTGCCCAGGGTGAAGGCCATCAGCTCCCGGGCCGGCAACAGCTGTGGGGGGCCGTCCGCCAGAAGGTGGTGGATCGCGCTGTTCACATGGGCCTCGGGGGCTCGTACCGGATGGCTGAGGGAAGGGAGGGCTCAGCCACCCGTGGCGAAACCGGGGAACAGCGTCATTCCGCCGTCCACGTAGAGCGTGGTCCCCACGACGTAGTCGAAGAGGTCGGAGGCCAGCGCGGCCACCGCGTTCGCGATGTCGTCCGGGTCGCCGACACGGCGGTAGGGCACGAGTCGGAGAAGGTCGGCCTCGGCCTCGGGGGTGTCCCAGGCACTGCGGTTGATGGGGGTGCGAATCGCTCCCGGAGCGACGGCGTTGACGCGGATCCCGTGCGGCGCGAGTTCCTGCGCGAGGGTCGTCATGAGCATCTGCACCCCGCCCTTGGATGCCGCGTAGTTCACGTGGCCCGACCAGGGAATGATCTGGTGGACCGAACTCATGCAGATGATCTTCCCGGCGGAACGGGACACCTCCGGGACGACACCGCGCCGCTTGAACTCCTTGGCCGCTTCGCGGGCACACAGGAACTGTCCGGTCAGATTGACGTCCAGGACCTTCTGCCACTGGCCCAGGGTCATCTCGGTGACGGCGGCATCGCGCTGGAGCCCCGCGTTCGCCACCATGACGTCGATGGTCCCGAACTCCTTGACCATGCGGGACACCATGTCGACGACCTGGTCCTCCTGCGACACGTCCGCCTCGTGTGCGTAGGCACGGACGCCGAAGCCCTCGATCTCGCGCACCACCTCTTCCGCGGCGTCCCGCCCTGCCACGTAATTCACCACCACATCGGCGCCCACCCGCCCCAGAGCGATCGCGGTGGCCTTGCCGATTCCGGAATTCGCGCCCGTTACCAGCGCCTTCTGTCCTTTGAGGAGCGGGAAGGCAGGGGGATGGCGACCGTCACTGCCACTGGTTTCCACTCGCGCTCTCCCTGTGAGTGCCGATGCGGACATCGAGGAAATCCGCCCGACCACGAGAACACGGGGGAGTCAATACGGCCCGGCGACGCGTCTCGTGTCATCCGCTCGGGGTGCTGTCCCGCACCGAACGGCGCAATGCCCGCTCGGCGGATTGCTCGCGGCACAGTCGACTCGCAAACGGATCGCGGTCGACTCGCAATCGGATCGCGGTCGACTAGACGGTGCGAGCCCCCTGGCCCGCTTCCCGCCCCTTTCCGACGCACAGCGCCCAGATGACGAAGGCATCCACGGCGATCAGCACGATGGCCCAGACGGGCTGGTACGGAAGCCACATGAAGTTCGCCAACATCGCCAGGCCGGCCAGGGCGATCCCGACCACACGGGCCCACGTCTCTCCACGGAACACGGCGGCGCCCGCGAGTACCACCAGGACGCCGAGGACGAGGTGGATCCAGCCCCAACTCGTCAGATTGAAGTTGTAGACGTAGTTGCGGGTGGCGACAAAGACGTCGTCCTCGGCAATGGCGGCAATGCCTTGGAATATCGCCATCAACCCGCCGAAGATCATCATGACCCCCGCGAAACCGGTCCAGCCGGCCACCCACGCCCCTTCGCCGCTACTCCTGGTCCCGTGGTGGTGCATTCCAGTCGTGGTCATTTCGGGCTCCTCCCGCTTAGGCCTCGCCACTGCGGTTCGGCCGCGGCCGACGGGCCACACATCAGCTTGCCATGAGAATCACAGACCGGCAGCACGCCGACATTTACGCAGGGCAGAGCCGATGCCGAGGTGCGGGGGAATTCATACGGTGATCCAATGGAAGGGCCCGGTGCGCCGATAATCGCGCGTCGGCCGGTGTGCGCAGGCCGGTGAAGTGCGTTTGTGTCCGAGAGCCGTTTGTGCCGGAGAGTTGTACGTGCCGGAGAGTTGTTTGTTTCGCATACCTCCTGCGAGAAAGGAACCCGCCGTGCCAGGTCTCCTCCGCGGGGTCGCCCGCACAGCCGTAGTGGCCGGTACCGCGACCGCCGTGTCGAACCGTGTGTCACGCCGCCAGCAGGGGCGATGGGCCCAGCAGGACTATCAGCAGGCCCCGCCGCAGCCTGTGGCATCCGCCGAGCCGCCTCCCGCCCCGCCGACCGTCGATATGAGCAGCAAGATCGATCAGCTGAAGCAACTCGGGGAGCTCAAGGCTCAGGGCGTCCTCACCGAGGCCGAATTCGAGGACCAGAAGCGCAGGCTCCTCGACTCCTGAGCGATTACCGCACGGTGACCGGTTGCAGCGTTGCAGGAGGCGTTCGTGGAGCAGGGCGCCTTCCCGTACTGCTACTGCGCTCCCGGCCTCAGCCGGCCGCCTTCTTGACGAGCGCGCTGATGCGCTGTTCGTCGGCTGCGGTCAACTCCTTCAGGGCGTAGGCGGTCGGCCACATGGCGCCCTCGTCGAGCGCCGCCTGGTCGCTGAATCCGAGCGTGGCATACCTCGACTTGAACTTCTGCGCGCTCTGGAAGTGGCAGACGACCTTGCCGTCCCTGGCGTAGGCGGGCATCCCGTACCAGAGCTTGGGCGTGAGGTCCGGAGCGGTGGCCTTGACGATGGCGTGGATCCGCTCGGCGAGGACCCGGTCCGCCTCCGACATCGCGGCGATCTTCGCAAGCACCTCCCGCTCCGCTGCCGCCTCCTTCTCCGCCCGCGAACCGCGCCGTGCCGCCGCCTGCTTCTGCCCCTGCGCGTGCTCCTTCATCGCGGCCCGCTCTTCGGCGGTGAATCCGGTGTACTCCTCGGCGGCCGTGCCGGAGTTCCCGGCGGACGACTTCGTGTGCTGCATGGCAGTTTCCTCTCGTACGGGGATGAGGCAGGTCGGGGCGGGAGCTCAGGGCCCGGGAGTCAGGGGAGCGCCAGAGGCCGTGGACGGCGCGGGGGCGAGCGAGGTGGCGGCCTCCCCCATCACGCCAGGGGCTGCTCGCAGGCCGGGGCTTCTCGATTCCTGACCGGTCTTGTCACCTGCTTCGCCACACACGCCGGCATCCCCTCCACCGTGACCGCGAGCCCCGCGTCACCGGCCGTACCTGTGGCGTCGGCACGGTCGGCCGCCGCATCCGCCGCGCGGCGCCGGAAGGCCCCGGGCGGCATGCCGACCAGCTCGGTGAAGCGGGTGGTGAACGTGCCCAGCGACGCGCAGCCGACCGCGAAGCAGACCTCGGTGACGCTGAGGTCGCCGCGCCTCAGCAGCGCTGTCGCGCGCTCGATGCGGCGCGTCATCAGGTACGCGTAGGGCGACTCGCCGTACGCGGCCCGGAACTGCCGGCTGAGGTGCCCGGCGGACATGTTCACACCGCGGGCGAGCGCCTCCACGTTCAGCGGCTGCGCGTACTCCCTGTCAATCCGGTCGCGGACGCGGCGCAACCGCGCGAGATCGGCCAGGCGCTGCGCCTCGACACGTGCACGCCGCCACTCGGGCTGACACATAGGAGCACTCCCCCTTCTTTCCTCTTCTCTTTCCTCTTCCATCGACGCCTACGAGCGCCTGAAGTACCTGCTGGGACAAGGCACCCCGGACCCTCCCATCGTTGCCCGCACGGCTCAGCGAAGCTCCTGGATGCGGACCAGGTTGCCCGCGGGGTCGCGGAAGGCGCAGTCACGGATGCCGTACGGCTGCTCGATCGGCTCCTGGACGACCTCGGTGTCACCGGCCTGCACCTTCTCGAACGTGGCGTCGAGGTCCGGGGTGGCCAGCAGGATCCAGCCGTAGGTGCCCTTGGCCATCATCTCGGTGATGGTGCGGCGCTCGTCCTCGGTGACTCCCGGGTCGGCGGCCGGCGGCGCAAGGAGGAGGGACGTGTTGGGCTGACCGGGCGGGCCGACCGTGATCCAGCGCATCCTGCCCTGCCCGACGTCGCTGCGGACCTCGAAGCCGAGGACGTCGCGGTAGAAGGCGAGCGACGCGTCCGGGTCGTCGTGCGGCAGGAAACTCGTGTGAATGGTGATGTCCATGACGAGCAGGCTAGAACCGGCTCCCTGCCCCGCGCTTCTCGATTCCTGATCGATCCGGCCCATGGCGCCGGCCTGGATCGCGCCGCCGCGGGCAGGTACGTCGGTGCCATCGCGCGCCGGGGTGCGTCCGGCCACACGTCGCGGGCGGTCCGGTGCCTCGTCCGGACGTGTGGTGCGTGCGTGGTACGCCGCGGCCCGAGAACCCCGACATCGCCGGTTCCCGTGGGCCGAGGGATGGAAGACCGGGCCGCGGCGACGTCACACGGGTGACAGCAGGCGGGCGACGAGGCCGGCGACGAGGGCCGCCCGGCGGGGCAATTCGGCGATGACGGCATATTCGCCTTCGGCGTGCGGGTGTGCGCCGACCGCGCCGAGGCCGTCGAGGGTGGGGATGCCGATCCCGGCGGTGAAGTTGCCGTCGGACGCGCCTCCGACACTGACCGCGCGGATGTCTCCGAGACCGAGGTCCCTGGCGGTGGCGCGCGCGAGGTCCAGCAGGTGCTGGGCCTGGCCCGCTTCCATCGGCGGACGGTTGGGGCCGCCGTCGACGGCGACCAGGGCACTGGGCAGCACCGGGGACAGCGCGGCCATCCGGGCATGCAGCGCGTCCTGTTCGGCGCGGGTGGTGGCGCGGGCGTCGACATGGAAGTGGGCCTCGGCCGGGACGGTGTTGGTCGTGGTGCCGGCGGCGGCGAGCGTGGGGGTGACCGTGAGCCCGCCGGAGCCGAACGAGGCGACGATGCGCGCCTGTTCGGCCAGCTCCAGGAACGCGTTCACGCCCTTCTCGGGTTCCAGGCCGGCATGCGCGGCCCGCCCCGAGACCCGTACCACGTACCGGCTGACGCCCTTGCGGCCGGTCTTGAGTGCGCCGTCCGCACTGGCCTCGAGTACCAGCACCGCCCCGGCACGGGCGGCGGCCTTTTCGATCAGCGGTCGGGAGACGGGTGAGCCGATCTCCTCATCGGTGGTCAGCAGCATGCCGCAGCCCGCAGGGGAACCGAGCGCCGCCATCGCGTACAGGCCCTGCACGACCCCGGCCTTCATGTCGAAGACACCGGGGCAGCTGAGGGTGGTCCGGGTGCGCAACGGCTTCGGCCAGCGGGCCAGGGTGCCGATCGGCCACACCGTGTCGAGGTGGCCGAGCAGCAGCACGCCACCCGGCGCCGGCTCCCAGTACAGCGCCGGCCGGTCCTGCTCGGTGATCCACTCGGGCGCGCGGCCGAGCAGGCGGGTGCCCAGCTCGGCGGTGTGCTCCGCGACCTCGGCCAGTCGGCCGAAATCCTCGGACGGCGACTCCACCAGGCACAGGTCGAGGGTCACCCGGGCCATCTCCTCGGTGCGCGCGGTCAGTTCGTCGAGGAGGGTCACGGCTTGAGCACCTCTGTGGAGACGGTGAGTTCCGCCAGCACCTCGGGGATCGGGGCGACGCCGATGCCGGGCCCGGTCGGGATTTCGATGCGGCCGTCCTCGGTCATCGTGATCGGCTCGGTCAGGTCCTGCTTGAAGTAGCGGTCGGAGGCCGAGATGTCCGAGGGCAGAGTGAAGTTGGGCAGGCCGCCCAGGGCGAGGTTGGCCGCCCGGCCGATGCCGGTCTCCAGCATGCCGCCCGCCCAGACGGGGATCCCGGCTGCCGCGCAGACGTCGTGCACGCGCCGCGCTTCGAGGTAGCCGCCGACCCGGCCGGGCTTGATGTTGACGATCGTGCAGGCGCCGGTGCGGATCGCCTCGTACGCGGCCTGGGCGGAGACGACCGACTCGTCGAGACAGATCGGGGTCCGCACGACGCGGGCGAGCTCGGCGTGGCCGGCTATGTCCTCTTCGTCGAGTGGCTGCTCGATCAGGAGGAGCCCGAACGCGTCGAGGCGCGCGAGGTGGCGGGCGTCGGAGCGGGTGTAGGCGGAGTTGGCGTCCACCTGGAGGAGCACGTCGTCGCCGAAGCGTTCCCGCACCGCGGCGACCGGCTCGATGTCCCAGCCCGGCTCGATCTTGAGCTTGATCCGCCGGTATCCGGCGTCCAGGTAGCCCGCCACCGCGTCGAGCAGCTCCGGTACGGCGTCGTAGATGCTCACCGACACACCGGAGTCGACATGCGTCGCGGTCGCCCCCAGGTGGCGGCTCAGCGGAACTCCGGCGGCCTTCAGCTGGGCGTCGAGCACGGCCGTCTCCACCGCCGCCTTGGCCATCCGGTGCCCGCGTACCGGCTCCAGCAGCGGGGCCACCAGATCGGCGTTGAGCCGGTCGGCGGCGAACAGACGGGGCAGCAGATGGTCCGCGACGATCCGGTGCGCACCGTCGGTGAACTCGCTGGAGTACAGCGGGTCGGCGATCGCGACGCACTCGGCCCAGCCCTCGGCCTGGTCGGTGATCACCCGCACCAGCAGCACATCGCGCTCGGTCTGGGTGCTGAACGAGGTACGGAACGGGGACGCCAGCGGGATGGCGACCCGCCGCAGTTCGACAGCTTCGATGTTCGTGTTCATCGGTTCCTCGGGTTCAGTGGGTTCAGCGAGTTCGTCGGGTTCAGCGAGTTCGTCGGGTTCGTCAGGTTCATCAAGTTCGTCGGGATCTTTCGATCCATCGGGATCTTTGGATTTATCAGGACCTTTGGATTCATCGGGACCTTTGGATTCATCGGGACCTTTGAGTCGAGGGGAGAGGATCAAGGGGAGCGGTGAGGACGTATGTGCCGTTCCGGTCGGCTCCCGTCCATCGGTATCCGGACCGCAGCAGCGGCTGCATCGCCTCGCGCAGGGCGAGGCGCCAGTCCAGGACCAGGGAGACGTCGTCAGGCGGCAGTGCCGGAACGCGCAGCCGCACCTCCTCGCCGGGCAGGGGGCCCACGGCGCGGCGCACCGGTCCTCCCGCCTCGCCGATATCCAGCAGGGGGCTGTCGGGCGGGGCCGGAGCGGGCGAGCGGCCGGGCCCGGCGGCCGCCAGATCCCAGTGCACCAGGACCCGGTCCGTCGGTATCCCGCGGTTGAAGGCATCGTTCATCCGCCCGTAGAAGTCCGCGTGGTACGAGACGCCCATGGCGCCGAGTCCGGCCAGATTGAAGCAGGCGTTGGCCCTCCGCAGCGGATCGAAGGTCCAGGCCATCCGCTTGATGCCGCGCTCCAGGCACCAGTCGCGCTGGCCGAGCTTGATCGCCCGGCCCACACCCGCGCTCCGCCACTCCTCACGGACGCCGACCACATGCGAGTGCAGCAGGGTCCCGTCCGGGTCGGAGCCGAGGAAGCCCACCGCCACACCGGCGAGCCGCCCGTCGACGAAGCCGCCGAGCACCTGTGCCCCGGCTTGGCTGAGCGCCCGCATGAAGGGAAACGGCACCGGCGGAATCTCCGCCTGCCACACCTCGGTGATCAGGTCGGTCGCCGCCAGCAGCTCCTCGACGCCGGTCAGCTCCCGTACCTCCGTGTTCACGACCATGAGCCGTAGCCTGCCGGACCATGCCCCTCCAGCTTTTGTGCTGAGCATCAAACTTGGGGTCATCAGGTAGGTGTTTACAACAATCCGGCTAGGGTGGCGCCATGGAGCGCGCCCTCACCCTGCACCGCCTCGTCCAGGACATCGGCGAGCCCCTGCTGCGGCTCGCCGTCGATCCGGGCGGCGCGGACCAGCCCCTCGCCGGGGTGGCCATTCACGACCCGGCCGACGCGGATGGAATGGAGGCGGGGTGCCTGGTGCTGTGCGTGGGTGTGGCCTGGGGGGCGGAGCTGCTCGCCCTCGGCAGCGCCGCGCAGCGCGCCGGTGCGCGGGGGCTCGCGGTGAAGGGACCGGTCCCCGCCGAGGCCGCCGACTGCCCGGTGCCGGTCGTCGAGGTCAACCCGGACGCCTCCTGGATGCACGTCGCGACGACCCTGCGGCAGCGCCTGCTGGACCACTCGCGGGCGCAGTGGGAGCCCGCGGGCGCCACCAGCGACCTGTTCGCGCTGGCCAACACCATCAGCGCGATGATCCAGGCCCCCGTCACCATCGAGGACGCGGTCTCGGCGGTGCTGGCATGGTCGGCGGGACAGGACGACGTGGACGAATCGAGGGTGGAGACGATCCTGGGCCGCGCGGTGCATCCGAGCCGGCTGCACAAGCTCACGGAGCAGGGCGCCTTCGACCGGCTGCACTCCTCCACCGCGCCGGTGTACGTCGAATCGTACGAACCGGGCCTTCTGCCCCGAGTGGCGATCGCCGTACGCGCCAACTCCGAAGTCCTCGGCTACGTCTGGGCAGTCGTCACCGCCCCGCTGCCGGAGGAACACACCCGGTGGCTCGAACTGTTCGCCCCGGTCGTCGCCCTGCACCTGGCCAACACCCGCTCCGACGGCTCGGCCTGGGCCCGGCAGCGGCGCCACGAACTGGCCGCGGCGGTGCTCGCCGGGGGCCCGGCCGGGGAGGACGCGGCCCGTGAGCTGCAACTGCACACCGGGGCGCTGTGCCTGATCGCCTTCGGTTTGCGCCCGCGGGGCGCCGCCTCGGACGTTGCCTCCGACACCGCCCCCGCGGAGGCCGCTGTCGCAGCCGCCGGTCTTCGCCGGCTCGAAGACGCCCTGACGCTCTACCTCACCGCGGTGCGCCCCTCGGCGGTGACCGTGCGCGGTGATCGTGCGGTGTACGTGCTGGCGGTCTGGCCGCAGCCGTCCAGGGACGAGATTCTGGCCGGGGCCCGCTCGTTGGCCGCGGACTTCGTCGCCCGGTCGCCGGGAGGGCCCGGCGGGGACTATCTGGCCGCGGTCGCCGGGCCCGCCGCCGAGCCCGGTCGTGTGCCCGCCGTCCGGGCCCAGGCCGACGCCGTGCTGCGCGCCCTGCACGGCGCCGGGAGCTCGGCGCCCGCCGTGGCCACCCTCGACGAGACGGCGCTCCAGGTGCTGCTCGATCGCCTGGGCGACGTCGCCCAGTCGCTCGGCATGCCGCCGGCCACCGGCCCGCTGCGCCGCCTCGTCGAGCACGACGGCCCCGACGGCGTCCTCACCGAGACCCTCGCCGCCTACCTGGCTGCGGGATGCCTGGCCGAGGAAGCCGCCGCACGACTGCGGGTGCACGTCAATACCTTGCGATACCGGCTGCGCCGGATCAGGGAGGTGTCGGGTCTGGACTTCCATGACGCCGATCAGATGCTGCTGGCCCAACTGCAGCTGCGGCTGGGCGAGACGACGGCCCTTTTTCACCCGGACGACAGGACTCGGCATTCGTCGTCCTGATTGGTCGTCACCTGCGCGCCCACAGGAGCGACAAGGCGCGATCGATCCCGCGGTGAGGCGGGCGGCGGAGAAGCAACGGCGGTGCTTCCTCACGTCTCCCGTCGGAGGACAGTCTCAGTGGTCCAACGGCCGGTCACGCCGTAACGGGGCCGGGCCGCTGCTCTCCCGTACGATCAGCTCCGGCTCGGCCCACAGGGGCAGGGCCGGAGCGGTGTCGGGCTCGAGGAGCCGGTGGAGCAGGCCGAAGCAGCCCCGGCCGAGGCCTTCGAAGTCGAGGCGGACGGTGGTCAGGGCGGGGTGTGCGTAGGCGGAATGGGGGGCGTCGTCGAAGCTCACCACGCTCAGGTCGCCCGGCACGTCACGGCCCGCCTCCCTGGCCGCGCGGAGTACGCCGAGTGCCAGGTCGTCGTTGCCGCAGAGCACGGCCGTGACCGAAGGGTCGACCAGCAGCGAGCGGGCGGCGAGGTAGCCGGAGCGAGGGCTCCAGCCGGCGTCGAGCGGTTCCGTTAGGGGCTTACCGGCCGCCCGCAGGGCGTCACGCCACCCCTCGGTGCGCTGGCCGATGCGGGTGGTGGAGGACGGGATCGCCAGGTAGTGCACGGTCTCGTGGCCGAGGCCGAGGAGATAGCGGGTGGCCTGAGCTGCGGCCGCCCGGTCGTCCAGCCAGAGCTGGGGCCGGTCGCCGGGACGGCCGTCCTCGGGCCGTTCCACCGCCGCCGCGGCCGGGAACCCGGTCGGCAGTGCCTGCCATGCCCGTACGCCCGCCGCGTCGAAGGCGATCACCAGCACCGCCTCCCCCGGCCGGCTGACCCGGGCCGCGACATCCGCGGGCTGCTGGGCCGAGCCGGCGTCGAGCACGCTGATCCCGACCGCGAAGCCGGCCGCCCTCGCCGCCTCCTCTATGCCCTTCAGGGTCGCCGAGGCGCCGTACAGAGAGGTGTCGGAGGTCAGCACGGTCACCGAGCGCACCGCACCGCCGGCCAGTGCCCGGGCCATCCGGTTTGGCGTGTAGCCCATCTCTGCGATGACGTCCAGGACCCGGGCCCGGGTCGACTCCTTGACCTTGGGGTGGCCGTTGACCACCCGGGAGACCGTCTGGTGGGACACGCCCGCCTCCTTGGCGACGTCCCGGATGCTGACGGTCCTCGGAGCCTGCGGTCCCCCGCCGGAGCGGGGTGCGGGGGTCGCTTCCTGCATGGTGGGGACGGCTCCTCGTCGGTACTGGCCAGGCGGTGACGGCTGCGTTGGACCAGGTGTTCGCCTTGTCCGCGGCCTCCTTCAAGTTCGGTCGGCCGAACCAGACCTGGTCGAAGGGGTCGAGCACCTTCACCGGGCCACGAAGTCACCGTTCAGAGTCGGGATCGACGGCCATACCGTACCCGCAGCGGTGACGGTCTTCTTCGACCACTCAGAGCCGAGCCGCTCGACCAGCCCTCGGCCTCCTTCGATCCCATGCTCCACGGCGTGCGGCACACCGCTGAGACCCCCGTTGTCCACCGCCTCCAGGCCACCGCCGGCGCGCCCTGGAAGCTTCCCGACCGCCCTCGCCTGACGGGACGCCAAGAGAAAGTTCCACGCGGAGTATTGCGGGCGGCAAATGTTACCGTTCACACTCTCTCTGCGTCGCAGACGTGTCAACGCCCGATGCCGGGGGCGCGCAGGGGTCCACTTACCGGACTCCGTCTCGCAGTTACTCCAGGCGCAGGCCCCTGCTGCAGCTTCCCTGTCACATCATCTGTCGCCGAGCCCTATGGAGCCCAAAAAAGTGAACGGTAACATTCCTCGGCCATAGGCGGCGCCCCAGACCTCACCGCCCGGCACCTGTTCCGTCCAGCCTGATGGCCGAACCGCCGAACACAAGGAGTCGGCTCCGTGCGGGCGCGGGGCACATGCGGCCCTGACCTGACCCGAGGACGGCGGCATCCGCCATCGGGCGAACTTCGCATTCTCATTTGTTCAACCTCTTGGCGCACATCTGAACCAGTTTCTGCCCATACGTTCACATCTGCTGTCTTTTGTTCGCATCAGGAAAGGTTGATTCCATGACTTCAGGGAGAACCGCCGTGACCCACTGGACAAGACGTATCGGCGTCCAGGCGCTGCTCCTCAGCCTGGCTCTCGCCGGACTGGTGACCATGGGCGGTGGGCGGACTCCGTCGGCGGACCTCGGCCGGACCGAGCCCGTCGCGGTGACCACCAACCAGGTCGCGGTTCCGTCGGCACCGATGGGCTGGGCCTCGTGGAACAGCTTCGCCAGCAGCATCGATTACAACACCATCAAGGCCCAGGCCGACGCACTCGTCTCGTCCGGCATGGCCGCCGCCGGCTACAAGTACGTCAACATCGACGACGGCTGGTGGCAGGGCGCCCGTGACGGCAACGGCAAGATCGTCACCGACGAGAGCCTGTTCCCCGGCGGTATGAAGGCCATGGCCGACTACATCCACAGCAAGGGCCTGAAGGCGGGCATCTACACCGACGCGGGCAAGCAGGGTTGCGGCTATTACTTCCCCACCACCAGGCCCGCGGCGCCCAACACCGGCAGTGAGGGCCACTACCAGCAGGACATGCAGACCTTCCAGGAGTGGGGCTTCGACTTCGTCAAGATCGACTGGTGCGGCGGCAACGCCGAGGGCCTCGACCAGGAGACCACGTACAAGGCGATCAGCGCCGCCAACGACACCGCGGCCGCGATCACCGGCCGCAAGCTGGTCCTGTCGTTCTGCGAGTGGGGCACCGGCAACCCCTGGAACTGGGGCGCGGGAACGGCCCCGATGTGGCGCACCAGCACCGACATCATCTTCTGGGGCAACAGCCCGTCCACGGCCAACATGCTGGCCAACTTCGACAAGACGCTGCACCCGTCGTCCCAGCACACCGGGTACTACAACGACCCCGACATGCTGATGGTCGGCATGAACGGCTTCACCGCCGCCCAGAACCGCACGCACATGAGCCTGTGGGCGATCTCCGGCGCCCCGCTGCTGGCCGGCAACAACCTCGCCACCATGAGCTCCACCACCGCGTCGATCCTCAAGAACTCCGAGGTCATCGCCATCGACCAGGACGCCCGCGGCCTCCAGGGCGTCAAGGTCGCCGAGGACACCAAGGGGCTGCAGGTCTACAGCAAGGTCCTGTCGGGCAGCGGCAAGCGTGCCGTGCTGCTGCTCAACCGCACCTCCTCCGCCGCCCCCATCACGGCCCGCTGGACCGACCTGGGCCTGACCGCGGCCTCCGCCTCCGTGCGCGACGTATGGACCGCGACGAACGCGGGCAGCGCCGCGACGAGCTTCACCGCCGGCGTCCCGGCCGGCGAAGCGGTGCTGCTCACCGTCTCCGGCACGGAGGCCTCCGGCACGACCTACGAGGCGGAGTCCTCCTCCAACACCCTGGCCGGCACCGCCGCCAACGCCACCTGCGCGAACTGCTCGGGCGGCTCGCTGGTCGGCTGGATCGGCAACGGCTCCGCCAACACCCTGACGTTCAACGGCGTCAACGCCTCGGCCTCCGGCGTGAAGCTCGCCACCATCGCCTACGTCAACGGCGACGCCACCGCCCGTACGGCGACGCTCCAGGTCAACGGCCAGCAGTCCACGGTGGTCTCGTTCCCGCCGACGGGCTCCTGGACCACCCCCGGCACCGTCTCCGTACTGGTCGGTCTGGCCAAGGGCACCAACACCATGAAGTTCTCCAACAGCGGCGGCTGGTCGCCCAACCTCGACGCCGTCCTCCTTCAGGACATCGCGGGCACCAACGGCAACGCGATCAACGGGGTCGGCTCCAACCGCTGCCTCGACATCGCCAAGAACTCGATCACCAACGGCACCCAGCTCGCCCTCTGGGACTGCAACGGCGGACACAACCAGACCTTCACCTCCACGTCACGCGGCGAGCTCGTGGTCTACGGCAACAAGTGCCTCGACGCCGACAACAACGGCACCACCAACGGCACGAAGGTCATCATCTGGGACTGCACCGGCGGCACCAACCAGAAGTGGACCGTCAACTCCAACGGCACCATCACCAACAACCAGTCCGGCCTCTGCCTCGACGCCGTCAGCAACGGCACCGCCAACGGGACCAAGATCGACCTGTGGACGTGCAACAGCGGGGCCAACCAGAAGTGGACGCTCAACTGACGGATTGACGCCGCCATTCGTCCCGGTCGGCGGACGGACTGGATTCTCCGGTCCGTCCGCCGACCCACTTGCGCGACATCACATGCTCTCCATCCCAGCTACACCCCTGGGGGGTAGACCAACAACCACCCAGGGAGTCTGCGGGATGAGTCGGAGATTCTCGGATATCCCGGAGATTTTCGGCGTGTGATCAGCGGTGGGGCATGGGGCGGACAGTGAGGATCTGCTGTGCGTGTCCGACCGGGCCGTCAGATCGTGCAGGACGGTGCTATGCGTGTCCGGCATCACTCGCGAACCCGGCCAGCACGAGCGCGATCGCGGCGTCCACTTCTGCCGTGAACGCCCCGTGCGGCGCAGCGTCCTGGGAGAGCCTTCGCATGAGTGCGCCCTGGAAGACGTCGTAGAGCACGTCTACGGTCAGGGCGGGATCGGCAGCGGGCGCCGGTCCGTTGCCCGGCCGTTCCCGTAGACATTCACGCAGCCAGTCGCGCAGTTCCACGGAAAGCTGCGAGCGGTGGGGCGGTACGCCGTGTCCGCGCAGCAGTCCGGTCGTCATCTGCCGGGTCTCGTCCCAGTCCCGCTCCGCCATCAGGGCCAGCTCGTGGAAATACGCCCGCACCCGGTCCGCGGCAGAGGTGATGTGGTCGACGTCGCGAACCAGGGCGAAGACCGACTCCCCGCCTCGCACTGCCCACTCAGTGGCGATGTCCGACTTGGCGGGGAAGTGATTGAACGCGGTCCGCCGTGCCACCCCGGCTTCTGCCGCGATCTCGTCCATCGTGGCGGCGTCGTAGCCGCGCGAAGTGAACACCTTGATCGCTGCCGCATAGACGCGCTCCCGGTTGGCCTGGGCATTGCGCGTCCTCCCGTCCTGCTTCTCGCCCTCCGTCTGCCTCATGTGGACATTATTGCACTCAGGTGCAACCATCAAGCTTGTTGCACTTGAGTGCAACTTGATTCGAGGGAGAACTCATCATGGACAAGCTCAACGGCTGGGTGGACATCCACGCGCATTTCACCCCACCGACCACGGCGGAGGAGCGTGAGGCCCAGTGGCGTCAGCTGAGGAACGCGCACCTCCTGGCGCCCGAGCCCTACCACTGGCAACCCGAGACGATGCTCGCCACCATGGATCGCCTGGGCATCGCCACGCAGATGCTCAGCCCGGTACCCGTCGATCCCCCACTGCCGCAACTGCGCGCCTGGAACGACTACGGCGCCCAGCTCGTCGCCGACCACCCCGGCCGCTTCGGCCTGCTCGCCGGCCTGCCCACCGACGACCCGGACGCGGCCTTGGCCGAGATCGCGCGCGGCGACACGGAAACACACCCTGACGGCTATCTGCTGACCACCCGCCGGTCGGGTGTCCCGCTCGGGGACCCGCGTCTGGCGCCGGTGTGGGAGGAACTCGACCGGCGCTCGGCCGTGCTGTTCATCCACCCGAGCGCCGTACCGCCCGCGTTCCGTCAGACCGCCGTCCTGGTCGAATTGCCGTTCGAGACCACCCGGACCGTCGTGGACCTGCTCTACGCAGGATTCTTCCGCCGGTACCCCCGTCTCACGGTCGTCCTCGCCCACTGCGGCGGCGCCCTGCCCGCGCTCTCCGGCCGCCTCGGGCTGCTCGGGGCGGAGGAGTACGTGTTCAACCCGCTGGGCCTGACCGCCGACGACATCCGCACCGACCTGGCGAAGCTCCATCTCGACACCGCCGCGGCCGGCACGGACGCCAACCTCGCCGCAGCAGTCACGATGGTGCCCCGTGACCACCTCGTCTACGGCGCCGACGCCGGAGTCCCCTGCTCGAACGAGAACAACATGAAACGCAACGTCGACGCGCTCCGGAACTCCCACGTCCTCACACCGCAAGAAGTCGACGCACTCGGCCGCCGCGCCTTCGACCTCTTCCCCGCAGCCGCGCAACGCCACCGCGACGCCCTCGCAGCAGCAGCCTGAGAGGCCGAGGATGCGCGGTTCAACGAGCTCGCCGGTGAGCCCCTCGCGAAGGTTCGCAAGTTCCGCACCTGGTGGGACACCCACCGCGTCACCCAGTGCGCCCACGGCGTCCAGCACTTCCCCGTGCCCGACCGCAGACCCTCCGGGCCCTTGCGGTACGAGCCGGCAGGGTGCGGCGATCCACCCTCCATAACGGATACAATGACACCGAAAAAGGATTTCTGGCCCACACATCGACACATCGGCCGCTGAAAGGTGACCGTTTCATGGCTTCGGCGACAACACCCGTCCCTGGCAGTCCTGACTGGTGGGCGAGCCGGCCGCCGGCTCCCACCTATCGGCGCGGGCGCCCCCCGATGGACGTCGACCGGATCATCGAGACGGCCTTGAAACTCATCGATGAGGTCGGAGCTCAGGAGCTGACACTGCGGATGCTCGCCGACGCCCTGAGCTCGGGCACGGCGACGCTCTATCGGCACTTCAACGGCAAGGACGAACTTCTCGCTCTGGTCGCCGACAGAATCCTGGGCGAGGTCCGCGTCGCGCCCGAGGAGTCGGCGGGCAAGTCCTGGCGGGAGGCCGCGACGGTCGCCGCGGAGGCTTTCCACGACACCCTGTGCCGACACCCCCGTGCTGTGCCCCTGCTGGCGGCTCAGGTTCCTGTCGGCCCCAACGGTCTGCGCGCCAGGGAGCGGCTCCTCACGCTGTTCCTCAGCCACGGGTTCTCGGTCCGCCTGGCTGCCCGCGCCTACACCGCGCTCGGACACTATGTGACGGGCTTCGCCATCCAGCAGTACGGTCCCGGCACACCCCGTCCCGAAGACCAGGTGCAGCTGCGGGGCTACTACCGTTCCCTGGACCCGGCCGCCTACCCGGCCACGACGGCCGCAGCCGACGATCTCACCTCCGTACCGCTCCAAGAGGAGTTCCGGTTCGGCCTGGAGCTGCTCCTCGACGGTCTGGAGCAGGCCAGGCTCAGAGAGTCCCAGATGTGCGGCGATGCCGTCGGGCACTGATCCTGGCAGATCACGCGGCACACCTCGCCAGGACCCGGCAGGTTGAACGGCGTTTCCGCGCGCGCCCGATGGTCTCGCTCCTGCCCTGCTGCGGGTACGGCCTCGCGAAGGCGCCGTAGAGAGCAGGGCCCGGCGTTGCCCGAGGGGCGTCGCCCACTACGTGCGCCAGGGGCGGGGGCCGGGATGCGCCGCGGCAGGCGTGTGCGAGCTGGCGCTCCTCATGACCGCGGAGGCCGGGGTGCCGAGCAGCGGCAGGAACGCCGTCAGTCGGCGATCAGGACGGGGCGGGGGCCGGCAGGAGCCGTCCACGCCTCACCGGCCCGGGAGAGCGGGTAGGCGTGGGCGTCCACCTTCACCTTGCCGTCGGCGATGAGCTGTACGTAGGCGGCGACCTGAACGACGTAGCGGCGCATGTCGAAGGAACCGATGCCGCTGCCGCTGAGACGGAAGGGGCGGCTGCGCAGCAGTGAGGCGGGCACGGCGGCCTGTTCGCCGGCCGCGGAGCCGATCTCCACGTAGCTGGTGGCGTGCGCGCCGGGAATCTCCGCCAGCGCCTCGAAGGCGGCCTCGGCGACGCCGCCCCACAGGAAGTCCAGAACGAGGTCGGGCGCCTTGCCGTCGAGGGCCGCACCGATGACCGCCGCGTCCACGCCCTTGTCGCCGACGATCTCGACGATCTCGGCACCGAGCCCTGCCACGCGCTTGAGGTCGTCCATGCCGCGGCCCACGCCGATCACGCGTCGCACGCCGAGCGCGAGGGCGTTCTGTACGGCCAGACCGCCGGCCGCTCCGGTCACGCCGAGGATCATCACGGTGTCCGGTGCGCCGTGCTCGTCCGCGTGGGTGGTCAGCGGCATCCAGGACGACATGCCCGGGTTCATGCCCGCCGCCACCGCGACGGGGTCGGCGCCGTCCGGAAGCGGCAGGGCCAGGGTGACCGCCATCCGCTCGGCGAACGTGCCCCAGGGCTCCTCGATGTCGCCGGTGTACACCAGCGTGCCGTCGGCGGTGCGGGCCACCGCGTCCACGCCCGGCACCAGCGGGAAGTCCCCGGTGCTGCTGTAGTGCCTGCCGGAGGCCTTGGCCCGCACGATGGGGTGGATCGCGGACGCGACCAGATCGACGAGCTGCTCGCCCTCACCGACCTCCGGGTCGGGGAAGTCGAGGTACTCGGGGACTGCACCCGCCGTCGTCACCACTGCTGCCTTCATCACTGCTCTCCTTGGCTCAAATCACACTGCGGTCCCGCGCGGCTCCGGACTGTGAAACGGATGCCGAAAACCGGCAACCGGCAACCGGCAACCGGGCCAGCGACGGGGCGGCGGGCTTTTACGGATACAGCGTAACCATAACTCTGGCCGATCTCCAGCACGCCCGCGTCGGGACAGCGGACACCCACCACCGGAACCCCGGGGAGAAGCACCCGGCTCAAGCTCGGCACGCCCACCGAGCGAGGCCGACCCGCGGACCATCCGCAACGCCCACGCCGCGCGGCCGGTGTCCGCCCTGCGGGCCGAGCACTCCCCGTTCGAGCGGGACGTCGAGTGCGGCAGGACAGGAAACCAACAAGGCTCCTGTGTCAGTGAGTTGGGACGTCAAACACCTCCCTCAACGGCACAGGAGCCTTGTCCGTGGCAGATGCCTACGTCGGTCACCTCGATCAGTGGCCGAGCTGAAGTGGCCGAGCTGAAGTGGCCGAGCTGAAGGAGCGCACTGATTTCATGCGGTCTGCCCAGCCGCAGGAATCACTGATGGCGGCGGAAGCGACGGGCGCGGGGCGCGGGGCGGGTGAGTGTCCTGGAGAGCTCGGTGTCGGCAAGGTCGGGGAAGGGCATGCCGGCGGCGTGGTGATGGGTTCGGGACTGCTGGAGGGTGTGGAGGACGTCGTGGTTCCGGCCGGCGGCGCCGTAGAGG
This sequence comes from Streptomyces graminofaciens, assembly GCF_030294945.1. Classification (NCBI taxonomy): domain Bacteria; kingdom Bacillati; phylum Actinomycetota; class Actinomycetes; order Kitasatosporales; family Streptomycetaceae; genus Streptomyces; species Streptomyces graminofaciens. The sequence goes on along the minus strand of NZ_AP018448.1, from coordinate 8,812,236 downwards.
CGGGCAAGGCGGAAGCCGGCCTGAGCGGCGCCGGCGTGGTCGCGGGGGCCGACGAGGGCTTGTTCTGCCAGCGTGATGGCGTCGCTGAGACGGTTCGCCTCGGCGTGCAGCAGGGCTTGCACGGTCAGTGCCCTGCTGCGGCCTCGATGGTCGCCGTAGGCGTCGGTCTCCTGAAGCGCGCGGCTGATCAGTTCGGCGGCGGTGTGGTCGCCCTCGTGGAGCGCCATGTCGGCCAGCCCCAGGGTGGCCCACGTGAGTCCGCGGTGGTCCCGGACGGCGTGCAGGAGCTGAGCGGCGTGCTCGTAGTGGGTGCGGGCCGCGGCCCATCGCGGATCCTGTGCGGGACGGCTCGTGGCGTGGTGCCCGGGCCAGGGGCCTGCGTACCAGCGGCGAGGGAGCGGGCAGCCGCCGACCGTGCTCTCCTTCTCGGTGTCGGCGCGGGTGCGCAGAATCCAGCCGATACCGCGGGTTTCCTCGTTGGCGGCGAACAGGGCCTGCGCTTCGTCGAGTTGAGCGAGGGCTTGGGTGTAGTCAGCGTGGTGTCGGCTGATCACCGCCTTTTCCCGCAGGGCCCAGGCCAGCCCGCGCTCAAGCGGAAGGGCCCTGAAGAGCGTCTCGGCCGCGGTGAGCGTTCGCGCGGCTTCCCGCAGTTCGCCCTGCTGGCGCTGCAGGATCCCCAGGTTGCCCAGGGCATCGCTTTCGCCGTGTGCGTCGCCCGAGCCGTGGAAGAGAGCGATCGCTTCGCTGAAGCACTCTGCGGCCCTGACCACGTCACTGCCACTGTCGCGCAAGGCTTCGCCGAGGTTGCGCAGCAGCGCGGCACGGGCCCGACCGTCCCCCAGACGGTCGGCCGCGTCCAGAGCGAGCTCATGGACCTGGCTGCTGATGTCCCAGCGCCACTGATGCTCAAGAGCGATACTCATCGCGTCGGTGATCTCCCAGCACAGGTCCCACCACCCGCGAGCGTGAGCATGGGCGACAGCTGCCACCAGCACGACACGCTCGGCTTCGAACCACTCGACGGCCTCCCCCACATCACCCGCCACAGCGTCGTCCGGCGGCGGGCGGCGGACCGCCCCGTCACGGCCGCTGTGCCGGGCACCGGCCGGCCGTAGCTGCGCGTCGGCCGCGTCGGCCGCGCTGAGGAGAGCACCCAGCAGACGCCGCACGGCACTGTCGGACTCGTCCCCCGGCTGCTCGGCCGCTCGTTCCTTGGAGAACCCGCGCGCGAGATCGTGCAGCACGATGCGCTGGCCGCCTGCCTCGCCGCGGCGAGCCTGGACGAGATGCGCCAGCAACAGTCCCTCCAGGCACGCGTCGGCCGCATCGGCGTCCACGTCCAGCAAAGGCGACAGCGCCCAGGCCGGCAGGTCGGGAGTGTCCAGGGCTGACACCAGCCTGAACGCACGCTGCTGCAACGGCGTGAGCGCCTGATAACCAGCGCGGAAGACCGCGCGCACGCTGCGCTCGCCCAGGCTCAGCACATCCAGCCGCCGGTGGTCGTCGGCGAGATCGCGGGCAAACGAGCCCACGGTACGCGCGGGAAACGTGGCCAGCCGCGCTCCCGCGATGCGCAGGGCCAGCGGGAGCCCGCCGCACAGGCGGACCACGTCGCGACCTGATTCGGGGTCCTCGTCCACCCGGTCCCCGCCGCCGATCCGTCTCAACAGATCCCAGGCGGTGCCCTCGTCCAACCCCGACAATGCGACGCGCTCATCCACGGCCAGCGTGGCAAGGCCCTGGCGACTGGTGATCAGTACAGCGCACGAAGACCCACCCGGTATCAGGGCACCCACCTGTTGTTCACCGGCCGCGTTGTCCAGAACGATCAGGACACGCCGGTCGGCCAACTCCGTCCGGAACTGCCGTGTCCGTCCAGCCTCATCGTCGGGGATCCTTCCGCGCGCTACTCCCAGAGCCACCAGGAAGTCGCCCAGAACCTCGCCCACGGCAGCAGGACGTTCCTCCGCCCCGTTCAGGTCGACGAAAAGCTGACCGTCGGGGAAAGACGACATCAGCCGATGAGCAGCCTGCACCACGATCGCCGTCTTGCCGATCCCGCCCGGACCGTGCACCAGGCACACCCTGCCCACGCCCGGACGCTCGGCAGCCTCCACCAGCCGCGCCAGCTCCTGGTCTCGACCGGTGAAATCCGCCACCGCCAGGGGCAGCTGACGCGGGATGCCGGACGGTTCCAGGAGAAGGAAATCGCCATGGGCGAGGACCGGCGCGTGCGGCGACAGCAGCACCCGCAGCTCCTCGACTCCTGAAGGATCCTCACCCAGAGCCAGTACCAGCCGCCGTCGCAGCAGAGCCTGTGCGGCAGGAGAACGGCCCGCCTCCTCAACCACGGCCGCGCCCTCCTCACCGGGCAGCCGTCCGGCGATCCACCGGTACAGCCGCCCCAGCCGGTCGGCCACCGACTGCTCCACACCCTCCATCGCGCGATCCGCCAGACCGGCACCCAGCCTCTTCGCAGACACGATCGCCAAGGCGACCACTGCCGCCACGAGCTCCTCGACCGTCATCGACCGCCCCCTGGTCCTCCGCTGCAGCAGCCGCGCCGTCCCCGAACGCGCTACCGCCGCCCCGACGTCACTCATGCCCAGAACGCCGCCAAACGGCACCCGGCCGCTCTTCCAACGGCCGCCAAGGACTCTCTCGGGGCTCCCCGCCGGAAGTTCGCAGCACGGCGGCGATCAGCGTCCGTTCACGACGTTTTGCCGGTCAGGCGGGGTACGCCGCGTCTACACCCCTCCGTCGGCGGATTGCCCGACCACCGGCCGGGGAGGGGCATCGTCCGCGGCTCGTTACCTGACCGGCGCGGACGATGCCCCTCCCCTCTCGTCGACCGGTCAGGCGCGCTGGTGTCCCAGGGGTTGGGCCGTGCCGGCCTGAGCGTTCTCGCCGGTGGCGTCCGGGCGACCATGCCGCGCCGTGCTCCCGGTCTTCGCCGCGCCGTCCGTGACCTGCTGCTTCGGGGGGCGCAGCAGGACGACGGCGCATGCTGCGGCGAGCACCGCCAGCGTGGCGGCCACCACGAGGCACAGCCGCATGCCGTCGAGGAGGGACTCGCCCAAGGCGCCGTAGACCTGACCGGCTGTGGAGCCGAGGTTCATCCCGGCGACCGCGCCCAGGCCGCCCTCCTTGGCGGTGGACACGATGGTGTGGGCCTGGCTGCCGGTCACACCGGCGTCGGCGAGGTGGCCGGGCAGGGTGTGCACGGCTCGGGTGGACAGCAGGGCTCCGAGGACGGCCGGGCCGAGCGCGCCGCCGACCTGGCGGAAGGCGTTGTTGGCGGCCGAGGCCATGCCCGCCAGCTGGTGCGGGACGGCGGCGACGGCCGTGGCCGTCATCGGCGTGGTGACGAGTCCGAGGCCGACGCCCAGCACGATCAGCCGCCAGGCGATCGAGCCGTAGGAGGTGTCGGCGTCGAGGTTCGTCATGGCCAGCAGTGGCCCGGCGATCAGGAGCAGGCCGACGGTGATCATCCAGCGGGCCGGCACGCGGTGCATGAGCCGTCCGGCCGGGGCTCCCGCCACGATCGCGGCGACGGGGACGAGCAGCAGCCGCGCGCCGGCTTCCAGGGTGTCGAGCTGTTGGACCATGCCGAAGTACAGGCTGAGCACGAAGAAGAAGCCGATCAGCCCGAGGAAGGTGATCAGGGCGACCAGGGCGGTGGCGGTGAAGGCCGCGCTGCGGAACACCGCCAGGTCCAGCATGGGGCCGGCGCTGCGCCGCTCCACCAGCACGAAGGCGCCCAGCGCGACGACGCCCAGCGCGAGGGCGACGACCACCTTGGGAGTGGTGAAGGAGTCGGCGCCGCCCTCGATCACGCCGTAGACGAGCGCCGTGATGCCCACGGCCGCGGTGATCTGGCCGGGCCAGTCGAGCTTGCGTCCGTGCGGGGCACGCGAGTCGGTCAGCAGCGGGGCGGCGACGGCCATCGCGAGCAGCGGGAGGGGGACGGACAGCAGGTAGATCCAGCGCCAGGCGAAGTGGTCGAGGATGACACCGGCGATGACCGGGCCCACGGCCAGGGCCGCGAGCATGGCCATGGCCCACATGCCGATGAACTTGCCGCGCTCCCGGAAGTCGGGCACCGCGTGGCTGATCAGGGCCAGCGTGGTGGGCAGCAGCGCGGCCGAGCCCAGGCCGGCGAGGGCCTGCCCGGCCCACAGGGTCTGGATGTTGTGCGCGCACAGGGCGACCGCCGCGCCCGCCGCGCAGCAGAACAGGCCCGCCTGGAAGACCTTCTTGCGGCCGTGGACGTCGCCGAAGACGCCGGCGGTGAGGATGAAGGCGGCCATGGGCAGGACGAATGCGTCCTGGACCCAGGACAGTTGGGCGGTCGAGGTGTGCAGTGCCCGCTGGATGGCGGGCAGGCTGACGGCGACCGTGGTGATCGGCAGGTAGGCGACGAACACGCCGAGGCAGGCCGCGACGACGGTGGCCGCCCGCCGGTCGGTCGGCCTGATCGCCGTTGTGGTGGCGTTCACGGAAATTCTCCGCTTTCTCCCGTGCGGCGTGGTGGTGCCGCGGTCGGTCGGGTGGGGCAGGGGTTGGTGCACTGGGCTGCCGTACCTGGGGTGGGCAGCCCTGACCTGCGGGATGTTGCCGGTGGCGTCCCGCAGGCGTCGGTGGGTGGGGGTCTCCGCGGCTTACGCGACCGATCCGAACTCGGCCCGGTAGTGGGCCAGATGGAGGCGCAGGTCGACACGGGAGCGCACAGGCTTGTACGGGGCCTGCGCGACGGTGGCCCGGATCCGCTTGACCGGGTCCCCCGGGTCGCCCCAGACGACCTCGACCTGTGCGCCGATCTCGGCGTCGGCGGTGTTCAGCACGGACAGGGACAGCATCTGGCGGAAGTGGTGGCTGTAGCCGCGCTGGGTGGCCGTGCCGACGAGGACGCCGTCGCGCTCGACCCGGTCCACCCACAGGTGGCCGCGCAGGTCACGGGGCATGTCCATGAAGGTGTGGTGCGGGCCGTCGCCGTAGAGCGAGCGGTGCACGTCGAGCACGTCCTCGCTGTTCCAGACCAGGGTGCGCAGGACCCGGGCGGGCCGGGCCAGTTTCTCGCGCAGCGCCGTGTCCCCGAGGAAGGCGTGGTCGAAGCTGATCTGCCGGGTCCAGCCGAGCTCCACCGGGTCGCGGTAGTAGTCGCGCAGCGACTCGCCCTGGAAGCTGCCGGCGAGGTACGCCCTCGGGATGTGCCACGGCGAGCTGAGCAGGTGGGCGAGGAAGTCGGCCTGCTCGGGCTCGTACAGGGCGGGCAGATAGTCCAGGTTCCGGGTGGGGACGGCGTTCTCCAGATGGTTCAGGGGCGCGGCCCGGTTGCCCAGGCGGCGGATGCCGTACTTCTGTCCGGCCTCGACAACCGTGTCGTACACGGCGGTGCCGATCTCTCGCGGGCCCTGCAGCTCGAATCCGACCTCGCCGGCCATGCCCTGTCGCAGCGCCCGGACGCGGTGCCCGGCGAGGGTGATGGGCACCGCGTACATGTACGGGGTGTCCAGCAGCCGATCGTCGCTGGTCAGTTCCAGCAGCAGCGGGATCGACGCGGGGCCGGAGACCTGGTACACGAACCAGTCCTCGTCCTCGGCGGTTGCCTTGAAGTCGCCGTGCTCCAGGTTGTACCGGGCCCAGTCGCCGCCCGGCCCGTGGAACACGTGGTCCTCCTCGTCCAGCCGGGTCAGGATGCCCTCGGTGATGACATGGCCGTGCGCGTCGGTCTGCACGACGTGCTTGGAGGCGCCCACCGGGAATTTCCGGAAGGAGTTCACCGAGATCCCCGAGAACAGCTCGGGCACGCCGGGGCCGCGGAAGCGGGTCTGCGGCAGGAACGACCAGTCACCGATGTAACAGGTCCGCTTCCACGACATGCTCTCGTCGAGCCAGTCGGTGTGCTCCGGCTGTCCGAAGAGCTTGGCGAGGATGTCGAACGGGGGTGTCGAGCGGAAGGCGTCGACAGTGAAGTCCACGGGGGCGGATGCCTCTCTGGGGATGTTGGTCTCGGCTCGTGAGCGATGGTGCGGGCCGACTCGTCCGCGCAGCGGGGCCCGAGGCCCGGAGCGCCCTCGGGGGATGCGAGGAAGACGCTCCGGGCCGGTCAGGGAGCGGCAGCGACGCCCCACCGGGCAGTCGGCCCGCAGACTGCCCGGAGCAGCACCGCCGCGGGGGCCGGGGGCCTCACGCCGACCACCCGATGGGTGTGGGAGGGACCGGTGCGCGGGAGCGCCGCCCGGTGGGCCGGGACCACGCCCGCCGTGGTGAGGTGCATCAGCACGACGAACGTGCCGATGCAGGCCGCTGCCGGTGCCAGCCGCGTGCTCATGGGAGTCACGTCCTTTCTTCAGGACCTGACCAGCATCCGCCTCGTAGCCTTCGACCATGAACCCAGCAGCCCGAAGTGAACAAAAACCTCTACGCGACGAGGAGTACGTGTAAGACTCCCAGCATGATTGACGCTGTGGACAGAAAAATCCTCCACGCGCTGCAGTGTGCGCCCCGTGCCCCGTTCCGGCGCATCGGCGAGGTGACCGGGGTGTCTGAACAGACGGCCGCCCGGCGTTACCACGCGCTGCGCCGCAGCGGCGTGATGCGGGTGGTCGGTCTGGTCGCCCCGGCGGTGCACGGGCAGGCCCAGTGGGTGGCCCGCATCCGTTCCCGCCCCGACCGGGTCGGTCCACTGGCGGACTCCCTGGCCAAGCGTCCGGACATCGCCTACGCCAACCTGGCCTCCGGCGGCTCGGAGATCATCTGCGTGATCCGCTCCCCCGTGGAGGCCGAACGCGACGACGTCCTGCTGCGCCAACTGCCCCGCTCGGCCTCTGTCCTCGACGTCGGCATCGACCTGGTCCTGCACACCTTCGGCGAGACCGGGACCAGCGAATGGACCGGCTACGGCGCCGGCCTCACCCCCGACCAGGTACGACAGCTCACCGGCGACGGGCCCCCCGTCCCCACCGGCCCCCTCCAGACCCCTACGGACGAGGACGCCCCGCTGTTGGCCGCCCTCGCCGAGGACGGCCGTACCACCCACACCCGCCTCGCCGAGCTCACCGGCTGGTCCAACGCGCGCGTCGCCCGCCGTCTGGAGGCCCTGGAGACCTCGGGCACGCTCGTCCACGACGTCGATCTGCTGCCCGAACGCCTCGGCCATGCCCTCAACGCCACCCTCTGGCTGCGCGTCGCCCCCGCCCGCATCGAACAGGCCGGCGAGGAACTCGCCCGGCACGCCGAGGTCGCCTTCTGCGGCGCCGTCAGCGGACGGCACAACCTGATGGTCACCGTCATCTGCCGCGACGCCGAGGACTTCTACCGCTATCTCACCACCCGCGTCGCCACCGTCGACGGCATCGACGCCTACGAGGTCAGCATCCGCGTCCGCCGCCTGAAACAGGCCGCCTCGCTCATCTTCCACGGCCGCCTCGTCCATCCGGCACCCTGATGACAGCCGCGCTCCGGTCCGGCGACGAACGGGACGGCCGCGCGCTCCGGACTGCCTCTGCGCGGCCTGAAGAAGATCATGGGGTGGTCGCTACTGCCGAAGGGTGGCCCAGGGCGAGAGTTCGTTTGACATCGTTCGGGCGGTGGTGGATCTCGGGCGTGGCCCCGGGAGGCGGTGACAGCAGGCCCGCAAGAGTCAAGCTTGTTCAGCGGCCGACCCGCGAGTTGCTTGCGCCGAGCGGTCGGAGCGGTCGGAGCGGTCGGCGGCTCTCGGCGAGGTGAGCAGATGCCGCGATCCGCTCGGGCCGTTTGCGGGAAAGGCCGTTTCCCCGGCGCTCGGCTCCGGCCGCGGCAGCAGACCGGCGATTCCAGCCGTTGCCCAGCGCCCGGTGACTGACCGTCACACACCGCCCCGACCTCGCCGCGGGTTGGCCGGAGCGATCTGCGTAATCGGGCGACGGGTGGGACTGGGTCGCGGTCTCGCGGCCCGCGCCGCTTCGGATTCCTCTCATCGGATGCGCCGAGCGATCCCGGTCGCCCTGCCCATCAGCCATTCGAGCGGCCCTCGCTGGAAGAAGCGGGACCAGATGGTGGCGAGGACTGTGACGGACGCGATGAAGCCGAGCAGGATGTACAGGGGCGGGATGCTCTGGGCCTCGGTGTCCAGGAGCCAGATGGCGACGATGTGGTAGACGTACGCGGTCAGCGACATCGAGCCGACCGCGATGACGGGCTTGGCCAGACGCCGCAGCCGGGGGAAGGCGTCCATGGCGGCCAGGCACGCGGTCAGCACCAGGATCGCCACACCGGTGTTGCCCACGATGGACAGGGTCGCCTCGCTGTGCGGGGAGGCGACCAGCATCCCGGCGGGGGTGTCGCCGAAGATGCCAGCGCTGCCGGGCGGTGCGGACGACATGGACGACATGGACGACATGCCCGGCCCCCCTGCGGCTTCCCGGACGGCTTCGGCGGCACCGGGCAGGAGATGCAGCGCCAGCCAGGAACCGCCGTAGCCGGTCACGGCGAGGGCGACGCCGGTGAGGGCGAGGCGTATGCGTACGGCGGTGGCGGCCAGGTCGAGGCGGGCGACAGCCATGCCGGCGAGGACGAACGGGACCCAGGTCAGGGCCGGGTAGCCGCCGGTGAAGAGCAGCGAGACGATGCCGTCGGCCTGGCCGAAGGTGGGGAATGCGCGGTCGCCGACCACCGGCTTCAGCAGGTAGAGCAACTGCGGGCCCACCAGGGCCCAACCCGCGGCGATCAGCGCCAGCGGCCCCGCGCCCAGCCGGTACAGCGGCAGCACGAGCAGGAAGAAGAGTCCGTAGAAGGCGAGGATCGGCACGACCGGGGTGCCGGTCATGGTCAGGGCGGTGCCGAGGGCCAGCAGGATCACGGCCCGGATGACGACCTTGGCCACGGCCTGACGGCCGGCCAGCCCGGTCTTCGGCGTGCGGCGCCCGGTGATGAGGGCGACCGCGAAGCCGGCCAGGACGGCGAACAGGGCGGAGGAGCGGCCTTGCGCCAGCTCCATCAGGAAGCCGATGACACCGCCTTGGCTCGGGGCCGGGCCCACATGGACCGCGTACATACCGAAGACGGCCAGGCCCCGGGCCAGGTCCAGTCCGACCAGCCGGCCCACGCCGGGCGCTCCGGTCGAGGGCGCTCCGGTCGAGGGCTCACCTCGCTCGCGTGCAGGGGACGATGCGTCGGCCGGCGGGGAGTCCGCGTGCTGGGTCATGCCAGTCAGGCTGGAGACCGGGCCGATCATGGAGTATCCGGCAGAAGGCTGTGGTGCCCCTGCCGACTGGAGGGTGATACCCCGCCGGGTGGCTGGAGCTGCCGCCCGCCGGGCCGCCGGGGCTCTTGCGGGCTTTAGGGTCGGGTCGGCATTGATGGGACGGGCATGGACGAAGGTGAGGCGGAGCGCGCGTGATCCGGGTAGTGGTGGTGGACGACGAGGCACTGGTCCGCTCGGGCTTCCAACTCATTCTGGGTGCCTCGCAGGACATCGAGGTCGTCGCGACCGCGAGCGGGGGCGACGCCGTGGAGACCGTCCGCCGGGAGCGGCCCGACGTGGTGCTGCTGGACATCCGGATGCCGGACGTCGACGGGCTCACCGTGCTGCGCGAGCTGCGGACGACGCCTGATGCTCCGGTGGTGGCGATGCTGACGACGTTCGACGCCGACGAGTACATCCTGACCGCGTTGCACTGCGGCGCGGCCGGTTTCCTGCTCAAGGACACCGAGCCGGAGCAGCTCGCGCACCTGGTGCGCACCCTGGCCGCGGGCGGTGTGGTGCTGTCCCCCAAGGCGTCGCGGACCCTGCTGCACAGCCACCCCGGCACCCGAACCGCCGTCGACGAGGAGGCAGCCCGCGTCCGGCTGCTCACCGCCCGCGAGCGCGACGTCCTCGTCCTGGTGGCCGAAGGGCTGTCGAACGCCGACATCGGGGCGCGCGTCCACCTGGGTGCCGGCACGGTGAAGGACCACGTCAGCGCGATCCTCACCAAGCTGCGGGTGACCAGCCGGGTGCAGGCCGCGCTGCTGGCGCAGCGGGCCGGACTGCTCGACGAGCGCCCGCGGTCGGAGGCCGGCCGATGAGCCGTGCCCGCGCCGTGTGGCAGCGGGTTCCCGCACCGGTCGTCGACATCGTCCTGGTGGCGGTGGCGGCCGTGGACGCATGGCTGATCATGTGGGAGCACACGCGACTCGGTGTCGCGCTGGCCGCGCTCGGCTGCGCCGCGTTGGCTTTCCGGCGCAGGTTCCCGCTCGGTGTGTTCCTGCTCACCCTGCCCATCGCGCTGATGCAGGATGTCGCCGTCGCTGTGCTCGTGTCGCTGTTCACTCTGGCCGAACGCTCCCGCGACCGCCGTCTCCTCGCGGGGTGCGTCGCCCTGTCCGCCATCGCGAGCAGCACTCCGTGGCCCCTGGCCGAGGTCGACCGGACCATGACAGTGGTCTTCTTCGTGTACGGCCTGGCGACCGCCGCGGCCCCGGTCCTCTTCGGCCAGCTTGTCCAGGCGCAACGGGACTTGGCGCGGCGGCTGGTCGAGATCGAGGAGGCCAGGGAGCACGAGCGGGCCCTGCACGCCCAGGCCGTCCTCGCCCGCGAACGCGCCCAGCTGGCCCGCGAGATGCACGACGTGGTCTCCCACCAGGTCAGTCTGATCGCCGTGCGGGCCGGAGCCCTACAGGTCGCCACCCAGGACATGGACGCCAAGGAAGCCGCCGGCACGATCCGTTCGCTGAGCGTCACCACGCTCGACGAACTGCGCACCATGGTCACGCTGCTGCGCGCCTCCGGCGGCCACGCCACGGAGCTGACTCCTCAGCCCACCCTGGCCGACCTGCACAAACTGGTGGAATCAAGCGGCACGCACGTGGAGTTGTCGGGTGAGCTTCCGCCCTCCGTGGGCACGCCCGCCCAACGGGCCGTCTACCGCACTGTCCAGGAGTCGCTGACCAACGTACGCAAGCACGCCCCCGGCGCCACGGCCCGCGTCGAACTGTGGCAGGACGGCGACGACGTCGGAGTGACCGTCACCAACACCGCGCCCACGCGTCCCTCCCTGCCTCTGCCCGGTTCCCAGCAGGGCTTGGTCGGGCTGCGGGAACGCGCCGACATCCTGCGTGGCACCCTGGATTCGGGCCCGACCGCGGAGGGCGGCTACCGGGTGCGGCTGCGGGTTCCGCTCAGTGCGGACTGACCGACCAGGGCCTCATGCCATCCCGTCGGGTGGTGCCGGCTCACGAGACGACGGGAGCTTGAGGACGGGAGCTTGACGACGGGGGCTTGAGGACTAGAGCTTGACGACGGGTCCTCGGCGGCCATGACCACATGCCGTGGTGGTGGGCTGGATGTACCCCGTCGGTGACGTCCAAACTTCTTGCCGCGAACGGCAGTTCCGCTCGCCCGCGGGCTCGCCGACAGCCCCGGCCTGCGTCAGTGTCTGACGGAGGCCGTGGCCGTGGCCGATACGCGCCCGACGACATGGGTCCCGCCCTCCTCGGTCGGTATCCGTGACCATCGCCGCGTTACTTCAGCGAGTGTGCTGGCCAAGGCGACGGGCACTCCCGGGAGCGCGTCGGTGGAGCCGATCCTGAAGGCTCGTCCCCATGTGCGGCCCGCGGCCCGGCATGCGAGCAGGCCCCAGCAGAGCAGCAGGACGGTGTGGGGCACTGGACGACCGGACGACCCTGCGTGTGGTGGGTCATCGCGCGGGGGCCAGGAGCTGGGTGGCCGCCAGCCGCGCGTACAGCCGGTCCTGGCCCACCAGTTCCTCATGGGTGCCCACTGACCGGACCCGTCCGGCCTCCATGACGACGATCCGGTCGGCGCCTGTCACCGTCGAAAGGCGGTGGGCCACCACCAGCACGGTGGTCTCACGGGCCAGGTCCGAGATGACGTCCCGCAGCGCCAGCTCGTTGACGGCGTCGAGCTGCGAGGTCGCCTCGTCCAACAGCAGCAGCCGGGGCCGCCGCAACAGGGCGCGGGCGATCGCGATGCGCTGCCGCTCGCCGCCCGACAGCTTCGAACCGCGGTGTCCGACCGGGGTGTCCAGGCCGTGGGGAAGGCGGTCGACGAGGGTGTCGAGCTTCGTCCGTGCCAGGACGTCTCGGATGTCGTCGTCCGTCGCGCCGGGCGCCGCGAAGACCAGGTTCTCCCTCAGCGTGCCGGCCAGCACCGGAGCGTCCTGCTCCACGTACCCGATGGCGGACCGTAGCTCGGGCAGGGACCAGTCCTGTACGTCCTTGCCGTCGACCAGGATGCGGCCGCCGGTGGCCTCGTAGAACCGCTCGATCAGTGCGAACACCGTCGACTTGCCCGCACCGGAGGGACCGACGAAGGCCGTCATCCCGGTGCCCCGCGCCTCGAAACTCACCTGCTGATGGATGTACGGCAGGCCCGGACGGTAGCGGAAGGACACGTCCTCGAAGCGGACCGATGCCGGGCCCGACACCGCCGCACGCTGCCTGGGCAGGACGCCCTTCTGCCGGGCGGGCGGCTCCGTCGACAGGCGTTCCACGTGCGTGATCCTGGAGATCGCGGCCGCCCCCTCCTGGTAGCGGGACACGGCGTCGACCAGCTGGGACACCGGCTCGATCAGATAGAAGAGGTACAGCAGGAAGGCGATGAGGGTGGATACGGGGATCTCCCCGGCCGCCATCCGTGCCCCGCCGACCCCGAGCACCGCGAGGAAGGCCAGTTGGACGGCGAGTTCGTCCGCCGAGCCTGCCACGGCCTCCCACTTCGCGCTCTTCACGCCGTGCCGCCACGCCCGCCGCGCCGCCGCCTCCACCCGGGCGGTCTCCCGCTCCTCGGCACCGGACGCCTTCACCGTGCGAAACGCCCCGAAGACCCGCTCCAGCGCGACGGAGATCTCCCCGACCGCCTCCTGCGACCGCTCGGTGGCACGGGCGATTCTCGGCATCACCAGCGCGGCGGCCCCGCCGACCAGCACGACCACGCCGAGCGTCACACCCAGCAGCACGACGTCCAGGAACGCCATCATCACGATCGCCGCCACGAAGGCCACCGCGCCGGTGGCCGCGGAGACGACCGCCTGGGTGCTGACCGCCCGCAGCAGCGTGGTGTCCGAGGTGACCCGGGACATCAGATCACCCGGCGGGATCCGCTCCCACTCCGCGATCCGCAGCCGGAGCAACCGCCCCACAAGGGTGCGCCGCGCGGCCAGGACCACCGACTCCGCCGTCCGCTCCAGCACATACGCGCCGAACGCCTCGATCGCCGTGCCCAGCAGCACCAGGGCGGTGAGCGCCAGCAGAATCCCCGAGATGGTCTCACCGGAGGCGAGCCGGTCCACCAGTACCTTGGTGGCCAGCGGCTGCAGCAGTCCCCCGGCGGCCCCGACCAGGGCGCAGAGCAAGCCAAGAGCGACGGCCCACCGGTGCGGCCGGACATAGGCGCACAGTGCCTTGACCGTCTCTCGGGCAGGCAGGGACGTTTCATCCGTCGTCAAGGCGGATGCGGTGTTCACGAGATTCCTTTCTTCTGCGGTCTGCTCTTCGGCGGCCCGGTGTGTCATGCCTCCAAGCCTGGAAGCCCGGCCGCCCCGCGCCCATCCGGCAACCGTCGGGGACACCCCCGCCGAGTGGCTGGAAAGAACTGGAAAGAACCGCCCGTCCGGTCGTGCCGGACCTGTCAGGACGAGACTCCGCCGGTCGGCAGGGCGGTACCCGCCGATCGGCGGGGCCGTTGCCGAAGCCTGCCGGATGGTCCGCCTCCTGACGTCCACGCGAGATTCCCCGTATGACCAAGTTGCAGCCGCCGCAGGAGACATCAGCTCCGCAGGAGAACTCGCCTCCGCAGCCCCGAACCCCGCCCGAATCCGCCGTGCCGGCCCCGCCCGGTCCTTCGATGGGACGCCTCGTGGGGGTGGACCTGGCCCGCGCGCTGGCGGTGTTCGGCATGTACGTCGTGCACATCGGTCCCCCGCTGTCGGCCACGGACGGCGTAGCCAGCTGGGTCCGGTACATGTCGGACGGTCACTCGTCGGTCCTGTTCGCCACCCTCGCCGGGTTCTCACTGATGCTGCTCGCCGGCCGCCGGGAGCCGAAGACCGGCCTGGCCGGCCGACAAGCCAAGGCCAGGATCGTGATCCGCGCCGTGGTCCTGCTGGCGCTGGGCACCGTGATGGCGATGGAATACGGGGAGGTGATCATCCTCGCCTTCTACGGGGTCTACTTCCTGCTGGCCCTGCCCCTGGTGCGACTGCGGGCCAGGACGCTCGCGATCATCGCGGCCGTCCTCGCCCTCGTCACACCGCAGCTGTCGTTCGCCCTGAGCTCGCTGCTGACCGAGTCGGTCCAGCAGAGCATCAACGCCTACGACCCACTCCACCGGCTCAGCGACGTCGGCGTGCTCGATCTGCTGTTCACCGGCTTCTACCCGACGATCACGTGGATTCCGTTCGTGATCGCCGGCATGGCGCTGGCCCGCCTCGACCTGTCCGCGACCGCCGTCCAGTGGCGCCTGGCCGCGCTCGGCGCCGCCCTCGCCGCGGCCGCGTACGGCATGTCCTTGCTGCTGGCAGGCAAGCACGCGTTGGACAGCTTGGCGGAAGGCGGAGGGTCGTCCGGTAGCTCCGGGTCGATGCCCCCCGACGGCGGGTCGTTCGAGCCCCAGGCATCGATGCTCTTGACAGCCGGGCCGCACAGCGGCACCACGTTCGACATCATCGGCAGCGTGGGAGTCGCGATCCTCGTGATCGTGGGCGCGACGGTGGCGATGGACCGCCTGCCGCGACTGCGCCGCCTGGCGAAACCGGTCATCGCCGTGGGCACCATGTCCCTGACGGCCTACGTCGGCCACTTCGTCGCACAGTCCGTGCTGTCCGTGCCCGCCGGGACCGGCACCCAGCAGTCATGGGTGCCGCTGCTCATGTTCATCCTCGGGGCGATCCTCTTCGCCGCGATCTGGTCCCGCTTCTTCCGCCGCGGACCTCTGGAATACCTGCTCAACGTCGCCACCAAGCCGGCGAAGTACATCCGATGACGCCCAGCCGAAAGATCGTCCGGTACCCCCTCTGGGGCTGGAACGACGGCTGCGAGACCTTGTAGCCACCGTGAGGTGCCTCCGGCGACGCTCGCCGGAGGCACCTCGATCGACGGCTCAGGCGGGTCGCCCGTCCTTGAACGGATCGACCCCGAGGTGGCCTCGCGTCAGGATCAGTCGTGGGCGGAGTCGAGGTGCCAGACGACGGCCTTGTCCATGTTCACCGTGCCGTTCTCGGCGAAGACTTGCACGCCTTGGCTGGCGGGGTCGGGGAAGATCTGGTCGGTGATCACGGCTTCGCCGTTGCCGCCGAAGACCTCGACGGACGACCAGTCGACGAGGATCCGCAGCTTGACCTTGCCGTTCTTGGCCTGCAACGGGGCCCGCTGGACGCCGGGGAAGGTGCTGTTGAAGTCCACGGCGCCGGAGCGGGTGCGGTCGACGTACAGCTCCTGGGTCGTGGTGTCGTAGCCGATGACGGTCTCCTCGCCGTTCGCGCCCGTGCGGACCTTGAGGCCGAAGCGGTCGGCGTCCTTGAGGGAGAAGGTCGCCTCGATGTCGAGGGCTTTGCCCGTGGCCGCGGGGCCGATCAGGGTCTTGGAGGTGTCCTTGACGGTGACGCCGGACGTGGACACCGCGTGCGGCTGCCGGAGGGACTCCAGGCTGCCCACCGGCTTGCTGGTGAGCCGGATCCGGCCGTCGACCGTGCGCAGGGCCATCTCCCGGGGGACGCTCTGCGCGCCGCGCCAGGGGGAGGTGGGGACGGCGCCGCTGTAGTCCCAGTTGTTCATCCAGCCGACCATGTACCGCTTGCCGCCCGGTGCGTTCTCCCAGGACACCGCCGCGTAGTAGTCCTTGCCGTAGTCGGCCCAGTCGGCGCGCTGCACGACGGACTTGGCGGCGGTGTCGGCTTCGGTGAACCGGTCGGCCAGGATGTGGCCCCAGCCGGCGGTGTTCATGTCGACGATCTGGATCTTCGCCTTCCTGCCCGCGTAGGGACGCAGGTCGAAGGAGGCCCAGTCCAGGGTCTCGCTGTTGGAGCCGGTGGCGCTGCGGACGACCTGGCCGTCGACGATCAGGTTGACGGACGTCTCCTGGGAGACGGGCCGGGCCTTGGTGTCGGACAGCATGATGTGGTCGACGTTGAGGTGGCCCCAGCCGCCGGTGTTGTCGTCGACGATCCTGAGCTGCGCCTTCTTGCCCGCGAGGTCGCCGACGTCCCAGGACGCCCAGTTGAGCGCCTCGCCGTCCTTTCCGGTGGCGCTGCGCACCACTTCGCCGTCGACGAGGAGTTCGAGCGCGGTGGGGTCGGCCGAGCCGGCGGGGTGGTTGCCGCCGCCGATGAGGAAGTTGATGTGCTTCTTGTCGACGGTGAACTCGGGCGAGGTGAGGGTGCCGGTGGTGGAGTCGCCGTTCAGGTAGGTGTTGACCAGGCCACTGCCCAGAAATCCGGAGACCTCCTGCTGGTTGGGGAGGGTGCCGGTGGCCGGTGCGGAGCCGAAGGCGTCTCCGGTCTTCGTCCAGTCGCCGTAGGCGCCGCCTTCGAAGTCGGCGAGGACCGTGCCCTCGGGCGGCGGTCCCTGCTCCATGACGGTTCCGGACTCGTGCGGGTGGCGTCCGCCGCCGACCTTGAAGTTCAGGTAGGAGCTGTCGACGGTGAACTCGGGTGAGGTGAGGGTGCCGGTGGTGCCGTCGCCCGAGTGGAAGCTGTTGGCGAGGCCTGTGCCGTCGAAGCCCTCGACGGTCCCCTGTCCGGCCACGGCCCCGGCCGCCGGTCCGTCGCCGAAGGCGGTGCCGGTGGTCGTCCACGTACCGAAGTCGGTGCCCTCGAAGTCCTGCACCACCGTGCCGGCGGGCGGGGTGTAGGTGCCCTTGTCGTCGGCGGTGAACTTCTTGCCGTCGAAGTCGCCGACGAAGTACTGGGCGGCCGAACCTCCCGCGATGCCACCGGGGTTGATGTTGACGACCAGGACCCACTTGATGTTGTCCTTGTTCCCGTCGACCGCGAGGGGGAACAGGTCGGGGCACTCCCACACGCCGCCCGTCGCCCCGGCCGGCCCGAACTCGCTGAGCAGGTCCCAGTCCTTGAGGTTCTTGGACGAGTAGAAGCGCACCTTGTGTTCGGTGGACAGCGACACCGTCATCAGCCAGCTCTTGGTCGGCGCGTACCACTGGACCTTGGGGTCGCGGAACTCCTTGGAGCCGATGTCGATGACGGGATTGCCCTGGTACTTGGTCCAGGTGCGGCCGCGGTCGGTGCTGTAGGCGAGCGACTGGGCCTGCTTGCCGCCGTTCTTGTAGGCGCTGGTGTAGATCGCCACCATGGGCGGGTTCTTCTTCGTACCGAACCCGGTGGTGTTGTCCCAGTCGACGACCGCGCTGCCGGAGAACACCATCTCCTCGTCGTCGTGCGACAGGGCGAGCGGCAACTCCTCCCAGTGCACGAGGTCCTTGCTCACCGCGTGCCCCCAGGACATGTCGCCCCATGAGTTGCCGTTCGGGTTGTACTGGTAGAAGAGGTGGTACTCGCCCTTGAAGTACACGAGCCCGTTGGGATCGTTCATCCAGTTCTTCTCCGGAGTGAAGTGGAACTGGGGCCGATAGGTCTCGGAGTACGGCGGGGTGTCGGCAGCGACGGCTGAAGGAGCCAGCGGGGCTGCGGACAGGGCGCAGACGGTCGCCACCGCCGCCATCATCCGTATGCGGGCATGCCGGGGTACACGTCCAGAGCTCATGGTGTCTCCTGTGCTGCGGTCGTCCGCGCGGCCGAGCCTGCTGCCCGGCGCGGATGCCTTGCGGCGCCGTCGTCCACGGCGATCGACAAGGAATGTCATCGTTGACTTGTGTCATCGATGACATCGAGTGGCCCGATGATGGAGGCAATCCGCCCAGTGCGTCAACAGCCCTGGAGCTATGCGAACCCCGGATGGCCCGACATCCCGAAAGGG
Organism: Streptomyces graminofaciens; assembly: GCF_030294945.1. NCBI lineage: Bacteria > Bacillati > Actinomycetota > Actinomycetes > Kitasatosporales > Streptomycetaceae > Streptomyces > Streptomyces graminofaciens. Next base: position 8,794,323 of record NZ_AP018448.1, on the reverse strand, counting down.
CGGCCGGCTGTCGCGAGCCGCCCCAACTGGCCTTGCCGCGGCGGACTGTGCCCGGCAACCGATCAGGTCAGGCCACTGAGGAGCGGCGAACAGGCGGACTTCCTGGATCAATGGTGATCGTCAGCGACTGGACCCCGCAGGGCGGTCCGAGCCATGTGACGGCCCACACGAGCCACGAGGAACAGGGCCGTTTTCACCGCGACCGCACCCCCCGTACGACTGGACCAAGGCCCGGACTTCTACGCCCCCGCCCTGCTCAAGGCCCCCGAGGAAGACCGGTGGCTGCTGTGGGGCTGGGCGTGGGAGGCCCGCGACGACTCCTGGGCGCACGAAGCCGGTTGGGCGGGAACCCTGCCCCTCCCTCGCGAACTGCCCCTGGCCGACGACGGCACGGTCGGCCAGCGCCCCGCACGCGAACTGCTCGCCCTGCGCGGGGAACACCTCCTGCACAGCACCGCACACGTCACTGGATCTCAGCCGGTTGAGCTCGGTGAGGTCAGCCGCACTTTCGACCTCGCCGCGGTCCTGACCCCCGACCTCACCGGCACGAGCGGGCTGCGCCTCATCACCTCGGCCGACGGCGCCGAACACCTCGACATCACCGTCGACCCGAGCGCCGGGCGGCTCACCGTGAACCGCGACCACGCCTCACTGGACCCACGAGCGCGTCCGGGCACGTACGCCCTGCCCTGCCGGCCGTGCAGGTCCCCGGCGCATCCGTCGAACTCCGCGTCATCGTCGACCGCTCGATCGTCGAGATCCACCTCGCGTCCGGCCAGACCCTCACCTTCAGGTTCTATCCGACCGGCGACCGGCCATGGCGGCTGCTGGCCCACACGACAGGCACCCGCGGCACCGACTTCGCCGTCGACGCAGGGGACCTGACCGCTGACGGATTCCATCAGCGGCCGCTTCTGGCGGGCCAGGGACAGGACGTTTGACCGACCTTGCAGCGCGCAGTGGTCGCCGTCTGGTGTCGTGTACTGGTCGGAGCCGACGAGTTCAATGTCGACACCCCCGGTGGGGACGTCCCCCACATCACACGAGGATCAGCCTTTGACTCCGCATTCCCTGGCGTTCTACGTGGACGTCGTCACCAACGGCACCTTGCTCGGCGTGGGCCCCGCGGATTCTCCCGACGACGTCACCAAGGCCCTTGGGCCGGACTTCGCCGAGGACACCTTCGGCGACGGCAGCATGTGCCGTGACTACGGCCTCGCCGAGTTCTACTGGGACCGTGCTTCCGCCGACCACCCCTGGTCGGGCCACCACTTCACCTTGCAGGTGCACCGGCTCGCGTACCGGGACCGCACCCTCGTCAACGACACGCTTCGTGCCCGGTACGGGCGGTTCACTCCCAGGCTTCGGTTCGAAAAGCTGCAACGTCTACTGGTGCGGCACGAAGTCCCCCTGATGGAGATCCCGGAAATCCCGGTGTCCGCCCCGTATTTCCGCACTTTCTGGCAGCCCGATTCCCATGTGGCCGTCTCCGTCATAGGCACCTACGGCGAGTACAGCACGCCGGACAATCTGCGGGTCGGCGACGTGTACAGCGTCCATGCCCCGATGGCTGCCGAGGAAGTGGAGTGGCGGAGGGCACAGGTCGGGTAACACGGGGACAGGGCGGGGACAGGGCGGGGGGCTTGCCAAGCCGCACGTGGTTGGCGCACCGCCGGGAGCCCGCACGGTCGCCCAGTCCCTGATTTCGCCATCAAGATCATCTTCGGTGATGGCCTGCCATTGACCTCCGCGGACGGAGCACGCGGGGGACGACTGCGCCTGAGTACGCGTACCTAGGTTGATCGTGTCGCTTGGCTCTGCCGCAGCCGCGCTGCGTTCTCCACGATGGAACGGCCCCATCCTGCGTCGAGAGAGGTGCTTATGAGCCGTGACCTGCAGCTGCGCGTTGCCACTCCGGAGGATCTTGAGTGGATCCACGAACTACGTCACCAGGTGTACGCGGAGGAGCTGGGCCAGCATGCGCTGGATCCGTCCGGGCGGCTTCACGACGGGCTGGACGGCGACAACGTCTACCTGGTCGCGGCGCGAGGCACGACCCGAATTGGTTTTGTCAGCCTGACTCCGCCCTGGTTGGGGCGGTACGCGCTGGACAAGTACCTGACCCGCGACGAGCTGCCGCTGCTGACCGAGGGCGGCCTGTTCGAGGTGCGCATCCTCACCGTTGAGCCGCGCTGGCGGGCCTCCGCAGCGGCACCGCTGCTGATGTACGCGGCACTGCGCTGGATCGCCGCCCGGGGCGGTCGTCGGGTGGTGGCGATGGGGCGCACCGAGTTGCTCAACATGTACCTGGCCGCCGGCCTGCGCCCGGTCGGCCGTACCGTCCACAGCGGTGCGTTGACGTTCGAGGTGCTGACCGGCAGCGTGGCCGAGCTGACGAAGGTCGCGATGGACCGTTACCGCACCACGTTGGAGCGTCTGCGGTCCGAAGTGGACTGGCGGCTGGACGTGGCGTTCGCACCCCGGCCGGACGGCTGCGAACACGGCGGAGCTTCGTTCACCGCCATTGGCACGGACTTCCGTAGCCTGGACCGACGCCTTCAGGTAGTCGCGGCCGACGTGCTGGACGCCTGGTTCCCGCCGGCCCCCGGGGTGCGGGCGGCGCTCACGGAAGATCCGGCCTGGGCCGCCCGGACCTCGCCGCCGACCGGGGCCGAGGGACTGGTGGCGGAAATCTCTGCGGCCCGGGGGCTGCCGGCGGAGACGCTCGCGGTCGGCGCCGGTTCATCCGACTTGATTTTCAGAGCGTTCGGCCAGTGGCTGACCCCTGAAAGCAGGGTGCTGCTGATGGACCCGGGATACGGCGAGTACGCCCACGTCACGGAGCGGGTGATCGGATGCCGGGTGGACCGGTTCCCGTTGCGCCGCGAAGACGGCTGGCGGATCGATCCGGCCCGGCTGTCCGCTGCCGTCGGATCCGACCGCTACGACCTCGTGGTGGTGGTCAACCCCAACAACCCGACCGGACGCCACGCTCCGGCCGCGGAGCTGCGCTCGCTGATCGCCGCCGCGCCGCCCCGAACCCGTTGGTGGATAGACGAGGCCTACCTGGGCTATGTCGACCTGTCCGAGTCGCTCGCCGACCTCGCGGCGATGGATCCGCGGGTCGTGGCCTGCACCTCGTTGTCCAAAATGTATGCGCTGTCCGGTATGCGGGCCGCGTACCTGGTGGCCGAGCCCACCACCGCGGCGCAGCTACGCCGACACACCCCGCCCTGGCCGGTGAGCCTCCCGGCGCAGCTGGCCGCGGTGGCAGCCCTGCGCGACCCGGCGTACTACAGCGACTGTTGGCTCCGCACCCACGCGCTGCGCCGGCAACTGGCCGCCGACCTCGCCGTGCTGGACGAGGCCGTGGTGGTCGAGGAGGGCGTGGCGAACTTCCTCACCGTGACCCTGCCGTCCGGTGGGCCGAGTGCCGCGCAACTGGTGAACGAGTGCCGCCGTCACGACGTATACCTGCGCGATCTGTCGCCGTTGTCGTCGGAGTACCAGGGGCGCACCGTGCGCATCGCGGTCAGGGACACCGCCGAGAACGCGCGCATTGTGGCCGCGTGTCAGGCCGCCCTGGACGTACTTCGGCCGGGTTCGGCGTCGCTCGTTCCGATGGCCTCGGCCGTATCCGCCTCCGGATCCGCTCTGTGATCACCGTGGCCTCCCTGGCGCCCTATCTCGGTGGGGCGCTGGCGCTGGGCGGCATCGCGGTGGCGGCGTCCGGGCGCCGCGAGCTGCTGATCCGGTGGTGCGCCTGGGCGATCGGAGTGCCACTGGTCACCGGTGCGTTCTGGTTGGGCCGCCCAGGCGCCGCGGCTGTCGCCATCGCGGTTGCGGTGATCGCGGTGATGGAGTTCGGCGGGCTGATGCGGCTGGGCTGGGTGGACCGGGTGGTGTTGGCCGCGGCGGTGGCAGGCGTGGTGCTGGCTGCCTGGTTGGCGCCCGGACAGGTACTCCGTGTGGTCGCGATCGGGGCGCTCGCGGTGGCCGCGGTGCCGCTCCTGGCCGGTGACGCCGACCATGGCCTGCGCCGGCTTTGCGCCGGCCTGTTCGGGCTGGCCTGGCTGAGTGTGCTGGCCGCGCTGGTGGTGCTCGGGGCGAGCGCGCTTGCGTTGTTCGTGGCGGTCTCGATCGCCGACATCGTGGCGTACTTCGCCGGTCGACGGCTGGGCGGGCCGCGGCTGTCGCCACTGTCACCGGCCAAGCGGTGGAGCGGAACCCTGGCCGGGGCCGCGGCCGGCCTCGGCGTGCTCGCCGTGCTGTCCTTGCTGAGCTGGCCGATGGCGGTTGCGGTGGCGGTCGGCGGCCCGGCCGGAGACCTTCTTGAATCCATGCTCAAAAGAGGTGCACAGGCAAAGGACGCCGGCCGCTGGCTACCCGGCTCCGGAGGCCTGCTGGACCGTATCGACTCGCTGCTCATCGCACTGGCTGTCCTGCTTGTCCTGCACTGACCCTCATCGGCCCAGCCGGGCAGCGGACACGGTGACGAAGGACCGACGCCGATGCGCGAACCACTACAGGAAGGCCGCGCTCACACCGACTCCTGCCCCACCGACTCCTGCCCCACAGCTGATGCGCTCCGGTCGAAGTCCTCAGGCGACTCGCGGCCGCCGACTAGCTCTCGCATTCTCTCCGCAGAGCGCGCAGTCGCCGCCAGCAGATACGTGCGCATCCAAGGGTGAGGAATGCTTCGTGGATGTCGTCGCGGATCTCCCATCGGATCCGCAGGCGGCGAAACCAGTGCAGATGGGCAATGTCAACTCAGACAAGGGCGGCGAGGTGTTCTGGCAGATGGCCGACTGGACCCCGGAATGGAATTTTCTCGGCGTACGGCGGCGCCTACGGGCAGCAAATCATGCCGCCACCACGGCTGCCCAACTGTGAAGTAGTCGACGGGGTGCCAGGACAGCAGATGCGCGAGCACGGTGGATCCATGCCCTGACGTCCCTGCGGGACCCGGGCAACTGGGCCCGGGCCTCCCGCCAGACCAAAGCCCGCTCCATCGAACTGAGTGCGGCAACGAGATCGAAAGGCACTGCGGCAGCCCCCGGAAGAACTCCCGGCACGCGCTGGGCATTTCCCTTCGCGGCCGGCCGCTCTCGGACGCGCCGCAACCGCTCTCCGCCTACCCTGCTTGCGCAAGCGCGGCTTGCCCGGAGCAGCGACAAGTACAGTTACCGTCTGCAGAAGATAATTCTTCGGAAGATGAGTGATGGCTGACGCTGACCTGAAGCAGCTGTACCGGGAGCTGGTCTCGCTGGAGATCGAGTTGTGGGACGGCATCGAGGGGCGGTTGCGGGCCGAGTACGACTTGGCGCTGACCTCGTTCGAGGTGCTGCACCTGCTGCTGCGGCGGCCCGGGAGGCGGATCCAGGACATCGCAGAGGAGTTCTCGATCACGGTGGGCGGCACGAGCAAGGTGGTCGACCGTCTGGAGGCGGCGGGCCTGTGTGTGCGGCGGGCCAATCCGAACGACCGCCGTTCCTCGATCGTCGAGCTGACGCCTGAGGGGCGGAAGCTGGTGGACGGGGCGCTGAAGATCTTCGAGGAAGAGCTGGAACTGCGGATCGGGTCGGTGATTCCCGAGCAGTCCGTACGCGAGGTGACGGCGGTCCTCACCACGCTGCGGGCAGCCGGACGCGCCCTGGACGCGGAGCGGAAGGCCGCCGCCAAGACGCCGGTGCCGACTGCGCGCGCGCCGAAGCTTTCCGGCCGACCGAGATCGTGAGCGGGGACGGCTCCGCAGTGCCGCGTACGGATCGGCTCGTGGTGCCCGAGGCCGAGCCGGCCCCGGGCACCACGGGCTCTAGGGCTCTAGGGCTCTAGCCCCAGAAGGCGTCTTCGGCGGCCGGGTCGGCGGAGAAGAGCCACATCTCGGTGATCTTGCCGTTCTCGATGCGCAGGAGGTCGACGCCGTCCATGCTCATCGACGCGTCGCCGTGGCGGCCGGTGAAGTGGATGGTGGCGGCGACCAGGTCCCCGTTGCCCATGAGGGTGTGGATCTTGTCGATGGCGAAGGAGCCCTGGCTGGTCTCCATCATGCTGCCGAGCATCTTGAAGACGGCGGCCTGGCCCTTGTGCTCGCCGGAGAACTGGTTGGCGCCGGGCTGGTGCCAGACGATGTCGGCGTCGAGGAGTTCGCCGAGAGCAGCCATGTCTCCGGTCTGGACGGCCTGGAAGTAGGTGCGGGCGATGTCGACGTTCGCGCTGGTCATGTCGTTTGCTCCTGGGTTCTCGTACGGGGGGTGGGTGGTTATCGGGCGAAGTCGAGGCGGTCGGCGAGGCCGACTTCGGTGAACGCGGCCTCGATCTCGTTTCGGCCTTCCTTGAAGTGGGCCCAGCTGTCGAAGTGGGCGGGGACGACCCGGCGGGCGCCGAGTATCTGCGCGGCCTGGGCGCCCTGGGCGCTGTCGAGGGTGAGCAGGGCGTTGTCGAAGGCGAAGGCCATGCGGGCGCCGCCGAGGAAGAGGACCGCGGTGTCGACGGGAGCGAACCTCGCGGCGATTTCCTTGACGTGCTCCAGGGAGGCGTTGTCGCCGCTGACGTAGATGGAGGGCAGTTCGTCGGAGGTGAGGATGAAGCCGACGACGTCGCCGGTGACCGGTTCACAGCCGACGGGGCCGTGCCGGGCGGGCACACCCGTGACGGTCACGGTGCCGCCGTCGGGCCGCCAGAGCTCGGCGGTCTCCCAGAAGGCCAGCCCCTGTGCGTTGCCGCCCAGACGAGCGGCTCCGCCGACCGTGGTGAACACGACCGGAACCTCGGACAGGAAGGCGCGGCCGGCGTTGTCCAGGTTGTCGTCGTGCGTGTCGTGGGAGAGCAGGACGGCGTCGATGCCGCCCAGGTCGGCGGCGGTGACGAGCGACGGGTCGGTCTTGACGAGCTTGTGGTCGCCGGGCAGAGGCATGGGGTACTCGCCGGGCGGGTCGAAGGTGGGGTCGGTGACGAACCTGAGCCCGCCGTACTCGATCAGGGTGGTCGGGCCGCCGTAGACGTGGACGGGGATCTTTTCGCTGGTGGCGCTGGTGCCGGGCATCGGGGGCCTCCGGTCGGGGAACGGTGAGGACGCGAGCCCTGCGGGTGGCTCCGGCAGGGGAAGTGGCGGAAGGAGAAGGGCCGTCGGCCGTGCTGCGGGACAGGACATCCGGCGGGTGCCGCGCGGTGGCCTGCGCGGCCGGTCAGGGGGCGGGCGCGGAGAAGACGCCGAAGTGGTTGCCGGCCGTGTCCCGCAGCCGGGCGAAGGTGAAGCCTGCGGAGTCGGAGACCGGCTCCATGAGCACCTCGGCGCCGAGTTCGCCGGCGCGCTCGACGGTCGCGGCGACGTCTTGGACGACGACGTAGAAGATCGCGTAGTTGGGGAACTTGCCCTCCGACTCCCATACGCCGCCCGCGGGCTGCTGGGCACCGGGCGGCATCACCGAGTGGTAGGTGACGCCCGGGGTGTTGGTGTTGAGGACGTAGTTCCAGTCGAAGAGCTCTCCGTAGAACTCCTTGACCTTCTCCGGCTGGTCGGTGCCGAACTCGAACCAGGCGACCGAGTTGAAGGCGGGAACGGTCATGGCACTTTCTCCTTACAGCCCATATCGGAACAAAAAGTAACTCTCCGGGGCGTGGTCGATCCGGAGGGTGTTCGCCGCGTTCCGCATGAATGGCTTCACGGGCCTGCCCGCCGGAGCGGACGGCCAAGGCCCCGGATCGGCCGCTCGCCCAGCAAACCATTTAGATTCCATGGAATCAACTTCCAGGGATTATTGTTCCACGCGATGCAGGTTTGGCGTCCCGTCGCCTCGCCCCGCGGACGGCACAGGAACGGGGCCGACCGTGGCACGGGCGGCCCGGCAGCAGAGCGGCCCGGCAGCAGAGAGGAAACCCGTCATGGAACCGGTCGAGATCGAGGCGAAGACCTTGATCCAGAAGTCGAAGACCCCGTCGAACGACTACGTGATCAACCCCTACACCGGCTGCGTTCTGGGCTGCGCGTACTGCTTCGCCTCTTTCGCGGGACGGCAGTTCGGCCGGTCGGCCAAGGAGTGGGGCGACTACCTGTACGTGAAGAAGAACGCCGTCGACCTCGCCCGCAAGGAGCTGGCCAGGATGCCCGAGCACAAGCGCCGCGGCACGATGCTGCTCAGTTCGGTCACCGACCCCTACCAGGGCCACGAGACGCGGTACCGGCTCACCCGGGGCATCCTGCGCGAGCTGAAGGCGGTCGAGTACCCGGGCCTGGTCCGCATCCTGACCAAGTCACCCGTCGTCACCCGCGACATCGACCTGCTCACCAGCCTGCCCCGGGCGGAGGTCGGCATGACCGTGACCACCGCGGACGACAAGGTCAGCCGCTGGCTGGAGGTCCGCGCCCCACTCGCCTCGCGCCGCCTGCGCACCCTCACGGAACTACGCGAGGCCGGCATCCCCACCTTCGCCTTCGTCGGCCCGCTCCTGCCCCACTTCGCCGCCCAGCCCGAACTCCTGGACCACCTCTTCGGGCAGGTCGTCGAGGCCGGTATCACCGAGGTGTTCATGGAACACATCAACCTCAAGCGGTACATCCGCGAGCGCATGGACCAGGTCCTCGCCGACGAACCCGACGAGGTGCGCGAGGCGTACGTACAGGCCCGCACCGAGGAACACCGCGAACAGCTCGACGCGATCGTGGCAGGCCTGCTGGCCGAGCACGGGCTGAGGCTGCGCTTCGACGAGGTCGTCCACCACGACGACAACGACGCCCTGCGGCAGAGGCTGGCCGGCTCAGCATGAACGCGTGGTACAGGCGTCGCGCCGGCGAGGAGTGTCAGGTGAACGGCGTCGTCAGATGACGGCGTCGGGCTCGGGGTCGGGGTCGGGAACCGCCCTACGCGATCCGGGCCGACTTCCCCGTCTCCTGGTCCTCCCACCTGGACATCGCCGATGTCGCCGTCGCCCTGTTCGAGCGCCCGGACGTCACCGGTGTGGTCTCCGTCGGCCAGTACCCGGCGATCACCGGGCCGGACCTGGCCAAGGCGTTCGCCGCCCGGCTCGGACGGGACGTCGTCTTCGAACCGATCGCCCCCGAGGAGATGCGCACCTCGATCGCACCCCTGATCGGGGAGGGCGCGGCCGCTGATGTCGCGGGGGCCTACCAGGCGATGAGCACCATGCCGGGCCGCTCGATCGCGCCGGAGACCTCCGCCCAGAAGCTGCTGGGCGTCGCTCCCCGGACCACGAGCCAGTGGCTGGCCGACATCGGCCTCTGACCCTCATAACTGTCGGCGTCGGCCGAGTTCGACAGGCAGGCGTGGCAGGCCGCCGTCGCGGGCAGCCTGCCACGTCCTGCAAAGCAGCCGACTGTCCACACCAAGACCCGCCCTCCGGCTGCGACTTCACAGGAAAGATCAGGTGGGCCGAGTGGAGCACGACGGCCTGAGCGGCTCCGGCGCGACGAGTTCACCGTCCAGGACGAGCGCCTCGCACAGCCCCATCCCGCCGGGGATCGGACCTGAGATCAGCATCCGCCCGGGACGGGCGAATGAGAACGGGGGACGAACGAGGTTGGGACGTGTGCCGGTGGCCCACCCCTGACCGGCCGGGCCTGTTCGCGTGCGGGCGGCGCGCCCGGGCCTCGGTACCGTCCAGCCGCAGCTCGACTCCCTCGGCCGCCGCGTACGCGAAAACGTCCTCCAGCGTGCGAAGCCACAAGATCAGCAGCCGAGTCGACGGTGTCCAAGGCCGGTGAAGATTCGATGGGACAAGGCCGTGCGGCCAAGGTACTGCGTCACAACAACACCCAACCCGCAGGGCCCTCTTTATGTCACGTCGCCTTCAACGACCGTGGCGCAGTGGGACATCAACTCGCCCGCCGACTTTTACGCTGGGGCGACGTGGGCGACGAAGGTGTCGAGCGCGCCCACGGCCGCACGGATATGGGCCGGGCCGGGACGCAACCGTTCTCCCGCGCACCACCAGGCCAGTTGTCCGTCCGTATCCCTCGGATGCATGCCCAGGCCATGCTCGGCACACACGGGCCACGCCTGCCACAGAAGCTCGGTGAGGGTCTCCTGCGCGGCATCGGCGACGATCGCCAGCGCAGAGGCAGGGTCGTCCGGAGAGTCCGGGTCCAGGTAATTGCCGTGCCACTCGCCGTTGGCCAGAGCGACGTAGACGTTCTCCGGTTCGTCCGCATCGCCGGACGGGAGGGCCAGCAGTTGCAGGGGTTCCTGTTCGGGAAGGGTCACCGCCAGGTCCCGGTTGAGGAGGGCGAGAGCCCGGTCCCACATCGGGTACTCGCCTGGCGAGACGCGACGGGGCTCGGAGGGGTCGAATAGAGCGTGCATGGGCACCATCCTCCGCCACACCCGGGACAGCCCCAAGCGCACACCACGTCGCGAGTCGGGCAGTCCCGCCCGGGACGCGAGTCGTCGCCGTCGAATCCCAGGGCGAACCATCGTGCTGAACTACCCGAACCGCTGCGTCAGCTGACGGAGAACTGACTGAAGCTCGCGGTGCCGATACTTCCGGCGTGGGCCGTGGAGAACACGCCCGCGTCCAGGGTGCTGTTCGCCCCGGTCAGTGTCGCGGTGCCGACCGTGGTCCAGGTGGTGCCGTCGGCGGAGTAGGAGCCGGTGACCGACAGTGCCGCTCCTGACCAGGCTGAGCCAGACCGGGGCGACGGTGGAGCTTCCCGTCTTGAGGCTTCCCAGCGCACGGTGCGGTCGCACCAGCGGTTCAGGAGGATGTGGTCGTGGCCGACGGCGAGCAGGCCGACGCAGGTGGTGGCCCGGTAGTTCTCGACGGCGGCGACCAGGGCAGCGGCCGCGGACGCGTCGAGATCGCGGTCAGTCGCCGACGAACCACAGATATCGGTGAACTCTCTGCTCGACGACCTGGCACAACTCGCGGGCCTGCCCGACCCAGTCACCACCGCAAGCGGCCGGGAGCCGGTCGAGTTCCGCCAGCAGCAGCGGCACCTGGCGCCGGTTGAAGACCGCATCCCCATCCGGCATCAGAGCCGTGAGCATCGGGAACAGCGCCGGATCCAGATCGGCGAAGGCGGAAGTCCACCGCACTCCGGCCTTGGCCCGGGCCACGACGTCGCGGCTGTCACCGCGCACCTGCATGTTGATCACCCGCCGACCTTATCGGCGCCCCACCCCGACCGGCGAAGGAAGATCCGGCGCCGGTGTCTGAGCGAGTGACCTCCCCGTATCGGCGTCGCCGACGCAGGACATACCGACGCTCGCCCACGGCAGAGGCGGCCGTGGCGCTCGTAGTGTCGGTGGACGTCATGGCCTGGTTTTTCCCACACGGCGAAAGGGGGGAGATCCACGCCCAAGCCTCGGACATTCCCGCCCCCAAGCCGCTTCTGCATCGCCCCGCCACCCACAGCAGCGTGCCTCCGCAGGCGCCACTTCCGAACACCTGCGGCCTCACTGCGGCCTCAACTTCGCCCCCGGCCCCTCGTTCAGGCCGCCGTTGCGGCTCACCCGAGCCAAAGACCGACGCGTTGTCGCAGGTCAGAGCGGGTCTGAACTGCGGCGAACCACGGCCGTCGCAAGGGCCGTTGAACTTGTGAGCAGCGGATTCAGTCCGTTGGCCCAGAGTCCCGATCCACGTTTTCGCCGGCCGACACACCTTTGCAAGTCTCAGATCCCAGGTGTTATGCCGATTGTCAGAGGCGGAATTCGGACGGCGATGCGGTCGTGTTCTTGATCGGCCAGTTCGGACAGGGCCGTTGCCCCGCAGCCGGTGAACAACGCGCTCGCTCGTTCCAGCTGAGCGAGTCCTTCGGACCGGCGGTCGACGACGGACAGCGCGATACCGGCCGTCAGCCGGGCTGTGGCTTCATAGAGTGGCATCCGAGCTGCGCAGAACGCGGCAGCGGCCTCGCACGCGGTCTCTGCCGCCGCCGCGTCTTCCCTTGCGAGGTGTACCTCGGCGCGGGCCAGCAGAGCGAAGCCGAGTTGTCCTGGCGGTCCGTCGGGGCTCACAGCGGATGCTGCGCGGCCGGCCCACATGTCGGCAGCCGCCACATCTCCCCGGGCCAGTTCCGCACCAGCCAGCAGCCGCAACCACACTGGGCGCACGGGTGCTTCGAACGCCGACATCTCGGGGCCACCACCCGCTTCGATCACCCTGCGGACGCAACCCGCCGGATCGCCGGTGAACAGCAGCGCACTGCCGAGCATCCCCAGTATCGCCGACCGGTGCTGGGTCGGTTCAGGGCCGACCTGGGAAAGCGACTCCTCACAGATCTTGAGTGCTCCGGCGAAGTCTCCCCGCCACATCGAGACCGCCGCGTTCACCGCCTCGGCCAGCGAGCGTGGCTCGTTGCTGCCGACGAGTGATGCCGCCTCCAGTGCGTCGTCGGCGTACTTCGCTGCCTCGTCCAGATGCCCGAGCCACATCAGTACGTATGCGGAGGCTGCGAAGAGATCGGCAAGCATGAGGCTTTGGCCGGTACGACGGGAAAGGTCCAGGCCCTGGCCGAGGTGCCGGAGCGCGGCGTCGTAGTGTCCCAGGAACATTTCCGTCCAGCCGATCGTGACAAGGGTGTCGATCTGGTCGACCAGTTGCTGGTCATCGGCTTCGTCGACTACTTCCAGTACCAGGTCCAGGTAGTCGGTCGATCGGGCGGAGTCCCCGGCCAGGACATGTGCCAGTGCCAGCAGGCTCCGGACAGCGGTGATCCGCGATGGGTCGCCGACGGTTTCCGCCGAGTTCAGCGCGCGTTCGCCCCAACCGATGGCTGTGGGGAAGTCGGCTGTGCGAAGCGCCACCGTCGCGACCCCCATCTGCAGAGCGGCGGTCTCGGATGCCGGCCGGTCGTCGTGGTCCGCCAGTTCCCGAAGCAGCAGCGACGTCGCCTTCTTGTAACGGCCGAGCTTCCACTCCATCGTGGCTCGGGAGACGGTCAGCCGAGCCCGCTGAGCCCGCGCCTGCGCAGGCAGGAGAGAAGCGGTCGTGCGCAGGACGTCGCGGCTTTCCAGCAGTCGTCCGGCCATGCCCAGCGCATCGGCCTGCTGGAGCCACAGTTCGGGCCGCAGCCGACTCTGCTCGCCGAGCAACCGCAGGGCTTCCTGTGTCCAGTGCGCGGCAGCGGCCGGGGCGATCGTCATCACCTGACGGGCAGCCCGTACCAGTACGTCAACGGCATGTTCGTCTCCGACCCGCGCCGAACGCTGAACGTGCGACGCCTGGGCGGTCAGCGGTGCGCCGTGCAGCGCCAGGCCGTGCGCGGCCCGGGTGTGCGCCTCGATCCTCCAGCCGGCGCCCGCCCCCTGGTACACCGCTGCCCGCACCAGCGGATGGCGGAACCGGAATCGGCGTGTGGAGCCGATCTGGCGTACCAGGTCCCGCTCCGCGACCTCGTCCAGGGCGGCAAGGGCCTGTGCCTCACCGGTCCGGGCCACGACGGCGACCATCTCGGCTTCGAAGGAGTCACCGAGTACCGCGGCCGCCTGTGTACAGGCCCTCGCGGTGGCCGACAGACCTCCCAGCTCCTCAAGCAGTGCGGCACGCACCGATTGCGGCAGCTCGTCGGCGACGGGCACCGCGTCGGCCGGGACCACCGGCGGGCTTTCGTTCCCGGCGCTTCGGGCCAGCGCCTCCAGGTAGAACGGGTTGCCGCCGCTGGCCTCGTACAGCTGTCGAAAGCGCCAGTGATCCGGCCTGGCCCCGCACAGCTCCGCTCCCTCGGCCGGGGACAGCGGCCCCAGCTCGACCCTGGCCACTCTTCCCGCCGTTGCGGCCCGGGCCAGTGCCGCGGCCAGTCGCGGCGGAGCCTGCCGGGGACGGTAGGCGAGGGCGAGGAGCAGCGGTGTCCTCGGCGGGTGCCGTACCAGATGGTCGATCAGCTCGGCTGTACCGTCATCCGTCCACTGCAGGTCGTCCAGGCTGAGCACGAGCCCGCCGTCGGCACTCAGCGCCTCCAGCAACGTCCGCACCGCCCGGTGGAACCAGTACCGTTCGACCGTCACCGGCTCCGGCCCGGTCGGGAACCGGTCACAGAGCGCGGGGAAGACCGTACTCAGCAGCGCGAACGCGCCGGGCGGTGATCCATCGTGCCGGAGCCGGAGGAAGTCCACATGGCCGAGGTGGTCGTCCAAGGCGTCCACGAACGCGCCGTACGGAGCCCGGTCGAACTCCACGCTGCGGCCGGCCAAGGACACGAAACCGCGCCGTCTCGCGCGCTCGCCCAGTTCGCCGAGCAGCCGTGTCTTTCCGATACCCGGTTCCCCGACCACCTCGACCACCCCTGGCGCACCGGCCAGGGCATCCTCGATCGCACCGTCGAGAACCGCCAACTCCGCTGTCCGCCCGAGGAGGTGACTCGCCGTCCGGGGGCGCTGCGGTGTCGGCGGGCCGGGCAGTTCGGCGCCGTCCCGTGGGGCGCCCACCGGCGGGGGCGTGGGTGACGGGCCCCGCACGAGAGCGGGTGCGGATCCCGGAGCACGCCCGGCGGCGGGGAGGTTCATCGCGGGGACGGCGGCGGGGACGTTCAGTGCGGGGTCGGTGGTGAGGATCTGCTGGTGCAGTTGCCGCAGCGGGAGGCCGGGGTCACAGCCGAGTTCTTCGGCCAGCAGCAGCCGGATCTGCTGGTAGTGGTTGAGGGCATCGGCCGGGCGACCGCAGCGGTACAGGGTGAGGATGAACTGGCCGACCAGCCGTTCGTCCAGTGGGTGCATCTCGACCCGGGCGGACAACTCGGACAACAGTCCGCTGTGGTGACCGCAGCGGAGCCGAACGTCGGTGTGGTCCAGTTCGACCGCGACCCGTTCTTGGGCGACCGCGTCGCGGAGGGCGTTGATCCAAGGGGTGTCCAGACCCGCGAAGGCATCGCCCCGCCAGAGGCCGAGCGCCTGCCCGAACAGGGTTGCGGCCTGCTCGTCCTGCTCGTTCCGCGCGGCCGCGCGGGCCCGTGCGGCTACGTCACGGAAACGGCGCAGATCCACTGCCGCCGCCTCGACGTCGAGGACATACCCACCGGAACGGCGGACGATATCCGCCCCCTGGGCGACGGCCAAGGCCTGCCGCAGACGGGAGACATAGCCGTAGACCGTGTTCCGGGCCCGCTGCGGAGGACGGTCGGCCCAGACGCGCTCGACGAGCTGGTCCACCGAAACCACCTGGTTGGCGTCCACCAGCAGCACGGCGAGCACACACCGCTGCCGGGCATGGCCCAGATCGACGATTCGGCCGTCCACCCGCGCCTCGACGCTGCCGAGCACACCGAACTCAACCGTCACAGCACGCCCCCGAGTCTCGGATCCCACCCTGGCATAACACCTTCGACCAGCCAATTCAACGTTTGCTCAAGGTTCGCCGACGGTCGGCCGAGCATCTTGGTCCAGGACAGGAAACAGCGCGACGAAGAACCCGGAGGCCCAGCTCGACAGGCGTTCAGCCGCACAGCGAAACGGCCGCAACCGACGAGCGTGCAGTCACCGCCCCGGGGGCGTGGAGTGGCGCCTCCGCAGTAATCACCCCCGATACGCACGCAGGTAGCGGCAGAACGCGGGCTGTCGCACTGAACGCACAGCAACCTCGCCCCGCCAGGGGTGTGAGCAGCACAGCCAGCCCTTGGGCCTCTGTCCTGTCGTCAACCCAGTGGGTCCGTTCCCAGTCACACCATCGACATCCAGGAGGACCGCCATGGTCAATGGCATCACATTCAAGAGCGTTCAGAAGAAGCTCGCGGTCGCGGCCGCCGCCGCGGGCCTGGTCCTGGCCTTCTCCGGCCAGGCTCAGGCCGCGAGCTATTACAAGAGCACGTCCGACGGCTGTGCCTCCGTCAACGGCACCTACAACTACTGGCAGGTCGGGACGGCCGGCGGCTACGCCCTCTACGACACCAACTGGGACTTCGAGATCTGGGACAACTGCGCAGACGGCAAGGGCGCGGGGCTCTACACCACCTACCAGAAGTGGGAGAACGGAGGGTGGAACTACCACGGCTACACCAAGCTCGGTTCGGACAGCAACGGCGCCAACAGCACCCCCGGCTACGCGAACAGCAACGGGTACAGCGTCCGCAACGTGAAGCTGTACGTCTGCTTCGTCGGTGACGGCAATTCCTGCGTGTCGCTGTTCTAGCGTTCCCGGGAGTCGGTCCGGGCGAGCCCCCGGCATTCGCCGACGGCACCCCGTAGGGGGCAGGGAGGGCGCGGCCGAAGTGCGCAGAGGCGCCGAGCCACTGGTGTCCATGCCGCACAACCAGCAAACGGGACACCGAGTCGGCCCGGAGACACCGTCGCCTTGGACACGGCTGCGCCGTCCCGGCCCCTGTACTGCCCCTGGGTCTTGGCATCGGCCCTCAGGGCAGCCACCCGGACCGCGAGCAGCAATCTCGATCTTCTGCTCCACCACAGGTCAGAGGGGTTGAAGGTCCCTCCCGAGCGGGGCCGGACTCCAAACCCACGAGCAGCGGCTGCGCGGACATGGCCGTCCTGCGCCAGGTGACGTTGACGCATCCCAGCGGCTTCTCCATGCAGCCGGATCGGTACGGCGATCGAGGTGCGGCGCCGTCGAAGTCGTACTCCGGTGCGCGCATGTGGGAACGGAAGCCGACAAGGGCGGCGGGGACCACCTCGTCGACGTACGCCTTGGGGCTGTTGGTGTCGATCGTCACCAACCGAACGCGACCGCCGCCACTCACGCGGCTCCGAGGATCCGCTCGCCGCCATGGCCAGCTCCCTTTAGAGGACCGTTGCGGCGATGCGGATGTCCGCCACGTACAGCACGGGCATCGCAGCAGCGGCGGAGATCGTGGACAGTTGGACTGGGGTCCTCGTCCGCACGTGAGTAGTGATCACGATGCCGGTGGCCTCCTCGGCAGTGATGACTCCCTTGCCGCGCAGCTTGATCGCCTCGGCGGTCAGACACGAACGCGATCAGTCAGAACCGCACCGGCAGCGCGACCAATCCGCGGGCCCGCATCGAGGGCCGCCACCGCAGTTCGTCACGCGGCACGTCCAGTTCGAGGGCGGGGAAGCGGCGCAGCAGCGTACTCACGGCGATCTGTGTTTCCAGCCGTGCCAGCGGGGCGCCCACGCAGTAGTGGATGCCGTGCCCCAGCGCCAGATGCCCGCCGTCCCGCCTGTCCACATCGAGGTGGTCGGGGTCGCGGAAACGGGCGGGGTCACGGTTGGCGGAGGCAAGCGACAGCATGACCGTCTCCCCCGCCGGGATCGTCACCCCGTCGATCTCCACGTCTTCGACCGGGAAGCGGCGGATCGCGAGCAGCGCCGGGCCGTCGAAGCGTGCGAACTCCTCCACAGCACCTTCGATTTTGGCTGGGTCGTCACGTAGCGCGGCCAACTGCTCCGGGTGGTCCAGCAACGCCAGCACGGCGGTGCCGATGAGTTGCACCGTGTTCTCGTAGCCGGCGGACAGGATGAGGAACGCCAATGACGTCAGCTCGTCCTCGGTGAGTCTGTCGCTGCCGTCGCGCACGTTGACCAGATCGGACAGTAGGTCGTTGCCGGGCATGCGGCGCTTGTCGGCCATCAGCTGGGGAAAGTACGCCAGCATGGCGGCCACTGCGTGCTTCGCCCTGTCGGGGTCTGCGGGATCCGGGGCGACCAGCGCGTCGGTCCAGGCCCGGAAGTCCAGGCGCGAGTCACCTGGCACACCGAGCAGATCGCAGATGACGGTGATCGGTAGCGGTACGGCGAACTCGGCGACGAGGTCGGCGTGCCCTCGGTCGGCCACGCTGTCCAGTAGCCGGTCGGCCAGGAACTGAATGCTTGGGCGCATCCGCTCGATATGGCCGGGGGTGAATGCCTGGGCGACCAGCCGCCTGATCCGGGTGTGGTCGGGCGGGTCCATGTTCAGGAGGTTGGCGTCGAGGGCCGCAGGCAGCGAGAAGCCTCTGTAGTTGCCGGGAAGCCGGTGTGTCTTGTCCAAGGAGAGCCGCGGGTCGGCCAGCAGTTGCCGCACATCGGCGTAGCGGGTGACGATCCAGACGGGCAGCCGGTCCGGCCCGATGATCCGGTGAACCGGCCCGGCCTCCCGAAGCCGGGCATACGCCGTATGAGGGTCAGTGAACAGCTCGGACAGGTCAGGTAACGCAGTAGACATGGCTGGCAGCCTAAGCGCTTCACGGCGTCAGAGCCGTCTTGGATAGCCCCGTTCACCGGGCTGAGCCCACGCACGCCGACCCGCGATCACACCGTGGCTGAGCAGTCGAAGAACTATCGGTACTCGACGAACCATCAGGTGGTCGTCGACGCCGACACCCGGCTGGTGGTCCTGCTCGGCCGGCCACTGCCGGGCAACCGCAATGACTGCCGGGCCTGGGCCGGGTCCGGCGCGAAGGACGCCGTCGGGAAGACCGTAACGATCGCCGACGGCGGCTACCGGGGAACGGGACTGGTCATCCCTCACCGCCGTCGCAGCGCGGACGAAGAACTCCCCGACTGGAAGCAGGCGCACAACAAGAGCCACAGGCAGGTCCGGGCCCGCGTCGACCACGTCTTTACCCGCATGAAGACCTGGAAGATCTCGCGCGACTGCCGCCTCCGCGGCGACGGCGTGCACCACGCGATGCGCGGTGTAGCCCGCCTGCACAACCTCAACCTCGCCGGACAGGCGAACCGGCCACCCTGCGGCCGCTGACATGAGCTGCCGGTGAACGAGCCGACCCACGCCAGTCCCGAGGTCATTTCGTCTGCTGGCGGCGGGCCTGCTTCACCTCGCGGTCGATAGCCCAGGCGTCAGCGACCGGCCCGAGGTGGCCGAGCTTGTCGGGGTTGATCACCGAGCGGATGGTCTGGATCTGCCCATCGAGCAACTCAAGGGCCAAGATGTGGAGCACCTTGCCGTCCCGGTCGCGGAAGATCGCTCCGGGCTGGCCGTTGACCTCGTGCGGCTCGAAGGTCACCTCGATCCGGGCCATCCAGGGGAAGACGGAGGCGAGCAACCGGGCCACGTTCTCGGCGCCGATGACGGCCCTGGCCAGCTGCGGGGCCTTGCCGCCGCCGTCCCCGACCATCGACACGTCGGCGGCGAGCAGATCCCGCAGGCCGACTACATCGCCTTCGCGGAGGGCGTCGAAGAATCGCGTCGCCAGTTCCTGCCGCTCCTGACGGTCCGCTTCGAACCGTGGCCGTCCGGCCTGCATGTGCCGCCGCGCCCGTACCAGCAGCTGCCGGCACGCCGCCTCCGACCGCTCCACCGCCGCGGCGACCTCGTCGAAGCCGAAGCCGAACACCTCCCGCAGCACGAACACCGACCGCTCCAGCGGGCTGAGCCGCTCCAGGAGCAGCAGCGCCGCCATCGACACAGAGTCGGCCAGTTCCGCTGAGCGTGCCGGATCCTGATAGGGATCGGTGAGCAGCGGCTCGGGGAACCACGGCCCGACGTACTCCTCCCGCCTCACCCGTGCGGAGCGCAGCACGTCGATCGAGATCCGCGTCACCGTGGCGGACAAGAAGGCCTTGGTCGACGTGGGCCGGGTCGCCGAGCCGTCGAAGCGCAGCCAGGTCTCCTGTACCGCGTCCTCGGCCTCACCCACGCTGCCCAGAATCCGGTAGGCGATCGAGAACAGCAGCGGCCGCAGCTCCTCGAACTCCTCGACCTTGCTCACGCCGACTCCCCCTTGCAGTCCTCCCGCCCGGCCGTACTCGTCGGCGCGGGCATCTACTGGTGATCATCCGGTCCACCGGTGGCGCAGAGCAAGGCCCCATGGGCCGGGAGCCCGCGGCCCGGGCCCGGGCCCGGGCCGGTTGCCGACGACCGTTCAGTGGAACTGCCCGACCTCGTAGTCGCCGGCCGGCTGCTGGGTGATGATGTTCAGCCGGTTCGCCGTGTTCATGAAGGACACCAGGATCACCAGGGCGGTGAGCTGCTCCTCGTCGTAGTGCTCGGCGGCACGCGCCCAGACCTCGTCGCTGACCCCGCCGGCCGCGTCCGCGACCCGGGTCCCCTGCTCCGCCAGCTCCAGCGCGACGCGTTCGGCCTCGGTGAAGACCGTGGCCTCCCGCCACGCCGCCACCAGGTTCAGCCGCACCGGGGCCTCCCCGGCAGCGGCGGCCTCCTTTGTGTGCATGTCGATGCAGACGGCGCAGCCGTTGATCTGGCTCACGCGCAGCGCCACCAACTCCTGCGTCGCGGCCGGCAGCGGGGATTCCTTGAGCGCCTTGCCCGCCGACATGAAGTACTTGAGGGCCTTGCTGGGGTTCGGGCTGGCGAAGTAGTTCAGTCGCGCGTCCATCGTGTGCTCCTCCGTGGTCGTCAGTGGCTACACCCCCTGAGACGAGGTAGCCCGACGCCCTGTGACACGGACGCGTGTGACCCACGTCTGCCTGCTGCCGGGGTGTTCGGAGATGCACAGGCGGGGTTGCTGTCTCGTCACAGGGGTGCGGGCAATCCTCGATGAAGGAGCTGATGATGAACCTCACGCTGTGGATCACTGCTGGCCGCTGTCTGACTGGCCGGCAGCGCCAAGATGTTCGTGCCCAAGGAGAAGACGGCCGGCATGGGCACCGCCACCCGATGGGTCGAGGACTTCAGCCCCGGCGCCCTCCAGGCCATCGGCGCCCTTGAACTCCTGGCCACGGCGGGCCTGGTCCTGTCCGCCCTGCCAGACATCGGAGGATCAGTGGTAGTCGGCGCTGCGTTCATCTTGCGCTCAGCCACGTCCAACCGCCGTAACAGGAAAATGAGGAAGGCCAAGGCTTGGTAGGCCTCTTCGTCGCTGTAATTCGGGGACTGGCCGTGGCCTCCCGGGTTGCGTAGTGCACCCATCATTGCCCTGTGGAGAATCGATCTGGCCGGCAACTTCGCTGGGGGCGGGTGACTTAAGGGATCGCGGCGGCCCTGTTCGATCACGCTTCCACGATCGCGGGGGCCAATGGGGGAAATCAGGTCAGGCGGTGGGACACATATCGCCTCGGCCGTCATGAGTGCGACAGCACGCTCGTGTACGTGTCCGATGTGATCTGGCGTGAGCTCTGCCCGAGCCGCCCCTGCACCACCTTGATGCCGTTCTTCGCGAGCAGTGACAGCGTGGCGGAGATGTGGCGCAGAACATGAAGGCGGCCCTCATGCCGTTCCCGGCACGCTTCCAACTCGCCTGCACGGTGGAATAGTTTCGCAATTCAATTCAAGAATGTTTAACTGATCGCATTCGCTGCTATTCGAGTTGCGCGTGACGCGCACCATTGTAAAATACGGCCGGAGTTAGACCGTTGGCGACGTGTCGCCACTTCCGTCCATTTCCCCCTGTCGCACCGTTCTTAACTCCGCACTAGAATGACCGCATGAAGACAACCGAATTCTATGTGGTAAGGGAGGGCGATACGCTCTCCGCAATCGCGGCCAGGTTCCACGTGACGCTGGCTCAGATCAGGGAGTGGAACCCGCAGATCACCAATCCGAATCTCATACACCCAGGACAGCGGGTCCGCGTGGCCCCACCGGGCGAAGAGCCTGACGGCGAGTATGAGCCCTACCCGGGAAAGGACTTCTTTCAACCGTCCGTGAGTAGCCCGATCATCGAGGCCATGGGCTATCGCCTCATCGAGGAGGGCTGCTCGGCGTACTCCGGCGGACCCGACTACCAATGGAGCGAAGCGGACCAGAAATCCTACGCCAAGTGGCAGCGCAAGCTCGGCTTCTCAGGCGCGGACGCGGACGGAAATCCCGGGCAGCGGTCGTGGGACAGGCTCCATGTGCCCGCCATCTACGAGTGAACAACCCGCCCCCGGACACCAACCAGGGGAATTGACTGATCGAGTTCCGTCAGGGGTTCATCACGTGAGGCCGAGGGCTCGTAGGGGCCGGTGCTAGTCACGGCCGGTGCGTGACGGAGGGCGGCGGCGATGTTGGTCTGGGCCGTCCTGCCGGAAGTCGATGTCTCAGATCCTGCCGATCCGACACCCAACTGCCAAGCCGCACACTGGAATTCCGTTCGAAACGATCAGTAGAGCGATGCAGCTTCCCAATCTCACAGCTCATCCTCGACGGGCCGCTTGTCGCGGCGCCTACTGAAGTCACTCGGCTCCGGCTGGAATGCCATAGATGCCGTCGCCCGCCGGTGGCGCTTCCGGGATGTCGAGAGGACAGATTCCCCAGTGCCTGGCGATGGCCATGACGTGCCTCTCGGATGGCATGGCGGCATACCAGTCGTCCCAGTCGGATTCGTTCCAGGACGCCCTCCCCTCTTCCGCCCCCCTGATGCCGACACCCAGTTGCCGTTCGATCTCGGTTGGCTCACCGAGTCGCAGGGGCACGTCACCGTCATAGCAGTAGGCCCGGACGACTTGGCCGGCTTCCACTCTCGCCCAGGCGTGGTACTCGCAGATGCGATCGGTGCGGAAGTACTGAAAGTCGCCCAGGCGCTGGCCGAGTGACCGAAGCCAGGACAGGAGGGACGGACCGCTGTCCTCAACGCCGACGGGGAGGTGGACCCGGCCGTGAGCCAGCGTCCAGCCGTCCACTGGAGAGGCTACGAAGACGCCTCGCCGGTACGCCGCTTGTGTCCCCGCCTCCCAGTCCATTGTCACTCGCGTGAGCAACCCGAGCGCGTCGGCGACCTGCTCACTGTCGCCGCCGGGCACGGCCAGCCAGGACGTCTTGTAGCCGATTCCCACAGCAATCCCCTCCCACACGCGTACGCGTATCCTGCTGCACGGCTCCGACATGTGCCTTCCTGCCGAGCTGATGAAGCCGATCCGTCCGGCTGCCCGTATCAGCTTCCTTCTCATGCAGTGCTAGTGCTGTTCACACTCTTTCAGGCGGGACCGAAGGCTGAAGCCTCAGGGGCCGTCCGCCCGTGAGCACCAGAACTCGGCCGGCGGTGACGGCTGAAAAGTCAGGGGCCTCGCGTGAACAGGCTTCACCCGGTTCGCCGGTCTGACGAGTGACGTACCGTTATGCCCGGTAGTGCCAGGGGTGTCCGGACAGCAGAGAGGATCGACCGCAAGGTGGTACGCGGTTCGCGTGCGAAGACGGCCGCGGCAATCGGGCCGCCGGCCGCGATGGACCACCACGGCGTGGTCCTGGCCCAACGGCAGGCCGCCTCCATGAGCAACGAGATCCTCTCCTGTATTGGCAGGTCGAAGATTGGCAGGTCGAAGAACTGTCATGCGCTGGCGCCGCGATCCGAGCACCAGAAAGCTGACCATCGAGCGCGTCTACCTGATCACCAGCCTGGTCGTCTTCGATGCCCCCTGTACCGAGCTCTCCACCTGGGTCAGGGGCCACTGGGGCATCGAAAACCTCCTGCACCACGTCCGTGTGACCGTACGTTCCGCGAGGACGACTCCTAGGTCCGCACCGGAGCCCTGCCCCGCGCCATGGCTTCCTGCTTCCTTGCCGCAACCTCGACATCCGCGTCTTCCGCCAGGACGGCCCAGACCAACATCGCCGCCGTCCTCCGTCACACACCGGCCGCGACTAGCACCGGCCCCTACGAGCCGTCGGCCCCACGTGGCGAACCCGGACAGAACTCGATCATGCAATGCCCCTGGTTTCCTCTGGGGGCCGTTTCCTGCTGGGCTGGGCTCAACGGCGACCGTCGAAGCGGTCGTCACCCGTGTCGGCGGACAGGGTGTCGAGCTGGTCGGGGTCGGCCGGCTCGGTCAGTCCGTGCACGGCGGCGTCCATGCGGTCCTCGACTCCGTGAGCGACGACCGGCTCTGCACCATATGGAACGCGTTCATCTTCCGCGGTCCTCGCCGCGGCGAGATGTGCGCACTGTCGTGGCCGGAGGTCAGCCTGGATGGTTCATGGTTCCGCATATCCGCATATCCGCATATCCGCATATCCGCACAGATCGTCGAGATCGCCTACCGGCAGTTCAACGAAGCCCCGAAGCAGGACAGTGTGTGCACCGTCACACTCGACTCTCAGACCCGCGAGCTGTGGCGGGAGTGGCAGGCCACCCAGGCCCGGGAGCACGAGCAGTGGTCGGGCGAGGAGGCGTGGGTGGAAAGCAACCGGGTCTGGACCCGCGAGAACGGTGAGCCCCTGCATCCCGACCGGATCAGTCGTCGGTTCAACCGACTCGTGGGGCTGTCGGGCCCCCCCCGGCTGCACGACACGCGACACCTGCCGGCAACGCTGGCACTGCTGGGCAAGGCCGACATCAAAGTCGTCCAGGAGTGGCTGGGGCACAGCTCGCGCCAGATCACCTCGGACACGTACACGAGCGTCCTGCGGCAGCTCTTGACGGCCGAGGCGGAGTCCACGATCGCGGTCGTCCCTCGGACTGAGCAGAAAGGCTCAGGACGGGACAAGCGGTGCAAGGAAAAGGAGCAGGTCCAGGCCGCAGAGACAGAGCCCGCGGCCGAGAACGAAGGGCCGGATGAGGGACTGCGCCCCGCCGCGTGACCTGCGTCCTCAATTTGTCCTCACGATCATGAAACCATGGTCGTGCCAAGGTCGCCAGGATCCCTCAAAGCACCACCCTCTCAACAAAGTTGCTGGTCAGAAGGTTTCTCCTCGCGTAGCGAGTGGTGGGGCGGGTGGGACTCGAACCCACGGCCGACGGATTATGAGTCCTTTGAGGATCTTGGCGGTTGTTGCCGATCAACGCTCGTTCAAGACGTTTTTGCAGGCCAGAGGGGTTAACCTCTGCCGATGCTTCCAAAGCCTTGTCAGTCTGTTCCTGTCCTTGCGGCCTCAACTCGGCCTCAATGAGGCCCCAAGGGGCCAGAACGAAGGCATCGAGGGCGATCCCGCCAGCTCGAAAAGGCTGTCGAAACTCGCACGCAGCGGATTCCCCTTCCAGCGCACGGAAACTCCGACCGCCACTCCACGGGTGCGGGGAGCAGGGGCCGAGACGCCCCCACGGCGCGCCGGTGGATCCGGCGCACGTCGAGCAGTTGCCGCTCAGCCGCGTGGCCCTGCGCCGAGCAGGAGTGTGTCGACGGCGAGTGCGGCCAGCGCGTCCGGGTCCTGCGCGGTTGGATCCTGGTCGGCACCCGGCCCAACGAGGGCTTCACTCAGGAGGGAGCAGTACACCTGCCGCGTCCAATCCAGGGTCCGCGCCCGCGTCAGGAGACTGACGGTGTGCGTGTCGATCTCCGCCCAGAAATCGGCGGCGGCCTCCGTGTGGGCCTCGCCGTCACTCGGTACAGCGCGACGAGCGCGGGAGCGGCATCGGGCCGCGCCTCCTCGACCGCGTCGACGAACTGCTGCTTCGCCGACAAGGCGAGCGCCTTAGACGTCGTCTCATTTGGCGAGTCTGCGGTAGCAGATGAGGCTGCAGGCAATGGCGGTGAAGGCCAGGAAGTGTTCGGCCTTGCGTTCGTAGCGGCGGTGCAGACGGCGGCAGCCGCCCAGCCATGACATCGTGCGCTCGATAGTCCAACGGTGTCGGCCGAGTCGCGTGGAGGACTCGATGCCCTTGCGGGCGATGCGGTGCCGGATACCTCGCTTGCGTAGCCATCGGCGCAGGTGGTCGTAGTCGTAGCCTTTGTCCGCGTGCAGCTTGGCCGGCCGGCGTCTGCGCGGGCCGCGGCGGGAGCGGATCGGCGGGATGCCGCGCACCAGCGGCTCGAGTGCCTGGCTGTCATGCAGGTTCGCGCCGGAGATCCCGACCGAGAGGGGTAAACCGGTCCGCTCGGTGATCAAGTGGACCTTCGAGCCCTTCTTGCCCCGGTCTACAGGATTCGGACCTGTCAGGTCCCCCCTTTCAGGGCCCGCATGTTCACCGAGTCGATCGCGCAACGTGACCAGTCCAACTCTCCGCGCGAGCCCAGTTCGTCGAGGATGACGCGGTGCAGCTTCGCCCAGACCCGGGCGGCGGTCCACTCGGTGAAGCGCCGGTGCGCGGTCGGCCCCGAGGGGCCGAAGACCGGCGGCAACTGCCGCCAGGTGCAACCCGTCGTGGCCACGAAGATGATCGCGGCCAGCACCTCACGATCCCCGTACCGCCGCCGACCGCCGCCCTGCGGCCGCGATGGAGCAGGCGGGACCACCCACTGGAACAGTTCCCACAACTCGTCCGGCACCATGCGCTCGACCATCACCACATCGTGCAGACTACCCAGCACTCCAAATGAGACGACGTCTTAAGCAGCGCCTGCCAGTTGGCTAACCGGCGGTGCACCGTGACCCTGATCAGGCCCGCTGCTTCGGCGATCTGACGCCGGCCTATGTCGGCGAGAACGTGCGGGGCTTCTTCACCAACAGTCCGAGGATGTTCGACGGGGCCGGTCCGGCCGCCACCAACCGGCGCCGAAGTCACCGCGGACCTATCGGCGCGGCATGTCATGACGCCGTAGCGGCGGCGGCGCTGTTGCGGAGAAAGGCCGCGAAGGCCTGGGCGGCGGGGGTGAGGGCGTGGTCGCTCATGCGGACGAGGAGGATGCGGCGCACCGGGCCGGCGGGTTGCAGCGGCAGGATGCTGACACCGGCTCGGACGCCTTCCAGGGCAAGGGTGGGGGCGAGGGCGACGCCGATGCCGGCGGCGACCATGGCCTGGGCCTCCTGGTAGTCGTGGGCCTCGTAGGCGATCTGCGGCTCGAAGCCGGCTGCGTGGCAGCTGCGGGCGAGGGCCTCGGCCACCGGGTGGTGGTCGGCGCGGGTGATCCAGGGATCGTTCGCGAAGTCCGCGAGGGCGGCCGAAGGGCGGTCGGCCAGGGGGTGGCCCTGGCCGACGAGGAGGGCCGGGGGGTCGTCGACCAGTGCGGTGACGGCAATGTCCTCGCGGTCGATGCGGTTCCAGTCGTAGTCCCACATCAGGGACATCTCGATCTCCCGGTTCTCCAGCATCGCCCACAGGCCCGCGATGCGGGCGCTGCGCACCGTCAGCCGTACGTCCGGATGCGCTTCCCGGAAGGCGATCACGGCCCGCGGGAGGAGGGAGGCGCCGACGGTGGGGAAGGTTCCGACCCGGAGGGTGCCCGCGCGCAGTCCCGCGAAGTCGGCCAGCTCGTTCTCCGCGGCCGTCAGTTCGCGTTCGATCCGCTCCCCTCGCTCGGCCAGCGCGCGTCCCGCGTCGGTGAGTGTGACGCCCCGCGCATGGCGCTCCAGAAGGGGCTGCCCTGCTTCTACTTCCAGGCGACTGACCTGCTGGGACACCGCTGACGGCGTGTAGTTGAGGGCCCGTGCGGTAGCGGTGACCGAGCCCCGGCGGGCGACCTCGGTGAAGAGCAGGATGCGCCGGACGTCGAGCACAGCGCCACCTCCAGCGTTAACTTCAGCTTAATGCCCATGCAGATTTCCGAGATTGTACTTCATGCTCTTCGCGCCCACTGTGGATCGCATCCCGCACGGAAGTGCCGTCGGGGTTTCTACGAGGAGACCGTTGTGTTGCGTCTGCAGGGCGAGATGATCCGCGGAGGAACCAGCAAGTGCTGGATCTTCGACCACCACGACGTGGTGGCGACCGGCGTGGACGCCGACACCCTGTTGCTCGCCGCCTACAACGCCGCCGACCCCCGCCAGATCGACGGTGTCGGCGGTGCCTCCTCCACGACCTCCAAGGCCGCGATCGTCCGGAGGTCGGCCGAGCCGGGCATCGACGTCGAGTACGCGTTCGCGCAGGTCGGTATCGGTGACGAGCACGTGGAATGGGCCAGCAATTGCGGCAACTGCGCCACCGCCGTCGCTCTGTACGCCGTCCACAACGGCCTGGTGCCGATCACGTCGGACTCCACCACGGTGCGGATGCTCAACGTCAACACCGGGGCCCGCCTCACCGGCACCATCCCGACTCCGGGGCGTACGGCCCCCGAAGAGGGCACGGCGGTGGTGCCGGGCACCGCCGCGCTCGGTGTGCCGGTCCTGCTCGGCTTCCTGGACCCGGCGGGTTCGACCACGGGTCGTGCCCTGCCGACCGGCCGTTCCCTGGACACCCTCTCGGGGCCCGCCGGTCCCATCGAGGCGTCCCTGGTCGATGCCGGTGCCCCAGCCGCGCTGTTCGAGGCGAAGGCCTTCGGTCTTCAAGGCACCGAGTCCCTGGCCGAGTTCGCCGCGGTGGTGCCGGCGCTCACCGTGCTGCGCCGTCAGGCCGCCCTTGCCATGGGCCTGGCCAAGGAGAATGATCCCGTCAGCCACGCCGTGCCGAAGGTCGGCGTCCTCGCCCGCCCCGCTGCCTACCGCACCACCGACGGCACCCCGGTCGGACCGGACGAGTACGACCTGGCCGTCCGCATGGTCTCCATGCACGCACCCCACCCGGCGATCGGTCTCACCTCGGCCGTCGCACTGGCCACCGCAGCCGCGACTCCCGGCACCCTCGCCCATCGCGTCGCCGGGCAGACCGCCGACGGCACGCTGCGCCTGGGCACCCCAGCCGGGGTCGTCACCGCCCAGGCCGTACCCGCGGCGGACAGCGCCTCCCCCACGGTGCTGCTGCACCGCGCCGCCCGCCGCATCGCCCGAGCCGAACTCCTCGTTCCCGTCCTGGAAGGACGCCCCGCATGAGCCGCAACGACGCAGCCCCGGGCACCGTCACCGCTCCATCCGGCCGCATCCGCCGACTGCTGTCCCTGCTGTACGTCCAGTGTCTGATCGGTGTCCTTGCCGGGGCCGCGGTCGGCTGGTTGTGGCCGTCGTTCGGAGCCGACCTGAAGCCCCTGGGCGACGGTTTCATCGCGCTGGTACGCATGATGATCGCGCCGGTCATCTTCTGTACCGTCGTCCACGGCATCGCCTCCATGGGCAACGCGCGTGCCGTCGGGCGGGTCAGCCTCAAGGCGCTGATCTACTTCGAAGTCCTGACCACCGTCGCCATGGTGATCGGCCTGGTCGTCGTCAACCTCGTCAAGCCCGGCAGCGGACTGCACGTCGATCCCTCCACCCTCTCCACCGAGGGCCTGCCGCCGGAGGCCACTCAGAGCCACGAGAGCGTCTCCGCGTTCGTCCTCTCCAACATTCCGGACACCCTGCCCGGCGCGCTGACCGGCCACGAGATCCTGCCGGTGCTACTGGTCTCGGTCCTGTTCGGCTTCGGCCTGAACGCCGCCGGCGAGGCCGGCACGGGGATCACCCAGGGCGTCGAAAAGCTGTCCAAGGTCCTGTTCACGCTCATCCGCTGGATCATGCGGCTGGCCCCGATCGGCGCCTTCGGCTCCATGGCTTTCACCATCGGCAACTACGGTCTGGACACCCTGCGTCACCTCTTCCTGCTGGTCGGCTCCTTCTGGCTCACCGCCCTGTTCTTCGTCCTGGTCATCCTCGGGGCGGTCATGCGGGTCAACGGCCTGCGTCTGCTGCCCTTCCTCCGCTACATCAAGGAGGAGCTGCTGATCGTCCTCGGCACCTCGTCCAGCGAGCCGGTGCTGCCGCGCATGATGGCGAAACTGGAGCACGCCGGCGCCTCCAAGCCGGTCGTGGGCATCACACTGCCCGCCGGATACTCCTTCAACCTCGACGGCACCGCGATCTACCTGACCATGGGCTCGGTCTTCCTCGCCCAGGCCCTCGGCATCGACCTCAGCCTCACCCAGCAGCTGTCGATGCTCGCCGTCATGTTGCTCACGTCCAAGGGCGCCGCCGGGGTCACCGGCTCCGGCTTCATCGCCCTGGCCGCTACCCTCAGCGCCGTTCCGCACGTCCCCGTGGCCGCCTTGGCGCTCATCTTCGGCATCGACCGCTTCATGTCCGAGGCCCGTGCCCTGACCAGCGTG
The DNA here is from genome assembly GCF_030294945.1 of Streptomyces graminofaciens. NCBI lineage: Bacteria > Bacillati > Actinomycetota > Actinomycetes > Kitasatosporales > Streptomycetaceae > Streptomyces > Streptomyces graminofaciens. The sequence continues at coordinate 8,764,756 of NZ_AP018448.1, read as the reverse complement.
GTCGGCAACGGCGTCGCGACCCTGGCGGTGGCCAAGTGGGAAGGGGAGCTGGACGAGGACCGCGCCAGGGCCGTCCTCCGCGGCGAGATTCCGTACACCTCCGCCCCCGAGGCCGATCACACCCCCGCGCCGCACGCCGATCCCGCACCGGGTGAGAAGGCCGGGGACGCCGACGTCAAGGAAGCAGCCGGAACGGACCGTGCCCCCGTGCCGGCCGTCGGCTGACGTACCCACACAGCCGGTCCGGAGCTCGGGCTCCGGACCGGCTCTTCTCGCGATCAGGAGCACGGCACTCATGGCACCACCTTGGGTCGCTGCAGGGGGTGGGTAGTCGGTGCCGGGGCAGGATGCTCGGTCCGGGAGAAAGATGGCAGGCCGCCTGGCGGTCAGGTGGCGGTGGCCTGGGCCGTCTCCCGACACCCATCGTCACCGGGCACCACTTCCGGATCCTCGTGTCCAGCCAGCGTCCAGAATTCGACGTCCAGACGCTCACACAGCCCACCCACGACGCCATCCTTCAGCGGAAGCTGATACGTCTGCGCAGGTCAGAGCGACCCCAACGCACGCTAACGGCCACGGAGTTGAACTCACGAGCAGCGGATTCAGCCCCGTGGCCCAAAGTCCTGAATCAGCACGCCCGCTAAGACGTTTCCGCAGGTCAGAGGCCTGCATGGTGGGGCGGGTGGGACTCGAACCCACGGCCGACGGATTATGAGTCCATTGAGGATCTTGGCGGTCCTTGCCGATCAACGCTCATCCCTGACGTTTTCGCAGGTCAGATGCGGTAATCCATGTTGGGGCTCGTCACCCTTGTCGGTCTGTTCCAGTCCTTGTGGCCTCAACTCGGCCTCAATGAGGCCCGGCAGGATCGCACTGCAGAGATAGAGGGCGATCGCTCCAGCTCAAGGACGAGGTTTGAACCCGCGCGCAGCGGAGTTGGTCGCGCTGACCGCCTGGCAGGCCCTGGTCGAGCGGGCCAAGGTGCAGCCGGGCCAGAAGGTCCTCATCCACGCGGGCGCCGGGGGCCTCGGCTCCATCGCCGTCCAACTGGCCAAGGCGCTCGGCGCACACGTGGCCTCCACCGCCAGCACCGCCAAGGTCGACCTGGTGAAGGAGCTCGGCGCGGACGAGGTCATCGACTACCGCACGCAGGACTTCTCCGAGGTGCTCGAGGGCTACGACTTCGTACTCGACTCCCTCGGCGGCGAGAACCTCGCCAAGTCCTTCGGCATCCTCAAGCCCGGCGGCCTGGCCATCAGCGTGGCCGGCCCGCCCGACGCGGAGGTCGCCCGCGAGCTGGGCCTCAACGCGGTGATGCGCGCGGCCACGACCGTCCTGAGTGCCAAGACGCGGCGCAGCGCCAAGAAGCTCGGCGTCACGTACTCCTTCCTGTTCATGAAGGCCAGCGGCGACCAGCTCCGCGAGCTCGCCTCCCTCGTCGACACAGGGAAGATCCGCCCCATTGTCGACCGCGCCTTCCCGTTCGACGAGACCCTCCAGGCCATGGAGTACGTCGAGAAGGGCCGGGCGAAGGCCGGCAAGGTCGTCGTCTCGATGACGTGAGAGTGCGGAACGTGACCTTCCGTCCGGCTTGTGGTCGCTCGATAGCGTGATGTTGGGGCATCGTTGCCGGTCGGGCGTTCGAGGTTCGCTTGGATTGTGGCATGAGCATGCGCAAGCCGTACCCGAGCGATGTCACCGACGAGCAGTGGGAGCTCGTCGGCGCTGGTGCACCGGGCCCAGGCCGAGGGCCAGATCGACGCGGCCGTCCGCGCGGGCGCCTCCACGCTGCTGTGCTTCGCGCTGCCCTGGCATCCCCGCGAGGTCGTGGACACGCTGACGTACGCGAAGGAGGCCGGACTGACCGTCGTCAGGGTCGCCGACTCCGCGTTCGCGGCGGTCGCCAAGGTGTCCGACCTGCTGCTGCCGGCCGCCGTCGGCACCGGGCTCGCCTTCGACACCGCCCGCGCGCCGATGCTGCTGGGCCGGGTGCTGCTGGAGGCGATCTGCGACGACCTGCCGGACGCGCAGGCCCGGCTGGAGCAGTTCGACGCGGGGGAGGCGGCGCGCGGGCTGTTCGTGGAGTGAGCGGCGGTGACCTCGGCGCGTTCTGGGAGAGCGATGCGCGTTCCGGGGATCAGACGCCTTCGCGCATAGGCACCCGGACGCCCCGCTCGTCGGCGACCGTCTCCGCGATGTCGTAGCCGGCGTCGACGTGGCGGATGACGCCCATGCCGGGGTCGTTGGTCAGCACGCGGCGCAGCTTCTCTCCGGCGAGTGCGGTGCCGTCGGCGACGGAGACCTGGCCGGCGTGGATGGAGCGCCCCATGCCGACGCCGCCGCCGTGGTGGATGGAGACCCAGGACGCGCCGGAGGCCACGTTGACCATGGCGTTGAGCAGCGGCCAGTCGGCGATCGCGTCGGAGCCGTCGAGCATGGCTTCGGTCTCGCGGTACGGGGAGGCGACGGAGCCCGAGTCGAGGTGGTCGCGGCCGATGGCGAGCGGGGCGGCCAGCTCACCACTGGCGACCATGTCGTTGAACCGCTCGCCGGCCTTGTCCCGCTCGCCGTAGCCGAGCCAGCAGATACGGGCGGGCAGGCCCTGGAAGTGGACGCGCTCGCCGGCCATCTTGATCCAGCGGTGCAGGGATTCGTTCTCCGGGAAGAGCTCCAGGATCGCCTTGTCGGTCTTGTGGATGTCGGAGGCCTCACCGGACAGGGCGGCCCAGCGGAAGGGCCCCTTGCCCTCGCTGAACAGCGGCCGGATATAGGCAGGCACGAAGCCGGGGAAGGCGAACGCCCGCTCGTATCCGGCGAGTTGGGCCTCGCCGCGGATCGAGTTGCCGTAGTCGAAGACCTCGGCGCCGGCGTCCATGAAGCCGACCATCGCCTCGACGTGCTTGGCCATGGACTCACGGGCGCGGGTGGTGAAGCCCGCCGGGTCCTTGGCCGCGGCGTCGGCCATGTCGTCGAAGTCGACGCCGACGGGGAGGTAGGCGAGGGGGTCGTGGGCCGAGGTCTGGTCGGTCACGATGTCGATGGGGGCGCCCTCGGCGAGCATCTGCGGGAGCAGTTCGGCCGCGTTGCCGAGCAGGCCGATCGACAGAGGCCGGCGGGCGTCCCGGGCCTCCACCGCCAGCTGCAGGGCGTGCTGCAGCGAGTCCGCGCGCACGTCGAGGTAGCGGTGCTCGATACGGCGCTCGATGGCGCGCGGGTCGACGTCGATGCAGATCGCGACGCCGTCGTTCATGGTCACGGCGAGGGGCTGCGCGCCGCCCATGCCGCCGAGGCCGGCCGTCAGCGTGATCGTGCCCTCGAGGGTGCCGCCGAACTTCTTCGCGGCGACGGCGGAGAAGGTCTCGTAGGTGCCCTGGAGGATGCCCTGCGTACCGATATAGATCCAGGAACCGGCGGTCATCTGCCCGTACATGGTCAGGCCCAGGGCCTCCAGGCGGCGGAACTCCTCCCAGTTGGCCCAGTCGCCGACCAGGTTGGAGTTGGCGATCAGGACCCGCGGGGCCCACTCGTGGGTCTGCATCACCCCCACCGGACGGCCGGACTGCACCAGCATCGTCTCGTCCTGCTTCAGGGTCCGCAGGGTGCGGACCATCGCGTCGAACGACCGCCAGTCCCGCGCCGCCTTTCCCGTGCCGCCGTAGACGACGAGCTTGTCGGGGTGCTCGGCGACTTCCGGATCCAGGTTGTTCTGCAGCATCCGCAGCGCCGCCTCCTGCTGCCAGCCCTGCGCGCTGAGCGAGCTCCCGCGGGGAGCGCGCACGGTCCTCGGTCCAGAAATTCCAGTCATCGTTCGTTGCTCCGGCGCTTGTCGAGGAAGGCCCGCAGGCCCTGGGTGTGGTCGTCGGTGGAGGCGTTGAGGGCGGCCAGGCGGCGTTCGGTGCGGATGCCGGCGGAGAGGGGCGTCTCGAAGGCCGTCAGCACCGCCTCCTTCGCCAGTCGGACCGCGGTCGCGGGGTGGGCGGCGATGGTGCGGGCCGTGTCGTGGGCTGTGCGGTCGAGCTGGTCGGGGGGTACGACGCGGCTGACGAGGCCGGCGGCGAGGGCTTCGGGGGCGGTGATGGTGCGGCCGGTGAGGATCATGTCCATCGCGAGGGCCTTGCCGACCGCGCGGACGAGGCGTTGGGTGCCGCCCGCACCGGGGATCGCACCGAGACGCAGCTCGGGCTGGCCGAAGCGGGCGGTGTCCGAGGCGATGACGAGGTCGCAGATCATGGCGAGTTCGCAGCCGCCGCCCAGGACATGACCGTTGACCGCCGCGACGAGAGGGATGCGGGTGGCGTACAGGGCCTCCCACAGGTCGCTGAAGTCGTCGAGGTACGTGCCGACCGGGCCGGACTCCGAGAGTTCCGCCAGGTCGGCGATGTCGGCGCCGGCCGCGAAGAGGCGTTCCGTGCCGCTGATGACGACGCAGCGGACGTCGGGGTCGGCGTCCCAGGCGCGTACGGCGTCCAGCAGAGCCGTCATCATGGCGCGGCTCAACGCGTTGGCCGCTTCGGGGCGGTGGAGGCGGACGTGGCCGACCGCATCCTCGGTACGGGTCAGAATGGTGCCGGTGCCGTCAGCCATCGTGGGTCAACTGCCTGACGACGGCGTCCCGGTGGGCCTTGACCCGGTCGACCCGTTCGCCGGGCCACTCGTAGAAGCCGCGTCCCGACTTGGCGCCCAGAGCGCCTTCGGCCACCAGTTTCCTCACGGACTCCGGCACCTCGGCCGAGCGGCTCAGCTCGGGCATCAGGATCGCCGACACCTGCTCGACCACGTCCAGCCCGGCCAGGTCCATCAGCTCCAGTGGGCCGCAGGCCGCCCAGCGTGGGGCGAGCGTCGTACGCACCGCCAGGTCGGCGTCCGCCACGGAGGTCACGCCCGAATCCACCAGGTGCAGCACCTCGCGCAGCACCGCGTACTGGATACGGTTGACGACGAAGCCGGGGACATCCGCCCGTACGACGACGGGCAGCTTGCCGAGCCGCCGGGTCAGCGACTCGGCGCGCTCCATCGCCGTCGCGGTGGTGGCCTCGCCGGCGACGAGTTCGACGAGCGGCATGACCGGCGCGGGATTGAACCAGTGCATGCCGAGGAACCGGCCGGGATCGTCAAGTGCCGTGCCCAGCAGGGTGATCGGCACGCTGGAGGTGTTGGTGGTGAGCAGGCAGTCCGGTGTCACCGCGGCCTCGATCGAGGCGAGGACGTCCTGCTTGAGGGCGACCACTTCGGCGACGTTCTCGCTCACCACGTCCGCGCCGTCCAGCGCCTCCGACAGCGAACGCGTGCGGAGGACCTCGTCCGGGACGAGGGCGCGCGCGGCGTCCAGGGTGGCTTCGCTGCGGGACCACAGGGCTACCCGGCAGCCCGCTCGGGCGAAGACCTGGGCGATGCCCGCGCCCATGGTCCCGGCGCCGATCACCGCCACGGTGGGCAGTTTCTTCTCCGGCATGTCTCTCTCCATTCGAGGGCTCAGATCGCGCCACGGGCGCGCAGGCCCGCGATCTCGTCGGGGCTCAGCCCGAGCGCGGCGGCCAGCACCTCGTCCGTGTGCTGCCCGAGGACCGGCGCGGGTGCGGGGGCGGCGGGCTGCGCTCCGGAGAAGCGGACGGGCTGTCGCATCACGGCGACCTCGCCGGCCACCGGGTGCCGTGCGGTGCCCAGCAGCTGTCGCTGCTGCGCGTGGTCGCTGTCCAGGGCCTCCTTGAGGCTCCAGATGGGACCTGCCGGTACGCCCGCCGCCTCCAGCCGGTTCACGGCCTGGTCGACCGTCAGGCCACGCGTCCAGTTCTCGATCAGTACCCGGAGTTCGGCGTGGTGGCGGGCGCGCTGGGCGTCCGTGGCGAAGCGGGGGTCGTCGAGGAGTTCGGGCATGCCGGTCTCCTTGCACAGACGGGCGAAGAGGGCGTCGTTGGCGACCGCGAGGACGACCTGTCCGTCGCGGGCGGGGAAGCTGTCCATGGGGGCGGAGACCGGATGACGGTTGCCGATCCGCTCGGGTTCGGTGCCGTCGGCGGTGAACTGGGACAGCGACACGACGAGCAGGGACAGCACGGAGTCGAGCATGGCGACATCCACGTGCTGCCCGTGCCCGGTGACGTCGCGTTGCCGGAGCGCGGCCAGGGCACCGTACGAGCCGTACATCCCGGCGACGACGTCGCCGATGGACTCGCCGACGCGGGTCGGGCCGGTGCCGGGCCAGCCGGTGAGGCTCATGATGCCGCCCATGGCCTGGATGATGTGGTCGTAGGCGGGGCGGTGGGCGAGTGGTCCGGTCTGGCCGAAGCCGGAGATGCTGACGTACACCAGGCGCGGGTTGACGGCGGACAGGGTGTCGTAGTCGATGCCGAGGCGGTCGGTGACGCCGGGCCGGTAGTTCTCGATCAGGATGTCCGTGTCGCGCACCAGGCGGTGCAGCAGGTCGCGGCCCTCGTCGGACTTCAGGTTGAGGGTGATGCCGCGTTTGCCCCGGTTGAGCATCATGAAGTACGAGCTCTCACCGTTGATGTGAGGAGCAAAGTGCCGGGAGTCGTCGCCGGCGCCGGGCATCTCGACTTTGGTGACCTCGGCTCCGAGGTCACCGAGCAGCGCCCCGCAGAGCGGACCGGCCAGGACCCGGGAGAGGTCGAGGACCTTGACGCCGGACAGCGGGCGGCCCTGATCTGCGTTGTTCTCGCTCGTCACCGTGCTCTTCATCGGGCCAGTCCTCCCACTACTGCTTCCACGGCCGCCACGAGGCTGCCGTCCGCGACCAGCTCCCGGGCCGCCGCGAGGTCGGGGTACATCTCGCGGTCCTCCTCCAGGACGGCCACCCGTTCCCGGACCGCTCGGTACGCGGCCCCCGTCCCGGCTCCCGGGCGCAGGGTGCCGTGGTGCTCCAGCCCCTGCGCCGCCGCCAGGATCTCGATGCCGAGGCCCTGCTGTGCGTACTCGACCGCCTGCCGGGCCTGCCAGCCGGCGGGGACGCCCATGCTGACGTGGTCCTCCTGCATCGCCGAGGTCGGGATGTTGTGCACGGAGGCGGGCTGGGCGAGTGCGCGGGCCTCGGCGGCCAGCGAGGCGGCGACGTACTGCGGGATCATGAAGCCGGAGTCCTCGCCGCCGGGGGCCGCGAGGAAGGCCGGCAGTTCGCTGAAGTGGGCGTTGGTGAGGCGGTCGGTGCGCCGCTCGGAGATGTTGAGCAGGTGGGTGACGGCGATGGCGAGGACGTCCAGTGCCATGGCGACCGGGGCGCCGTGGCCGTTGCCGCCGGTGTGGGCGGTGAGCTCGTCGCCGGCGACGGAGAACAGCGGGTTGTCGGTGATCGAGTTGGCCTCGATGGTGACCGTGCGCTCGGCGTAGTCCAGCGCGTCGCGCACGCTGCCGTGGACCTGGGGCGCGCAGCGCAGGCTCAGCGGGTCCTGGAGGCGGTGGTGACGGTGCGCCGCCACGATCGCGCTGCCGTCGAGCAGGGCGCGCAGGTTCGCGGCGGTGGCCGCCTGGCCGGGGTGCGGGCGGACCTGCTGGACGCGGGGGTCGAAGGCGCGGTCGTTGCCGCGCAGGGCCTCCAGGCTCATCGCCGCCGCTATGTCGGCGGCGGCGGTCAGCAGCCGGGCGTCGTGGACGGCGAGCGCCGCCATCGCGGTCACCTCGTACGTGCCGCTGACCAGGGCGTGGCCCTCGCGGGGGCCCAGTTCGAGAACGGGCAGACCGGCGCGGCGCATCGCCTCGGCGCCGGGCAGCAGCTCGCCCTCGAAGTACGCCCGGCCGAGACCGGCCGTGACCAGGCCGATGTGTGCGGTGCCGATCAGATAGCCGACCGAGCCGCGGCCGGGGGACCAGGGGGTGACGCCTCGGTTGAGCATCGCGACGAGGGTCTCGACCAGACCGAGGCCCACTCCGCTGCGGCCCTGGGCCATCGCCCGCACGATCAGGAGGATCATGGCGCGCATAACTTCGGGCGGGTAGGGCTCGCCCACCCCGCAGGCATGGCTCTTGAGCATCTTCAGCTGGGCCGACGACACGTGCTCCGGGGCGACCGACACGTCGTAGAGGTCGCCGACGCCCGTGGTGAGCCCGTAGACGGGCGGTCCGTCCGCGTCGAGGCCCGCGAGCATCCGGACGCGCATGCCCTTGACCGCCAGGGCGGCTTCCTCGGTGAGCAGCACCGGGGCGCCGTGCCGCGCCACCGCCACGATGTCGTCAATGGACAGCGGCGTGGATCCGATGGCCACCGGCTCCCGAGAATCACTCACGGTATTCCTTCCCAGCGGTGCGTGTGTATGGAATCGGACGCTATGGACGCCCGGTTTCACGTCTCACTCGCCGAGGTTTCTGCCCGATGAAACCCGATTGCCACCAGGTGGCAGAGCGGCCTGCTCAGGATGTTCTTTCGGGCTCCGCGCATATCTGTGGCAGTGCAATCCAGCCCTTCGGGGAGAATTTCTCCTGCCGGGCGGTGACTCTTCGTGCGCAAATCGCCACCATGCGTTTCGCGTATTCCGTCTGGTGGCAATCGGGATTCACTCAACAGAAACCGTACTGAATACATCTGAAAAGAACCGTCCCTAGTGTTGCGACCTATTCAGGAGGTGGGGCATGGGTGAAACGTCGACACGGACTGCGGAGCGGGCGATGGCTCTGCTCGGCGTGGTCTGCGAGCACGGGGCCATCACCCTGGCGGAGAGCGCCCGGGAGACCGGGCTGGCGGCCAGCACCGCGCTGCGCCTCTTGCGCGCGCTGGAGAACGGCGGTTTCGTACGACGCGAGGCCGACGGATCGTTCCGCCCCGGCACCCGGATCGTGCAGTTCGGGGCACGGGCCCTGAGTCACGAGTCCCTGGTGCCGTACTGCCGCGAGGCGATGGAACGGATCGTCGCGGTGACCCGGGAGTCGGTGTACCTGAGCATCCCCTCGCACGAGGACACCGCCCTGTACATCGCGATCACCGAGGGCACTCACTCGGTCCGGCACACCAGTTGGGTGGGCCGGACGATCCCCCGGCGCGCCAGCGCGGTCGGGGCGGTGTTCGCGGGGGAGACGCCGGCCCGGGGTTACGTCGTCGTGGAGGACGGCGTCGAGAACGACGTCACCGCGATCGCGGCACCACTGCTCACCGGGTCCAGGGTGATCGCCGCCCTGAGCGTGGTGGTCCCCGACTACCGGCTGCGCGGCGACAAGGTCGTACGGATCGGGGTCCGGCTCGCCGGTGAGGCCCACGACCTGTCGCGTTCGCTCGGCGGGCAGCTACCGCCGCCGGCACAGCTGGCACAGCCGACATACGGCCCCGTAACGGAGAGAATGTCATGATCCGATTCGACAACGTCACCAAGGCATATCCGGACGGTACGGTCGCCGTCGACCGGCTCAGCCTGGAGGCACCGACCGGGAAGATCACCGTTCTGGTGGGGCCGTCCGGCTGCGGCAAGACCACCTCCATGCGCATGGTCAACCGCCTGATCGAGCCCACCTCCGGCACCATCACGCTGGGCGGACAGCCGGTCTCCGGGACCGACGCCACCGAGCTGCGGCGGAAGATCGGTTACGTCATCCAGCACGCCGGCCTCTTCCCGCACAAGAACGTCGCCGACAACGTCATGGCGCTGCCCCGGCTCCTCGGGCTCGGCCGCCGCGAGGCCCGGACCCGGGCCCTGGAACTGCTGGAACGGGTCGGCCTCGGCCCGCAGTTCGCCGACCGCTACCCCTGGCAGTTGTCCGGCGGCCAGCAGCAGCGCGTCGGTGTCGCCCGCGCGCTGGCCGCCGACCCGCCCTACCTGCTGATGGACGAGCCGTTCAGCGCCGTCGACCCGGTCGTACGCGCCCAGTTGCAGGAGGAGTTCCTCCGCCTCCAGCGCGAGATCGGCAAGACGATCGTGCTGGTCACCCATGACATCGACGAGGCGCTCAAGCTCGGCGACCAGGTCGCGGTGCTCCGCGAGGGCGGGCGGCTCGCACAGGCCGCGGCCCCGGCCGAGCTGCTGGCCCGGCCCGCCGACGCCTTCGTCGCGGGCTTCGTCGGCCGTGACCGGGGCTACCGGGCGCTGGGCTTCGCCGGTACGGGAGACGGCGTGATTCCCGCCGCCGAGCCTGCCGTCGTGCTCGGCGCGACGCGCGCCGAGGCCGAGGCGGCGGCGCTGGACGGCTGGATCCTGGTCACCGCCCCCGGCGGTGAGCCGATCGGCTGGGCCGCGCTCGACCGGCTCGACGGCGACCGGGTCACCGAGCAGGACCTCAACCTCAGCGCCACCACGGCCCGTACGGACGGCACCCTCCGCGAACTGCTGGACGCGGCACTGTCCTCTCCCAGCGGTCGCGGTGTCCTGGTCGACGCCGAAGGGCACCTGGCCGGGACCGTGTCGCCGACAGCCGTGGCCCGCGCGATCGAAGAGGCCGCGTCGGTGACCGCCCCTGCGGGGGCCATCGCCGGGTCCGCCGTCGAGTCCGCCGCAGGGGTCACCGCCGGGTCCGTCGAGCCCGCCGCCGGGTCCGCCGCCGAGGCCCCCGCCGGGAGCCACCTGTGACCGCCGCGGAATGGCTCCGCCGCAACGCCGGAGAGATCGCCGACCTCACCGCATGGCACCTCTGGCTGTCCATACTGCCGCTGCTCATCGGCCTGCTGGTCGCGCTGCCGCTGGGCCGGCTGGCCCACCGCAGCCGCCGGCTCTACCCGATGCTGGTGGCGCTGGCCGGGCTGGTCTACACGGTGCCCTCCCTCGCTCTGTTCATCCTGCTGCCGAAGTTGCTCGGCACCCGGATCCTCGACCCGGTCAACGTGGTCATCGCGCTGAGCGTCTACACAACGGCGCTCCTGGTGCGGGTCGTGGCCGACGGGCTGGCGGCCGTACCCGCCGACGTCATCCAGTCCGCCCACGCCATGGGCTACCGGTCGCACCAGCGGCTGATACGGATCGAACTGCCCATCGCCGTACCGGTCATCGCCGCCGGGCTGCGGGTCGCGGCGGTCTCCAACGTCAGCATCGTGTCGATGGCCGCGCTGCTCGGTGTGCCGCAGCTCGGCTCGCTGTTCACGCAGGGCTTCCAGCTGCACTTCTTCACCCCGATCGTCACCGGCGTCGTACTGAGCCTGGTCATCGCGCTGGTGCTGGACGGGCTGATCCTGCTCGCCGGCCACTCGCTCACCCCTTGGCAGCCCAGGAGGTCCGCCCGATGAGCACGAGCATCACCGGCTGGCTCACCGATCCCGTCAACTGGAGCGGTCCCGACGGCATCCCCGCCCAGACCCTGGCCCACCTCGAACTGTCCGGCATGGCGCTGACCATCGCCCTCGTCATCGGCGTGCCCGTCGGCCTCCTGATCGGTCACACCGGGCGCGGCGCCTTCCTGGTCGGCGGCCTCGCCAACGCGCTGCGTGCCCTGCCGACGCTGGGTGTGCTGATGATCGCGGTGCTGCTGATCACCCCGCACATCGCCTCCGACCTGGCGTTCACCATTCCGAGCCTGATCGTGCTCGTCCTGCTCGCGGTGCCGCCGATCCTGACCAACACCTACGCGGGTGTCTTCGCGGTGGACGCCGCTGCCGTCGACGCCGCGCGCGGCATGGGCTGGCGTGGCCGGGACATCCTGCTGCGCGTTCAACTGCCGTGCGCGCTGCCGCTGATCCTGTCCGGGATCCGGGCCGCGGCGCTCCAGATCATCGCGACCGCGACCGTGGCTGCTTACGTCTCGCTCGGCGGTCTCGGCCGGTTCCTCATCGACGGCCTCGCCCAGAGCGACTACGCGCAGATGGCGGGCGGAGCGATCCTCGTCGCCGCGCTCGCCCTGGCCGTCGAACTCCTCCTGCTCGGGCTGGCCAGGCTCCTCGTCTCGCCCGGCCTCACCCGCAGGGTCTCCCGCCGCACTTCCCCTCCCGCAGTACCGGCATCCGCCACCGCCACCGCCACCGCACAGTGAAGAGAGTCCCATGAACAGCGCGTCCACAAGAAGCAAGAAGCTCCTCGGCCTCGCGGCCTTGACCGCCACCGGCGCCCTCGTCCTCACCGCGTGCGGCAGCGGCGGTGACCCTATGAGCACCAGCGCCACGGCCGGCGCCTCGTCCGCCGCCGACACCATCACCGTCGGGTCGGCGAACTTCACGGAGAGCCAACTCCTCGCCACCATCTACGCGGAGGCGCTGAAGGCCAAGGGCGTCAAGGTCAAGACCCGGCTGAACATCGGCAGCCGGGAGACGTACATCCCCGCGCTCAAGGACGGCTCGATCGATCTCCTCCCGGAGTACACGGGCGCGCTGCTCCAGTACTTCGACCCGAAGACGAAGGCCAGCAGCCCGGCCGAGGTCTCCGCCGCGCTGACCAAGGCGCTGCCCTCTGGCATCTCCGCGCTCAAGCAGTCCACGGCGGAGGACAAGGACGTGCTGGCCGTCACCCAGAAGACGGCGACCGCCCACGACCTCACCACCATCTCCGACCTCGCCCCGGTGGCCGGCACGATGGCACTGGGCGCACCGCCGGAGTGGAAGACCCGGGTCAACGGCGTGGTCGGGCTGAAGAGCGTCTACGGGTTGTCCTTCAAGAAGTTCGTCTCGCTGGACGCCGGAGGCCCGCTGACCCTCGCCGCCATCACCAACAACCAGGTGCAGGTCGGTGACCTGACCAGTACGGACCCCGCCATCGCCAAGAACAAGCTCGTCACCCTCAAGGACGACAAGAACCTCTTCCTGGCCGAGAACATCCTGCCCGTCATCAACAAGGACAAGGTCACCCCCACCGTCACCAGCACCCTCAACGCCGTGTCCGCGGCGCTGACCACCGAGGGACTCATGGAGCTGAACAGCAAGGTCGCCAAGCTCGACGACATGAGCGACGTCGCCAAGGCCTGGCTCACGTCCGCCGGTCTGAGCTGATCTCCATCGCCTTCTCAGCCTCGTCTCACGTTCTCTCGCCAATCTGGGTCTTCGAACTTGAGCGGTGTGCCCTTCGTGTGCGCTGACTGACAGTCACTGCATGGTGGTGGGTGGGCTGTTGGTGGCCCTGGACGCAGGACGCCCGTGGTCCTGGGCGATCATTTCTGTTCTCTAGGCAGAATGATCGTCTGGGAGCCACGGGCTTGGTCAACGATACGACGTTGCTGCTGGACCTCGACGGGGTGTCCGTCATGCGGGTCGAGCGGCTTCAGTGCGGTGGGCGCCGGGTCCATCTGGCCACGGCGGATGCCTCGGCCAGGGCCTGCCCGGCCTGCGGGGTCTTCGCCTCCCGCGTGAAGGGCTGGGCGGCCCTTACCAATCAGTGCCGATTCACGCCGTTCTTGCAGGTCAGGTGGGTTGATGTATGTCGGTGCTCCTCAACCCTTGTCGGTCTGTTCCTGTCCTTGCGGCCCCAACGCGGCCTCAATGAGGCTCAACGGGACCAGACCAAAGGTTTGGGGGACGATCGCGCCAGCTCGGAAAAGGGTCTCGAACTCGCCCGCAGCGGATTGACCTTCCAACGCGCAGAGGCTGCGCTCGTGGATCGGGTCAGCCGAGGACATAGGTCTTGTCACCGAGGGGTGTTGCCGCACCTGAGCGGAGTGCGGGTGGAGCAAGCGAGCCCAGAGGGCGGGGTGTTGCGCATCGTGGCCTCAACCCCGGAGTGGGCTCCGGTGCCGGTCGGCGCGTGAGTCCCTTCGGTCGGATCTTTCTGTCGCAAGATCGTTCCTACCAGGGGCCCTGCATCTGCCTGAACTTGGGGATGCCGCAGATCACGCGACGCACCTCGCACTCACGGACGGTGGCCGACGGTTACCGGGAACAGCTCATCGGAGACGAAGAGTGCGCTCGTTCCCTTTCGTCAGCACGGGCGCGGATCCCTTCATTCGAACAGTATCCGGTTCCGTCTCGCTTCAGGCATAGCAGACCCAGCAGTCGACCGAAATCATCGACCACCGCCAACCGACGTCGCGCCTCGAATCTCATCGCTGTTGTAGCAGCATCAAGTGGGTATGACGCCAGCACCGTTCTGCCGACGAGAGTTCCGAACTCCGTGACGGCCGCGGAATTGGAGGCGGATTCGGGGATGTCCGGTCGCTCGATCGTCGTCATGAGCCGTCCGTCGTCCGGGTGGACGACCAGGGCCATGTGGACGTGATCGTCGCTGAAAAAAGCTCGGAGGTCGTCCACCCTGGAGAGCGGTCCCAGGGTCTTGGGACAGGTGACCATGACATCTGCGACGCGACTCCGCACAGCGGATTCACAGGTCATGGATCTGCCAGTGACGTTGCTCATTACAGGTACCTGTACTTCATCTTCGATTCCTCATCTCACGGCATTGCTCCGAAACTGAAATGCCTTCTTCCGCGACACCCGCAACGGTGTGGGCGCGTGCCCGAACTCGGCGGATCCGAGGACGGTTTCGCGACCCAGCACCGGCGCATGGTTCCGGCGCCGGGCGACTCGGGGTCGCCGGCCGGGTAGTGCCGTCAACGCGGCGCGGTAACCGTCGACGGAGAGCAGGACCACGTGTGATCATCCGCCGCTGATCGGTGGCAGCACGGCGATCTCGTCGCCGGCCACGCACGGGGCGCCGTACATCGCGTCGTTCAGCATCTCTCCGTTGAACCACACCCGTGAGTTCGCCAGCACGTGGGCGAACTCACCGCCGTAGCGCCGGCGTGCCTCGTCGAGCACCTCGCCGAGCGTGCCGCCGGGAATCACGTCGCGCCCTCGGCCCGCCGCCTCCCGCGCGGCCGCGAACAGCAGCATTGTGGGCATGAGCCAATCTCCCCTTCGTTCCAGGTCACCCACCGATGTAGGACATCTCCACCCGATCACCGCGCGAGGGTGCGCGGCTTCCGCGCAACTCCGAATAGCGGTCCTCCCGGGCGCCCCAGAGTGCGCGCACGGCGGAGCACAGTTCCTCGTCGGAGGCGCCCGCTCGCAGCAACGCCCGCAGGTCGGTCCCGCCGGAGGAGAACAGGCACGTGTGGACCTTCCCCTCGGCGGACAGCCGGGCTCGCGTGCAGTCCCCGCAGAACGGCCGCGTCACCGAGCCGATGACACCGATCTCCCCGGCGCCGTCCAGGAAGCGGTAGCGGGTGGCCACCTCACCGACGCCGGTCGCGTCGAGAGGTTCGAGCGGGTAACGGCCGTCGATCAGGCGCACGATCTCGGCGGCGGGCAGCACCTCACCGAGCTGCCACTCGTTCGTGGCCCCTACGTCCATGTACTCGATGAAGCGCAGGATGTGGCCGCTGCCCCGGAACCGCTCGACCATCGGCAGCACGCAGCCGTCGTTGACTCCCCGCTTCACCACCATGTTCACCTTGACGGGGTTGAGGCCGGCGCGTGCGGCCGCGTCGATCCCTTCGAGGACCCGGCGCACCGGCACCGCGGTGTCGGCGACCGCCCGGAACACGGCGTCGTCGAGCGCGTCCAGGCTCACCGTCACCCGGCGCAGCCCGGCCTGTGCGAGGCGCTCCGCGAAGGCCGGCAACAGCAGCCCGTTGGTCGTCATCGCGAGATCGAGCCCGGGTACCGCGGCGAGCAGCGCCACGAGGTCCGCGACGCCGCGACGCAGCAGCGGCTCACCCCCGGTGAGCCGGATCTTGCGCACGCCGAGGAAGGCGAACACCCGCGCCAGGCGCGCGATCTCGTCGAAGGTCAGCAGGTCGGCGGGGTCGAGGTAATGGTGCCCCGGGCCGAAATGCTCGCGCGGCATGCAGTACCGGCATCGGAGGTTGCACCGGTCGGTGATGGAGATCCGCAGGTCGCGAAGGTGACGGTACCGGCGGTCGGCGACGGGCATCATCATCATGCCGGTTCCGGGTTCCGGGCGAGGCACCAGCGGTGCGCCGCGGCGGGGACGTCGTCGATCCGGTTCCCGGTCGCCACCCAGCCGCTCGTGCCGTCCCCGCTGTATTCGCGTTTCCATACCGGAACGGAGTCCTTGAGGACGTCGATGCAGAAGCGGGCCGCGGTGAACGCCTCGCCGCGGTGGGGTGCGGAGACCACGACCAGGATGCTCGCCTCGGTGACCGGCACCGGCCCGACGCGGTGGAACAACGCCACGCGCCCGAGGGCGGGCCACCGGTCCCGGGCGGCTTGGGCGATCTGGCGGAGTCGCGGCTCCACGTGCCGGTCGAACGCCTCGTAGTCGATCCCTACGATCCCGGTGCGGTGGCCCTCCAGGTCGTCGTTGTGGTCGCGCACCGTACCGGTGAACGTGACGACCGCGCCACAGTGCGGCACGGTCGCCCATTCGATCGCCTCGGCGACCGGGACGCGGTCCGGGGTCAGGGCCACTCGGACGTCCTCGACCGGTTCTTCCGGACTGCGGATCTGATCATTCACGACGGCTGTCACGATGTGTTCCCTCGCGTTCTGGACCGGCACTGGCGTTCATCCTCACCGGCCCGGGCCTGCCGTACCGGACTCCGCGCGACAGGCATTTGACCGGCGACGACGGGTACGTGCCGCTGAATCAGGGTTTTCCAGTTATTTACACGGCAACAACGATCCGCCTCTGGACATGGCCGACACTCTGGTGGACGAGTATTCGTGCAACGCCGAGCCGAGTGGACACGGGATACGAGCGAGGTAGGCCATGACGGTGGTGGGCTCGAACGAGACGAACACCAGCCGGCGAGAGGTCTGGCGGGAGCTCCTCCGGGACCATTTCGTCAGCCTGGACGTGGACGTCGAGCGGGACGGCGGCACATTCGACGGCGCCGTGCGCAGCGACTTCCTCGGCCACCTCCGGGTGTCGGGAGTCCGCTCGGTGGACCAGGACGTCCTCCGTACGAAGGAACTGCTGCGGCGCGACGGCGACCGCTACCTCCAGGTCTGCCTGGTCCGCCGCGGTGCGGCGCGTGCCGAGCAGGACGGGCACGACGCGGTGCTCCGCCCCGGCGACTTCGTCGTCTACGAGACGGAGCGGCCCTTTCACTGGTCGCTTCGCTCGGGTGCCGGCTCCCCCTGCTGGGACATCGCCGTCTTCACCTGGCCCCGCGACACGATCCGGCTCAGCGACAGCGAGTCGGCCAGGCTGACCTGCCGGACGCTGGACGGCGGCAGCGGTATCACCGGGGTGCTGAGCAGGATGCTGACCGACCTGCTCGTCGAGAAGCCGGCCATCAGCGAAGGGGGCGCCATCCGGATCGCCGACGAGATCGGCGACCTGGTGGCGACCATCGCGACAGAGGCACATGGCTTCGGCGCCGGCACCGACCGCCACGCGAGCCTGCTGCGGCAGATCGACACCTACATCGCGGAGCATCTCGGTGATCCGGACCTGTCCCCGGAACGCGTCGCGCAGGCGCACTTCGTGTCGACACGCCAGCTCCAGCGGATGTTCGCCGGCCGGGGACAGACGGTGTCCCAGGTGATCCGGCGGCAGAGGCTGGAGCGGTGCCGGCGCGACCTGCTGACCCACCGGGGAGGCGAAGCCACCCTCACCGAGATCTGCGTCCGCTGGGGGTTCACCGATCTCGCCGTGTTCAGCCGGGCGTTCCGCGAGGTGTACGGCACCTCGCCGACCGCCTACCGCGCTCGGGCCCGGGCGTAAGGGCCGCTCACAGGCCGTCGCTGGAGTGCCCCGGCACGGTGCCCAGCGTGGGATCGACCACGGGGGCGAGGTGGTTCACCGCGAGTGCGGCCTCGCCGAAACCGACCGAGATCAGCGCGACCTTGCCGTCGTAGTCGGCGATGTCGCCCGCGGCGTACACGCGCGGCCGGCTGGTGCGCATGGTCCGGTCGACCACGATGTGCCGGCCCCGCATCTGAAGCCCCCACGTCGCGAGCGGGCCGAGGTTCGCGACGAAGCCGAGCGCCGCCACCACGGCATCCGCCCGCAGGCTCTCGGTCGCGCCGGTCTCGAGGTTGCTCAACTCCACCTGTTCCACGCGGGTCTCGCCGCTGATCCGCTGTACCTCGTGCGGGGTGTACAGCCGCACCGACGACGTGCGCAGCAGCCGGACGCTGTGCTCGTGTGCCCGGAACCGCGGCCGGCGGTGGACCAGCGCGACCGAGCGGGCGAGGGGTTCGAGCGCCAGCGCCCAGTCCACCGCGGAGTCCCCGCCGCCGACGACCACCACGTCGGCGCCGGTGAGTTCGGCCGGCTTCGGCACGAAGTAGCGCAGGCCGCGGTTCTCGTACTCGGAGCCCGCGGGCAGCGGGCGCGGCGTGAAACTGCCGATCCCGCCGGTGACCAGTACGGCCTTCGCCGTCACCACGGTGCCCCGGTGGGTGGTGACGGCGATGCCGTCCGCCGTGTCCTCAAGGGCCTGCGCGGTGTGGCCCAGCAGGTACCGGGGCTTCGCCTGCGACGCCTGCCCCACCAGGGCGTCGACGAGGTCCTGCGCCTTCACGGCAGGGAATCCGGCGACGTCGTAGACCTTCTTCTCGGGATACAGCGCCGCCATCTGGCCGCCGGGCTGGTCGAGCGCGTCGATCACCGTGACCGACATGCCCCGGAACCCGGCGTAGTAGGCCGCGTAGAGACCGACCGGCCCGGCGCCGACGATCAGCAGGTCGCTGGCGTACCCGTCGGCGCCGCAGCCGATCTCGTGCTCAGCCTTCACCGGTGGCACGCCTTTCCCGCAGCAGGGGGTGGTCGACACCGACGGGTCCGCGCGAGGACGCACCGCCGGCCGCGTCCTCGTGCTCTTCGAAGAACTCGACGGCAGCCGTGGTGAACGGGGCCAGTTCCACGGGAATCCTGTGCTCCCAGTGGATCGCGTCGCTGGGGCAGACGGTCATGCACTTCCCGCAGTCGACGCATTCGTCGGGGTGGATGTACATCATCCGGTCCCCCTGGTAGATGCAGTCCACCGGACATTCCTCGACGCAGGACTGGTCGAGGATGTCCACGCAGGCGTCGGTCACGACGTAAGCCATGGTCAGGCCTTCTCTATCTGGACGAGGGTGTCGGAGAACGTGGGCGCGTTGCCCAGGTCGGCGAAGGCGGTGGGGTTCAGGGACGCCATCGTGGACAGCGACTTCGTGTGCATGCGCCAGCCGCCGTACGCCGACACGGCGACGCCCGCCAGGACGGACTTGTCCGCCTTCGCCTTCACCACGAACGAGCCGCGGTCGTTGAACACCCGCACGTCGTCGCCGGTGGCGATACCGCGCTCGGCGGCGTCGTCGGGGTGGATGAGGACGGTGGGCTCCCCCTGCACGCGCCGGTGGAGCGGCAGGTTGGCGCTGCTGGAGTTCAGGTAGGCATGCGGCTTCGGGGTGACCAGGTTGAGCGGATGCCGCGCGGCCAGTTCGGGGTTCGCGCGCGCCGATTCGCGAGGCGGGATGTAGTGCGGCAGCGGATCGACCGGCGTGCCCGGCTGGTGGTCGTTGGAGCCTTGCCGGAACAGCGGCACCACGAAGTTGCCTACGGCTTCCGCGATGGAGGATTTGAGCTCCACCTTGCCGGACGGGGTGGGGAAGTTGCCCTCCGCGTAGGGGGCGTACTGGTCCGGGGGCGGCACGGTCAGCCGCTGCCAGCCCTTCTCCCGCAGTGACTCGAGGGTGATGCCCTGCATTGCGGGCGCCGACCAGTCGAACGCCTCGGCGATCATCTCCTCGTCCGTGCGCCGGAACACCGGCTCGGTGAAGCCCATGCGCGCCGCCAGCCGCCGGAACAGCTCCGTGTTGGGCACGGCTTCGCCGAGCGGCTCGATCGAGCGGTGGTTGTAGGTGACGTAGAGGTGGCCCCAGGAGAACATGATGTCGTCCTGCTCCAGCTGGGTGGTGGCGGGCAGCACGATGTCGGCGAACTGGGCGGTGTCGGTCATGAACTGCTCACTGACCACGGTGAACAGGTCGTCCCGCTGCAGCCCCTCGATCAGCCTCTCCTGGTCCGGGCACACGACCACCGGGTTGGAGTTGTAGACCACCAGCGCCTTGATGGGCGGGTCCAGGTCGAGACCGCCGGTCAGCGCCTGCCCCAGCAGATACTGGTTCACGACCCGCTTGCCGGGTTCGAGCATCTCCGGGTGCATCATCGCGCCCCAGTTGACGGGGAACGCCCACAGCGGCAGCTGAAGAATCCCGCCACCGGGCTTGCGCCACGCGCCGACCAGTCCGGGCAGACAGGCGAGCGCCCGTACCGTCTGGCCACCGCCGGCGTGCCGCTCGACGGCCACACCGATCCGGATGACGGACGGCTGTGTGGTGGCGTACGCCCGGGCCAGCTTACGGATGTCCTCGGCCGGAACGCCGGTCTCCTCGGCGGCCCACTCCGGTGAGTACTTCCGTACGCGCTCGGCCAACTCCTCGTATCCGACGGTGTAGTCGGCGATGTAGTCGTCATCGGTGAGTCCCTCTTCGATGATCACGTTCATCATCGCCAGCGCGAGGGCACCGTCGGTGCCCGGCCGGATCGGGATGTGCCAGTCGGCCGCCTTCGCGGTACGGGTCTTCACCGGGTCCACCACGACCACGGTGGCGCCCCGCTTGCGGGCTTCGGCGATGAACGGCCACAGGTGAAGATTGGTGCTCATCACGTTGCAGGCCCAGATCAGGATGAACTTGGAGTGGACGAGGCTTTCGGGGTCCACTCCCGCACAGTCGCCGATGGTCATCGTGTACGCGGTGCACGAGCCGGAGTCGCAGTAGGTGCGCTCGGCGATGGTGGCGCCCAGCTTGGCGAAGAAGGGGTCGCCCACGTTGAGGCCGTTGAGGATCCCCTGCGTGCCGAGGTAGCTGCACGGCATGACGGCCTCGGGCCCGAACTCCGCGGAGATCGCCCGGAACCGGTCCGCGATCTCGTCCAGCGCCTGATCCCAGGTGATCCGCTCGAACTGTCCGCTGCCCTTCGGCCCCGTGCGCCGCATCGGGTACAGCACACGGTCCGGGCTGTACACCCGGTCCAGATAATTGTCGACCTTCACACACAGGCCACCGCGCGTGTACGGGTGCTCCCGGTCGCCGGTCACGCTCACGGCCTTGCCGTCCGTGACGGTGATCCTCATCGCGCAGGTGTCGGGGCAGTCGTGCGGACACGCACCCCGCACCTCGACAGTACCGGTGGTCGCTGCTGTTGCGCTCATCTGTCTTCCCCTCGGATCGTGTCTGTCTCGATCGTCGAAGTTCCGGCAGCCGGCGGGTAGGCGACAGGCGACAGGCTCTTGGCCAGGCGCGACAGACCCGGGTCACGCGTCTGTGCGCTGACGGTCCGTCCGCGGGCAGCGTCGCCACGCCTGGGCCGTGGTTCCCGAGGTGTCCGGTCACCGGCCTGACGAAACCGAGACCGTCTTCGTCGCCTTCGTCGCGCCGCAAGACCCGCTCGCGGCGCCCCTCCGCGCGCCGATCAGCTCGGTTTCGAGTCCGGTGCTCAAGCTGGTCGGCTTCGGCACGGCAGAAGCCGTGGCGGGCGAAGACCACGCGAACGTCGCCGCCGACTCTCCCACCCCGCCAGCAACGCTTTCCGCCCCCTCGCCATCCTCCACATCACGTGATCAAACCGGACACAACCCCTTGCGTACCGGTCCTGCGGCGAACAGGCTCTCGAACGTGCATTTGCTCGGCTCGGCAACGAAAAGACCACCAGGCAGAACCCGCGGGAGCACGGTTGGTCCCGCCGCCATCGACACGCTTCCCCGGTACCGTCGGCCTCAGGATGGCCTCAATTCATTGCCCTGTCGCAGCAGAGCCGACCAGAACACGTCTCACCAGCCACGCATCCGCGCGCATACGTGCAGGTCAGAGGAACGTCAGCCGACGCAGACCAACCTGGCCCCAGACTCGCGAGCAGCGGATTCAGTCCGTTCAGGCAAAGTTGACGATCCGACACCCAAAAATGAACGTTTCCGCAGGTCAGAGACCTGCATTGGTGGGGCGGGTGGGACTCGAACCCACGGCCGACGGATTATGAGTCCGCTGCTCTAACCGGCTGAGCTACCGCCCCGTACGGCGTGTCGCGCACATTTGTGCGCGCCGTCTGCCGCAGCATAGCCGCTCATACGATCTCCTGCTTCGGATGGTCGGCCTTCGCATGCGCTTCTTGACCTTGAGGACTTCGGCGCGGCTCGCGCGGTTCCCCCGGACATGAAAAAGGACCCCGTCGGGGCCCTCCTTCAGGTTGCTCTCCCGACTGGACTCGAACCAGTAACCTGCCGGTTAACAGCCGGCTGCTCTGCCAATTGAGCTACGGAAGATCGAAGCTCCCCCGACTGGACTCGAACCAGTAACCTGCCGGTTAACAGCCGGCTGCTCTGCCAATTGAGCTACGGAGGAATGCCTCGTTGCATCGAACGCACTCACCTGGGTATTCGCCAGGGGGCGTGCGCTCGCTGCGACACATACATTAGCGCAAGCTGGGGGGTGCTCCGCCAATCGATACTCCCCGCGCCCCGCGTCCCACGCCGGGGCGACGCAGACGCAGAAGCAGACGCAAGGAAGGGTGGCCGCCATGCGCTATCGGCTCACGTTCGTCGTCGGACTGGCCCTGGGATACGTGCTGGGCACACGCGCGGGGCGCGAACGCTACGAGCAGTTGAAGAAATCCGCACAGCACGTCGCCCAGAACCCGGCCGTACGCAACACCGCGGAGTCGGCGGCCCAGCAGGGCCGCGTCTTCGTGGGCAAGGCGTACCACCTGGTCAGCGAGAAGGTCGGGGACCGGGTGCCCGACTCGGTCGCCGGGCGTGTCCGGTCGCTCCGGGAGCGCAACGGCTCCGTCGGGGACGACTGGGGGACCAGCAACACGTAGACGCTCCGCCGAGGGCGCCGAGGAACGCGGCGGAGCCGCATACGCCAGGGCCTCGCGCCCCCTGCGGGCCCGAACCCCGGCGCCCGGCACGCCCCACCCCTTCCCGTGCGGCAGAATTTATGGCATGGGGATAGTCGCCGGGCTGGATAGTTCGCCCGATTTTACGCGCATTGTCGTCTGTGACTCGGACACAGGGGCCGTGCTCAGGCAGGGGTATGCCCCGCACCCGTTGGAGTCGGCCGACGGCGGGGGGCGTCCGTCGGACGTCGATCCGCAGGCATGGCTGCTGTCCCTGGGGGAGGCGGCCGGCGGCGGGCTGCTCGAAGGTGTGCAGGCGATCGGGGTGTCCTCGCAGCAGAACGGGCTGATCGCGCTGGACGCGCAGGGCAACACCGTGCGTCCGGCGATGGTCGGCGGCGACAGGCGGTCGCAGGTCGCGGCCGCCGATCTCGTCGACGCGCTCGGGGGGCGCGGGGCGTGGGCGGAGGCCGTCGGGTGCGTCCCGGGGGCCGCGCAGCCCGTGACCAAGCTGCGCTGGATGAGCCGTACCGAACCGGATGCCGCGATGCGTACGGCCGTGCTGCTCCAGGCCCACGACTGGCTGGTGTGGCAGTTGCTCGGGCGGCCGGTCAGGAGGACCACCGACCGAGGGGGCGCCTCGGGGACCGGGTACTGGAACGCGGCGACCGGCCAGTACCGGACCGATCTCGTCGAGCTGGCGCTCGGCCACCAGGTGATGCTGCCCGAGGTGCTCGGGCCCTCGGACGCCGCCGGTACGACGCCGGAGGGGCTCCTCATCTCCGCCGGCACCGGCGAGACCATGGCCGCGGCCTTCGGGCTGGGCATAGGGCTCGGTGACGCCGTGGTGTCGCTCGGGGCCTCCGGGTCCGTCATGGCCGTACACCACGAGGCGCTCGTCGACTCCAGCGGGATGATCACCTCGTTGGCCGATGCGACCGGGATGCACCTGCCGGTGGTCACGACGCTCAACGCCGTACGGACGCTGCGGGGCGCCACTGAGATGCTCGGGGTGCCCGATCTGGAGGGGCTGTCCGACCTCGCGATGAAGTCCACGCCCGGTTCGCACGGGCTGGTGCTGCTGCCCTATCTGGAGGGCGAGCGGACGCCGAACCTGCCGCACACCGCCGGGACCCTGGCCGGGCTGCGGCGGGAGTCGATGCGGCCGGAGCACTTCGCGCGGGCCGCGTTCGAGGGCATGCTGTGCGGGCTCGCGGACGCGCTGGACGTGCTGCGCGGGCGCGGGGTCGACGTACGGCGGATCTTCCTGCTCGGCGCGGTGGCCGAGCTGCCCGCGGTGCAGGCGGCGGCGCCCGCGCTGTTCGGGGTGCCGGTGGTCGTACCGCAGCCGGCGGACTACGCGGCGGTCGGCGCGGCGCGCCAGGCCGCGTGGGCGCTGGGCGTCTCGCAGGGGACTCTCGATCCCCGTATGCCGCCCGTCTGGCCCGGGGCGGCCGCGCAGCTGCTGGATCCGGGGGACGAGCTGGCTGTGGGGCAGGCGGTACGGCAGCAGTACGTGTCGGTTCGGGAGCAGACCCATCCGGGGGCTTTCCGCGCCTGAGGGCCGCTGGGCACCGGTCGGGTTAATTCAGTTGAGGTAACACGGGTGGAGTGTTCGACGATGGGGGGTGGTGCATCCCATCCCCGTCGCCGACTCCGAGAGATCTCGCGTGCTCATACGACTACTACGGACGTATCTCCGCCCGTACAAGAAACCCATCGCCCTGCTGGTGCTGCTGCAGTTCGTGCAGACCTGCGCCACGCTCTACCTGCCCACTCTCAACGCGGACATCATCGACAACGGTGTCGTCGAGGGCGACACCGGCTACATCCTGTCCTTCGGGGCCCTGATGATCGGCGTCTCGCTGGTGCAGGTCGTCTGCAACATGGGGGCCGTGTACTACGGCGCCCGTACCGCGTCGGCGGTCGGCCGGGACATCCGGGCAGGCGTCTTCGACCGGGTCCAGTCGTTCTCGGCACGTGAGGTCGGTCACTTCGGGGCGCCTTCGCTGATCACGCGGACGACGAACGACGTCCAGCAGGTGCAGATGCTCACCCTGATGACGTTCACGCTGGTGGTGTCGGCGCCGATCATGTGCGTCGGCGGCATCGTGCTGGCGCTCGGGCTGGACGTGCCGCTGTCGGGGGTGCTGCTGGCGGTCGTTCCGGTGCTCGGTGTCTCCGTGAGCCTGATCGTGCGCCGGCTGCGCCCGCTGTTCCGCACGATGCAGGAGCGGCTCGACACCGTGAACCAGGTGCTGCGCGAGCAGATCACTGGCAACCGTGTCATCCGTGCCTTCGTGAAGGACGACTACGAGAAGGACCGCTTCCGCAAGGCGAACGTCGAGCTGACGGACGTGTCCCTGGGAACGGGCCGGATGCTGGCGCTGATGTTCCCGATCGTGATGACGGTCATCAACTTCTCGTCGATCGCGGTGGTCTGGTTCGGCGCCCATCGGATCGACAGCGGCGGGATGGAGATCGGCGCCCTCACCGCGTTCCTCGCCTATCTGATGCAGATCGTCATGGCTGTGATGATGGCCACTTTCATGTTCATGATGATGCCGCGCGCCGAGGTGTGCGCCGAGCGCATCCAGGAGGTGCTCGACACCGAGACCAGTGTCGTACCGCCCGTCGAGCCCGTACGGGAGCTGCGGCGGAGCGGGTTCCTGGAGATCCGGGGCGCGGGATTCAGGTATCCGGGTGCCGAGGAGCCGGTGCTCAAGGCCATCGAGGTCGTGGCGCGGCCGGGTGAGACGACCGCCTTCATCGGGTCCACGGGCAGCGGGAAGTCTACGCTGCTCGGGCTGGTGCCCCGGCTGTTCGACGTCACCGAGGGCGAGGTGCTCGTGGACGGCGTGGACGTACGGACGCTGGATCCCCAGCTGCTGGCCAGGACGGTGAGCCTGGTGCCGCAGAAGCCGTACCTCTTCTCCGGGACGGTGGCGACGAATCTGCGGTACGGCAATCCGGACGCCACCGACGAGGAGCTGTGGCACGCGCTGGAGGTCGCGCAGGCGAAGGAGTTCGTGTCCAACCTCGAGAACGGGCTGGACTCCCCCATCGCGCAGGGCGGGACCAATGTGTCGGGCGGGCAGCGGCAGCGGCTCGCGATCGCGCGGACGCTGGTGCAGCGCCCGGAGATCTATCTGTTCGACGACTCGTTCTCCGCGCTCGACTACGCGACGGACGCGGCCCTGCGGTCGGCCCTGTCCCGCGAGACCGCCGAGGCGACCGTCGTGATCGTCGCCCAGCGTGTGGCGACCATCCGGGACGCCGACCGGATCGTGGTCCTCGACGAGGGCCGGGTCGTCGGCACCGGACGCCACCACGAGCTGATGGCGGACAACGAGACGTACCGCGAGATCGTCCTCTCCCAGCTCACGGAAGCGGAGGCAGCCTGATGGCCGGGCCGTTGGCACGGATGGCGGGCGCCGGAGGCCCCGATCAGCACTCCATGGACTTCAAGGGGTCCGGGAAACGGCTGCTCGCGCAGTTCAGGCCCGAGCGGTTCACGATGTACGCGATGCTCGTGTGCGGAGTGCTCAGCGTCGGGATGTCGGTGCTGGGGCCGTGGATACTCGGCAAGGCGACCGACCTCGTGTTCGCGGGGGTCGTGGGGCGCGAGATGCCGGCGGGCAGGACCAAGGCCGAGGTGCTCGAGGGCATGCGTGCCGGCGGGGACGGCGGCGTCGCCGACATGTTGCAGGGGACGGACTTCACGCCCGGCAAGGGCATCGATTTCGGGGCGGTCGGCGGCGTGCTGCTGGTTGCCCTTGGCATCTTCCTGGTCGCCGGGCTGCTGATGGCGGTGTCCACGCGGCTCTCCAACCGGGCCATCAACCGGACCGTGTACCGGATGCGCGAGGAGCTTCAGGCGAAGCTGTCGCGGCTGCCGCTGTCGTACTTCGACCAGCGGCAGCGGGGTGAGGTGCTGAGCCGGGCGACGAACGACATCGACAACATCGGGCAGACGTTGCAGCAGTCGATGGGGCAGCTCATCAACTCGCTGCTGACGATCATCGGTGTGCTGGTGATGATGTTCTGGGTGTCGCCGTTGCTGGCGCTGGTCGCGTTGGTGACCGTGCCGCTGTCGTTCGTCATCGCCACGCGGGTGGGCAAGCGGTCGCAACCGCACTTCGTGGCGCAGTGGCGGGTCACCGGGAAGCTCAACGCGCACATCGAGGAGATGTACACCGGGCACACGCTCGTGAAGGTGTTCGGGCGGCAGGAGGAGTCCGCGCGGCGGTTCGCGGAGGAGAACGACCGGCTGTACGAGGCCGGGTTCAAGGCCCAGTTCAACAGCGGGATCATGCAGCCGCTGATGTTCTTCGTGTCGAACATCAACTATGTGCTGGTGGCCGTGGTGGGTGGACTGCGGGTCGCGTCGGGCACGCTGTCGATCGGTGATGTGCAGGCCTTCATCCAGTACTCCCGCCAGTTCTCGATGCCGCTGACTCAGGTGGCCTCGATGGCGAACCTGGTGCAGTCGGGTGTGGCGTCCGCCGAGCGGATCTTCGAGCTGCTGGACGCGGAGGAGCAGCAGGCCGACCCCGTGCCCGGCGTACGGCCGGAGGAGCTGCGGGGGCGGGTGGCGCTGGAGGGCGTGTCCTTCCGGTACGAGCCCGAGAAGCCGCTCATCGAGGATCTGTCGCTGGTCGTCGAGCCTGGGCACACCGTGGCGATCGTGGGGCCGACCGGGGCCGGGAAGACGACTCTGGTGAACCTGCTGATGCGGTTCTACGAGGTCACCGGTGGGCGTATCACGCTGGACGGTGTCGATATCGCGGCCATGTCCCGGGACGAGCTTCGGGACGGCATCGGGATGGTGCTTCAGGACACCTGGCTGTTCGGGGGGACCATCGCCGAGAACATCGCGTACGGGGCGGCCACGTCGCGGAAGGTCAGCCGGGGGGAGATCGAGGAGGCGGCTCGGGCGGCGCACGCGGATCGGTTCGTGCGGACGTTGCCGGACGGGTACGACACGGTGATCGACGACGAGGGGACGGGGGTCAGCGCGGGTGAGAAGCAGCTGATCACCATCGCTCGGGCGTTTCTGTCCGATCCGGTGATTCTGGTGCTGGACGAGGCGACGAGTTCCGTGGACACGCGGACCGAGGTGCTGATCCAGAAGGCCATGGCCAAGTTGGCGCACGGGCGGACCTCGTTCGTGATCGCGCATCGGTTGTCGACGATTCGGGATGCCGACACGATTTTGGTGATGGAGAACGGGGCGATCGTCGAGCAGGGCGCTCATGCCGAGTTGTTGGCGGCGGATGGGGCGTATGCGCGGTTGTACAAGGCGCAGTTCGCGGAGGCTGTGGCTGAGGTGGATTGAGTTCGCCGGGGGGGCGGGCCTGGTTTGGTTCGCCCCCGCCGCCCCTGCCCGTCCCATCCCCAGGGGCGGCCGCCCCTTCGACCCCGCCTGCGCCTGAGAGCTCGGGTGGGGTCGGTGCGTTGGCGGGTGCGGGTTCGTCGTGGTTGCTCGCGCGGTTCCCCGCGCCCCTGGAAAGACGGGGCTGCGCCCCTGCCTTTCCAGGCCCGCAGAGCGCGGCCCCAGGAGCTTGTCGGAGACTTCTCAGTCCAAGTAGCCCCTCAGCTGGTCCGCGAAGGCGTGGTCCCTGAGTTTGTTCAGGGTTTTGGATTCGATCTGCCGGATGCGTTCGCGGGTCACGCCGAAGATGCGACCTATCTCCTCCAGCGTGCGGGGGCGGCCGTCCGCCAGGCCGTAGCGGAGTTGGACGACCTTGCGTTCGCGTTCGCCCAGGGTCGACAGGACCGCTTCGAGGTGTTCGCGGAGGAGCAGGAACGCCGCCGATTCGACCGGGCTCGTCGCGTCGCCGTCCTCGATGAGGTCGCCGAGGGCCACATCGTCCTCCTCGCCCACGGGCGCGTGGAGGGACACCGGCTCCTGGGCGAGGCGGAGGACCTCGCTGACGCGTTCGGGCAGCAGGTCCAGGTGGGCCGCCACCTCCTCCGGGGTCGGCTCGTGGCCCCGCTCCTGGAGCATGCGGCGCTGGACGCGGACCACGCGGTTGATCAGTTCCACGACGTGGACCGGGACGCGGATCGTCCGGGCCTGGTCGGCGAGGGCCCGGGACATGGCCTGGCGGATCCACCAGGTCGCGTA
The DNA here is from genome assembly GCF_030294945.1 of Streptomyces graminofaciens. Taxonomy (NCBI): domain Bacteria; kingdom Bacillati; phylum Actinomycetota; class Actinomycetes; order Kitasatosporales; family Streptomycetaceae; genus Streptomyces; species Streptomyces graminofaciens. The sequence continues at coordinate 8,735,995 of NZ_AP018448.1, read as the reverse complement.
CGTGGAGAACTTGTAGCCGCGGGCGTAGTCGAACTTCTCGACCGCCCGGATGAGGCCCAGGTTGCCCTCCTGGACCAGGTCGAGCATCGTCAGGCCACGGCCGACGTAACGCTTCGCCACAGACACGACCAGCCGCAGGTTCGCCTCGATCAGGCGGCGCTTGGCCATGCGGCCCATGACGACCAGACGGTCCAGGTCGAGGGCCAACTGGCTGTCCAGATCGGGGGTGTTGCTCAGCTTCTCCTCCGCGAACAGGCCTGCCTCGACCCGGCGGGCGAGTTCGACCTCCTCGGCGGCCGTCAGGAGCGGGACACGGCCGATCTCGCGGAGGTACTGGCGGAACAGGTCCGAGGACGGGCCACTGGTGTCGGCACGCGCGCGCGTCGGTACTTCGACGGGCTCAGGGGGCTCCGCGAGCTCCGCCGGTTCCTCGGGCGGGCCGTCCGGGCCTGCCTCGGGGTGGTGCGCGGCGCGGCTCTGCGCGGGAACCGCCGTGATGACGTCGGTCTCCGCGTCGGTCTCCGCGCCGTCGGTACTGATCTCGGTACTGCTGTCGTTCTGGACGAGGGTCTGGGTCTGCACGGGGGCGACCTCCAGGAATGTCGCTGCCAAGGCGTACGACAGCGGTACGTCTGGGATGGCGCGGCGGCCCCGCCGCCGTCCATCCCGTACTCATCGAGCGGAACCGCGGGGATCTCGGACCCGTGGGGGGACGGGTCGGCCGCGCTCCGAGGACTCAGGCACCGGAACCCAGTGTGGAGTACGACACACAGCCGCCACGAGGGGCGTGCGGTGACTTTTTGCGTCCGGTGCGTGACCCATCGGTCACTCAGCCGTTCGTGTTTTCCCGGGAATGCGCTGCTGAGAGGGCGTGGAAGCGCGTTCTGTCGGGTTCCGCGGAATCCTCAGAGCGCTTCCGCGCCGCGCTCCCGCAACGCCTGGTCGTACTGCTGGAGGACCCACAGTTCGTTCTGGGCGGCGGCCAGGGCCGCCGGGTCTCCGACGGTCGACAGGCGGGTGAAGGTGGACTGGACGTCGAGGATGCGGCGCTCCACCGCTCGGCGGCGGACCGTGACCAGGACCATGCCCGCGTACATCTCGTCGACCGTGCGGCGCATGATCGGTTCGACGGCCAGTTCGGTGACCATCGCGCGGACGGCGTCGTCCGGCGCCACCTCGCGGGCCTGGACCACGTAGTCCTGCGGGTTCTGCACGCCGTACTCGACGCCGCCGGCGTCACCGATGACCCGACGCACGGCGGCGTACGGCTCGGCGGTGAACTCGTCGACCTCGAACGCGTCGAAGGCCGGGGAGACCAACTCCGGTCGCTGGAGGGCCAGTTTGAGCAGTTCGCGTTCCGTCTTCGCCGCCGGGTTGCGCAGCGTCAGGGGTGGGCCCGCGAAGGGGCGGGCGGATGTGACTCCCTGGGGCTCCCCCGCGCGGCCGGTTCTCGGTGCCGGGCCCTGGCCCTGGCCGGAGCCGCGTCGGTGGAGGAAGCCGACCCGGTCCACCACGAACTCCGGGTCGAGGATGCCGACCAGGCCCGCGAGCTCCACAGCCATCTCGCGGCGCGCGGTGCGCTCCTTGATCCGGGCGGCCACGGGAGCCGCCTCGTCCAGGGCCGCCGCCCGGCCCCCGGCCGTGTTCAGGTCGTAGCGCTGCACGATCTGTTGGAGCGCGAACTTGAACAGCGGGGTGCGAGGCTCGGCCAGGTCCGCGACCGCCTCGTCACCCTTGGCGAGACGCAGGTCGCACGGGTCCATGCCGTCCGGCGCGATCGCGATGTATGTCTCGGCGGCGAACTTCTGGTCGTCCTCGAAGGCGCGCAGGGCCGCCTTCTGGCCGGCCGCGTCGCCGTCGAAGGTGAAGATCACGCGTGCGCTGCCGTTGTCCATCAGCAGCCGGCGGAGGATCTTGATGTGGTCGCCGCCGAAGGCCGTGCCGCAGGTGGCGATGGCGGTGGTGACGCCGGCGAGGTGGCAGGCCATGACGTCGGTGTAGCCCTCGACGACGACGGCCCGGCTGGCCTTGGCGATGTGTTGCTTGGCCAGGTCGATGCCGTACAGGACCTGGGACTTCTTGTAGATCGCCGTGTCGGGGGTGTTCAGGTACTTCGGGCCGTTGTCCGCCTCGTAGAGCTTGCGGGCGCCGAAGCCGACGACGTCCCCCGCGATGTCCCGGATGGGCCACATCAGGCGGCCACGGAAACGGTCGATGGGGTTGCGGCGGCTTTCCTGCGACAGTCCGGAGAGGAGCAGCTCCTTGTCGGTGAAGCCCTTGCCGCGAAGGTAGCTCGTGAGGTGGTCCCAGCCCTGGGGGCTGTAGCCGACACCGAAGTGGACGGCGGCGGCCTGGTCGAAGCCGCGCTCGGCGAGGAAGATCCGGCCGGTCTCGGCCTCGGGGCTGGTGGCCAGCTGCTCCGCGTACCACTCGGCGGCGATCTTGTGCGCCTCGACCAGGCGGATGCGCTCGCCGCGCTGGTGGGAGGGGTTGTACCCGCCCTGCTCATAGCGAAGGGTGATGCCGGCCTGGGCGGCGAGCCGCTCGACCGCCTCCGAGAAGGAGAGGTGGTCGACCTTCATCACGAACGTGATGGTGTCGCCGCCCTCCTGGCAGCCGAAGCAGTGGAAGAGCCCCTTGCTCGGGCTGACCTGGAAGGAGGGCGACTTCTCGTCGTGGAACGGGCAGAGCCCCTTGAGGTTCCCTCCGCCCGCGTTGCGCAGCTGGAGGTACTCGGACACCACGGCGTCGATCGGGACCGCGTCCCGAACCGCCTTCACGTCCTCGTCGTTGATCCGTCCTGCCACGCAGTGATTCTAAGGGGGTCCGCCGACAGCCACGGGGCACGGGAGCGCCCCCGTAAGGGGCGCGGGGCTGTATGTGATCTGCGGCTGCGCCGCGTGGGCGCGAGCAACCACACACCACCCGCACTCGGCCCCACGCCCCCCATCCCGCAGCCCCTTAGGGGATCAGGCCCTCCAACGAGACCTGTGGACTCGACAGCGCCTCCACATCCACCCGCGCCCGGGACCGGATCAGCCGCTGGATCGGCTCAGTGACATCCCACACGTTCACGTTCATCCCGGCCAGCACCCTCCCCTCCTTCACCCAGAACGCGATGAACTCCCGCTTCCCCGCGTCCCCGCGGATCACCACCTGGTCGTAGGAGCCCGGGGGCGCCCATCCCGAGTACTCCATCCCCATGTCGTACTGGTCGGAGAAGAAGTAGGGCACACGGTCGTACGTGACGTCACGGCCGAGCATCGCGCGGGCCGCCGCCGGGCCGCCGTTCAGCGCGTTGGCCCAGTGCTCGACGCGCAGGCGGGTGTCGAAGAGGGCGTGCGGGAACGACACGACGTCGCCGGCCGCGTAGATCGAGGGGTCCGAGGTGCGCAGCTGTGCGTCGACCACCACTCCCCCGCCGTGGGCGCGGTCGGCGATCTCCAGGCCCGCGGCTTCGGCGAGTCCGACCCGCGGGGCCGCGCCGATCGCCGCGAGGACGTCGTGCGCCGGGTGCTCGTCGCCCGTGTCGGTGCGGGCCGCCAGGACCATGCCGTCCTGGCCGACGATCCCGGTGAGTTTCGCGCCGAAGTGGAAGCGGACGCCGTGCTCGCGGTGCAGCTCGGCGAAGAGGTTGCCCAGCTCGGGGCCGAGGACGCCGTGCAGCGGGGTGGCCTCGGGCTCGACGACCGTGACCTCCGCGCCGTATTCACGGGCCGCGGCCGCCACCTCCAGGCCGATCCAGCCCGCGCCGGCGATCACCAGATGCCCGTTGTCCCGGCCGAGGGCGGTGAGGACGCCCTTGAGGCGCTCGGCGTGGGCGAGGCGCCGCAGGTGGTGGACGCCCGCGAGGTCCGTGCCCGGGATGTCCAGACGGCGGGGTTCGGCGCCGGTCGCGAGGAGCAGTTTGTCGTAGTGGACGAGGGTGCCGTCGTCGCCGAAGCGGACGGTCTTCGCGGTGCGGTCGATCGCGTCGACGGTCTGGCCGAGGTGCAGTTCGATGTCGTTGCGCGCGTACCAGGACGGCTCGTGGACGAAGACACTGTCGCGTTCTTCCTTGCCGAGCAGATAGCCCTTGGACAGGGGCGGACGCTCGTAGGGGTGGTCGCGCTCGTCGCAGATCAGTATCACGCGGCCGGTGAAACCCTCCGCGCGGAGCGTCTCGGCCGCCTTGGCGCCGGCGAGACCACCTCCGACGATCACGAATGTCTGATCCGCGTCGACCACTTGTTGCCTCCTCTTTGAGGGTGCCGCCATATGCGAGCGTCCCGCACACTGCGTGAAGCGGGAAGAGGGAGTGACCCGATCAGGCCACGGAGGGTCACGTACGAGTCACACCCGTCTCGTCAGTCTCGCGTGCAGCGTGCGGGCCGAGGCGTCGGTGAGGGAGGCGATCTGGTCGACGATCACCCGCTTGCGCGCGCGGTCGTCCGGCGCCCGGTCGAACGTGGCACGGAACTGGGGTTCGAGTCCGTCGGGTGCGCGGGCCGTGAGCGCCTCGGCCAGTTCGGCGACGACGATCCGCTGGTCGGCGCGGAGCCGCGCCTGCTCGGCGCGCTGCATCACATACCGGTCGGCGACGGCCTTGAGCACCGCGCACTCCAGCCGGGTCCCGTGCGGGACGACGAGTTCGGCGGCGTACCGGCTGAGGCGGCCGCTGCCGTACGCCTGTCGGGTCGCGCCCTCGGCGGCCAGGCAGAAGCGGCCGATGAGCTGGCTGGTGGCGTCCTTCAACCGGGCCTGCGCGACGGCCGATCCGTCGTAGCCGTGCGGCCACCACTCCTGGTCCAGCAGGCGGTCGAGGGCCTCGGCGAGCTCGGCCGGGTCGGTGTCGGCGGGGACGTAACGGCCGCGGGCCACCTCGAACACCGCCTGCCGTTCCGGCTCGGCCTGCAGGACGTTGGGGTCGATGTGGCCGGCGTGCAGACCGTCCTCCAGGTCGTGCACCGAGTACGCCACGTCGTCGGACCAGTCCATGACCTGCGCCTCGAAGGTCGTACGGGTGCCGGGGGCGCCCTCTCTGACCCAGTCGAACACCGGGCGGTCGTCCTCGTAGACGCCGAACTTCGGCGACTTGGGGTCGGTGGGGTGGGAGCCGCGCGACCAGGGGTACTTGGTGGCGGCGTCCAGGGTGGCGCGGGTGAGGTTGAGGCCCACCGAGCGGGTGCCTTCGGCGGTGAAGCGTTTGGGTTCGATGCGGGTCAGGAGCCTCAGGGACTGGGCGTTGCCCTCGAAGCCGCCGCAGTCCTCGGCGAATTCGTTGAGGGCCTGTTCGCCGTTGTGGCCGAACGGGGGGTGGCCGAGGTCGTGCGAGAGGCAGGCCGCCTCGACGAGGTCCGGGTCGCAGCCGAGGGCGGCGCCCAGTTCTCGGCCGACCTGGGCGCACTCCAGGGAGTGCGTCAGGCGGGTGCGGGGGCTGGCGTCCCAGGCTTGACTGCGGGTGCCGGGCGTCACCACTTGGGTTTTGCCTGCGAGACGTCTCAACGCCGCGGAGTGCAGTACGCGGGCGCGGTCGCGTTGGAAGGCGGTGCGGCCTGGGCGTTTGTCCGGCTCTGTGACCCAGCGTTCGGCCGAAGTCGGGTCGTAGCCGGGGGGTGAGATGTGGTTTTCGCCTTCCATGTCTCGACAGTAAGCGGAGGGTGTGACAAAAGGGGGCCTACTCGTCTGCCGGGTTCTGTTTTACGGCGGGTGCGGGTTGTTCGTGGTTGCTCGCGCCCACGCGGCGGAGCCCCACATCGATACAGCCCGCGTGCCTAAAGGGGTGCTCCTGCCAGCGCCCGCTGCACGATCGTCCCCGGCGTCGCCATCGCCTCGTCGTAGCGGTGCAGGACCAGGCGGGCCATTGCCGGGTGGGCGCCCAGGGGGGCCGCGGCGATCCGAGGGGCCGCGTTCGCGCACTCCGTCGCGAAGCGGCCGGGGGCCGTGAAGTAGGAGGCCACGGCTATGCGGTGGTGGCCGCTCGCGGTCAGGGAGCGGACGGCTTCGTGGACCGTGGGGGCGGCGGCGGAGGCGTACGCGTTGACGACGGGGACGCCCAGGCGGTCGGCGAGGAGCGCGGCGGTGCGGCCCGCGTCGACGGCCGCCTCGGGGTCGCGGGAACCGGCGGCGGCCAGGACGACGGCGGCGCGCTCGTTCGTCCCGGTGCGCCAGCCGGCCTCGACGAGGCGGGTGTGGAGGGTCTCCACCAGGAGGGGGTGCGGGCCGAGCGGGGCGGCCACGCGCGTGCGTGCCTCCGCTGCCGCGGCCATCTCGGGGATGTCCTGCTTGACGTGGTAGCCGCGGCTGAGGAGGAGCGGGACGAGTACCGCCTCCCGGTCACCGAGGGCGGCGAGCGTGTCGGGGAGCAGGGGCTCGTTCAGCTCGATGTGGCCGAGGTGAACGGAGAGACCGGGGCGCTGCTCGCGTACGCGGTCTATGAGGGCCCGCACGGTGGCCAGTGCGCGGGGGTCACGGCTGCCGTGGGCCACGAGGACCAGGGCGGGCGCGGCGGGGCGGCGCCGGGTTCCGTCGCGGGAGACGCGACCGAGCTGGCCGGCCGGCTGAGTGGTCCTCTGGTGAGTCGCCGTCATGAACCGATGGTGGCGGGAGGACGTTGCCTTCCGGTTGCGCCCGAATAACGGGTGTTTTCCACGGGATCACAGTGGGCGGGTAGGGGTGTGTGAGGCGTGCTGACCTGCCCTTTCCGCTGATCCGAGTGAAGCGTGTCACGGTGTGGACAATGAACCGGATCGCTGCGGATGACGTCTTGCCGAGGACGGAGACGGTCGAAGACCGGTCGGGGCGGACGGGGGATCACGGTGATGCGAGGCGTGCTGCGACGCGTGGAGCGGCGGCTGCGTCTGCCTCGTATGCCGCGTACGCGTGCGGGGCGGCGGCGGGCCGTGCAGGTGGTCATGCTGCTGTGCGTACTGGCGCTGCTTCCCGCCACGTGGATGTTCACGGCCGCCGACGGCCGGCTCCGGACGACCGCGGATGTACCGCGAACGAAGGTGGCGATGGTCTTCGGCGCGGGGCTGTGGAACGGCGAGCCGTCGCCGTATCTGGCGCGTCGGCTGAACGCGGCGGCGGAGCTGTACCGCTCGGGCCGGGTCGAGGTCCTGCTGGTCACCGGTGACAACAGCCGCAAGGAGTACGACGAGCCGGACGCGATGCGCACGTATCTCACCGAGCACGGCGTTCCCGACAAGCGCATCGTCAGCGACTACGCCGGGTTCGACACCTGGGACTCCTGTGTCCGTGCCAAGAAGATCTTCGGTGTCGACCGGGCGATCCTCATCAGCCAGGCCTTCCACATCCGCCGCGCGGTCGCCCTGTGCCAGGAGGCGGGCGTCGAGTCGTACGGCGTCGGCGTCCAGGACCGGCACGACGAGACCTGGTACTACGGCGCCACCCGGGAGCTGTTCGCCGCGGGCAAGGCCTCCCTGGACGCGCTGTTCGAGCCGGACCCCCGGTTCCTCGGACCCGAGGAACCGGGAGTGGCTCAGGCGCTCGCCTCGGACCGCTAGGGCGTGCCCTGGGCCCCGACCGGCCCAGGCGTGATCCGAACGGCAGGAGCTAGCTCTGGTGGACGGTGCCCCACGTGCCCTGGTCCACGGCGCAGGCCCACTTCTTGCCGGCCGAGGTCTTGCCGTACACGGTGAACTTCACCTCGTACTTCTGGGTGTTCAGCATGTGTGTGCTGACCTTGAAGGCGGCGCTCTTGCCCGGCTTCAGCGTCTTGGCGGCGATCTTGACGATCTGGTTCGTCTTCTGGGTGATCCGGGCGCCCTTGGTCGTCACGGTCGCCTTGCCGAAGCGCAGGCCCTTGGTGTTCTGGACCTTGAGGCTGACCTCCTTGAAGGTCTGCTTCTTGCTCACGTTCTTGAGGCCGAAGCGGAGGCCGCCGTTGGTCACCCAGTTGTTCTTGTCCAGGTAGAACTTCGACAGGTAGGTGACCTCCATCGGGCAGGCGGCCTCGGTCGGCGCGGCGGTCGACGCGGACGCGGCCCCGGCGAGGCCCAGCTGAGCGGCGGTCAGGGCGCCGGCTGCGCCCAGGACGGCGGCGGTCGTGCGCATGCGGTTCACTACGGGTTACCTCTCCCCCTACGGCCCTATGGGGCCATGTGACAGGACACGCGCCACATCGGTCGTACCGGGTGACCCCCGTCCCGGTGGCGCCCGTAGTTCCTAGCACGCCGAGACGGACGTCGAGGCGCCTCTCGGTACCGCGACCGCAGACGGTGACAGAACCGGGACAGACGGGGCCCTCACGCCGTCGCCGGGCCCGTCGGGAGGTCCCCGTCCCGGCCGCGTAACGAGGTTCGTCGCGGCGCGTAACACGCTCGACGCACGCTGAACGGTATGCAGACCTCCGCGACGCCCACCCACTGCCCGTACTGCGCCCTGCAGTGCGGGATGAGCCTCACGCCCGAGCCGGAGGGTGGCGTCGCGGTGGTCGAGCGCCCGGACTTCCCGGTGAACCGGGGCGCGCTGTGCGGCAAGGGACGTACGGCGCCGGCGGTGCTCTCGTCCCGGGTCCGGCTGACCACTCCCCTGGTCAGAAGGGCGGGCGTCCTGGAGCCCGCCTCCTGGGAGGAGGCACTCGACCGGATCGCCGAGGGGCTCACCCGCACGCGTACGGAACATGGCCCGGACGCGTGCGGAGTGTTCGGCGGCGGCGGGCTCACCAACGAGAAGGCGTATCTGCTCGGCAAGTTCGCGCGGATCGTGCTCCGCACCTCGCAGATCGACTACAACGGCCGCTTCTGCATGTCCTCCGCGGCGGCCGCCGGGATGAAGGCGTTCGGTCTCGACCGGGGGCTGCCGTTCCCGCTGGAGGACATCCCGAAGACCGGGTGTGTCGTCCTCGTCGGCTCGAACCTCGCGGAGACCATGCCGCCCGCTCTGCGCTATCTCACCGAGCTGAAGGAGAACGGCGGCACGCTGATCGTCATCGATCCGCGTCGCACCCGCACGGCCGAGCAGGCCGATCTGCATCTGTCCCCGCGCCCCGGCACCGATCTCGCGCTGGCGCTCGGACTGCTGCATCTGATCGTCGCCGAGGGACGGACGGACGAGGAGTACATCCGGGAGCGGACCAGCGGCTGGGAAGAAGCCCGGGCCGCGGCGATGGCGCACTGGCCGGAGTACGTGGAACGGATCACGGGGGTGTCCGTTCCCCAACTCCGCGAGGCGGTACGGCTGTTCTGCGAGCCGGAGAACGCGATGGTGCTCACCGCACGCGGGCCGGAGCAGCAGTCCAAGGGCACGGACACCGTCGGCGCGTGGATCAACCTGACGCTGGCGACGGGCCGCGCCGGACGGCCGCTGTCCGGGTACGGCTGTCTCACCGGGCAGGGCAACGGGCAGGGCGGGCGGGAACACGGCCAGAAGGCCGACCAGCTGCCCGGCTACCGCAAGCTCGTCGACCCCGAGGCGCGGCGGCACGTGGCCGAGGTGTGGGGCGTCGACCCGGACTCGCTGCCGGGGCCCGGCCGGAGCGCGTACGAGCTCCTTGACGCACTCGGCACCGACATCCGCTCGCTGCTGCTCATGGGGTCGAACCCGGTGGTGTCCGCGCCGCGCGCCGCGCACATCGAGGACCGGATCAGGTCGCTGGACTTCCTCGCGGTGTGCGATGTCGTGCTCTCGGAGACGGCCGAGCTCGCGGATGTCGTGCTGCCGGTTACCCAGTGGGCCGAGGAGACCGGCACGACGACCAATCTGGAGGGCCGGGTGCTGCTGCGGCGGCGCGCGATCACCCCGCCGGACGGCGTCCGCAGCGACCTGGAGGTCATGCACGAGCTGGCCGCCCGGCTGGGCGTCGAGAAGGGCTTCTCGACCGACGCCGAGGAGGTCTTCGAGGAGCTGCGCCGGGCCAGTGCGGGCGGGGCGGCGGACTACTCGGGGATCACCTACCGGCGGCTGGCGGAGGAGAACGGGGTGTTCTGGCCCTGTCCCACAGCGGCCGAGGAGGCGCACCCGGGCACGCCCCGGCTCTTCCTCGACCGGTTCGCCACCGAGGACGGGCGGGCGGTGTTCGCGCCCGTGTCGCACCGGGCGATCGCCGAGGAGCCGGACGAGGAGTACCCGGTGCTGCTGACCACCGGGCGGGTCGTGGCGCAGTACCAGTCCGGCGCGCAGACCCGCCGGGTCGACGAGCTGAACGCCGCCGCGCCCGGCCCGTTCGTGGAACTGCATCCCCGGCTGGCCGAGCGGCTCGGGGCGGCCGAGGGCGACCCGGTGGCCGTGGTCTCCCGGCGGGGCCGGGCCGTGGCGCCGGCGCGCATCACGACGAACATCCGCCCCGACACGGTGTTCATGCCGTTCCACTGGCCGGGCGAGGGCCGGGCCAACACGCTGACGAACCCCGCCCTCGACCCCACCTCACGCATGCCGGAGTTCAAGGCGTGCGCGGTGCGGCTGGAGACCGTCGGGAAGTGAACCGCCGTACATTTCGCTGACATTCCCCTTGTCGTTCCCCCCTGACATTCCCCTTGTCGTTCCCCCCTGACATTCCCCTTGTCATTCCCCCTGGCATTCCCCCTGCCGCCCTGATCGACGACATCGTTCCGCGAATCGCTTGAACTTTCATGCGTTCCGATGCGTAGATCCTGTGTGGTGGAGACTCGGCACGACGGCCGACCCGGGGGGATCGCATGCCGCAGGACGACAGAGACCGGTGGACCCGCTCCTACCCGTGGAGCCTCTCCTACCGCTGGGGCCACTCCGCGCTGACCGCCGACTTCGACCTGAGCGGCGACACACCCCGGCTGGTGCGCGTACGGCACCCCGGCGATCCCGAGCCGGCGGTGCCCGAGGAGGGCAAGGCCGAGGTCACGCTCCCGCTCCTGGATGTCGTCCTGCTCGGTGACGGCGTCGGCTACTCGGGCCCGCGTTTCACGGGCACGGCGCTCGGGCGGCGTATGACGTACCGGGCGCACCGCTCCACGTACGGCGACGGCTGGCACCGGCTGACCTTCGAACTCCGCGACGCGGCAAGCGGGTTGACCGCCTTCGTCGAGTACGCCTCACCGGACGGCGTCGCCGTTCTGCGCTCCCGGGTGCGGCTGCGCAACGACGGCGCCGGAACCGTCACCGCGCGCTCGGTGGGCAGTCTGCTCGTGGGCGGGCTGCCCGGCGCCGACGAGCTGCTGGTGTTCCGGGCGCGCAACGACTGGGGCGCGGAGTGCCGTTGGTACGCCGAGCCGCTGCGGGACTCCGTGCCCGACATCAACCGGGAGGCGCACGGGCACACCGGGCACGCGGCGGCCCGTCTCGCCGGGCGCGGCAGCTGGCCCACCGACGGGCATCTGGCGATGGGCGGTCTGGTGCACCGTACGGACGCGCGGAGCTGGCTGTGGCAGATCGAGTCGGCGTCGAGCTGGAGCTGGGAGGCCGGCGAGGCGGAGGGGCACACGTATCTGGCGCTCGGCGGTCCGAACCACGACGAGCACCAGTGGCGTGAGGTCCTGGCGCCCGGCGGGGAGTTCACGGGCGAGTGGGCGGCGCTCGCGCTCGGTACGTGCTTCGACGGGGCTCTGGCCGAGCTGACGGCGTACCGCCGGCTCGTCCGCCGTCCGCACCCGGACCACGAGCGGCTGCCGATCGTCTTCAACGACTACATGAACACGCTGATGGGCGACCCGACGACGGAGAAGCTGTTGCCGCTGATCGACGCGGCGGCGGAGGTCGGTGCCGAGTACTTCTGTGTCGACGCCGGGTGGTACGACGACGAGCCCGAGGGGGAGGGAGCGGGCGGGGGCTGGTGGGACAGCGTCGGAGCGTGGCTGCCGTCGGCCCGGCGGTTCCCCGGCGGGGGCATCGGGGTCGTGCTCGACCGGATCCGGGAGCGCGGGATGGTGCCGGGGCTGTGGCTGGAGCCGGAGGTCGTCGGGGTGCGCAGCCCACTCGCCCGGGAGCTGCCGGACGAGGCGTTCCTGCGGCACGCGGACGGCAGCCGGGTGACCGAGCAGGGCCGTCATCAGCTGGACCTGACCCATCCGGCGGCGCGTGCGCATCTCGATCGGACGGTCGATCGGATCATCGGCGAGTGGGGAGTCGGCTATCTGAAGCTCGACTACAACATCACGACATCGGCGCCGGGGCATCTGGACCACTCCCGGGCGTGGCTCGCCTGGCTGTCGTCGGTCCTGGACCGGCACCCCGGGCTGGTCGTGGAGAACTGTGCGTCGGGCGGTATGCGGATGGACGGCGCCTCGCTGGCGGTGGCGCAGGTGCAGTCCACGTCCGATCAGCAGGATCCGCTGCGTTGTCCGCCGATCGCGGCCTCCGCGCCTACGGCTGTGCCGCCCGAGCAGGGGGCCGTGTGGGCGTATCCCCAGCCGTCGTACACGGACGCCGAGATCGCGTTCACGCTCGGGTCGGCGCTGTTGGGGCGGGTGCATCTGTCCGGGCGGCTGGATGGAATGACAGAGCGTCAGCGGGGGCTGGTGCGGGAGGCGTTGGCCGCGTACAAGGAGATCCGGGGGGATCTGGGGGCGGCTGTCGCCTTCTGGCCGTTGGGGCTGCCGGGGTGGGAAGACGACTGGGTCGCGTTGGGGGTGCGGGGGGCCGACGTGGAGGCGGGGCCGGTGTATGTGAGCGTGTGGCGGCGGGGTGGGGACGTCGCCGAGCGGGTGCTTGCGGTGCCGCGGGTGGCGGGGCTCGGGGAGCGTGGGGTGCGGGTGGAGGTGGTGCATCCGCAGGTGACGGGGGGCACGGCGGAGTGGGACGGGGTGGGGGTGCGGGTTCGGATGCCTGAGGCGCCGATGGTGGTGGTTCTGCGGGTGACTGTGGTCTAGGGGATCTTTTCGCCCCCGCCGCCCCTGTCCGTCCCGTCCGCGTCCCGTCCGCGTCCCGTCCTCCAGGGGCTGCCGCCCCTTCCACCCCGCCGGCTTGCGCTTGAGAGCTCGGGCTTGCGCTTGAGAGCTCGGGGGGCTTCGTGCGTTGGCGGGTGCTGGATCGTTGTGGTTGATCGCGCCCACGCGGCGGAGTCGCAGAATGGCACAACCCAGCGCCCCTTACAGGGGCTCCCTCCGCCACTACCAAGCTATAGCGCACCCTGGGGGTTGCGGCAAGGGCCCCTGTGTGGCGCATCATCACTGGGCTTACCGTCTGGACCTGCGGAAATGAGGGATCTTCTACGTGAGCCCGCTTAGCACTAGCGCGTTCGACCTGCCCGAGCGGCTCGCCCCCAAGGCCGATCCGGCGCTGATCGGTCGGGACGAGGAGCACTTCGCCGCCGTCGCGGAGTGTCTGGAGCAGTCGATCGCCGAGCTGTCCGGCCGTCTCGACGCCGAGCGCAGGGCGCCCGGCGGCATGGGGCGGCAGGCGATGGAGCGGGACATCGAGATCCATCGGCTGACCAGTCGGCTGCGCACCCTGCGCCGGTTCGGGCTCGACCTGTGCCTCGGGCACATGGCCGGGGCGGACGACGCCGAGCCCGTGTACGTCGGACGGCTCGGCCTCACCGACAGCACGGGGCGCCGGCTGCTGCTCGACTGGCGCTCCCCCGCGGCCGAGCCGTTCTTCGCGGCGACCCACGCCAACCCGATGGGGCTGGCGAGCCGCCGCCGGTATCGCTGGACCCGTGGCCGGATCAGCGACTACTGGGACGAGGTGTTCACCGCCGACGAGCTCGAAGGGCACGCCGCGCTCGACGACCAGTCCGCCTTCATCGCCAGCCTGGGCACCAACCGGTCGGAGCGGATGCGTGACGTGCTCGCCACCATCCAGGCCGACCAGGACGCCATCATCCGCGCGGGATCCCGGGGCGCCCTCGTCGTCGACGGCGGGCCCGGCACGGGCAAGACCGTCGTCGCGCTGCACCGCTCCGCCTATCTCCTCTACTCCGACCCCCGCCTCGGTCACCGTCGGGGCGGCGTCCTGTTCGTCGGTCCGCACCGGCCCTATCTGGCCTATGTCGCGGACGTCCTGCCCAGCCTCGGCGAGGAGGGCGTGCAGACCTGCATCCTGCGGGACCTCGTCGCCGAGGGAGCGGCGGCCACGGCCGAGTCCGACCCGGACGTGGCCCGGCTGAAGTCGTCCGCGGACCTGGTGAAGGGGATCGAGAAGGCCGTCAGGTTCTACGAGGAGCCGCCCGGCGAGGGGATGACGGTCACGACCCACTGGAACGACATCTGGCTGAGCGCCGACGACTGGGCCGCGGCGTTCGACGCGGCGGAACCCGGCACTCCGCACAACGAGGCGCGCGACCAGGTCTGGGAGGAACTGCTCACGATCCTGGTGGACGCGCACGAAGGCGACGCCTCGCCCGAACTGCTCCGCAAGTCGCTGCGGCAGAACAGGGAGCTGCTCACCGCCTTCAACCGCGCGTGGCCGCTGCTCGAAGCGGCCGACCTCGTCTCCGACCTGTGGTCGGTACCCGCCTATCTGCGGCTGTGCGCTCCCTGGCTCGACCGCGACGAGGTGCGAAAGCTCCAGCGCGCGGACGCCCAGGCCTGGACGGTGTCCGACCTGCCGCTGCTGGACGCGGCACGGCAGCGGCTCGGCGACCCGGAGACGGCCCGGCGCAAGCGCCGGAACAAGGCCGTCCTCGCCGACCAGCGCGAGCAGATGGAGCGGGTCGTCGACAACCTGATCGAGGCCGTGTCCGGCTCCGGCGCCGACGGTGACGACGGCGAAGGCCTGGTGACCATGTTGCGCGGCGAGGACGCCAAGGCCAGCCTGGTCGACGAGAGCGCGCTGCCGGTTCTCGAACCGGACGTGCTCGCCGGGCCGTTCGCGCACATCGTGGTCGACGAGGCCCAGGAACTCACCGACGCGGAGTGGCAGATGCTGCTGCTGCGCTGCCCGTCCCGGAGCTTCACCATCGTCGGCGACCGTGCCCAGGCCAGGCACGGGTTCACGGAGTCGTGGCAGGAGCGGCTCGCGCGGATCGGGCTCGACCGGATCGACGTGGCCTCGCTGAGCGTCAACTACCGGACGCCGGAGGAGATCATGACGGAGGCCGCGCCGGTCGTGCGGGCCGTGCTCCCGGACGCGAATGTGCCGACCTCCATCCGCAGCAGCGGCGTCCCCGTCGTCCACGGATCCGTCGCGGAACTGGACGCCGTCCTCGACCGCTGGCTCGCCGAGCACGCCGACGGGATCGCCTGCGTCATCGGCGCGGGTGACATCGGGGAGGGCAGGTTCCGGGCGACTTCCCGCGTCCGGTCGCTGACCCCGGAGCTGTCGAAGGGGCTCGAGTTCGACCTGGTCGTCCTCGTCGACCCCGAGAAGTTCGGCACGGGCGTCGAGGGAGCGGTCGACCGCTATGTCGCGATGACCCGGGCGACCCAGCAGCTCGTCGTGCTCACGAGCCCCTGACGCCGGCACCGGCGACCGCAGGCCGCCGGGGTGCGTCCCCGGCGGCCGGCTCCGGTCAGCGGCGCGCCCGCCAGTCCCCGCCCTCGATCAGCTTGCCCCACGCCCGCAGACGGACGGCGACGGCCGGGGCCGCCACGTACACCCAGGCCCGTACGACCGTGCCGTCGTCGAGGGTCGCCGGGCGCTCCACCCGCTCGTACAGGTTGGCGGGGTCGCCCGGCGCGTACTCCTCCAGCAGGTCGAGGGAGCGCAGGAGTTCGCCGTACGCCTCGGGGCGGGCGGTGACCACCTCTCCGGTCACGAGCCCGTCGGCGCTCCCGGGCTCCTCGACGGCGTACGGGTACCCGGGGCCGTCGTAGAGGACCACGCCGCGCATCGTGGCCGGTTCCTCGGCGTGGGTGCGGCCGCGCAGGAAGAGGTCGTGGTTGGGCTCGCCGGGGCGGAGGGTGCCGTAGACGAAGAAGGGGAGCATGAGCATCGTCCGCATCGTTCTCCAATCCTCCAAGGACGGCAACCACGTGCAACGGCTCGACCGTGACCGGCTTCGGCTTCGGCTTCGGCTTCGGCAACGACAAGCTGGGGGCGATGCGGGGAGCACCGAGCACAACGCGGTGGCGGCGACGTGGAGCGCGGTGTCCGTGGGCAGACACAGACTCCGCTAATTGCGTGGCCGGTGCGCGGCGGGCGTGGTTACGCTCCACCGTCCCCCTGCCACGCGACCTACGGAGACCCATGACCTCCAGGGCCAGACTGCACGCCGACGAGCTCGACATCGACGAGACGCTCGTACGGCGGCTGCTCGCGCGGCAGTTCCCGCACTGGGCCGGGCTGCCGCTCACGCCGGCGCCGGCCGCCGGGACCGACAACGTCATGTACCGGCTGGGCGACGACATGGTCGTACGGCTGCCCCGGAAGCCCGATGGCGCCGCGCAGGCCGACAAGGAGCACCGGTGGCTGCCCAGGCTCGCCCCGCTGCTGCCGCTGCCCGTGCCGGAGCCGCTCGGCAAGGGGGAGCCCGGGGAGGGGTATCCGCTGCCGTGGTCGGTGCTGCGGTGGCTGGACGGGGAGAACGCCTACGACGCCCCCATCACCGAACTCGCCGCTGGCGCCGATATGTTGGGTGGTTTCGTGGCGGCGCTGCGGAAGGTGGACGCCATCGGTGGGCCCGTCTCCTTCCGGGGCGGGCCGGTGGGTGTGGAGGACCGCTGGGTGCGGGACGCGATCCGGGAGCTGGGTGCCGACGGCTCGGTGGACGCGGTCGCCGCGACCGCGCTCTGGGAGGAGACGCTGGCGCTCCCCCAGTGGACGGGCGACCCCGTCTGGGTCCACGCGGACCTGCTGCCGGGCAATCTCCTCACCCGCGGCGGCCGACTCGGCGCGGTCATCGACTTCGGCGGCCTCGGGGTGGGCGACCCCGCCTGCGATCTGATGCCGGCCTGGACCCTCTTCACCTCCGGCACCCGCGCCCGCTTCCGGGAGGCCGCCGACGCCGACGACGCGACCTGGGCACGGGGACGTGGCTGGGCCCTGTGCTTCGGACTCGTCGCGGAGCACTACTACCGGGACAAGGGGCACGTGCTCGCAGAGGTGGGGCGGCGGGCAGTGGGTGAGGTACTGACGGAGTACGTGGGCGGCGCGTGAGCGAGGGCTGTTCACGGGGGCCGGAATGCGCCCATCGGAGTGGGGCTGTAACCCGTGCGACGGCCCCGGATGGTGGGACCGCGCGGCCTGACTGACGGTGGATCACGCCAGGGCCGGGTCACTTGAGCTGACGTAGGGCCAGCTGCTCGGGCTTGGCGGAAGGACACTGACATGCGTTCTGCCCGGATGCTGTTCGCCGCGGCGACGGTCTCGGCCGCCCTCGCGGTCACCGCGCCCACCGCCTTCGCCGACTCGGCGGAAGACTGGAGCCGCGGCGACTCCGCGGTCAGCAAGGAGAGCCACTCGTCGGAGACCGACCAGGGCGACCACGGCAAGGAGTGGGAAAGCAAGCAGGACAAGGAGTGGAGCGGCAAGGAGGGCAAGGAGGAGAAGGACTGGGGCGCCAAGGAGGAGAAGGACTGGGAGGGCAAGGAGGACAAGGAGGACAAGGAGGACAAGGAGTGGGGCGGCGACCACGACAAGCCGAAGGGCGGGATTCACACGGGTGGCGGCGGGCTCGCCTCGCCGGGTGTCACCGGCGGCGGGCTGGCCGCGCTGGGCGTCCTCGGCACCGGGATGTACGCGCTGCGACGCAAGAAGGCCGCCGAAAGCGGGGTCTGAGCCGTGCCTGACGCCATAGCCGCGATAGCGGTCCGGGTCGCCACCCCAGCACTCCGGTTCTCCGGTGGCGGCCCGGCCGTCGTCCCACCGCATCACCAACCCCCGTGCTCCCCGTTGTGTCCGCGTCGTGTCCGCTCCCCTCCGCACCCGAGCGAGGTCGTCCTTCGATGGCAGCCAGCCCTCCTTCCCCTTCCTCACCCACATCCGAAAAAGCGTCCGGCACCTCTGCGGGCGCATCGTCCGGAGCGCTCTCCGGAAGGTCGTCCCGGCGGTTGGCCCGGGTGAGCGCGGCCGTGTTCTGGGGCCTCGTCGTACTCGTCGCCACAGTGATCGTGGTCGGGGGCTCCGGTGGGGACGGCGACAAGGAGTCGTCCGGTCCCGCGCGACACGCCCCGCAGGTCCCCGCCTCCGAATCCGCCGCACCGTCCGCGCCCTCGGACACGCGGTCGGCGGGCAAGCGGCTGCCCCGGTCCCGGCCGACCCGTCTCGTCATTCCGAAGATCTTCGTCGACGCCCCCTTCACCGACCTCGCCATCGACCGCTCGGGGCAGTTGGAGCCCCCTCCGGCCAAGGACACCAATCTCGTCGGCTGGTACGCCAAGGGCGTCTCCCCGGGCGAGGCGGGCACCTCGATCATCGCCGGGCATGTGGACACCGCGACGTCCCCGGCCGTGTTCGCGAGCCTCAGCGACCTGAAGAAGGGCGACGAGTTCCATGTCGTGCGGGAGGACGGGAGCAAGGCCTCCTTCGTCGTCGACGGCTCGGAGTCCTTCGAGAAGGACCGCTTTCCGAACGAGCGCGTGTACGCCGACACGGACCAGGCCCAGGTGCGCCTGATCACCTGCGCCGGGAGCTACGACCACGAGGCCAAGGACTACACGGAGAACCTGGTGGTCTTCGCGCATCTCGTCTAGGGCCTGTTCCAGGTTTCCCGTCGTCCGCCCGTAGGGCGGGCCCTGCGGCGTCCGGCGCGGTGCCTCGGCGTGCGGCCGGATCGTCCTCGTACTGGACGTACTTGGATGATCCGGCCGTGCGGCGAGGTGCCGTGCCGGGCGTCGCGGGGCAGGCGGGAAACCTGGAACAGGCCCTAGGGCCCTTCCGGCGGGCCCTGGTACGGCCCGGCCGAGGGACCGGCGCACGCGGTCACACCCCGCCCAGGAGGGAGGCGAGGCCGTCGTCGAGGACCGGTTCCAGGTCTTCTCCGCCCGGTGCGACGACCGTGAACGAGCGGCGCAGGAAGCGGTGGAGGGCGGCTCTGCCGAAGAGGATCATGGCCATGCCGTACGGGGAGTGGAGTTCGACGACCGTGCGGGTCGGGCCGCAGGGCCAGATGTGGACGTCGCCGATGCCGGTCGGGGCGGTGAGACCCTCGGCGAGGAGGGTGCGGGCGAACGTCCAGGTCACGCCCTCGTCGTCGGCCGAGGCCGCGGGCGGGAAGTCGATGTGCACGGCGAAGGGGTCGGCGGAGGTGTAGCGCAGGGTGACGCGTACGGGGACCTCCTCGTAGTCGGGGGTGACCAGGCGGGCGAGGGCGGGCTGTTCGAGAACGGTGTGCATGGGGGGCTCCGATTCGGGCGGCGTCGGCGGTCGTGAGGTGCTGTGCCTTCTCGACCTCGGGGAGGGGCCCGGTATTACGCCGATACAGAAGTAACTCACTGTGACGTGTATCACCTTCTGTAGATTGTTTAACTTTTTGCCATCTGGCCATACAAAATCATCGTCGTCCCATCAGCAGGCCACTGAGAGAGCGTTCCTGCCATGAACGACGGTCACGCCACCGCCACCATCGAGTACACGCAGATCTTCGAGGAGCAGCACCCGCGGCTCGTCGCGTACGCCCGCTCCCTCACCCGGAACAGCTGGGCGGCCGAGGATCTCGTCGCGGAGGCGCACTTCCGGGTCTGGCGGCGGATGTCCGCGGGGCACGAGATCGACAACGTACCGGCGTATCTGATGACGACGGTCCGTCATCTCGCGGCCGCCGTCGGGAGCGCCACGCGGGAGACGCCGCAGGATCCGCTGACCGCCGCCGAGCGGGTCGAGGCGGGTGGCGCGGGCGGTCCCGTGGGTGCCGCCGGCGGTCACGCCGACGACCCGGCCGAGCAGGTGTCCTCCGTCGACCTGCTGGTGCGGGTGCTGGGGCAGTTGCCCGAGCGGTGGGTGGAGGCGTTGTGGCTGGCCGAGGCGGAGGGGCAGCCGCTGGAGGCGGTCGGGCGGCACATCGGCGCCAAGCAGGGCGCGACGGCGGTGCTGCTGCACCGGGCCCGTGAGGGGATGCGCCAGGCCTTTCTGCGGGTGCAGCCCGGGGTGCCGAACGATCCCGCGTGCGAGGCGTATTGGGGGCGGATACCCGCGTACGTACGCGGTACGGCCTCGGCGCGGCAGTCCGAGCAGTTGCTCGGGCATGTCGACGGGTGCGACGACTGCCGGGCGCGGCTCGCGGCGCTGATGCGCACGAACGACCGGCTGCCCGCGCTCGTCGGCCCGGCCCTGCTGGTGTTCGCGGTGGGCGGCACCGGCAAGTACCTGCTGTCGTCCTTCGCCTCGGCGTCCGCGCTGGGCGCGCACGGCGGGGGTCAGTTGCTGCACGCGGTACAGCACACCGTGACCGGCGGGGCGAAGGTGAAGGCGCCGACGGCGGTCGCGGTCGGCACGGCCGCGGCTGCCGCCGCCGTCGCGGCCGGCATCGTCCTCGGCTCACTCGGCCCGTCCTCGGTCCCGCTACGGCGCATACCGGTCGCGGAGGCACCGGTGGCCCAGCTGCCGCAGGGGCCGGCCACGGAGAAGTCCGACGGGCGGGACCGGGTCAGGGACATCGTGACGTTGGCGGACAACGGACGGGGCGCGGCGGATGCCGGCGCGTCGGCCGGCGCCAGGGGGCCGGTGTCGGAGGTTGTCCGGCCGGGGGCCGACGAGGCGGCCGACGGCGGCGGCACGGGGGTGCGGGAGGGGACGGCGCCGGAGGTCACGGGGCCGGTTGTCGAGGAGGACGAGCCCGCGGAGGGCGGGGACGAGGAAACGGGAACGGGGACGGAGGCGGGAACGGGAGAGGGCTCAGGCGACGGAGACGGGGACGGGACGGGTGTGGTCGTGCCTGACCCTCCGGTGACGGAGCCGGAGGGGCCGGGGACGCCTGAGGTGGAGACACCCGAGACGCCGGAGACACCGGAGACACCGGAGACACCGGAGACACCGGGGACCGAGACCCCGGGCACGCCCGACACGGACACGCCCGAGACCCCGGGAACGCCCGACACCGAGACGCCCGGGACGGAGGACCCCGGCACGGACTACCCCGGGGCAGAGGACCCCGACACGGAGACGCCGGAGCCCGAAACCCCGGTGACGGACACGCCGGAGCCCGAAACCCCGGAGCCCGAAACCCCGGTGACGGACACGCCGGAGCCCGAAACCCCGGAGCCCGAAACCCCGGTGACGGACACGCCGGAGCCCGAAACCCCGGGCGACGGCTACCCCACGGACCCGACTCCGGAGACTCCCCCGGCCCCGGAGCCGACCGACCCGACCCCCGTGGACCCCACCCCGGTCGACGAGACGCCCACCACGCCGGAGGTCACCGACCCGGCACCGACGACGCCCACCCCCGTGGACCCGGCACCGGCAGACCCGGAGCCGGCCGAGCCCACCCCGCCCACCCCGCCCACCCCTCCTGGTGGCAACTGCTGAGCGGGTGGCCGACACGGCCGTCGACCGGACGTACGGCAGTTCGGCCGACGGCCGACGGCCGCCGGCCCGGCAGCGGTTCGGCGCCGGAGCCTCCGGGCCCCAGCCGGGAGGCTCCGGCACCCGAGCCTCCCGACCCAGCCGGGACGCGAGCCCGCCGCCGGAACAAGGCGTCCGGCGGGGGGCGGCACAGCCGGCCCCCGCACCCCGTCGCCCCTCACCCCCGTCACCTTCGTCACCCCTCGTACGGCCACCTCCCCCGCGCCTCCCTCAGCCCCTTCCCCCACCAACCCAGCTGATCCAGCATCACCTTCGCCGCGGCATCCGGGCCGGACGGGTCCCTGAGGTGACCGGTGTCGTCGAAGGAGGCGTGGGCGTTGTGGAAGGACACCGTGTCGCGGACGGTGGTCGCGTGGAGTTCGGCGAAGACCTGCCGTAGGTGTTCCACCGCGCGGAGGCCGCCCGCGAGGCCGCCGTAGGAGACGAGGGCGACCGGTTTGGCGCGCCACTCGTGGAAGTGCCAGTCGATGAGGTTCTTCAGGGCTGCCGGATAGGAGTGGTTGTACTCGGGGGTCAGCACGATGAACGCCTCGGCGGCGGCGAGCTTCGGGGTGATCCCGGCCAGTCGTGCCGTCGCCTCCGGGGTCGGGGCGAAGGTCGTCGGGAGGTCGTCGGTCTCGGCGACGTCCACGACGTCGACCTCGAAGTCGTCGCGCCCGCGCACCCGGTCCAGCAGCCAGTCGGCGACCACCGACCCGAACCGGCCGGCCCGGTTGCTGCCGATCACCACCGTCACCCGGACCGGCGCGACACGAACATCTGTTGAGGTATCCATGGCGGTTTCCATGACGGCCACCCTCATGCCTCAACCTTGCTTGAGGTCAAGCCACCGCCGTCACCCGTTCACAGCTCTCGACCCCCGTCCAGCCGTTCTTTTCCGAGTCGCCTCCCGCACCACCGCGATGACCTGCTGAAACGCAAGCCATCCGCACTCCGCCGAGTACCGGCCGGCCTCCCTCCACCACCCGTTCACCACATTTCTGACGTGGTCTCAGGGAGCGCTCGGCCCCCGCTGGCACTTACCTCGAAGGAGCAGGAACCCCGGAAGTGAGCTCGGAGGAACAGGCCCGATGCGACGTAGCGCCCGAACCGTCCGTACCGCCCGGCTGCTGACCGGAACCGCGCTGGCCGTCGCCGTCGCGGGGTCGGCCGCCGCGCCCGTGTACGGCGACGCGGGCGGCGGACGGCTGGAGCTGGCCCCGGTCGGTGTCGTCCCGGGCGCCGAGGTCATCGCGACCGCGGCGGGCTGCGGCGTGGGCGGTACCGCGGCCGGTGACGCCAGCGCGGTCGGGGCGGGCTCCTTCTCCCTCGCGCCCGGCGCCGGAGCACGGCGGCCCACCGGGCGGTTCGAGGTGCCGCCGAGCGCCCAGCCGGGGACGTACGAGATCGTCGCGACCTGCTCGCGCGGTGGCCGGCGGGTCACCGGCGACCTGGTGGTCGCCCTCACCGGCACGCGGGAACAGCGGCCGGCGCATCCGACGCATCCGCGAGGAAGCGTGAAGACGGGGGTCGGTGGCGCGCTCGGTCCCGACCCCGTGCAGACCGCGGCCGGCGTGGCGGCTCTCGCCGTCGCCGCCGCGGGCGGTACCTGGCTCCTGCATCGCCGGGCGAGAGGCGACGGGATCTGACGGACACCCTCCGCCGTCCGTCCACCGGTACCGCGGTCCCCTCCCCTCCGGGCCCGACGCCCCTCGCGGCCCGGAGGGGAGGAACAACCAGCCGACCCCGACAGGAGCCCCGTGTGCGCCGGTTCGCCAACTCCGCCATAGCGGGCGTCACCGTCGTAGCCCTCTGCGCCGGCGCCTGGCTGCTGCGCAACGGCACCGCCTCCCATCCGCCTCCGCAGCCGTCGGCCGCCCAGGCCCACGGCAGCCCCCGGGCGGAGAGACCGGCCGCGCCCGCGCTCGCCCCCTCCCCGCCCGACCGCGTCCGCATCCCGTCCCTGCACGTGGACGCCCCCCTCATGGGCCTCGGCCTCACCCCCACCGGCAGCCTCGACGTCCCGCCCGCGCGGCCGAGCAACCTCGCCGGCTGGTACGAGGCGGGCACCACCCCCGGTGAGCGGGGCACCTCGATCGTCGCCGGGCACGTCGACAACGCGGAGGGGCCCGCCGTCTTCTACCGGCTGGGCGCGCTGAGACGCGGCGCCACCATCGAGGTGGACCGGCGGGACGGCAGCGTCGCGGTGTTCACCGTGGACGCGGTGGAGGCGTACGACGCGCGGGACTTCCCCGACGAGAAGGTGTACGGGGCGGCGCGGAGGCCGGAGTTGCGGGTCATCACCTGCGGCGGGGGGTATTCGAGGGCGACCGGTTACCGGGGGAACGTGGTCGTGTTCGCGCACCTCGCGGGAAGCCACGTCGGCTGATCGTCGGCCTCCCCGTGTCCTCGCGCGGCAGGCCGTCAGACCTCCGTCAGGCCGCCTGGCGCCCGAGGGGCCTGAGCCGGAACACCGACGGGCGCCGGCCGGCCGACTGCCGCACCTCCGCCGGCACCTCCGTCAGCCCACCCACTGTTCGTACCCCATCTTCACCACCAGCGTGAACACCACCGTCAGCAGCACGACCCGGACGAACCCGCTGCCCTTCTTCAGCGCGGTGCGGGCCCCGACCGTCCCCCCGACCAGGTTGAAGACGGCCATCAGCGCGGCCAGCTGCCAGTACACCGTGCCCTTCCAGGCGAAGGTGGCGAGGGCGCCGGCGTTGGTGCAGCAGTTGACGATCTTGGCGGTGGCGGAGGCGGTGACCAGGTCGAGGTGGAGGACGGCGGTCAGGGCCAGGACCAGGAAGGTGCCGGTGCCGGGGCCGATGAGGCCGTCGTAGAAGCCGATGCCGACGCCCGCGAGGCCGATCGCGGCGAGGACGCGGCGCGCGGAGACCGGCCCGGTGGAGGGGGCCGTGCCGAAGGAGGGGCGCAGGATCACGAGGGTGCCCACGGCCAGCAGCACCACCATGACCACCGGCTTCAGCACGTCCGTGCTCATCCCGGCGGCCACGAAGGCACCGGCCGTGGACCCGGCGAGCGCCGCGAGGCCGATCCGTACGGCGATCCGCACGTCGACCGGGGTGCGGCGCGCGTATGTCACCGCCGCGCCCGTCGTGCCGACGATGGCCACCGCCTTGTTGGTGCCGAGCGCGTACTGCGCGGCCGAGGCGCCGTTCGGCAGGCCGAGCAGGAGGGTGGGGAGCAGGAGCAGTCCGCCACCGCCCACGACCGCGTCGATCCAGCCGGCCGCGAGGGCCGCGAGGCAGAGGACGACGACCGTGGTCAGGGATATGTCGGGCATGATCGCGACCCTACGGGGCGGGACAGGTGTGCCCTCCATCGACCTGGGCGTCTTGTGGGCTTCCGGCGGCGGCGCGGGGGCCGGACGTGAGCTACGGCACCCGGGGCCCGGCGCGCACGACCACCCGCGCTCCCGCCCCCGCCCTCCCGTATACGCCCGTATCCCATCCGTATCACCAGGTCAGCGGCGCTTCGGCGGCTGTCCTCACACTCCACCCCGCCGCGCCGGAAACCCCTCACACTCCCCTCGGGGGCGCGAGGAGGGCAGCGTTCCTCGCGAGAAACAGACGTGATGCGGTCGGGAAACACCGGCACCGCACGCTCAAGGGCATGACCTCGAACAATCGCGTGGTGGTGATCGGCTCCGGCCTGGCGGGCGTACGTCTCGCCCGGCGGCTCGGAGAGCTCGGTGTGCCCGCCACGCTCGTGGGCGAGGAGGAGCACACACCGTACAACCGGGTGCTGCTCGCCGATGTCCTGGCCGGTCGGTACGCCCCCGAGGTCATCGCGCTGCCCGCGCCGCCGCAGCTGACCCGCGGCCGGGTCGTCCGTATCGACCGCGAGATGCGAGCCGTACATCTCGCGGACGGTACGGAGCTCTCCTACGACACCCTCGTCCTCGCGACCGGCTCGAACCCCGTGCTGCCGCCGCTGCGCGGCCTGTGGGACCCCGAGCGGCACGAGTTCCCCGACGGTGTGCACGCCTTCAGGACGATGGACGACTGCCTCGGGCTGTCGAAGGCCGTCCGGCCGGGTGTGCGTGCCGTCGTCATCGGCGGCGGGCTCCTCGGTGTCTCCGCCGCCCGGGCGCTCGCCCAGCGCGGCGCCCAGGTCGTCCTCGCCCAGCAGGGCGAGCGGCTGATGGAGCGCCAGCTCGACCCGTCCGCCTCGAAGCTGGTCCGCCGGCATCTCGCCGACCTCGGCGTCGAGGTGCACACCGAGACCCGTGTACGGGCCGTGCGCAGCATCGGCGGAACCGTACGGTCGGTGTCCCTGGCCGACGGCTACGCGCTCGACGCCGACCTCGTCGTCATCGCCTGCGGCGTCCACCCCCGGGTGGGTCTGGCGCAGGAGGCGGGGCTCGCGGTGCACAAGGGCGTCATCGTCGACGAGGAGCTGCGCAGCTCCGACCCGCACATCCACGCGATCGGCGACTGCGCCCAGTTCGAGGGCACGGTCTACGGGCTCGCCACCCCGGCGCTCGAACAGGCCGACGCGCTCGCCGAGCTGCTGGCGGGGGACGTGAACTCCCGTTACACCGGCACCCGCGCCCTGACCCGGCTGACGCTCGCCGGAGCGGACTTCCTCGATCTCGCCGCGTTCGGCGAGCCCGAGCCCCGGCCCGGGGACGACGTCATCCAGCTCGCCGACGCCACCCGCGGCACGTATCGCAAGGTCGTCGTCCGCGACGACCGCCTGGTCGGCGGGGTCCTCGTCGGCGAACTCGGCACCGTCGGCGCGCTCGCCCGCGCCTGGGAGGGAGCAGAGCCGCTCCCCACTGACGGCGGCCCCCTGCTCCACCTGCTCACCAACGATGGAGGCTCCTGATGACCGCCACCCTGGGGGCCACCCCCACGATCGTGCTCGTCGGCCACGGCATGGTCGGCCAGCGCTTCCTCGAAGCGCTCGCCGAGCGCGGCCTGACCGCCACGCACCGCGTGGTCGTGTTGTGCGAGGAGCCGCGTCCCGCGTACGACCGCGTCGCGCTCACCTCGTACTTCTCGGGCAAGACGCCCGAGGACCTGTCGATGACCGACATGGCGTTCATCGAGCAGCACGGCATCGAGCTGTACGTCGGTGACCCGGCCGAGACCGTCGACCGCGAGGCGAAGACGGTCACGGCCCGCTCCGGCCAGGTCTTCGAGTACGAGACCCTCGTCCTCGCCACCGGCTCGTTCCCCTTCGTGCCGCCGGTCCCGAACAAGGACGCCGAGGGCTGCTTCGTCTACCGCACGATCGAGGACCTGCTCGCGATCGAGGAGTACTCGAAGAAGGCCCAGGTCGGTGCCGTGGTCGGCGGCGGTCTGCTGGGTCTTGAGGCGGCGGGCGCCCTGAAGGGCCTCGGGCTGACCTCGCACATCGTGGAGTTCGCGCCGCGGCTGATGCCGGTGCAGGTGGACGAAGGCGGTGGCGCGGCCCTGCTGCGCACCATCGAGGACATGGGCCTGTCCGTCCACACCGGTGTGGGCACGCAGGAGATCGTCGTCGGCGAGAACGGCGCGGTCACCGGGATGAAGCTGTCCGACGGCTCCGAACTCAGCACCGACCTGGTGGTGTTCTCCGCCGGTGTCCGCCCCCGCGACCAGCTGGCCCGCGACTGCGGTCTGACGGTCGGCGAGCGCGGCGGCATCAGCGTCGACGAGCAGTGCCGCACGGTCAACGACCCGCACGTGTTCGCGATCGGCGAGTGCGCGCTGGCCGCGGACGGCCGGGTGTACGGCCTGGTGGCCCCCGGTTACGAGCAGGCGGAGACGGCCGCCGCGACGATCGCGGCGGACGAGGCGTCCTTCACCGGCGCCGACCTGTCCACCAAGCTGAAGCTGCTCGGCGTGGACGTGGCCTCCTTCGGTGACGCGCACGGCGCGACCGCCGACTGCCTCGACGTCGTCTACTCCGACTCCCGCTCGGGCCTGTACAAGAAGCTGGTCATCGGCCGGGACGGCACGCTGCTCGGCGGCATCCTGGTCGGCGACGCGGAAGCCTACGGCACCCTGAAGGCGTTCACCGGTTCGGTCCCGCCGGTCTCGCCCGAGTCGCTGGTGCTGCCCGCCGGCGCCGGGGAGTCCGTCCAGCTCGGCCCGTCCGCGCTGCCGGACGACGCGATCATCTGCTCCTGCAACAACGTCCGCAAGGGCACGATCCGCGGCGCGGTCACCGAGCACAACTGCACCACCGTGCCCGAGGTGAAGAAGTGCACCAAGGCCGGTACGACCTGCGGCTCCTGCGTCAAGGTCCTCGGCCAGCTGGTCACCGCCGAGCTCGAAGCCAGCGGTGTGGTGGTCGACAAGGGCCTGTGCGCCTGCTTCTCGCAGACCCGCGAGGAGCTGTACGAGATCGTCCTCGCCCTGCGCATCAACACCTACCAGGACCTGCTGGACCGTTACGGCCGCGACGAGGCCAAGGGCGGCGACGGCTGCGACATCTGCAAGCCGGCGGTCGCCTCGATCATCGCCTCCCTCGCCCCGACCATCGGCGCGAGCGGCTATGTCCTCGACGGCGAGCAGGCGGCGCTGCAGGAGACCAACGACCACTTCCTGGCCAACCTCCAGAAGAACGGCTCGTACTCGGTCGTCCCCCGCATCCCCGGCGGTGAGATCACCCCCGAGGGCCTGATCGTGATCGGCGAGATCGCCCGCGACTTCGGCCTCTACACGAAGATCACCGGCGGCCAGCGCATCGACATGTTCGGCGCGCGCGTCGAGCAACTCCCCCTGATCTGGACCCGGTTGGTGGACGCCGGCTTCGAGTCCGGCCACGCCTACGGCAAGTCGCTCCGTACAGTGAAGTCCTGCGTCGGCCAGACCTGGTGCCGGTACGGCGTCCAGGACTCGGTCCGCATGGCGATCGACCTGGAGCTGCGCTACCGGGGGCTCAGGTCGCCCCACAAGCTCAAGTCGGCGGTCTCCGGCTGCGCCCGCGAGTGCGCGGAGGCCCAGTCGAAGGACTTCGGCATCATCGCCACCTCGGGCGGCTGGAACCTGTACGTCGGCGGCAACGGCGGCGCCACCCCGCGCCACGCGGACCTGCTGGCCCAGGACCTGTCGGACACCGAACTGATCAAGCTGATCGACCGCTTCCTGATGTTCTACATCCGCACCGCGGACCGCCTGGAGCGCACGTCGACCTGGCTGGAGCGCATTCCCGGCGGCCTGGACCACGTACGCGACGTGGTCGTGGAGGACTCCCTCGGCATCTGCGAGGAGCTGGAGTCCCTGATGACGGACCATGTGTCCCACTACGCCGACGAGTGGGCGTCGACCATCAACGACCCCGAGAAGCTCGCCCGGTTCGTGTCCTTCGTCAACGCCCCCGACACCCCGGACCCGGTCGTCGGCTTCGTCCCCGAGCGCGACCAGATCAAGCCCGACCTGCCGCTGCTGTCCATCGGCCTGCGGCCCGCCGCCGCCGAAGAAGTCCTGGAAGGAAGCGCCCAGCGATGACCCTCGCCCCCGAGAAGACGGACCTGAAGGTCCAACTGCTTGTGAACGACGACTGGTTCACGGTCTGCGATCTGAACGTGCTGCTGCCCGGCCGGGGCGTGGCGGCCCTGCTGCCCGACGGCAACCAGGCCGCGCTCTTCCTCGACCGCGCGGGCAAGCTGTACGCCGTCGACAACCGCGACCCGTTCGGCGGCGCCGCCGTCCTCTCCCGCGGCCTGACCGGCAGCCAGCAGGGCCGCCCGTTCGTGGCCTCCCCGCTCCTGAAGCAGCGCTTCGACCTGGAGAGCGGGCAGTGCCTGGACGACGAGTCGGTGCGGATCGTGACGTACGAGGTGCGGGCGGCGTAGACCCACGAGATCGGCTCACGACGGCGAATCTCGACTCACGATGGCGATTCTCGACTGATCGTTCTCATGGAACCTGGGCTGCGGTACGTGGCCAGGACCAAGGAGTTCCATCCCGAAGCCGCGCTGCGGGCAGCCCTGGAGCTGTTCCGGCAGCGCGGCTTCGACGTCGATGTCCGACCTCGTCGAGCATCCCGGTGTCGGCCGGGCCGGCACCTACACACAGCTGGGACCAGTTGGAGACCGAGCTGCACTCGGCACTGGTCCGCGCCCGGGCACAGGGCGAACCGGCCGCCGACCGCGATCCGCTCGCCCTCGGCCTCATGCTGTTGGTGCTGCTGTTGCGGGTGGCCGTCACGCCTTGAGGGCGTCGTACGTCACCCCGGTCAGCTCCTCCGAGGCCTCCCAGAGGAGTTCGCCCGCGCGGTCGTCGAGGGTCCAGGGGGCCCGCTTCGACGTGGTGGGAGCGCCGCGCCACATCGCGAAGGACGGCCCGACGAAGGTGTCGGGGCCGACGCCGGGCGCGGTGGCGGCGTAGAGAGTGGGCAGGGCGCCGGCCTCGGCGGACTGGGCGAAGACCCGGTTCCCGATCCGCATGAACCACTCGGCGCCCTTGCGCCCCTCCGCACTGGGCCCGGCGGTCTGGAGGTTGGTCGCCGCGTACCCGGGGTGCGCGGCCGCCGCGACGACGTCCGAGCCGGTGGCGGTGAGCCGCCGGGCCAGTTCGTGCGTGAAGAGCAGGTTGGCGGTCTTGGAGCGGGAGTAGGCGGTCCAACGACGGTAGCCGCGTCGGCTGTTGAGGTCGTCGATGTCGATGTTCGACCGCATGTGCATCATGCTGGAGAGGGTCACGACGCGGGCGCCGGCGGGTGCGGCGAGGAGGGCGGGGAGCAGCAGTCCGGTGAGCGCGAAGTGCCCGAGGTGGTTGGTGCCGAACTGCGTCTCGAACCCGTCGGCGGTACGGCCCTGGGCCACGGCCATCACACCGGCGTTGTTGACGAGCAGATCGAGGTGCTCGTGAGCGCGGCGGTAGCCGTCGGCGAACTCCCGCACGGAGTCCAGATCCCCCAGATCGAGCCGCGCCAACTGAATTGTGGCGCCCGGCACTTCACCCACCATCCGCTCCCGGGCGGCGGCCCCGCGTTCCTCACTCCTACAGGCGAGGACCACATGGGCGCCGCGGCGGGCGAGTTCACGGGCGGCGACGTATCCGATCCCGCTGTTGGCACCGGTCACGACGGCCGTGCGGCCACTCTGGTCGGGGATGTCATGCACGTTCCAGCCGGCCATGGACGGCTCCCTCCCAAGCGAGGCGCTATGTTGCCTCAGCGTACGACAGCCCCCGCGAGCGTCTCCGGCCGACGCCCCAGCCGCTTCCTGTGGGCCTGAAGGCCGCGGCAGGCTTCGGCATCCCCGGCACCCGCACCGACGACCCCGACCTCCGCGCCCGGCTGTCGGTCAAGGCCGTCCGCGACATGGTCTCCGGGCTCTTCCTGCTGATCGTGCTGCTCGGCGCCGGCTGCCGCTGTCCTGACCGCGGCGAGGGCGAGGGCGAGCGCAAGGGCAGGGGCAGGGGCAGGGGCAGGGGCAGGGGCAGGGGCAGGGGCAGGAAAGAACCCCCGTCACTCGGCCCAGTCACGCCCCCGCCGAGGCAACGGCGACCCGGACTCCTCCGCCCCCGGCATAGGCCGCGTATCGAGATAGAACCACTCAGCCGTGGGCCCAGGCCCGGAGGACCGCTGGTTCCCCGGATTCCCCACACTCGCCGCCCCGACACCCGCGAAGTCCCACGCATGGGCCTCGTCCACCCCCACCTCCACACCCGCTGCCGGAGGCGAGAAGTCCCGAGGCATGGTCGAGTAATCCCAGGTCGGAGCCACGTGATCCGGAGCTGAGTAACCCGGAGCCGAGTAACCCGGAGTCGAGCCGTCGGGAGTCGAGCGGTCCGGGGTCAAGCGGTGAGGAGTCAAGCGGTCGGGACTCGAATCCAAGGGCTCCGGCATTCCCTCGCCCCCGGCCACCGCTGCCGCCACCTCGGCACTCACCTTCCCCGCAGCACCGACCTTCCCCAGATCCGGCATCAACAACTCCACCCGCAGCCCAGCCCCCCGCTGCTGCGCCACGAACTCCTCCACCTGAGTCCGACACGCGTGATCGAGATGAGTCACCCCGAGCAGATCCAGTCGAATCCGCGGCTTGCCGGAGGCGGCGGCGTTCTCCAGGGCGTCGATGAGCCGCGGCAACCGCAGGAACGTCGCGTTCCCCGCCATCACCACCTTGGCCGTGTCGTCCTCGATGTGCTGCCGCACCACGGTCTGGGACATCCGCAACGCGGCCAGCACGACACCCGCGGCCAACCCGATGAGTACGCCCTCCAACAGCGCCGTCGCCGTGATCACCAGCGTCGTGACCGTCATGACCGCGAACTCACCCCGGTCCTGCCGCCACATCTTCGGGAACTCCTCCGGCGCGAACAGCTTCCAGCCGCTGTGCACGAGGACACCCGCGAGCACCGAGATGGGGATCAGCGCCAGCACCTGCGGCAGCAGCAGCGCGAAGGCGAGCAGCCAAAGACCGTGCAGCGTACGGGAGATACGGGTCTTCGCCCCGGCCTGGACGTTCGCCGAGCTGCGGGCGACGACCGCGGTGACGGGCAGCGCCCCGAGCACCCCG
The DNA here is from genome assembly GCF_030294945.1 of Streptomyces graminofaciens. Taxonomy (NCBI): domain Bacteria; kingdom Bacillati; phylum Actinomycetota; class Actinomycetes; order Kitasatosporales; family Streptomycetaceae; genus Streptomyces; species Streptomyces graminofaciens. The sequence continues at coordinate 8,704,218 of NZ_AP018448.1, read as the reverse complement.
GCGATCGTGTTCCCGGCCCCCTGGGCGATGAGCTCGGTGTTGTAACGCGTACGCGGCCCGTTGTGCATCCGGTCCACGGCCGCCGCGGTGAACAGACTCTCCGCCGACGCGATGACGGTGAAGGTGAGGATCGCCGTGATGATCCCCGCGTCGGCCAGCCCCGCCAACTGCTCCGGCCCCGGCACATCCACGGACGCCAGCAGATTGCCGACCTGGAGCGTCTTCACGTCCACACCCGGCAGCGAGGCCACCCCGATGCCGATCCCGACGGCCACGAGCGCGGCCGGCATCTTCCTGACCGGCCCCGGCACCTTCTTCCACAGGAAGCTCAGGACGATCGTCACGACACCGAGCCCGGCGGCGATCAGCGCCTGCGGATCGGTCGCGGTGTCGGCGATCAGCCCGGGGACCCCGGCCATGTTCTCCAGCGGGGTGCCGGGGGCCTTGGCATCGGACATCGGGTACAACTGGCTGAACATCAGCGGCAGTCCGATCCCCGCGAGCATGCCCTGCACCACGGCCAGCGAGATCGCCTGGAACATCCGGCCGAGCTTCACGAGCCCCAGCACGATCTGCAGGATGCCGGAGAAGAGGACGATCACACCGAGCATCGCCACGCCGAACTCCAGCACGGTCTCCGCTACGAGCGCGGCGAGTCCGGCCGCCGGCCCGCTCACCTGGAGGGTGCTGCCCCGCACCGCACCGACGACCAGACCGCCGATCACCCCCGAGATGATGCCCAGCTCGGCCGGCACACCGGACGCGACGGCCACCCCGATACAGAGCGGCAGCGCGACCAGGAACACGACGAGGGAGGCGGTGATCTCCGTACCGAGGTCGACACGACCACCGGAGCCACCCTTCGCGGAACGGGAACCACCCGAGGCCTTGGCCGGCTTGGACTCGTAGGGTTCATGAGGAGCCTCGGCCTTGGCCACCCGCGAGGCCCTGTGCGCATGCGCCCCGCTCATGACCCGTGCACCCGGAACCGGCCGTCCTCGTCCAGCTCATGGACCGTGCCGGTGTCGATCTCGTAGTACCAGCCGTGCAGCCGCAGCCGCCCCGCGTCGAGCTGCTGCCTGGCGACCGGGTAACCACGCAGTACGGCCAGCTGGTTACGGACGTTGAGCTGCACGACCTCCCGCAGCCCCAGATCCCCGGCCCCGTCCTCCTCCGCGGCCGTCCCGCCCAGCGCGGGTTCGAGCGCGGGCCGGGCGTAGTCCAGCCACGCGTCGACCCGGGGCAGCCCGGACAGGTCCGCGCCGTGCTTCAGCGCCCCCATGGCCCCACAGTGTGAGTGACCGCATACGACGATGTCCTGAACGCCGAGCACCTCCAGCGCGTACTCGATGGTGGCGGCCTCACCGGAGGCGGCCCCGTACGCGTCGTGCGGCGGCACGATGTTGCCCGCGTTTCGCAGCTCGAATATCTCGCCGGGCCGTGCCCCGGTGATCAGCGCGGGAATGACCCGCGAGTCCGAGCAGGTAATGAAGAGCGCCTCGGGAAATTGGCCGACGGCCAGTTTCCGGTATTCGTCGCTCTCGAAGTCGACCCGTCGCTTGAACGACCGGGCGCGATCCAACAACGCCTTCATCATGCCTCCCTGAAATTCCTGAGAATCCTGAAGGATGCCCTTATACGGCCTTTACACTGGTTCCGACCAGGCACTACGACCCTAGGAGAGCGATGACCAGAGGAAGGTTAAGGGAACACTAAAGCGCCGCCAGTTTTCCCACAGATTTCAGCTCGACAGATCTTCGAGACGATCCGGACGAGCGCATACCGGGGTTTCCTGAGGGTCATTTCACAATGGCCCGGATTCCCCGTCCACAACTGCGTGATCTCTTGTAGCGTGTCGACCCCACAACACGGGATTCGTGTTGTCCGGACGTCAGGAGACAGGCCGCCATGGGCGTACGAGTGCTGCTCATCGAGGACGACGAGACGATCGCCGAACCTCTCGCCGAGGGGCTGCGGAACTTCGGTCTGACGGTCCACCATGTCGCCACGGGCGCGGACGGACTGAGAGGGCCGCACGGCGATGTCGTCCTGCTGGACCTCGGCCTGCCCGACATGGACGGCATCGACGTCTGCCGCGGCATCCGCCGCACCTCCGACGTCCCGATCATCATCCTCAGCGCGCGCGGCGAGGAGGCCGACCGCGTACTGGGCCTGGAGCTGGGCGCCGACGACTACTTGGCGAAACCATTCAGCATCCGCGAACTGGTGGCCCGGATACGAGCGGTGTCCCGCCGCCACGTACGACCGCCGGCCCAGCCGACGTCATGGACACACGAGCCGACACCGACCCCCGTCCCCATGCCGACCCCCGTCCCCATGCCGGTGCCGGTCCCGGCACCCCCGCCGCAGGGCCAACAGCCCTCGTACGCCTACCAGTCGACAGGCAGTCCCGAGCCGGGCGGCACCTACGACTGGACAGCCGCGTACGAGACCCCGGCACACGGCACCCCCGCGTACGCCACGCCCACGTACCCCACCCCACCCCACGGCACCCCGGCCTACGCCCCGCTCAACCCCCCTGCGTACGAACCCCCCATGTACGAGACCCCCGCGTACGAGACCCCCGTATACGAACCACCCGTGTACGAGCCCCCCGCCTACGAACAGGCCCTCCCCGAAGTCCCCACCCCACGCGACCCCGCGCACGCACCCGACAGGCCGATGCCCCCCGGCCCCCTCGTCGTCGACCGGCGGACGCGGCAGGTGTGGGTGGGTGAGACGCCGGTCGCGCTGACGCCGAAGGAGTTCGAGTTGCTGGCACTGCTGTCCGAGGACCCGGGCGCGGTGTACTCCCGGCAGCAGATCCTCAACCGCGTCTGGGACGACCACTACCAGGGCCCGACCAAGACGCTGGACGTACACGTGGCGACACTGCGCCGGAAGCTGGGCGACCCGGCGTGGATCCAGACCCTGCGAGGTGTCGGCTTCCGGCTCGCCGTACGCACCCCCGGCCAGGGCCGGGGCAGGCGGCGGCACGCCCCCGAGGCCGCGGCCTCATGACCCGCCGCCTGCTGCTGAGCTATCTGAGCCTCGCCGCGCTGGTCCTGCTCGGCCTGGAGATCCCGCTGGGCTTCGTCTACTCGCGGGCCGAGCAGGAGCGGGTCGTCAACGCCGCCAACGACGAGGCGGAGTCGGTGGCGGCCTTCGCCGCGCTGTCCCTGAGCGCCCACCGCCGCGACGAGCTGATCGCCCGGGCGAAGCACTGTGCCGCGCGCATCGGCGGGCAGGTGGTCATTCTCGACGCGGACGGCGCCCTCCTCGCCACCTCGCACCAACTCTCCGCCACCGAGGAACGCGCGCAGGCGTCCCGCCCCGAGGTCGCCGCGGCCCTGCGCGGCCAGGCCACCACCGACGTACGCACGACGACGATCGGCGGGGTGAGCTACCTGGCGGTGGCGGCCCCCGTGGGTCACGCGACGGCGGGCACGGGAGCATCGGGCGCCGTACGCATCACGCTGCCGACCGAGATGGTGCACGCGCGCGTGCACCACGTCTGGCTCATCCTGGCCGCTGCCGGGCTCGCGGTGCTCACCGGCGTCGCGGCGGTGGCGTTCGCCTTCGCCCGCTGGACGGGCCGCCCCATCCGGCAACTGGAGGAGGCCACACACCGCCTGGCCGACGGGAGTTCGACACCGGCGAGCGTGAAGGTGACGTCGGGCCCGCCGGAGGTACGCAGCCTGGCGGCGGCCTTCAACACGACGGCCGCCCGCCTCGACCACCTGCTCGCCTCCCAACGCGCCTTCGCGGGCGAGGCGTCCCACCAGCTCAAGACCCCCCTGGCAGCCCTGCGCCTCCGCCTGGAGAACCTCGAACCGGACATCGCCCGCCACGCCCGCCCCACCCTCGACGCGGCGGTCACGGAGACGGACCGGCTCTCCCGCATGATCGAGGGCCTGCTGGCCATGGCCCGGCTGGAGGAGAACGCGGCCACGCCCGTCGAGGTGGACCTGAGCGCGATCTGCGCGGAACGCCACCGCACCTGGGCCCCGTTGTTCCAGCGCCAGGGTGTCTCCCTCGTCCTCTTCGCCGGCACCGTCGGCCCGGTCCTCGCCCTGCCCGGAGCCGTGGAACAGATCCTCGACAACCTCCTCTCCAACGCCCTGCGCCACTCGCCACCGGGCAGCACGGTGACCATGGAGCTACGGCTCCACCTCCCCACCCGCCGCGCCCTGCGCGACAGCCGCCCCCGCTGGGTCGACCTCCACGTCACCGACGAGGGCCCCGGCATGACCCCCGAACAGCGCGCCCGCGCCTTCGACCGCTTCTGGCGCGCACCCGGCGCCCCCAAGGGCGGCACGGGCCTCGGCCTCTCCCTCGTCCAACGCCTCACCCACGCCAGCGGCGGCGACATCGAACTCCGCCCGGCGGCCACGGGCGGCCTGGACGCGGTCGTACGCCTGCCGTCGGCGCAGCCACCGGGGCCGGGGTCATGGACCAACGGGACCGGTCACGGGCAGGGCGAGCGCCCAGGGCCGCCGTCGGGGCAACGGAGGCGGGGCGCACCGGCGTTGCGGGCGTGAGCGGCGCATTGAAGCGTGGCGCCTGTCAGATCAGCCCCCTGTGAATGCCACCACGAGGCCATGGATTGTCCATGTCCCGTCAATCACACTCGCCTAAGTTCCCTCACCGCGCGACCCCGTCACCGACCGGCGACGGGCCCGGTCAAGGCACCCCTTTGCACCCCTTGGAGCGACAGTGGAACGTCGTACTCTCCTACGCGCGGCCGTCCTCGGCGGCTCTTCGGCCGTCTTCGGCGGCACCCTGTGGCGCGGCGCCGCGTACGCCGCCCCCGCCCAGCCCGGCACGGGCCCCTACGGCGCCCTCGGCTCCCCCGACGCCAACGGCATCCGCCTCCCCTCGGGCTTCACCAGCCGCGTCATAGCCCGCTCCGGCCAAACGGTCCCAGGCACGTCGTACACCTGGCACAACGCCCCCGACGGCGGCGCGTGCTACGCGGACGGCACAGGCTGGATCTACGTCTCGAACTCGGAGATCAACCCGAGCGGAGGCGCAAGCGCGGTGAAATTCTCCTCAACGGGCACGATCACCTCGGCGTACCGCATCCTCTCCTCCACCCGCCAGAACTGCGCGGGCGGCAAGACCCCGTGGAACACCTGGCTGTCGTGCGAGGAGGTGGACAGAGGCTACGTCTACGAGACGGACCCGTGGGGCACCCAGACGGCGACGCAACGCCCGGCGATGGGTCGCTTCAAGCACGAGGCGGCGGCGGCCGACCCGGTCCGCCAGGTCGTCTACCTGACGGAGGACGAGACGAACGGCCGCTTCTACCGCTTCGTCCCCACGACCTGGGGCGACCTCTCCTCCGGCACCCTCCAGGTCATGGTCGCCGGCACCGCCACGTCCGGCTCCTACACCTGGGCCAACGTCCCCGACCCCGACGGCTCCCCCACGACCACCCGCACCCAGGTCTCGGGCTCGAAGTCCTTCAACGGCGGCGAGGGCTGCTACTACGCCGACGACAAGGTCTGGTTCACGACGAAGGGCGACAACCGGGTCTGGCAACTGAACCTCACCACCAGCACCTACGAGTTGGCGTACGACGACTCCCTGGTCACCTCCGGCACGGCCCCCCTCACGGGCGTCGACAACATCACCGGCACGGCCTCCGGCGACCTCTTCGTGGCGGAGGACGGCGGCAACATGGAGATCTGCGTGATCACCCCGGACGACGTGATAGCCCCCTTCCTCCGGATAGACGGCCAGTCGTCATCAGAGATCACGGGCCCGGCGTTCTCCCCCGACGGCAGCCGGCTGTACTTCTCCAGCCAGCGGGGCACGAGCGGGAGTTCATCGGGTGGGATCACGTATGAGGTGAGGGGGCCGTTCCGGGTCTGACCGTCACGGTTGTCAGGGCATTCTCAGGGTTGCTCTCGGGGCCGTCTCAGGAAGATCACTGATGTCTTCCGGCGGCGGGATCAGCAGAGTTGTGGTGATCCAGTCGGCCACGCCCAGGGAGCAACCCGATGCGCCACCACCCTTCCGCCCTCCGCCGCATGTACGTGACCGGCGCGGCCCTGGCCATGACGACCGTGAGCGCGACGGTCCCGGCCATGGCCGTGACGAAGCCACCTCTCGCGCCCGAACGATCAACGACATGGGCAACCTCCACACCCGCCCCAGACCCCGACCCCGCCCCAGGCCCTGCCCCCGAACAGATGCGGACCCTACTGGCGCGCCTGCCCGACCAGGTCGTCGCGGGCGCGCTGGTGAGGCTGACGGATACGACAGGCGGCACAACAGCGACGCCCTGGACAGGAACCGCTGGTCAGGTGTCCCGCGACGCCCACTTCCGCATAGGCAGCGTGACCAAGACCTTCACCAGCACGGTGGTCCTCCAGCTGGCCGCCGAACACCGCGTCACGCTCGACGCCCCGGCCCGTCGCTACCTCCCCACGCTGATCCCGCCCGCCTACGGCAAGGTCACCGTGCGCCAACTCCTGGACCACACCAGCGGCGTCCCGGCCCCGGCCGGCATCCCGGGACCGGCCGACGGCCCCGGCTGGTGGCTGAAGAGCATGACGCCGCAGGCGGTAGTACGGCAGGCCTTCGCGAACAAAGAAGAACCGAGTACCCCACCCGGCACGACCCAGCAGTACAACGGCGTCAACACCTTCATCGCCGGCCTGCTGGTCGAAAAGGTGACGGGCCACACCTTCAAGGCCGAACTCACCCGCCGCATCATCCGCCCCCTGGCCCTGCACGACACCAGCCTCCCCGCCCCCACCGACACGACCGTCCCGACACCGCACGCCCACGGATACGTCGGCACGGACGAGGTGACCGAACAGAGCCCATGGCCCTGGGCCGAAGGCGGCCTGATCTCCACGGCCGCCGACCTGGACCGCTTCATGACCGCCCTGTTTCGCGGCCGCCTCCTCCCACCCGCCCAGCAGCGGCTGCTCTTCACCGTCCCCGACGTCCCCAGCGCACCCACGAACACGAACTGCATCAACCACACAAGCTGCTTCAGCACCGGCGGCCTGATGCGGGTCACCCTCGACAACGGCATCACAGTCTGGGGCAAGACAGGCTCCCGCCCCGGCTGGACCACCGGCACGTTCACCACCCGAGACCTGAAACACCGCGTGACCTACTCGCTCAACCCCACGGGCACGGCGTCCGAACGCCCCCACGTCATGGCGATAGTGAACGCGGCCTTCGCGACAACCCGAGAGAACACCAAGAAGGGTGGCACCCCATGACGAGCTGCGACCCTCCTTCCTCACACCCCCACCACCACTCAGTCCCGCCGAATCAACTCCGGATCGATCCGCCGCCCGACAAGGGGCAACGCGCCGAGGGCGGCAATCGCCACAACACCAAGCGCGGAGACAAGAAGCAGAGGCGTACCGGCACCGTCCCAGAAGATGGCTCCTCCCCCGGTGATCAGATAGCTGGACTCGGCCATCTTCCCGAGAACCACCGCGAGCACGAGCCCCACGCCAAGCGGCAGAACCACCTGAGCGACCTGCACGGCCCGCAACGTCCGCGGCCGCGCCCCGAGCAGGGCGAGCGCCGTGACCTGGGGCTTACGTTCCACTGCGCGGTCGGTGGCGGCGACGAGGTAGGCGGCGACGCCGATGATGAGGCCGAGGATCATGCCGATCGCGAGGAGGGTCTTCACGACGGTGATCTGTTGGAGGGAAGTGACGACGACACCAGGCGTCTCCACCGCGATCGTGGGATCGACGCCTCCGATTCCGTCGAGAACCGCGCGCACGGTGTCGGGCTCCGAGCTGCTGAGGAGAACGAGCGTGGCCTCCTCTGGGCGGAACCCGGCGGGCAGCATGGAAGGCGTGAGGAGAACCGTGCCACTACGGAAGGGCGAGAGTCCGGACACGTCGTCGTACCGGGCCTCGCGGCGCGGCACTGCCACGGTCATGACCTGATGACGCCCTTCAGGATTCCGCAGGCGGAACTGGAAACTCGTGCCCGGCACGCTGTCCTCCATGGGCGCCTCGGCCGGATTCACCAGCCGTGCGGAACGCCTGTCGACGCATGTCCCGAGCTCAGGAGCCATCCGGCGCACCTGTGCACACGTGGCGACCACGGCCTCAATGTACGGAGGCCGCTCCGCGACGCCGGGCTTCCACCATGAGGTCAGACTGAGGGCATGGGCACGCACACCTGGCACCGTCTCGAGAGCGTGCTGCTGCTCGTCGCTGACGTCGTCGAGCGAAAGGGTGTACGTCTGGACGCCCGAAGTGTGCTTGGCCACTTGGTCGATCTCAATGAGCACACCTTGGACCAGGGATGCCGCAAAAACCAGGACTACCAGCCCGGTCGCCACCCGCAGCGCGCCTCCGGGCTCGACTTCGTTCCGCCGCATGGCGAGACCGAGTGAGACCGAGCGGGTGGAGCGGGCCACCATTCGGGCAAGGCTCCGGGAGATGACCGGCAGCATCAGCACGAGTCCGGTGCCGACAAGGACCACCGCGAGGGGCATAAGGATCGACGACAGTCCAGTGTTTCTGGGCGCGTGGCCCGTTGCGCCGGCCACGCAGTACCCGGCCACGATGCCCAGGCCCGGGACGAGTGGCAGCAGACCCCACTTGCCAGGCGGCCTCTCCACAGCGCTGCGCCGCACGGCCAGCGGATTTGCGGCAGCCTTCCTCGCACTGGCCCTCCCCACGAACCATGCCAGAACCGGACAGCCGACGACGCAGACGAGGATGGTTGAGACGGACAGTGCCCCATCGGAGGGATACCACTTGAAGCCGGGTAGGCCAGCCCGCGAGACAAGCTGGTTGACAGCCGAATAGGCGCCGAGCCCGAGCCCGGCTCCCAGCAACGCCGAGGCGACGGTCTCAGCGGCATTGACGCGCTGCGTACCTCTGATGCTCAGCCCCAGCAGCCTCAGCGCAGCAAGCCTTCGTGCGCGGGAGGCCGCGGACAGCCGGGCGCACACGGACAGGAAGACCGCCAGGGGCAGGAGCACGACGCCGGCGAGGGTGAAGCGCACAATATCGAGCGCCGAAGGCTCGACCGTGGGATAGCGCGCGTGTGTGTCGCCAAACTTCGCTACGGGGTCGCCCTCTGCCTCGAGTTCGTCGCGGCTTACACCGACGTACGCGTACAACTCATCAGGATGCGCCAGCCCTTGCGCTGTGATGAGGCCCTTGTACTCACCCGGCACGAGTTGTGCCATGGCAGGTTCACGCTGGAGCACCTCGCGCAGTCGTGGAGATACGAACAGCTCTCCCGGAGCGGGGAACTCAGCCAGCCCAGGTGGTGGCTCGATGCTGTCCGCGCCCCGAGCCAGAAAGACCCGGGTGAAGGGCTCCGAACCGAAGGGGCCCATTCGAGTGAGTTCGAGGGAGCCGTCCTTGAGCAGCACGCAGGCCGCTCTGCGTGGGTCCGGGATGCAGTCCGGCTGACGCGCCGCCTTACGCCCATCCTGCGCTTCCAGAATCCCGGGAATCGCAAGAACGATCGCCAGGCAACACACGCCGATCGCGCTACCGAAGGTCATGAGCAGGAAGCGCACGCGGTTGCCACGTCCGCTGCCGGTCAACAGCCGTAGCCCCAGGAGGAGTTCTCTCACGACACCTCCCGCATCTGGGCCGTGAGGGTGCCGTCACACATCGTGTAGCGGCTGTCGGCGCGAGCTGCCACCTGGGAATCGTGCGTCACCAGCACCACAGCTGTTCCCTGGGACCGGGCGAGGGTCAGGAACTCCTCCAGTACGGCTGTGGCATTGGCACTGTCGAGCGATCCGGTCGGCTCGTCGGCGAAGACCACGGCAGGCTTGTGGACCAATGCCCGGGCCACCGCGACGCGTTGGCTCTGGCCGCCGGACACCTGCGAGGGACGTCGCTGACGCAGGTCCGCGAGACCGAGGCGCTCCAGAACCTCCGAGGCCGCGTCGAGTGCTTCCTTCTTGCGCCTGCCTGCAAGCCGCAGCGGTAGCGCGGTGTTCTCCTCCACCGTCAGTTCCGGGAGGAGTTCCCCGTACTGAAAGACGAACCCGAACCGCTCTCGCCGCAGTTCGCTGAGCTCCTCGTCATCGAGTTCGCCGAGAGAACGCCCTTCGAATCGGACTTCGCCACGAGCCACCGGCAACACCCCTGCCAGGCAGTACAGCAATGACGACTTCCCGGATCCGCTCTGCCCGGTGATCGCCGCGACCTCCCCTCGACGCAGGGAAATCTCCGCTTTCCTGACTGCGGGAGTCTCCCCGTAGAGAAGGTCGACCTCCTTGGCCCGCAGGACTTCTGACATGTTGATCTTGTTCTCCTGGAGAAAGAGAGCAAGAGCCCAGGCGAAGCTGCCTGGGCTCTCGATGTCGGGCAGGCCTCAGCACTTCACGGGCTTGAAGTGCCTCGTGGGAGAACAGTTGTCCGGACGGAGGCTGCCCCGGTCACGACAGGCTCGAAGGTCTGTACTGCTGGGCCCCGGACCACGTCGAGTGGTGCAAGAAGACGGTCCGTCGCTGCTTTCCGTCGTAGCGAGACCAGTTATGACCTTCGGCACGGGCTTGCATGTAAACGTTGTGATCGTCACCCGCGATACGATCGACCAGGTATCCCTTCCACTCGAACGAGCCATGGTTCTTGCCCGTCGGGTTGAACCGATACTCCGCCCGCTCGAAGCCCACACCGGTTGAACGCAAATGGCGCATCCCACGCCAGGAATCAGCCACCGCGGTCCCCGCCCCGGCGAGGAACACTCCCGCCGCCACCAAACCTGCCACTGCCTTCCTCATATGCACCTCCGCAGTCAGCAGCAGCCCCACCGGCCACCGCCAGCGCAGATGACGGACTGTAATATTCCAGGAACAGAGAGAAACGATCTTCCTTCAGATCACCACCTCATCAGGTGGTCCAGAAGCACGAAAAGCGCAGGAAGGGCGCCCCACAGGGGTCTGCCTCCTCTTTCCGCGCCAAGGCAGTCCTCTTGCCCCGGAAAGGGCAACTGACAGCTGACACCGGCCTGGCCCGTCTCGGCCCTCAGCGAGCGAGAGGCCAGGTAACCGACAGCCGATCGGAAGCGACCGTGATCTCGAACCGCTCCAGTCGAGGCGCCCCAGCAACGCGCCACCGGCCAACCTGCTCCTCGATCGCGTCCCAGATGCGAACTGGCCCGCTCTGCCGAACCAACCACCGTCCCCCGCTCTCCCACAGCACTGCCCAGGCACCGCTGTCGACGTCGAGGAACAAGTGCTCAGTGCGGCTGGCGCGGTTGCGGCAGCCGCAGCCGAGGACCACCTGACGCGCCACGAGCGTGCAGGCGGTCGACCTGGGCCACGGGGCGAAGGCCATGGAGCTGGCGGATGCCGCTGCCGCCGCGTCCCCGAAAGCCGGTCCCCGGATGCAGGCGTTCCTCTCCGGTCAGCAAGCACACGCCGCCGCGCAGAACGGGGACCGCGCGAGCGCGCTGCGGTACATCCGCGAAGCGGAGGCGGCCATGGACCGTGCCGAGTCGCGTGGCAAGCCGTTCGGCTCGTACGACCCCGCTGCGCTCAACTACCACATCAGTCAGGTCCGTTATGAACTCGGCGACGTTCCCGGCGCCATCGAAGCCATGCAGGAGTCCGACAAGGTGCGTTACAGCGTCTATCGCCGCGCCCGAGTACGGCACCGCGGCACCCTCGCCGAGCGCCAACTGGAGATCGGCCACCTCGAAGCCGCCTGCGTCACCTGGCATCTGGCCCTCGACGACTACCCCTTGGTGCAGTCCGGCCGCGCGGACGACCGGATCAGGACGATGTTCGGCCTTCTGCGTCCTCACCTGAAGAACCCGACGGCACGCGATCTATATGACCGGGCACGAACCATCGCGCCTTCAACACTGGCCAGTTGACCCCTCCGGACCGGATCTTGGAGAGCGAGGACATCCTGAGGAAGTCACCAGGCTATGCGAAGGCCCAACCGCTCCACTGTTCGACGTGGATGGCCACCACGGGTCCCTCGGGAGGGCAGCCCTTGTACTGGTCGTACTTGCCGCACAGCAACCCGACCGCACGGTCTCGCTCCTGCCCCTCCTCCAACACCTCTCCACGGCCGTCGGCACGAGCCCACCACAGACTTGACCAGTCTTCGTCGTACTGGTCGACCAGCACCGCCACGGAGGGATTCTCTCGAATGTTCCGTAGCCGCCGCAGGTTCCACGTGCTCTTGGGTTTGTGATCGACCGCGAAGTACAGGACGTCGTGCTCGGCGACAAAGGTGACAGGAACCGCGTGGGGTACGCCCTGAGCGTCGGCTGTCGCCAGCCTGGCGACCGGCGATGCGACAAATCGTTCCCGGGCGACGAGCGACGAGAGCTTCATGCGTTCCACCGTAGTCAGGAGCTCAGAGCATCCAGCTCGCTTACGGACTGCCGACTTCGGCGATCACGCCGAGCCGGGCCGGCGCGCTCTGCCGGTCCGACAGCGGTGCCGCAGACCCTGGCGAGTGCGGGTCTGCGGCTGGGCCGTAGAGGGAGACGAGGCGTGGGGCGCCGGGCCGATCAAGCCGTCGCCGCGCGGACGAAGCGCAGAGTCGCCGTCACCGTCGTCAGGCCTCGCATCATGCCGAGCTGGTTCCAGCCCATGCCGTAGTCGGCCCGGTCCACGATGAACTCCGTCTCCAGGGTCGCCGCGGCGGCGCCTGCCTGCGGGACGCTCGCGGTGAGGGAGATCGGGCGGCTGATGCCGCGTACCGTCAGCTGGCCGGTCACGTGGACGGTGTCGCCCGCGCGCAGCTCGGCCGCGCGCACCGCGAAGGTGATCTGCGGGTGGTTGTCGACGTCGAAGAAGTCGGCGGAGCGCAGATGCTTGTCGCGCTTCTCGTGCTTGGTGTCGAGGGAGGCGACGTCCAGCGTGACGGTGCCGTGGGCGGAGCCGTCGGACAGGACCTCGCCCTCGCCGTGGAAGGTCGCGAAGGTTCCCTTGACCGTGACCAGGCCCCACATCGTCTTCTGCTTCAGGGCGACGGTGGAGGCGGTGCGGTCGAGCTGCCACGTACCGGTTTCTACGGCCACGGTCATGATCAGTACCCCTGGTTCACGTCGTCGTTCAAATTTGGATGACCCCGGGAGCTCACGCTAGCTCATGTTCCAAATTTGGACAACAGGTAGACTCGCCCTATGGCCGACCTGCCCGAATGTCCCGCAACCAGCGCCGAAGACGGGCTCATCCCGACCGAACTGCGTGCCTGGATGTTGATGCTCGCCGCGACCGGAGCGGTCGAGCAGCAACTCCGGCCCCTGGTCAAGGAGACCCTCGGTGTCTCGCACGACGAGTTCCTGGTGCTGTGCCTGCTGGCCGACCGGCCCGGCGGCGGCCTACGGATGACCCGGCTCGCCGAGTTGCTGGGCCGCCCCAAGACCCGGCTCACCTACCAGATCGCCTGCCTCCAGCACGCCGGGCTCGTCACCCGGGCGTCGGTCTGCGGCGACAAGCGCGGCATCGAGGTCACCCTCACCGAGAAGGCCCGGCAGCTGCTGCGGGAGACTTCCGGCGCGCTGGCCGAGACGGTGCGGCGGGCGATGACGGACTACATGGGGCCGGAGCAGCGGTCGGCGATGGGCACATTGGTGCCGGAGGAGTGCGGGGAAGGATCGGTGTCGGGTGCGGCCGAGGCGTGAGGGGATTTGAGGGAGGGGGACCGTCGGTGACGTCGCCGACGTAAGCGGACCCCCACCACGTCGATCGCCCGGCGTCCACGCCCATCGGCGCCGCATCCACGCCCATCGGCGCCGCGCCCACGCCCATCGGCGCCGCGTCCACGCCGATCGCGCCGCCGTCAGCGCACTGCGGCGGCCTCGCCCGCCCCGACCGCACGCAGGGCGCGCTCGACCGTCTCCTCGTTCTCGCCGACCGGAGCCACGTAGTCGAGGACCTCGACCGCGGCGGCCTCCCCCAGCGTGCGAGTGATCACCCACGTCGCCAGGTACTGCGATGACAGACAGCCGCCCGCCGTCGCGATGTTGCCCTCGGCGTGGAACGGGGCGTCCAGCACCGTGACGTCGCAGGCCTCGACGAACGGGCGGCTCTTCTTGTCCGTGCAGGCCGGCATGGAGTTCAGCAGTCCGAGCCGGGCGAGTACCAGCGCGCCGGAGCACTGCGCGCCGATCAGCTGGCGCGACGGGTCGAGCCGCAGTCGGGAGATCAGCCGGTCGTCGGCGACCACCTCGCGCGCCTTCACCCCGCTGCCGATCAGCACGACGTCGGCCTCGGTCACGAACTCCATCGGGCGCTGCCCGGTCACCTCGACGCCGTTCATCGACGTCACCACCGGTGTCGGCGTCGTGATGAAGGCCTCCAGGCCGTCCTTGCGGCACCGGTTGATCAGCGCGGAGGCGATGAAGCTGTCGAGCTCGTTGAACCCGTCGAAGGTGACCACTGCTACCTGCATCACAGCTCCCTCAAGCAAGTACGGCATCGGAGATCCCCAGCCTCCGCGGCGCGCCGTTGCCGGTCGAGAGCCAATCAGCGGCTGGTGGCATGTCCACCACCAGCCGCCGCCATATGGGCGCTTACGCCGGCCAACCCCCGTACGGCACAGTGATCAGTTCCATCGCGTGGCCCGCCGGGTCCATGAAGTACACGCCACGGCCGCCGTCGTTGTGGTTGATCTCGCCGGGCTGTCTCCGGTGCGGGTCGGCGTAGTGCTCGATGCCGCGCTCCCTGATCCGGGCGTACGCCGCGTCGAACTCCTCCTCCGAGACGAGGAAGGCGTAGTGCTGCGAGGCGATCCGGTCCGCGGGGATCGTGGCGAAGTCCAGCGTGACGCCGTTACTGAGGTCCACCGCGATGAACGGGCCCCACTCGCTGGTGATCGCAAGGCCCAGCAGGCCCGCGAAGAACTCCGCGGACTCCCGGTTGTCCCGGGCGTGGACGATCGTGTGGTTCAACTTGACTGACAAGGAATGCCTCCGTGGGCATATCCCGACACCTCCATGCCTCACCCAGCCGGTGACCGACACGCGATGCTGCCGTCAAGGCTAGTCGTTCTTGCCGCCCCGAGACATGGGTCCTGAACCACCACCGAACGGCCCCCGAAAAAGAAGGCGGCACCCCCCGCACGGGGTGCCGCCCTCCCTTTCGTGATCCGGAACCGCCGCCCATCGGTGAGGGTCGGTCGGGGACGAGCGGCGGTTCCGGGGTCCGCAAAGCCGTACGGGTTACCGGTGGTCGCTGCCCACCGACTCGGACGCTGCCCGGCCCGCCTCCAGGCGCGCGACCGGGATGCGGAACGGCGAGCAGGAGACGTAGTCCAGGCCGACCTCGTGGAAGAAGTGGACCGACTCGGGGTCGCCGCCGTGTTCGCCGCAGACGCCGAGCTTCAGGTCGGGGCGCGTCTTGCGACCCGCTTCCACCGCGAGCTTCACCAGCGAGCCCACGCCGTCCTTGTCGATCGTCTCGAACGGGCTGACGCCGAAGATGCCCTTCTCCAGGTACGCGGTGAAGAACGAGGCCTCCACGTCGTCGCGGCTGAAGCCCCACACCGTCTGTGTCAGGTCGTTCGTGCCGAAGCTGAAGAACTCCGCCGCCTCGGCGATCTGGCCCGCCGTGAGCGCGGCTCGCGGTAGCTCGATCATCGTGCCGATCGCCAGCTTCAGCTTCGTGCCCGTCGCCGCCTCGACCTCCGCGATGACCTGGTCGGCCTCCTCGCGGACGATCTCCAGCTCCTGGACCGTACCCACCAGCGGGATCATGATCTCCGCGCGCGGGTCGCCCTTCGCCGCCTTCCGCTCGGCCGCCGCCTCCGCGATGGCCCGGACCTGCATCGTGAACAGGCCCGGGATGACCAGGCCGAGGCGTACGCCGCGCAGGCCCAGCATCGGGTTCTGCTCGTGCAGGCGGTGCACGGCCTGGAGGAGGCGGAGTTCGTTCTCGTGCGGCTCCTGGCGGGACTCCGCCAACGCCACGCGGACCGACAGTTCCGTGATGTCCGGCAGGAACTCGTGCAGCGGCGGGTCCAGGAGGCGGACCGTCACCGGCAGGCCGTCCATCGCCGAGAACAGCTCCACGAAGTCCTGCTTCTGGAGGGGGAGCAGCTCCTTCAGGGACTCCTCGCGCTCGACCTCCGTGTCCGCCAGGATCAGGCGTTCGACCAGCTCACGGCGGTCGCCGAGGAACATGTGCTCCGTACGGCACAGACCGATGCCCTGGGCGCCGAAGCGACGGGCGCGCATGGCGTCCTCGGCGTTGTCCGCGTTGGCGCGGACACGGAGACGGCGCTTCCTGTCGGCGAAGGCCATGATCCGGTGGACCGCCTCGACCAGTTCGTCGGCGTCCTGAGCACCCGCGTGCATCCGGCCCTCGAAGTACTCGACGACCGGGGAGGGGACCACGGGCACCTCGCCCAGGTAGACCTTGCCCGAGGAACCGTCGATGGAGATGAGGTCACCCTCCTCCACCACACGGCCACCCGGCACGGTCATACGGCGCCGCTTGGTGTCGACCTCCAGCTCCTCCGCGCCGCACACACACGTCTTGCCCATGCCGCGCGCGACCACGGCGGCGTGGGACGTCTTGCCGCCGCGCGAGGTCAGGATGCCCTCGGCCGCGATCATGCCGTCGAGGTCGTCCGGGTTGGTCTCACGGCGGACCAGGATCACCTTCTCGCCCGAGCGCGACCACTTCACGGCCGTGTACGAGTCGAAGACCGCCCGGCCGACCGCCGCACCCGGCGACGCCGCGATGCCCCGGCCGATCTTCTCGACCTTCGCCTCCTCGTCGAAGCGGGGGAACATCAGCTGGGCGAGCTGGGCGCCCGTCACCCGCTGGAGCGCCTCCGCCTCGTCGATGAGGCCCTGGTCGACGAGCTGTGTGGCGATACGGAACGCGGCGCCCGCCGTGCGCTTGCCGACGCGGGTCTGGAGCATCCACAGCTGACCGCGCTCGATCGTGAACTCGATGTCGCAGAGGTCCTTGTAGTGGTTCTCCAGCGTCTCCATGATCCGCATCAGCTGGTCGTACGACTTCTTGTCGATCGACTCCAGCTCCGCGAGCGGGACGGTGTTGCGGATGCCCGCGACCACGTCCTCGCCCTGGGCGTTCTGGAGGTAGTCGCCGTAGACGCCCTGGTGGCCGGAGGCGGGGTCGCGGGTGAAGGCGACGCCCGTGCCCGAGTCCGGGCCCAGGTTGCCGAAGACCATCGAACAGATGTTGACGGCGGTGCCGAGGTCGCCGGGGATGCGCTCCTGGCGGCGGTACAGCTTCGCGCGGTCGGTGTTCCAGGAGTTGAAGACCGCCTCGATGGCGAGGTCCATCTGCTCGCGCGGGTCCTGCGGGAAGTCGCGGCCGGCCTCGGTCTTGACGATCCGCTTGTACTTGGTGACCAGCTTCTTCAGGTCGGCGGCTTCGAGGTCCGTGTCGACCGTGACCTTCTTGGCCGCCTTCGCCGCGTCCAGCGCCTCCTCGAAGAGGTCGCCGTCGACGCCGAGGACCGTCTTGCCGAACATCTGGATGAGCCGGCGGTACGAGTCCCAGGCGAAGCGCTCGTCGCCCGCCTGCTCCGCGAGGCCCTTGACCGACTTGTCGGAGAGGCCGATGTTCAGGACCGTGTCCATCATTCCGGGCATCGAGAACTTCGCGCCGGAGCGGACGGAGACCAGGAGCGGGTTGTCGGGCTGGCCGAGCTTCTTGCCCATGGTCTGTTCGAGGGCGTCCAGATGGGCGGTCACCTCGTCACGGAGTGCCGCGGGCTCCTCGCCGCTGTCGAGGTAGACCTTGCAGGCCTCGGTGGTGATGGTGAAGCCGGGAGGCACGGGAAGACCGAGGTTGGTCATCTCGGCGAGGTTCGCGCCCTTGCCACCGAGGAGGTCCTTGAGGTCCCTGTTGCCCTCGGTGAAGTCATAAACAAACTTCACGCCCTCAACGCTCCGAGCTACGTGGCCTACGTGGGGATCTTTGTTTTCCGACACGGGTCCCAACTCCTTGAGGACGCGGTGGCTGCCCTGACGGCCAGGAACATACCCAGATCGAAGGCACCTGGGTACGTCCACTTGCGCGTCATGCGCCTGTAACCACCCGTCCGCCAGCAGATCGAAAGTCAAAGCTTGGCAAGGAGTCGAGGGTTTATGTGTTCACTTCTTGAATGTGCAGCGCGCCACAGGTCCTCGAATTTGCTCAGATGAGCGGCAATCGGCACGCCTGAGTTCGATCGATGAACGATCAAAGGGTGGCACTGGGTGCCACCCTTTTGGAAGGCAGAATCGGTCAAGATCCGCTCATCTGAGCGCCACCCCTATCAAGGGTGGCGAGAATCACGCAGCCGGAGGCGACCAGATTTCACCATGCGGACGCTCAGCACACCGCTCACGCGCCGCTCACACGCTCGCCGCACGGCCCGCGCCCCCGCTCACGCGCCGCTCACACGCTCGCCGCACGGCCCGCGCCCCCGCTCACGCGCTCGCCGCACGGCCCGCGCCCCCGCTCACACGCCCAGCGCCGCCAGGCGCTCCTCCGCCCGCTCCGGCGCGTAGAGGTGCTCGACGACCAGCGCACCCGCCCCGACCAGGCCCGCACGCTCTCCCAGCCGCGAGGTCACCACGTCCAGGTGGGCCGTGGAGCGGGGCAGCGCCCGCTGGTAGAGCAGTTCCCGTACGCCCGTGAGGAAGGGGGTCCCGGCCAGATCCCCGGCGATCATCAGGACCCCGGGGTTCAACAGCGTCACCACCGTCGCCAGCACGTCCCCCACGCACCGGCCCGCCTCCCGCGCCAGCGCCGTCGCCGCCGGGTGCCCGGCGGTCAGCAGATCGCGCACATCTGAGCCCGAGGCCGCCGGAACGCCCGACTCCGCCAGGCTCCGGGCGACGGCGCCGCCGCTCGCGACCGCCGCCAGACAGCCGTACGAGCCGCAGCGGCACAGCGTGTCCGCGCCCTGCGGCACCCGGATGTGGCCGATGTCGCCCGCGCCGCCGTCGATGCCCCGGTATATGGCGCCGTCGACGACCACACCCGCGCCTATGCCCGTTGACACCTTGATCAGGACGAAGGCCGAGCAGTCCGGGTAGCCCGCGCTCTGTTCGCCGTACGCCATGAGGTTGGCGTCGTTGTCGACGAGGACCGGGACGCCGGCCGGGGCGCCCGCGTGCTCGGTGAAGGCGCGGGACAGGCGGCCTCTTATGTCGTAGCCGTCCCAGCCGGGCATGATCGGCGGCTGGACGACACGGCCCGTGTCGGAGTCCACCGGGCCGGGCACCGCGAGGCCGATGCCGCACACCGCGTCCGCCGTACGGCCCGCCTTCTCCAGCAGCTCCGCGAACCACCGACCGAGGCCGTCCAGTACGGCGTCGGGGCCGTCCTCGATGACGAGGGTGCCGGAGTGCTCGGCCTGGATCTCACCCGTGAGGGAGAGGACGGCGGCGCGGGCGTGGCGGGTGTCGAGGTCGGCGGTGAGGACGACCGCGTGTTCGTCGTCGAACTCCAGCGTGATGGAGGGGCGACCGCCGAGCGGGGAGTCCACCGGGCCGCCCGCGCCCTCGCGCAGCCAGCCCGCCCGGAACAGCCGGTCCAGGCGCTGGCCGACCGTGGCCCTGGACAGGCCCGTGGCCTGCTGGAGCGCGCCCCGAGTGGTGGCCCGGCCGCTGCGGACCAGCTCCAGCAGATCTCCGGCACCGGCGTGACTGCCCACCTTCACGGACCTTCCCCTCGTGCGATCACTCACCCGATCATCCACCCGCGCCGACGACCCCCGCGCCGCCCGACGGCACGCGGTAACGCGGCGTTCATTGCCGCGCACCCCCTTGCGTTCACCAACTCTGCATTACATCCTGGGTTTTGCGTGTTAAATAGACGTAACCCTACGGTAGCTACTGCCGAACCGGTCGGCACCTTGTCCTCAGGGAGCCCTGCGTGGACCGCACAACCCAGCTCACCGCCCTTCGACCAGGCCCGAGCGCGCCTCGCGACGTCGATGTATACGATCCGTCCGCCCTGGCCGGATCGCTGCACCGCCGGGCCGCAGACGTGCTGGAGGCGAACTGGACGGGGACGTCGACGGTTCCCTCGCGTGGCCTGTATCCGCACCAGTGGTCGTGGGACTCGGCGTTCATCGCGATCGGGCTGCGGCATCTGTCACCGCTGCGGGCGCAGACCGAGCTGGAGACGCTGCTGGACGCGCAGTGGGGCGACGGCCGGATCCCGCACATCGTGTTCAACCCCTCCGTGCCGCTCGACGCCTACTTCCCGAGCCCCGACTTCTGGCGCTCCTCGACCGCGGGACGCGCCGCGGGCGCCCCGCTCACCACGCAGACCTCGGGCATCGTGCAGCCGCCGGTGCACGCGCTGGCGGCGTGGCTGGTGCACCGCTCCGACCCGGGGCTGTCCCGGGCGCGTGGCTTCCTGTCCCGGGTGTACCCGCGGCTGGCCGCCTGGCACCGCTATCTGCTGCACCGCCGTGACCTCGGCGGCGGCGGGCTCGCCTCCGTGGTCCACCCCTGGGAGCAGGGCATGGACAACAGCCCCACGTGGGACGCCCCGCTCGCCCGGATCACCCCGGCTCCGGCCCGCTCCTTCCGCCGCGCCGACCTCGACCACGGGGCGGCCGAGGACCGGCCGACGGATCTGGACTACGGGCGGTATGTGCGGCTGGCGACCGACTACCGGGACGGGGGGTACAGGGACCGGGCGGGCGGGGGGTACAGGGACCGGGCGGGCGGGGGGTACAGGGACCGGGCGGGCGGGGGAAACAGGGCCGGGCACGGCGAGTTCGGCGTCGAGGACCCCGCCTTCAACGCGCTGCTCATCGCCTCCGAACACGCGCTCGCCCGGATCGCGAAGGAACTGGGCGCCACGGACACGGCCCGGCACGCGCGCGCCGAGCGGCTGACGGCGGCCCTGGTGGAGCGGCTGTGGGACCCGGCGGAGGGGATGTTCTTCTGCCGCGATGTGATCGGGGACGAGCTGGTGCCCGAGCGCAGTGTCTCCGGGCTGCTGCCCCTGCTGCTGCCCGGCCTGCCCCGCGCCATCGTCGCCGCGCTCGTCCGGACGGCCCACGGGCCCCGTTTCGGGCTCGGCGACAGCACCCGGCTCGCGCCTTCGTACGACCTGACCGGTGAGGCCTTCGATCCGCACCGGTACTGGCGCGGGCCCGCCTGGTTCAACACGAACTGGCTGCTGGAGCGCGGGCTCAGGCTGCACGGCGAGACGGGGCGGGCCGACGCGCTGCGGGCCGCGTTCCTGACGACCGCGGGCGAGTCCGGGTTCGCCGAGTACGTGGACCCGTACACCGGAGAGGCCTGCGGAGCGCTCGGCTTCGGCTGGACCGCCGCGCTCACGCTCGACCTGCTCCACCAGGACGATCACCGCACCAACCAGACCATGTTCGACAGGGGCGTCAAGGGAGGGGACCGGGGATGACGGACCGGCATCATCTGCTCGTACACGGGGGGACGTTCGCCGCCGTGGGCGACGGCGGCGACATCAGCGGAGTGCGGGGCAGCGGCTCTCCCGACGGGTTGTTCGTCCGCGACGCCCGGCATCTGAGCCGCTGGCAGCTCACCGTCGACGGCGCCGTGCCCGAGACGCTCACCCCGGTCGTGGACGGGGACACCGCGCGCTGTGTGCTCGTACCGCGCGGCGGGCGCCAGGAACCGCCCGCGTACACGCTCTTCCGTGAACAGGCCGTCTCCGACGGGGCGTTCGTCGAGTCGCTGCGCGTCACCAGCAACCGCCCGGTGCCGGCCACGGTCCGGATCGCGGTCACCGCGGACGCCGACTTCACCGACCAGTTCGAGCTGCGCTCCGACTTCCGTACGTACGCCAAGGCCGGCGCCGTCAGAAGGCGCGAAGTCCTCGACGACGGGGTGGAGTTCACCTACCGGCGCGGCGAATGGCGGTCCTGTACGACCGTCACGGCCGAGCCCGCGCCGGACTCCGTGGAGGAGACGGGGACGGGCGCGCGGCGGCTCGTCTGGGCCCTCGACCTCGAACCGCACGGCTCGGTGGAGCTGATCCTGCGGGTGATGGCCCGGCCGCACGGCGACAGGCGGGCCCTGCGGGTGCCGCGCGACCCGGCCGCCGTGCGCGAGCAACTCCTCGCGCTGGAGGGCGACTTCGTGGAGGGCGTCGCCTTCCCGACCGGCTGGCCGGAGTTGGCCGCCGCCTGCGCCCGGGGCCTCACCGACCTCGCCGCGCTCCAGGTCCCGGCGACCGGCCTCGACGGCGAGGTCCTGCGCGTACCGGCCGCCGGAGCGCCCTGGTTCCTCACCCTCCTCGGTCGCGACGCCCTGCTGACCTCCCTCTTCGCCCTCCCCTACCGCCCGGAACCGGCCGCCGCCACCCTCCTCGCGCTGGCCGCCGCCCAGGCGACCGAGGTGGGCCTGGAGGCCGTCGCGCAGCCCGGCAAGATCGTGCACGAGGTGCGCCACGGCGAACTGGCCCACTTCGGGCAGGTGCCGTACGGGCGTTACTACGGCTCGGTGGACGCGACCCCGCTCTTCCTCGTCCTGCTCGGCGCGTACGTCGAGCACACCGGCGATGTGGCCCTGGCCCGGCGCCTCGAACCGCACGCCCGGGCGGCGATCGGCTGGATGCTGGACCACGGCGGCCTCACCTCGCGCGGCTATCTCGTCTACCGCGCCGACCAGGGCGGCCTGTCCAACCAGAACTGGAAGGACTCCCCCGGCGCGATCTGCTCCGCCGACGGCAGCCGCCCGGCCACCGGCCCGGTGATGGCGGCGGGCGCGCAGGGCTACGCGTACGACGCGCTGCGCCGCACGGCCGGGATCGCGCGGACGGTGTGGGAGGACGAGACGTACGCCGCGCTGCTGGAACAGGCCGCCGGTGACCTCCGCGACCGTTTCCAGCGGGACTTCTGGATGCCCGAGGCGGCGTTCCCCGCGCTGGCGCTGGACTGCGAGGGCCGCCAGATCGACGCGCTCGCCTCCGACGCGGGGCATCTGCTGTGGTCGGGGCTGCTCGACAAGGAGTACGGCGAGGTCGTCGGCCGGCGGCTCCTCGAACCCGACTTCTTCTCCGGGTGGGGGGTGCGCACGCTGGCCTCCGGGCAGCCGGCGTACCACCCGCTGTCGTACCACCGGGGGTCGGTCTGGCCGCACGACAACGCGCTGATCACGCTGGGGTTGGCGCGGTACGGGCTGCACGACGAGGCACGCGCGGTCGCCGGGGCGCTGGTCGACGCGGCGGTGGCCTCCGGCAATCGGCTGCCCGAGGTCATCGCGGGGTATGGGCGAGGGGCGCACGCGGAGCCTGTGCCGTATCCGCACGCGTGTGTGCGGGAGGCTCGCTCTGCGGCGGCGCCCTTGGCGTTGCTCACGGCTGTAGGCGGGGCGTAGGGGTATTGGCGGGTGCGGTCGTGGGGAGACTGCGGGTCCGTTGTGGCCGGTCGCGAAGTTCCCCGCGCCCCTTAACTCGGGAGGCTCGCTCTGCCGCGGCGCCCTTGGCGTTGCTCACGGCTGTGGGCGGGGCGTAGGGGCACTGCCGGGTGCGGTCGTGGGGAGACTGCGGGTCCGTTGTGGCCGGTCGCGCAGTTCCCCGCGCCCCGTGAAGGGCGCTCCCCTCACCGGCGTTTCAGGTGGTTGTCTCCAGCAGTCGGTCCGCCTCCCGCCTCGCCTCCCCCTCCGTCCATGCCCAGGTGGCTGTGGTCGTGGGGCGGTGGGCCGTCCAGGTTTCCCAGTAGTTGCGGGTCTTGCCGTAGCGGTCGGCCACCACGACGTGGGGCAGGTCCAGCAGCAGGCAGAGGACGTGGCCGTGGAGGCGGTCGGTCACGGCCACTCTGCCCGCCGTCAGCAGGCGGCAGCCGCGCGCCAGTTGGAGGCGGGCGAGGCCGTCGTACGCGGCGATGAGGGAGGGCATGGCACCCGTCGGGTCGCCGGAGGAGGCCCGGCACAGGGCGCGGGCGCGGTTGCGCCACAGCGCCTCCTTGGCCTGGCGCCAGCTCTCGTCGCCGCCCTCGCGGATCCAGTCGAAGACGTACGGGCCGCCCGAGGGCTCTCGTGCCGGGCCCCGCCGCGCCGGTGGGCCCTTCGCCGACTCCTTGTCCTCTCTCGCCAGCCAGACCACGTCATGGGTGACCGCGGCGCTCGCCAGCGCCCCCGGTGGCACCGCGAACGCCAGGTCGGGGGCGAGCAGCGAGGGCGCCTCGAAGACCGTACGGGCCCGGTGCAGGCTGTGCCGGTCGCGCAGCAGCAGTGTCAGATCGGGGTGGGCGTCGAAGACCCGGCGGGCCCGGGTCAGGTTCCTGTGCTTGGTGAAGTGGATGGACTGGGGGAGCTGCACGATCCGGCGGTTCGGGAAGTCCCGCATCACCTGCTCGCGCAGTTCCTGGTTGTCCGGCCACAGGTCGCCGATGCGGCCGCCGCCCCCGAGCAGGATCGGGCCCTCGGGCAGGCAGGCGGCGAGTTGCCCGGCGTCGTACGACATCAGGTCGCAGGCGTAGCGGACGTTCGCGCCGAGCGCGCCGAGCAGGGCCCGCTGGCCGAGCCAGATCGCGCTGTCGCCGACGTTGGAGTGCAGCGGCGCGTCGATGAGGGCGCACTTGGTGCCGGCCGGGACCAGGCGGTCCAGGACGGTGACGACGTACGAGACGTAGTGCGCGCAGTGGGCGACGTAGGAGGAGGGGCTGGTGTACGGGGAGGGGTAGGAGTAGCGGACGCCGGGCCGCTCCGGCGGTCTGTCCGGCTTTCGCGCCGGGGGCTTCCTCGGCGGCCTCTTCACATGGGTCTTCGGCGCATTCGTCTTCGGTACGTACTCCTTCGGTACGTACTCCTTCGGTACGTACTCCTTCGGTACGTACTCCTTCGGCACGTACGTCTTGGGTGACTTGTCCGGCGACTTGCTCGGCGCCTTGCAGGGGGTCTCATTCGCTCCGCACACCGGGTGGCGCTACCCGGACATTTCCACACCCATTCCCAGATGTCGGAAACCGGCCGTACAACGACCGGAACGCCGACCGGACACGCACCGAAGCGGCCCGAACGGGTCAACTACCCTCCGGACGTGTCCAGTTCGGCGTCCTCGCTCACACCCGCGCAGTCGTACGGGTCCTTGAGCCAGCCGTCGGGCAGGACGACACGGTTGTTGCCGGAGGTACGGCCGCGCGGGCCGTCGGCGCCGGTCGGCCAGGGCTGGTCGAGGTCCAACTCGTCGAGCCCGGATCGGAGTTCCTCCAGGGAGGACGTGATGGCGAGACGCTTGCGCATCTCGCTGCCGACCGCGAAGCCCTTCAGGTACCAGGCCACGTGCTTGCGGAAGTCGACGACGCCCTTGGACTCGTCGCCGATCCACTCGCCGAGGAGCGTGGCATGGCGGACCATGATGTCGGCGACCTCGCGGAGGGCGGGGCGGGCGATGTCCTCGTTCCGGCCCTCGAACGCGGCGACCAGGTCCGCGAACAGCCAGGGCCGGCCCAGGCAGCCACGGCCCACGACGACTCCGTCGCAGCCCGTCTCCCGCACCATCCGCAGCGCATCCTGAGCCGACCAGATGTCGCCGTTGCCGAGGACGGGGATCTCCGGGACGTGCTCCTTGAGGCGGGCGATGGCGTCCCAGTCGGCCGTGCCGCCGTAGTGCTGGGCGGCGGTGCGGCCATGCAGGGCGATGGCCGTGACGCCCTCCTCGACGGCGATACGGCCGGCGTCGAGGTAGGTGATGTGGTCGTCGTCGATGCCCTTGCGCATCTTCATCGTCACGGGCAGGTCGCCGGCGCCGGACACCGCCTCGCGCAGGATCGCGCGCAGCAGGTTGCGCTTGAACGGGAGGGCGGAGCCTCCGCCCTTCCGCGTCACCTTCGGGACCGGGCAGCCGAAGTTCAGGTCGATGTGGTCGGCGAGGCCCTCCTCCGCGATCATGCGGACGGCCTTGCCGACGGTCGCCGGGTCCACGCCGTACAGCTGGATCGAGCGCGGCTTCTCGGTCGCGTCGAAGCGGATCAGCTGCATGGTCTTCTCATTGCGCTCGACCAGCGCCCGGGTCGTGATCATCTCGCTCACGAACAGGCCCTTGCCCGCGCTGAACTCTCGGCACAGCGTACGGAAGGGCGCGTTGGTGATCCCGGCCATGGGGGCCAGGACGACGGGCGGCTGGACGGCGTGCGGGCCGATCCGCAAGGGGGACACGGGCGTGGACATTGCTCCATTCTCACGTACCGGACGAGGTGCGGCGAAATTCATTAGTTAGGCGTACTATTCATGCATGCCCGAGCTCAGCCACCGACGACGCCGGCTCGTCCTAGCGATCTGCTGCATGAGCCTGCTGATCGTGAGCCTCGACGTCACCGTCCTCAATGTCGCCCTCCCCTCCATGCGGGAGGAACTCCACGCCGACACCGCCGGTATGCAGTGGACCATCGACGCCTACACCCTCGTGCTGGCCTCACTGCTGATGCTCGCGGGCTCCACGGCCGACCGGATCGGCCGCCGGAAGGTCTTCATGGCGGGCCTGGTCGTCTTCACGATCGGCTCGGTGCTGTGCTCGCTCGCCCCGAATCTGGAGCTGCTGATCGTCTTCCGCATGGTCCAGGCGGTCGGCGGCTCGATGCTGAACCCGGTCGCCATGTCGATCATCACCAACACCTTCACCGACCCGCGCGAGCGCGCCCGGGCGATCGGCGCGTGGGGCGCGGTGGTCGGCATCTCCATGGCCGCCGGTCCGCTGATCGGCGGGCTGCTCGTCGAGTCGGTCGGCTGGCGCTCGATCTTCTGGATCAACCTCCCGGTGGGCCTGGTCGCCCTGCTGGCCACCTGGCGGTACGTCCCCGAGTCCCGCGCCCCGAAGGCCCGCCGCCCCGACCCGGTCGGCCAGGTGCTGGTGATGGCGCTGTTCGGCTCCCTGACGTACACGATCATCGAGGCGCCCACCGCGCCGGTCGCCTCGACGGCCGTCTTCGCCGGTATCGCGCTCGGCGCCTTCCTCGGTCTGCTGTGGTACGAGCCCCGGCGCGATGAACCCCTCATCGACCTGCGTTTCTTCCGCTCGGTGCCGTTCAGCGGGGCGACGGTGATCGCGGTCAGCGCGTTCGCGGCACTCGGCGGCTTCCTGTTCCTGTCGACGCTGTATCTGCAGAACGTACGCGGCCTGGACGCGCTCCACGCCGGTGTGTGGATGCTGCCGATGGCGTTCCTGTGCTTCGTCTGCGCGCCGGTGGCGGGACGGCTGGTCGGCAGCCGGGGGCCGCGGCTGCCGCTGCTGGTCGCCGGGATCGCGATGACGGCGTCCGGGGTGCTGTTCGCCGCCTTCGAGGGCGAGACCTCGAACGTGACCCTCTTCCTCGGCTATGTGCTGTTCGGGCTGGGCTTCGGTTTCGTCAACGCGCCCATCACCAACACCGCGGTGTCCGGGATGCCACGGTCCCAGGCGGGTGTCGCGGCCGCGGTCGCCTCCACCAGCCGCCAGTTCGGCCAGACGCTCGGCGTCGCGGTGATCGGCGCGGTGCTGTCGGCGGGCATCGGCTCGTCCTCGTACGCCGAGTCGTTCCTCCCCGCGGCCCGGCCCGCGTGGTGGATCGTCGCCGGGTGCGGGTTCGCGGTACTGGTGCTGGGCGCGCTGACGACCGGGCCGTGGGCGCGCGGGACGGCGGAGCGGGCGGCGGAGCGGCTGGAGTCGCCGGAGGTCAAGGAGGCGGCGGGGGTGCGGGCGGACGCGTAGGCCCGCCTCTCCCGTCAGCGGCCCCCGCCCTCACATGCCCGGGAAGAGGTTGCGGGCGTGGTCCGGGTTCGGGGTGACGAAGACCGCCTCCCCCGTCACCAGGGGTCTGGTGGGATCCGCCTCCGTCGCGATCGAGCCCGTCACGTGGAGCGTGCGGTTCTCGCGGGCGGTGACCCCGGCCCGTACGAGGAGGGGGGTTTCCAGCGGTACGGGTCCCCGGTAGCCCAGCTGGAGTGACACCGTCATGGCGGGGGTGCCCTCGGCGGCGCAGGCCCAGCCCATCAGTTCGTCGAGGAGCATGGCGCTGAAGCCGCCGTGGCCGTAGCCGGGCGGGCCCTCGTGGGCGATGCCGAGGACGCACCGGCCGACGACGCCGTCGTCGTCCGACGGGGTCACGCGCAGGGGTGGTGCGACAGGGCTGCCGGTGCCGGTGACCGGGCTGTTCATGCGTGTCCCGCCGGGGAACTCGTCCACGTCCGGGATCTCCGCGCGCGTCCGGCGGCGGCCGGTCAGCCGGGCGACGAGCCCACGGACGCCGGCGGCCACGCCGTGCAGGGTGTCCGGCGCGGCCTCGGTGCGGACGGTGGCGTCGACCAGGGTCCGGAGTTCGTGCCCGAGGGCCGCGATGGCCGCGCGCCGGTGCTCCAGTTCCATGTCCGGGCCGGTGCTCGTGGGTTCGGGCGCGAGCGGGGTGCCGTTCATGTTCACGGGGTTTGTCGTACGAAGACGGGCTTGAGGTGCTTCTCGGGTACGGCGGCGAGGTCGCGCTGAACGGTCGTACGGCCCTCTTCGGTGAGGGCACCGGTCGGGGCGGTCAGCCGGATCATCGGCATGGCTGCTGCTCCTGAGTTTTCCGGGTCTCCCGATGATCTATAACGATCGTTACAGGCAGGGCCACGTTAGACTATGACGGCCGTCATGACCAAGAGGCGAGAGGGGAAGCGCACAGGTGAGCCGTAGCAACAGCACGCCGTCCCGTGAGCGGATCGTGGCCGGGGCCGCCGACATGATCAGTCGGCGGGGACTGAGCGCCACGAGCATTCGGGAGATGGCCAAGCACGCCAAGGCGCCGCTGGGCTCGACGTACCACTACTTCCCCGACGGCAAGCAGCAACTGGCCACGGAGGCCGTGCGGTTCACGGGCGGGTGGGTGGCCCGCAGGCTGCGCACGGAGTTGGAGGAAGGCCCGGTCGCGGGGCTGATGGCGTTCCTCGCCCTGTGGCGGAAGATCGTCGTCGACAGCGACTTCCACGCGGGCTGCCCGGTGCTCGCGGTCGCCATCGAGGAGCCCCCGGACGACGAGGCCCCGCCCGCGCTGGTGGCCGCGGCCGAGGTGTTCGAGGAGTGGGAGTCCCTGCTCGCCGCCTCACTGCGGGCGCACGGCGCCGAGGCGGGGCAGGCGGCCCAGCTGGCGACGCTCGTCGTCGCGGCCGTCGAGGGCACGGTGGCCCTGTGCCGAGCCAAGCGCAGCGCCGAGCCGCTCGACAGCACGGCGGAGCAGCTTCGGGCGATCGTGGCGGGGGCGATCAGCAGCTGAGCAGGGGCGGCCGCCAGGGGCTGTTCAGCGGCCGGGGACCGAGGGAACTCCGGCCACCGGATCCAGGGCGGCGGCGTCCGTCACGACGGGCCCCGCCCCCGGGAGAGCGCGGCGCGGACGGCCTTCGCCTTCTCCTCGGTGAACACGCCGCTGTCGAGGAGGGAGAGGACGGACAGGACTCCGCCGCTCGATCCCCAACTGCCCTCGTCGATGACGCGGAAGTTGACCCACCAGGCCGGCGACGGGGCTGCTAGGGCCTGTCGTCAAATTCCCGTCGTCCGCCCGGAGGGCGGGCCGCGCGGCGGCGTGGGGGTACCTCCCGCTCGAGCGGAGCCGAGAGTGGGGGAGCGTGCTCTCGGCGTGCCGGGCGCAGGCCCTCGTACTGGTAGTACGTGGGTCTGTGTCCGGTGCGGTGAGAGTGTGTGCATGGCGTCGCGCGGCAGGCGGGAATTTGACGACAGGCCCTAGGCCGCAGGCGTCGGCCAGGGCCGCCGGGAGGCGTTCGACGGCCTCGGTCCGTACCTCCTGACGCCAGTCGCCGTCCATGACCGCCACGTCGATCACCATCACGTCCAGGCCCTGTTCGGCGTCGGCGAGCAACTGGCCCCCGATGGCCATCATGTCGGGCTCACGCTCGACGAAGTGCACCTGGAAGCCCACCCGGGCGGCCGGGGCGAACTGCCCGACCTCGGGCACGAGCACCGCGTCCGTCAGGGTCTCGGCCAGTACGCGGCGCTGCTCCCGGTCCAGGGCGATCGCGTGCAGCCTCTTCGTCCGGCCGGGGAGTCAGGGCTGGGCGCGCTCGCGCTCGCCGTCGGCCGGGGGTGGCCGGAGCCGGACCGGGCCGTGCTGCTGGCGGGCGTGGCGCTGACGACGTGCTGCTGGCGGGCGTGGCGCTGACGATCGGGCCGATCCTGCGGCTACCGAGAGTCATCGGCTGGAACACCAACATCCCGAGGGTGCAACCCCGTTGGCATCGGTCATGCTGCACACTCCTGAACGACGAAACGAGACCCGTCTTCCGGAGGCGTCATGCCGCAGTTGGACACGAGCAAGGTGAGTCGCTGGGACCAGCACGGGCGCGAACACACCGTGCGGGTGCGGCGCACCGGCATACAGCGCACGATCAGATGCGACACCTGCGGCTGGCGCAAGGGCGCGCAGTTCCTGCCGTGGCTGAAGGCGGAGGAACACCTCGCCGAGGCCCATCAGGCGACGGTGGACCCGTCGGCGTGACGGCGCGCCGCGAACCGGCCTCCCTCTACGCGCCGTTGCCGCGAGCGCGGTGGGCGCGCACCTTGTGGCGGTTGCCGCAGTTCTCCATCGAGCACCAGCGGCGGCGGCCGGGGCGCGAGGTGTCGGCGAAGACGAGATAGCAGCGCTCGCCGGAGCACATCCGGATCCGGTCGGCGTACGGCCCGGTGAGGAGGTCGACGGCGTCCCGGGCGGTGGTGGACAGGAGTTGTGCGCCGGTGGCCGTCTCCGGGGCCCAGTGCCGGGTGCCGTCGGGGCCGAGGGCGGGGGCCAGCGGGGGCCGGGCGGCGGCCCGGTTGATGACGTCGAGGTCGGCCGGGCCGGCGGCGGAGACATCCAGGCCGGGCAGGCCGTCACCCCGTACGCGCGTCACGACCGTACGGAAGAGCGCGTCGCGCAGCCGCCGGGCGTCGGCCACATCGTCGTCCGTGATGTCGAGCGCGGGGGTGGGGGTGAGCCGGGAGCGCTCCGCCCAGGCGACCAGGTCGTCCGGCGTGCGCAGCGCCTCGTGCCGGGCGAGGTCGCCGGGACCACCGGTGGTGAGCACTTCGAGGGAGAGGGCGCCCGCGTCGAAGCGATAGCGGGTGCCGATGTGGGAGCGCAGGACGATGCCGGCACCCGGCGACACGCCGGATCCGGATCCGGCCGATGCCATGGACGAAGAAGCCATGTAACCAATATAACCGGTTACATGACTGCCCCACTGCACTGGAAACTGGTCATCGACACGACGGACGCGCAGACGCTGGCCGACTTCTGGGCCGCCGCGCTGGGTTACGAGGTGGAGGACCAGAGCCGCCTGATCGCTCAGCTGCTCTCCTCCGGCGACCTCCCCGAGGCCGCGGTCACCGAACACGACGGCCGCCGCGCCTTCCGCGGCCTGGCCGCCGTACGGCATCCCGAGGACCCGTACGACGCCTTCACCGGCATCGGCGCCGGTCGCCGCCTCCTCTTCCAGGACGTCCCGGAACCGAAGACGGTGAAGAACCGCCTCCACATCGACGTCCACGCCGAACCGGACGGCCGGGACGACCTGGTCGCCCGCCTGGAAACCCTGGGCGCCACCCGCCTCCGCGAGGTGAACCAGGGCCCGGCCGGGCACTGGTGGGTGATGCTGGACCCGGAGGGCAACGAGTTCTGCGTGGCGTGAGGGGCCCCGAGCGCGTGAGTAGCCGATGACAGCCGGACTCAGTCCGCCCGCAACCCCCGCACCACGAGGTCCACGACGGCCGTGAAGTCGTCCATGACCCCCGGCTTCTCCCAGGCGCGGGCGTACCCGGGGTCGTGGAAGCGGCCGGTGGCGTGGAAGACGGCGCGGGCAGCGGTCGCGGGGTCGGTGGTGGTGAACGTGCCGCTGTCGACGCCGGACTCGATGATCCGGGCCAGCTGCCCGGTCAGCTCGTCGATGTGGACGGCGACGGCGTCGCCGTGATCCCCGGTCAGCACCTGGTAGGTGGCGAACAGCTCGGGGTCGTCGCCCGCCTTGCTGCGCTTGGCGGCGAACAGGGCGGCCAGCCAGTCGCGGAGCCGGGACTCCGCGTCCCGGTCCTCCTCGGCGATGACGGTCAACGTCGCCGTCGCCCGGTCCAGCCACCGCTTGGTCACCGCCTCCCGCAGCGCCGCCTTCGTACGGAAGTGGCGGTACACGCTGCCGTGACTGACCCCGAGCGCGCGGGCCACGTCGACCACGGTGGCCTTGGCCGGGCCGTGGCGGCGCAGCACCTCCTCGGTCGCCTCGAGGATGCGCTCGGGGGTCAGGGTCTCGGAGGTCGGTGCCATGAGGGGAACCGTACCCGGCGGAAGGATCAGCGCTCGCTGTCGAGGTGGGCCATCGCCGCCGCCGGGTAGCGCTCGCCCGCCGCCGACCCGACCGGGACGGCCTCCTCGATCGCGGCCAGGTCACCGGCGTCCAGGGTCACGTCCAGCGCGCCGAGCGCCTCCGTCAGCCGCTCGCGGCTGCGGGCGCCGATCAGCGGCACGATGTCCTCGCCCCGGGAGAGCACCCAGGCGATCGCGATCTGGGCCACCGACACCCCCTTCTGCTCGGCGATCTTCCGCAGCGCCTCGACCAGGTCCAGGTTGTGCCGGAGGTTGTCCCCCTGGAAGCGGGGCGAGAACGCGCGGAAGTCGCCCGCCGCCAGCTGCCGGCCCCGGGTGAAGTGGCCGCTGATCAGCCCCCGGGAGAGGACCCCGTACGCCGTGATCGCGATGCCCAGCTCACGCGTGGTCGACAGGATCTCGGCCTCGATGCCGCGCGAGATCAGCGAGTACTCGATCTGGAGGTCGACGATCGGAGCGGTGGCGGCGGCCCGCCGGATCGTCTCGGCGCCGACCTCGCTCAGACCGATGTGCCGGACATACCCCTTCTCGACGAGTTCGGCGATCGCGCCGACGGTCTCCTCGATCGGTACGTCGGGGTCGACGCGCGCGATCCGGTAGACGTCGATGTGGTCCGTGCCGAGGCGCTGGAGCGAGTACGCGACGAAGTTCTTCACCGCCGCGGGCCGCCCGTCGTAGCCGGTCCACTCGCCGTCCGGGCCGCGCAGCGCCCCGAACTTGACACTGGTCAGCGCCTGTTCGCGGCGGGCGGCGGGGGCGGCGCGCAGGGCCTCGCCGATCAGCAGCTCGTTGTGTCCCATGCCGTAGAAGTCGCCGGTGTCGAGCAGTGTCACGCCCGCTTCCAGCGCCGCGTGGATGGTCGCGACGGACTCGGCCCGGTCCGTGTCGCCGTACAACGCGGACATGCCCATGCAGCCGAGGCCGAGGGTGGAGACCTGGGGGCCGGCGGTTCCGAGGGTTCGGGATCGCATTGTCATGAGACCACCATGGCATGACAGCTGACAGATTTCAATATCTGTCAGCTGTCACATGTCACCTGTCGGCCCTCTCTCGACCCGCTGTCGGCTACCCCTGTCGCAGCCGGATCGCCAGGTCCCCCACCTGCCTCCCCTGCGGGAAGCTCCCCAGCGACGTCGCCCTGCCCGTCAGCAGGTCGACGCGGAAGGTCCGCGTGCCCGTCACCGCGTACCCGGCGTTCGCCCCGCCACGGTTCGACGTGTAGATGTCGAAGCCGGAGCCGAGGGGTGCGTCGGTGCCGAGCTTGCCGGTGGGGGCGAGGTTGCCGGCGTTGGCCGGGGACTGGAGGGCGATCTGGTCCTGGGCGGTGTCCAGGTCGAAGAGGGTGGTCGCCGTCGCGGTGTCGAGGTCGTTGTTGGTGTACGCAGCCCCGGTCACACCCTGGGCCGTGGCGCCGGTCGTGGCGGGCGGCACCGGCGGGTTGGCGAGGGTGCCGTCGACGGCGGTGGTCCCGGCGGCCGGGGCGCCCTGCGGGTCGTCGAGGTTGTGCCGGAGGTTCTGCCCGGTGTCGCTGATGACGCGGAGCCGGTTGGCGGCGGGGTTGAAGTCGACGCCGAACGCGGCGCCCTGAAGGGCGACGGTGAGCTGCGAGACCTTGGTGGCCTTGGCGCCCACCTCACGGAGGGTGTAGATGCCGCCCTTGTCGCCGACGCCGTACAGCTTGCCGTTCTGGACGCGGTAGTCGATGCCGATGAGCCTGGTGTCGCCCTTGAGGCCGCCGACCTTGCCGAGCGGGAGGGCGGCGCCGGGCCGGTCCACCCGGAAGACGACCAGTCGCTTCCCGTCCGTCGTGAGCCCGATGGCCTTCAGCCCGCCCGGAACGGCCGCCCCACCGAGACCGCCGCCCTTGGACTCGATGCCGGCGCCGGAGGAGGCGGAGGCGGAGGAGGCGGAAGCCCTCGAGAGCTCCGTCGTCCCCGACGATCCTGACGCCGATCCCCCGAACGCCCCCGACCCGACCGCGCCGACCGTCCCGATCGCCACCGCCATCGTGAGTACGCCGATGACTGCCTGCTTGCGCATGTAAGCCCCCGTAGAAGATGCGCGGCCCACCCCCTGCGGGCCGTATGCCTTCTCGTTCGGAGCGGTGGTCGGGGCGGATTGGTGTCCGTGTACGGGTTTTTTCCCGCTGTTCCGGAAATTCTCCCTCACACTCCGTTGGACACCGATCGCCCCCTCTCCCACACTTTGACTTGTCGGCGCGCAGTCAGCTCGGAGCGGCGCCTGCCACCGGCCGCGCGACTACCTGCGCCGCCCGAGGAGGGCGCCATGACCGTCCGTATCGCCACCTACAACGTCGAGAACCTGTTCCGGCGCCCCGCGGTGTTCCGGGTCGCCGACGAGGAGGCGCGGGAGAAGGTCCTGCGGGAGTTCAACGAACTGGTGGACATCCTCGACAAGGAGGTCTACTCGGAGGACGACAAGGCGCGGATCGCCGAACTGGTCGAGGAACACCGCGCCTTCGACACCGTTCCCGAGACCCGGGGGCCGATCTTCGTCAACCAGCTCAAGGGATCGGGCGCCAAGCTCTTCACCCTGTCCGGGGACCCCGACAACCCCACCGTCAAGATCGTGGCCAAGGGCCGGACGAAATGGTCGGGTTGGGCCGAGCTGGTGCGCGACGACCTCAGCCTGGAGTCCGTGCGGAACACGGCACGGGTGATCACCGAGGTCGACGCCGACATCGTGCTCACGGTCGAGGTCGAGGACCGTCTCACCCTGGAACGCTTCAACCAGCAGATCGTGGGCGGCACACCGGGGAGGAAGCCGTACCCGTTCAACATGCTGATCGACGGCAACGACAAGCGCGGTATCGACGTGGGGATACTCAGCCGGCACCCCATCAGGTCCATCCGCTCCCACATCTTCGACGAGCGCAACGGCTCCGGGGAGCGGCTCTTCAGCCGGGACTGCCCCGAGTTCGAGACGGGGCCGGGCGGAACACCGCTGTGGATCCTGGGCAACCACTTCAAGAGCCAGATAGGCGGCGGCGGTGGCCTGCGCCTGGAACAGGCGAAGAGGGTCAGGGAGATATACGAGGCGGCCCTGGACCGCTCGGCGCACGTCATCGTCGCCGGTGACCTCAACGACAACCCGACCAGCGAGCCGATCAAGCAGCTTATGGACGCCGGCCTCCAGGACGCCATGAGCCACCACAGCTACCAGGGACTCCCCGGCACCCACGAACAGGGCACGTCGCCCAAGGGCAAGATCGACTACCTGATGTTCTCGCCCGGGTTGTTCGACCGGGTGCGGAAGGTGGGGGTGGAACGCCGAGGCATCTGGGCCCCGAACACCTTCCCCCACTTCGACACCGTGACCTCGCACCTGACCCAGGCCTCGGACCACGCGGCCCTGTACGCCGACCTGGACCTGTAAACAAACGGTTCCCCGCACCCCGTGAGGGGCGCGGGGAACCGCGCGGCCAGCCACGAACAAACAAACCCGCAGCCGGCCGATCGCCCGGGCCAGGCAACGCCTGACCAGCGAACCAACCGACTAGCAGCCCACGAGCCGCGCGGCCAGGTACCCCTCGATCTGGTCCAGCGACACCCGCTCCTGCTTCATCGAGTCCCGCTCACGCACGGTCACCGCGTTGTCGTCCAGCGTGTCGAAGTCCACGGTCACGCAGTACGGCGTGCCGATCTCGTCCTGGCGACGGTAGCGCCGCCCGATCGCACCGGCGTCGTCGAACTCGATGTTCCAGTTCTGCCGCAGCGCCTGGGCGAGCCCCTTGGCCTTCGGGGACAGCTCGGGGTTGCGGGACAGGGGAAGGACCGCGACCTTCACCGGGGCGAGCCGGTGGTCGAGGCGCAGCACCGTCCGCTTCTCCAGCTTGCCCTTGGCGTTGGGCGCCTCGTCCTCGGTGTACGCGTCCAGCAGGAACGCCAGCATCGTACGGCCGACACCGGCGGCGGGCTCGATGACGTACGGGGTGTAGCGCTCGCCGGCCTCCTGGTCGAAGTAGGAGAGGTCCTGGCCGGAGGCCTTGGAGTGGGCGCCGAGGTCGTAGTCGGTGCGGTTGGCGACGCCCTCCAGCTCACCCCACTCGTTGCCGCCGAACTGGAAGCGGTACTCGATGTCGGCGGTGCGCTTGGAGTAGTGGGAGAGCTTCTCCTGCGCGTGCTCGTACCAGCGCATGTTCTCTTCGCGCAGGCCCAGGCCGGTGTACCAGTTCCACCGCTCCTGCATCCAGTACTCCTGCCACTTCTCGTCCTCGCCCGGCTTGACGAAGAACTCCATCTCCATCTGCTCGAACTCGCGGGTGCGGAAGATGAAGTTGCCGGGCGTGATCTCGTTGCGGAAGGACTTGCCCATCTGCGCGATGCCGAACGGCGGCTTGCGGCGCGAAGTGGTCTGCACCTGGGCGAAGTTGGTGAAGATGCCCTGGGCGGTCTCGGGGCGGAGGTACGCGATCGAGCCGCTGTCCTGGGTGGGGCCGAGGTGGGTGGCGAGCAGACCCGAGAACTGCTTGGGCTCGGTGAACTGGCCCTTGTTGCCACAGTTCGGGCAGTTGATGTCGGCCAGGCCGTTGGCGGGGGCGTACCCCTTCTTCTCCTCGTACCCCTCCTCCAGGTGGTCCGCCCGGTACCGCTTGTGGCAGGCGGTGCACTCGGTGAGCGGGTCGGAGAAGGTGGCGACGTGACCGGAGGCCACCCAGACCTCGGAGGCCAGGATGACGGACGAGTCGATACCGACGACGTCCTCGCGCGACGTCACCATGTAGCGCCACCACTGGCGCTTGATGTTCTCCTTGAGCTCGACACCCAGCGGTCCGTAGTCCCAGGCGGCGCGCTGGCCACCGTAGATCTCGCTGCACGGGAATACGAAGCCACGGCGCTTGCTCAGGCTGACGATGGTGTCGATCTTGTCGGCGGCCACGGTGCTCTCTTCATTACGACGACGGGCGACGAAGCGGATGCGCTCCTGGAGGGAAGCGACGCGCTTCAGAGCGAATGCTTCAGGTTACCGGCGCGGGCTCCCCTCCGATCAAATCGGTTGGGGGCCAGACCGGACAAAGGCCTTACCCAGGGCTTACCAACCGGCTTGTTGACAATCGTTTCCAGATAAGTTGAAAATGACTGTCATGAACGTAGTACGACGACGCCTCATACCCACGGCGGCGACCGCCGCAGCCACCGCCCTCGCCCTCGGTGCCCTCTCCGCCTGCTCGGGCACGGCCGCCGCCGGCAACACGGACAAGTTCGACGTCGTCGCGTCGTTCTACCCGATGGCCTACCTCGCGGAGCAGATCGGCGGCAAGTACGTCAACGTCACGAGCCTGACCCAGCCCGGCCAGGAGCCGCACGACCTGGAGATCAGCGCCAAGCAGACCGCGCAGCTCCAGGAGTCCGACGCGGTGCTCTACCTCAAGGGGCTGCAGCCCTCCGTCGACGACGCCGTCGCCCAGTCCGGGCTCAAGACGAAGATCGACGCGGCCACGCTGACCAAGATGGAGGAGCACGGGAACGAGGTCGGCGGCCACGCGGCCGAGCACGACGACCACGAGGACCACGAGACGTCCGGCCGCGACCCCCACATCTGGCTCGACCCGGTGAAGTACGCCGAGGTCGCCAAGGGCGTCGGCGCCGCCTTCGAGAAGGCCGACCCCGAGCACGCCTCCACCTACAAGGCCAACACGGAATCCCTGGTCCTGAAGCTGGGCGCGCTCGACGACCAGTTCACAAGCGGCCTGAAGAACACCAAGACCAAGGTGTTCATCACCACCCACGCGGCCTTCGGCTATCTCGCCGAGCGCTACGGCCTGACCGAGGAGGCCATCAGCGGCCTCGACCCCGAGTCGGAGCCGAGTGCGGCCCGGGTGCGGGAACTTGAGAAGATGGCGAAGGCCGACGGCGTCACCACCGTGTTCTACGAGACGCTCGTCAGCGACAAGACCGCCAAGACCATCGCCGCCGACTCCGGGCTCAAGACGGACGTCCTCGACCCGATCGAGGGCATCACGGACAAGTCCCGGGGCGACGACTACTTCCAGGTCCAGCAGGCCAACCTGAAGGCGCTCCAGACGGCCCTGGGAGCCAAGTGACCGAAGTGACCCAAGTGATCAACCGGAGGAAGCAGGCATGAGCGAGCCCGTCATCTCCCTGCGCGGCGTCCGCGCCGAACTGGGCTCGCGCACGGTCCTGCGCGGCATCGACCTCACCGTGAACCGCGGTGAGGTCGTCGCGCTGCTCGGCGCCAACGGCTCCGGCAAGTCCACGGCCATCCGCACGGTGATCGGCCAAGTGCCGGTCAGCGACGGCGAGATCGAGCTGTTCGGCACGGCTCGGCGCGCCTTCCGCGACTGGCGGCGCGTGGGCTACGTACCGCAGCGCACGACGGCCTCCGGAGGCGTGCCCGCGACGGTGACCGAGGTCGTGTCGTCCGGCCGGCTCTCCCGCGCCCGCTTCGGCATCCTGCGCAAGGCCGACCACGCGGCCGTACGCCACGCCCTGGAGCAGGTCGGCATGGCGGACCGCGCCAAGGACCCGGTCGACGCCCTCTCCGGCGGCCAGCACCAGCGGGTGCTGATCGCCCGGGCGCTGGCCTCCGAACCCGAGCTGCTGATCATGGACGAGCCGATGGCGGGCGTCGACCTGGCCAGCCAGGAGGTGCTGGCGCGCACGCTCAGGGGCCAGGTCGAGCGGG
The DNA here is from genome assembly GCF_030294945.1 of Streptomyces graminofaciens. Taxonomy (NCBI): domain Bacteria; kingdom Bacillati; phylum Actinomycetota; class Actinomycetes; order Kitasatosporales; family Streptomycetaceae; genus Streptomyces; species Streptomyces graminofaciens. Next base: position 8,665,339 of record NZ_AP018448.1, on the reverse strand, counting down.
GTACGACGGTCCTGCTGGTCCTGCACGAACTGGGCCCCCTGGAGCCCCTGATCGACCGGGCGGTCGTGCTGCGCGACGGCTGTGTCCTGCACGACGGCCCGCCCCCGAAGGCCGTCGGCCAGCACGCGCTGCCCGGCCACGACCACGTCCACCCGCACGCGGCCCCCGGCGCCGAGCCGCTCCGCACGGGCCTGCTGAGCTGAGAAGGCGCCCCTGATGGAATTCCTCGACTACGCCTTCATGCAGCGGGCCCTGCTCGCCGCCGTCCTCGTCGGCATCACCGCGCCCGCGATCGGCATCTACCTGGTCCAGCGCCGCCAGGCACTGATGGGCGACGGCATCGGCCATGTCGCGATGACCGGCGTCGGCCTCGGCTTCCTGCTCTCCTGGTCCCCGGTGTGGATGGCGACCCTGGTCTCCGTACTCGGCGCGGTCCTCATGGAACTGATCCGCTGGTACGGCAGGACCCGCGGCGACATCGCGCTCGCCATGCTCTTCTACGGCGGTATGGCGGGCGGGGTGATGCTCATCAACATCGCGCCCGGCGGCACCAACGCGAACCTGATGTCGTACCTCTTCGGGTCGCTGTCGACGGTGTCCGAGGAGGACATCCAGGCGATCTGCATCCTCGCCGCGTTCGTGATCGTGATGACGCTGGCCCTGCGCCGACAGCTGTTCGCGGTGAGCCAGGACGAGGAGTTCGCCCGGGTCACGGGCCTGCCGGTGCGTGCCCTGAACCTGCTGACGGCGGTCACGGCGGCCGTGACGGTGACGGTCGCGATGCGGGTCGTGGGCCTGCTGCTGGTGAGCGCTCTCATGGTCGTGCCCGTCGCGGCGGCGCAGCAGCTCAGCCGGAGCTTCGCGGCGACGTTCGCGATCGCGGTGGCCATCGGGGTGGTCGTGACCATCAGCGGCACGATCACGTCGTACTACCGGGAGGTGCCGCCCGGTGCGACCATCGTGCTGCTGACCATCGGGGCGTTCCTGCTGCTCACGGCACTCGCCGCACCGCTGGCGAAACGGCGGGCGAGGGCACTGGAGGCGACCGCGGGAGACCCTGCGGAGTGTGTGATTCCGACTACGCGAGGCGTGGGTGACGAAGTGGGCGTCTGACCGCGCACGGTCCGGCTGGCACAATGGCCCGGCAGGACAGCAGACGTGAGGAGGCACCGGTGACGACCGCTGGACCCGTACGAGGTCGATCCACCAGACAGCGGGCGGCCGTGGCGGCGGCACTCGACGAGGTCGACGAGTTCCGCAGTGCGCAGGAACTCCACGACATGCTCAAGCACAAGGGCGACTCGGTGGGCCTGACCACCGTGTACCGCACCCTTCAGTCCCTCGCCGACGCGGGCGAGGTCGATGTCCTGCGCACGTCGGACGGCGAGTCGGTGTACCGCCGCTGCTCGACCGGCGAGCACCACCACCACCTCGTCTGCCGCGTCTGCGGCAAGGCCGTGGAGGTGGAGGGCCCGGCGGTCGAGAAGTGGGCGGACGCGATCGCGGCGGAACACGGCTTCGTGAACGTGGCCCACACGGTGGAGATCTTCGGCACCTGCGCGGAGTGCGCGACGAAGACCGTCTAGGGCGTGTTTCGAAAGTCCCGTCTGCCCCGCGACGCCTGGCACGGCACCTCGCCGCGTTGTCGGGATCGTCCGCGTACGCCCAGTACGCGGACGACCCTCCGCCTTGCGACGCACCGCACCAGACGCCGCGGGCCCCGCCCTCCGGGCGGACGACGCCACTTTCGAAACACGCCCTAGGAGCCCGACGCCGTGCGGCCGAAGCAGCGCTCCAGCTCGTTCAGCTCGTAGAAGGCGCTGCCCCTGGACACCGGTCGGCAGCCGGCCTTGAAGGCGGTCTCCTTCTCGTTGTAGAGCATGCGGACGAGATACGTGGAGCCCTTCTCGAAGACGTCCCATCGGATGTTCGCGCCCAGCGGCGCCACGTTCGCACCGCGCCAGGGGTTGTCGGCGTAGGTGTACGGCTGGCCGGCGGTGGCGGCCTTCGTACTGCCGGGCAGGCCCATCAGCGCGGCGAGCGGGATGATCTCTGGGGCGCGGAGCGGGAGCCGTGCCGGGAGACGTTCTCCGTGAACACCGGGACGAAGCCGCCGGGCGGGCGCTGGTGCGTGCGGGCGTTCTGCCGGGGCGCGTACGTGGCCTTCGTCCCGTAGCCGAGGGTGCTGCCGGAGGGGTGCCCTGCGGCGGCCCGGGCCGGCAGCGGGGCGAGCAGCAGGGCGCTGAGCGCGAGGGCCAGGGTTGGGGTCGTGCGTCTCATGGCCTGCATGATGCGCGGACGAGTTGAACGCGCCACGGCTGAGAAGTATGGCTTCTCTCAAGCGTCCCGCCGGCTCCTACAGCCGGGTCAGGTTGTTGCGGTCGAGGAGGGCGCGGAGGCGGTCGGCGTCGGCGGGGGTGCGCAGGCCGCTCTTCGGCAGCATCGTGAAGCGGGTGGCGTGGGTGCCGTCGCCGAGCAGGACGAAGGTGTGCGGGGTCTCCGCGTAGCGGGACACCTGTGACCAGCGGGCCAGGCGTTGGGTGCCCCGGTCGTGCTCGGCCGTCACGCCCCACAGGTCCAGGACCGTGCGGTGGGTGCCGAGCAGCGCCGCCCGGCGATGGAGCAGGCGGGCCTGGAGGCGCGGCAGCACCAGCAGGCCGAGCACCGCCGCGGCCACCATCACCAGGACCTTGGGGTCCGGCGCGGCGCCCAGCAGCAGGGGCACCGCCGCCACGGCCAGCCCCAGCCCGCCGGAGAGGAGCAGCAGTCCCCGCCCCCACCGTCCGAGGGCCGAGGCCCGCTCCGACACCCTCAGTGCCTCGCGGTACTCCCCGGCCGTCGCCCGGTACACCAGCTCGACGTGCTCCCCACCGGCCTCGGCCAAGGGTCAGTCCTCCGTCCGGCCCTCCATGGCCAGCAGTTCCTCGTTCGGGATGGCTCCGCCGAAGCGGCGGTCGCGGGACGCGAACTCGATGCATGCCCGCCACAGGTCACGGCGGTCGAAGTCGGGCCACAGAACGTCCTGGAAGACCATCTCGGCGTACGCGCTCTGCCACAGCAGGTAGTTGGAGGTGCGCTGCTCGCCGCTCGGGCGCAGGAACAGGTCCACGTCCGGCATGTCGGGGTAGTAGAGGTACTTGGCGAGGGTCTTCTCGTTGACCTTCGACGGGTCGAGCCGCCCGGCCTTCACATCCTCCGCGAGCGCCTGCGCCGCGTCGGCGATCTCGGCACGGCCGCCGTAGTTCATGCAGAAGTACAGCGTCAGCTTGTCGTTGCCCTTGGTCTGCTCCTGGGCGACCTGGAGCTCCTTGGCCACCGACTTCCACAGCTTGGGCATACGGCCCACCCAGCGGACCCTGACACCCAGTTCGTCGAGCTGGTCGCGGGTCTTGCGGATGAAGTCGCGGTTGAAGTTCATCAGGAAGCGGACCTCGTCGGGCGAGCGCTTCCAGTTCTCGGTGGAGAAGGCGTACAGGGAGATGTTGCGGACGCCGATCTCGATGGAGCCCTGGAGGACGTCCAGGACGCGCTCGGCGCCGATCTTGTGGCCCTCGGTGCGCGGCAGGCCGCGCTCCTTGGCCCAGCGGCCGTTGCCGTCCATGACGATCGCCACGTGCTCGGGGACCAGTTCGCCGGGGAGCTTCGGCGCGCGGGCGCCGGACGGGTGCGGCTCCGGCGCCTTGTACTCCCGACGCTGCCGCCCCAGGAACCCGCGTACGACCATGTCTTTCTCGTCTCCTCTGTACTTACTTTTCCACGTAACGAAGGGAACGCAGTCCGCGCTCCAGATGCCAGTGCAGGTACGCGGAGACCAGTCCGCTGCCCTCCCTGACGTACCGCGGCTCGCACGCGTCCGCCGTCTCCCAGTCCCCCGTCAGCAGCGCGCCGAGGAGTGCCAGGGTCTGCGCAGAGGGTACGACGCTGCCGGGCACCCGGCAGTCGACGCAGATGGAGCCGCCGGCCGCGACCGAGAAGAACCGGTTGGGGCCGGGCAGCCCGCACTTGGCGCAGTCGCCGAAGCTCGGGGCGTACCCGTTGACGGCGAGTGAGCGCAGCAGGAAGGCGTCGAGCACGAGGTGCGGGGCGTGCTCGCCGCGGGCGAGGGTGCGCAGCCCGCCGACGAGCAGCAGATACTGCTGCACCGCGGGCTCGCCCTCGTGGTCCGTGAACCGCTCGGCCGTCTCCAGCATGACCGTGCCGGCGGTGTAGCGGGCGTAGTCGGTGACGATGCCGCCGCCGTACGGGGCGATGGTCTCGCTCTGGGTGCAGAGCGGCAGCCCACGCCCCACCAGCTCACTCCCCCGCGCGAAGAACTGCACGTCCACATGGGAGAAGGGTTCGAGCCGCGCCCCGAACTTCGACTTGGTCCGCCTGACACCCCGGGCCACGGCCCGCACCCGCCCATGGCCACGCGTGAGCAAGGTGATGATGCGATCCGCTTCACCCAGCTTCTGGGTGCGCAGCACGATGCCGTCGTCGCGGAACAGACTCATGGGGCCCATTCTCGCCTACGGCGCCCGTGCTCCGGGCCGGGCGGCAGCTTTCCGCCACCCCGGGGGACGCCCGGGCCGGCCCCCGGCGGGCCTCCTTCAAGGGACCTCACCCCGGCTGCGGGCGTTCTCGTACGCCGTCGCCGCGCGCAGCCGCTCTATCGTCGTCGCGGCCCGTACGGACTCGGGGGCGCAGTCCCACTCCCGTCCTCCGCCGACCGGCCTCAGCTGTACGTACGGCCCCTCGTGCCCCATCACACGGCCGACCTGCCCGGTGCGGGTGTCGACCGCGTACGTGCCGATCGGCGGCTTCTTGCCGTTTCCACTCACCGCGGGGCCACCGCCGGGCATGCCGCGGCCCTGGCGGAACAGCCGCCCCAGTCCTCCACCGTTTCCTCCGCCTCTTCGGCGCCGCGCGCCGCGTCTCGTCCCCGAGTGCTTCGCCCACTGACCCCTCGGTGCTCCCCTGGCCTCGCGACTTTCACTCTTCGCTTCTCCGCGGTGACCTTCAGTGCCTAGACTCGGCAGGAGTCTGTGCTGCACGCGCGCGGGGCCCTGCCCCTGCCGTCGGACTCCCGCCTGCCCGAGCGGCTTCCGAACGGCGTCCGAGTGGCTTTCGAACGGCGTCCGAGTGGCCGGTCCAGCTCTGGTGAAGCGGATGCACGGCCCATACGATCTGATCGGGCCGCCGGGCCGTAACCGGAAGGCGGCTCTTGCCCTGATCCCCTGATCGAGCCGGTGGCCGAGGACCCAAGACGATGTGCGAGTACGACCGCGACGGCGCTCTCGGTCCGGGAGGCTGACGGCGTGCGGCGTCTCCCGGCACGTGATCTCCGCCTGCCCCTTCCGTCCGCACTGATCACCGTTCGCACCACGCCTTCACAGCAAGCACATACTCGAGTTCTGAATCTCCGCACGGTCTGCCGTGGATGCCCGCTGGTTCCCCCGTTTTCCGACAAGTCTCTGGCGCATCATGCGTCGTGGGAAACCACTACGGCGTGCATCCGCGTCGAACGTTGCGTGAGCAACCGCTGTCCCGGCGGTCAGACAGCACGGAAGATGGGGACCCGTGGAGCTGGAATTCCGACTGCTCGGCCCGGTCGAGGCATGGCACGGCGGGAAGACCCTGCGGCTGGGCGGGCCCAAGCCGCGGGCGCTGCTCGCCGTGCTGCTGCTGAGGGCCGGGCAGGTCGTGCCCGCCGACGCCCTGGTCGACGTGATCTGGGGGGACGATCCTCCGGACACCGCGCGGGCGCTGGTGCAGACGTATGTGTCGGCGCTGCGGCGGGCGTTGCCCGAGGAGGCGGCGGACGCGATCGAGACCCGGCCGCCGGGGTATGTGCTGCGGCCCGGGGTCGGCCGGGTCGATCTGGCGGAGTTCGAGGCGCTCACCGGTGAGGCTCGGCGGGCCGCCGCCGACGGGGACCACGAGGCCGCGGCCCAAATGCTCCGGGAGGGGCTGCGGCTGTGGCGGGGGCCCGCGCTCGGTGGGCTCGGGGGCGCGTTGCGGGGCGAGGCCGGGCGGCTGGAGGAGGCGCGGCAGGCGGCCCTGGAGGAACGTATCGGTGCCGAGCTGGAGGCCGGCGGGCACGAGGCCGAGCTGGTCACCGAGCTGACCGCGCTGGTCGGGGCGCATCCGACGCGGGAGCGGCTGCGCGGGCAGCTGATGCTCGGGCTGTACCGGCTGAGCCGGCAGGCGGACGCCCTCGCGGTGTACGGGGAGGGCCGGGCCGTGCTCGCCGACGAGCTGGGCATCGATCCGGGGCCGGAGCTGAACGCGCTGTACGAGGCGATCCTGCGGGCGGATCCGGCGCTGCTCGGCAATGCGGCGACCGCGGCCGAGACCGCCGAGCCGACCCCCCGGACCGTCTCCCTCCTCCCACCCGCCATCGGGGACTTCACCGGCCGCGAGGAGGAGCTGACGGCCGTCGTCGAGGGGTTGAGCGGGCCCCGGGAGGCGACGCCCGTGGTCGTGGTGTCGGGGGCGGCCGGGGTCGGCAAGTCCGCGCTCGCCGTGCAGGCCGCGCACCGGGTGGCGGCCGAGTACCCCGACGGGCAGCTCTACGCCGAACTGCACGGCTTCAGCGACCCGGTGCCGCCCGGCGAGATCCTCGGCCGGCTGCTGCGCGCGCTGGGCGCCGACCCGCCGGAGGACACGGCCGAGCGCTGCGACCTGTTCCGCAGCCTGCTCGCGGGCCGGCGGATCCTGCTGGTCCTCGACGACGCGGGCGGCGAGGCACAGGTGCGCCCGCTGCTGCCGGGAAGCTCCGGCTGCGGGGTGCTCGTCACCTCGCGGTCCCGGCTCGGCGGGCTGGTCGGCGCCCGGCGCACCGACCTCGACGTCCTGGACGGCGTACGGGGCCTTGAGCTGCTGACCCGGATCACCGGGCCGCAGCGGGTGCGGGAGGACCCGCGCGAGGAGGCCGCGGCGCGGCGGATCGTCGAGCTGTGCGGTGGTCTGCCGCTGGCCCTGCGGATCGCCGGTGCCCGGCTCGCGACCCGCCGCCACTGGACGCCCAGCGTGCTCGCCGAGCGCCTCGCCGACGAGCACAATCGCCTGGACGAGCTGTCGGTCGGCGACCTGGAGGTACGGGCGAGCCTCGGGCTGAGCTACCAGGCGCTGGACGCCGACGCCCGCCGGGTGCTGCGCCGCCTCGCCACGCTGGGCTCCGCCGATGTCGCCGTCTGGACGGCGGCCGCCCTCGCCGATCTGCCGGAGGACGAGGCGGAGGAGGTCGTGGAACGGCTCGTCGACGCCCAGCTCCTGGACTGCCCCGGCACGGACCAGCTGGGCCAGCCCCGCTACCGCCTGCACGACCTCGTCCGGGTGTACGCCACCGAGCGCGCCGAGGCCGAGGACCCGGTCGCCGACCGTACGGCCGCGGTGGGGCGCGCCCTGGTCGCCGGGCTGTGGCTGATGGACCGGGTGACGGAGGCGGCGCCGTCGGGTGCGGTGATCCTGCGGCAGCGGCTGGACGGCATCGGGAAACCGAAGGGGTCGGCCGCCGCACAGGCGTGGGAGCCGTACGCCTCCGATCTGCACAGCCCCGATCCGCTGCCTTCCGTCGGGCCACGGACCACCCGGCGGGCCCTGAACGACCCCTACGGGTGGTTCGACGCGGAGGCGGACGCGCTCACCACGGCTGTGGAGCGGGCCGCCGCGATGGGGCTGCACACGCTGGCCTGCGAGGCCGCGGCGGCGCTGTGCTCGTCCTCGTTCGCGATCAGCAACCGGTTCGACGCCTGGTGGCGCAGCCACGACGCGGCGCTGGCCGCCGCCCGGCGCGCCGAGGACCGCGGCGGCGAGGCCCTGCTGACCGTCGGCCTGGGACAGCTGCGCTACGAGCAGGACCGCATCACCGAGGCCCAGGTGTACTTCCGGCAGGCCGAGCGGATCCTCGCCGAACTGGGTGATGTGCGCGGCCGGGCCGCCGCCCTCGGAGGGCTGGGCATCGCCTGCCGCGAGGTGGGCGAACTGCGCGAGGCGCAGCGGGTGCTGGCCGACGCGGCCACCGGTTTCCGGCAGGTCGGCGACGACACCGGCATCGGGTTGACCTGCCGGTACGCCGGTTCCGTGCTGCTCGAACTCGGCGACCGGGAAGGGGCGTCGGTACTCCTCGACGAGTCGCTGGGGGCGTACCGCAGGCTGGGCAGCAAGCGCGGGGAGGCGCTCGCGCTGCGCACGCTCAGCCTGGTGCACCGCTCCTTGGACGACTACGCGGAGGCGGCGCGCATCGCGGACCGGGCGCTGGAGCTGCTGCGCCCCCTCGGCGATCCGCTGATGGCGGCGTACGCGCTGCGGGCCGGGGCGAAGGCGCGGATGCGGCTGGGCCGGACGCGGGAGGCGGAGGCGGAGCTGGGCGGGATCCTGGAGGTGTGCCGGACCCATGGGGACCGGTTCGGCGAGGCCCTGACCATGCGCACGCTCGGCGAGTGCGCGCTCGCCGAGGGCCGGTTGGAGGAGGCGGATCAGCGGCTGGTGACGTCCGTCGCCCTGTGGGACGTACTCGGGCTGCCGCTGAACCGGGCGCGTGCCCTACGGAATCTGTCGACCGTGCGGGAGGCGCTCGGCGACACCGCCGGGGCGGCCGCGCTGCGGGCCGAGGCGATGGAGGTGTTCACCCTCTGCGAGGCCCGCGAACGGCTCGAACCATGGCCGCGGGTGTGAGGCGGGCGGTGGCGGCTTCCGGGCGGCGGGCTCTGAGCTGTCGCCAGGTGGGCTTGGGGCAGCGGCCCTTGGGCCAGGGGTCGGTGAAGTCCGTGTAGGGCACGATGAGCGGCGGCAGGCCGATCTCGACCCAGTGGGCCTTGCCCGACCTCAGGTCCCAGCCGTCGTTCGGGATGCGGATGTGGTCGGAGCGGTGGTCCTTGTCCTGGCTGGTGATCTTGAGGACCTCCACATGGCGGAGACGGGTCCTCATGACCACGCAGTAGCGTTCCTTCCCGGCGTCGGAGTCCCGGAAGGGGACGAACGCGTGCCAGATCTCGCCGGGGGCCGGGCGGCGACGGCCGTGGTTGAAGCCACCGTTGTCCCACCAGCGCACGGCCAGATGGCTGAGGAACGCGGTGAGTCCGGCGGCCCCGCCCTGCGCCAGCGCCCGGGAGCTCCAGTCCGGCGAGTCGAACCGGGTCTCGGCCCAGGCCACCGCGGCCCGGCTCGCCACGAGCACGACCGCCGCGTGGGCGAGGTAGGTCCACCAGGGGCTGGGCCGGGACCACCGGGTGAGCGCGGCGACGCCGAGCGCGACGGCGACGGGGGCGCCGTACACGACCGCGTGCTGCTCGAAGCCGTGCAGCCGCACCGGGGGGTCCTGGGAGGCCATCAGGTCGACCACGGTGACCGGCAGTGCCAGGACAGAGCCGACGACCGTCCACACGCTCAGCAGCAGATAGCCCTTGACGGCAAGGCCGAGGCAGGACGTGTTGGTGCGACGGGCCACCGGTCCCCCTTTCCCGAAGATCAGGAACATGATCCGGGCGCGGGGTGCGGTCCGGGATCCGTGGAATTACGTACACGTTCAGGGAAGGCGAGGCGTCCGGGGCGTACGGCGGGTGAGTGCGGCCAGGCCGATGGCGATCCAGGCGGTGTTGAGCAGGGCGGACGGCCAGGCCTGGTGGTAGCCGGAGTTGAGGGTCAGGGCGGCCGCGCCGAGGAGGTTGAGGAGTTGGAAGGCGCGGCCTCCGGCGGGGATGCGTTCGGCGGAGGCCAGCGCGTAGGCGGCCAGGAGCAGGGCGGCTCCCATCCAGCCGACGGCGGTGATCGCCGTCTGCGCCGCCGTCACGACTCCTCGTCGAGGAGGGCGTACGCCCGGACCGGGAAGGTGCCCATGCCCTCGACGGCCGGGGGTGCGGCATGGAAACGGAAGCCTTGCGGGGGCAGCTGGTCCAGTGCGCACAGGTGTTCCACGATCGGGATGCCGGCGTCGAGCAGCGTGGTGTGGGCGGGGCGGGTGCCGTCGTCGGTGTCGTCGATGTTGAGGGAGTCGATGCCGACGAGGGCGGCGCCCTGCTCGGCGAGCCAGGCGGCGGCGTCGGCGGTGACGTACGGGTGGCCGTGGCCGTAGGCCTCGGTGCCCCAGTGGCGGGACCAGCCGGTGTGGATCAGTACCGCCCTGCCCGTGACGTCGTACGGCAGGAGGGCCTCGCGGTCCACGACCCGGCGGCCGCTGTCCTGGACGCGTACGACCAGGCCGTCGAGGTCGATGAGGCGGGTGAGCGGCAGTCCGGCGATGTCGTGGCGGCCGGTGAAGCGGTGGAAGGGGCTGTCGAGGTAGGTGCCGGTGTTGGACGCCATCGAGATGTGGCCGATGGCGAACTCGGTGCCGGGCGCGTAGACGTCCCGGGACGCCTCGTGGGTGAGGAACATGCTGATCTCGGGGGTGGGCAGGCCGGGGTAGGTGACCATGCCGTGGCGGATGGGGTGGCTGAGGTCGACGAGCCGGCGGCTGCCGGTCCCCCTCCCCCCGGGCCGCGGGCCGGTGACGCCCCGCGAGCCCTTGTGCGGCTCGCGCAACGGCTGCCGCCCGCTGATCCGGACCTCGTCGACCATGAGCAGTCCGAGGTGGCGGACGAGCAGGTCGGCCAGCTCGGCGTCGCCGATGTCCGCGTCGGGCACGTCCAGGACGAAGCCCTGGGTCTGCAGGCCGCCGCCGTTGGTGAAGGTGATGTCGGCGTCGAAGCGGACCCGCCACTGCTCATCGTTCTTGTCGCTCATGCCCCGATCTTCTGTGCAGTCCAGCTTTACTACAAGCAAGATTTTCTGAAGCGGCACTACAGTGCTACTTATGGAACTGGACCCTCGGCGCCTGCGCGTCCTGCGTGCGGTGGCCCTGCGTGGCGGTGTGGTCGACGCGGCCAAGGTGCTGCATCTGACGCCCTCGGCGGTCTCGCAGCATCTGGCCCAGCTGGAGCGGGAGGTCGGCCGGCCGCTGATCGACCGCTCCCGCCGCCGGGCCGGGCTCACCCCCGCCGGACGGCTGCTGGCCGCCCGCGCCGAGCGCATCGAGCAGGAACTCGCCGAGGCCCGCCGTGAACTGGAGCTGCTGTCCGGCCGTTCGACCGGCCCGGTGACGATCGCCGCGTTCTCCTCCGCCGTCTGCCATCTGCTGGTCCCGGCGCTCGCCGCCCTTGCCCGCACCCACCCCGGTCTGGAGCCGAGGGTGGTCGAACTGGAGGGCGCCGAGGCGCTGCGCGAGCTGCGCACCGGAGGGCTCGATCTGCTGGTCGCCGAGTACGACCGCGACGACGGGCCCGACCCCGACCGGCAGGGCAAGGACCTGGACTCCGCCGCCGTGGCCGACGACGAGTACCGGGTCGTCACGCCCGCCGACTGGACCCCCGTGCCGCGCACGGTCCGGGATCTCGCCGAACGCCCGTGGGTCGCGAGCCCGCCCGGCACCGCCTGCGGTCGCGCCCTGGAACGGATCTCCGCGCAGTACGGCTTCACCACGCGCCGCGTCCACGAGTGCCGGGAGTTCCCGACCGTACTGGCCCTGGTGCGGGCCGGGCTCGGCGCGGCCGTCGTACCGACTCTCGCCCTCGCCGACGCCCCGCCCGAGACGGTCGCGCTCCCGGCCGTCCCGGTCGCGGGTCACCGCCGGATCGCCGCGGTGTGGCGCGCCGCCCGCTCCGGCCCCGAGCCGCTGACGTCCACGCTGGTCGGAGCGCTCCAGGAGGCCGCGGTGGGACTCGGACTCACGCCCGCGTCGACGACTTGAGGTGCTGCCCCGGCCGGCTTGAGGTGCTGCCCCGGTCGGCCAACGGCGGCTGGAATCCGCTTGCGGCGGACTTGCAGAGAACTTCCAGCGGAGTGGACGAGTCTGGTTGCTCTCGGGGGAACAACGGATCGGCCGGGCGACCACCGCCCGGCCGGTCGGCCCACCGGAACGGACGGGGGTCGAGCCGGTGGACACCAGAACGGATCCGGGGGAACGTCCGCCTCCGGAACACAGACCATCACTCCAGGGGGGAAGCCCCCGGGGAGGGACATCAGGGGATCAGGTCCCTCCCCGGGGTGCTGCCGCGCAGCCCCCCGACGCACCCCTCACGCACCGGCCCCGTGCACTCCGTGTAACCCGTGGAAGACGCCGCATGCCCTCGATCATTCTGATGAACGACCCCGAGGTCGCCCGCGTCCCCGTCCGGGACTGCGAGGAACCCCTCGTCGATCTGCGGGAGTTGCCCTTCGTGACGGTGGACCCCCGGCAGGCCGACGCCGAGGGTGCCTACGCACTGATCCGCGAGGGCGTCGCCTGGCGGCTGGCCCGCGCCGCACGTCTGCTTCCCGACGGTCTGCGCCTCCTCGTCACCGAGGGCTACCGTCCGCTCTCCCTCCAGATCCACTATTTCGAGTCGTACGCCGCCGAGCTGCGGCGCGCCAACCCCGACTGGTCCGAGGAGCACCTGCGCACCCAGACCAGCCGTTCCCTCTCCCCGCCGGAGATCGGCCCGCATGTCGCCGGGGCCGCCGTGGACCTGACCCTGTGCACGGCCACGGGCGAGGAACTCGACATGGGGACGGCGGTCGACGCGAGCCCCGAGGAGAGCGACCTCGCCTGCTACACCGACGCCCCGAACATCTCCGACACGGCCCGCCACAACCGCCGCGTCCTGTCCGCCGCGCTCGGCACGGCGGGGCTGGTCAACTACCCCACCGAGTGGTGGCACTGGTCGTACGGGGACCGGTACTGGGCCCTGATGACGGGCGCGCCGACGGCCCTCTACGGCCCGGCGGACCCGCTCCGTTAGAGGAGCTCCGCCGAGCCCGGCGCGAACACGTCGATGAGGGTGTCGATACGGATCCGCAGGTCACCCGAGTCCGCGCCGGTGACGGTCACGGAGACCTCGTCCTCGCCCGCCTCCCGGGCGAGATGGACGTCTATGACGTGCGCGGGACCGACGAGGGTGAGGGTGTGCTCGTACGGGGCGCACTCCGCGTACGTCGTGCCGAGGGCGGGGGCGAGCGCGTCCCAGTCGATCACCTCGGTGTCGACGTGGTCGCCGCGGACGACGTAGTCCCAGAGGTGTTCCAGGAAGCGGCGCAGGCCGGTGGGGGCGACGGTACCGCCCACGTCGTCGGGGCCGCGGCGTGAGCGCCGGCGGGTGTGGTCGTCGTCCTTTGGCGGGATGCGGTCGGGCAGGCCCTCGCTCACGGCGCACCAGCCCTGCCCGGAGATGTGCGAACCCGCCCAGAGGTCGAGCCACCGGACGACGGAGACGGGGTCGTACGCCGCCGTGGGGAGCTGCGGGACGCGTTTGCGGCCGGTCGGATCGAGGCGGTACGGCGTCCTGAACGCCTCGGCCCAGCGGTCGAGTTCGGGGCCGAACCGCTCCTCGGCCTCCTGCGCCCCGACGCCCAGGTAGTGCGCGATCTCCGCCCAGGACGCCCCGCGTTCACGCTCGTACACCACCGCCCGGACCAGGACCCCCTCCGCGGCCCGCGTCAGATACACCGCCTCACTGACCCGGCCACCGAGGCCGGTGTACGTGTCGTGGCGGGTCGGCACCAGCGCGTGGGCACCGCCGGCGGTGCCCACGGCGGCGGAGGAGAGGGCGAGGCGGGCGAGGGCCTCGCGGGAGAAGGCGGCGCGTTCGGCGTCGTACGGGGTGGTGTCGTAAGGGGTGGTGTCGGGCGGGGTGGTGTCGGGCGGTGTGGTGTCAGGCGCGGTCACGGGGGTCAGGGTGGCATGGCCCTGACGGAGGCGTCGCGTCGTTTTCCGGGGGCGGCGACGCTGGTGACGGGGACGGGTGGAGGACGTCGAGGAGTACGGCCTCGGTGCGGGTACGGGCCTCGGGGGGGGGCAGCCCGGTGCGGGCCGGATGGCCGATGAGCGCGCCCAGGAGGGGGCCACGTACGCGCTGTGCATCACCGTGTCGCCCGCCGACTCGCTGACGGACGGCGCCGCCATGCCGCTGCCGGACACGTCGTACGACTCGGTCGTCTGTTTCGTGTCGGTGGAGGTGCACGAGCGGGGCGGCAGCCTCCGCTTCCGGGGACGCCGTCCCTGAGGTCAGCGCACCTTCTCCAGGCTCGCGCTCACCGACTGCTCGGTGCCGTCCCGCTTGAACCCGGTGTAGGCGAAGTCCAACACGCCGTCCGGCTCAGCGGTGAGGATGATCCGGCCGCCCTTGACGCAGTTGCCGGACTCGATGTACTCGCCGAGCGTGACGGCCGCGTTGTCCGGGTTCATCCCGGTCAGGGTGACGACTCCATGGCACTCGGACGCCGCCATCTCGTAGTGGATCTCGCCCACTTCGCCCCCGAGGTCACCCCCGGTCAGTTCGAGCCGCACGCGGTAGGAGTCGACCGAGTCGCTGTCCAGTTCCGTGGCCGTACCGACCCAGGCTCCGGAGAACTCCGTCGGCAGCCGGCCCGGTTGGACCTCCGCCCGCGTCACCGAGGCCGAGGCCGACGGGGTCGATATGGACTCGGCCGACCCCGACGGCGTGGGCGTGGGGGACGGCGTGGGCGTGGGCGACTGCGCCGACGACGACGGTGTCTCGGCGGCCGCCTGCCGTGAACCGGCCTCGGACCCGGCGCCCATCACCACCATCGTGGTGATCAGCGCACCCGTGATGGTCGCCGCCGCCGTGATGAGGGCGGCGAGGATCGTCGTACGGCTGTGCCCGGACGTGTCGGGCGGGTAGGGCGGGGACGGTGGCGTGGGCGGAGATTGCGGTGTCGTCACTGAGCAGCCTCAGGTGCGGAGTTCGGTGGACGTGTTCCGGCCAGGTCGGCAGGGTGATCAGCCTCATAGTGCCGTCCGAACTCGGACAACGGACCGCTTTCCTCGGATTACCCCAGAAATATCAGGACTGGATCACGCGGAATCGATTCAGCATCCTCAGTAGTCCCGGAAGCCCCGCACATACCTCCGCTGCCACGGCGTCTCCACCGCATGCCGGTCGTAGTTCCTGCGTACGTACGCCACCGCCTCCTCCGGCGGTACGCCGTCCAGAACCGCCAGACAGGCCAGGGCCGTTCCGGTGCGGCCGCGGCCGCCGCCGCAGGCGAACTCGACGCGGTCGCTGTCGGTCCGCTTCCAGGCGTCCCGGAAGACCTCCGCGGCCCGCGCCCGGTCGGCGGGCAGTCGGAAGTCGGGCCAGCGCAACCAGTGGGACTCCCAGGGAACTTCGGGCGGCTGCTTGCCGAGCAGGTGGACGGCGTATGTGGGGGGCGGGCCGTCCGGCAGCGGGTTTCTGAGGCCCCGGCCGCGCACCAGTCGGCCGGAGGGCAGCCGCAGTACGCCGGGGTCGGTCGGGTTCCAGGGGTCGGTCATGGGCTGAGCGTAGGCAGGGCTGAGCGTGCGCGTCCGGCACTTCGCAGGCGTCGCGGGCGTCGCGGGCGTCGCAGGCATCGCAGGCATCGCAGGCGTCGCAGGCGTCGCAGGCGGAGACGAGCGCCTCGACGCCGGGTGCTTCGGCCGCGCGCGCCCTGCGCAGGCGCGCCCGTCGCGCTTCTCGCGCCCCTTCGATCGCTCGTACGCGCGGAGGAACGAGGGATCCGAAAGGTTCGGTGGTCGGCGGGAGAACGCGTGGCTGGACAGCGGTTCCGTCATCTCCCAGCCGACGGCACCGAGCTGGAGTCCAAGGCGTCCCGCACCTGACGGTGACCGGTCTCGTCACGGGACCAGACACACACGTGACGGCTCGGCCGCTCCCGGTGCCAGCTGTCGTAGTCCCTGACGGCGATCGTCTCCGACAGCCGCCAGCGCGAGGAATCCCAGGAGGCCTCGGGCACCTCGCGCAGGCCGTCGAGGAGTTCCACCGCCCGGGCGACGGCACCTCCCATGGGCCAGGGCCGCCAGGTCGCGACGCCGTCGGTGAGGGCGTGGGACTCGATCAGGTGCGGGATCGAGGGGGCGACCCGGAGGTAGGGGCTGCCGCCGTCGACGTCGGTGCCCACGCTTCCGTCGGTGTGGAGCAAGTCGCGGCAGGGCTTCGACACCCGCTCGCCGATCCATTCGAAGTACCAGCCCTCGCCGCCGGGGTCCTGCCACGCCCGCGTGTCGACGCCCATGTGGTCGTACTCCCAGCCGTAGGCCCGCTCCCACCGCTCGCCGTCCACGACCAGGCTGCGGCGTACCTCGTAGCGGAGGCCGCCGAATCTCCGCTCGAATCCCTCGCATCGGACGACGAGGTCCATGGGGGCGGGGACGAGGACGCCGTGGCGGTCGCGTGCCCGCCAGAGTTCGATCGGGACCTCGAACCGCGAAGGGCGCTGGCGTCGCCCCGAGCGATGGAGGAAGTCCCTGGCGCGGGCGGAGAGTTCCGAGGGGTCTTCCAGGATGTGCATCCCGAACTTCGTTTCCCGAGGAAGTGAGGCTGTCGGGCGGACACGCTACCGGGCACGAGACTCCCGTGCGGGCCGTGGCCCGATCCCGCGGAAGTGGAGCTGAGGTATCCACGAAGGACACCGGCGGCGGCAATGGGTAGAACGGAACGGTAACCGCTATTACCGGTTACGACTACAACAGCACCTGGGACCCGACGCGGATCGCGCGACCCGACCCCGATGGTCGGCCCGGTTCCGCTGCCACGGGTCGAGCGCGCCCGGGATCAACGCCATGGCCGGGGAAGGCTTACAACGAGATACCCGGTAACGACGTACGGAACTTCCAGGGAGCCCGCATGACCGTCCTCGCCGCCCCGCTGACCGGTGTCGTCCCGCCCGTCTGCACCCCGCTGACACCGGAGGGCGAGGTGGATGTGCCGTCGCTGGTGCGCCTGGTCGACCATCTGGTGGGCAGTGGCGTGTCGGCGCTGTTCGTCCTCGGTTCGTCGTCGGAGGCGGCGTATCTGACGGACGCGCGGCGGCGCCGGGTCGTCGAGACGGTGGGCGCTCATGTGGCGGGGCAACTGCCGGTGCTGGCCGGGGTGATCGACATGACGACGCCAAGGGTCCTGGACCACGTCAGGTCGGTGACGGAGGCCGGCGCGAACGCCGTCGTCGCGACGGCCCCCTTCTACACCAGCACCCACCCCGCCGAGATCGCCCGCCACTTCCGCCTGCTCGCGTCCCGTTCACCCGTCCCCGTCTTCGCGTACGACATCCCTGTCTCCGTCCACAGCAAGCTGAGCGCGGAGGTGGTACTGGAGCTGGCGGCGGAGAGGGCGCTGGCCGGGCTGAAGGACTCCAGCGGCGACCTGGCCGGGTTCCGAGCGGTCGTCACGGGTGCGCGTACCGACGCGGGCGTCACCGGATTCACCGTCCTCACCGGGTCCGAGCTGGTCGTGGACGCGGCGTTGGCGATGGGGGCGGACGGGGCGGTGCCGGGTCTGGCGAACGTGGACCCTGCCGGGTACGTACGCCTGCACCGACTTTGCCGGGCCGGGGACTGGGAGCGGGCTCGGGCCGAACAGGAGCGGTTGTGTGAGCTGTTCGGCATGGTGAGGCTCGGGGCGCAGACGGGGCGTATGGGCGGTAGCTCGTCGGCGTTGGGCGCGTTCAAGGCGGCGTTGTATCTGCGGGGGGTGATCGCGTGCCCGGTGACGGCGGAGCCTCAGGTGGGGTTGTCCGACGGGGAGATCGAGGGGGTGGGCAAGTTTTTGGCGAGGGCGGGTCTGCTGTGAGGGGTGGCCTTTCCCGCCCCGCCGCACCGCGCCCCTGAAATCCCGGGGCGCAGCCCGGCTTTTCAGGGGCGCGAGGAACTGCGCGAGCAACCCACCACAACCCGCACCCGCCAACACACCCCACGCGCCCGGCAACACCGCCCTGCCGGCCCGCCATCAGCCGCCCGCCCCGGCCTCCCCCGGCGTCACCAACCCCGACTCATACCCCACGATCACCAACTGCGCCCGATCCCGTACCCCCAGCTTGCCCATGATCCGGCTGACATGCGTCTTCGCGGTGAGCGGGCTCAACCCCAACGTCTCCGCGATCTCGGTGTTGTTCAGGCCGCGCGCCACCAGCGTCAGGACCTGCTTCTCCCGGTCGGACAGACCGTCCGGCCCGGCCTCCGACGACCCCACCGGCACGGCGGGGGCCCGCAGCAACCGGGCGATCAGCCGGGCCGTGGGACCGGGCGAGAGCAGAGCGTCACCGGCAGCCACCGTACGGATCGCGTCCAGGAGTTCCGCCGGCTTCGTGTCCTTCACCAGAAACCCGGACGCCCCGGCCCGCAGGGCCTCCACCACATGCTCGTCGGTGTCGTACGTGGTGAGGACGAGAACCCGTACGCCCGCGAGATCCTCGTCCGCCGCGATCAGCCGGGTCGCCTCGATGCCGTCGAGGTCGGGCATCCGCAGATCCATGACGACCAGATCGGCCCGCGCGCTGCGCGCCAGCTCCACCGCCTCCCGTCCGCTCCCCGCCTGCCCGACGACCTCCATGTCCCGCGCCGACTCCACGAGCATGGCGAAGGCGGCGCGTACAAGGGTCTGATCGTCGGCGAGGAGTACGCGAATGCGTTCGTCGGCACCGACGCCCACGTCACCCATGCCCATGCCCACGCTCTTGCCCATGCCCGTCATCGCGTCCACCCCTCCCCCGTCCCCAACGGCAAGACCGCCTCCACCCCGAACCCACCCTCCGCCCGAGGCCCGGCGTCCACCGTGCCACCCACACTCCGCGCCCGCTCACGCATACCGACCAGCCCGAAGCCGGAGGAACCAGAGCCGGAGAAACCGGAGCCGGAGGAATCCGAGCCGGAGGAATCCCAGCCGGAGGACCCTTCCGCGTCCACCTGGCCGGCGGCACCCGCCCCGTCGTCCAGCACCGCCACCCGCAACACCCCTCCCCCGCCCCGCAACCACACCCGTATCCCCACGCCCTCTCCCCCGTGCCGAACCGCGTTGGTCAGCGCCTCCTGCACGATCCGGTACGCGGCGGCGCCCACCCCGGGCGGTACGTCGTCCACCGTCACCTCGACCTCGACCCGCGCCCCGGCCGCCCGGGCCGCGCCCACCAGGTCGGGGACGCCGTCCAGACCGGGCAGGGGGCCACGTGCCCCGATGCCGCCACCACCCCGCTCACCCTCCCGCAACACCTCCAGCGTGCCGCGCAGTTCGCCGCGGGCGGTACGGCAGGTCTCGGCGATGTCGTCCAGCGCCTTGGCGACGGCCGCCCGGTCGAGGCGGTCGGGGTCGGCGGCCAGGACGTGCGCGGCGACGGACGTCTGGACGCCGACCAGGGTGATGCTGTGCGCGAGCAGATCGTGCAGGTCACGGGCGATCCGCAACCGTTCCTCGGCCACCCGGCGGCGGGCCTCCTCCTCGCGGGTGCGTTCCGCGCGCTCGGCGCGTTCGAGGACGGAGGCGACGTACTGGCGATGGATGCGGACGTATACGCCGAAGATCAGTACGGAGACGATCCAGCCGGAGATACGGAGGAACTCCGGGATCTGGTGGGGCGTGAACAACGCGTTCACCGCCAGCGTCACGCCGACGACCGCGGTCCCGGCAACGAGAGTGCGGCGGGCCGTGCCGGCCACCGCGACCGAGTAGAGCGCCACCATGGCCGGTGCGACGGCGGCGGGGTGGTTGTTGTCGAGCGCGTGGTACGGGGCGACCAGGACCACCAGTACCCAGAGCGCGAGCATCGGTCGGCGCCGCCGCCACACGAGCGGCACATGCACGGCGAGCAGCAGCGCCATGCCGAGTCCGTCGGGCCTGCGGCCGTCCCCCGGGACGTACAGGGCGATCACGCAGTCCGCGACGGCCAGCACGGCGGCCAGGCAGGTGTCGTACCGCAGCACGTCGCGCCCCGCCGCCGTACGGATCCTGTCGGCGAGGCCCGACCCCACCCCCGGACCCGACCCCACCCCCGGACCCGACCTCATCTCCGGACCCGACCTCATCTCCGGACCTAGCCCCGACCCCCACCCCGGACCCCGCCGCGACCGGCCCGCCCCCGCCATCCAACCGGCTCTCTCCATCGCCCCCACGACCTCATCCTCCGTCAGAAGGGTGCCCCTCCGGGAGGGCGGGGCACCCCTGCGGTTCTCGCGGCGCTCAGCCGACAACGGCGCGCTCCCGCACCCGCGTCTCCCCGGGCGGCGGCTCGGGCGCCCGCGACAGCCGGCCCGGCCACCACACCTTCCGCCCGAGCGCCACACTCGCGCTGGTCACGAGGTACGTACGGACGAGGAAGGTGTCGAGCAGCACGCCCACCGCGATGACGAAGCCCAGCTCGACGAGCTGGACGAGCCCCATGTTGAGCAGTACGGCGAAGGTCGCGGCCAGGACGAGCCCGGCGGAGGCGATCACCCCGCCCGTCGTGCGCAGCGCGGTGAGCGCGGCGGCGCCCGGTTCGGCCCCGCCCAGGCACTCCTCGCGCATCCGGTGCATGAGGAAGATGCCGTAGTCGACGCCGAGGGCGACGAGGAAGACGAAGGAGAGCAGTCCGAGCCCGGGGTCGGTGCCCTCGATGCCGAGCACCGGTCCGAAGACGAGCCCGCCGATGCCGAGCGCGGCCCCCCACACCGCGACCACGGCGACGACGAGCAGCAGCGGCGCGACCAGGCTGCGCAGCAGCGCCACGAGGATGAGGAACACCGACAGCAGCACGATCGGTACGACGACGAGCCGGTCCCGGTCGTTGGTGTCCCGCAGGTCGAGCTGCTCGGCGCTCGGCCCGCCGACGTACGAACCCTTCAGCTCCTCACGCAAAGATTTGATGGTCGCGGTCTCGGCGGCCGACTGCGGGGCGCTCTTCGCGGTGACGGTGATCTCGGTCCAGCCGTCCCCGCTGCGCCCGGACTCGGCGGTGGCGACCCCGTCGTTCTCCCGGATGGTGGCGAGGGCGGCCTCCGCCCGCCCGGTCGGCGCGATCACGCTGATCGGCTGGGTGCTCTGCTCGGGGAACGCCTTCGCCAGGCTCTCCATCGCCGCGACGGCCTCGGGCTTGTCGACGAAGGAGTCCTCCTGCTTGAGCGAGCCGGGCAGGTTGAACGCGCCGAGCGCTAGGGCGCCGAGCAGGACGGCCCCGCCCGCGAGCACGGCCAGCGGCCGCCGCCCGGCGGAGCTGCCCATCGCGGAGAACAGGCTCCGCCGCTGCTTCGGCGCGCTGCCGAACGCCGGGACGAGCGGCCAGAACACGCGCCGGCCCAGCAGGACGAGGAGCGCGGGCAGCAGGGTCAGCATGGCGACGAGCGCGCACAGCACCCCGAGCGTGCCGAGCGGGCCCATGCCCCGGCTGCTGTTGAGGTCGGCGGCGAGCAGGCACAGCAGCCCGGCGGCGACCGTCCCGGAGGAGGCGAGCACGGCGGGCCCGCAGCCGCGCAGGGCGACTTTCATGGCGTCGTACGGCCGTTCCACGCGCCGGAGTTCCTCGCGGTAGCGGGAGACGAGCAGCAGGGCGTAGTCCGTGCCCGCGCCGAAGACGAGGATGGTCATCACACCGGAGCTCTGCCCGGAGACGGTCGTCCCGAAGGCCTGGTTGAGGCCGTACGCGGCACCCATGGACATGTAGTCGGCGATCCCGGCGACGACGAGCGGGACCAGCCACAGCACCGGGCTGCGGTAGATGAGGATCAGCAGGACGGCGACGACTGCGACGGTCGTGTACAGCAGGGGCCCGCCGAGCGACTCGTACACCTTGCTCGCGTCGGTGGCGAGGGCCCCGGAGCCGCCGACCTCGACGGTCAACCCGCCCTCGCTGCGGGCGACTTCGCGTACGTCGTCGACGAGCGCGTCCCGCTTCTTCTCGTCCGTGCCGGGCTCGGTACTGGCGACCGGGTACATGAGCGTGGTCCCGTCCTTCGACGGAACCCCCCGCGGTTCGGCGACCAGCCGGTGCCGGTCGGCGATCGCGGCGACCTGGTCGGCCGCGGCCTTCTCGTCCGCCGCCGTGAGCCCGCCGTCCCGGTGGTAGACGAGCACCAGCTCGGTGGTCTCGCCGCCGGGCAACTGCTCCTGGATCTTCGCCACTTGGGTGGAGTCGGCGCTCGCCGGGAGGTAGTCGACGGCACGGTCGTGCTGCACATCGGACAGCTTCGCCGCGAAGGGCGCGACGACGGCGAGCAGCACCACCCACAGCCCGAGCACCAGCCAGGGCACGGTTCGGCGACGGGCGGCGGTACTCGTCCGAGTAGGACTTCCGGGCTCTACGGGCCCCATGGCGGGGTCCCCCCTCCTCGCTGGATGTCTGGGACGTTCACCAGACTCCCGGCGGCGGAGGGCCGATACGTCGCGCCTGAGGGCGAGTTGATCCGTACTGCCCGGGGCGACAAGCAGAACCGATTACTCCCGTGGGAGTAACGGCGACGGCGCTACGACGGCGTCCGGGCCGCCGCGAGCAGCCGGGTCACCTCGTCCGCACCGATCGTCAGCGCCGCGCCCACGATCGCCAGGACGTCACGCTCGGCGGGGGTGTACGGCCCGTCGGCCAGGGCGATGCGGGCGCCCTGGAGGAGGATCGCCTCGCGGCCGGTGGGCGCGAGGTGCGGGGCGAGCGGGTCCAGGGCCTCGTGGAGCTCTATGGCGAGCCCGGCGCCGCACGGCTCCCCCTGGATGCGGCCGGTGTCGGCGGCGAGGGCCTCGACCAGGGCGCTGAGCTGGTCCTCCGTGCAGTCGTCGAAGCCGGCGTTGCGGACGGCCCCGGCGGCCACCGTCAGGGCCGTACGGGAGCAGGCGCCGCCGGCGGCCAGGACGGCCAGCGCGACGGTGTGGACGGCGTCGCGGAGCATCGCCGAGAAGCGGACGGTGGTCGGGTGGCCGAGGACCTCCGTGCCGTAGTGGCGCCGGCAGGCCGCGCACTCCACGACCGGGCCGGTCTCGCCGCGCGGCAGCACGGGGACGCCGAGGAGGGTGAAGCGGCGGCGGCCGGTGAGTCGCTGATAGTTGCGGTCGCCTCCGCAGCCGGGGCAGAAGAACTCGCCGTCGCCCACCGGGGTCCACGCCACACGGGTGCCCATGACGCGCGAAAGGCCGGCGGCACGGCCGTTTGGTCCCCGTCCTGGCAGCACGTCGCACCTCCGTTACGCCACGGCAACATCGCCGCTGCTTGCGTGATGTTAGCCACATCGGCGAGGCGGAGTCAGCACCCAGGCGAGACCCGTTCGTGATGGGGCGAACGAATGGCCGGTTAACGACGGATCCCCGTCCACCCGGACGGGTGGACGGGGATCCCCGGGATTCCTCGGGATTCCTCGGAATTCCTCAACCCTTGGCCTAGCGCGCCGCCCGGTTCACCGCCGAGACGACCGCCTTCAGCGAGGCACGCGTCGTGTTGGCGTCGATGCCGATGCCCCACAGGACCTTGTCCTCGATGGCGACCTCGATGTAGGAGGCGGCCTGTGCGGAGGCGCCCTCGCTCATCGTGTGCTCGGTGTAGTCCAGCAGGCGGGCGTCAATACCGATGCCCTGCAGCGCGTGGAAGAAGGCCGAGATCGGGCCGTTGCCGGTGCCGACCAGAGTGGTCTCGGCGCCGTCGACCTCGGCTTCGACGGTCAGCGTGTCCACGCCGTCCTTGTCGGTGGTCGACTGGCCGCTCAGGACCTGGATACGGCCCCACGGGTTCTCGGGGTTCGGCAGGTACTCGTCCTGGAAGACCGCCCAGATGTCACCGCCGGTGACCTCGCCGCCCTCGGCGTCCGTCTTCGCCTGGATGAGCTTCGAGAACTCGATCTGCATCCGGCGCGGCAGGTCCAGCTTGTGGTCGTTCTTCAGGACGTACGCGATACCGCCCTTGCCGGACTGCGAGTTGACGCGGATGACGGCCTCGTAGGAGCGGCCTACGTCCTTGGGGTCGATCGGCAGGTACGGCACGGCCCACTCGATGTCGTCGACCGTCTTGCCCTGCTCCGCGGCGGACGCCTCCATGGCGTCGAAGCCCTTCTTGATGGCGTCCTGGTGGGAGCCGGAGAAGGACGTGTAGACCAGGTCGCCCACGTACGGGTGGCGCGGGTGGACCTCCATCTGGTTGCAGTACTCCCACGTACGACGGATCTCGTCGATGTCGGAGAAGTCGATCTGCGGGTCGACTCCCTGGGAGAACAGGTTCATGCCCAGGGTGACCAGGTCGACGTTGCCGGTGCGCTCGCCCTGCCCGAACAGGCAGCCCTCGACGCGGTCGGCGCCGGCCATCAGCGCCAGCTCGGCCGCCGCGACGGCCGTACCGCGGTCGTTGTGCGGGTGGACGGAGATGACGACGTGCTCGCGGCGGGAGATGTTGCGGCCCATCCACTCGAAGCGGTCCGCGTGCGTCGAGGGCGTCGATCGCTCCACCGTGGCGGGCAGGTTGAGGATGATCTCGCGGCCCGGGCCGGGCTGGTAGACGTCCATCACCGCCTCGCAGACCTCCAGGGCGAAGTCCAGCTCGGTGTCGGTGAAGATCTCCGGGCTGTACTGGTAGCCGAACTCGGTCTCCGGGCCCAGCAGCTTCTCCGCGTACTCCATCACCAGGCGGGTGCCGTCGACGGCGATCTGCTTGATGTCGTCCTTGGAGCCGCGGAAGACGACGCGGCGGAAGACGGGGGCGGTGGCGTTGTACAGGTGGACGGTCGCCCGCTTGGCGCCCTTCAGCGACTCCACGGTCCGCTCGATCAGGTCCTCACGGGCCTGGGTCAGTACGGAGATGGTGACGTCGTCGGGGATGGCGCCGGGCTCTTCGATGATCGACCGTACGAAGTCGAAGTCGGTCTGGCCGGAGGCCGGGAAGCCGACCTCGATCTCCTTGTAGCCCATCTTGACCAGTTGGTCGAACATCCGGCGCTTGCGCTCGGGCGACATCGGGTCGATCAGGGACTGGTTGCCGTCGCGCAGGTCGGTGGAGAGCCAGCGGGGGGCGGCGGTGATCCGGTTGTTCGGCCACGTGCGGTCGGGGATGTCGACCTGCTCGTACTGCCCGTACTTGTGGACCGGCATGGACGTGGGCTGCTGGCGGTTCGCCATGATGCGTGGGCTCCTCGATGGTCCGAAAAAGGACGGCCGACAAGCAACGCCAAAGCACCGCGGGGAGGGGGTCGGCCTCGACTACAGGCCCTCGCCGCGGCAGCTAAGGAGAAGCAGCCCGAAACGCATGATGCGACGCAGCCTAACCGAGTCACGTTTCCGAGGGAGGGCTGTATCAGTATGCGGGACGAGACCAGCAATGGGTTCAATTAGTGCAAAGGCTCACAATCACGCCCTTCAGGGGCGCGGGGCTGTATCGATTTGCGGCTCCGCCGCGTGGGCGCGAGCAACCACAACGCACGGAAAGCCCGAACACAACCCCAAGTAACACGGCGACCACGAAACGCAACCCATACGGCAACATTTCACCAATCACGGTTGCCCCTAGTGACATGCCCCTAACGGAGTGCAATCGTGCGGGGATGACGACAAACGGGGGCCATGAGCCCGTCTTCTGCACAGTCGTACCACCCCACGTCCTCGACAAGCTCGCCCAGGCCGAGGACTCCGCGCTCGCCGGCGCCGCGCGCCGGACCCTGGAGCGAGACGCCTTCGAGCGCACGCACCGACGGCTGACCACCGTCATCGGCGCCGCGGCCGTCGCCACCCCCGCCGGAGCCGAGGCCGGCAAACCGCACCGCTCGATCTACGACGCCGCACACGGCACGAGCCTGCCCGGCAGGAAGGTGCGCGACGAGGGCGAGGAGCCCGGCAAGGACGCCACCGTCAACCGTGCGTACGCGGGCCTGGGCGCGACCTTCGAGCTGTTCCTCACCGCGTTCGAGCGCGACTCGATCGACGGCAACGGGCTGCCGCTCGACGCGACCGTGCACTACGAACGCGACTACAACAACGCCTTCTGGAACGGCGAGCAGATGGTGTTCGGCGACGGCGACGGCGAGATCTTCCTCGACTTCACCCTCCCGGTCGACGTCATCGGCCACGAGCTGAGCCACGGCGTCACGCAGTACACGGCGAACCTGACGTACTTCGGCCAGCCGGGCGCGCTCAACGAGTCCATGTCGGATGTCTTCGGCTCGCTGATCAAGCAGTACACGCTCGGCCAGACCGCCGGCGAGGCGGACTGGCTGATCGGCGCGGGCCTGCTCGCCCCGCGCGTCACGGGCACGGCGCTGCGTTCGATGAAGGCCCCGGGCACGGCGTACGACGACGACGTCCTCGGCAAGGACCCGCAGCCGGCGACGATGGACGACTACGTCCGCACGGGCCGCGACAACGGCGGTGTCCACATCAACTCCGGCATCCCCAACCACGCGTTCTACCTCGCGGCCACGGCCCTCGGCGGCCACGCCTGGGAGCGGGCGGGCCAGATCTGGTACGACGTGCTCACGGGCGGCGAGCTGAAGCAGCAGTCGATGTTCGCCGAGTTCGCCACGCTGACGGTCGCGGCGGCCAGGGCCCGCTACGGGCAGGGCGACGAGCTGCAGGCCGTGCAGAAGGCGTGGGAGCAGGTGGGGGTGCGGACGCTGTAGTTCTCCGTCGATCCGTACTAGACATTGACCCATGCGTATTCAGGTGAGGCGCACGGGCGGTTTCGCGGGCATCGAGCGGTTCGCCGAGGTGAACACCTCGGGACGGCCCGACGCCTACGACTGGCACGCCCTGGCCGAGCGGGCACTCGCCGCCGGCCGGGGCACGCCACCGCTCGGCGTGCCGGACGGCTTCGCGTACGAGATCACGGTGGACGGGAAGACGGTGTACTGCGCCGATCCGAGGCTGACGGACGAGCAGCGGACGCTGATCTCGCGCGTGCTGAAGGAAGGGGCGTAAAGGACATGGGCGGGGCGTAGGTAAGGGGCGTAACGGGTCCTTCTCCCTGGGGCGTTGACTTCCGTTACCCGTGGTACGGATGATCCCGCCCATGGCGACGAACCCGATACCCCAGTTCCCGGCCGACTTCCTGTGGGGCGTCTCGACCTCCGCGCATCAGATCGAGGGCGCGGCGGACCGGCGCGAGCCCTCCGTGTGGGACGCCTTCTCGGCCGAGGCGGGCCACATCAAGGACGGCTCGACGGCCGCGGTGGCCTGCGACCACTTCCACCGCTACCCCGAGGACGTGGCCCTGCTGCGCGACCTGGGCGTGGGCGCGTACCGCTTCTCGATCTCCTGGCCGAGGGTGAACGCGCCGAACGGCCTCGACTTCTACGACCGCCTGGTGGACGAGCTGGCCGGGGCGGGCATACGCCCGGTCCCGACCCTCTTCCACTGGGACCTGCCGAGCTCTCTGGCCGAGTCGGGCGGGTGGCTGAACCGGGACACCGCCGAGCGTTTCGCCGAGTACGTGGCCGTCGTCGCCGACCGCCTCGGCGACCGCGTCACCAAGTGGATCACCCTCAACGAGCCAGCCGAGCACACCCTGCTGGGCCACGCGCTCGGCACGCACGCGCCGGGCAAGCAACTGATGTTCGACGCGCTCCCGGTGGCCCACCACCAGCTGCTGGGCCACGGTCTGGCGGTACGGGCGCTGCGCGCGGCCGGCGCCACGGACATCGGCATCGCGAACTCGCACGGCCCGACGTGGGCGGCGTCGCAGGAGCAGCCGGACGTGGAGGCGGCGGCCTTCTACGACCTGCTCCTGAACAGACTCTTCGCGGAGCCGATCCTCTTGGGCGAATACCCCGACGGAATAGGCGATTTGATGCCGGGCACCGACATCTCGTCGGACCTGAAGATCATCTCGGAGCCGATCGACTGGTACGGCGTCAACTACTACGCGCCGACGCGGGTGGCCGCCCCCGAGGGCGAGGACATCGAGTTCGGCGGCATCACGATCCCCGCCGAACTCCCCTTCACGGTGAAGCAGATCGAGAACGTCCCGACGACGGACTTCGGCTGGCCGGTGGTACCGGAGGGCCTCACGGAACTACTGACCACCTTCCGCGACCGCTACGGCGACCGCCTCCCCCCGATCGTCATCACCGAGAACGGCTGCTCGTACGAGGGCGTCGACGACCAGGAGCGGATCGCGTACCTGGACGGCCACGTCCGCGCCCTGCACCGCGCGTCGGAGGCGGGCGTGGACGTCCGCGGCTACTTCGTGTGGTCCCTGCTCGACAACTTCGAGTGGGCGGAGGGCTACGCACGGCGCTTCGGCCTGGTCCACGTGGACTTCGACACGTTGGCGCGGACGCCCAAGGCGTCGTACGGGTGGTACCGGGAGTTGCTGCGGGCGCAGAACGAAGGACGATGACGGAGGCCACCGAGCGCGACCCGTCAGCGGTCCTCGCAGAGCCCGTCGCGCGGGTCGGCCGGGGCTGGACGGCCGCCCTGTCCCTCGCCAACTGGGCGATCTGGGTGGGCTGGTACGGCCCGCTGCAGATCCTGCTGGCCGCCCAGGCGGAGGACTTCGCGCCCGGCGCCGGGATGTCGAAGGAGACGATGCTGGCGTGGGTGGCGGGCGCGGGAGCGGTTGTCTCCCTGTTCGCCACCCCGGTGTTCGGCGCCCTGTCGGACCGTACGACGTCCAGGTGGGGCCGCCGTACGCCGTGGATCGTGGCGGGGGCGGTGGGTGGCGCGCTGTCGTTGGTGCTGCTGGCCGGAGCGAGCGGGCTGTGGACGCTGATCGCCGGCTGGTGCCTGGTCCAGCTGGCCCTGAACGCGTCCTGGGCCGCGGTCACGGCGGCCGTACCGGACCGGGTGCCGCGGCTCCAACGGGGTGCCGTCGGCGGCTGGTTGGGCGCGGCGCAGATCCTGGGCGTGGTCGGAGGCACCGCCCTGGCCACGGTCGGGGGAAGCGTCGGGGCGGGGTACGCGGCGTGCGCGCTGTTCACCCTGGCGGGCGTGGCGCCGTACGTACTCGGCCACCGGGACCTGCGCCTGCCCCCGACGGCCCGGCCGCCCTGGTCCTGGCGGCGGTTCCTGTCCTCCTTCTGGCTGAGCCCACGCCGCCACCCGGACTTCGGCTGGGCCTGGCTGACCCGCTTCCTGGTCAACCTGAGCAACAGCATCGGCGTCCTGTACCTGCTGTACTACCTGCGGGACCGGGTCCACCACCCCGACCCCGAGCGGGGGGTGCTGATCCTGACGGCGGTGAACGCGGGGATGCTGCTCGCGACGGTCGTGGTGGCCGGTGTGTGGTCGGACCGAGAGGGCCGCCGGAAGCCCTTCGTGACCTGGTCGGGCCTGGTGATGGGGGTCGCGGCGGGAGTGATCGCGGCCTGGCCGACCTGGCCCGCGACGGTCGTCGCCGCCGCGCTCCTCGGCCTCGGCTTCGGTGTCTTCGCCTCGGTCGACTTCGCCCTGATGACGGACGTACTCCCCGAGGCCCGTGACCACGGCAAGGACCTGGGCGTCATCAACGTGGCCAACTCCCTCCCCCAGGTGGCCGCCCCGGTCCTGGCCGCACCGATCGTGACGTATCTGGGCGGCTACCGGACCCTGTACGCGGTGTCGGCGGTCATCGGACTGGCGGGGGCGGTGTTCGTGAGGCGGATTCGGGGGGTGGAGTAGGGACACGGGGGGTGAGGGTCCGTACGCCGAGGGCGCTCACACCCACGAAGACCGCGCCCGTCTCAGAATCCCAGTTTCCGCAGCTGCCTCGGGTCCCGCTGCCAGTCCTTCGCCACCTTCACGTGGAGGTCCAGGAAGACCGGGGTGCCCAGCAGCGCCTCGATCTGCTTCCTCGACTTGATGCCGACCTCCTTCAGGCGCTTGCCCTTGGGGCCGATGATGATGCCCTTCTGGCTGGGGCGCTCGATGTAGACGAAGGCGTGGATGTCGAGGAGGGGCCGGTCGGCGGGGCGGTCCTCGCGGGGGAGCATCTCCTCGACGACGACGGCGATGGAGTGGGGGAGCTCGTCGCGGACGCCCTCCAGGGCCGCCTCGCGGATCAGCTCGGCGATCATGACCTGTTCGGGCTCGTCGGTGAGGTCGCCCTCGGGGTAGAGGGCGGGGCCCTCCGGGAGGAGGGGGACGAGCAGGTCGGCCAGCAGGTCCACCTGCTTGTCGGCGACCGCCGAGACGGGCACGATCTCGGCCCACTCGAAGCCCAGCTCCTTGCCGAGCTGGTCGATGGCGATCAGCTGTTCGGCGAGCTGCTTGCTCTCGACCAGGTCGGTCTTCGTGACGATCGCGATCTTCGGCGTCTTCTTGATGGACGCCAGTTCCTTCGCGATGAAACGGTCACCGGGGCCGAGCTTCTCGTTCGCCGGCAGGCAGAAGCCGATCACGTCGACCTCGGCCCAGGTGGTGCGTACGACGTCGTTCAGGCGTTCGCCCAGCAGCGTGCGCGGCTTGTGGAGGCCCGGCGTGTCCACCAGGATCAGCTGGGCTTCCGGCCTGTGCACGATGCCTCGTACCGTGTGCCGCGTCGTCTGCGGCTGGTTCGCGGTGATCGCCACCTTCTGGCCGACCAGAGCGTTCGTGAGGGTGGACTTGCCCGCGTTGGGGCGGCCCACGAAGCAGGCGAAGCCCGCGCGGTGGGCGGCCTCGGCCGGCTGCTCGGATGACTGGGTACGCACGCTCATGGCGCCCATTGTCCCTGATCGACAGAGCCCCGCCGTACGCGAAGCCCTCTCTCGTACGTCGTGAGCTGGAAGTTCAAGGTCAACTACCCGGCGTTAAAGCGCCGGGCTTGCACAACGGGCATCACTGGCAGTGATGCGTCGCTTGCGTCCAGCTCCACCCGGCTGTTGTGGTGGTGGAGCAGGGGCCGTTGACTGGGCCCCGCGTCGCCACAATTCCCACGCACGGGCGCGGATGTTGCGGGAGCCGTTCCGGTCTGCGTGATCAACGAATCCGCACGACCGGCACGCGAACCAGGCCTGGGAGACCCGGTTCGCCTTGTCGATGTACCCACATTCGGCGCAGGTGCGCGAGGTGTACGCCGGATCGACGTACACCACCGGCACTCCCACCTTGCGGGCCTTGTAAGCGATGAACTGCCCCAGCTGGGCGAAAGCCCAGCTGGAGTGGGTGGCCCGTTGGGGCTTGCGAAGCCGTACCCTCTCACGGATCCCACCCAGGTCCTCCAGGGCGATACCACACGAGGTGCGTTCTGCCTCGGCCACCACATGTTTCGCGATCTTGTGGTTGACGTCTTTGGCCCGCCGCGCCTCCTTGCGCCGCCGCTTCTTCAGTCGGCGTTTGGCGGACGGAGTGTTCTTCTTCTGGAGTTTCCGCCGCAGACCGCGTTCCCGTGTCCGGACGCGGTTGAGTTCACGCCCGGCCAGGATCTCACCGTCCGAGGTGGTGGCAATGTTCACGATGCCCAGGTCGATGCCAAGGAAGTCCACCGGCTCGGTGTTCAGCGATGCCTCGGGCACCTCGCAGGTGGCGTTCAGGAACCACATGCCGTCCCGGTACACCAGATCGGACTCGCCCCTGCGGTGCTGGGCCAGGGTGGCCACCTGTTGTGCGGATGCAGTGAACGCCACCTCCTTCACCCGCCCCCGCACCGTCCAGACCGACACCGTGCGGTCGTGGATCTGCCATGAGAGCATGCGGTCGTCATAGGGCTGCGCGCCCTCGGGGCGGAAGGAGACCGGCTTCTCGGCCGCCCGGCGGTACCGCTTCGAGCCCGGCCTGCCCAGGTTCCCGGCCCGCAGGTTCGCCTTCAGAGCTGCGTACGCGTCGCATGTCTTCTTGATGACGTGCTGGGCGGCCTGCGCCCCGAGCCCCCACCGCTCCTTGGCCTGGTCACAGGTGGCCTTGCGCAGTGCGAAATTCTTGAACTCGCCCCGTGTGAAGGCGACCTCGCTCACCCAGGTGGCAGCCTCGTTGCAGGCGGCGAGGGTCGCTTCAAGCGCCGCCGCCTGCCCAGGCGTCGGCAAGAGTCTGACCTGCACCACCAGCTTCACGATCACCGAATGTACGCACCCGTGCGAGATGCCACCGGCGTTCGGGACCGATCACCGGATCGGGTGACGGCTGCTCGACAATGCCATGGCTTCCGTACGGACGAGGACGAGGAGCACACCGGTCTCGACCTTACGGTGCACGCCGAGACGGCATACGATCACGGCGTCCTGGGCCATGGCGCCCCGGTCAGCTCCTCCCTCGTGATCCCCTCCGCCCCCTCCGCCCCCTCCGCTCAGAAAGCCAAGAGCCAGGCATGAAGCTCATCACCGCGATCGTCAAGCCGTACCGCCTCGACGAGGTCAAGACCGCCCTGCAGGAAATCGGCGTGCACGGTCTGACCGTCACCGAGGCCAGCGGCTACGGCCGGCAGCGCGGCCACACCGAGGTGTACCGCGGCGCCGAGTACCAGGTCGACCTCGTCCCCAAGGTCCGCATCGAGGTCGTCGTCGAGGACGCCGCGTCGGACGACGTCATCGACGCGATCGTCAAGGCCGCGCAGACGGGGAAGATCGGGGACGGGAAGGTGTGGGCCCTGCCGGTGGAGACGGTGGTGCGGGTGCGGACGGGCGAGCGCGGCCCCGACGCGCTCTGAGACGGAGGCGTCATGGGGATCAGCGTCGCGGAGCTCGAGACGACACGTGAAGCGCCTCCCGCGGCTCCCCCGCCGGCACGGCGTTCGCGCTGGTCACGCTCCTGGCCGAGGCTCGCCTCCGCCGCGACCTGACCAGCAGGAACGTTCCTACGGCCGCCGCGGCCAGCAGGATCGCCGCCATCAGCCACGGCACCGCCAGGAAGGACGCGCCCGCCGACTCCCGGGTGTCCTTCGCGCTCGCCGTGAGCGTCACGTCGCCCCAGTCGAGCTGAGGCGCGCCCCGCCACTGTTCGCTGAGCCGTACGCTCTGGCCGGGCAGCAGCTCGGAGGGGACCTTCGTCAGGTCGCGGGCCAGCAGCGTACGGCCGAACAGGCCCTCGGCCCTCAGCTCCACCTTCGGGCTCAGGGTGACGTTGCCGGTGTTGTGGAGGGTGTAGGAGACCGTCGCCGTGCTGTCGCCGAGGCCGGGGACGAGAGGCTGGTGGCGGGTCAGGCGGAAGTCCTCGACGGCCAGCGCGGGGAGGGTCGGGCCGCCCACGCGGAGGTAGATCCGGGCGCCGACGGCACGTTGCACGCCGAGCGCCACCGAGCCCTCGCCGCGGTCGACCCGCTCGTCCAGCGCCACCAGCGCGCCCGGATGGTCGCCCGGTTCGGCGTCCTCGGGCACCCGGATCGTGACGGGAACGGTGACCCTGCCGTGGGCGGGCACGGTCACCCGGGACTTCGCGGGCTTCGCCCACGCCCCCACGCCCCGCATCCGCTCCTTCAGCGTCCGCACGGCGAAACCGCCGTCACGCGCGGTGTTGTAGGCATCGGCCGCGTACAGCCGGAAGGTCAGCGGCTTCCCCGTCTTGTTGGCGACGACCACCTTGTCCTCGACGGTCTGCCCGGGGTCGGCGGTGAGGACGAAGTACGGGCGCGTGGAGATCTGCGAGGAGATCGGGTACACGGACCAGCTGCCGTTGTCGGCGGCGTACGCGGGGCCGGCGGCGGCCGTGAAGAAGAGGCAGAGCAGCAGGACGTACAGCTTGCGCATGGGTGCGGACCCCCACGTGAGCGAGGACGGACGGGCGGGTGCGGACCCGTCGGGGACGGGCGCCCGTACGGTCACGTGAGCGTGAGGGTGAGGACGCCGGAGTACGAGCCCACGGGCGTGAACGCCGGTACGTCCAGGGAGAGCTTGGCGTCGACGGTGAACTCGCCGCCGGTGAGCGTGGCGTCGGGGGTGGACGCGAGGGTCGCCCCCGAGGTGCCGACCGTGCCGGCGGAACCGGCCCGGCAGGTGCTCGGGCTGCCCGCCTGGGTGACGCACGCCGGGGTCCAACTGAGCTTCCCGGCGTCGATCTTGGCGCCTGGACCGGTGAAGTCGGTGACCTTGCCGGTCAGGGACCAGCCCGCGGGGCCGCCGCGGAAGTCCTTGACGGTCACCGTCCGCAGGTCGCCGGTCGACGCCCCGCCCTTGCCGTACTCGACCGGTGACAGCTGGACGGTGTCCCCGGTCTGGGTCATGGAGAGGGTGCCCGCGCGCACGGTGGTGGTGATCTTCTGGCTCCCCTCCGGGACCGGGGTGTCGTCGACGACGACGTACACGGCGGGACCGGCGCCCTTCTCCGCGCTCCACGCGCTCCCCTCGTACGCGACGACACCGGTCGTCGTGCGGTCGTTGACGACGAGCGAGCCACTGAAGGCGCCCGAGCCGTCGGCGGTCACGGTCGCCGTGTCAGCGGTCTGGGTGTCCCCGGCCCGGCCGGCCAGGGTGACGGTGGCGCCCGGCGTGAAGTCGCTGCCCGTGACGGTGACGGCGTCACCGGGGGCGCCGGAGGCCGAACCCAGCTCGATGGCACGGGTGTTGGGCTGACCGACCTCCGTCGCGGTGACGCTCTCCGACACCGGGGCGGGCGGGTTGGTCACCGTGCAGGGGGTGTCCAGCTCCAGGATGTAGCTGGTGTGGATGTTGTAGTCGCCGGGCGACAGGGTGATCGTGCCCGGCTGGGTGACCGTGAAGGTGCCGGTCATCGAGAACGACGGGAAGGCGCCGCGGCCCGGCACCGGGTCGTTCTTCTTCGGGCCCGCGACCGTGACGTCACCGGTCTGCGCGCCGCCGAGGGCGACCTTGCCGGTGGGGGTCATGATGTCGGCCGGCAGGGCGAGGTCGGTGGGGTTGCTCGCGGCCGGTTTGACCACGGTGTAGGTGACGGTGACCGTGTCGCCGACCTGGGGCGTCGTGTCGCTCACGGCGATGTTCGCGGTGGTGGTGCCGTCGATCGCGGGGAGGCCCGCGATGGGCGGCGGGACACAGTGCGTCGCGAAGTCCACGTCGGTGGACTGGGCGGAGGCGGCGCCGGCCGGGGCGGCCAGCGTGCCGCCCGCGGTGACCGCGAGCGCGGTCGCGCCGAGCAGCGCGGCGATACGCCGTCTTCGGGCGGCCGGTGGCGGCCTCCCCGTACCCCTGGTGTCCCTTGTATCCCTAGTACCCATGGGAAGCCCCTCCTGAGGGATGCGTGCGCAGCGGCTCTTCTGCGCCGACAGGGGGCCATTGACGGGTGGGTCGGGTGAGAAGTCAATGGAGACGCGGAAATTTGGTGATGACCCGTCAGTTCTGGTGCGGAGGGCCCCGCGTCCCCCTCTCAGGGACGCGGGGGCTGATGCGTGGAACGGGGTCGGGCTCAGTCGAACACGAAGGGGCCGGGCAACTGCGGTCCCTGCGCCCTGCAGGTCACGGTGATCCCGAAGATGACCATCTTCAGGGAGCCGCCGTACGCGTCCAGGCTGTCGCCGGGGGCCACCGTGCCGGAGAGCGGGCCCACGGTGACGGCGTCGCCGGTGGCCATCGCCGGGTTCTTGGTGCCACTGAACACGGTCGTGCCGCCGCTCGCCTTCACAAAGGTGAGCGTCGAGGTGATCGAGTCCGCGGAGAGGGCGAGCGGGGCGGCGATGGAGGAGGTGAGGGTGATGGTGGCGGCCGTGCCGGACTGGGTCGCCGTGAGCGTGGCCTGGCCGGAGCCGTAGATACCGCAGTTCGCGGTGATCGTGGCGGTGGCCGGGGTGACGGCGGCGGCGCCCGGTGCGAACGCGAGGGCACCTGTGGCGAGGGCCCCCGTGGCGAGGGCCACGCCGAGGGTGCGGTGTTTGCGCGGGTGCGGGCGTGTACGTGAGCGGGTGAGTGAGCGTCTCATCGGTGGGCTTCCCTTTCCTCGTACGGGCCGGGTGGGGGGCCGTGCGGGACCTGCCGTGTGGGGACGGTGCAGCGGGTGGCCCGCGCGGAGCGGTCCGACGGTGGTCGTGGTGTGGCCTCGGGGGCGACGGTCCACGGCCAACTACCGCCGGTGGAACGGAATCTGACGGTCCGTCGGATCGGCGGGTTCCATTGAGACGTGGAGGGCCTGCGATTGCAAGAGACGGGGTGCGGGTTGTGGTTGCGGCGGGGAAAGTGGCCGAAGTCGTTCGGTGGGTGGGGGGCGGCGGGGGCGAGGAAACTCAACCCGCCGTGAGCGTCACCCGCACCACACCGTCCACCCCGGCCACCAACACCGGCGTCCCCACGCCACCGAGGTCCCGCACGGCCGCGCGGTCCTCCTCCGGGACGGTCCCCGCGTCCGTCACCACCGCCGCCGCCTCCAGAGACTTCGCCCCGGACGCCACCGCCATCGCCACCGCCGTACGGAGGGCGCTCAGCCGGAGGGAATCCAGGGCCACCGTGCCGGCGACATACGTACGCCCCGTGTCGTCGCGCACGGCAGCGCCCTCGGGCACACCGTTGCGGGCCCGCGCGGAACGGGCCAGGGTCACGATCTTGCGGTCCTCGGGGTCGAGCGCGCTGCTGTCGTTCATGAGCCGAGCATACGTAGCCGTACGGAACACTCCACCGCTCCCCCACCCCTCCCCGGACCATGAACCACCCCGCACGTCGGGCCCCGTGTCGCGGCCCGCGATACCCAGACGATATGGCCCGCCGGGAGAATCTCTTCCGACTCGGACAATGGTGACCGCCCATTGCCCAATGGTGACCCGCCCATTGCCGACGCAAAACGGGATGGAGCTGCATTTCGTCATGGCCCAGTACATGCCTGCCTTTTCCCAGCACATGAAGGAATTAGAGGCCGCCGGAGGAAAGCGGGAATTCCTGGAGATCGGCCGACTTGCCGGTCGCTTTCCGGCGGCATCGAGCACCCTGGACGGCACCTCCGCAGAGATCAGCGTCTGGTGCAGCAACGACTATCTGGGAATGGGACAGCATCCCAGCGTACTCACCGCGATCAAGGAAATAATCGACGAGTACGGCGCCGGAGCAGGCGGCTCCAGGAACATCGGCGGCACGAACCACTATCACGTACTGCTCGAAAAGGAACTCGCGGACCTGCACGGCAAGGAGGACGCGCTGCTCTTCACCTCCGGCTACACCGCGAACGACGGCG
Organism: Streptomyces graminofaciens; assembly: GCF_030294945.1. Lineage (NCBI taxonomy): Bacteria > Bacillati > Actinomycetota > Actinomycetes > Kitasatosporales > Streptomycetaceae > Streptomyces > Streptomyces graminofaciens. The sequence continues at coordinate 8,628,692 of NZ_AP018448.1, read as the reverse complement.
CCCTCTCCGTCCTCGCCGGGCGCCTGAAGGACTGCGTCGTCTTCTCGGACGAGCTGAACCACGCCTCGATCATCGACGGCCTCCGGCACAGCCGCGCCGAGAAGCACATCTTCCGCCACAACGACTGCGCCCATCTGGAGGAGCTGATCGCCGCGGTCGACCCCGACCGCCCGAAGATGATCGTCATGGAATCCGTCTACTCCATGGCGGGCGACATCGCGCCACTCGCGGAAATCGTCGACATCGCGAAGCGGTACGAGGCGATGACCTTCCTCGACGAGGTCCACGCGGTCGGAATGTACGGGCCGCAGGGCGCGGGCATCGCCGCGAGTCTGGGAATGGCCGACGAGTTCACCGTGATCATGGGAACGCTGGCCAAGGGATTCGGCACCACCGGCGGCTATATCGCGGGCCCCTCCGTCCTCATCGACGCCGTGCGCGGGCTCTCCCGCTCCTTCATCTTCACGACCGCGCTGCCCCCGGCATTCGTGGCCGGCAGTCTCGCCGCGGTCCGGCACCTGAGGAATTCGGACACGGAACGCGACAAACTGCGCGACAACGCCCAGTCGATGCACCGGCTCCTCAAGGAGCACGGAATTCCCTTCATCTCGGACAGGTCCCACATCGTGTCCGTCCTCGTGGGCGACGACACCACCTGCAAGAAGGCCTCCGACATCCTGCTGGAACGTCACGGCATCTATGTCCAGTCGATCAACGCGCCGAGCGTCCGGGTCGGCGAGGAGATCCTGCGGATCGCCCCCGGAGCCGTGCACTCCGCCGAAGAGGTGCGGAAATTCGTCGAGGCGCTGGACGGCATCTGGACGGAACTGGAGCTGCCCCGCGCGCAGAACCCCGAGCAGGCCTCGGCGGCACGGGTCTGACGTCGACTCGGCACGACCTCAAGCAGCCGACCTACGCCAGATCGGGACTCTTCCATGCCTGAGAACGAATCCATGCCCGAGGACGACTCCATGCCCAAGGAAGGATCCACGCCCGAAGACGGATCCACGCCTGCGCACGCGTCCATTTCCGCGCGCGAGACGTACGTCAGCCAGATCCTCGAGGTGATGTCCGCCGAACCCGAGCAGGTCGTCCTGTCGTGCCGCGACGAGACCTTGACCGGGGACGAGCTGACCCGCTCGGTCCGCTCCGCCGCACAGGTCCTGCGCCGACACGCCGGCGAAAGCTCTGATGACGCGGACGCACCCGTCGTCGCCATCCTGACCGTCACCAACTCCCCCGCGACCCTCATCCTCCGGTACGCGGCCAACCTCACCGGCGCCACCGTCGTCCATCTCCAGACCACCAACGCGGTCGACCCCGGCGACCGGATCGCCACGGACGCCAAGCTCACCATCCTCGCGGAGACGGGGGCGACACATCTGGCGGTCGACGCCGAGCACCTCGCTCTCGCCCGCGAGCTGTGCGACCGGCTCCCCGCTCCGCCCACCCTCCTCGGCTGGGGCGACCTCGCCGCCGACGTGCTCGACGTGACTGCGGGGGACGCCGACGCGTTCGACCCGTCCGCCGTCGAGATCCCGCTCGACCGGGCCGCCGTGGTGACGTACACCAGCGGTACGACGGGCAGGCCCAAGGGCATCGCCGTCGACTTCCGTACGCGCAACGGCTACATCACCGCCGGACTGACGATGGCCTGGCGGGGCGCCTATCTCGCCACGCTGCCGATGAGCCACTCCAGCGGCGCGCTGGCCGACGACTCGCTCGCGTCCGGCGGATCGGTGGTCATCCACGACGGCTTCGACGCGGGCGCGGTCCTGCGGGCCGTGGCGGAGCACGGGATCACCCGCACGCTGCTCTCGCCCCCGCAGCTCTATCTGCTGATGGACCACCCGGAGGTCACCACCACCGACCTCTCCAGCCTCCAGATGCTCTGCTACACCGGCTGCCCCGCGTCCCCGGAGCGGCTGGCCGACGCCGTCAAGATCTTCGGCGAAGTGCTCTTCCAGATCTACGGCACGAGCGAGGCCGCCGCGATCAGCATGCTCACCCCGGCCGAGCACGCGGACCCCGAGCTGCGGCTCACCGTGGGGCGCCCGATGGCCGGGGAGATCCGGATCCGCGACGAGCACGACCACACCGATCTGCCGGCCGGGGCGACCGGGGAGATCTGTGTGCGCTCGCCGTTCGCGATGCGCGGGTACGTGGGTGACCCGGAGCTGACCGCCCGTACGGTCAGGGACGGTTGGGTGCACACCGGCGACCTCGGCCGCGTCGACGAGCGCGGTTACATCCACATCCTTGGCCGGGTCGCCGATGTGATCAAGACCAACGGGATCAAGATCCAACCCCTGACGGTCGAGAACACCCTCATGGCCCATCCGGACGTCGTCCAGGCGGCGGTGTTCTGTGTACGGGACAAGGACCGGGTCGAGCACATGCACGCCGCAGTCGTCCTGCGCGACGGCGGCACCGCCACGGCCGCGGAGCTGAGCGACCATGTGAGCACCGCGCTCTCCCCGAAGCACGTCCCGGCCGAGATCGGCATCCGCCCGGAGCTGCCCCTCACCCGTGTCGGGAAACCGGACAGGGCGCGGCTGGCGGCGGGTGCGGGCGGCTGAGGCGCGGATGTCCCTGTCCGTAGCCGCCGTACTCGCCGAGTCCGCCCTGCGCCGCCCGGACCACCCGGCGGTCGTCTTCGACTCGCGGAAGTTCTCGTACCGCGACCTGTGGGCCGGCGCCCGGCGTTACGCCGCCGTGCTGCGCGACCACGGCATCGGCCCCGACGACAAGGTCGCCCTGCTCCTGCCCAACACACCGCACTTCCCGATGGCGTACTTCGGCGTCCTCGCCCTCGGCGCGGTGGCCGTACCGGTGCACGCGCTGCTCCGGGCCGACGAGATCGCCTACGTCCTGCGCGACTCCGGCGCGAAGGCGCTGATCTGCGCCGCGCCCCTGCTGCCCGAGGGCGGCAGAGGCGCGGCGGCCACCGGCACCCCCGTGTTCACCGTGGCTAAGGAGGAGAACCAGGAGAGCGGGGGTCCGCCGCGTCTCGACGCGCTCGCGGAGTCGGCCACGCCCATCGAGCGGTACGTCCCGCGCGCCCCCGGTGACCTCGCGGTCGTCCTCTACACCTCAGGCACCACCGGGCGCCCCAAGGGGGCGATGATCACCCATCTCAACGTCGTGATGAACGTGACCACGACGCTGCACTCACCGTTCGACTTCCGGCCCGACGACGTGCTGCTCGGCGCGCTGCCGCTGTTCCACACCTTCGGCCAGATCTGCGGGATGAGCACCTGCTTCCAGGCGGGTGCGACTCTGGTGCTGATGCCGAGGTTCGACGCACGCCAGGCGCTCGACCTCATGGGGAGCGAGCACTGCACGCTGTTCATGGGCGTCCCGACCATGTATCTGGCACTGCTCGCCGAGGCCCGGGCCGACCCCCGGCCGACGAAGCTGGACCGCGCGTTCTCGGGCGGCGCGGCGCTGCCGGTGAAGGTGCTCGACGAGTTCGAGGCGACGTTCGGCTGCCCGGTCTACGAGGGCTACGGCCTGACCGAGACCTCTCCGGTGGTGGCCTACAACCAGAAGGCGTGGCCGCGCAGACCGGGCACCGTGGGCAGACCGATCTGGGGTGTCGACGTCGAGATCGCCAGAGCGGACGTCGAGGACGCGATCGAACTGCTGCCCGCCGGTGAGCGGGGCGAGGTCGTCATCCGGGGGCACAACGTGATGGCCGGCTATCTGAACCGGCCCGAGGCGACCGCCAGGGCGATCGTGGACGGCTGGTTCCGCTCCGGCGACATCGGCGTCAAGGACGCCGACGGCTGTCTGACCATCGTCGACCGCAAGAAGGACATGGTGCTGCGCGGCGGCTACAACGTGTACCCCCGCGAGGTGGAGGAGGTGCTGACCCGCCACCCGGCGATCGACCAGGTCGCCGTCATCGGCATCCCGCACGAGGTCCATGGCGAGGAGGTGTACGCGGTGGTCGTGGCCCGGCCGGGCACGAAGCAGGACGCCGCGCTCGCCGCGGAGATCGTGGCCTGGGCGAAGGAACGGATGGCGGCGTACAAGTACCCGCGCGAGGTGCTGTTCGTCGACGCCTTCCCCCTCGGCCCCAGCGGAAAGGTCCTCAAGAGGGAACTGATCGCCCGGGTCGCCCACCCCGGGTGAGCGACCTCAGGGACGGTCCAGGCGCAGCCGGTCCGCTCTCGGCAGACCGGCCACGACCAGGTCGTACGAGTCCTCGATGAGCTCCCGGACCAGCTGGTCCGGGAGCTCGCCGTCGACCGTCACCGTGTTCCAGTGGCGTTTGTTCATGTGGTAGCCGGGAGCGATCAGACCGGGGTGCTCGCCGCGCTGCCGGACCGCGTCCTCGGGGTCGCACTTGAGGTTGACCTTCAGGGGCCGCTGGTCCGTCCAGCTCAGCGCGAACATCTTGCCCAGCACCTTGAAGACGGAGATCTCGGGGCGGAAGGGGAAGTCCTCGACGGCCTCGTTGAAGGACAGACAGAAGGCGCGCAGGTCCTCCGGGGTCACTCGGACTCCTTCTTCTCCCCGTCCACGGCTCCGGCGGGCCCGACCGGCTCCACCAGCACCGTGACGATCTTGTTCCGGCGGCCGGCCGCGGCCTCCGCCGTGAGCCGCAGCTCCCGCTGGTCCGGCAACTCGACGACCGACGAGGCGCCGGCGATCGGGACGCGGCCCAGCGCCTTGGCGAGCAGCCCGCCCACCGTCTCCACGTCCTCGTCGTCGTACGCGTCCAGGCCGTACAGCTCGCCGAGGTCGGTGATGTCGAGGCGGGCGGTGACCCTGTAACGGTCCTCGCCCAGCTCCTCGACCGGCGGCAGTTCACGGTCGTACTCGTCGGTGATCTCGCCGACGATCTCCTCGAGGATGTCCTCGATGGTGACGATGCCGGCCGTGCCGCCGTACTCGTCGATGACGACGGCGACGTGGTTGCGCTCCTGCTGCATCTCGCGGAGCAGGTCGCCGGCGTTCTTCGTGTCGGGGACGAAGACGGCGGGGCGCATGGCCGTGGACACCAGTTCACTCTCGGCGTCCCGGCTGATGTGCGTCTTGCGGGCCAGGTCCTTCAGATAGACGATCCCGACGATGTCGTCCTCGTTCTCACCCGTGACCGGTATGCGCGAGAAGCCGGAGCGCAGGGCGAGCGTGAGGGCCTGGCGGATGGTCTTGTAGCGCTCGATGGCGACCAGGTCGGTCCTCGGGACCATGACCTCGCGTACGAGGGTGTCGCCCAGCTCGAAGACCGAGTGCACCATGCGGCGCTCCTCGGCCTCGATCAGGGACTCCTTCTCGGCGAGGTCGACCATCGCGCGCAGCTCGGCCTCGGAGGCGAAGGGGCCGCGGCGGAAGCCCTTGCCGGGGGTGAGCGCGTTGCCGAGCAGAATCAGCAGGGGCGGGATCGGGCCCATGATGCGGGCGAGCGGCAGCAGCACGTAGGCCGCCGCCGTGGCCGTGTTCAGCGGGTGCTGGCGGCCGATCGTGCGCGGCGAGACGCCGACGGCGACGTAGGAGACGAGGACCATGACGCCGATGGCGATGGCCAGGGCCTGCCCTGTCCGGTCGAACTCCTGGAGGCAGGCGTAGGTGACCAGCGCGGCGGCGGCCATCTCGCAGGCCACGCGGACCAGCAGGGCCAGATTGAGGTAGCGCGTGGGGTCGGCCGTGACCTGGGCGAGCTTGGCGCTGCCGCGCCGACCGGACCGTACGGCCTCCTCGGCGCGGAAGCTGGACATGACCGCGAGGCCGGCCTCCGCGCAGGCGGCGAGCCAGGCGACGACGACCAGGGCGACCGCGCCGGTGAGAAGCGAAGCGCTCATGACACGGTCGGAGCCGGGGACGGGCCGGTGTGGCCCTTCTCCGCGCGCCAGCCGTCCACGATGGCAGCCTGGAGGCCGAACATCTCGGCCTTCTCGTCGGGCTCCTCGTGGTCGTACCCGAGCAGGTGCAGCACTCCGTGGACGGTGAGGAGCTGGAGCTCCTCGTCCATGGAGTGCTGCGTGGGCGCTTCCTTGCCCTGCCGTTCGGCGACCTCGGGGCAGAGCACGATGTCGCCGAGCAGGCCCTGCGGGGGCTCGTCGTCGTCCTTCGACGGCGGCCGCAGCTCGTCCATCGGGAAGGACATGACGTCCGTGGGCCCCGGCAGGTCCATCCACTGGATGTGCAGCTGCTCCATGGCGTCGGCGTCCACGACGATCACCGAGAGCTCGGAGAGCGGGTGGATGCGCATCCGTGCGAGCGCGTAGCGGGCGATGTCGAGGATCGCCTGCTCGTCGACCTCGGTTCCGGACTCGTTGTTGACGTCGATCGACATGGTCGTGCTGGTCTACTTCCCCTTGTGCCCGTGCCCGGACGCCTTGGGGCGGTCGCCCTTGTGCGTGCCGTTCTCGGTGCCGTTCGCGCTGTCGTACTTCTCGTACGCGTCGACGATACGGCCGACCAGCTTGTGCCGTACGACATCCTGCGACGACAGCCGCGAGAAGTGCACGTCGTCGAGGCCTTCCAGGATGTCCTGGACCTGACGCAGACCCGACTTCGTGCCGTTCGGCAGGTCGACCTGCGTCACGTCACCCGTGATCACGATCTTCGAGTCGAAGCCGAGGCGGGTGAGGAACATCTTCATCTGCTCGGGCGAGGTGTTCTGGGCCTCGTCGAGGATGATGAAGGCGTCGTTGAGCGTGCGACCACGCATGTACGCCAGAGGCGCGACCTCGATCGTTCCGGCCGCCATCAGGCGGGGGATCGAGTCCGGGTCGAGCATGTCGTGCAGCGCGTCGTACAGCGGGCGCAGGTACGGGTCGATCTTCTCGTACAGCGTGCCGGGGAGGAAGCCGAGGCGTTCGCCGGCCTCGACCGCCGGGCGGGTCAGGATGATGCGGTTGACCTGCTTGGACTGCAGGGCCTGGACGGCCTTGGCCATGGCCAGGTAGGTCTTGCCGGTGCCGGCGGGGCCGATGCCGAAGACGATGGTGTGCTTGTCGATGGCGTCGACGTACCGCTTCTGGTTGAGCGTCTTGGGGCGGATCGTGCGGCCGCGCGAGGACAGGATGTTCTGTGTCAGCACCTCGGCCGGGGTCTCCTGGCCGTCGCTCTGCCCGTTGTCACTGGCTCTCAGCATGGCGATCGAGCGTTCCACTGCGTCCTCCGTCATCGGCTGTCCGGTGCGGAGCACCAGCATCATCTCGTCGAACATGCGCTGGACGAGAGCGACTTCGAGGGCGTCGCCGACCGCGCTGATCTCATTGCCCCGGACGTGGATGTCGACCGCCGGGAAGGCCTTCTCGATCACGCGCAGGAGGGAGTCGCCCGAACCCAGCACGGTGACCATGGGGTGGGCCGCCGGGACGGTGAACTGCGCTCTCGCCTTCCCCTGCGCGGGGGTCTGAGCTGTGGGTGTCTGAGTCATGGGCCGGCTCTGGGGCCGCGGTTCCTCCTTGAAGCCGTGGGGCTCGATTGCCCTTTCCAGAGTACGACGAGGCACTGACAGTGCCGTAGGGCTTTTCGGCGGTACGGAAGAGCTCGGGGCTTGCCGCGGTCTTCGGGCTGCGGGCTGTGCGCGGCTGGGCGCGGACGGCTCTCAGCGCCAGATCGGCCCCCCTGACCGGAGACCTCCCTCAAGGTGGCGAAGGAGCTCGGGGAGGTCCTGGAGTAGATGGAGGACCCGGCGCTCGGTACGACCGCGATGGCCGAGGTGTCCGCCGGGACCGACGTCCCCCTCGCCACCAGACATGTGCGTGACGACCTTCGCGGAGATCAAGGAGGCGTTCGAGCGTGACGCCGTCCAGGTAGTCCTCTCCGACCACCACTACTGGGGCGGTCTGCGCAACACCCTTCAACTGGCCGCCATCTGCCGCACGTTCGAGGTCGGGGTGTCGATGCACTCCAACACGCATCTGGGGATCTCCCTGGCCGCGATGACCCATGTGGCGTCCACGGTCCCGGATCTCCACCATGCCTGTGACTCCCACTACCCCTGGCAGTCGGAGGACGTACTGGCCGAGCGCCTCACGTTCGAGGACGGGCGGGTACGGGTCTCCGACGCGCCGGGTCTCGGAGTGGACTCGACCGGGCCAAGCCGGCGTTCCTGCATCAGCGGTGGCTGGACGACGACGGTTCACTGCGGGAGCGGGACGATGCGGCGGCGATGCGGGTCGCGGAGCCGGGGTGGGTGACACCGACCGTTCCCCGCTGGTAGCACCGAGTCCTCTCCCGCCCCCGCAGCCCCTGCCCGTCCCCTCCTCCAGGGGCTGCCGCCCCCCTTCGACCCCGCCGACGCGTATGAGCTCGGGGGTGAAGACAGAAGCACGGCGTGACCGACGTCACCCCACCCCGCGATTGGTGCACACTGGCCTGATCCGCACCACGCCAGGGAGCACATCGTGACCGCGTCCAAGGGAGAGCGCCCGTACCTCCGGCCCCAGGTGGACCCCCTCATGGGTCTGCGAACGCCGGACGACCCGCCCTGGGACGTGTACCTGACCGGCACCGTCTTCCTCGACATCATCTTCACCGGCCTCGACTCCGCCCCGGTGCGCGGCACCGAGTCCTGGGCGCGCGGCATGGGCCAGAGCCCCGGCGGCGTCGCGAACATGGCCACGGCCCTGGCCCGCCTGGGGCTGAGAACCTCCCTCGCGGCGGCCTTCGGCGACGACCACTACGGCGAGTACTGCTGGGACACCCTGGAGCGCGGCGAGGGCATCGACCTGTCCGCGTCCCGTACGGTCCCGGGCTGGCACTCCCCCGTCACGGTCTCCATGGCGTACGAGGGGGAGCGCACGATGGTCTCCCACGGGCACGCGGCGCCCCCGGAGGAGCCCGCGCCGGAGTGCCCGCCCCGCGCCCGCGCCGCCGTCGCCTCCCTCGAACCCGGCGTGCACTCCCCCTGGATCACACAGGCCGCACGCGAGGGCACCCGGATCTTCGCGGACGTCGGCTGGGACGAGACCGGCGCCTGGGATCTGGCCGGGCTCGCCGACCTCGGACACTGCGAGGCGTTCCTGCCGAACGCCGACGAGGCCATGCGCTACACCCGCGCCGAGTGCCCCCGCGCCGCCGCCCACGCCCTCACCGAGCACGTACCGCTGGCGGTGGTGACGCTGGGCTCGGAGGGGGCGTACGCGGTGGACGGGCGTACCGGCGAGACCGCGGAGGTGCCGGCGATCGCCGTGGAGGCGCTCGACCCCACGGGGGCGGGCGATGTGTTCGTCGCCGGTTTCGTGGCCGGCACCCTGGCGGACTGGCCGCTGGCGGACCGGCTGGCCTTCGCCGGTCTCACGGCCGCGCTCTCCGTCCAGGAGTTCGGCGGTTCACTCTCCGCCCCGGGCTGGGCCGAGATCGCCGCCTGGTGGCGCCGGGTGCAGTCGTTGGAGGGCCAGGACCCGGCCGCCCTGCGCCGGTACTCCTTCCTGGAGGACCTGCTCCCGAAGGAGGCCGCCAAACCGTGGCCCCTGCGCCGCGCGGTCCCCACGATCGGCTTCCGCCACTCGGCCTGACGCCTGCCCGGCCCTAGGGCGTGTTTCGAAAGTCCCGTCTGCCCCGCGACGCCTGGCACGGCACCTCGCCGCGTTGTCGGGATCATCCGCGTACACCCACGCGGACGACCCTCCGCCCTGCGACGCACCGCACCAGACGCCGCGGGCCCCGCCCTCCGGGCCGACGACGCCACTTTCGAAACACGCCCTAGTGCGATCCGGGGCAGGCCGTCGCCGATTCAGAGCGTGCAGCGACGCATCAGCTCAGGCCGCTCCCGCAGGCGCCGCATCGTATCGGGGTGCCGGACGCGGGTCCGTACGGCGTGCGGCAGGAACACACAGGTGCTCATGTCGCCCGCGCCGAACGGGAAGGTGACCACGGCCGCGAGCATCTCCTCGGTCAGGGTCGTGCCGTCCCGCGTGGGGTCGTCGCGCAGTAACAGGCCGATGAGTCATGCCCGTTGGGGGCGGCAGGCGTGTAAGCGGCGACGCCATCCGCTACCCGGCCACGCCCACCCCAAACCCGACGTGCCCCACATCACACCCCCCGCTCTCAGTCCCTCCTCCACCCCTTGATACAAATTCTTCGCGCGTACCTGTCCGTCGACAGCCGCCCAGCCCCCTCAATGAGCCGCACCTTCGCACGTCCAGGAACGCCCGTGTCCCCCCGCGCCACCACCCCGCCGTGGCCCCTCGTCGCCCTTTTCACGGCTGGGTATCTCGCCGCGTATCTCCTGCCCACCACGGTGGGCAGACTCGACTCGGCCCTCCCCCTCACCGCCACCGAGGCGGGTGCTGTCGGCAGTGCGCTGCTGCTGGGCTCGGCCATGGCGGGCTTCACCCTCGCCGCCCGGGTGGACCGGATCGGCCCCGGTCGGCTCGCCCGCGCGGGGCTGCTGCTGGCCGCCGCCGGGTACGGCACCGCCGCGCTCACCACCGCCCTGCCCGTGGTCGTCGTCGGCTCGGTCCTCGGCGGCTTCGGCTCGGGCACGGCGACCGCCGTCGCCGCGAGGGGCATCGCCGCGCAGCGCGACCCGCACCGGGTCTCTACGCTCGGTCTGCTGGGCGTCTCCGCCCTGGCCGGCGCGCTGTATCTGACGATCCCCCAACTGGGCCCCGGCCACGGCCTCCCCCTGGCGGCGCTGGCCCTCACGGCCCTGCTCACCTGGCCCGCGACGAGCCGGCTGACCACCACCACGGCCGTCAGGGCCGCCCAGGACAACGGCCCCCTCCCCCACCGCCGTTCCGGCCTGACCCTGGCCGTCACCCTCCTGCTGTGGTCCCTCGCCCAGAACTCCCTCTGGGGCGTCAGCGGCCGTATCGGCACCACCCAGGCCGGGCTCTCCGAGGTCACCGTCGGCGCGGTGTTCGCGACGGCGCTCGGCGCGGGTCTGCTGGGTGTGCTGGGGGCGGGTGCGCTGGGCGCGCGTCTGGGCCGTGCGCTGCCCATCGGCGGCGGCACGGCGCTCATCGCGGCGTGCATCGTGCTGAGCGCCTCCGCGACCGGCCTCACGACCTTCGCGACGGGTGAGATCGCCTGGAACGTGCTCTACCCGGTCGTGCTGTCGTATCTGATCGGCCTCGCCGCCTCGCTCGACCCGCGCGGCCGGTGGGCGGTCCTGATCGGCTCCGCGTCCTCGCTCGGTACGGCGGCCGGCCCGTTGACCGGCAGCCTGCTCTCCGCCCACGCGGGCTTCCCGGCGATGGGCACGGTCCTGGCCATCGGCCTGCTGCTGATCGCGGTGCCGATGACGGTGGTCGCCCGGCGCACGACCACGACCACGCACGCCACCTACCGAGGCCAGGAAACCGTCGAACAGCTCGAACAGACCGAGTACCGCCCCGTGGCCTGAGGGACCGTCACTCGAACGCGACCGTCATCCGAACTCGTACGCCTCCACCTCCGCGAGATACCGCGTCCGCCGCTCCTCGTCGTGCTCCAGGAAGGACGCGACGAAGGAGTTGCGGGCGAGTTCGCGCAGCCGGTCCTCGCTCAGGCCGAGCGTGGCTCGTACGGCGTCGAAGTTGTCGCCCGCGTAGCCGCCGAAGTAGGCCGGGTCGTCGGAGTTGACCGTGCACAGCAGCCCGGCGTCGAGCATCGCGGGCAGCGGGTGCTCGGCGAGCGTGTCGACGGTCCGCAGCCTTACGTTGGACAGCGGGCAGAGGGTCAGGGGCACCCGGTCCCGGACCAGCCTGGCCACCAGTTCCTCGTCCTCCATGCACCGCAGCCCGTGGTCGATCCGCTCGACACCGAGGACGTCCAGGGCCTCGGTGATGTACGCCGGCGGCCCCTCCTCACCAGCGTGCGCCACCCGCCGCAGACCGAGCGCGGCGGCGGCCTCGTACACCTCGCGGAACTTCACCGGCGGATGCCCGACCTCGGCGGAGTCGAGCCCGATCCCGACGATCCGGTCGAGGTACGGCCCCGCCGCTTCGAGCGTCTCCATGGCGGACTCGGCGGACTCGTCCCGCAGAAAACACATGATCAGCTGAGTGGAGACGCCATGCCTCTCCTCGCTCTTCTCCAGCGCCCGCCACAGCCCGTCGACGACCGTGCCCATGCCGACGCCCCGGGCGAGGTGTGCCTGCGGATCGAAGAACATCTCGACATGCCGTACGCCCTGCGCGGCGGCGCGGGCGAGATAGGCGTCGGCGAGGTCGGCGAAGTCCTGCTCGGTGCGGAGCACGGCCATCAGCTCGTAGTACAGGTTCAGAAAGGACTGGAGGTCCTCGAACCGGTACGCCTCGCGGAGCGCGTCCGTGTCGGCGTACGGCAGCGCGACCCCATTGCGCGCGGCCAGCTCGAAAGCCAGCTCCGGCTCCAGGGTGCCTTCGATGTGCAGGTGCAGTTCAGCTTTGGGGAGGGACATCAAAGCATCGTACGGGTGTGTTACCGCCGTTTCGGCAACGGCACCCGCAGCAGGTCGTGCGCGACCGTCAGCTCCCCCTCGAACCCGGCGGCCCGCGCCTGCCGCTCGAATTCGTCCGGCTCGGAGTAGCGCTGGCTGAAGTGGGTGAGCACGAGATGCCGTACGCCGCAGTCCCGGGCGACGGAGGCCGCCTGGCCCGCGGTCAGGTGCCCGTGCTCGACGGCGAGTTCGACGTCCTCGTCCAGGAAGGTGGACTCGATGACGAGCATGTCGGCGGCGTCCGCGAGCGCGTACACGCCGTCGCACAGCCGGGTGTCCATGACGAACGCGAACCGCTGCCCGCGCCGCGGCTCGCTCACGTCTTCCAGCGCCACACCGTCGACGGCGCCCTCCCGCTGGATCCGGCCGATGTCCGCGCCCCTGATCCCGCGCGCGGCGAGCCGCTCGGGCAGCATGCGGCGCCCGTCGGGTTCGATCAGCCGGTAGCCGTACGACTCGACGGGGTGGGAGAGCTTGCGCGCGTCGAGGGTGTAGGAGGAGGTGGCGGCGAGTACGCCGTCCTCCTCGACCGGTGCCTCGATCAGCCGGACCGTCTCGCGGTAGGCGGTGGCGTAGCGCAGCCGGTCGAAGAAGCGCTGGCCGGAACGCGGGTAGTGGGCCGTGACGTCGTGCGGGACGCGGTCGAGGTTGATGCGCTGGATGACGCCGGCGAGGCCGAGGGAGTGGTCCCCGTGGAAGTGGGTGACGCAGATCCGGTCGAGGTCGTGCGCGGCGACCCCGGCTCTCAGCATCTGCCGCTGGGTGCCCTCGCCGGGATCGAAGAGGATCCCCTGTCCGTCCCAGCGCAGGAGATAGCCGTTGTGGTTGCGGTGCCGGGTCGGGACCTGGCTGGCGGTGCCGAGGACCACGAATTCGCGTACGGACACGGCTCGTTACCCGGGGGGCCACTGCAGGCCGCGGCCGCCGAGGACGTGGGCGTGGGCGTGGAAGACGGTCTGGCCGGCGCCGGGGCCGGTGTTGAAGACGATGCGGTAGCTCTCCAGCTTGTCCTCGTCGGCGACCGTCTGGGCCTCGCGCAGGAGGTCCGCGGCGATGGTGGGTTCGGCGGCGGCGAGTTCGGCGGCGGTCGGGTAGTGCGCCTTCGGGATGACCAGGACGTGGGTGGGTGCCTGGGGGTTGATGTCGCGGAACGCGACGGTCGTCTCCGTCTCACGGACGATCGTCGCGGGCACGTGTCCCTCGACGATCTTGCAGAACAGACAGCCGTCCTGCGGCTCCCCTGCCATGTGTTCCTCCTCGCGCCGCGGGTGATCGCGTACGGGGGGCATCGTATCGGGGGAGTTCGTCGACTGCGGCCCGGTGGCGGCTTGTCGCGCGGTTCCGCGCGCCCCTCGAAGGGCGCGCGGAACCGCGCGAGCGACCACGACGAACTACGCTCCCGGCAGCTCCGGTGCCGCCTTCGCCGGCCGTTCCTCCAGCCCCTCCAGCGCCAGCCGGATCGCCGCGTCCAGCTGGACATCCCGCCCGGCGGCATGGTCGTGCGGCGCCTGGACGACCTCCACGTCCGGATCGACCCCGTGGTTCTCGACGCCCCACCCGTACCCCTCCAACCAGAAGGCGTACTTGGGCTGCGTCACCAACGTCCCGTCGACGAGCCGGTAGCGGCTGTCGATCCCGACCACCCCGCCCCACGTCCGCGTCCCGACGACCGGCCCGATCCCGAGCGCCTTGATCGCCGCGTTCACGATGTCCCCGTCGGACCCGGAGAACTCGTTGGCGACGGCGACGACGGGCCCGCGCGGCGCGTCGTCGGGGTAGCTGGACGCCCGCATGCCGCGCGGCAGGTCCCACCCGACGATCCGCCGGGCCAGCTTCTCCACGATCAGCTGGGAGGTGTGCCCGCCCCGGTTCTCCCGGACGTCCACGACCAGCCCTTCCCTCGCCACCTCGATCCGCAGGTCGCGGTGGATCTGCGCCCAGCCGGGCGCCTGCATGTCCGGTACGTGCAGATAGCCGAGCCGGCCCCCGGACCGCTCGTGCACATAGGCCCGCCGGTCCGCCACCCACGCGTGGTACCGCAGCGGCTCCTCGTCCGCGATGGGTACGACGACCGCGTGCCGGGGGTCCCCGCCGCCGGACGGCGAGACGGTCAGCTCGATCGCCTTGCCCGCCGTACCGACGAGCAGCGGCCCGGGCCCCGCCACGGTGTCGACCGGCTGCCCGCCGACGGCGACGATCGCGTCCCCGGCCCGCACGGCCACCCCGGGCGCGGCGAGCGGCGAGTGCGCGTCGGGGTCGGAGGTCTCCGAGGGCAGTACCCGGTCGATGCGCCAACTGCCGTCCTCGTGCCGGGAGATGTCCGCGCCGAGCAGCCCCTGCCGCCGGTCGCCGGAGCCACCGCCGCCGCGCGGGGTGACGTACGCGTGGGAGGTGCCCAGCTCGCCCTGCACCTCCCACAGCAGGTCGACGAGGTCGTCGTGCGTGGCCACCCGGTCCAGGACGGGCCGGTACCGCTCCAGGACCCCGTCCCAGTCCACCCCGCCCAGGTCCGGCCGCCAGAAGTTGTCGCGCATGAGGCGGCCGGTCTCGTCGTACATCTGGCGCCACTCGGCGGCCGGGTCGACGGTCTGGCGTACGCGGGTGAGGTCGACGGTGATGTTGCTGTCGCTCTCGTCGTCGTTCGAGGCGCGCCGGTCGCTGGGGACGACCTTGAGCTTGCCGTCGGTCCACAGCAGGACCCGCTTGCCGTCGCCGCTGACCGAGAAGTGGTCGGCGTCGGAGGCGAGGTATTCGAGGCGCCGCTGGGCGAGGTCGTAGCGCTCCAGGGAGGTCTTCGGGTCCGGGTCGTCGGGCGTGGCCCGGGAGTGGCCGAGGACGCCGGTGACCGGGTGGCGCAGCCACAGCACGCCGTCCTTGGCGGCGCGGAGCGTCGAGTAGCGGGCGGCCTCGACGGGGAACGGGACGATCCGGTCGCCGAGTCCGTCGAGGTCGATACGGGTCGCGGGGGCGCCCTCGCTGTCCGGGGTCTCGTCCTTCTCGGGCGCCTCGAACGGGCGGCCGTGGCGCTGCGGCCCGAAGGGGGACGGGGTCGTCGCGGCGAGGGTGATGAGGTGCGGACGGGCGCCGCTGACGAAGTGCAGGTCGAAGACGTGTTCGTCGTAGACCGGGTCGAAGGCGCGCGCGGAGAGGAAGGCGAGGTGTTTGCCGTCGAGGGTGAACGTCGGCGAGTAGTCCTGGAAGCGCAGCGGGGTCGCCTCGGTGACGGACAGGTCGGCGGTGTTGGCGAGCTTGAGCTGGCGCAGCGGGCGCGGGCCGGGGTGCGACCAGGCGAGCCAGGCCGAGTCGGGCGAGAAGACGAGCCCGGAGACCTCCCCGTCCTCGCTCCGGTCGACCTCCCGGACCTCTCCTGTCTCCCGCTCGACGAGCAGGACACGCCCGTCGTGTGTGGCTACGGCGGCCCGGCTGCCGTCGGGTGCCATGGCGAGTCCGAGTACGCGGCCCATCTGTCCGGCGGCGAGGCGGCGCGGGGTCGCGCCGGGCCCGACACCGGTCGCCGGGGCGAACTCCAGCGCGTCGTCGCCCTCCGCGTCCGTCACCCACACCACCCACTCCTCGCCCTCCACCCGGAAGGTGCGGGGCAGCCGGGCGCGCACCCCGGGCTCGGCGGCGAGCGCGCGGGCGGGACCGGAGCGGTGGGTGACCCAGTGGACGGAGCCGCGCACGGAGACCGCGCTGCCGCGGGCGGTGTGGTCGGGCGCGGCTGCCCCGAACCAGCGCGAGGCGTTCACCGGGAACGGCTGGAGATCCACGCGCTGCCCGCCGAGCCGGATGTCGAGCCTGCGCGGCTCGGCCCCGTCCAGATCGTCGAGCAGCCACAGCTCACCTGCGGAGGCGTACACGACGCGGGTGCCGTCGGTGGCCGCGTGCCGGGCGTAAAAACCGTCGACGGGCGTGTGCCGCCGTAGATCGGACCCGTCGGAGAGGGAGGTGTAGAGCGCCCCGACCCCCTCGTGATCGGAGAGAAAGGCGATCCGCTCCCCCACCCACGACGGGTACTCGAGATTCCCGTCGAGATCGGCATGCAGCCGCACGAACTCGCCGTCGCCGCTGTCGCGCTGGATCCACAACTTGCCTGCCGTGCCGCCCCGGTACCGCTTCCACCAGGCGGCCTCGCGGCCCATCGGCGCGGACAGCAGCACGGTGGCCGGGCCGTGGGCGACATGGCCGACGGGCCCGTACGGCAGGGTCGTGGCCGGGCCGCCGTCGAGCGGGATCGCGCGGGCCCAGGAGCGGCGGAGGCTGGCCTGCCCCTGCGTACTGACCGCGAGGACCCGGCCGTCCGGGGTCCAGCCGCGCACCTGGGTGCGTGAACTGCCCCAGTACGTGAGGCGCTTGGCGGGGCCGCCGTCGATCGGGGCGATGTGCACCTCGGGCGCGCCGTCGCGGGTGGAGGTCCAGGCGAGGGTCGTGCCGTCCGGGGAGATACGCGGATGGTTGACGGGTACGTTGTCGGCGCTGACCCGCCAGGCGCGGCCGCCGTCGAGGGGGGCGACCCAGACGTCGTCCTCGGCGGTGAAGGCGACCAGATCGCCGTGCAGGTGCGGATACCGGAAATAGGCGGCGGATGCAGACGGTGCGGACTCAGTCACCTGACTCACTGTAGGCAGCGGGCGGGATTCTGGGGAGGGGTTTGGATCATGTCGCCCACGGAGGGCCTGTCGTGGGGCCTCACTTGCCCTCGGGCCAGCACTCCGGGTCCCTCTGGCACCAGATGGTCTGGGTGACGGTCACGGTGGGTCCGGGCTGGTTCGGCTGGTCGGTGACGGGCGAGTTGGGAGTGGGCGTGGCGTCGGGTGCGTTGCAGTTGCCCAGGACGTCGACGCGGAACCACTCCTTGCCGTCGACCTTCGCGGTGAGATCCCCGCGTACGCACTTGCCGCTGACCTCCTTGGTCACCTTCCCGGTGACCTTGATCTCGCGGCCCTTCTTGTCCTCGCCGGTGCAGTCGACGTTCGCGACGGTGTGGGCTGAGGGCGAGGACTTGTTCCCGGCCTGCTTGTCGTCGCTGTTCTTGCTGTCGTCGTACGACGCGGTGCAGGTGAGCCACCGCACGTCGAGGCCCTGCTTCTCCAGTTCCCTGGTCGCCGTCTGATCGGTCGTGAACGCGACCGCGCCGGTGCTGAGCCCGGCCCCCGGCTCACAGCCCACCAGAGCCACGACGACCCCGACGCCGACCACCGCACCCGACAGAACCCGAAATGCCCCCATGGACGGCAGCCTGCCACCACCCACCGGAACACGAAAGACCGCATGCGGCCATCTCTGGGGGCGCGCCCCTTCGGATGCGCGGGGAACCGCGCGAGAAGCCGCACCGGGCCGCGGCCGACAGACCGCTCCCCGCCTACGACCAGCGCCCCGTACGCCCCAGCAACAAGGCTGCCGCAGCCGTCCCGGCCGTCGACGTACGCAGCACGCTCGGCCCCAGCCGATACGCCCGCGCCCCCGCCTCCTCGAACAACGCCAACTCCTCCGGCGACACGCCCCCTTCAGGACCCACCACCAGCACGATCTCCCCCGAGGCCGGCAGTTCGGCAGTCGCCAGCGGCTCCTCACCGCTCTCGTGGAGCACGCCCGCGAACCCCGCCCCAGCCAACAGCGCGGCGACCTGCTTGCTGCTCGCCGCCTCCGCGACCTCGGGGAACCGCACCCGACGGGACTGCTTCCCCGCCTCCCGAGCCGTGGCCCGCCATTTGGCGAGCGCCTTCGCCCCCCGCTCGGCCTTCCACTGGGTGATGCACCGGGAGGCCGCCCACGGCACGATCGCGTCGACCCCCACCTCGGTCATGGTCTCGACGGCCAACTCGCCCCGGTCTCCCTTGGGCAGGGCCTGCACGACGGTGATCCGCGGTTCGGCGACGGGCTCCTCATGAACGGACTCCAGGTCCATGACGACCAGCCGGTCCTTGCCCTCGGCGGCCTTGACGACCCCCTCGGCCCACCGCCCGCGCCCGTCCGTGAGCACGACGTCCTCACCGGCCCGCAGCCGCTTCACGGAGACGGCGTGCCGCCCCTCCGGCCCGTCGAGCACGAACATCCCGCCGGGCAGACGCCCGAGCGAATCGACCACGAAGACGGGAGCGGTCATCAGCCCTCACTCCCGCCCGCACGCCCGGCGGTGAACTCGGCCTTCGCGGCGGCGAGTTCGGCGGCCAGCACCCGCACCAGCTCCCCGGCGGGCAGCGCGCGGGCCATCCGGTGCCCCTGTCCGGCCCACAGGGCCATGCCCTGCGCGTCCCCGGCCTTGGCGGCGGCCTTGCGCAACGGCGAGGTGAGGTGGTGGACCTCGGGGTAGGCGACCGGCGCGTACGGGCCGTGCTCGCGCAGGAAACGGTTGACCAGGCCGCGGGCCGGGCGCCCGGAGAAGGCGCGGGTCAGCTCCGTACGGACGAAGAGCGGGTCGGTCAGCGCCTGCTTGTGCACGGCCTGCGCCCCGGACTCGGGGGTGGCGAGGAACGCGGTGCCGAGCTGGGCCGCGCTCGCGCCCGCCGCGAGGAGGGCGGCGATCTGGCTGCCGCGCATGACGCCGCCGGCGGCGACGATCGGCAGGGCCACGGCCTCGCGGACCTGAGCGAGCAGGGCGAGCAGCCCGATGCCGGCGCAGTCCCGCTCGGGGTCGTCGCGGTGGGTGCCCTGGTGGCCGCCGGCCTCGACGCCCTGCACGATCACGGCGTGCGCGCCGGACCGCTCGACGGCCTGGGCCTCCTCCGCCGAGGTGGCGGTGACGAGGGTGAGCGTGCCCTTGCGGGCGAGGGACTCGATGACCTCGGGGGTCGGGCAGCCGAAGTGGAACGACACCACGGGCACCGGATCGTCGAGGAGTACGGCGAGCTTGGCGTCGTACCCGTCGTCGCGTCCGCTGTCGGGGTCGCCCAGCTCGGTTTCGTACCAGGTGGACTCACCGGCGAGTTGTTCGGCGTACACCTCGACGGCGCCGGCGTCGGCGTACTCGGGCTGCGGCATGAACAGATTCACACCGAAGGGACGCGAAGTGAGGCCCCTCAGCGTCTTGATCTCCTGATACATCCCGTCGGCCGTCTTGTAACCGGCGGCGAGGAACCCGAGCCCACCGGCCTCGGACACGGCGGCGGCCAACGGCGGCACGGAGACACCGCCCGCCATGGGGGCCTGCACGATCGGAAGCGGAACGAGATCGGTCAGCGCGGAGGACATGACGGCATGGTGTCATGCCCCTCGAACAACACCGAATTGCCCCCGCCAGCCGCGTTGCCGGATTGCGGCCCGGTGGGGGCTTGTCGCGCGGTTCCCCGCGCCCCTCAAAGGGACGCGGGACTGTCGACATGCGGCTCCGCCGCGTGGGCGCGAGCAACCACCGCGAGCAACCACAGGGAACCCGCACCCGCCGAACGACTCCTCAGCGCCCGTTGAACGCGTCCTTGAGCCGGGAGAACAACCCCTGCTGCCCGGGCTGGAACTGCCCCGTGGGCCGCTCCTCGCCACGCAGCACGGCGAGCTGCCGCAGCAGGCCCTCCTGCTCGGGATCGAGCTTCGCGGGTGTCTGCACCTCGACATGCACGATCAGATCGCCACGCCCCCCGCCCCGCAGATGCGTGACGCCCCGCCCGTGCAGCGGAATCGACTGCCCGGACTGGGTCCCGGGCCGGATGTCGACCTCCTCCAGCCCGTCCAGCGTCTCCAACGGCACCTTCGTGCCCAGCGCCGCCGCGGTCATCGGAATCGTCACCGTGCAGTGCAGATCGTCGCCGCGCCGCTGGAACGTCGGGTGCGGCAGCTCGTGGATCTCGACGTACAGGTCACCGGCGGGACCGCCACCGGGGCCGACCTCGCCCTCACCGGCCAGCTGGATCCGCGTGCCGTTGTCGACACCGGCCGGGATCTTCACCGTCAGCGTCCGCCGCGACCGGACCCGCCCGTCGCCCGCGCACTCGGGGCAGGGGTTGGGCACGATCGTGCCGAACCCCTGGCACTGCGGGCAGGGCCGGGAGGTCATGACCTGGCCGAGGAAGGACCGCGTGACCTGCGAGACCTCACCGCGGCCCCGGCACATGTCACAGGTCTGGGCGGTGGTGCCCGGAGCCGCGCCCTCACCGCTGCAGGTGGTGCAGATGACGGCCGTGTCGACCTGGATGTCCTTCGTCGTGCCGAAGGCCGCCTCGTCGAGGTCGATCTCCAGCCGGATCATCGCGTCCTGGCCCCGGCGCGTACGCGACCGCGGCCCCCGCTGGGACGCCGTACCGAAGAACGCGTCCATGATGTCCGAGAAGTTCCCGAAGCCACCGGCGCCGAAGCCGCCCGGGCCCGC
This sequence comes from Streptomyces graminofaciens, assembly GCF_030294945.1. Classification (NCBI taxonomy): domain Bacteria; kingdom Bacillati; phylum Actinomycetota; class Actinomycetes; order Kitasatosporales; family Streptomycetaceae; genus Streptomyces; species Streptomyces graminofaciens. The sequence goes on along the minus strand of NZ_AP018448.1, from coordinate 8,608,020 downwards.
GCCGCCGCCGCTCTGCGAGAGCGGGTCGCCGCCGAGGTCGTAGACCTGCTTCTTCTGCGGGTCCGACAGCACCTCGTAGGCGGCGTTGATCTCCTTGAACCGCTCCTGGGTCTTCGGATCGGGGTTGACGTCCGGGTGCAGCTCGCGCGCGAGCCTCCGGAACGCCTTCTTGATCTCGTCCTGAGACGCGTCGCGGCGCACGCCGAGTACGGCGTAGTAGTCCGTGGCCACTTTAGGACTCCGCCAGGATCTGTCCGACGTACCGTGCCACCGCTCGTACCGCTCCCATCGTTCCCGGATAGTCCATGCGCGTAGGTCCGACCACGCCCAGTTTCGCTACTGCCTCGCCGCCCGAACCGTAGCCGACCGAGACGACCGAGGTGGAGTTGAGTCCCTCATAGGCGTTCTCGTGACCGATCCGTACGGTCATGCCCGAATCCCCCGCCTCACCGAGCAACTTGAGGAGCACGACCTGCTCCTCCAGTGCCTCCAGCACGGGCCGGATGGTGAGGGGAAAGTCATGTCCGAAGCGGGTGAGATTGGCCGTTCCGCCGATCATCAGCCGCTCCTCGCTCTCCTCCACGAGTGCTTCGAGGAGCGTGGAGAGCACGGTCGCGACCGTACCCCGGTCCTCCACGTCGAACGCCTCGGGGAGGTCCTCGACCAGGCGCGGTACGTCCGTGAAACGACGGCCCGCGACCCGGCTGTTCAGCCGTGCCCGCAGATCCGCGAGAGACGTTTCTCCGAACGGCGCCGGGCAGTCCACCAGCCGCTGTTCCACCCGGCCCGTGTCCGTGATCAGCACGAGCATGAGGCGGGCGGGGGCGAGCGACAACAGTTCCACGTGCCGCACGGTCGAACGCGTGAGCGAGGGGTACTGCACGACGGCGACCTGCCGCGTCAGCTGCGCGAGCAGCCGAACGGTCCTGGCCACCACGTCGTCGAGGTCGACCGCGCCGTCCAGGAAGTTCTGGATGGCGCGCCGCTCGGGCGGGGTCATCGGCTTGACGCCGGCGAGCTTGTCGACGAAGAGGCGGTACCCCTTGTCGGTGGGGATGCGGCCCGCACTGGTGTGCGGCTGCGCGATGTACCCCTCGTCCTCCAGGGCCGCCATGTCGTTGCGGACGGTCGCCGGGGACACGCCGAGGTTGTGCCGCTCGGTGAGCGCCTTGGAACCCACCGGCTCCTCGGTGCCGACGTAGTCCTGGACGATGGCGCGCAGCACTTGCAGCCTGCGTTCACTGAGCAACGCGCACACCTCCAGCTCTCGTCTCTCCCGCCACTCCCCCTTGGCACTCGCCCCGGGCGAGTGCCAGCACTCCCGCGCCCAGTGTACGGCGGTGGGGTACGGCCACGGCAAGGCCGGTCCAGCCATGCCATGCCGACGTGTACCGACCTGTCCGGCGATGTCGCACCACTGCTCCTCCGCGTTCCGGCCGCTTTCCGGCCGTCTTCTACTCGCGAGTAGGTGATGGTTGTGGCGCTTTCGCCTCGGCGGGGTGCGGAGGGGCTACGGCTAGCGTCGAGGTATGACGGTGACTTGGGAAGAGTCCGGGTGGGAAGAGGTGACGCGCCGGGTCGGGCGGTGCCGGCTGCCCGTATGGGACTGCACGGCCGGGCTCGTGGTCGGGGACGGGGCGGTCCTCCTGATCGACGCGGGATCGAGCCTCGGAGAGGGCGCGCGGTTGCGCAACGAGGCGCGGCGGCTGCTGGGCGGCGCCCGTGTGACACATCTCGCGCTGACGCACTCCCACTTCGACCATGTCTTCGGGGCGGCGGCGTTCGCGGGGGTGGAGGTGTTCGGCGCGGTGGGCCTGGACAAGGCCCTCGCCCGCGACCGGGAGGAGCTGCGCGCCGACGCCGTACGCAACGGTCTCGACGCCGGGGAGGCCGCCGAGGCCGCTGACCTCCTGGTGCGCCCCCACCACCATGTCTCCGGCGAGTGGACCCTCGACCTCGGCGGTGGCGTGCAGGTACTGCTGGCGAACGTGGGCCCGGGCCACACGGCGCACGACCTCGCGGTGCTCGTGCCGGGTTCCCCTTCGTCCCCGGAGGTGGTGTTCTGCGGCGACCTGGTGGAGGAGTCGGGTGATCCGCAGGCCGGCCCGGACGCGGTCCCCTCCCACTGGCCGGCGGCCCTGGACCGCCTGCTGGACCTGGGCGGCGAGGACGCGCTGTATGTGCCGGGGCACGGGGCGGTGGTGGACGCGGCGTTCGTCAGGGCCCAGCGGGACGCGCTGGCGGTCCGCTTCGGCGTGTCGTAGGGCCTCTTCGACGGCTTCTCCGATCGTCATCTCCTATCGTCATCCGAATGCGCCAGTACTCACCGGACCTGACCCCTCCCTGGAAGAAGCCCAAGCCGGTACCGGAGGTCCCGGCCGACCCCGGTCTGGTGGTCGAGGAGCCCGGCACGGGTTTCTGCGGCGCGGTGATCCGCTGCGAGGCGGGCACGGTCACGCTGGAGGACCGCTTCGGCAAGCACCGGGTGTTCCCGCTGGAGCCGCGGGGCTTCCTGCTGGAGGGCAGGGTGGTGACGCTGGTACGCCCGTCCTCCTCGGCCCCGGTCCGCCCGTCCCGCACGGCCTCCGGGTCGGTGGCGGTCCCGGGTGCACGCGCGCGCGTGGCCCGCGCCGGGCGCATCTATGTGGAGGGGCGCCACGACGCCGAACTGGTCGAGAAGGTCTGGGGCGACGACCTGCGCATCGAGGGCGTGGTGGTGGAGTACCTGGAGGGTGTGGACGACCTCCCCGCGATCGTCGCAGCCTTCGCGCCCGGCCCCGACGCCCGCCTCGGAGTCCTGGTCGACCACCTGGTCCCCGGCAGCAAGGAGTCCCGCATCGCGGCGTCGGTGACCAGCGAACACGCCCTGGTGGTCGGCCACCCGTACATCGACATCTGGGAGGCGGTGAAGCCGTCGTCGTTGGGCATCCCGGGGTGGCCGCGCGTCCCTCACGGCCAGGACTGGAAGACGGGCGTGTGCCGAGCACTGGGCTGGCCGGAAAACACCGGGGCGGCGTGGCAGGGGATTCTGGGGCGGGTGCGGTCCTACAAGGACCTGGAGCCGGAGTTGCTGGGGCGGGTGGAGGAACTGATCGACTTCGTGACGGCTCCGCGGTAGCCGTCCTGTCCGACCTGGCTGCGGGCAGTCGTGCCGCTGGGGCGGCACGGGTGGGCGCAGCGGCACCTCGTAGCCGCCGAGCTGCGGGCCTCCCCGCCCCGCCCCGGCGCCTCAGTCCACCAGGTCCCGCACCACCGCGTCCGCCAGCAGCCGCCCGCGCAGCGTCAGCACCGCCCGCCCCTCCTCGTACGGACCGGCCGCCAGCAACCCGTCCGTCAGGGCCCGCCCGGCCGCCGTCAGCCCATCCGGCCGCAGCAGCGCCAACGGCGCCCCCTCCCGCAGCCGCAGCTCCAGCAGGATCCGCTCCACGCGGCGGTCCTCCTCCGTGAGGAGTTCGCGCCCGGCGCCCGGTGAGCGGCCCGCCGCGAGGGCCCCGGCGTACGCCCCCGGATGCTTCACGTTCCACCAGCGCACCCCGCCCACATGGCTGTGCGCCCCCGGCCCCGCACCCCACCAGTCGGCGCCGCGCCAGTACAACTCGTTGTGAAGGCAGCGGGCGGATGCGGACGTGGCCCAGTTCGACACCTCGTACCACTCGTAGCCCGCCCCGGACAGCGTCTCCTCCGCGATCAGGTAGCGGTCCGCGTGGACGTCGTCGTCCGTCATCGGGACCTCGCCCCGGCGGATACGGCGGGCGAGCTGTGTGCCCTCCTCGACGATCAGCGCGTACGCCGAGACGTGGTCGGGGCCGGCGCCGAGCGCGGCGTCCAGGGAGGCCCGCCAGTCGTCGTCGGACTCGCCCGGTGTGCCGTAGATCAGGTCGAGGTTGACATGCTCGAAGCCCGCCGCCCGCGCCTCCGCGACGCACGCCTCGGGGCGCCCGGGCGTGTGCGTACGGTCCAGCACCTTCAGGACGTGCTGCCGCGCGCTCTGCATGCCGAAGGAGATCCGGTTGAAGCCGCCGGCCCGGAGGGTCGCCAGGTACGCCGGGTCCACCGACTCCGGGTTCGCCTCCGTCGTGACCTCCGCGTCGTCCGCGAGGCCGAACTCGTCGCGGATCGCCCCCAGCATCCGTACGAGGTCGTCGGCGGCCAGCAGCGTGGGTGTGCCGCCGCCGACGAAGACCGTGCGGACGGGGCGCGGGTCGTCGCCGAGGACCTTGCGGGCCAGGCGGATCTCGTCGATCACGGTGTCCGCGTAGTTGTCGCGGGAGGCCAGCACCCCACCTGTGCCGCGCAGCTCGGTCGCGGTGTACGTGTTGAAGTCGCAGTAGCCGCAGCGGGTCGCGCAGTAGGGGACGTGCAGATAGAACCCGAGGGGACGCGCCGCCGCCCCGGCCAGGGCGTGCGCGGGCAGCGCCCCGTCGTCGGGGACGGGCTCACCGTCGGGGAGTGCGGAAGGCATGCCTTCCATTGTCCACGGTCCAGGTGCGAGCCCACAAACGAGGCCCTTCGAAAATCAGCGGATCATTAAGAGAATCCTGGATTTCATTGAGCAGCCTCCTGCCACGACCTACGTTTTCCTTGCTGTTGAGATCAAACTCTCGATCGGTTTCGCAAGGAGTGACATGTCGAATACCAGGAACGCGCTCCGGTACGCGCTGGCGGGCTCGATGCTCGCGTCGGTGCTGTCGGTGGGCGCGCTGGCGGGCCAGGCGAGCGCCGCCGACCGCTACTGCGGCGCGCCGAGCGGCTGATACTGCATCGCGGTCGTGAACAAGACGAACGACGTGCACAGCTGGCGCAACCCCCGCTGGAACAACCAGTGCATGCCCAACAGCGCGCCCGGGTCGAAGAAGTATTACCAGTCCTACACCGACAGGCCGTCGCTCGCCCTGATTCCGTACGCGGACGCCAATTGCGGAAAGGCGATCCACAACGACTACACCCGCGGTTACGACGCGGACGAGGGCCGCTTCGTCGTCCCCCGTTACTTCGCGCGCTGACCCGTCCCGGGCGGGTGAGCGCTACTCCGCCTGCAGCACCAGCAGCGCCAGGTCGTCCTCCGGCGGCCGTTCCCCGAACTCGTGCACGAGCCGCCGGATGCGCTCGGCGATCAGCTCGGCGCCGAGCCCGGCGCAGCCGCACAGCGCGTCGGCGAGACCGTCGCGGTCGTCGAACATGTGCGGGCCGGAGCGCCGCTCGGTCACCCCGTCCGTGACGCACAGCAGCGTGTCGCCGTGGCGCAGCTCGAACGTCTCGGAGGCGTACGTCTCGTCCTCGATCACCCCGAGCAGGGTCTGTGGCTCGGCCATGGTCCGTACCTCGCCGTCGGCACCGAGGAGCAGCGGCAGCGGATGTCCGGCCGAGGCGAGGGTGCAGCGGACGCCGCCGTCGAAGGGGACGAGTTCGCCGTAGAGGAGGGAGAGGAAGCGGGTCTGGGGGCCCTCGTCCGCGCCGAGCCCGGGTCCGCCGGCGGCCACGAGGGCGCGGGCGGCGGCGTCGGCGGCCTCGGTGGCGTCGTCGAGGAGGAGCTGGTTGAGGCGGTCCAGGACGTCCGGGACGCCGTATCCCTCGCGGGCGAGCAGCCGCAGCCAGGGGCGGGCGAGGCCGATGACGACCGCGGCCTCGGGGCCCTTGCCCTGGACGTCGCCGAGCGCGAAGCACCAGCGGCCCCGGCCCGCCGGGAACAGGTCGTAGAAGTCGCCGCTGGGGCCGCCCTTGTCGCACGGCTCGTAGACGAGGGCGCTCGCCACGCCGGGGATCTCGGCGACCGCGCCGGGCAGCAGCCCGCGCTGCAGGACCCGGCTGATGGTGGCCTGCCGGGCGTACTGGCGGGCCGCCCCGATGGCCAGCGCGACCCGGCGGCTGAGGTCCTCGACCAGGCCGGTGACCTCGTCCGGGAAGCGGAGCAGTCCGGCGCGGCCGATGACCAGCGTGCCGAGGGGGCGTCCGCCCGCGATCAGCCGGTAGGCGAGGGCGGCACCCTCCGCCTCACCGTCGCCGCCTGCCTCACCGTCCCCGGCCGCGTGACCCACCTCGCCCGAAGCCCTCTCCTGCCCTCCCGACCGCTCTTCCCACCGTTCTTCCGGCAGACCCGGCTGTTCCTCCGGCAGCCCCGGCCAGGGCACGACGACCGCCCGCGAGCGCACCGCGTCCGGCAGCCGGGGCGGGTCCTTCTCCAGGGCCCGCCGAAGCTCCTCGATGCGGTTCTCGCTGCCGTGCCAGACCCGGGCGAGCCGCTGGCCCGCCCCGTGCGACCCCTCGCCGCCGCGCCAGCCCAGGCCCTCGTCCTCCAGCCACACCGCGCACCAGTCGGCGAGGCGCGGCACCAGGAGCTGTCCGGCGAGCGCGGCGACCAGATCCTCGTCGAGCTGTCCGGCGAGCAGATCGGAGGCCTCGGCGAGGAAGGAGAGAGCACCGCGGTTCAGCCACTCCGGGTCGCGCTCGACACCGTGGCGGGGAGCGGGGGCGATGATGCCGAGCGGGGCCCGACCTGCGTCGAGGACCGGTTCGGCCGGTTCCGCCGGTTCGGCGCGTTCGGTGGGTTCGATCCGCCACGCCGGTTCCGTCCTCCCGCCGGGTTCCGTCGATTCCGTCCGGGCGGGCTCGAAGCCGTACGTCCCCGCCGCCCCTCCCTCCCGTTCCGCACCGGCGTACGCCCGCGCCCCCTCCCCATGGCCGCGCGCACCCCCGTACGCCTCCCCCGCCCCCTCGACGACCCCCATCCCGCCGTCCACCGACAACCGCGCCCACACGGCCTTCACCCCGGTGCGATAGGTGATCCCCCAGGCCTCGGAGAGGGCGGCGACGAGGCGCAGGCCCCGCCCGTACTCGGCGGCCTCATAAGGGCGTTCGACCAGGTACGGGCGCTCGGCGCCCTCGTCCCTTACGGGGCGGGAGGGGTGGTGGTCGGAGACCTCGACGACGAGGCGGCCGGGTGCCGTGTCGGGGTGGCGGTGGTCGTGGTCGAGCCGACAGAACAGTTCGACCTCGGTGCCCGCGTGCACGACCGCGTTGGTGACCAGCTCGCTGACCACGACGAGTACGTCCTCGGCGAGACGGGCGGGGAGGTCGGCGGCGCCGGGCAGACCGAGTTCGGCCCACTCCGCGAGCGCGGCACGGACGAAACGGCGGGCGGCTCCCGGCGCGAGCGGGCTGCCGGGCAAGGTCGCACGCGCCACCGCACGCCGGTGCACTCCGGCGCGCACCACCACGTCCCCCAAGCCTCCCGGGCCACCCATGTCCACCTCGACTCCCGTGCCGTCCACGCCTCCCACGACCTCCAGTTCCCCTCCGTGCACGCCCCCTTCCCCGTACGCGAGCGTGCCGGGAGCACACGACGCGCTCTCCCGTTGCGTCGGAACGGCACCCATTGCGCGGCTCCCCGAGAAGTTCGGACGAATGGGCCTCAGGTGGCACGGACAGAGTGACAGACTGGCCACGCCCATAAGCGCCGAGTTACCGAAGTGGGCCACCATGAGTGAGAACAGTGCTACGCGGGCACACGAAGTCGGTCAAAAAGACAGCGAAACGGACGACCGGATCCGCGCATCCGATCTGCGTGCCCTGCTCGCCGCGATGACCGCGGCCAGGGACGGCAGCTTCACCAAAGTGGCGGAAACGGGGCCCGCGCCGGTCGCGGAGCTGTGCGCCCTGTTCAACCAGATCATCGACCGGAGCACCCACTTCGGTACGGAAGTGCAGCGCGTCCGGCGGGAGTTGGTCCGCCACGGCCGCCTGGACGAGCGGCTTTCCGCCAGTCCCGGGCAGGGCGCCTGGGCCACCCGGGTCAATGACGTGAACCAGACCCTCGACGCGCTGGTCGCCCCGGCCGCGAACGCGACCCGTGTGCTGGACGCGGTGGCCGGCGGCGATCTCACCCAGCGCGTCGACCTGCACGACGGCAATCGCCAACTCCGGGGTGATCTAAGGCGGTTGGGCCGGGCCGTGAACAAGATGGTCGACCAGTTGTCGTTGTTCACGGGCGAGGTGACCCGGGTCGCGCGCGAGGTCGGTACGGAAGGGCGGCTCGGCGGTCGCGCCAAGGTGCGGGGGCTGTCCGGAAGTTGGCGGGATGTGACCGAGGCGGTCAACACCATGGCCGCCCGGCTGACCGCGCAGGTCCGTGACATCGCCCTGGTGACCACGGCCGTGGCGCGCGGCGATCTGACCCGTACGGTGACCGTGGAGGCGACCGGCGAGTTGCTGGAGCTGAAGCTCACGGTGAACACGATGGTCGATCAGCTCTCCGCGTTCGCCGACGAGGTCACGCGCGTGGCCCGCGAGGTCGGCACCGAGGGCCAGTTGGGCGGCCGGGCCCAGGTCAGAGGCGTGTCCGGGGTCTGGAAGGACCTCACCGACAACGTCAACTTCATGGCGTCGAACCTGACCTCCCAGGTCCGCAACATCGCCCAGGTGACGACGGCCGTCGCCAACGGCGACCTCAGCCAGAAGATCACCGTCGACGCCCAGGGCGAGATCCTCGAACTGAAGTCGACGATCAACACGATGGTCGACCAGCTCCTCGCCTTCGCCGACGAGGTCACCCGTGTCGCCCGCGAGGTCGGCACCGAGGGCAACCTCGGCGGCCGGGCCCAGGTCAGAGGCGTGTCGGGCGTCTGGAAAGACCTCACCGACAACGTCAACTTCATGGCGGACAACCTGACTTCGCAGGTCAGGAACATCGCGCTCGTCTCCACGGCCGTGGCCCAGGGCGATCTCGGCAAGAAGATCACGGTGGAGGCGAAGGGTGAGATCCTTGAGCTGAAGTCCACGATCAACACGATGGTCGACCAGCTCTCGGCGTTCGCGGACGAGGTGACCCGTGTGGCCCGCGAGGTCGGCACCGAGGGCAACCTCGGCGGTCAGGCCCAGGTCAGAGGCGTGTCGGGCGTCTGGAAAGACCTCACCGACAACGTCAACTTCATGGCGCTGAACCTCACCTCTCAGGTCCGCAACATCGCCCAGGTGACCACGGCCGTCGCCAACGGCAACCTCTCCAAGAAGATCACCGTCGACGCGCGCGGCGAGATCCTCGAACTGAAGGACACCGTCAACACGATGGTGGACCAGCTGCGCGCCTTCGCCGACGAGGTGACGAGGGTCGCCCGCGAGGTGGGCACCGACGGCCGGCTCGGCGGCCGCGCCCAGGTGCTGGGCGTGTCCGGTGTGTGGCGAGATCTGACCGACAACGTCAACTACATGGCCGACAACCTCACATCTCAGGTCAGAAACATCGCTCAAGTGGCCACGGCGGTGGCGCAGGGCGACCTCTCGAAGAAGATCGACGTCGACGCCCGCGGCGAGATCCTCGAACTGAAGACGACCATCAACACGATGGTCGACACGCTCTCCTCCTTCTCCTCCGAGGTCACGCGCGTGGCCCGCGAGGTGGGTTCGGAGGGCCAGCTCGGCGGTCAGGCACGGGTCGAGGGCGTGTACGGCACCTGGAAGCGTCTGACGACGAACGTGAACGAACTCGCGCTGAATCTGACCACTCAGGTCCGAGCGATCGCCGAGGTCGCCTCCGCCGTGGCCCAGGGCGACATGTCCCGCTCGATCTCGGTGGAGACGCGCGGCGAGGTCGCGGAGCTGAAGGACAACATCAACCTGATGGTGGCCAACCTCCGTGAGACGACCCGTGCGAAGGACTGGCTGGAGTCCAACCTGGCCCGGCTCGCCGCCCTGATGCAGGGCCACCGCGACCTGATGGAGGTCGCCGACCTGATCCTGCGCGAGCTGACCCCGCTGGTGAACGCCCAGTACGGCGCCTTCTACCTGGCCGACCCCGAGGAGGACGGCACGACCCTGCGCCCGGTGGCGCCCACCAAGGGCCTGGCCTTCATCGCCGGCTACGGCGCGGCACAGGGCGCGACGGTCGAGACCGGGGGCCTGCCGGTGCACGGCCTGGTGGCCCAGGCGGCCCGGGAGAAGAAGCGCATCCTGGTCGAGGAGGCCCCGCCGGACTACATCAAGATCAACAGCGGTCTGGGCGAGGCGGCCCCCTCCAGCGTCGTCATCATCCCGATCCTCTTCGAGGACACACTCCTCGGCGTGATCGAACTCGCCTCCTTCTCCCGCTTCTCCGACGTCCACCTGGCCTTCTTCGACCAGTTCGTGAACACGATCGGCGTCGCGATCAACACGATCATCGCCAACTCCCGTACCGAGTCACTCCTGGGCGAGTCTCAGCGCCTGGCCATGCAGCTCCAGGAGCGCTCCGACGAACTCCAGAAGCAGCAGGCGGAGTTGCAGCACTCGAACGCCGAACTGGAGGAGAAGGCAGCCCTGCTGGCCACGTCCTCCCAATACAAGTCGGAGTTCCTGGCGAACATGTCGCACGAGCTGCGCACGCCGCTCAACTCGCTCCTGATCCTGGCCAGGCTGCTCTCCGACAACCCGGACGGCCATCTCTCCGACCAGGAAGTGCAGTTCGCGGCCACGATCCACCGCTCGGGCTCGGACCTCCTCCAGCTGATCAACGACATCCTGGACCTGTCGAAGATCGAGGCGGGCCGGATGGACGTACGCCCGAAGAAGCTGCCGCTGATCAAGCTGCTGGACTACGTCCACGCCACATTCCGCCCCCTCACCCTCGACCGGGGCCTGGCCTTCGAGGTGACGGTCGGCGCGGACGTACCGCGCGAGATGTACTCCGACGAGCAACGCCTCCAGCAGATCCTCCGCAACCTCATCTCCAACGCGATCAAGTTCACCGCGTCCGGCCACGTCGAGCTGACCGTACGCAGGCTCAGCGACCCGGACCACCTCTACACCCGCGAGAACAGCGACGACGTGATCGCCTTCGCGGTCTCCGACACCGGCATCGGCATCGCGGCCGAGAAACTCCCGGTGATCTTCGAGGCGTTCCAGCAGGCCGACGGCACCACGAACCGCAAGTACGGCGGCACGGGCCTCGGCCTGTCCATCAGCCGGGAGATCGCGGGTCTGCTGGGCGGCAGGATCATCGCCGAGAGCGTCCCGGGCAGGGGCTCGACGTTCACGCTGTACGTGCCGGTCTACAGCCCCGGCCACTCGGCGCCGGGCCCCGCTCCCGAGGACCGCGGCGCGCTCGCCCTCGTGCCCGAGCAGCTCACCGCCGAGCCGTACCCCGCGGCGCACGACAGCGACGACACCTGGCCCGCGCCGACCAAGCTGGAGGCCTGGAAGTCGGGCCGGGCGGGCCAGGTCCTGCCCGGCCGCCGCGTACTGATCGTGGACGACGACATCCGCAACGTCTTCGCGCTCACCCATGTCCTGGGCCGCGTCGGCATGCCGGTCCTGTACGCGGAGAACGGCCGCGAGGGCATCGAGACCCTGGAGCGCAACCCGGACGTCGAACTCGTCCTGATGGACATCATGATGCCGGAGATGGACGGCTACGAGACGCTCTCCGCCATCCGCCGCACCCCGCGCTGGGCGGGCCTGCCCATCGTCGCGCTGACCGCGAAGGCGATGCCCGGCGACCGCGAGAAGTCCATCGCCCGGGGCGCCAACGACTACGTGCCCAAGCCGGTGGACGTCGACCAGCTGCTCACCGTCGTCTGCGCGGTCCTCGACCCCGACGGCACGGCTGGCCCGGTGGGCGCGGCAGGCACGGAACCAGAGAAACCCACCGAAGAGAACGAGACACCTTCACCATGAGCACTCAGGACCGGGCCGACGGACGCGCGGGAATACTCCTCGTCGACGACATGGAGGACAACCTGATCGCCCTGGAGGCCGTCCTGGCGTCCCTCAACGAGCCGCTCGTACGGGCCCGTTCGGGCGAGGATGCGATGAAGGCGCTGCTCAGACAGCGCTTCGCCGTGGTCCTCCTCGACATCCGCATGCCGGGCATGGACGGCTTCGAGACGGCCGCCAACATCAAACGCCTCGACCAGACCAAGGACGTCCCGATCATCTTCCTCACCGGCACGGACGCCGACGCCGGCTACGCCTTCCGCGGTTACGCGACGGGCGCGGCCGACTATCTGACCAAGCCGTTCGACCCCTGGGTGCTACGGGCGAAGGTGAGCGTGTTCCTGGACCTGTACAGGAAGAACCAGCAGTTGGAGCGGTTGCTGGCACAGCGACAGGAGCACGCTCAGCAGGTCACCGCGCGCTTGGCATCGTTGGAGAAGCACCTGACCGAGCCCGCACCCGACTTGGCGGAGCTGCGGACACAGGTCAGATACCTACGGGACTTGATAGCGGGCGATCAGGGCACGTGACCCAGGGGCGCGGGGCTGTGTTGAATGTGCGGCTCCGCCGCGTGGGCGCGCCCAGCCAGGTACGCCCCGCAGCCTGCCGACGGTCCGCAGTTCCCCTCGCCCCCCGAGCGGAGCGCTACGCCTCCCGCGCTCCGGCGTACATCTCGTCGATCAGATGCTTGTACTCCCGCTCGACCACCGGCCGCTTCAACTTCAGGCTCGGCGTCAACTCCCCGTGCTCCACATCCAGATCCCGCGGCAGCAACCGGAACTTCTTGACCGTCTGCCACCGCTGCAGCCCCTCGTTGAGCCGCTTCACATGCCCCTCGATGAACTCGACCGTCACCGGCGCCGCGATGACCTCCTCGTACGACTTGCCCACCAGCCCGTTCTCCTTGGCCCAGCCGAGGATGGACGGCTCGTCGAGGGCGATGAGGGCGGTGCAGAAGTTGCGGTCGGCGCCGATCACCATGACGTTGGACGTGAACGGGCACAGCGCCTTGAACTGGCCCTCGATCTCGGTCGGCGCGACGTACTTGCCGCCGGACGTCTTGAACAGGTCCTTCTTGCGGTCGGTGATCCGCAGATAGCCGTCGGGCGACAGCTCGCCGATGTCACCGGTGTGGAACCAGCCGTCGGCCTCCAGCACCTCGGCGGTCTTCTCGGGCAGCCCGTGGTAGCCCTCCATGATGCCGGGGCCGCGCAGCAGGATCTCGCCGTCGTCCGCGATGCGCACCTCGCAGCCGGGCAGCGGCTTGCCGACCGTACCCGTGCGGTACGCCTCGCCGGGGTTCACGAAGGAGGCCGCCGAGGTCTCGGTCAGGCCGTAGCCCTCCAGGATGTGGATGCCGGCGCCGGCGAAGAAGTAGCCGATGTCGGGGGCGAGCGCGACGGACCCGGAGACACAGGCGCGCAGCCGGCCGCCGAAGGCCTCGCGGAGCTTCTTGTAGACCAGCGCGTCGGCGACCTTGTGCTTCGCGGTCAGCGCGAAGGGCGCGGAGGCGGTGCCGGTGCGGCGGAAGCTGTCCTGGCTGGCCTTGGCGTACTCGCGGGAGACCTCGGCCGCCCACTGGAAGATCTTGTACTTGGCGGGGCCGCCCTCGCGGGCCTTGGCGGCGACGCCGTTGTAGACCTTCTCGAAGATGCGCGGCACGGCCGCCATGTACGTCGGCTGGACGACCGGCAGATTCTCGATGATCTTGTCGACACGGCCGTCCACGGCGGTGATGTGCCCGATCTCGATATGCCCCGAGGTCAGCACCTTGCCGAACACATGGGCGAGCGGCAGCCAGAGGTACTGCACATCCGCGTCGGTGAGCAGCCCGGTCGCGGCGATCGCCTTCGCCATGTACGACCAGTTGTCGTGCGGCAGACGCACACCCTTGGGGCGGCCGGTGGTGCCCGAGGTGTAGATGAGGGTGGCGAGCTGGTCCTTGGTGATCGCCGCGACCTTCTCCTGGACCAGGTCGGGGTCCTTCTCCAGCCGGGCCGCGCCCCGCTTCTCCAGCTCGGCGAGGGACAGCACCCAGTCCTCGGAGAGGTCCGCGCCCTCGGTGTCGATGACGACGACATGGGTCAGCTCGGGCAGCTCGTCCTTCTTCTCGCGCGCCTTGGCGAGCTGCGCCGCGTCCTCCGCGATCAGTACACGGCTGCCGGAGTCGGCGAGGATGTACGCGGACTCGTCGGCGTTGGTCTGCGGATAGACGGTGGTGGTGGCCGCGCCCGCGCACATGATGCCGAGGTCGCCGAGGATCCACTCGATCCGGGTCGCGGAGGCGAGGGCGACGCGCTGCTCCGGCTGCACACCCAGTTCGACCAGCCCGGCGGCGATCGCGCGCACCCGCTCGGCCGTCTGGGCCCAGCTCAGCGACTTCCAGTCGGCCGGGCCCTCGCCCGAGGCCGTCGGCACCGGGTAACGGAAGGCTTCGGCGTCGGGCGTGGCCGCCACGCGCTCCAGGAAGAGGGCCGCCACCGACGGCGGCCGGTTTTCGATCAGGGTCTGTGTGTCGCTCACGACATCCTCCGGGGCCCGCGACAGTGCGGCTGGCTCATGGACTGTGTGCACAAGGACTGTGTGCTCAGGGACTGTGCGGCTGGCTCAATGCGACTGTTGTTTAACTCGCGAGTAACTAGCGAGTGGTGATCAGGGTAGAGCGCGACTGGCCTGTTCGTAAGGGGCGGCGGCCCGTCACTTTCCACCGGGAACGACCGTACCGACGCACACGGCCCCGTCGCGTAGTGACGCGACGGGGCCGCACTCTGCCCAAGTTTCCGGAGTTGACGGCGACTACTTCTTGCCCTTGCCGCCACCCGCGCTGTCGTCGCTGGACAGCACGGCGATGAAGGCCTCCTGCGGAACCTCCACAGAGCCCACCATCTTCATCCGCTTCTTGCCTTCCTTCTGCTTCTCCAGCAGCTTCCGCTTCCGGGAGATGTCACCGCCGTAGCACTTGGCGAGGACGTCCTTGCGGATGGCGCGAATCGTCTCGCGGGCGATGACGCGGGAGCCGATGGCGGCCTGGATCGGCACCTCGAAGGCCTGCCGCGGAATCAGCTCGCGCAGCTTGGCGACGAGCCGCACCCCGTACGCGTACGCCGCGTCCTTGTGGGTGATCGCCGAGAAGGCGTCCACCTTGTCGCCGTGCAGCAGGATGTCGACCTTGACGAGGCTGGAGGTCTGCTCGCCGGTGGGCTCGTAGTCCAGCGACGCGTAACCACGCGTCTTCGACTTCAGCTGGTCGAAGAAGTCGAAGACGATCTCGGCGAGCGGCAGGGTGTAGCGGATCTCGACGCGGTCCTCGGAGAGGTAGTCCATGCCGAGGAGGGTGCCGCGCCGGGTCTGGCAGAGCTCCATGATCGAGCCGATGAACTCGGTCGGTGCGAGGATCGTGGCGCGCACGACGGGCTCGTACACCTCATTGATCTTCCCCTCGGGGAACTCGCTCGGGTTGGTGACGACGTGCTCGCTGCCGTCCTCCATCACGACCCGGTAGACCACGTTGGGCGCGGTGGCGATCAGGTCGAGGCCGAACTCGCGCTCCAGCCGCTCGCGGATCACGTCGAGGTGCAGCAGCCCCAGGAAGCCGACGCGGAAACCGAAGCCGAGGGCGGCGGAGGTCTCCGGCTCGTAGACCAGCGCGGCGTCGTTGAGCTGGAGCTTGTCGAGGGCCTCGCGCAGCTCGGGGTAGTCGGAGCCGTCCAGCGGATAGAGCCCGGAGAAGACCATGGGCTTCGGGTCCTTGTATCCGCCGAGGGCCTCCGTCGCCCCCTTCTGCTGGCTGGTGACGGTGTCACCGACCTTGGACTGACGGACGTCCTTCACACCGGTGATGAGGTAGCCCACCTCGCCGACGCCGAGGCCGTCGGCGCCGAGCATCTCGGGCGAGTTGGTCCCGATCTCCAGCAGCTCGTGCGTGGCGCCCGTGGACATCATCCGGATCCGCTCACGCTTGTTGAGCTGCCCGTCGATGACACGGACGTACGTCACGACACCTCGGTAGGAGTCGTAGACGGAGTCGAAGATCATGGCGCGGGCGGGCGCGTCCTTGACGCCGACCGGCGCCGGCACCTCGCGTACGACCTTGTCGAGCAGCGCGTCGACGCCCACGCCCGTCTTGGCGGAGACCTTGAGGACGTCCTCGGGGTCGCATCCGATGAGGTTGGCGAGCTCCTCGGAGAACTTCTCCGGCTGGGCGGCCGGCAGATCGATCTTGTTGAGCACCGGGATGATCTTGAGGTCGTTCTCCATCGCCAGGTACAGGTTGGCGAGGGTCTGCGCCTCGATGCCCTGAGCCGCGTCGACGAGCAGGACGGTGCCCTCACAGGCCGCCAGCGACCGCGACACCTCGTACGTGAAGTCGACGTGCCCCGGGGTGTCGATCATGTTGAGGATGTGCGTCTTGCCCGGATCGGTGGTGGGCGCCCAGGGCAGACGCACCGCCTGGGACTTGATGGTGATGCCGCGCTCACGCTCGATGTCCATGCGGTCGAGGTACTGAGCACGCATCTGCCGCTGATCCACCACACCGGTCAGCTGGAGCATCCGGTCGGCGAGCGTGGACTTGCCGTGGTCGATGTGGGCGATGATGCAGAAATTGCGGATCAGCGCCGGGTCGGTACGGCTCGGCTCGGGCACATGGCTGGGGATCGCGGGCACGCAGGGTCCTGATTCTTGAGGCGTCCGCATCGTCTGCGGTCTCGGGTCGGATCGATACGTAGGCTCCATGGTCCCACGGGTACGGGCCTGAAGCGGGTCCGGGCCGTGCGGGCACCCCCCGCCCGATCGTCACGGAGGCCGGTTTGGGCTGGCCGGAGGGCGACTGCTAGCCTGGGTGGCTGTGTCTCATGCCCTCTCAGCAGGAGGCACACCCCAAAGAAACCAAGCGGTTCCCGAGGCGTGTCCGGCAGTCCTGCGTGGCCTGTCTGTTCACGTCCTCGTGCACCAGTAGCTGAAAAGGCTCATTCGTGGCGAACATCAAGTCCCAGATCAAGCGGAACAAGACGAACGAGAAGGCGCGCCTTCGCAACAAGGCCGTCAAGTCGTCGCTCAAGACCGCGATCCGCAAGGCCCGCGAGGCCACTGCCGCGGGTGACGTGGAGAAGGCCACCGAGCTGCAGCGCGCTGCCGCTCGTGCGCTCGACAAGGCCGTCTCCAAGGGCGTCATCCACAAGAACCAGGCCGCCAACAAGAAGTCGGCGCTTGCTTCGAAGGTCGCCACCCTCAAGGGCTGAGGCCGGCGGAGCCACTACGGCTCCACCCCCTCCGACTTGACCGCCGGCTGGACCCAGAGCGGGCCCTCTCTCTCCGCTCCCACCCGGCACCCGAACCTGTACGCGGCCTGCGTTCGCCACGCGGGTACAGGTTCACCATCTTTGACCGAGACCCCGCTTCCCGCCCCTTCCCCGGGGTGGGGGTGGGGTTTTTGGGTTTGTGGGGTGGGGTGGGGTGGTGGGGGGGCTTCGGTGGTTGTGAAGTTCAGCGGGGCTGTCGGCGACTCGGATTGTGCCTCCGGGGCACGCCTTCCAGCCGGGTCCAGGCACACTCAGCCCGTCCGGCGTTCGAGGACGAGGCCGTCCAGGCCGAAGCGGGGGTCTGGGGGCGGCAGCCCTCAGGTTCAGGATGGGACGGGTAGGGGCGGCGGGGGCGACCCCCTCCACGCCAACCCCCCGCTACGCAGCCCCTCGCCGAGCCCGAGCCGCCCGAGCAACCGCCACAACCGCCTTCTCCAACGCGTACTCGGGATCATCCCCCCCGCCCTTCACCCCGGCATCCGCCTCCGCGACCGCCCGCAATGCGATCGCCACCCCGTCCGGCGTCCACCCCCGCATCTGCTGCCGCACCCGATCGATCTTCCACGGCGGCATCCCCAGCTCCCGAGCGAGATCCGCCGGCCGCCCACCCCGCGCGGACGACAGCTTCCCGATGGCCCGCACTCCCTGCGCCAACGCACTGGTGATCAACACCGGCGCCACCCCGGTCGCCAGCGACCACCTGAGCGCTTCCAGCGCCTCCGCGGCCCGACCCTCGACCGCCCGGTCCGCGACCTCGAAGCTCGACGCCTCGGCCCGCCCGGTGTAGTAGCGCCCGACCACGGCCTCGTCGATCGTCCCCTCGACATCCGCGACCAGCTGCGAGGCCGCCGAGGCAAGCTCCCGCAGATCACTCCCGATCGCGTCGACCAACACCTGGCACGCCTCAGGCGTCGCGGACCGTCCGAGCGCCCGGAACTCGCCCCGCACGAACGCCAGCCGATCCGCCGGCTTCGTCATCTTCGGGCACGCCACCTCCCGCGCCCCCACCTTGCGCGCGGCGTCCAGCAGCCCCTTGCCCTTGGCCGCACCCGCGTGCAACAGCACAAGGGTGATCTCCTCGGCGGGCGCCCCCAGATACGCCTTCACATCCTTGATCGTGTCGGCCGAGAGATCCTGCGCGTTGCGTACGACCACGACCTTGCGCTCCGCGAAGAGCGACGGACTCGTCAACTCGGCGAGCGTGCCGGGCTGCAACTGGTCCGGAGTCAGGTCACGTACGTCCGTGTCGGCGTCGGCGGCCCGGGCGGCGGCCACCACCTCCTGCACGGCACGGTCGAGCAGGAGGTCCTCCTGGCCCACGGCAAGCGTGACGGGGGCGAGAGGGTCGTCATGTGCGGTCTTCTTGGCCATCCCCGAAAGCATCCCACGACCCACTGACAACGCGACCCTCGCGGCAGCCCCGCCCCAGCCCGGCTCCAGCCCCGGCGGAGCGCTACGGCTCCTCCCGCCACCCGTCCCACTCCCCCGCGAACTCGTCCAACGCCGCCGCGTCGAGCCGCCCGTCCTCGTCCCGCAGCACCACGAGCCACTGCGCGTCCTCCGCGTCGTCCTCCCCGGCCAACGCGTCCCGCACCACCTGCGGCTCCTCGTCGACCGCGAACCGCTCCCGGAGCGCCTCCACCGCCTCTTCCGCGGCCTCACGGTCGGGCAGCACCAGCACATGTCTCACATCACTCACGAGAACATTTTCCGCTACGGCGGGGTCCCCTCATACCGGCCGGGTCACCTCATACCGGGGTGGGGGGCTCCCCCCTCCCCCTCCCCCGCGCCCACCCTCCCCATCACCCCTCCCCCACTCCCCACCCCTCCCTCACTCCCGAACCTCGGGCACCCGCCGAAGCTCCACCCCGAACCGCTCCCGGTACACGGTCAGGATCTCCTCGTCCGTGCCCAGGTCCGTCACCTCGCGGTCGCCTCCGGGGGACGTGAGGGTGAGCCGACGGCCGCCGAGGGTGATCCGGCCTCCGTCCTCGGTCACCAGTGAGCAGACGAGCGACTGGGTGAAGTGCGAGGCCGGCGACGTGCTGTGCCACCAGGCTCCGGCTCCGAAGTCGCCGAGTGCTCTCGGGCGCACCTCCAGCCGGTACTGCGGTGTGCCGTCCCACAGCACATCCAGGTCTCCGAACTCCCGTGCCTCCCCCTCCCCTTCCGCCCCGACCACGCGGAACGTGCCGCACGGGTCCTTCTGCTCACCCCGCTCCCCGAACCGCAGCGGGTAGTGGCTGTGCGCCCCGAACCCCACGTCGGCCAGCCATTCACCGCCGTCCACGGTCCGCACCCGCAGCGCGAGATGGTCGTACGGGATCCCGAGCCTGCCCTCGTCGCCGTACACCCGCGCCGCGAGCAGCGCCACGTCGAAGCCCAGTGCCGCGAGCAGCGCCGCGAACACCCCGTTCAGTTCGTAGCAGAAGCCTCCCCGGTGCTCGCCGACGACCTTGTCGAGCAGCCGTTTCTCCTCCAGCACGATCTCCTCTCCGAGGTGGATCGAGAGATTCTCGAACGGCACCGTCCGCAGATGGCGCAGATGCAGCTCACGCAGTGCGTCGGCGGTGGGCCGGGCGGGGCGCTCGGCCCCGATCCGGCGGAGGTAGGCGTCGAGCTGTGCGGGATACATGGACATGGACTCAGTCTCTCGCCACTCGCAGTTCCCGCGCCGTCCCCGCGACGGCGATCGCGCCGTCCTCGTCCGTACGCAGCACCGTGGCACCCTGGGCCCGGAGCGCCGCGACCGTGCCGGGGGCCGGGTGCCCGTAAGGGTTGTCCGAGCCGACCGAGATGAGCGCCAGGCGTGGGGCCATCGCACGTATGAGGTCCGGGTCCTGGTACGCCGACCCGTGGTGGGCGACCTTCACGACGTCCACGGCTCTCAGGTCAGCGGGCGCCGCCGATCTCAACAGGTCCCGCTGGGCGGGCGGTTCGAGGTCGCCGAGGAGCAGCAGGGTCAGTCCGGCGGACCGTACGAGCATGGTCACGCTGGCGTCGTTCGGCCCCTCCGGGACGGGCCCCGAGTCCGGTGGCGGCCACAGCACCCGCCAGGCGAGCCCGCCCGTGCGCCGCTCCTCTCCGGCGACGGCACGCGTCACCGGGATACGCCGGGCCGCGGCCTCCCTGTGCACGAACTCGGCCTGGTCGACGGGCTCCTCGTACCCGGTCGTCTCGATCGCGCCGACCGTGCGCCCGCGCAGTACGCCGGGCAGCCCCGCCACATGGTCGGCGTGGAAGTGGGTGAGGACGACGAGCGGCACTCTGGTGATGCCGAGGGTCGTCAGACAGCGGTCGATCAGCGTCGGGTCAGGACCGGCGTCGACCACCACTCCCGTGCCCTCGCCCGCCGCGAGCACGGTCGCGTCGCCCTGACCTACGTCGCACATCACGAACCGCCAGCCGGGCGGCGGCCACCCCGTGATCACCCTGGTGACCGAGGGTGGCTGCACCACGACCAGCAGGAACGCCACGAGGCAGATCCCGACCGGCCAGGGGCGGCCCACGAGCCGCCGCCCGACCAGTACGAGAGCCGCCGTGACCAGGGCCAGCAGCAGCGCGCCCGGCCAGCTTCCCGGCCAGTCCACTCCCGCGCCGGGCAGGGACGCTCCGGTGCGTGCGATGTCCGCGATCCACCCGGCGGGCCAACTCGCGCACCATGCGATGCACTTGGCCACGGGCATCGCCACCGGTGCGGTCGCCAGCGTGGCGAACCCCAGTACGGTGGCCGGCGCCACGGCGAACTCCGCCAGGAGGTTGCACGGCACCGCCACCAGGCTCACATGGGCCGACAGCACGGCCACGACCGGTGCGCACACCGCCTGCGCGGCCCCCGCCGCGGCCAGCGCCTCGGCCGGGCGCGGCGGCACCCGGCGCCGCTGCAGCGCGGCACTCCAGCGCGGAGCGAGGGTGAGCAGGGCACCGGTGGCGAGGACGGAGAGCAGGAAACCGTAGCTACGGGCGAGCCACGGGTCGTACAGCACCAGCAGCAGTACCGCAGTCGCCAGCGCGGGAATGAGAGACCTGCGGCGCCCTGTCGCGATGGCCAGCAGCGCGATCGACCCACATGCCGCGGCCCGCACCACGCTCGGATCCGGCCTGCACACGATCACGAAGCCGATCGTCAGCGCGCCGCCGACCAATGCGGTCACCCGCAACGAGATCCCGAGCCGGGGCGCGAGCCCTCTCCGCTCGGCACGCTGGGCGAGCCCGGGCGGCCCGATGAACAGGGCAAGCAGGATAGTGAAATTTGCTCCACTTACAGCCAGTAGATGAGTAAGGTCCGTGGCCTTGAACGCCTCGTCCAGCTCGGCCGGTACCCGTGACGTGTCGCCGACCACGAAGCCCGGCAGCAGGGCCCTTGCGTCCGGTTCCAGTTCGTCGGTCGCCTCTCGCAGCCCGGCACGCAGCCGCCCCGCGAGCCTCTGGGCCGCGCTCGGCTCCTCGACCACCTCGGGCGGGCCACCGCCCCGTACCCGCAGTACGGCCGCGACCCGGTCGCCCCCGGCCAGCGCCGGCACCGCCTGCGCGGCCACCCGTACCCGCGTGGAGGGCAGCAGCGACAGCCAGGGCGAACGGGCGCGCTCGTCCGGCGGGGCTTGCGCTTCCCGTCCGGGGGCCGAAGGCGGACCACTCCTTCTGCCCCTGCCCGATGACACGTCGACGATGACCAGGACCGGCGTCCGCGTGGCCGTCGTCCTCCCGTCCGGCCCCCGTACCCGCCGTACCTCGGCCTCGACGACCACGGCACTCGGAGCGGCGTGGTTCCCCTTGATCCGGGGGCGGGTGAGCCTCGGGTCGGCGGTGAGTTCGATGTCGGCGGTCACATGGGCGTAGTGGCGTGCCAGGACGGGAACGGGTCCACGGCGCAGATCCGCCCCGTGCAGCCCGGCCGAGGCGGCTGCCGCGGCGATGCAGAGCAGCATCGCGGCGACGGACACCTGCGTCCAGACCGAGCGGGTCCTGCTCCGGCGTCGAGTCATGAGCAGCGCCCCGCCCGTGACCAGGCAGACCGTCGCCACACCCGCGGTCCACCCGGTCGAGGCGTCCAGCATCAGCGCCGCCGTCCCCCATGCGGCCAACGCGGGTGGCACGAGCCGCAGATCCGTCGGCCCTTCCTGCCTCGGATTCGCCACCCCGAGCCGCGACGCGGAGGCCGCGTGCACGGCTGGGCGAGGGGAGTGGGTGCTGATGACCTCTGGTGCCGCATGAGTCTCGGAAGCACCACTCACCCCGGCCACCCCCGCCGAACCCCCGCTCTCCGGCGCCCTCATGGCCGGACAAGGTTTCGCAGATCGGCGAAGCGGCGGTCTCCGATGCCGTTGACCTCGCGGAGTTCGTCGACCGAGCGGAAGCCGCCGTGCTGGGTGCGGTAGTCGATGATGTGCTGGGCCAGTACGGGGCCGACGCCGGGCAGAGTGTCAAGTTGGTCCGTGGTGGCCGTGTTGAGGGAGACGGGCGCGGCGGGGGCCGCTCCGGCGGCGCCACTCGTCCCGCCCGCGCTGGCCCCGCTCCCTCCGCCGGGCCCCGGACCCGCCCCGGTCACCGGCACCGCACCGCCCACCACGACCTGTTCGCCGTCGACCAGGAGCCTGGCCCGGTTGAGTCCCTCGGTGTTCGTGCCCGGTCGCACGCCACCCGCTGCCCGCAGCGCGTCGGCGACTCGCGAACCCGCCGGGAGCCGTTGGATCCCGGGGTTCCGCACTTTTCCACTGACGTCCACCACGATCGGCGGTGCCGCGGGAACAGCCGTGGCTCCGCCCGCCGTGCCACCCGGTACGGCCTCCCGCTCGCCGCCCGACGCGCCGTGGGACACCACCGACCGCACCACCTCGGGCGCGCTCACCGATTGCACCCGGCCCGCCCAGAAGTGCTGCGCGGCGAACAACGCTGCGACGACCAACACCACGCTCAGCGCGATCACGCTCTTGCGTTCGAGACCGCACCGCGCCTGCAACCACAACGGCAGCCGCTCCCGCACAGCCGGCCCGACCCGCTCCCGCCAGGCCCCTCCGGGGCTGCGGCCCACAGCACCGTCCCCGCCGCCGACCACAGCCTCGCCGCCACCGGTCGCTTCGTCTCCACCTCCGACCAATGCCGTGCTCTCACGCGGAAGGTCCCGCTCCCCCACCTCCCCGAAGGCGCCACTCAGCCGGCCTACGCGCTCCGCGAGCTCCCTGCGCCCCGCGCGCTCGCCCCGGCCCACGCGCCCCGTGGCCTCAACGCCCCGACCCTCGTCGGCCCACGCCTGATCACGACCGAAGCTCCGAGCCACACCGACCCCCAGCCCCGTCGCACCGACCGGCTGCCCGAGCCTCGTCCTCCCCATCGCCTGCCCGAGCCCGGCCGCGCCCTCAGCGCCGCCAACGCCTCCAGCACCCACAGTGCCCTCAGCACCGTCAGTGCCCTGAACACCCCCCGCCTCCCCCGGCGGCCCATGCCCCCGTTCCCCCAACTCCCGCCGCTCCCCACCCCTCTCCGAGACTGCCCTCTCCGGGACCGCCCTCTCGGGGAACAGCGTCTCCACGCGCAACCTCAATGCCTCCGCCGAGGCCTCGCGGCGCCGCCCTGCCCGCCCCCTGGGCGGTCGGGACCGGTATCGGGAACGGCCGTCGGAGGCAGGTCCCCGGCCCGGCCCGCTGCTGACTGTCGCTGTACGTGAGCGTGATCGAAGTGCCATGCGACGAGGATGGAACGACTCCGCGCCCTCGCGATGATCATGCTCAATTTCCGTGGATTACCGCCCAGTTGTGGATAACTCCGTCACCCACACGAGCGATCGACCCTTCTGAATCGGACCCTCGGAATCGGCCCCTCAAGCGATCGACATCCGACTCTCAAGATCTGACCCTCAAGACCCGAGATCTGACCCCCGAGATCGGCCCTCAAAACAGCGGCACGAACCCAAGACCCACCGCAGCGTTCACCCTCACTTGGGCGAGACGACCGCCCCGAGCAACCCGGGCCCGGTGTGCGCCCCGATCACCGCCCCGACCTCGCTCACATGCAGATCGGCCAGCCCCGCAACCCGCGCCCGCAACCGGTCCGCGAGCGCCGAGGCCCGCTCCGGCGCGGCGAGGTGATGCACGGCGATGTCCACCTGTGCGCTGCCTGCCCGTTCGACGACGATCTCCTCAAGGCGGGCGATGGCCTTGGACGCCGTACGCACCTTCTCCAGCATCTCGATGCGCCCGCCGTCGAGTTGCAGCAGCGGCTTCACCGCGAGCGCCGAGCCGAACAGCGCCTGGGCCGCGCCGATCCGTCCGCCCCGGCGCAGATAGTCCAGTGTGTCGACGTAGAAGTACGCGGACGTGCCGGCGGCCCGCTTCTCCGCCGCCGTGACGGCCTCGTCGACCGTGCCGCCCGCCTCCGCGGACTCGGCGGCGGCCAGCGCGCAGAAGCCGAGCGCCATCGCGACCATCCCGGTGTCCACCACCCGCACGGGCACCGGGGCCTCACGAGCCGCGAGCACCGCCGCGTCGTACGTACCCGAGAACTCGGCGGACAGATGGAGCGAGACGATGCCCGTGGCACCGGACTCGGCGA
This sequence comes from Streptomyces graminofaciens, assembly GCF_030294945.1. NCBI lineage: Bacteria > Bacillati > Actinomycetota > Actinomycetes > Kitasatosporales > Streptomycetaceae > Streptomyces > Streptomyces graminofaciens. Next base: position 8,583,490 of record NZ_AP018448.1, on the reverse strand, counting down.
CCTCGCGGTAGGTCTGCGCGAACAGCTCGGGGCTGGGGCGGGAGGTGGTGACGGACCGTCTCTTCTGCAGTGCCTGGGCCAGGGAGCGGGCCGAAATCTCGGTGCCCTCCTCCAACGCCTGGTCGCCGAGGACCACGGTCAACGGCACCGCGATGATGCCGTGACGCTCCATCGCCGGCGGCGGCAGGTAGGCCGTTGAATCGGTGACGATCGCGACATGGCGGGACATGAGCTGGAGGTTACCCGCCAAGCCGCACCGACGGCAGCCCGGCCCCTCCGACCTACGGCCGGGCAATCACGCACAAGGGGACCGGCATCAAGTCGTGCTCTCCGGGCGAGGCTTCTTCTGCCACGGGTACGTGGGTTGCGGCTTCGGCGGAGTGATCGCGGGCTTCGGCGGCTCCCCGGCCTTACGAGACTCCGCCGCACGGGACTGCGAGGGACGTGGCTCCGCCGTCCTCGACCCGGCGCTCCCGGGCCAGGTCTGCCCCGTGGAAGCCATGGGCTCGGGCTTCGGTGCCTCGGGCCACACGGGCGTCGGCTCCGTCGTCCAGTGCCGCAGCGCTCCCGCCTCGACGTCGATCTGCGCGCTGAGCGTGTCCAGGTCGTCCTCGGCGAAGCGGCGGGCGCGGTCGTTGGCGGCCCAGCGCAGCGAGTCCGCCGACTCGATGACCTTCTTCGTGCGCTCCCGCAGGTCGGGCAGCCGGTCGGCCAGCTGGCCGCGGTTCGGCTCCGCCTCCAGGCGCTTGAGTTCGTCGTCCAGCTCCCGGCCGTGGCGGCTGAGCCGCTCGAAGAGGGCCAGGGACTCCTTCAGGGACTCGTCCTCGCCGACGCCCGCCCGCAGCGCGTCCTGGGTGGCGCGCATCGATGTGCGCAACTTCAGCCGCAGGTCGGCCAGTTCACCCGCCGGGCCCGGCTGGGCGAGGCTTCTCGCGCGCAGTGTCGTGTCCTCGACCGTGCGTTTGGCCTGCGAGATCGTACGGTCCACGCCTCGCTTGGCGGCGCCGACCGCCTTCACCGTGGCGTAGGCGCCCAGTACCACGAGCAGCACGAAGAGCAGGGCGACGACTGCGATCACGGCTTCCACGGCGCGCTCCTACCTCCGGCCTGCGACGACACGTCTCGATGTCTCGACACACATCCCACATCGCGACGCTCTTCAACGGTAAACGCAACGGGCAGATCCAGAGTTCCACCGGAACCCTGGATCTGCCCGGACACAACCCTGGCTCTGCCCGTAGGGGACGACCCTCACGGCCCTGACCGGCGCTTACAGCGCTTACAGCGCTTACAGCGCTTACAGCACCAATATGGATCTACGTGACGATGTTCACCAGCTTCGGTGCCCGCACGATCACCTTCCGGATGGGCGCCCCACCCAGCGCGGCCACCACCCGGTCGTCGCCCAGGGCCACCTTCTCCAGCTCCTCCTCGGAGATGGCCGGCGACACCTCCAGGCGGGCCTTGACCTTGCCCTTGATCTGGACGACGCAGGTGACGGCCTCGTCGACGACGTACGCGGGGTCGGCGACCGGGAAGTCCTGGTGGACGACGGAGTCGGTGTGGCCCAGCTTGCGCCACAGCTCCTCGGCGATGTGCGGGGCCAGCGGCGCGACCAGCAGGACCAGGGCCTCGGCGACGGAACGCGACACCGGCCCGCCGACCTTGGTCAGGTGGTTGTTCAGCTCGGTGACCTTGGCGATCGCGGTGTTGAAGCGCAGGCCCGCCAGGTCCTGGCGCACCCCGTCGATCGCCTTGTGCAGGGCGCGCAGGGTGTTTTCGTCGGGCTCGGAGTCGGCCACCGCCAGTGAGCCGGTCGTCTCGTCGACGACGTTGCGCCACAGCCGCTGCAGCAGCCGGAACTGGCCCACCACCGCGCGCGTGTCCCACGGCCGGGAGACGTCCAGCGGGCCCATGGCCATCTCGTACAGGCGCAGGGTGTCGGCGCCGTACTCCGCGCAGATCGACTCCGGAGTGACCGCGTTCTTCAGGGACTTGCCCATCTTGCCCAGCAGCTTGGAGACCTTCTCGCCCTGGTAGTAGAACGCGCCGTCGCGCTCCTCCACCTCGGCGGCCGGCACCGGGAAGCCACGGCTGTCGCGGTAGACGAAGGCCTGGATCATGCCCTGGTTGAACAGCTTGTGGAACGGCTCGGCGGACGAGACATGCCCCAGGTCGAACAGGACCTTGGACCAGAAGCGCGCGTACAGCAGGTGCAGCACGGCGTGCTCGGCGCCGCCGACGTACAGGTCGACTCCGCCGTGCGGCTGCCCCTCGCGCGGGCCCATCCAGTAGCGCTCGATCTCCGGGTCGACCAGCTTCTCGGAGTTGTGCGGGTCCAGATAGCGCAGCTCGTACCAGCAGGAACCGGCCCAGTTGGGCATGGTGTTGGTCTCGCGTGTGTACCTCTTGGGACCGTCACCCAGGTCCAGGGTGACGTTCACCCAGTCCGCGTTGCGCGACAGCGGCGTCTCCGGAGACGTGTCCGCGTCGTCCGGTTCGAACGTGCGCGGCGAGTAGTCCTCGACCTCGGGCAGTTCCAGCGGCAGCATCGACTCGGGCAGCGAGTGGGCGACGCCGTCCTCGTCGTAGACGATCGGGAAGGGCTCGCCCCAGTAGCGCTGGCGGCTGAACAGCCAGTCGCGCAGCCGGAAGTTGACGGTTCCCTGGCCGATGCCGGACCGCTCCAGCCACTCGGTGATGCGCGCCTTGGCCTCGGCGACACCCAGACCGTCCAGGGAGACGCCGTCACCGGTGGAGTTGATGATCTTCGCGTCGTACGCGCCGAAGGCGTCCTCCCAGGTGGAGGTGTCCGTGCCGCGGCCGTCCGTCGGCTCGACGATGCAGTGGATCGGCAGCTCGAAGGCGCGCGCGAACTCGAAGTCGCGCTGGTCGCCGCAGGGTACGGCCATGATCGCGCCGGTGCCGTAGCCCATCAGGACGTAGTCGGCGATGAAGACCGGGATCCGCTCGCCGTTGACCGGGTTGGTCGCGTACGAGCCGATGAAGACACCGGTCTTGTCCTTGGCCTCGGCCTGCCGCTCGACGTCCGACTTGGAGGCGGCCTGCGCGCGGTAGGCGGCGACGGCCTCGGCCGGGGTCGCGTGCCCGCCGGTCCACACGTCGTGGGTGCCCTCGGGCCAGGTGTCCGGGGTGAACTTCTCGACCAGGGGGTGCTCGGGCGCCAGGACCATGTAGGACGCGCCGAACAGGGTGTCGGGGCGGGTGGTGAAGACGGTGATCTTCTCGCCGTCGATCGGGAAGTCGACGCGGGCGCCCTCGGAGCGGCCGATCCAGTTGCGCTGCTGCAGCTTGATGGCCTCGGGCCAGTCCAGCTCGTTCAGGTCGTCCAGCAGCCGGTCGGCGTACGCGGTGATGCGCATGTTCCACTGGCGCAGCTTGGCCTTGAAGACGGGGAAGTTGCCGCGCTCGGAGCGGCCGTCGGCGGTGACCTCCTCGTTGGCCAGCACGGTGCCCAGGCCGGGACACCAGTTGACCGGCGAGTCGGAGGCGTACGCCAGGCGGTACTCGCCCAGGACGTCGGCACGCTCGGCGGCGCTCAGCTCGCTCCAGGAGTGCCCGCCGGGCAGCGCGCGCTCACCGGACTCGAACTGGGCGATCAGCTCGGCGATCGGGCGGGCCTTCTTCGCCTCGTCGTCGTACCAGGAGTTGAAGATCCGCAGGAAGATCCACTGGGTCCACTTGTAGTAGTCCGGGTCGATCGTGGCGAACGACCGGCGCTTGTCGTGGCCCAGGCCCAGCCGGCGCAGCTGGGACTTCATGTTGTTGATGGCGGCTTCGGTGGTGACCCGGGGGTGCTCGCCGGTCTGTACGGCGTGCTGCTCGGCGGGCAGGCCGAAGGCGTCGAAGCCCAGGGTGTGCAGGACATTGTGGCCGGTCATGCGCTGGTAGCGGGCGAAGACGTCGGTGGCGATGTAGCCCAGCGGGTGGCCGACGTGCAGGCCCGCACCGGAGGGGTACGGGAACATGTCCATGATGAACTTCTTGGGCTTGGCGGCCAGCTCGGGGTCGTCCGCCAGGTCACCGGTCGGGTTCGGCGCCGCGTAGGTGCCCTCGGCGTCCCAGAAGTCCTGCCAGCGTGCCTCGATCTCGGCGGCCACGGCTGCCGTGTAGCGGTGCGGCGCGGCCACCTCAACGGCGGCAGCGGGGTTCGTCTCGCTCATGATCCTCAAAGCTCCATCGATCGTCTCTGCCAGCGGCTGTGTCGTTCCGGAAACGAAAAATCCCCTCGCACAGGAGGGGACGCCGCGCCGATTCCGACCCATCCGGCTCACCGGTGGTCGGGACTGATCAGCGCGGCTCGCTAAGCAGAAGGCGTACGGCACGCATGCGATCAGGGTACCGCAGGGCCCGCGCGCGCCGCGACGCGGTTCCGGGCCCGCGCGCCCCCGGAACGCACACAGAATCCGCCCCTTGCCGACACGGACCCTCCGCGTTTCGGCCACGAGATCCGGCCAAAAAAGTTGAACAAGATTCAAATCTTACTTCGCGTAACAACCCCTAAGGGGCAAGCCGGATGTGAGATTGGTCTTTGATAACAGCGCAATAACTCAAATCTCGTACCGGCCGGTTTGCTCTCACTTACAGTGCGACGACGGGACCGCTTTCCCGAACTGTTCGGAGTTGCCCCCATGAACCCTCGTCGCAGTAACAGCTCGCTCCCCCCGGCAGGCCGCTCGGCCTACGGGGTGGCGACCGCTGCCGCTCTGCTGCTGATACCCGTAAGTGTGCTGGTCGGAGGTGATGCCTACCGGGAATTCATCAACTTCGGCGCGGGCGTTCTGTCGCTCGTCTCGCTGACATGCTCGGTGCTCTGGGGACTCGTCGCCCAGGACCGGTCCCTCCTCAACACGCGCCAGCGGATCGTCGGTCAGGCCATCCACCGGACGACCGCGATCGCCTCGGTCGCGTTCCTCGTGCTGCATGTGACCGTCAAGCTGGCGCTGTCCCACGTGTCCGCGATCGCCCTGTTCCCCTTCGCGCTCGGCGTCACGGGCGCGGGCGCGCTCATCGGCTTCGGCGCCCTCGCCGGATCCCTCATGATCTTCGTCGCCATCACCGGCGCGCTGCGCAGCAATTTCGCGTCCCCCGCGCCGGTCGCCGCGCGCTGGCGGGCGATGCACATGATGGCCTACCCGGCCTGGTGTTTCGCGCTGGTCCACGGACTCTACGCGGGTCGAGAGGCCAAGCCGGTCTTCACGATCCTCTACAGCCTGGGCCTCGCCGCCGTCGCCGGCGCCCTGCTGCTGCGCGCGGCCCCACGCCCGGTCAAGCGCCAGGTGGTCGACTCGATCACCGCGATCCTGGGCACGGGCGGCCAGCGGCCGCCCGAGGTCGAGGAGCTCGTGAAGTCCCGTTCGTCGCTGCAGTCCGGCGGAGAGCCGGGCGAGCGGCGCGAGTCCGGACGGCGTGACGGCGGCGAGCGCGACTCGGGCCGGGGCGGCGAGCGCGACTCGGGCCGGCGCGACACCGGCCAGTTCCCGCTGCCCGGCTTCGGCGGCCAGACCCCGTCCCCCGCGCTGGGCGACTCGCTGGTGCCCCCGCCGCGCACGGCCGCCGCCGACTCCGGACCCGGCTTCGCGGCCGCCTACCGCGCGGTGTCGATGACGCCCCGCGCGCCGGAGCCGATGGCGCCCTACCTGACCCAGTCGCAGCCGCCGCTGGACCTCGGCATGCAGCCCACGCAGGCGATGCCCCGCATGGACGACGGCTCGACCACGGGCAACACCCGCTGGCCGTCGCCGTCCCCGCCACCGGTCGGCGAGGCGCCCCCGTCGGCGTACGACCCGATGCAGGACACCTTCGCCGGGCAGGCGTTCACAGGTGGCGGCCAGACCTACCCGGGCCAGGCGTACGCGGCGGGTCCGGAAGTTTCTTACGGAACGGCTGAGACGAACGCCCCCTACGGCACGTACAACCCGAACGACACGTACAACAGCGGTCCCGCCACTGAAACGCTGCCCGGTTACGACGAGTACAACCAACCGGGCTCAGGCGAACCCTGGAACGCGCCTTCCGGAGGCTTTAAGTGAACGAGGCCCTTCCCGACGTCCCCGAGGTCCGAGTGGTGGGGCTCCCTCAGCTCACCTCGGGCTTCGATCTCGTCGAGAGACTCGATCTCCCCATGCACCTGAAGGTGCACGGTCCGCTCGAACCCATGGGCGGCGAGCAACTCGCCCAGCTGTCCGAGCGGATCAACCTCAAGGGCAGGGGGGGCGCGGGCTTCCCGTTCCACAAGAAGCTGCGCTCGGTCGCCGAGTCGGCGATCAAACGCGGCATCCGTCCCGTCGTCGTCGTCAACGGCAGCGAGGACGAGCCGGCCTGCCGCAAGGACACGGTGCTCATCAACCGTGCCCCGCATCTCATCCTGGACGGCGCCCTGCTGGTCGCGGAGGCCCTGGGCGCCCGCCAGCTGGTCATCGGGGTGACACGTGAATCCACCGAACGGTCGATGGAGGCCGCCCTCGCCGAGCGCGGCCTGAGCAACCGGCGCGGCGCGGCCATCCGCGCGAGCGTGCAGCGCAACCCGGTCCGCATGGTCACCGGCGCGGCCGGGTCGCTGATCCGTTCGATCGACGGCGGCCCGCCCATCCCGCCGGGCCGCAAGACCAGCGCGTCCAAGAGCGGTGTCGGCGGCGCGCCGACCCTGCTCTCGAACGCCGAGACCTTCGCCCAGCTCGCCATCGGCGCCCGCATCGGCTCCGAGCGCTACGGCAACACCGGTCTGTACGACGAGCCGGGCACCGTCATGCTGACGGTCTCCGGCGCGGTCGCCCGCCCCATGGTCATCGAGGCCCCCACCGGCGTGCCGCTGCGCTACATCCTGCAGCTCGCCGGCGCGCCGCCGGTCCCGCAGGGCGTGCTGACCGGCGGCTACCACGGCAAGTGGATCGACGCGGCGACGGTCAACGAGGCGGTCGTCTCGCGCAACTCGCTGGACGCGGTGGGCGGTGCGCTCGGCGCGGGAGCGATCCTGCCGATCAGCCAGGACACCTGCCCGCTCGGCGAGTCGCTCCAGGTCGCCAAGTGGCTCGCCGAGGAGAGCGCGGGACAGTGCGGTCCCTGCTACCTCGGTCTGCCGGCCGCCGCGCGCGGCATGGAGGACATCCTCAACGGCGGTGGCCCGGCCGCCCTGGAGGCCCTCAAGCAGGTCGCGAAGAACGTGAAGCGGCGCGGCGCGTGCTCACACCCCGACGGCTCCGCGATGTTCCTCGAGTCGACCATCAAGGCGTTCACCGACGACCTCGCGGCACACGTCCTCGGCAACGGCTGCGGACGCCCCGTGGAGGGCGTGCTGCCCCTCTTCGAGGGCGGCAGGATGCCGACGGGCATCCCGGGTGGCGCGGGCGCCGAGGAGGAGAACGGGGCCAGCCGCCAGAAGATCTTCGTCGACTGGACGCTCTGCCGGGGTCACGGCCTGTGCGCCGACATCCTCCCCGAGGTCTTCCAGCTCGGCGCCGACGGCTTCCCCACCGTCGCCCAGGCGAAGGTCCCCCAGTACGCCGAGGCCAAGGCCCTGCGCGCGGTCCGCCGCTGCCCGGCCCTCGCCCTGCGCATCGAGGAGGACACCCGGGGCTCCGCCCCGTCCCGCAACCTCCCGGTCCTCTCCCAGGGCCGCGGCCGCCGGGCACTGGGCAGCGGTCGCTGAGCCGAGCACGGACGAAGGGGGGCCACCATCCCGGTGGCCCCCCTTCGTCGTATCCGACGTACCGTCAACAACGCGAAGACCCCATCCGATTGGATGGGGTCTTCGTTTCTGTGGAGCTAAGGAGAATTGAACTCCTGACCTCCTGCATGCCATGCAGGCGCTCTACCAACTGAGCTATAGCCCCTTGCGGTCCGCCGCCTGGTCTCCCTGGCGACGACGCAAACATTACCGGTCCCCCGCGCCCACCACCAAATCGTTTCCGATCTGCGCCGATCAGTCCCGTTTCAGGCCGTCACGAACGAGTAGAAGCGCTTGAGCGTGCAGTGCTCTTCGAGGAGCCGGCCGTAGATCGGCTCGCCCTCCAGCTCACGGTACGTCTCGATCGGGTCGCCTTTTATGATCAGCGCCCGTGCGCATTCCTCGCACCAGTACTGGTAGTCGGCGTTGACGGGTTCCATGTCGCGGACGATCGGCGTGCCGCTGCCGCACCAGTCGCATTTCCTCCTGTGTGCACCCATCGATCAGCTCCAGCTGTGGCCGCAGGCCGTGCACACGTAGGAAACCCCTCCGTTGTCACCGAGGACTTGAGCGACGTGCAGCGAGCCGCAGGAAGGGCACAGGAGGGTGGTCTTGCTCCGTATCGCCACCAGTGCGGGGCAATCGTCGACCGCCCCACGGATGCTCTCAGGCATCGCTTCTCCCTCCCGTCGGGCCGCGCCCCCCTTCCGGCCGTTTGATTCTGCCACGGCCGGACCAATACGGTCAGCGACGCCTTCGTACCAGTTCCGGACAGGGCAGCCGGGATGAAGGTCGTCCGCGGAGGTATACGCCTGCGGGGCCACGACTGACTCAAGACGAGAGGAAGGTCACATGCAAAAGATCCCGCCCCCTGCCCGGGAACGGGATCTTCGAACTGATCTGATGCGATCTGTGGAGCTAAGGAGAATTGAACTCCTGACCTCCTGCATGCCATGCAGGCGCTCTACCAACTGAGCTATAGCCCCTCGTACCACGCGGCGTAAGCCGCATAGTGTTTCTGCCCCGCTCCGCGGTGCGAACAAGAAGAACTTTAGCCTGCGCCCAGCCGGAAAGTGAAATCCGGGCCCCAGCCCCCGCTACGGCCCTTCCACGGCCGCTCAGTCGTCGTCGCCGAGCACCGGTTCCGGCAGGGTGCCGGCATTGTGCTCGAGCAGGCGCCAGCCGCGGGCGCCCTCGCCGAGGACGGACCAGCAGCAGTTGGAGAGGCCGCCGAGGCTCTCCCAGTGGTGGGGTTCGAGGCCCAGAAGTCGCCCGATGGTGGTGCGGATGGTGCCGCCGTGGCTGACGACCACGAGGGTGCCGTTCTCGGGCAGCTTGTCGGCGTGCCGGAGCACCACCGGGGCGGCCCGGTCGGCGACCTCGGTCTCCAGCTCACCGCCGCCGCGGCGAACCGGCTCGCCGCGCTTCCACGCCGCGTACTCCTCGCCGTGGCGCTCGATGATCTCGTCGTGCGTGAGGCCCTGCCAGACGCCCGCGTAGGTCTCGCGCAGGCCCTCGTCGTGCGTGATCTCCAGGCCCGTGAGCACGGCCAGCTCGGCGGCCGTGGCGGCGGCGCGGCCGAGGTCGGAGGCGAGGATCGCGTCGGGCCCTAGGGAGGCCAGCAGCCGGGCGGCGCGGCGGGCCTGGCCGACGCCGGTCTCGGTCAGCGGGACGTCCGTGCTGCCCTGGAAGCGGCGCTCCACGTTCCACGAGGTCTGGCCGTGGCGCCAGAGAATGAGGCGGCGGCCACGGCCCTTCCGGTCGGCCGAGTCGACGCCCGCGGGGGCCTCGGCGGCGGTCAACGCAGCTCCCCGCCCAGCTCGGCCGCCTCCTCGGCGGCCCGCAGCTTGGCGTGCTCCTCGGCCTTGCCGCGGGTCGCCTTGGCGTCGGCGGGCAGCTCCAGCTCGGGGCAGTCCTTCCAAAGCCGCTCCAGGGCGTAGAAGACACGCTCCTCGCTGTGCTGGACGTGGACGACGATGTCGACGTAGTCGAGCAGGATCCAGCGGGCGTCGCGGTCGCCCTCGCGGCGGACGGGCTTGGCGTCGAGCTCCTTGTTCAGCCGCTCCTCGATCTCGTCGACGATCGACTTGACCTGGCGGTCGTTGGGTGCGGAGGCCAGCAGGAAGGCGTCCGTGATGGAGAGCACATCGCTGACGTCGTACGCGATGATGTCGTGCGCGAGCTTGTCGGCGGCCGCCTGTGCGGCGGTGGCGAGGAGCTCGAGGGAGCGGTCGGTGGCGGTCACTACCAGGACTTTCCGTCGGCGGTCAGGAACCCTCACGGGCTGCCTCAAGGGTCTCACGGACCACCGACAGCGCCCCACGGGTTTGCACTGGACCGACGGCGCGCCCCCGCTCACCCCCGGATGGGCCCCGAAGCGGCGCCGACACGGCGGCTCCGGGGCCCGTTCTCCGTGCGACGCGGTCAGCCCGTGGAGCCCGTCGTGTCGGTCGTCTCGTAGTCCTGGCCCAGTACGACCGAGACGTCCGCGTTGGACGTGGTCTCGCCCTTCTTGACGGCGCCGGCCGGCAGGCCGAGCGTCTTGGCGACCTCGACGGCGTCCTGCTTGCGGGCCGCGTCGGAGTAGGTGACCTGGGAGGTCGCCCGGGCTGCGTCGACCGTTCCGGCGTCGAGGAAGGTGTAGCCGCCGTTCAGCAGGACCACGCGGGCCTCTTCGGTGGCGTCCTTGTCGCCGGTGGCGTTCCTGATGCCGACCCGGACGGCGCTGCCCGCGTCGGGGCTCTTCGCGGTGCCGCCGAGCAGGTCCTTGACCACGCTGTCGGAGTCCTCGGCGCTGAGGGTGCCGTCCTGCTGGGCCGGGAGCAGCTCCGTCTTGTAGTCGCCGCCCTTGGCGCGCTCGGCGAGCCCCGCGAGGAAGGCGCCGAGGTCCTTGTCGCTGAGCGAGGGGTCGAGGATCTGGGCCAGCGACTGCACGGTGACCGTGGCGGCCTCCGAGTCGGAGGACAGCTTGCGCAGCACGCCCCGCATGACCTGCCCGAACCGCTTCAGCTGTGCGTTCTGCGACTCGCCGGAGGCCCGGTAGGTGGCGTAGGCGACGGCCATCTTGCCGCTGAGGGTCTGGCCCTTGCCCTCGTGGACCAGCGGGGCCTCGGTCTTCTTCTTGGCCCCGGGGTCGGGCACGTCCGTGTCGGTGTCGATGTCGATGTTGCCGACCAGCTCGACGAGGTTGTTCAGGTACGGGGTGTCGAGGCGCCAGGTGCCCTCGATGTCCGTGCCGAGCACGGTGTCGAGTTCGTCACGGGTGCCGGAGGAGCCGTCGTCCTCGACGGACTTGGCGAGGGTGGTCGTGGTGCCGTCCTCGGCGGTCAGGGCGAGGGAGTTGGGCAGCAGGACGGTGGCGCCCTGCTCGGTGGTGGTGTTGTCGACGAGCAGCGCCGTGGAGGTGCCGCCGTTCTTGGTGTCGTGCAGGTGGACGACGACCACATCACGCTTCTGGGCCGCGGCCGAGGTCGTCGTGCCGGACTTCCCGTCCGAGGACGAGCCGGGCAGCATGCCCGCGTACCAGAGGTAGCCGACACCGCCGACCACGACCAGCGCGAAGGCCACGACGAGGGCGACGAGACGGCTCTTGGCCCGGCGCTTGGCCTCCTCGCGCCGCTCGGTGCGGTTCTCCGTGAAGTTCAGCCAGTCGATGACGTCCTCGGAGTCGCCGTCGGGCTCCTCGACGAAGGCGAACTGCTCGGTGCGGTACTCCCGTTCCGGGGCGGTGTCACCGGCCCGGGGCTCGCTCTCCTCGGCCGGCCTCGCGGCGGTCGGCTCCACGGGTCCCCCCTGCTGGGGGACGTACGCCGTCTGTTCCGTGACCCGTGCCTGGGGCTGGTGGCCGGTGGCGGTGGCCTGCCCGTAGGGGTCGTACGCCGTGGAGGTCTGCTGCGTGGCCGTCCCGTACGGGTCGTAGGGGTCGTACTGGGGTGCGGGGGCCTGCTGGCCCGTGTCATAGGACGGCGCGGCCTGCTGCTGACCGGCGTACTGGTCATAGCCGCCGTAGCCGGCGTACCCCTGGCCGTAGGGGTCGTACGCCTGCTGAGGCACCTGTTGGGTGGGCACCTGCCGGTACACAGGCTGCCCGAACTCGTCGTAACCCACGAGTTCGTACTGGTCGCCGCCCCCGTATCCAGCGTCGTATCCGTTGTTCACCGGTGCCCCTCTCGGCTCACTCGCCGCGGTACAGCTGCCGTTTGTCGATGTAGCGCACCACGCCGTCCGGCACCAGATACCAGACGGGGTCGCCCTTGGCGACTCTCGCACGACAGTCTGTGGAGGAGATGGCGAGAGCGGGAACCTCGACGAGCGAGACACCGCCCGCGGGCAGGCCGGGGTCGTGCAGCGTGTGGCCCGGACGAGTGACCCCGATGAAGTGCGCCAGGGAGAACAGCTCTTCGGCGTCGCGCCAGGTGAGGATCTGGGCGAGCGCGTCGGCGCCGGTGATGAAGAAGAGGTCCGTGTCGGGGTTGAGCTGGTGCAGCTCGCGCAGGGTGTCGATGGTGTACGTCAGGCCCCGGCGGTCGATGTCGATGCGGCTCACGGAGAACTGGGGGTTCTCGGCGGTCGCGATCACCGTCATCAGATAGCGGTCCTCGGCGGCCGAGACCGAACGGTGGGACTTCTGCCACGGCTGACCGGTCGGCACGAACACGACCTCGTCAAGACCGAACTGCGCGGCGACCTCCTGGGCCGCGACGAGGTGCCCGTTGTGGATCGGGTCGAACGTCCCGCCCATGACGCCGAGGCGGCGCCGGCCGGGTGTGGACGGGCCGTTCCCGGGGCCGTTCGGCGCCTGGTCGCTGGTCTTGTCGTGCTCCGGACCGGTAGGCACTTCCTGCTCCTCCATGCGTGCAGACCCTACCGGCCCGGCCACCGCGTCCCGGTCGAACGTCTTTTTGTAGGGATTAGCGATCCCGGTTGAAACGGGTCGTGATCCACAGGAGCAGCAGAAGGATGAAAAGGGCTCCGCCGCCGGTCAGATAGGGGCTGAGGCTCTCGTGGTTGCCGCCGTGCTCCCCGCCGCCCTCGGCGGCGAAAGTGACCAAGTCGGCAGCGGTGCTGTGGAAGCTCATCGTCGGCAGAACCTATCCGGGTGTGGGATCGGAATAAAGACTCCGGCACATCGTAAGCGGGGTCCTTCGCCGCGATCACGTCGACTCCTCCTTGAGGAGGAGGGCCGTACTCAAGGGGGACGGCCGTGTACGGAGCCCGCGGAACCGTCAGTCGTCCCGCTTGTATCCCCGCAGGAGGAACCACCCCAGCAGCACGGATCCCAGGACCATCACGACCAGCACGATGCGCAGCAGGTTGCCCGGGCCCTGCTCCTTCCCCGCGGCGCTCGCGGCGTCGGTCAGCCAGGCGGCCGCCGGCAGGTGCGGCAGATGTCCCATTGAGATCGCTCCTCACGGTTGATGCCCTGCCACGGTAACTCCGCCTAGGCTGGACTCCGCTTCGGGGGCAACATGGGCCATCAGACGCATGGGGGAGAACATGACCGACGACAACCATGAGCAGGACGGGCACGAGAACGTGCCCAGCAGGCAGCGCAGGCGCTTCGAGGGGATCTCCTCGCGGGCGTACGAACATCCCGCGGACCGCTCGGCGCTGGTGGCGCTGCGCAAGCTCAGCGGTTTCGACACGGTGTTCAAGGCCCTCAGCGGTCTGTTGCCCGAGCGCAGCCTGCGGCTGCTGTTCCTGTCCGACTCGGTACGGGTCTCGGACCAGCAGTTCACCCACCTCAACGACATGCTGCGGGACGCCTGTTACATCCTGGACCTGGAGAAGGTCCCGCCGATGTACGTGAACCAGGACCCGCAGCCGAACGCGATGTGCATCGGCCTGGACGAGCCGATCATCGTGGTGACGACCGGGCTCGTCGAGCTGCTCGACGAGGAGGAGATGCGGGCGGTCATCGGCCACGAGGTGGGCCACGCGCTCTCCGGCCACGCGGTGTACCGCACGATCCTGCTGTTCCTGACGAACCTGGCGATCAGGATCGCCTGGATCCCGCTGGGCAACATCGCGATCCTGGCGATCGTGACCGCGCTGCGCGAGTGGTTCCGCAAGTCGGAGCTGTCCGCCGACCGCGCGGGCCTCCTGGTCGGCCAGGACGTCCGGGCCTCGATGCGCGGCCTGATGAAGATCGCGGGCGGCAACCACCTGCACGAGATGAACGTGGACGCGTTCCTCGCGCAGGCCGAGGAGTACGAGGCCGGGGGCGATCTGCGCGACTCCGTGCTGAAGATCCTGAACGTGCTGCCCCGCTCGCACCCCTTCACCACCGTGCGCGCGGCCGAGCTGAAGAAGTGGGCCGAGTCCCGCGACTACCAGCGGATCATGGACGGTCACTACCCGCGGCGCAGCGAGGACAGGGACACCTCGGTGACCGACTCCTTCCGTGAGTCGGCCGCGCACTACACGAGCACTGTCAAGAACTCCAAGGACCCGCTGATGAAGCTGGTCACCGACATCGCGGGCGGTGCCGGGGACCTCGGTGGCCGGGTGCGTCGCGGCTTCGGCGGGTTCGCGAACGGTGGCGGGAGCGCCGGCGGCTCGGGGTCGGGCGGCACCGGTACCGACACCGACACCAGGCCCGACACCGACACCACCGAGGACAGGCGTCCGGACGGCGAGTGAGGTGACGGCCACGGTCGTGGCCGTCCGCGGGGAGCGCCCGGTCCGGAGGGTCACACCTTCGGCTGGGCGCTCTGTGCGAGGGAGCCGCACAGGGCCGTGGTGCCGCCGTTCGCGTACGGGTCGGTGCCGGCGGGGCCGCCCGCCTTTGCCGTGCGGCCGGCGAGCAGCGGCCGCAGGTGGTTCGTGGCGTCCTCGGCGCAGGCCAGGGGTCCGGCCTGGACGTACGACACGGCGAGGGCGGCCTGGCGGGTGCGGAGGTCGTTCTCGTCGAAGCGGAAGTGCAGCTCGCGGCGGACGGTGAAGAGGGAGGCCTCGGCCGTCTTGTCGGCGCCGGCCGGGCGCAGCGCGTACACATAGGTGTGGTCGGCGACGACCTCAAGAGTGCCGGAGTCGAATTCCGCGGCCTGGAGTGTGCCCTGGACGCGGATGTCGGTGTCGGCGAGCTGGGCGCGTGAGGGGTCGAAGCGGACCAGCCAGCCGGTGGGGGCGTGCCGTCCGTCGGCGGCCGGGTGGTCGAAGCTCTGCTGGAACTGGTCGAGCTGCTCCGAGTCGAGCAGTCGCCGCACGGGCTGGACGGTGCTGCCGTCGAGGACCTCCGGGTCGAGCGCGGAGGCGACGAGGTAGTCCTTGGCGGTGGTCAGGGCGGTGACGACCTGGCTGTCGGAGAAGTGCTGGGTGCGGCGGGTGGCCGGCATGGTGATGCCCTCGGCGCCGATCCGGAACCGGGCGGCCGGGCTGGCCGCGTACAGCTTCTCGGGGTTCTCTGCGCCGGGCACGGCGGCCTGCGGCGACAGCGGGATCACGGTCATCCGCAGCGGCTCGGTGGGGCCGGCGGCGGCCGGGGTCGCGTACGGGTGGCGGACGCCCATGTAGATCGCGGTGCCGAAGGCGAGGGCGATCAGTACGACGAGGATCAGGGCCTGCTTGGAGAAGCCTCTGCGCGGGGGCGGGAGATGGCGCACGGCCGGGGCGTGGTCGGTGAGGCGTTCCTGTGCGGAGAATTCCTGGAGGCGGGCAGCGCGGATGAACGACTCGTCGAAGACGACGGATCGGTACTCGTCCTCGCCACCGCCGGGAGCGCCCTCGGGTGGCCCCTCAGGTGGGTCTCCAGGTCCGCCCATACCTTCAGAGTAGGTCTCCGGGGGCCTCGGTAAACGCGCTGGTACGCGACAAGTTCTGACAGGTCCCCACCAGGTTTTCGAATGGGTGTCGAACCGTCTGCGGGTGCTGTCCGACGCGGCTGTCAGGGTGTGCGCGGTACCGCCGAGACTGCCGGCTGGGAGTAGTCGGCGGAGGCAGACGGGCCTGCGGAGGCGTCGATCGACGCGCCTGGTTCGACGCCCGTGGTGGCGGGGGGCGGGACCTGGTCCTGACGGTCCGAGGAGGCGCCTCGGTAGACGGCGGTGAAGGCGAGCGCGACCATGCCGATGCCCATGACCAGGGCGAGTACCCAGGCGACCGGGCGGTGCCAGCGGGCTTGCTTGCCGTACGGCCTGCCGAAGGGGCCGGTGGAGCCGTAGCGGCCGTAGCGGCCCTCCAGGATCTCCGCGTCGTCCAGATCGGGGTCGTGGCCGAAATCGGGGCCGAAGGGGTCCTCGAAGCGGTCGTCGTCGCGGGCGCCTCTGGAGTGCGCCCGGCGGGCCTCGGCCTCCTGTGCCGCGGCGCGGGCCTCGGCGGCGGCCAGGAGGCGCTCGACGGCGGTCGGCTCATGGACCGCAGCCGCCCGTACGAAGGCCTCGTCGAAGACCACGGAGGCGAACTCTTCGTCCATACCCCCGCGGTCGCGGTCGTCGTCGGGCTCCCAGCCGTCCGGGAACGGCGTGCCCCCCACGTCCTCCGGCACGGATCCAGAGTAGACCGGGGTGGTCAATTTGGGCAGACGGTAAGGAAATTCATCCGTTGTGCCAAGCGACTCACAGGAAGGGGGCGGAGCCCCAGGCGGCGCGGGGCCGTACGCGGGAACCGGGAGCTGCCGGTCGGCCCCTCGGGCGCCCCCGCGTCGCCCCTGCCCGTACGGGGAAACCCCGCCCGGCCAGACGCGCGCGGGAAACCCGAGGCTCTGCGCCCCCGCCCGGCTCGGCCCCCTTCGGACCGGCTCAGCGCCGCACGTGGCCGTCGCCCGTGACGATGTACTTCGTGCTGGTGAGTTCGGGCAGGCCCATCGGGCCGCGGGCGTGGAGTTTCTGGGTGGAGATGCCGATCTCGGCGCCGAAGCCGAACTGGCCGCCGTCGGTGAAGCGCGTGGAGGCGTTGACCGCGACCGTCGTGGAGTCGACCAGCTGGGTGAAGCGGCGGGCCGCCTGCTGGGAGGTGGTCACGATGGCCTCGGTGTGGCCCGAGGTCCACAGGCGGATGTGTTCGACGGCCCTGTCGAGGGAGTCGACCACAGCCGCCGCGATGTCGTACGACAGGTACTCCGCCTCCCAGTCTTCGGCCGTGGCCTCCACCACCGTCGCCTTGGAGTCCTTGGCGTAGGCCAGCACGCGCTCGTCGGCGTGGACCGTGACGCCCGCCTCGGCGAGGGCGTCGAGGGCGCGGGGCAGGAACTCGGGGGCGATGTCCTGGTGGACCAGGAGGGTCTCGGCGGCGTTGCAGACGCTGACCCGCTGGGCCTTGGAGTTGATCAGGATCTCGACCGCCATGTCGATGTCGGCCTGGGCGTCGACGTAGACGTGGCAGTTGCCGGTGCCGGTCTCGATCACCGGGACCGTGGACTCGGAGACGACCGTCCGGATCAGCGAGGCGCCGCCGCGCGGGATCAGGACGTCGACCAGGCCGCGGGCGCGCATCAGCTCGCGCACGGACTCGCGGCTCTCGCCCGGTACGAGCTGGATCGCGTCGGCGGGCAGCCCCGCGCCGCCGACCGCGTCGCGCAGCACACGCACCAGCGCGGTGTTCGATTCGTACGCGGAGGACGAGCCGCGCAGCAGGACCGCGTTGCCGGACTTCAGGCAGAGGGCGGCGGCGTCGACCGTCACGTTCGGGCGGGCCTCGTAGATGATGCCGACCACGCCGAGCGGAACGCGGACCTGGCGCAGGTCGATGCCGTTGGGCAGGGTCGAGCCGCGGACGACCTCGCCGACCGGGTCGGGCAGCGCGGCCACATCACGCACATCGGCGGCGATCGCGCGGATCCGCTCGGGCGTGAGCGTCAGCCGGTCGATGATCGACTCACTGGTACCGGCCTCGCGGGCGCGCTCGATGTCCTTGGCGTTGGCCTCGACGATCTCGCTCGTACGGACCTCCAGCGCGTCCGCGATGGCGAGCAGCGCGTCGTCCTTGTCGGCGCGCGGGAGCGGCGCGAGGTCGGCGGCGGCGCCCTTGGCGCGGTAGGCGGCACGGGTGACCGGGGACATGGAGTCGTACGGCGAGAGCGTGGTCATGAGGGAAGCGTAGTGCGCCCCGTGGAGACGTCCATCTGCTATCCCAAAGCGCGAGACAGGGAGGAAAGCCGCGAAGCGGGCATCGGGGCTAGAAGGGGTGGACTCCCACCGGGGTCGCCGGGGGCGGGCCGTACCCCTCGGCGACGCGCTGGTGGTACGTCTGGCGGTCGATGACCTCCAGGCCGACGATCTCCCAGGGCGGCAGCCCGGCCGTACGGCGGTGCTCACCCCACAGGCGCAGGGCGACGGCGGCGGCGTCGTGGAGGTCGCGGGCCTCTTCCCAGTAGCGGATCTCGGCGTGGTCGCTCGCGTACCTGCTGGTCAGCAGAAAGGGGTGGTCGTGGGCAAGCTGTTCGAGGCCGCGCCTGACCTCCTTCAGCGGGGTCTCGGGGCCGGAGACGCTGAGCGTGACATGCCACAGCCGGGGCACGTCCTCGGGCTCCTTCCCGTGGCCGCCCTCGTACGTGTCCGAGGCGGCGACGCTGGTGAGCGTCCGCTCCTCGCCGGCCGCACGGGAGGTACCACCACCACGGGACGCCGCGGCCCCGGGGCGCACTCGTCTCACGACGGCCTCCTTCGCTCACTCGGTCGCACTTCGCAATGGGTCGGGCTCGGCGACGGGGGCCGTGTCGGGCCCCCGTCGATGGTGCGTGTCGTGCTCGTCAATGGGTCGTGCGGAATCTCCCTGAGACAAAGTTGAGCAGGCTCAAGGGCTTCGCGTGGCGGTTTTACGGAACGTCTTCCACCGGAGGCCGGCCTTTTGCCACCCACGCAGGGCCGCTGGTCAGGGGTGCAGGAGGACCAGATCGTCCCTGTGTACGACCTCTCGTTCGTACGCGGGACCCAGCTCGCGCGCCAGTTCCCGCGTCGAGCGCCCGAGCAGCTGGGGGATCTCCTTGGCGTCGAAGTTCACCAGCCCGCGCGCCACCGCCCGGCCCGTGCCGTCCCGCAGCTCGACCGGGTCGCCCGCGACGAAGTCGCCCTCGACCGCCGCGATTCCGGCCGGCAGCAGCGACTTGCGGCGCTCGACGACCGCGCGCACGGCACCGTCGTCGAGGGTGAGCGAGCCCTGGGGGGTGGAGGCGTGCTGGAGCCAGAGCAGCCGGTCGGCGGAGCGCTTGCCCGTGGGGTGGAAGTACGTGCCGGTGTCCCGGCCGGCGAGGGCGTCGGCCGCGTGGACGGCGCTGGTCAGCACCACGGGGATGCCCGCCCCGGTGGCGATCGCGGCCGCCTCGACCTTGGTGACCATGCCGCCGGTGCCGACGCCCGCCTTGCCGGCGCTGCCGATCTCGACGTGCGCGAGGTCCTCGGGACCGCGCACTTCCGCTATGCGTGACGTACCGGGCTTGCTGGGGTCGCCGTCGTACACGCCGTCGACGTCCGAGAGCAGGACCAGCAGGTCGGCGCGGACGAGGTGGGCGACGAGGGCGGCGAGGCGGTCGTTGTCGCCGAAGCGGATCTCGTCCGTGGCGACCGTGTCGTTCTCGTTGACGACCGGGAGGGCGCCCATCGCGAGGAGTTTGTCGAGGGTGCGGGAGGCGTTGCGGTGGTGGGCGCGGCGGCTCATGTCGTCGGAGGTGAGGAGCACCTGGCCGACGCGGATGCCGTAGCGGGCGCAGGAGGCGGTGTAGCGGGCCACGAGCAGGCCCTGGCCGACGCTGGCGGCCGCCTGCTGCCGGGCGAGGTCCTTGGGGCGGCGGCGCAGGCCCAGCGGGGCGAGGCCGGCGGCGATGGCGCCGGACGAGACCAGCACGACCTCCTTCTCACCACCGCTGCGGGTCTTGGCGAGGACGTCCACGAGGGCGTCCACCCGGTCCGCGTCGAGGCCTCCGGAGGCGGTGGTGAGGGACGAGGACCCGACCTTGACGACGATCCTGTGGGCTTCCGCCACGCCCGCCCTGTGAGCCTGCGCCACGCCTTGCCTTGCCGCTGACACGCGTATCCCCAAATTGTTCCGACGAGTCCGGTGTGTGCGTTCCGCAATCTACGTGAGGATGCGGATCGGGCGCGTCGCCATTTCGCTGGGCGGACGGCGCGATGTCGCTCCCCGGGCCGGGTGAACGACATGCGGCCTTTATGAGGAGACGGTGAGAAGAGCACCGAAGTTCCGAGCGCTTTGCCCGTTTCCCGGTGATTATCCCCACGGAAGATTGCTCCCCGGGCGCCCTAGGTCATACGGTCAGGGATCGGCCTTCCTTATTCCGGGCCCCGGGGGCGGAAGGCGCCCGGGGGCGCGCGTACGGAGGCGGGCCGCTCCCACTACTCTCTTTTCTCCCTTCCGTCGCACCCCTCCGCAGGAGCCCCGCCCGTGCCCTCCGCAGGCCTCGTACCCCGCCGCGTCGCGCAGCTCTCCGCGCTGCTCGCGATGTTCGCGCTCTTCACGGCCCAGATCGTCTCCGCGCTGCTGCCGAACATTCCCGTGTTCGTCGCCGCGAGCGCGGCGGGCCTCGCTCTGGACACGTACTTGCAGTACCGGGACCCAGGGCTGCTCGCGCTGCTCGGCAAGGTCCGCTTCGACGCGCTGGTACGCCAGCTGCTGCGCGACATGATGATCCTCGTGGGGCTGCTGCGCATCGACGGCATCGACCCACTGCGCGAGCAGGCGCCGCTGCTGATCGGCCTGTGCGTCTTCTACGCGGTGCACTTCGCCTGCCAGGGCGTCTCCGTCCTGGTGCGCCGCAGCCGGACCCTGCCGATCGTCACGCGCAACATCGACGCCTCCGCACTGCGCCTGAGCACCGCCCCGCCGCGCATCCTGGCCCGCCGCCAGGCCCACCGGCTGCTGACGTTCTCCGTCCCGATCACCACCGGTCTGTTGGTCACCGCGGCCACCCAGGACGCCACGTGGGGCGGCATCGGCCTCGGCGCCTCCCTGACGCTGCTGGTCGCCGGCACCGCCTACCTGGCCTCCTGGCTGCTGCCGAAGAAGCGGGCCAAGAACGAGCAGCAGGTCATGGAGTGGCTGGACGGCTGGCTGGAGAAGTACCGGCCGACGACGGCCATGTACTTCTCCGGCGGTACGTCCTCGGCGTACCAGGCGAACATGTGGCTCTCCACGCTCTCCCAGTTGGAGAAGCCGCTGATCGTGCTGCGCGAGCGCTTCATGGTGCAGAAGATCGACGCCACGGACGTGCCGGTCATCTGCTTCCCGAAGGTCTCGACGATGTTCTCCCTGGAGAACTCGACGCTGAAGATGATGCTGCACCCGGCCAACGCCGCGAAGACCTCCCAGGTCCTGCGCATCCCCACGATCAAGCACGCCTTCATCAACCACGGCGAGAGCGACAAGCTGTCCTCCTGCAACCCGTACGCGAAGGCGTACGACGAGGTGTGGGTCGCCGGTCCCGCCGCTCGCGACCGGTACGCGCTCGCCGAGGTCGGCGTCGAGGACAAGGACATCGTCGAGGTCGGCCGCCCGCAGCTCGCGCCGATCCGTCCGTACGCCGGTCCGCCGACCCGCCCGTTCACGACCGTCCTGTACGCCCCCACCTGGGAGGGCTGGGACGGCAACCCGGGCAACACCTCGGTGGTCCTGGCCGGCGAGAACATCGTCCGGCGGCTGCTCGCCGACGAGAAGGTGCGCCTCCTCTACAAGCCGCACCCGATGACCGGTTCGGTCGACCCGCGCGCGGGCGTCGCCAACGAGCGCATCAAGGCGATGATCCGCGAGGCCAACACCAAGCGGTCGGGCGCCCGGCCGAGCGCCGAGGCGGCGGCCGAACTGACCCGCCGCACGGCCGATTTGGACAAGCTGACGTCGACGTCGTTCCGTTCCAGCGCGGACGAGATGGAGCGGATGCTGCTCCAGGGCACGCCGAGCGGTGACCGCGAGGCCGCCATCGCCGAGGCCACGCTGGCCTGGGAGAAGGCGTACTGGGCGTCCTTCCCCGAGTGGGAGCACCTGATCGTCACCGAGGCGCGTCCCGCGATCTTCGCCTGCTTCAACGAGGCGGACCTGCTGATCAGCGATGTCTCGTCGGTCGTCTCCGACTGGCTGTCCAGCGAGAAGCCGTACGCCGTCGCCAACACGTCGGGCATGACGGAGACCGCGTTCCGCACGGGCTTCCCGACGGTCTCGGCGGGTGTCGTGCTCACCCCGTCCGCCGCGGAGGTCCCGGCCCTGCTGGAGGCGGTCCGCAACCCGGAGAAGGACCACTTCACCCAGGCGCGTGCCGATCTCAAGGAGCACCTCCTCGGCCCGTCCGACCCGCCGTCCCTCGTCCGCTTCGACGCGGCGGTCAGGACTCTGTGCGCCAAGGCCGACGACCGCCGGGTACGGATGGAGTCCCGCCTCGCGGCGGAGATCCCCTCACCTCGGGGCGCGGCCGACGAGCTGACGGGCGAGCCGTCGGAGGCCGAGCCGAGCGACGCGGAGGATGCGTTCAGCTCCGCGGAGAGCAGGTAGTAGGAAGGCGAAGGGCCCCGGAGGTCACCTCCGGGGCCCTTCGTCATGTTGTTCGCGTAGCGGCACCCCCGTGAGCGCCGGGCCGCGCGACCTGCCTTCGGTCAGCGGCGGTGCCGGGCGCCCGATGGCTCGGGGGCGCCTGCCGGTCGTACGCGGCTGGTCGCGCAGTTCCCCGCGCCCCTCACGGACGCCCGACAGGCCCTAGAACGGCTCGAAGTCGTCGTACTCCTTCTGGACCTCGTCCAGCTCCGCCTGGCGGTCCCGGCGGCGCTGTACCGCCGGTCGGGGCGCCTCGAAGCGGTGGTCCTCCCCACGGCGGCCGAGCATCTCCGCGCCGGCCATCACGGTCGGCTCCCAGTCGAAGACGACCGCGTTGTCCTCGGGGCCGATGGCCACGCCGTCGCCGGAGCGGGCGCCCGCCTTCATCAACGCCTCCTCGACACCGAGGCGGTTGAGCCGGTCGGCGAGGTAACCCACGGCCTCGTCGTTGCTGAAGTCGGTCTGGCGTACCCAGCGCTCGGGCTTCTCGCCACGCACCCGGAAGAGACCGTCCTCCTCCTGTACGACCGTGAAGCCCGCGTCGTCCACGGCCTTGGGCCGGATGACGATCCGGGTCGCCTCCTCCTTCGGCTTGGCGGCGCGCGCCTTGCCGACCAGGTCGGCGAGGCCGAACGACAGCTCCTTCAGACCGGTGTGCGCCACCGCGGACACCTCGAAGACCCGGTAGCCGCGTGCCTCCAGGTCCGGCCGCACCATCTCGGCGAGGTCCTTGCCGTCGGGTACGTCGATCTTGTTGAGGACGACGATCCGGGGCCGGTTGTCGAGGCCGCCGTACTGCTTCAGTTCCTCCTCGATGATGTCGAGGTCGGAGAGGGGGTCACGGTCCGATTCGAGCGTCGCCGTGTCGAGGACGTGCACGAGGACGCTGCAGCGCTCCACGTGACGGAGGAATTCCAGGCCCAGGCCCTTGCCCTGGCTGGCGCCGGGGATGAGACCGGGCACGTCGGCGATCGTGTAGACCGTCGCGCCCGCCGTCACCACGCCCAGGTTCGGGACGAGCGTCGTGAAGGGGTAGTCCGCGATCTTCGGCTTGGCGGCGGACAGGACCGAGATCAGCGAGGACTTGCCCGCGCTCGGGTATCCGACCAGCGCCACGTCGGCGACCGTCTTCAACTCCAGGACGATGTCCCGGAGATCCCCGGGCACACCGAGCAGCGCGAAACCGGGCGCCTTGCGGCGGGCGGAGGCCAGCGCCGCGTTGCCGAGGCCACCGCGGCCGCCCTGCGCCGCGACGAACGAGGTGCCGTGGCCGACGAGGTCGGCGAGGACGTTGCCCGCCCTGTCCAGCACCACGGTGCCGTCCGGGACCGGCAGGACCAGGTCCTGGCCGTCCTTCCCGGAGCGGTTGCCGCCCTCGCCGGGCTTGCCGCTGGTGGCCTTGCGGTGCGGCGAGTGGTGGTAGTCGAGAAGCGTGGTGACGGACTGGTCGACGATCAGGATGACGTCACCGCCACGCCCGCCGTTGCCGCCGTCGGGGCCGCCGAGCGGCTTGAACTTCTCACGGTGGACGGA
The DNA here is from genome assembly GCF_030294945.1 of Streptomyces graminofaciens. Taxonomy (NCBI): domain Bacteria; kingdom Bacillati; phylum Actinomycetota; class Actinomycetes; order Kitasatosporales; family Streptomycetaceae; genus Streptomyces; species Streptomyces graminofaciens. Next base: position 8,559,801 of record NZ_AP018448.1, on the reverse strand, counting down.
GGCACAGCCGTGACCTCCGCTACCCGCGGCGACATGCAGTTCGACGCGGTCCACGAAGGTGGTCATGGGATGTGCCTCCAGTTACTACGGGGTACTACAGGGATGTGCTCTGGGTCCAACACGCGAAAGGCGGACCCGCCTTCCCGACCGGGAAGTGAGGTCCGCCTCGCGAAAGACTTCCGGTCAGCCGACCGGAACGATGTTCACGACCTTGCGGCCACGGCTGGTGCCGAACTCGACCGCTCCGGCGTTCAGCGCGAACAGCGTGTCGTCCTTGCCACGGCCGACGCCCGCACCCGGGTGGAAGTGGGTGCCGCGCTGGCGGACCAGGATCTCACCGGCGTTGACGACCTGACCGCCGAAGCGCTTCACGCCGAGCCGCTGAGCGTTGGAGTCGCGACCGTTCCGAGTGGACGATGCGCCCTTCTTGTGTGCCATCTCTCCTCAGTCCCTTACTTCGCAGCCGCGGGGATCTCAGTGACCTTGATCGCCGTGTACTGCTGGCGGTGGCCCTGACGACGGCGGTAGCCGGTCTTGTTCTTGTAGCGAAGGATGTCGATCTTGACGCCCTTGTGGTGGTCCACGACCTCGGCCTGGACCTTGATGCCGGCCAGCACCCACGGGTCGCTGGTCACAGCGTCGCCGTCGACAACGAGCAGGGTCGAGAGCTCGACCGTGTCGCCAACCTTGGCAGTGGAAATCTTGTCAACCTCAACGATGTCGCCGACAGCAACCTTGTGCTGGCGACCACCGCTGCGCACGATGGCGTACACGCGGATCTCACTCTCTCGCTCGGGAACGGCACCCCCGCAGTCCAGCCGCCCGACACGCGAACGGCCTCTCCCGGGGCGCCCGGCGCCCGGAAGGATGAGGTTTACGGAGATGTGACGCGTCTCTACCTACGGACACGCCGACGGTCAAGGTTACGGGGCGTGCCCCGAAAGGGTCAAACCGAGCCCCGCCCGCCCCACCGGCCGCTCACGCGGCGGGCTTCTCACCGTCCGCGGGCAGCGGCTTCACACCCTTGCAGAGGTCCGTGGTGTCCGCCTTGCCCGGGTACGCGACTCCGATGACCTTGTTGAAGTGGGCCTTGTACATCTCGTGCACGGCGTCGTCGTCGACCTTGACGATCGACTCGTCGTTCTCGCGCAGCGCGGGCCCGGTGTAGTTGCCGGAGCCGGTGAAGCTGACCTTGTTGCGCACCCCGTCGTACATACCGTCCACCAGGATGTACTTGGAGTGGATGATGTACGGCGTCGTCAGCTTCTGACCGGGGTTCACGGGGTCCCGGTCGTCGTTGTAGCACCGCACCGTCGGCCCGCCGGACGTGTGCATCTTCTCCCACGTCCCCGCCGTCCCGCCCGAGCTCTTCGCGCTGTCGGACTCGGCGTACACGATGCTGACGTTGCAGCCCGCCTTCCTCAGCGAGACCAGCTTGCTCGCGATCGCCATCCGCGTGATCTTGAAGATGGCGACCCGCACCCAGGTCTTCTGTGTGACGCCGGCGCTGTCCTTGTACGTGCACTGCACGTTGTTGAGCACGGAGTACACGGTGTCGGTGTCCCGTGTGCTCCCGGCCCGGGGGAAGAAGTACGCCTTGTACAGCCCGTTGCTGACGGTCCGGTACTCCCAGCTCGCCCAGTCCCGGGCGGCCATCGTGTCGAAGTAGTCCGCGTAGGCGTCGTACATCGTCGGGTTGTCGGGCAGCAGCAGCGCGTCGTTGAAGAACCTGGTGTGCGCGGAGGGAGTGGAGTTGGAGGTCGTCTGCACGACGACGTTCGTCGCCCCCTCGACCGCCGAGAACAGCCAGAACTTGTTGTGCATGATCGACTGCCCGTACTTCGGGTCCCCGAGGCAGGACTTGTCGACGGGGCAGGTCGCTATGTACGACCTCTTCGTACGGTCCGTGCCGAGCGCGTCGGCCAGGCTGTCGTACGAGGTGTTGGTGGGCCGGTCGCTGACGCTCGACTCGTCCAGCAGCACCTGGACGTTGACACCGCGGTTCTTGGCGGCGACCAGCGCGTTGACGACCGACGCCTCCCACACGTGGTAGACGGCGACCTTGATGGTGGAGCCGGGGAGCGCGGCTGCGGTCAACTCGATGAGCCGATCCCGGATCGCGTACTGCTCGTCCGTGTCCAACGGGTCGTTGAAGACCGGGCCTTCGGTCCAGGTGGGCGGGTCGTCGGCGGTCGCGGTGCCGACGGACATGAGGCTCTGCACACCTGCCGCCGACAAGACCGTGGCGAGCGCCACAGCCCGCCGCCCCCTCCTGACGCGCACGCGCGCCATGCGATCCCCTCCCCCGGTTCCCCGATCACGACTACGTGAGTTTTACAGGCGTTTTGGGGCCCTCCAAGCGCCAGAAGAGGCCTCCGTGACAAAACCGGGACGCGAAATCGGACGATCCCCCACCAACTCCCCCGCCCAACGTGAGAATTCCCTCGCACAACGCCCCGTAAGGGGCACGGGGAACCGTGCGCCCAGCCCCCACAAACCCGCACCCGACAGACCCATCCAGGGGGGCGGGGGGCGCGGCCCCCTGGATGGGGAACGGGCAGGGGCGGCGGGGGCGGAAAACACAAGTGCCCCTGCCCGACGGAAACCGCCGGGCAGGGGCACCGAGTTGAATCAGACGAACCGTCAGCCTTCGTCGGTGGAAGCCGTGACCGTGGCCGGCGAAGCCTGCTCCGCCGCGGCCGTCGTCTTCTTCGCCGCCGTCTTCTTCGTCGCGGCCTTCTTCGCCGTGACCTTCTTCGCAGCCGTCTTCTTGGCCGCCACGGTCTTCTTCGTCGCGGCCTTCTTCGCCGTCGCCTTCTTGGCCGTCTTCCGCGCGGCCTTCTTGGCGGGCGCCTCAGCGACCTCAACGACCTCAGCGACCTCCTCGGAGACCGAAACCTCAGCCTCAGCCTCGGCCGCCGGGCTCTCCGCCCCAGCCGACGGAACGACCACGACGGCCGCCTCCTCGGACGCGGTCGGTGCCGTGGCCTTGCGCACCGCACGCCGCCGCGGACGAGCCGGAGCGGCGCTCTCGGCGACCACCTCGGCCACGGGCTCGGCAACCGCCTCGGCGACGGGCTCCGCGACGGGCTCGGGCGCCGCCACCGGCTCCGCCACCGTCACCACGGCCACCTCGGCCTCGGCCGGCGCGCCCGCCGGAGCGGACACCTTCCGGGTCGCACGACGACGCGTACGCCCCTTGGGCGCGGCCTCCTCCACGGGCTCGCTCGGCGCCGGCGCCTCCACGACCGGGTCCTCCACCGCGACCGGCTCGGCCTCGGCGGCCTGCCGCGACTTCGGTGCCCGCTCCTCGACGACATCGGCCACGGTCACGGTGTCCCGCTGCCGGGGCGCACCCGAGGGCGCCGAGGCCCGCCGGGTCGCACGGCGCCGCGAACGGCCGCGCGTGACCGCGGCCTCCGCCTCGGCGACGCTGCTGTACAGATCCTCGTCCGGCTCGAACTCCGGCCCGGGCAGCGCGACCGGCTCGGCGACCTCGGCGGCCACCTCGGCCTCGGACTCGACGGCCTCCAGCGGCTCCACGACCTCGGCCGCCTCGACGGCCTCCGCCACATGCTCGTGGTCGTGCTCGGCGCCGCCACGCCCACGCTTGCGGCGCTTACCGCCTCCGCCGCCACCGACCGCGGACGGCTGGTCCATGTGGACGATCACACCACGGCCGTTGCAGTGGACACAGGTCTCGGAGAACGACTCCAGCAGCCCCTGCCCGACCCGCTTGCGGGTCATCTGGACCAGGCCCAGCGACGTGACCTCGGCGACCTGGTGCTTCGTACGGTCGCGTCCCAGGCACTCCAGGAGGCGCCGCAGCACCAGATCCCTGTTGGACTCCAGAACCATGTCGATGAAGTCGATGACGACGATGCCGCCGAGGTCGCGCAGCCGCAGCTGGCGCACGATCTCCTCGGCCGCCTCCAGGTTGTTCCTGGTGACCGTCTCCTCGAGGTTGCCGCCCTGGCCGGTGAACTTGCCGGTGTTGACGTCGACCACGATCATGGCCTCGGTCTTGTCGATCACCAGCGAACCGCCGCTGGGCAGCCAGACCTTGCGGTCCAGCGCCTTGGCGAGCTGCTCGTCGATCCGGTACGTCGCGAAGACGTCGACCTCGGAGGTCCACTTCGACAGCCGCTCGGCGAGGTCGGGCGCGACGTGCGAGACATATCCGTGGATGGTCTCCCACGCCTCGTCGCCGCTCACGATGACCTTGGTGAAGTCCTCGTTGAAGATGTCGCGGACGACACGGACGGTCATGTCCGGCTCGCCGTAGAGCAGCGTCGGTGCGTTGCCGCTCTTCGCCTTCTTCTGGATGTCCTCCCACTGCTCCTGGAGCCGCTCGACATCCCGGCGCAGCTCGTCCTCGCTCGCGCCCTCGGCGGCGGTGCGCACGATGACGCCCGCGTCCTCGGGGACGATCTTCTTGAGGATGGTCTTCAGCCGGGCCCGCTCGGTGTCGGGCAGCTTGCGGCTGATGCCGGTCATCGAGCCCTCGGGGACGTACACGAGGTAGCGGCCCGGCAGCGACACCTGGCTGGTCAGACGGGCGCCCTTGTGCCCGATCGGGTCCTTGGTGACCTGCACGAGGACGGACTGCCCGGACTTCAGCGCGGACTCGATGCGCCGCGGCCCGTTGGCCATGCCCAGCGCCTCGAAGTTGACCTCACCGGCGTACAGGACGGCGTTGCGGCCCTTGCCGATGTCGATGAAGGCGGCCTCCATCGAGGGCAGCACGTTCTGGACCTTGCCCAGGTAGACGTTGCCGACGTACGAGGTCGACTGCTCCTTGTTGACGTAGTGCTCGACGAGCACGTTGTCCTCGAGGACGCCGATCTGGGTGCGCTCGCCGCTCTGCCGGACGACCATGACGCGCTCGACGGCCTCGCGGCGGGCCAGGAACTCGGCCTCGGTGATGATCGGAACGCGGCGGCGGCCCTGCTCGCGGCCCTCGCGGCGGCGCTGCTTCTTGGCCTCCAGACGGGTCGAGCCCTTGATGGACTGCACCTCGTCGGAGGGCTCCGCCTTCGGGCGGGGCTCGCGGACCTTGACGACCGTGCGCTCGGGGTCGTCGGACGCGGCCTCGGCCTCGGTGCCCGAGTCACCGGCGCGACGACGACGGCGACGGCGACGGCGGCTGCTGCTGGAGCCGGACCCACCGGCGTCCTCGCGCTCGTCCGCCTCGTCCTCGGCGTCCTCCTCCGCCTGCTCGGCGGCGTCCTCGGCGTCCTGCGCGGCCTGCTCGGCGGCGAACTCCTCGCCCTCACCGGCCTCGGCGGACTCGCCCCGGCGACGGCGACGGCCGCCCCGGCGACGGCGACGACGCGACCCGGTGGACTCCTCCTCGCCGAACTCGTCGCCCTCGGCGGACTCCTCGGCCTCGAAAGACTCGTCCGTCTCCTCGATGTCCTCCGCCTCGTCGGTCTCCTCGACCTCGTCGACGGTCACGGCGGCGGCCACGGGCTCCGCCTCGGCGGGCTCGCCCCGACGGCGACGGCGACGACGCGATCCGCCGGTCTCCTCCTCGCCGTACCCACCGAACCGTGCGGGCTGGGCGGCCTCGGGAGCCTCGACGACCTCCGTGGCCTCCTCCGCCTCTGCCGCGGCCTGGGCGGCGGCGCGCTCGGGCGTCTGGAACATCGGCTCGGTGAAGACGGGCGCCTGGAACACGGCCACGGCGGGCCGCGCGGGCCGGGCCGGGGCCTCCTCGGCGACCGGCGCGGCGGGCGCGGAGAAACCACCGGCGGCCTTGCGGGTGGCGACCCGCCTGCGGGCACGGCGCGGCGCGGCCTCCTCGTCCTCGACGGCCGGCGCGGCGGCGACAGCGGGAGCGGCGGGCTCCGCCACGGGCTCCTCCGCGACGGCGGCGCTCTCGGGCTCACCGGCGGGCGCGGAGACCCGGCGCGTGGCACGCCGACGCGTACGACGCGGGGCGGCGTCTTCGGCCACGTCCTCGGCGACCTCGGCCGCCTCGACCGGCACGGCAGTCTCTTCAGCCACCGGAACGTCCTCCTCCACGGCCTCGGCGGCCTTCGGCTCACCGGCGGGCGCGGCCGCACGGCGGGTGGCACGACGACGCGTACGAGCAGCCGGGGCTGCCTCCTCGACCGGCGCGGCCTCGGCAGCGGGCGCCTCGACGACGGCCTCGGCCACTTCGACGGCCTCGGTGGACTCGACGGTCTCGGCCGCCTTGGGCGCACCGGCGGGCGCCGACGCACGACGGGTCGCACGACGACGCGTACGAGCGGCGGGGGCGGCCTCCTCGACGGGGGCGGGCTCCGCGGCAGAAGCGACGGTCTCGGCGGCGGCGACCGGCGCCACGGTCTCGACGACCTCGGCGGCCTCCGCCTCCTTCGGCGCACCGGCCGGTGCGGACGCCCGGCGCGTCGCACGACGGCGCGTACGCCCGGCGGGCGCGGCCTCCTCGACGGGGGCGGGCGCCTCGGCCACGACCTCTTCGGTCTCCTCGACCTCTACGGCCTCGTCCGCCTCGTTCGTCACGAGGTCCTCGGACTGGGCGGCCGGTATGGCCGGCGCGACGGTCTCGGCAGTGGCCTCGGCCTCGGCCGTGGGCGGTCCCGCCGGGCGCGACGCGGCGCGACGGCGGCGGCGCGGCGGCAGGGTGTCGCTCGGCGTGTTGTGTTCGGAGCCCTGAGCGGACTCTGTGGGTTCGGTCGGTTCGAGCATGCGGGCGTTTCTCCCGTCAGGCTCCCGGGCGCCGCGCCTGGTCCGGCGATCAGCCGGTGACGTCCGCGGCTCGCGCGATGCGCGACTGCCGCCGTCCGGGGCGCGGGCGCCGCACGGGAGCTCTCTGTGTCCTGTCTCGCCGGTTCCGATACGCCATGTTGCGTATTGGCCTGGCGAAAGTCTTGTGGTCGGTGCGCTGCCCGACCCAGGTGGCTCCCGGATACGAGGGCGGCGCTACGACGTTTCGTCCCTACGCGGGGCCTTCCGACGCCGGCGCCTTCGCGGCGGCAGTGGGAGCGGCCGTTGTGAGGGCCGCTGCTGCCTCGCGGTCGGGCGCGAGCGGGTCGGTCACCGTGCCGGTCTCTTCATCGAACAGCCCCTGCGCCAGCCTGGTCACCGCTGCGGGGACCGGCGGCGCCAGGTCGGCCACGGCGCGAAGACCGGACAGGACGTCGTCGGGTCGTACGGCAGGCGTCACGTGCCGAACAACCAGCCGCAGTATCGCACAGGGCTGGTCGCTAGGCCTATCAGCCTGTGGACTGTGCGTCTCATCACCGTCGCGAATGTCGAGGTCGACGACGGCCGCACGGGCGTCGAACGTCCGTACACCGTTCTTGGTCCTGCGCTGGACCTCGACGAGGTCCGCCGCCTTGAACGCGGCGACCGCGCGCTCGGCGTCCGCCGGGTCCACGCCGTCCAGTCGCAGTTCCCACACGGAAGCCGTGAGCCGGTCGGCGAGGCCGGAGGTGCGGGCCTCGACCGCGTCGACGACGTCGAGCCCGGCGGGCAGCGACTCGTCGAGGAGGATCCTGAGTTTCTCCGGGTCGCGCGCGTCGGTGAGCGCGATCTCCAGATACTCCGCCTCACTGCCCGTGCCGGTGGGTGCGGCATTGGCGTACGACACCTTCGGATGCGGCGTGAACCCCGCCGAGTACGCCATCGGCACTTCGGCACGGCGCAGCGCACGCTCGAAGGCGCGCTGGAAATCACGGTGGCTGGTGAACCGGAGGCGGCCGCGCTTGGTGTAGCGCAGTCGGATGCGCTGCACCGCGGGTGCGGGCGGCGGGCCTTCGGGCTGTCGCTTGCCCAGTGTCGTTCAGTCCTTCGTGAGAGCGGTCGTACTGCTACCAAGAGTACGTGTGTCGGCGGCTCCCGGTTCCCGTCGGGCCACCGGCTCCGGCTCCGCGGGCTTCCCGAACAGCGCCCACCGCACGCTCGCACGTGCCTGCCGTACGGATTCGCGGGCCGTGGCCAGGGCCTGTCGGGTGGCGCGCCCCACAGCGCGGGCGACCTCGGTGGCGGGCTTCCAGATCACGTCCCGTACGACATGGCCGGCGGGGGTGAGGACGGTCCGGTACACCCAGCGCGAGGGCTCGACGAGGATCCAACGGAAGAAGGTCGCGATGGCCCGCCCGAGGACCAGCGAGATCCGGCCCGCGACGCGCCACGCGTGTCCGAGGGCGTCCCAGATCTCCCGCCCGACGACGGCGAGGAACCGTCCGGCCGGCGCGAGCACCCAGCGCCAGAGGGCGATGGCGGGCAGCACGAGCAGCACGCGCAGCGTCCAGTAGATGCCGAGCCCGATCCCCGTGAAGATCATCCGTACGAGCCATACGACACCGCCGGCCACCCATGCGATCGCGTGCCCGAGGGGCGTCAGCGCGTAGGTGTAGAGCCAGACGGCCGGGGCGACCAGCAGATATCGCACGAGCCAGGCGACGACCGTGAACACCCCGAGCCCCGCGGCCGCGATGCCCCGCCCGATCCACCTGGCCAGCCACGCGACTCCGCGCCCGAGCGGCGCGAGCGTCCAGGTGTACAGCCAGACGAGCCCGGCGCCGATGCCCTTGGCCGCCCACACCAATCCGGCCCAGAGACCCCGCGCGAGCCAGGTGATCGCATGCCCGACCGGTGTCAGCACCCACCGGTACAGCCACACCAGCGGCACCACGAGCAGCCAGTACCCGAGCCAGGCCAGCGCCTTGCCGACCGGCACGACGACGTACCGCCACAGTGCCACCCACGGCCACACCAACACCGCCCGGGCGACCCACAGCAGCGCCCGCCCGACCGGCCGCAGCACGGTGTCCAGCAGGAACCGCCCCACGACTACCAGCGCGTCCCACACGATCCGCACCGGCACGACGAGCACGAGCACGACGATCCGCACCGGCAGCCGGACGGCGACGACGAGGCACCCCTCGGGCGCTCCGGAGGGTGGGCCGCCGGGCGGCCTGGCGGGCGGCCCGGCCTGCGGCTTTTCGAGATCCATGAAGACCAAGACACACCAAGGGCCCCCGTCCGTTGCAGCGGGGGCCCTGGTCGTCACCAAGGTGTTACTCGAACTCCTGGCCTACCTCGGCTACTTCACGACCGACAGCGGCAGCAGCTTCTTGCCCGTGGGGCCGATCTGGATGGCCGTGTCCATCTGCGGGCACACACCGCAGTCGAAGCACGGCGTCCAGCGGCAGTCCTCGACCTCGGTCTCGTCGAGGGCGTCCTGCCAGTCCTCCCAGAGCCAGTCCTTGTCGAGGCCGGAGTCCAGGTGGTCCCAGGGCAGGACCTCCTCGTAGGCGCGCTCGCGGGTGGTGTACCAGTCGACGTCGACGCCGAAGTCGGCCAGGGCCTTGTCGGCGCAGGCCATCCAGCGGTCGTACGAGAAGTGCTCGCGCCAGCCGTCGAAGCGGCCGCCGTCCTCGTAGACGGCGCGGATGACGGCGCCGACGCGGCGGTCGCCGCGGGAGAGCAGGCCCTCGACGATGCCGGGCTTGCCGTCGTGGTAGCGGAAGCCGATGGAGCGGCCGTACTTCTTGTCGCCGCGGATCTTGTCGCGGAGCTTCTCCAGGCGGGCGTCCGTCTCCTCGGCGGAGAGCTGCGGGGCCCACTGGAAGGGCGTGTGGGGCTTGGGGACGAAGCCGCCGATCGAGACCGTGCAGCGGATGTCGTTCTGGCCGGAGACCTCGCGGCCCTTCTGGATGACGTTCATCGCCATGTCGGCGATCTGCATGACGTCCTCGTCGGTCTCCGTCGGCAGGCCGCACATGAAGTACAGCTTCACCTGACGCCAGCCGTTGCCGTACGCGGTCGCGACGGTCCGGATCAGGTCCTCCTCCGAGACCATCTTGTTGATGACCTTGCGCATGCGCTCGGAGCCGCCCTCGGGGGCGAAGGTGAGGCCGGAGCGACGGCCGTTCCGCGTCAGCTCGTTGGCGAGGTCGACGTTGAAGGCGTCCACGCGGGTGGAGGGGAGGGACAAGCCGATCTTGTCCTCCTCGTACCGGTCCGCCAGGCCCTTCGCGATGTCGCCGATCTCCGAGTGGTCGGCGCTCGACAACGACAGCAGTCCGACCTCCTCGAAGCCCGTCGCCTTCAGGCCCTTCTCGACCATCTCGCCGATGCCGGTGATCGAGCGCTCGCGCACGGGGCGCGTGATCATGCCGGCCTGGCAGAAGCGGCAGCCGCGGGTGCAGCCGCGGAAGATCTCGACCGACATGCGCTCGTGGACCGTCTCGGCGAGCGGCACGAGGGGCTGCTTGGGGTACGGCCATTCGTCGAGGTCCATGACCGTGTGCTTGGACACGCGCCACGGGACGCCCGACTTGTTGGGGACGACCCGGCCGATGCGGCCGTCCGCGAGGTACTCCACGTCGTAGAACGCCGGGATGTAGACCGAGCCGGTCTTCGCGAGGCGGAACAGGACCTCCTCGCGGCCACCCGGGCGGCCCTCCGCCTTCCACGTGCGGATGATCTCGGTCATGTCGAGCACGGCCTGCTCGCCGTCGCCGATGATCGCCGCGTCGATGAAGTCCGCGATCGGCTCGGGGTTGAAGGCCGCGTGGCCGCCGGCCAGGACGATCGGGTCGTCGAGGCCGCGGTCCTTGGCCTCCAGGGGGATCCCGGCCAGGTCCAGGGCGGTCAGCATGTTCGTGTAGCCCAGCTCCGTGGAGAAGGACAGGCCGAACACGTCGAAGGCCTTCACCGGGCGGTGGCTGTCCACCGTGAACTGCGGCACCCTGTGCTCACGCATCAGCGCTTCCAGGTCCGGCCAGACGCTGTAGGTGCGCTCGGCGAGGACGCCCGCGCGTTCGTTGAGTACCTCGTAGAGGATCATGACGCCCTGGTTGGGCAGACCGACCTCGTAGGCGTCCGGGTACATGAGCGCCCAGCGCACGTCGCAGGACTCCCACTCCTTGACCGTGGAGTTGAGCTCGCCGCCGACGTACTGGATCGGCTTCTGCACGTGCGGGAGCAAGGCTTCGAGCTGCGGGAAGACCGACTCGACAGACATCGCGGGGTTACCTTCGTGAGCATGAGCTGACAGGGGTGACCACCCAGCCTAACGCGACCGGAGGTACCACTCGTACGCGTCGAGGGCGTCCCCCCTGTCCCCCGTTCGGCTCAGAGGGCCACCCTGGCCCTGACCGTCTCCCACGCGCCGGGCAGTTCGTCCTCCCCGGCCGCGGCGGCCCGCTCCTCGCGCCCGTAGAGGATCCCGTAGGTGAAGGCGCTCTCCCCCGCCTCGTGGGCCTGGAAGGCGATGTCACGCAGGGTCTCGCGGGCCATCACGCTGTCCTGGTGGTCGCCGAGGAGGGTCTGGAGGGACTTCATGTCCTTGACCAGGTGCTCCGCCGGTTTGCCGAGGACGGGCGCGGCGGCCTCCGCCGCGTACCGGGTGCGCTTGGCCTTCTTGCGGGCCTCGTGCATGGCGGTCGATCGCTCGTGGCCGGGTGGCTGAGCGAGGGCCTCCTCGATCAGGGCCTCCACCTTGGCCAGGTCGCGCTTCACCGCCTTGCGGAGCACCTTCTCCGGGTCGCCCCCGGCGGCCTTGGCGAGCGGCGGGTCGGCGATGAGGACGTCGAGGGACTCAAGCAGCGCCAGATACCGCTCTCCGTCCAGTACGCCGATGAGTCGCTGCCGGGAGCCGGCGCCCCGGGAGTGCGCCCAGGTGCTCAGGCGGGTGCGGACCGGGCCGGTGATCAGGCCTTCGGTGAGGTCGTCGAGCGCGGCCGTGAGGCGTTCGGACAGGACCTCCTGGTCGCGGTCGACGCCGAGTTCGGCGGCCAGCCACTTCAGTTCGTCGCCTATGGGGTCGGTGACGGTGCGGTCCAGGACCTTGCCGAACGACTTGAAGGTGCTGCGCAGGCGGCGGGTGGCGACGCGCATGCTGTGCACGGAGTCGAAGAGGTCACGGCGGACGGCGGGGTCGAGGTCGACGATCGCGTCGCGCTGGGTGCGGACGTAGGCGAGGACGTGGTCGGCGGGGGTGACGGGCTTGCCGGGTTCCTCGGCGGCCTCGGCCCGCTGGCCGGCCTGCTTGCTCTTCTTGCCCTTCTTTACCTTCTTGCCCTTCTTGGGCGCCGTCTCCTGCAGTGCCCTGGCCAGCTTGGACGGGGACTCCGAGGGCCGTACGCCCGCCTTGCGGAGCTTCTTGTCGACCTTGGTGAGGAAGGCCGGGTCGCCGTCGTCGGCGAGTTCGACCTCGATCTCGGACCACTGGGCGGTGCGGCCGCCATCGGTGAGCCGTTCGGCGACCACGGCGTCCACGCTGACCTCGGCGAGGAGGGTGCCGTCCGCGTCCAGCAGGTCGCTGACGTCACGGGAGGAGAGCAGGCGGACCAGGGGGATCAGCTCGGCCTCCCGGACCCGGGAACGCACGAGCCCCGCGAAGTCGCGGGGCAGGTCGTCGGAGAGGGGGGCGCGGATCTCGTCGCGTACGCCGGAGGAGACGGGGAACTTCAGGTGCCAGCCCGCGTCGCTGCCTCCGGTGCGGCGGCGCAGAGTGATCCCGGCGGCGGCGAGGCGTTCGTCGGGGGTGTCGTAGTAGACCGCGTCGAGCTCGGCCACACCCTTGTCCAGGACCGTGGCGACCCCGGCCACCCCGGTCAGGTCGGGCAGGCCGCTCTCGTCGGACTCGTACTTACGCTCGATCTCGCGCTTGGTGTCCGCCATGAATTGAATCTAGTCGGATATCCGTTCCCTGGGCAGCCCCAAGCAGGTCGAACGGCCGATACCTGGCGTTTCCCTCCTGTACACCTGGGCTTGTGGCTACGCCGACATCGGGCGCTCCACCCTGATCGACTGCAACAGCCCCACCGCCACCCACACCGCGAACATCGAGGACCCGCCGTACGACACGAACGGCAGCGGCAGGCCCGCGACCGGCATGATTCCGAGGGTCATGCCGATGTTCTCGAAGGCCTGGAAGGCGAACCAGGCGATGATGCCGGCGGCGACGATCGTGCCGTACAGCTCGGTCGTCTCGCGGGCGATGCGGCAGGCGCGCCAGAGCACGACACCCAGCAGCAGGATGATCAGACCCGCGCCCACGAAGCCCAGCTCCTCGCCCGCCACCGTGAAGACGAAGTCGGTCTGCTGCTCGGGGACGAACTGGCCGGTGGTCTGTGAGCCCTTGAACAGGCCCGTGCCGAGCAGTCCGCCGGAGCCGATGGCGATACGGGCCTGGTTGGTGTTGTAGCCGACGCCGGCCGGGTCCAGCTCCGGGTTGGCGAAGGCGGCGAAGCGGTTGATCTGGTACTCGTCCAGCACCCCGAGCTGCCAGACCAGCACCGCGCCGAGCGCGCCCGTGCCGATGAGGCCGAAGATCCAGCGGTTGGAGGCGCCGGAGGCGAGCAGCACGCCGAGCACGATGACCACCATGACCATGACCGAGCCGAGGTCGGGCATGAGCAGGACGATCACTATCGGGACGGCGGCGAGACCGAGGGCCTGGACGACCGTGCGGTGGTCGGGGTGGGTTTTGTCGCCCGCGTCGACCCGGGCCGCGAGCAGCATCGCCATGCCGAGGATGATCGTGATCTTCACGAACTCGGAGGGCTGGAGCGAGAAGCCGCCGCCGATGACGATCCACGCGTGGGCGCCGTTGATGGTCGCGCCGAGCGGGGTCAGCACCGCCAGGATCAGCAGCACCGACAGGCCGTAGAGGATCGGGACGGCCGTGCGCAGGGTGCGGTGGCCGAGCCAGACCGTGCCGATCATCAGGGCGAAGCCGATGCCGGTGTTGAGCAGGTGCCGGAAGAGGAAGTAGTACGGGTCGCCCTGGTTGAGCTCGGTGCGGTTGCGGGTCGCCGAGTAGACGAGGGCCGCGCCGATCAACGAGAGCGCGATGGCCGAGAACAGTATCGGCCAGTCGAGCCTGCGGGCGAGCGAGTCACGGGCGAACAGGCGGGTCCAGCCGGAGCGTTCGGGCCCGTACCCGGAGACGGAGAAGCTGTTGCCGGTCATACGGTCCTCGTCCTCCGCCTCTTGCCGCGGCAGGCACCGCGCCTGCGTGCGTCGCGGTTGCCGCTGCCACCACGGGTACCGACGATCGCCGCCACATCGCCTGCGGCGAGCGTCTGGATGTCCTCCTCCGCCGCCAGTTCCTCCGCGGTCTTCTTCGGCGGGTACTCCCCGACCTTCGGAGCGTCGATCGAGCCGTCGGACTCGATCTTCGGCAGGCCCTTCTGCGGGGTGTAGAGCAGCGCCTTCTTCTTGTCGATCTTGCCTGCCTCGGAGATGCCGTAGAGCGCGTTGTAGATCTTGCGCACGGCGGGCGCCGAGGCGCCGGAGCCCGTACCACCCTGGGAGATGGTCATGACGACCGAGTAGTCCTTGGTGTACGTGGCGAACCAGGAGGTCGTCTGCTTGCCGTAGACCTCGGCCGTACCCGTCTTGGCGTGCATCGGGATCTCGTCCTGCGGCCAGCCGCCGAAACGCCAGGCGGCCGTACCGCGGGTGGCGACTCCCGCGAGGGCTTCGTCTATCTCGTCGCGGGTCGTCCGCGTCATCGGCAGCTTGCCGTGCGACTTGGGCGCGATCTTCTGGACCGTCTTGCCGTCGGCGCTGACGACGGCCTTGCCGACCGTGGGGTCGTACAGCGTGCCGCCGTTGGAGATGGCCGCGTAGATGGTGGCCATCTGGATGGGGGTGACGAGGGTGTCGCCCTGGCCGATGGAGAAGTTGACGGAGTCACCGGCGCGCATGCGGTTGCCCTCGAGGCAGTTCTCGTAGGCGATCTGTTCGGCGTACGTCCCGCCCTTCTTGCCGTACTTGCACCAGGCGTCCTTGTTGGCCTTCCAGTACGACTGCTTCCACTGGCGGTCGGGGATGCGGCCGGTGACCTCGTTGGGCAGGTCGATGCCGGTCTCGGCGCCGAGGCCGAACTGGTGGGCGGTCTTGTAGAACCAGTCCTTGGTGTTCTTCTTCGGGTTGATGCCGCCGTCGCGCTTCCACTCCTCGTGGGAGAGGCGGTAGAAGACCGTGTCGCAGGAGACCTCCAGGGCGCGGCCGAGGCTGATCGGGCCGTACCCCTTGGACTCGAAGTTCTTGAAGACCTGGCCGCCGATCGAGTACGAACTGGAGCACTCGTAGGGGCCGCCGAAGGAGTAGCCCGCGTTCACCGCGGCGGCCGTCGGGACCACCTTGAAGATGGAGCCGGGGGCCGACTGGCCCTGGATCGCGCGGTTCAGCAGCGGGTAGTTGGACTTCTTGCCGGTGAGCCTGGCGTAGTCCTTGGCGGAGATGCCGCCGACCCAGGCGTTCGGGTCGTAGTCAGGGTTGGAGGCCATGGCGACGACGCGGCCGGTCTTGGCCTCCATCACGACGATGGCGCCGGAGTCCGCCTTGTAGTTCGTCCCCGTGTTCCGGTCGACCTGCTTGCGGGCCTCGATCATCGCCTCGTTCAGCTCGTACTCGGCGATGCGCTGCACGCGGGAGTCGATGCTGGTGACGAGGTTGGCGCCGGGCTCGGCCGGGTCGGCCTCGGCCTCGCCGATGACGCGGCCGAGGTTGTCGACCTCGTACCGGGTGACGCCGGCCTTGCCGCGCAGCTCCTTGTCGTACTCCCGCTCCAGGCCGGAGCGGCCGACCTGGTCGGAGCGCAGATACGGCGAGTCGGTGTCCTGCGCCTTGGTGATCTCCTCGTCGGTGACGGGCGAGAGATAGCCCAGCACCTGCGCGGTGTTGGCGCCGCCGGGGCTGGCGTAGCGCCGTACGGCCTGGGGCTCGGCGGTGATGCCGGGGAAGTCCTCGGAGCGCTCGCGGATCTGGAGGGCCTGCTTGGCGGTGGCCTCGTCGGTGATGGGGATCGGCTGGTAGGGCGAGCCGTTCCAGCAGGGCTGCGGGGTCTCGGAGTCGCACAGCCGGACCTTGTCCATGACCTCCTTGGGCTTCATGCCCAGGACGCCGGCGAGCTTGGTGAGGACGCCCTTGCCGTCGTCGGCCATCTTCAGCAGCTCGGTGCGGGAGGCGGAGACGACGAGACGGGTCTCGTTGTCGGCGATCGGCACACCGCGCGCGTCGAGGATCGAGCCGCGTACGGCGGGCTGCACGACCTGCTGGACGTGGTTGCCCGACGCCTCCTTGGCGTAGGCGTCGCCCTCGCGGATCTGGAGGTACCAGAGGCGGCCGCCCAGGGTGCCGAGGAGGGAGAAGACGAGGATCTGGATGATGACGAGCCGGATCTGGACCCGTGGGGTCCGTCCGGTCTCCGGGATGTTGGTCACTGTCTCCCCCTCTCAGCGCGTGTACGGGTGGTGCGGGTACGGGTGGTGTTTCTGACGTGCCCTCACAGCCGCTTGACCCCCTTGATGCGGCCCGCGCGGGCCATCCGCGAACGCGCGGCCTTGATACGGAGTCCGCGCTGGTTGCCGATGCGCAGCCCCGTGCCGGAGGAGAGCCAGCCCGAGGAGACGTCGGCCGCCTTGCCGGCGCCGCCCGTCTCGGAGAGCGGGTTGTTCTCGGCGCGGCGTGCGAGCGCCATGATGCCGGGGACCACGAAGGGCGCGAGCAGCAGGTCGTACAGCGCGGCCGTGAACAGCAGGCTGGGCAGGCCGACATGACGGGCCGCGTCGTCGCCGACGAGGGCGCCGACACCCGCGTACAGCAGGGTCGAGCCGATCGCGGCGACGACGACCACGGCCATCGGGCCGGTCGCCGACTTGAGCCGTCCGGACTCGGGCTTCGCGAGGCCCACGAGGTAGCCGATGACGCACAGCACCAAGGCGTACCGGCCGGCCGCGTGGTCGGCGGGTGGCGCGAGGTCGGACAGCAGTCCGGCGCCGAAGCCGATGAGGGCGCCGCCGACATGGCCGTAGACCAGGGCGAGCCCGAGGACGGTGAGGAGGACGAGGTCCGGTACGGCGCCCGGGAGATGGAGTCGGGCGAGGACGCTCACCTGGATCACCAGGGCGACGATCACCAAGGTGCTGGAGAGCAGCATCCGGTTGAAGCGCATGGGGTGTCAGCTCCTGTGTGTCCTACTGCTCTTGCTGCTGTCCGTCGAGGGGCGCGTCCGCCTCCGGTGTGACCGTCACCGTCACGGTCGGCGTCGGGGTGGGCTTCGGCTTGTCCGGAAGCACCGTGTCGCGCGGGTCCTTGCGGGGCGGCTGGACGACGACGCCGACGATGTCGAGCTGGGTGAAGGCCACGTACGGCCTGACGTAGATCGTGCGGGTCAGGTCGCCGCCGGAGGGGTCGACGCGGGAGACGACACCGACGGGGACGCCCGGCACGAACGGCTTGTCGGCCTGCGAGCCGAAGGTGACGAGCCGGTCGCCCTTCCTCACCTTGGCCTTGCCGTTGAGGAGTTCGACGCGCAGCGGGCGGTCGCCCTGCCCGGAGGCGAAGCCGAGTTCGTCGGTGGCCTCCATGCGCGTACCGACGGTGAAGTCGGGGTCGTTGGCGAGGAGGACGGTGGCGGTGTTCGGGCCGACGGTGGTGACCCGCCCGACCAGCCCGTCGCCGTTCAGGACGGTCATGTCGCGGGTGATGCCGTCGTTCGAGCCGATGTCGATGGTGACGGTCCAGGAGAAGCCCTGGGCCGCTCCTATGGCGATGACCTCGGCGCCCTTGATGCCGTACTGGCCGTTCGCGGCGGTCTTCAGCATCTTGTCGAGCTGCTTGACCCGGCTGCGGTTGCGGTCGTCGCTGCCGAGCCGCGCCTTGAGGGCCGCGTTCTCCTTCTCCAGGGCGGCGAGCCGGTCATGACGGGAGCCGGAGTCGCGGACGGCGCTGACGGCGTTGCCGATCGGGTCGACGGCGGTCGCCACCCCGTCCTCGATCGGGCCGAAGACGGCGGACGCGGCGTGTCGGGCACCGTCGACCGGTGAGTCCTCCCCGCCGCGGATGTCCACCGTGATCAGCGCGAACGCGACGGCGACCAGCAGCACCAGGAGCAGCCGGCTCTCTCGTGTGTCCCTCACGTGCGGCGGCCGTGCCTTCCTCATAGGAATTCAACAGGGGTTCGGGAATTCGGGTAGCCCCTGGAACACCCGGGGCGGGTGAAACGAGGGGCGCTTTGTGGGAGCTTATGCCTGAATATCAACGATCCGCCGCACGAGAGGAGATCGTCTCGTACGGCGGAATCGACGGGTCACGTCATCTGCGGGGCTGGGCGTCGAGCACCTGCTGCAACGCCTCGAACTCCTCGACGCACTTGCCGGAACCGAGCGCCACGCTGTCCAGCGGGTCCTCGGCGATGTGGATCGGCATACCGGTCTCCCGGCGGAGCCGTTCGTCGAGGCCGCGGAGCAGGGCTCCGCCGCCGGTCAGAACGATTCCTCGGTCCATGATGTCGCCGGACAGCTCCGGCGGGCACTTGTCGAGGGTCGTCTTCACCGCATCGACGATGGCGTTGACGGGTTCCTCGATCGCCTTCCGCACTTCGGCCGCGGAGATGACGACGGTCTTGGGCAGACCGGAGACCAGGTCCCGGCCGCGGATCTCGGTGTGCTCGTCGGCGTCGAGGTCGTACGCCGAACCGATCGTGATCTTGATCTGTTCGGCCGTCCGCTCACCGAGAAGGAGCGAGTACTCCTTCTTGATGTGCTGGATGATCGCGTTGTCCAACTCGTCGCCCGCGACGCGGATGGACTGGGCGGTGACGATGCCGCCGAGGGAGATGACCGCGACCTCCGTGGTGCCGCCGCCGATGTCCACCACCATGTTGCCCGTGGCCTCGTGAACCGGCAGGCCGGAGCCGATGGCCGCGGCCATGGGCTCCTCGATGATGTGCACCTGGCGGGCACCGGCCTGGGACGACGCCTCGATGACGGCGCGCCGCTCGACACCGGTGATCCCGGACGGAACACAGACGACGACCCGAGGACGGGCGAGATAACGCCGCTTGTGGATCTTCAGAATGAAGTAGCGGAGCATCCGCTCGGTGATCTCGAAGTCGGCGATGACACCGTCCTTCAGCGGACGTACGGCAACGATGTTGCCCGGCGTCCGCCCGATCATCTTCTTCGCCTCCGCGCCGACCGCGAGGATGCCACCGGTGTTGGTGTTGATCGCGACGACGGACGGCTCGTTCAGTACGATCCCGCGACCCCTGACGTACACCAGCGTGTTGGCGGTCCCGAGGTCGACAGCCATGTCACGGCCGATGAACGACATTGAGTTCCCCATCAGGATTCGTCTGGCCTTCCCTGGTAGAGCACTGACAGCTTTTGACAGCTTTTCAGGGCTTTTCGGGTCGGCGAAGTGGGTGCTGTGACGTGAAGGCTTACATCGTAGTCTCGCCCGCACGAACACTGCGCGAGGGTCTTCGCCATTGTGGACACGCGATGCGCCGCCTCGCCTGTGGAGACGGTCCATCGGGGGTGCGCGTTCCCCCGATCGGCACGCATATGCCGCGATACGGCGGAGTTTCCGGCCCTGGCCATGAGCCCCGCGCCCCTGACGGGGGCGGGGCTCTCGCAGTCCGTACCGGGAGTTACACCAGGCCCGGGAAGAAGATCTTCAGCTCGCGGGCCGCCGACTCCTCGGAGTCCGACGCGTGGATCAGGTTCTCGCGGACGATGACGCCGTAGTCGCCCCGGATGGAGCCCGGCGCGGCGGCGATCGGGTCGGTCGGACCGGCCAGCGCGCGAACGCCCTCGATGACCCGCTCACCCTCGACGACCAGCGCCACGACCGGCCCGGAGGACATGAACGCCACCAGCGGCTCGTAGAACGGCTTGCCCTCGTGCTCGCCGTAGTGCTGCTCCAGCGTGTCCTGGTCCAGCGTCCGCAGTTCCAGCGCGGTGATCTGCCAGCCGGCCTTGCGCTCGATACGGCTGATGATCTCGCCGGTCAGGCCGCGACGGACGGCGTCGGGCTTGAGCAGGACGAGGGTGCGCTGGCTCACGGTGCTGACTCCTTCATTCACAGGTGTGCGGAGCTCAGAGGCTACAGGGCGCCTCCGGCACGGCGTCACGCAGCGTCAGGACGCCCCGGCTCCGGCCCCGGTGGCCGTCTGCGCGGCGAACCGCGCCTTCGCCTCGTCCACCTTCCGCCCGAAATGCACCGAGGCCCACCACAGGACCGCGAACACCGCGCCCATGAAGAACATGGTCGGCACCAAGAAGCCGAAGGCGATCAGCCCCACCTGGAGCGCCCAGCCGAGCTGGATGCCACCGGGCCGGGTGACGAGGCCGCACAGTACGACGCACAGGAACATGGCGACACCGCTGACCGTCCACACCGTGGTCATGGACAGGTCGGGGTCTTTCATGGCGACCAGCCCGGCGAAGCCGATCACGAAGAACTCGCCGATCAGGGTCGAAGCACAGAGGGTACGCATGCTCGAAACTCAGCCCTTCCCCAGCAGCAGCCGGGCCTCACCGACGGTGATGACGGAACCGGTGACCAGGACGCCACCGCCCGCGAACTCGCCCTCCTCCTCGGCGAGCGTGATCGCCGCCTCCAGCGCGTCCGGCAGCTGCGGCTCGACCTGCACCCGCTCCTCGCCGAACACCTCGACCGCGATCGCGGCCAGTTCGTCGGCGTCCAGCGCGCGATGGCTGGAGTTCTGGGTGATCACGACCTCGGCGAAGATCGGCTCGAAGGCCTCAAGGAGCCCCCGTACGTTCTTGTCGCCGCTGGCCCCGACCACACCGATCAGCCTGCTGAAGTCGAACGCCTCACCGACGGCCTCGGCGGTGGCCCGGGCCCCCGCCGGGTTGTGGGCGGCGTCCAGGACGACGGTCGGGGAGCGCCGTACGACTTCGAGGCGGCCCGGCGACGAGACGGTCGCGAAGGCCTTCCGGACGGTGTCGATGTCGAGCCGCTCCGGCCGCTGCGCCCCGACGCCGAAGAACGCCTCGACGGCGGCGAGGGCGACCGCCGCGTTGTGCGCCTGGTACGGGCCGTGCAGCGGGAGGTACACCTCCTCGTACTCCCCGCCGAGCCCGCGCAGGGTGACCAACTGCCCGCCGACGGCGACCTGCCGTGCGACGACCCCGAACTCGAGCCCCTCACGAGCCACGGTCGCGTCGACCTCGACGGCCCTCTTCAGCATCACCTGAGCGGCGTCGACCGGCTGCTGGGCGAGGATCACGGTCGCGTCCTGCTTGACGATGCCGGCCTTCTCCTGGGCGATCTCGCCGGGGGTGGTGCCGAGCCGGTCGGTGTGATCGAGATCGATGGGGGTCACGACGGCGACGTCACCGTCGATCACATTGGTGGCGTCCCAGGTGCCACCCATCCCCACCTCGACGACGGCGACATCGACGGGCGCGTCGGCGAAGGCGGCGTAGGCCATGCCGGTGAGCACCTCGAAGAAGGACAGCCGGTACTCCTGCTGGGAGTCGACCATCTCGATGTACGGCTTGATGTCCTCGTACGTCTCGATGAACCGCTCGGCGGAGATGGGCGCGCCGTCGAGGCTGATGCGCTCGGTGATCGACTGGACGTGCGGCGAGGTGTACCGCCCGGTGCGCAGCTCGAAGGCACCGAGGAGGGCCTCGATCATGCGGGCGGTGGAGGTCTTGCCGTTGGTGCCGGTGATGTGGATGGAGGGGTACGACCGCTGCGGCTCGCCGAGCACGTCCATGAGCGTGGCGATCCTGGTGACCGAGGGGTCCAGCTTGGTCTCGCCCCAGCGCGACGCCAGCTCCGTCTCGACCGCGCGCAGGGCCTTGTCGAGCTCGGGGTCGGCGGGGCGGGTGGGGACGTCGGCCTCCGCCGCGCCGCCCTGGGTGCGCAGGGTACGGCTGCCGGCCTCGATCACCGCGAGATCCGGGTCCCGGTCCGTCTCGGCGGCGATGATCTCCTCGAAGGGGTCGATCTCGTCGGGCTGCTCACTGCGGTCGTACGGGGGCTCACTCACGGGGTCCAGTCTACGGGTGGGGCTCTGCCGGACCCGGGGCGCCCGGCAGCTCGGGGGTGCGGGTTGTGTGGCGGCTTCGGCTGAGTGGGGGTTGGTCCGCGCGGTTCCCGCGCCCCTGAAAAACCTGGGGGTGCGACCCGGGCCACGTTGCCCGCCGTTGCCCGCCCCCTCTGCGGGCAATCGTGCCGCTGGGGCGGCACGGGTGGGCGCGGCGGCGCCCCGTGAGTGCCGGGCCGCGCGATCCGCCCCCCGCTCAGCCGAAGGCCCCCGGTGCCTGAGAAGCACCGGGGGCCTTCGACGACGTACGACTTGCTACGCCTGCGGCAGTCGCTCCAGCTGCGCGGCGATCCGGGCGATGTCCTCGTCCGCCTTCGCCAGACGCCCGCGGATCTTGTCCACCACCTGGTCCGGCGCCTTCGCGAGGAACGCCTCGTTGCCGAGCTTGGCCGTGGCCTGCGCCTTCTCCTTCTCGGCGGCGGCGAGGTCCTTGGCGAGGCGCTTGCGCTCGGCGGCGACGTCGATCACACCGGAGAGGTCCAGCGCGACCTCGGCCCCCGCCACCGGCAGGGTCGCGGTCGCCGAGAAGCCCTCGCCCTCGGGCTGGAGACGGAGCAGCTGACGGATCGCGGCCTCGTGCGGGGCCAGCGCCGTACCGTCGAGCGTGAGACGGGCCGGGACGCGCTGGCCGGGCTGGAGGCCCTGGTCGGCACGGAACCGGCGGACCTCGGTGACGACCTGCTGGACCAGCTCGATCTCGCGCTCGGCGGCGTTGTCACGGAAGCCGCTGTCCTTCGGCCAGTCGGCGATGACGAGGGACTCGCCGCCGGTGAGCGTGGTCCACAGCGTCTCCGTCACGAACGGCACGACCGGGTGCAGGAGCTTCAGCGTGACGTCGAGGACCTCGCCGAGGACACGCTTGGAGACCTCGGCCGGCTCGCCGCCCGCCTGGAACGTCGTCTTGGAGAGCTCGACGTACCAGTCGAAGACCTCGTCCCAGGCGAAGTGGAACAGGGAGTCCGAGAGCTTGGCGAACTGGTAGTCCTCGTAGTACGCGTCGACCTCGGCGACCACCGAGTTCAGGCGGGAGAGGATCCAGCGGTCCGTCGACGACATCGCCGACGGCTCCGGCAGCGGGCCCTCGACCGTCGCGCCGTTCATCAGCGCGAAGCGCGTGGCGTTCCAGATCTTGTTGGCGAAGTTGCGGGAACCCTGGACCCAGTCCTCGCCGATCGGGACGTCGACGCCCGGGTTGGCGCCGCGGGCGAGGGTGAAGCGCAGGGCGTCGCTGCCGTACTTGTCCATCCAGTCCAGCGGGTTGACCGCGTTGCCGAAGGACTTCGACATCTTCTTGCCGAACTGGTCGCGGACCATGCCGTGCAGGGCGATGGTGTGGAACGGCGGGGTGCCGTCCATCGCGTACAGGCCGAACATCATCATCCGGGCGACCCAGAAGAAGAGGATGTCGTAGCCGGTGACCAGGACGGAGTTCGGGTAGAACTTCGCGAGCGAATCGGTCTGTTCGGGCCAGCCGAGTGTGGAGAAGGGCCACAGGCCGGACGAGAACCAGGTGTCGAGGACGTCGGTGTCCTGCTTCCAGCCCTCGGCCTCGGTGCCCGGCGGCTGCTCGTCCGGTCCGACGCAGACGGTCTCGCCGTTCGGCCCGTACCAGACCGGGATGCGGTGGCCCCACCACAACTGCCGTGAGATGCACCAGTCGTGGAGGTTGTCGACCCAGTCGAAGTACCGCTTCTCCATCTCCTGGGGGTGGATCTTGACCCGGCCGTCGCGGACCGCGTCACCGGCGGCCTTGGCGAGCGGGCCGACCTTGACCCACCACTGGAGGGACTGGCGGGGCTCCAGAGTGGTCTTGCAGCGGGAGCAGTGGCCCACGGAGTGGACGTACGGCCGCTTCTCGGCGACGATCCGGCCCTCGGCACGCAGGGCGGCGACGATGGCGGAGCGGGCCTCCAGCCGGTCCAGGCCCTGGAAGGGGCCGTGGGCGGTGATGACGGCGTGCTCGTCCATCACGGCGATGGACGGCAGGTTGTGACGCTGGCCGATCTCGAAGTCGTTCGGGTCGTGGGCCGGGGTGACCTTGACGGCACCCGTGCCGAACTCGGGGTCGACGTGCTCGTCGGCGACGACCGGGATGGAGCGGTCGGTCAGCGGGAGCCTGATGAGCTTGCCGACGAGGTGCTTGTAGCGCTCGTCCTCGGGGTGAACGGCGACGGCGGTGTCACCGAGCATGGTCTCGGCGCGGGTCGTCGCGACGACGATGGTCTCGTCGCCCTCGCCGTACTTCATGGAGACGAGTTCGCCGTCGTCGTCCTGGTACTCGACCTCGATGTCCGAGATGGCGGTGAGGCAGCGCGGACACCAGTTGATGATGCGCTCGGCGCGGTAGATCAGCTCGTCGTCGTAGAGCTTCTTGAAGATGGTCTGGACGGCCTGGGACAGCCCCTCGTCCATGGTGAAGCGCTCGCGGGACCAGGCGACGCCGTCGCCGAGGCGGCGCATCTGGCCGGAGATCTGTCCGCCGGACTCGCCCTTCCACTGCCAGACGCGCTCGACGAACGCCTCACGGCCGAGGTCGTGGCGGGACTTGCCCTCCTTGCCCAGCTCGCGCTCGACGACGTTCTGCGTGGCGATGCCGGCGTGGTCCATGCCGGGCTGCCACAGCGTCTCGAAGCCCTGCATGCGCTTACGGCGCGTCAGGGCGTCGATGAGGGTGTGCTCGAAGGCGTGCCCGAGGTGCAGGCTTCCCGTGACGTTCGGCGGCGGGATGACGATGGTGTACGCGGGCTTGTCGCTCTTCTCGTCCGCCTCGAAGTAGCCCTTCTCCACCCAGCGCTCGTACAGCGTCCCCTCTACCTCGGCCGGCGCGTACTGGGTCGGCAGATCGGTGGCGGGCGCTGGTGGCTGCTGCTGAGCGTTCTCGGTCACGGGGTCAGTTTAGAGGTGCGAACCTCCCCGGCGAAAACGCCGGAGTTCCTGCCTTCTGTTGCCTTTCGGGCAGTGTGGGCAAGAGCCCGGCCGGTACCGGATGAGGTAGCGGCTCCGCCGTCGTGGATCACAGCGCTCCCCTTGAAGAGAGCGGCAGCATCATCAGCATCGATTGGAGCATCGGCGCCGATGGCCCGGTTCCGGGCACTACTACGTGCTTCACGCCTCCGCCCCGCACCAGCACGCACCTGTGCCTGCTGGTGGAAGCCATGGCGTTCCCGTTGGTCGGATGACCAGCCGGGTTGGGCCCGTAGATACTTCACCCGCATCTTGGTGCCGGGTGAGACCGGGACGAAGGTCCCGTCGTTGACGGCGAGGGTGTGGATGTTCACCCCGCCCACCGCGTCCCTGTGTAGAACCAGGGCACAGCTCGTGTTCACGCAGACGTACGTACGCCCACGCACCTTGCGGCGGCTTAGGCAGTAAGGGCAGGTCTGTGAGGAGTTCGCTTCGCTGATGTGTTGGATCGGCAGCCCGGTTTTGTAGATGAGTTGGCGCTCTTGGACTCCGCGCTCCCACTGCGAAAGCTGCTGCCTGGTTGAACGGGAGGCACGGCGTCGCTTCTCCGTGTTCTTTTCGATTCCACGGACATCGCCCACGACCAGCCGCGCCACCACCTGGACGCCTTCGGGAGCCTCTTGCTGGTGTGCCGCCACCACCTCGCGGATGAACCGGTTGGCCTTTGCGGTGACCTGGTGGTTGAAGTCGCGTAGTCGACGGTCGGTCTTCGCCTTGAGTTTCTTCCTCGCCTCTGCCAACTTGCGGTGCCGACGCGAGCCAACGCGACAGCGGGACATCTTGGACTGCACCTGAGCCATGCCCTTGTTGCGCGCCTGCTTGACCGCGCGAGCGCTACGCCCGTTGAGGACGAGAGCTTCGTAGCCGCCGTCCGGGGCGACGGTGGCCAATGTCATGGGGTTGATGATGCCTTCGTCCACCGCGATGGTCACCACTTGTTGTGTCTCGCCGGGTTGATCTCCCGCTGCGGGGCCCGAAGCGCTGGGCAGGCTGTCATCAAGGGAGCGATAGGAGATGTGAAGCGCCCATCTGCGAGCCGAGCTGCCCCAGCACAGTTTCATCTCGCCCCAACGGTCCGGTGTGACCACCAGACCGAACCTGTCAGCGAACTCCGGCACTGGCAACACAATCCGTTCGCGAGACTTCCCCAACGACAGAACCAGACGAGCGTGATCCTTGACCTTCCAGCCGAAACGGGCGGTGAACACAAGGGGCCTGTAGCTCTTCTCTCGCCACGGGAACTTCACGCCGCTGATCCCCTGCGCTTTGTTCGTCCGCGCCAGGGCGATGGCATCCGCCAGATCGTAGGCAACGGCCTGCGCGGTGTGGGCGTGCACTGGACGCACTTCGCCCGGCAGCGAGGTGACGTGACGCCGGATGTCTTCCCGGCCAGGAGACCGACCCGCCGTCCACTCCTCACGGACCCAGGAGACCGTCCGGTTCCACAGCAACGCCGAAGCGTGGCAGGCCTCGTGCGCCCGCTCATGCTCCGCACGGTTCAGCCAGACGGGAACGACCGCGGTCAGAACCCGCAGCCGAGCGGCCCCACCCGTCTCGTCCACTGCCCACCCCTCCTCGTACGCAAGCCCCACACCCGCATGAAGGTACGACCACGTTCTGCCTAACGCCGCACCTGCGGATCAGGTCACGGTGAAGGACACACCTGTCACAGACGTGTGGTGAAACCAGAGCAGTTGGTAACGGTGGCGCCCCCGGTGCTTCGCATGAGCGATCCGTACGTCAGGATGTCGGGAACGCATAAGCATCTGGAGGGGAACCCAGAAATGAGCTACAACCAGCCGGGCCCGTACGGCGGGCAGCCCCAGCAGCCCGGACCGTACGGTCAGCCGGGCCCCTACGGCCAGCAGCCGCCGCAGGCCGCCCCCCAGCCCGGCTACGGCTACCCGCAGCAGGCGCCCCCACAGCAGCCCGGCTACGGCTACCCCCAGCAGGCGCCCCAGGCCCCCCAGGGCGTCCCGCCCCAGACGCAGCCCTACGGCCAGCCCGGCTACGGCCAGCAGCCCCCGTACGGTCAGCAGCCGCCCTACGGCGCCCCGCAGCCGCCGGCGCCCGGTGGCAAGAAGAAGCTCGGCATCATCCTCGGCTCGGTGGCGGTCGTGGCCGCGATCGCGGTCGGCGCGTACTTCGTCATCGGCGGCGCGGACATCGCGGACGACGGCGCCCACAAGCTGACGACGCCCGCGACGGTGCTCACCGAGTACAAGAAGGACAGCAGCGCCGACGACACCATGACGTCGGACGACATCAAGGACGCGAAGAAGTGGGGAGTCAAGGACCCCACGGATGTCTCCGCCGGCTACATGTCCGGCAACAAGGACAATCCCCTGTCGCAGAAGATGATCAAGTTCGGCGGGGTCTACGGCGAGATCGAGGACCCTGAGAAGGTCGTCGACGCCTTCCTGGCTCACATGAAGTCCGAGTCCGGGAAAAGCGACGACGACGTGAAGGTCACCATGATCGGTGAGCCGAAGTCCTACGACAACGCCGAGGGCGCGGTCCTCAAGTGCCAGGACGCCAAGATCGAGCCCACCGACGGCGCGTCCGGCGACGGCCCTAGCGAGATGAACGTCTCCTACTGCGCGTGGGGCGACTACAGCACGCTGGGCATCGTGATGCCGATGGACCTCGCAAGCATCGTCGCCGAGAAGCCGACCGACCAGGCGACCGCCGCGGACATCACCGCGAAGTTCCGCGACGAGGTGCGCGTCAAGGCGTGACGTCCGACCGGTGACAACAGCCGTCGAGGTGTGAGAGGGCGGTATGAGACCTGATGCGCGATTCTTCGTTTCGTGCGGGACAAGCGGGCGGGTCGTAGCGACGTCGGTCGACTACGGCCAAGGCTGGGGGAACAAGCCTGACTCGGTCTCGGTCAGGATCCCGCGGCCGGCCAGCCGCTTGAGCTTGAGGCGGACGTTGTTGATGTTGTTGGGCGCGACCGCCACGTCCATCGCCTCGCACACCTGCCGCGCACGCAGCGGATGGTCGGCCGCGGTGAACACCGCCATGATCTGCTGGTAGGCCGGATGGTCTGGCAGTTTCGGTGCCGGCGGCGCGGGCGGTTGCGGTCGGGCAGCTCCAGCAGTGTCTTGCGGGTGATCCGGACTTCTTCGGCGGCCCGGACGAGTTCGTCGAGCTGTGTGGTCAGCTGCGTGATCTGTTCCCGCGTGGTCTCGGCCTGCGCGGTGATCTCGCGTTCCCGCTCCTCCAGCCGTGCCAGCACCGCGCCGAGGGTCAGCTCCCCGCCGGTCATGCGGTGCGCCAGGCGGGCACGGTCGCCGAGGTCAGCCGGCGCAGTATCACCGCGGTCATCGCCCAGTACACCCGCGACTCCGAACTGCGGGGCAGATGCTCGTAGTCGCGCACCAGCCTGCGGTGCAGCATCAAGATCCCATAGGCGCGTTCCACGACCCACCGCTTGGCCTGGGGAACGAACCCGGTCCGCGCGGGGTTGCGCTCCACGACCTCGACCTCGATGCCCACCTTCTGACCGTGCGCGACGACGGCTTCTTGAAGCCCTGGTCGACCAGGACCTTCCGCACGGTGTCGGTGTCGGCGGCGACCTTGTCCAGCAGCGCGATGCCGACGGCGTTCTCGTGCGCCGACGCGGCCGCCACGACCACCGCGATCACCGCGATCACCGCGATCACCGCGATCACCAGCCCCAGAACGTCAACGGCCAGGCCGCGCTTGCGGCCCGGTACCTTTTTTGCCGCATCACGCCCCGTCGACTCAGCGGGCACCCCAGCCGCCGCGTGCACGCTCTGGGTGTCGAGCACCACCAGGCTCGGATCCGCCTTCCGGCGCGCCATTTCCCGCACCTGCCAGCGCAGCAGGTCGTGAATGGTCTGGTCGACGCCGTCGTCACGCCAGGTGTAGAAGTAGTACTTCACCGCGCCGGGCGGCGGAAAGTCGTGCGGGAGCAGCTCCCACTGGCAACCAGTCCGGCCCTGGTAGAGCAGCGCGTTGACGACCTCCCGCATCGCGTACCGGCCCAGATGGCCGCTGACCGAGGGATGCGCGGCCTTCCACGCGGCGATCACAGGCTCGACCAGCGCCCACTGATCCTCAATGACGACCACTACCACGTGGGCTCGAACAAGCCCGGACGCGAACCTGAGCACCGGGTGGAGTGCATAGCCACGCTGGCCGATGCCCTGGAGTGGCTGGGCTGGGATGTGGAGTCCGTGATGGGAGACCTGAACGACCAGCACCGTGAGGCGGTCAGCGTGTCCCTGGACCCCGACCGTCTGCGCGAGTGCGAGCGAGGCAAGGTGTACCGCCAGGCGCTGGAGCTGCTGGAGCTCTGCGAACGGGGCGAGCCCATCCCGAGCTTTGTCATCGGGGAAGAGGACTACTGGTTCCGCCCCGTGGACGACTGCAAGTGCCCCTGCAACTGCGACGAACCGTGCGACGGCAGCGACCATCACGAGGCCGTGGGGCCGTTCGTCGTGCCGACCGCGTGACCCCGTGATGTGAGGAGCCCCCGCCGGCGGGGGTTTTGCAGGAAAACCTCAGATGTCCCTCAGATCTCTGGCTGGACGTTCACACGGGCCCCTAAGTTCTCCCGTGGTACGCGACACTTGTTCGATTCACGGAGGATTTTTGATGCTTATACGTTTACGTTCGACGCTGGTCACGGCCGTGGTCATGGCCGTCGGGGCCAGTCTGACGGCGGCTGCCGCTCCGGCTGACTCGGAAACTCCGGAACAGGCGTATCGCCGTCACCTCGACGCCCACGAGCCGACTCCCCTCACGCGTGAGGAGGCTGCTCAGCACAAGGAATCAAGCATCTTCCTGGCGGCGGCGAAGAACGATCAGCTCAGTGAGCACGACACGGACGAGCTGCTGTCGTCGGGTTACTGGATCGGGTACCCAGTGGGGTCCACGACCGAGGAAACGACCGTCGACGCGGAGGCGGAGACGATGACGACCACCACGACGGTCGAGAATTTCGCGTCCGCCGGACCGGCGAAGTCGACGTCGACGACGACGGCTCTGGCGGCTACAGGGTGCAAGAGCCGGGGAACGACGTACTGGCTGTGGGCCGCCGACAAAAGGAAGTTCGCGTACTTCCAGGTCAACGAGCGGTTCTGCTTCAACGGCAAGCGGGTCACGTCCTACGGGACACCGAACGTCAACCACAAGGTCTACGACTGGGCGGCGGTGCTGGGCTGGTCGTGGGAGGGACTGGACCGGAGCGGGTCGAAGGGTCCGGAGTATTACAAGTGGAAAGGGGACAGTCACGGGGGCTTGCGGACCTGGCGCAGGGGCGACTTCCAGTACTCTCAGCTCCACATCGACCTCGGGGCGATCCACCGGTACCCGTGGATCCACATCTACGAACGTGGTGACGGGACCATGAAGGCGAAAACGGGTATGTAAGCAGAAGGTTCGGGGCCAGGGCATCTGCGGGTGTCCCGGCCCATTCGATGTGAGGTTCCCCCGAGATGCGGAATGTGTTGGCAGAGGGTCAGATGGGACTCATGAGAGGGCGGTATGAGACCTGATGCGCGATTCTTCGTTTCGTGCGGGACAAGCGGGCGGGTCGTAGCGACGTCGGTCGACTACGGCCAAGGCTGGGGGAACAAGCCTGGCTCGGTCTCGGTCAGGATCCCGCGGCCGGCCAGCCGCTTGAGCTTGAGGCGGACGTTGTTGATGTTGTTGGGCGCGACCGCCACGTCCATCGCCTCGCACACCTGCCGCGCACGCAGCGGAGCGCGTTGACGATCGCCCGCATCTCGTACCGGCCCTGATGGCCGCTGACCGAGGGAGCGCGGCCTTCCACGCGGCGATCACAGGCTCGACCAGCGCCCACTGCTCGTCGCTCACGTCGGTCTTGTAGGGCTTGCGCTCGCTCACGGCGACCAGCCCAACATGCCCATGGCCGCCGACCGGCCAGGATGCCGCACCGCCACACGTTCAGGTGACGACAAAACCCCCATGCACTCTCATACCGCCCTCTGAGACCTCGGCAAACAGCAAAGGGCCCCTGCCGGTTGGCAGGGGCCCTTCTGTGTTCCTCGGGTTACGCCGTCTTCTGCTCCCCCGGCCCCCGCCCGCGCGCGTCGCGGGGGATCAGGGTCGGGTTCACGTTCGAGTGGACGACGTCCGCCGTGATGACGACTCGGGCCACGTCCTTGCGGGACGGGACCTCGTACATCACCGACATCAGGACCTCTTCCATGATGGCGCGCAGGCCGCGGGCGCCGGTCTGGCGGAGGATGGCCTGGTCGGCGATGGCCTCCAGGGCCTCGCGCTCGAAGTCCAGCTCCACACCGTCGAGTTCGAAGAGGCGCTGGTACTGCTTCATCAGCGCGTTGCGCGGCTCGACGAGGATCTGGAGGAGGGCTTCCCGGTCCAGGTTGTGCACCGAGGTGATGACCGGGAGACGGCCGATGAACTCGGGGATCATGCCGAACTTGACCAGGTCCTCGGGCATGACGTCCTCGAACTGGTCCTTGGACTCCAGCTCCCGCTTCGAGCGGATCGTCGCGCCGAAGCCGATGCCCTTCGCGCCCGCCCGGGACTCGATGATCTTCTCCAGGCCGGCGAACGCGCCGCCCACGATGAACAGGACGTTCGTCGTGTCGATCTGGATGAACTCCTGGTGCGGGTGCTTGCGGCCGCCCTGCGGCGGGACCGAGGCCGTCGTGCCTTCCAGGATTTTCAGGAGCGCCTGCTGGACGCCTTCGCCCGACACGTCACGCGTGATCGACGGGTTTTCGCTCTTTCGGGCCACCTTGTCGATCTCGTCGATGTAGATGATGCCCGTCTCGGCCTTCTTGACGTCGTAGTCCGCCGCCTGGATGAGCTTCAGGAGGATGTTCTCGACGTCCTCGCCGACGTAGCCCGCCTCCGTGAGCGCCGTCGCGTCGGCGATGGCGAACGGGACGTTCAGCATGCGGGCCAGGGTCTGGGCGAGGAGCGTCTTGCCCGAGCCCGTGGGGCCCAGCAGCAGGATGTTGGACTTCGCCAACTCGATGGCGTCCTCGCGGCCTTGGCCGCCGCCGTTCTCACCGGCCTGGACCCGCTTGTAGTGGTTGTACACCGCGACGGAGAGGGCCTTCTTGGCCGCCTCCTGGCCAACCACATAGCCCTCGAGGAACTCGTAGATCTCGCGGGGCTTCGGGAGTTCCTCCCAGCGGACCTCGCTGGTCTCCGCGAGCTCTTCCTCGATGATCTCGTTGCAGAGGTCGATGCACTCGTCGCAGATGTACACACCGGGCCCTGCGATGAGCTTCTTGACCTGCTTCTGGCTCTTGCCGCAGAACGAGCACTTGAGCAGATCGCCGCCGTCACCGATGCGTGCCACGGTGTGCTTCCCCTTCGCCTGGGAGACGCCTGGACGATGAGAAGTCCAGCGGCTCCTGGTGCTGCCTTATGTCGACGGTACCTTGCCTGGCCCCCCGTTCGGGCCCCCCTTGGCACGGTTCGCTTTGACGTGCACCTTGTCGTGCACCGAGTCGAACCGTTCGCGGTCCATGCGCAAACCGTGCGCAAACCGCGCCAAGGGGGTGGCAGATCATACTGCCTTCCGCGTCAGCGGACCGAGGCGTTGTTCATCTTGCGGGTGGAGATGATCTGGTCGATCAGGCCGTACGACAGGGCGTCCTCGGCCGTGAGGATCTTGTCGCGCTCGATGTCCTCGCGGATCTTCTCGATCGGCGTGGTCGAGTGCTTGGCCAGCATCTCCTCCAGCTGCGCGCGCATCCGGAGGATCTCGTTGGCCGCGATCTCCAGGTCGGAGACCTGGCCCCGGCCCGTCTCGCTGTACGGCTGGTGGATCAGCACACGGGCGTTCGGCAGCGCCATGCGCTTGCCGGGCGTACCGGCGGCCAGCAGGATCGCGGCGGCGGAGGCCGCCTGGCCCATGCAGACCGTCTGGATGTCCGGCTTCACGAACTGCATCGTGTCGTAGATGGCCGTGAGCGCCGTGAAGGAGCCGCCGGGGCTGTTGATGTAGACCGAGATGTCCCGGTCGGGGTCCATGGACTCCAGGCACAGCAGCTGCGCCATGACGTCGTTGGCGGAGGCGTCGTCGATCTGGACGCCGAGGAAGATCACCCGCTCCTCGAAGAGCTTCGCGTACGGGTCGTACTCACGAATGCCCTGGGAGGTGCGCTCGACGAAGCGCGGGATCACATAGCGGGACTCGGCCGTGGGGCCGTTGTACTGGGCCTGGGGGCGGTCGTAGAGGCTGCTGCCGGGGAAGTCGTTCACTGTGGTCTCCTGGGAGCCTGAGAGGGGCTTGTGCGGTCGGCTGGGGTGTTTCTGGGGCGTGTCGGCATACGCCGGCTACGCCGCCCCGGTGCCGCCGCCGCCCGGCATACCCGCGGCCGTGGGGATGACGTCGTCGATGAGGCCGTAGTCCTTGGCCTCGTGGGCATCGAACCAGCGGTCCCGGTCGGAGTCGCGGGTGATCTGCTCGACCGACTGGCCGGTGTGCAGGGACGTCAGCTCGGCCATGCGCTTCTTGGTGTGCAGCAGCCGCTCGGCGTGGATCTTGATGTCCGAGGCCGAACCGGCGAGGCCGGCGGAGGGCTGGTGGATCAGGATCTCGGCGTTCGGCAGCGCGAAGCGCTTGCCGGGCGTCCCCGCGCTGAGCAGGAACTGGCCCATCGAGGCCGCGAGGCCCATGGCGATGGTCACCACGTCGTTCTTGATGAACTGCATGGTGTCGTAGATCGCCATACCGGCCGTGATCGAACCGCCGGGGCTGTTGATGTACAGGTAGATGTCCTTGTCCGGGTCGGCGGCAAGGAGCAGCAGCTGTGCGGTGATCTTGTTCGCGATGTCGTCGTCGACCGGCTGGCCGAGGAAGATGATCCGCTCGTTGAGCAGCCGGTTGTAGACCTGGTCGCCGAGGCCACCACCGATGGAAGGCTCGCCGGCGGCGGAGGGCATCAGATTCGTCACGTATCCACCTGCTCGTCTTGACGACGGCGCCGGGCCGTCTCACGTGTTCCCTGCGGAGGGCCGGAGTCACCGGCGGTCACGCCGACAGCCCTGCCCTCGTATTCATGGACCCTAACGCGCGGGTCCCTCCGGGGAATCCCGCAAAGGGAACTGTTCGCTGTCAGCGCATGTGCTCCGCTGGTGGGGCTTGGGAAGGAATACGCCCCGTCGAGGGCGCCGCAGGCCGCAGACGCGTCTGCCACGGGCTGCATATCGGCGGGCGCGGCGTGTAGTGGGTTGCCCGCGCAGTTCCCCACGCCCCCCCAAAAGAACGGGCCCCCGGGGTCACAAGTGTCCCGGGGGCCCGTCACGGCCTTACGAGCGGAGCGCTCAGGCCTCGTTCTTCTCCTCGGCGGCCTCGGTGGCCTCGGTGGCGGCTTCCTCGGCGGAGGCCTCGGCCGTCTCGTCCTCTTCCTCGTCTTCGAGGTCGACGATCTCGCCGTTGGTGTCCTTCACCGTGGAGGCCTCGACCACGAGGGCCAGGGCCTTGCCGCGGGCGACCTCGCCGACCAGGAGCTGGACCTGGTTCTGCTGGACGACCGCCTGGGCGAACTGGTCGGGGGACATGCCGGAGGAGGCGGCACGGCGGACCAGGTGCTCGGTGAGCTCCTCCTGGTTGACGTTCAGCTTCTCCTTGGCGACCAGCTCGTCGAGGACGAACTGGGTCTTGATGCCCTTGACCGCGGCTTCCTTGGTCTCGGTCTCGAACTCCTCCTCGGTCTTGCCCTGGATCTCCAGGTACTTCGCGAGGTCGAGGCCCATCTGGCCGAGCTGGTGGTGCTCCAGGTTGTGCTTGCGGGTGTTGATCTCGTCCTCGAGCAGCTTCTCGGGGACGGGCACCTCGACGATCTCCAGCAGCTTCTCGAGGACGCGCTCCTGGGCCTGCGTGGCCTGGTCGTACTGCTTCATGTTCTCGAGGCGGGTGCGGCTGTCGGCGCGCAGCTCCTCGAAGGTGTCGAACTCGGAGGCAAGCTGGGCGAACTCGTCGTCCAGGGCCGGGAGCTCGCGGGCGGCGACCTGGGTGACCTTGACGGTGACCTCGGCCTCCTTGCCGGCCGCGGAGCCGCCCTTGAGCTCGGAGGTGAAGGTGGCCTCGGCCCCGGCCTCCAGGCCCTTCACGGCGTCGTCGATGCCGTCGAGCAGCTCGCCGGAGCCGATCGTGTAGGAGACGCCCTCGGCGACGCCGTCCTCCAGGATCTCGCCGTCGACCTTGGCCTGCAGGTCGATCGTGACGACGTCGCCGTCCTCGGCGGCGCGCTCGACCGGGGAGGTGGAGGCGAAGCGCTCGCGGAGCTGCTCGACCGCCTTGTCCACGTCCTCGTCGCTGACCTCGATGGCGTCGACCTCGACCTCGATGCCGGAGTAGTCCGGGATCTCGATGGTCGGGCGGACGTCGACCTCGGCGGTGAAGTTCAGCGTCTCGCCGTCCTTCAGCTCCGTGATGTCGACCTCGGGCTGGCCGAGGACGTTCAGCTCGGCCTCGTTGACCGCGTCGGTGTAGAACTTCGGAAGCGCGTCGTTGACCGCCTCCTCCAGGACCGCACCGCGGCCGAACCGCTGGTCGATGACCCGGGCGGGGATCTTGCCCTTACGGAAGCCCTTCACCGTGACCTGCTGGTTGATCTTCTTGTACGCCGCGTCGAGGCTGTCCTTGAGCTCCTCGAAGGGCACCTCAACAGTGAGCCGAACCCGGGTCGGGTTCAGGGTCTCCACGGCGCTCTTCACGGTTCGGTCTCCTTGTGGCTGACTTCTTGGGGGGTCTGCTTGTGCCCTCTGCCTGATCGGGCAGGGCCTGAAGCTGATTAGCGGCCCTTGAGAGAGACGTAACTGTGCAGACACACGGGCGCGCAGCTTGCATAGTAACCGCAGGGCGTACAGGCCCCAAAAGGCGATCTTGAGAAGTCGGCCGTGCCACGGGGTCTCCCCGGCGGATTTCGGCTGGTGGTCGGGGTGGCGGGATTTGAACCCACGGCCTTCCGCTCCCAAAGCGGACGCGCTACCAAGCTGCGCCACACCCCGTCTGGTGCGACACGTAGGGTACATGCCCACAGGCAGTGCGGCTGCCGCATTTCCCCGGTGCGCCACCGGTCCGCTCCGCTGCGCGCCGGCCGGTACACCGCGAGCGTCGTACGGCGACGGGGCACCGGCGGGGCGTCGGCGGGAATGGGGTGTGCGGTGTGGGTGCGCGAACCGCTACGATGCCTTCTGTGCCGCCGGTCGTCCGACCTGCGGCGCGAGCTGTGCGGGCGTAGCTCAATGGTAGAGCACTAGTCTTCCAAACTAGCTACGCGGGTTCGATTCCCGTCGCCCGCTCCAACGGCCTCCGGCCCGGTTCCGAGGGATTGCTCCCCGAACCGGGCCGGAGGTCTTTTTGTCGGCTTGTTCACGGTACGCATCCGGCCAGTCACTAGAACTGGATCGAGTTGATCGTCTCGGCTATCGAGTTGAGGAACCGTTGAATGTCGTCGGCCATGCCGGTCGAGGCGAGGAAGAAGCCGAAGAGGATGGCGACGACCGCCGGTCCGGCCTTGATCGTCCCTCCTCGCATCAGTACGACGAGGATGATCCCCAACAACAGCACCACTGACAGCGATATGGCCACAACAGATCACACCCTAGGTCGGTCCGCTCTCCCGGCCCGGGGGCGCCAACCCCGCACGCACCCCGCCAGAACCATCGTGCCACCAACAAGGCCCGCCTATGCGGCAGGTGGGACAACGTCGGCCACGCGGACGGGGATCCGTCACAGTCGCGCCCGTCGGGTCCCTCAACCACCGGGGCGCGTACGGGAATTCGAACGGCCATCCACGGCAGGGGCCTCGTCGAAAATTTCGAGCTGATCGTTTCCGTACACACACATCCCGTTCGCAGGTAATTCGAATTGTTGCCACAGACACAGTGGGAAGCGTGAAGTGGCGTGACGAATCGGACATATCACCAGAGTCGCCTGCGCATGTTATGCACCATTTAGTCGGGATGAATGCGGACAGAGGGGGCGCGATGACCGAGGTGCACTTCGCCGAATCCGGGGTACTCGCAGTCGTCAATACCGCATTAACGTCGAGGGTTTTACGGAATCGCACAGACAACGCTAGGGTGCCTCAGATGTTCACCGCTGCCTCGTCCCCCGCTTGTGCAGCGAGTACTCGGACCGCCCGACGGAGTTTCCGCTCGGAGGGTCTGTGACGAACTCGCTGCGACCGCAAGGCCAACGCCAACACGGAGTGCCGCTACCCCCAGTACAGCCATCACCATCACCACCGTCGTCGGTGGAGGGAGTGCCGAGTCCGCGCTCGCCTCGGTCGTCGCCCTCGTCCTCACCGTCGTCGGCGCGGCCTGTCACGAGAGCCGCCGTCGGCCCGGGCGGCGCGCCCGTCAAACAGCGCGACTCGTTCTTCGACAACGCCAAGTACCTGGCCATCGTGCTCGTCGCGATGGGGCACGCGTGGGAACCGCTGACCGACCACAGTCGAACCGCCGAGGCGCTCTACATGGTCGTGTACTCGTTCCACATGCCGGCGTTCATCATCATCTCCGGCTACTTCTCGCGCAGCTTCGACATGCGCCCCGACCGGCTCAAGCGCCTGGTCACCGGCATCGCCGTCCCATATGTGCTGTTCGAGATCGCTTACTCCTTCTTCAAGCGCTGGGCCGACGACGATCCGTCCCATCCGATCAGCCTGCTCGACCCCTGGTATCTGACCTGGTTCCTGATCGCGCTGTTCGTGTGGCGGCTGACGACGCCGTTGTGGAAGGTGGTGCGCTGGCCGGTGCCGCTGGCGCTCGCCATCGCGGCGCTCGCGTCCGTGTCGCCCGACATCGGCGACGACCTCGATCTGCAACGTGTGCTGCAGTTCCTGCCGTTCTTCGTGGTGGGGCTGTGTATGAAGCCCTCGCACTTCCAGTTCATGCGGCGGCGTGAGGTACGGATACTGTCGGCGCCGATCCTCGCGGCCTCGCTGGCGCTGGCGTACTGGCTCGGGCCCGATATGAACTCGGCCTGGTTCTACCACCGTGACAGCGCGCAGGAGTTGGACGCGCCGTGGTGGGCCGGGATCGTGATGACGCTCGCGCTGTTCGGCTTCTCGATGGTCCTCACGACGTGTTTCTTCTCGTGGGTGCCGCGGCGGAAGATGTGGTTCACGGCGCTGGGGGCCGGGACGCTGTACGGCTATCTGCTGCACGGCTTCCTCGCCAAGGGCTCGCGCTTCTGGGACTGGTACGACGGCCATGCGTGGGTCTATCAGCCGCTGGGCGAGGTGTTCGTCACGTTCTTCGCGGCGGCGGTCATCACCGTGCTGTGCACTCCGCCGGTGCAGCGGATGTTCCGGTTCGCGATGGAGCCGAGGATGGAGTGGGCGTTCAAGCGGGATGCGGCGGAGTTGGCTCGGGAGCGGGGGGCCGGGGTCGGGTCCGTGACCCGTTCCGGTGCCGGTTCCCACGCCGGGGGCAAGGTCGGGGCCAAGGTTTAGGCGTCGTCATTCGTTTCCGTTGTCCGTGGTTGTAGTCGTAGGTGTGGTCGCAGCCTCCTCGGTCGCCGTGTTCGGCAGGCCGAGGAGGTTTCGCATGTGGGCGTACTTGTGGGTCAGGCGGGTGCGGGTGGGTTCGTCGAGTACGGCCAGGCGGGCCGGGTCGGCGTTGTGGGCGAGGTCCGACTCCTTGACGAGGAGGGCGCCCGGGGTGGCGAGGATGCGGGCGGCGTAGGTCTCCGGGGGTTCGCCCGGGCGTTTGGTGAGTGCCAGCACGATGTTCTTCGTGCGGGGGGTGAGGGGGGCGTCGGTCAGCCACTGCTCGGTGAGGGCGTTGTCCTCGATGGCGTCGTGCAGCCAGGCTGCGGCGAGTTGGTCGGGGTCGCCGCCGCGGGCGTTGACTCCGTCGGCCACGGCCTGGAGGTGCTCGGTGTAGGGGTGGCCGGCCTTGTCCGTCTGGGAGGCGTGGGCTGTGCGGGCGAGGGTTTCGATTTCGGGGAGGGTGAGGGGGTTTGGGGCGGGGAGTGGGACGGGGGTTGGGGCGGGGGTTTCGGGCATGGGGTGAGTGTCTCCTGTTGCCGGTGGTCGGAGGTACTGCCGGGATTTCTCGCCCCCGCCGCCCCTACCCGTCCCATCCTCCAGGGGCTCCGCCCCTTCGACCCCGGGTGGGGGCTGGGTGGGTTTGTTGGCTGCAGGCCGGTGGGGGCTTGTCGCGCAGTTCGCCGCGCCCCTCCTGCGGGCCCACAGGCCTGCGGGCCTGAAATGGTCGGGGGGCGCAGCGGGGGGCGAAGGGGCGGAGCCCCTCGGGGTGGGAGGGGTGGGACGGGGGACTCCGGTCAGCGTGGAGTCGTGGAGCCCTCTCGGCAGATCAGGAGCAGGGCTCGGTCGTCGTTGACGTCCTTGGCCACCGCTTCGATGAGGTGCCAGGCCGCGCCGTGGAAGCCGCCGGAGACATAGCGGTCGGCCTCGCCCGTGAGGCGGTCGATGCCCTCGACGATGTCGCGGTCGGACGTTTCGACCAGGCCGTCGGTGAAGAGCATCAGGACGTCGCCGGGGCGCAGGGAACCCTTCACCGGGTCGAACTGGGCGCCGTCGTAGACACCGAGGAGGGGGCCCTCCGATGCCTTTTCCTCCCAGCGGCCCGTGCCCGCGCTGAGCTGGAGGCCCGGCGGGTGACCGGCCGAGAAGAGCTCGTAGTCGCCGGAGTCGAGGTCGAGGACCAGGTGGATGGAGGTCGCGAAGCCCTCGTCCCAGTCCTGGCGGAGCAGATAGCCGTTCGCCGCCGGGAGGAACGCGTGGGGTGGGAGCGATCCCAGCAGGCCGCCGAAGGCTCCGGACAGCAGCAGGGCGCGGCTGCCCGCGTCCATTCCCTTGCCGGAGACGTCCGTCAGGACCACCTCCAGCGTGCGGCCGCCGTTCGTGCGGGCCGCGACCACGAAGTCGCCGGAGAAGGACTGGCCGCCGGCCGGGCGCAGCGCCATCTCCCGGTGCCAGCCGGCGGGCAGCTGCGGCAACTTGCTCTGGACCCGGATGCGTTCGCGGAGGTCGAAGAGCATCGTGCCGCCGCGCCGCCAGGGCACACCGACCCGGCTGCGGAACTGGGCGATGAGGAGGCCGAAGAAGCCGCAGGCCGCCACCACCAGGACCGTGCCGGGGGTCACGCGGGCCGGGCCCTCCGTGTACGGGCCCAGTTTCACGGACTCCACGATGAGCGCCGTCGCGGCGGCCGCGTACAGCGCGAGCAGGCTGGCGGGGCGGAGCAGCAGGCCGCCGGCGACGATCGGGAGGACCAGCAAGGCGGGGGCGAACCACACCTCGTCGAACATCGAAAAGGCGGCGATCAGCGGGATCATGAGCATCAGACCGGCCAGCGCGACCCAGTCCGAGCCGTCCCCGCGGAAGTAGTCGACGGCGGATTTGCGCACGCCGGTGCGGACCCGGTGAACCAGCTTCTTCATCCGGGCCGTGAACGTATCGGCCGCCGCGCGCCGCTCTCGTCCTGATGCCATTGTTCGGGACCTTATCCATCGGACCTGCTCCTGTGCACGGGAGGTCCCACTTGTCCCCCTTCCGAGGGCCGGTTCACGACGAATCTCACACAGATCTCACACGGGAGAGCGCTCAAGACCCCCGCAGGGCCTCCAGAGCGTGCACACAGCCGGTTGGGCGAAAACCGTTCGCTCGCCCTGGATCGCCCTGCTAGGCATGGTGTATGAGGACTGAGCTTCAGGTGCTGCGCGAGGACGACTGGAACGTCTGGTACGACACCTTGCTGCGCGCCTTCGGCGGCATGCCCGAAGCGAGCGAGAAACGGGAGTTGGAGGGCCGGCTCACGGAACACGACCGGTGCCTCGGTGCCTGGGACGACGACCAACTCGTGGGTACGTCAGGGGCGTACACCTTCCGGATCACGGTCCCCGGCGGAGCCGCCGTCCCGGCCGCCGGGATCACGATGGTGAGCGTCGCGGCCACGCACCGGCGGCGCGGGGTGCTGACGTCCATGATGCGGCGGCTGTTGGACGACGTCCGAGCCAAGGACGAGCCGTTGGCCGTCCTGTGCGCCTCAGAGCCGGAGATCTACGGCCGGTTCGGGTACGGCCTGGCCACGCACCGGCTGAGCGTCGAGGTGGACACCACCCGCGCCCGGCTGTCCGTACCGCCCGGCACGGACGACGTACGGCTGCGGTACGCCGCTCCGGCCGAGGTCCTCGACGCGTGTGAGGCGGTCTACGCCCGGCAGGTGCCGCGGCGGCCCGGGATGCTGGCGCGGCAGCCGGGTTGGGAGCGGCTGGAGTTGCTCGACACCGAGCGGCACCGGGACGGGGCGTCGCCGTTGCAGTGCGTGGTGGCCGAGCGGGACGGCGAGGGTGTGATCGGGTACGCGCGGTTCCGGGTGAAGCCCGACTGGGACCACTCCGGGCCCAAGGGCACGGTGCTCGTGTCGAGCTCGGAGGCGTTGGACCCGGCTGCGCACGCGGCGTTGTGGCGGTTCCTCTTCGACCTCGACCTGACCTCGACGATCGTCGCGCGGGGGCGTCCCCTGGACGAGCCGTGGGTGCAGTTGGTCAACGACATCCGGCGGTGCGATCTGCGGGTGCGGGACGAGTTGTTCGTACGGCTGGTGGATGTGGGTGTGGCGCTCGCGGCGCGGACGTATCAGGTGCCGGTGGATGTGGTGCTGGAGGTCGAGGACGCGTTCTGCCCCTGGAACGAGGGGCGTTGGCGGCTCACGGGTGA
Organism: Streptomyces graminofaciens; assembly: GCF_030294945.1. Taxonomy (NCBI): domain Bacteria; kingdom Bacillati; phylum Actinomycetota; class Actinomycetes; order Kitasatosporales; family Streptomycetaceae; genus Streptomyces; species Streptomyces graminofaciens. Next base: position 8,518,311 of record NZ_AP018448.1, on the reverse strand, counting down.
CGCGAAGGGCGCGAGCTGTGAGCGGACCGCCGATGCCGCCGATCTCGTGCTTTCCGTACGGGAGTTGGGGGCTGCGTATCTGGGCGGTGTCGGGCTGGCCACGCTCGGGGCGGCCGGGCTGGTGCGGGAGGTACGGCAGGGGGCGCTGACGGAGGCGTCGGTGGCGTTCGGGTCGACCGTGGCGCCGTGGCTGCCGCACGGGTTCTGAGTTCCTCGGGGAAGGCTCAGGGTTTCTGGCAGGTCGGGCACCAGAAGAGGTTGCGGGCGGCGAGGTCGGCGGTGCGGATCTCGCAGCCACAGATGTGGCAGGGGAGATCGGCCCTGCGGTACACGTAGACCTCGCCGCCGTGGTCGTCGACGCGGGGCGGGCGGCCCATCGCCTCCGGGGTGTGTTCGGGGCGGACGGTGTCGATGCGGTTGTTGCGGACGCCCTCGCGCATGAGGGCGACGAGGTCGGCCCAGATCGCGTCCCACTGGGTGGGCGTGATGTCCTTGCCAGCTCGGTACGGGTCGATGTTGTGCCGGAACAGGACCTCCGCGCGGTAGACGTTGCCGACGCCCGCGATGATCTTCTGGTCCATGAGGAGGGCGGCGATCGTCGTACGGCTGCGGGAGATGCGGCGGTAAGCGGCTGCCGGGTCCGCGTCCTCGCGCAGGGGGTCCGGGCCGAGGCGGTCGTGTACGGCCTGCTTCTCGGTGTCCGTGATCAGTGCGCAGGTCGTGGGGCCGCGGAGGTCGACGTACGCGGTGTCGTTGCGCAGGCGCAGGCGGACGGTGTCCGTGGGCGGGGGTGCGGGGGCGCCGCCGAAGTTGACCTTGCCGAAGAGGCCGAGGTGGATGTGGACCCACTCGTCTCCGTCGCCGAAGCGGAGGAAGAGGTGTTTGCCGTGGGCCTCGGCGGTGGTGAGGGGGGTGCCGTCGAGGAGGGCGGCGGCGTCGGCGAACTTGCCCTGGGGGCTGGTGACGTGGGCCTGCCGGCCGCCGAAGTGGGCGAGGTAGTCCTCGGCCAGGCGGTGGATGGTGTGGCCTTCCGGCACGGGGTCCCTCCGGGGGTCGGCCGTGGGGGTGGGGGGGTGAGTGGGAGTGGGTGGGGGTGCGTTGTCGGCCGCGGGCCGGTGGGGGCTTGTCGCGCGGTTCCCCGCGCCTCTGAGAGCAACGGCCCCTGCGGGCCGTTGCTCTCAGGGGCCAAGGACGTGCCCTACTGCTGCGGGTGGTGCGCCGGGATCGGGGGGAGGTCGCCCGTGGTCTCGTAGGCCGAGAGCATGTTGATCCGGCGGGTGTGGCGGGGGTCGCCGGAGTAGGGGGTGTTGAGGAAGGCTTCGATGAACTTCGTCGCCTCCTCCGTGGTGTGCATGCGGGCACCCACGGAGATCACGTTCGCGTCGTTGTGCTCGCGGCCGAGCGACGCCGTCTCCACGCTCCACGCCAGGGCCGCGCGGACGCCGGCCACCTTGTTCGCCGCGATCTGCTCGCCGTTGCCCGAGCCACCGATCACCACACCCAGCGAGCCGGGCTCGGCCGCCGTACGCTCCGCGGCGCGCAGGCAGAACGGCGGGTAGTCGTCCTGGGCGTCGTAGATGTGGGGCCCGCAGTCGACGGGCTCGTGGCCGGCGGCCTTCAGCCACTCGACGAGGTGGTTCTTCAGTTCGTAACCGGCGTGATCGGAGCCGAGGTAGACGCGCATGGTCCGAGTGTGACACGGCTGTCCCGCCCGGGCGCGACGGGGTGTCGGGCGGGAAGACATCGACTCACGCCACCGAACCTCAAGTAAACCTCAAGTAACGATCTGGATTCAAAGGTTCACGAATCCATTTACCTCCGATTCACTGGGTTGATCCTTTCGGGCATCCCCACTTGCTCGGAAGTACCCACAACGGCGCAAAGGATTCCCCCATGACCTCGTCGCCCTCCCCCGGTCTGCAGGCCGGGCTGAAGAACCGCCATCTGTCGATGATCGCGATCGGTGGTGTGATCGGGGCCGGCCTCTTCGTCGGGTCCAGTTCCGGCATCGCCACCGCCGGCCCCGGCATCCTGCTCTCCTACGCCCTCGTCGGCACCATGGTCGTCCTGGTCATGCGCATGCTGGGCGAGATGTCCGCCGCGAACCCCTCCTCGGGTTCGTTCTCCGCGCACGCCGACCGGGCGCTCGGCCGCTGGGCCGGGTTCTCCATCGGCTGGCTGTACTGGTTCTTCTGGGTGGTCGTCCTCGCGGTCGAGGCGACCGCCGGCGCGGTGATCCTGGAGGGCTGGGTCCCGGCCGTGCCCCAGTGGGCGTGGGCGCTGATCGTGATGGTGGTGCTGACCGCCACGAACCTGGTCTCGGTCGGCTCCTACGGCGAGTTCGAGTTCTGGTTCGCCGGTATCAAGGTCGTCGCGATCGCCGCGTTCATCGTGGTCGGCGGGCTCGCGATCTTCGGGCTGCTGCCCGGTGTCGACGCCGAGAAGGCCGGCCTGTCCAACCTCACGGATCACGACGGGTTCCTGCCGAACGGGCCCGGCGCGATCCTCGTCGGAGTCCTGCTGGTCGTCTTCTCCTTCATGGGCAGCGAGATCGCCACGCTGGCCGCCGGTGAGACCGAGGACCCGCAGAAGGCGATCACGAAGTCCACCAACAGCATCATCTGGCGCATCGGTGTCTTCTACCTCGGCTCGATCTTCGTCGTCGTGGCGCTGCTGCCCTGGAACGACCCCTCGATCAAGGAGAAGGGCTCGTACGTCGCCGCCCTGGACTCCCTCGGCATCGCCCACGCCGGTCAGATCATGAACTTCATCGTGCTGACGTCGGTGCTGTCGTGTCTGAACTCCGGCCTCTACACGGCCTCTCGGATGGCGTTCTCGCTGGGTGAGCGCGGGGACGCGCCGCGCGTCTTCGCCCGGACCAACGCGCGCGGTGTGCCCTTGGCCGCGATCCTCGCCTCGGTCGTCTTCGGCTTCGTCGCCGTCGCCTTCAACTACTTCTTCCCCAAGAGCGTCTTCCTCTTCCTCGTCAATTCCTCCGGTGCGGTCGCCCTGTTCGTCTGGCTCGTCATCTGCTTCTCGCAGCTGCGGATGCGGAAGATCATCGAGCGTGAGGCGCCGGAGAAGCTGGTCGTACGGATGTGGCTGTACCCGTATCTGACCTGGGCCACCATCGCCCTCATCGTCTTCGTCCTCGGCTACATGCTCACCGACACCGAGCACGACAACCGCGAGATCCTGTTGCTGTCACTGCTGGTGGCCGGGGTGGTCGTCGCGATCGCGCTGGTGAAGGAGAAGCTGCGGGGCGGCGGCCGTCAGGGCTCCGTCGGCGAGGTCTCCGACAAGGTGGGCGACAAGGTTCACTGAGCCGCCGGTCCGGTCTTCGGTCGGTTCACAGCGGCGGGAGCCCGGTGGCGCGTGCGTGCGCCACCGGGCTCCTGTCGTTCCGCCGGGGCCTGCTCACAGGGGTCTGAAGGACTTCTCGACCGCCTCGTAGACCGGGAGGGCGCGGTCCTCGACGTCCGGGTGGTACCAGGTGGTGAGCTGGTACGACTTGCCGTTGGTGTTGAAGCCCAACGACCGTACGCGCCAGGGCAGTTCCTGGGCCGTGACCCGGTACTCCCAGACGACCGCGGGCATTCCCCTGAACGTGCTCTCCTCCAGGCGGATCCGCTCGTAGCCCGCCCCCTCGCTGGTGCTCCGCTCCGTCTCCTCCCACTGCGTCATCAGGTCGCCGCGGGCCAGGGACGCCTTGCCGACGATCTCCTGCCTGCCGTCCGGGGAGGTGTAGTGGACCTCCGCACCGGCGTGCACCTCGCGCGAGAAGCCGTCGGGCGGGACCCAGGAGAACACCCCGGACTCCGTACGGGATCCCGGCGGGAGCGTCGGCGAGGGCGGGCGCGAGGTCCCCTCGACCGTGGAGCCGGGGCTGGGGCTGGGGCTGGACTTGACGCCGGGCGAGCCGCCGTCGGTGTCGTCCCCGCCTCCGGGGGAACCGCCCAGCGACGGTACGACCAGCCCGGCGACGGCTCCGGCGAGGACCACCCCGGCGGCCGCGACGAGGGCGATACGGCGCCGCCGGCGCGGGCCGGGTGACTGCGGTACGTCCCCGGGCGGCGTGGGCGTCGGCCTGGGCCGCGTCGGCAGCGAGGAGGGTGGCTCGCCCTGGGGGCCGGGGTCCGGGTTCTCGCCGACCGCGGGGCGCTGGGAGGCGTACGGCGACTCCGGGGTGCCGGGGAGCGGTGGTGCGGCCTCGCGGTTGAGGACCGGGGTCGTCGCGCGGTCGGGGAGTTGAGCGTCGGGGGTGAGGGGCTCGGGCCGTAGGTCGTGGGTGGCGGGGTCGACCGGTTGCCGGGGTACGGGCTCGGAGCCGGGCTCCTCGGTGCGTACCGGCTCCGGTGCGGACGCCGCCTCGGGCTCCGACGGGTTCACCAGCGTGGGCGGGTGCGGCGCGGGGGTCGACTGCGGCGCGGGCCGTCCCGGTACGGAGTGTCGTACGGAGTGCTCCGGCGCGCGCTCTTCGGGGTCCGGCTCGGGCGCCGGTACCTGCGGTGCCTCCTCCTCGCGGGCCTGGCCGGCGGTCGTCGCCGTCGCGATCGCCCGGAACACCGTCTCCAGTTCCTCCAGGCCGGGCCGTACGTCGGGCTCCTTCTCCAGCAGGGCCGCCAGTATTTCGCGCAACTCACCTGTGGTGGGCGGGAGTTCCGGCTCCTCGTACAGGACCGCGTGGAGGGTCGCGAGGGTCGTGGTGCGGGAGAAGGGGGAGCGGCCGCCGAGGGCGGCACAGAGGGTCGCCCCCAGGGACCACAGGTCGGACGGCGGGCCCTGGGGGCGGCCCGAGACGCGCTCGGGGGCCATGTAGTCCGGGGAGCCGACCAGCATGCCGACCATCGTCAGGGCCTCGGTGTTCTGGATGGCCGCGATGCCGAAGTCGGTGAGGACGACCCGGTGGTTGCCGGTGCGTTCGACGAGGACGTTGGCCGGCTTGATGTCGCGGTGCAGGACTCCCCCGGCATGCACCTGGACCAGCGCGCCGACGAGTTCGAGGCCGATGCGGGCCGTCTCGCGCACGTCCAGCGGGCCGTCCTCGTACAGCAGCCGTTCCAGGGAGCGGCCGTCGACGAGTTCCATGACGATCCACAGCAGCTCGCCCTCGTCGACCACGTCGTAGACGCGGACGACGCCCGGGTGGTCGATGCGGGCCGTGGCGCGGGCCTCGCGCAGGGTTCGTTCGCGGCGGGTGCGGGTGTCCTCGGGGTCGAGGCCGTCGATCCGCATTTCCTTGACCGCGACCTGTCGGTCCAGCATTTCGTCGGTGGCCCGCCACACCCGGCCCATTCCGCCCTGGCCAATGCTCTGGACCAGTCGATAACGGCCGGTCACCAAAAGCCCCGGTACACCGCCCCTCGCTATTTCCGGCACCCCCATGCCCCCTTCAACACCTGACCACCATCGACAACTACCCACATCTGCCACAGCAGAACCAGAAAAGTCGCGCATTGGTCACACTTCGTTCCGGACCAGCATAGTGCGGAGAAATCTTGTGGTACCTCTTCAAGAGCCGCGAATTCAGGGCGCGGCCGGGGGGACGCAAGCGGAACACAAAGGAACACAAGGGAACACAGGGGGGATGGAACATGAGTTCTCGTCGCAGGGCTGCCGTCACGGGATCGCTGCTCACCGCATCCGTCTCGACGGTGATGATCCTCGCCTTCGGCGCTTCGGCGGACGACAAGGGGGAATTGAGCGACCACGGCGGAAAGGCCATGGTGGACGCGCCCGCGGGCGTGAAGCTGTCGACGCTGCTGTCCAAGGAGATCGAAGTCGACAACAAGTCCCAGGAAACCGAGATCTCCGGCGTCGTGAAGAACGACGGAACGAAGGACAGTGGGAAAATCCGGTTGCTCGTGGTCGGTTTTGACGGCCTGACCGTCAAGAACGTCGAGGGCTGTTCGGAAATCGCCGCGGGGGATCTTCCGGATGGTGCGAACAGTGGTTTCGTCTGCTCGATCGACAATCTGGCCGCCGGAAAGTCGAAGTCGTACGCGATCGACGCCACGTTCGATCTGAAGAAGGAGGGCAAGATCTGTCTGCCCGTCCAGAACCCCGACGGTTCGAAGACGTACTGGCAGCAGGGCCCGGTGCCGTTCGGAGCGAACAACCCCAAGCCGAACGAGCCGGCCACGCCGCTGCTCCTCGGCACCGACAACAGCCCGGTCACTCCCGGCGCCGACGACAAGCCGGACAAACTGCCCGACACCGGTCCGGCCGACCGGATCCTGCCGCTCGGCATGACCGGCGCGGCACTGATCTCGGCGGGCGCGGCGGGCCTGTGGTGGAGCCGGCGGCGGGCCCGGCAGGAGTCGTGACCGTCGCACGCGTTCTCCACAGAGCAGGGAAAAGCTGACGGGAGGTGTCAGGTTTTCGGCGCAGGGTGCTCCTCGTCCGTACAAGAACAGCAGTACTACGGAGGAGTTCCGTGCAGCTCGACGCCCTTGAAGCAGCGGTCGGTCTCGTTCTGGAGCCCGGTGACGTCGGGTACGAGGACGAGGTCGCCGGGTTCCAGACCGGTTTCGCGCAGCGGCCCTACGTGGTGGTCGGGGCGGCCTCGGCCGCGGAGGTCGCGGCGGCGGTGGGGTACGCGGCCGGTGCCGGGCAGCCCGTCCGGGTGCAGGCGACCGGGCACGGGCTGCCGGGGGCGTACGAGGGCGGGGTGCTCGTCACCACCCGGCGGATGGACGGGGTCGAGATCGACCCGGTGGCCCGAACCGCGCGGGTGGCGGCGGGAGTTCGCTGGGGGCAGGTCGTCGCGGCGGCCGAGCCGTACGGGCTGGCCCCGCTGAACGGCTCGTCGCCGGGCGTGGGCGCCGTCGGATTCACGCTGGGCGGTGGACTGGGCATCCTGGCCCGGGAGTTCGGGTACGCGGCGGATCATGTGCGCTCGCTCGACGTCGTCACCGCCGACGGCCGGTCGCGCCGGGTGACGCCGGAGTCCGAGCCCGACCTGTACTGGGCGCTGCTCGGCGGCGGGCCCGGCCTCGGGATCGTGACCGGGATGGAGATCGGGCTCGTACCGGTGGCCCGGCTCTACGGGGGCTCGCTGTCGTTCGACGGGCGCGAGGTCGATCCGGCGGCCGTGCTGGCCGTGTACGAGCGCTGGACGCGGACCGTGCCCAGCACGCTGACCTCGTCGTTCGCGGCGGTCCCGTACCCTGACGCGCCGGGGCTGCCGCCGGAGCTGCGGGGGCGGTACGTCGTGTCCGTGCGGGTCGCGTACACGGGGGACGACGGTGAGCGGCTGGTCGCGCCGCTGCGGGAGGCGGGGCCGGCGTTCGCGGACACGCTGCGGTGGATGCCGTACGGGGACAGTCATACGATCCACAGCGATCCCGCGGTGCCGCACACCAATTACGGGGACAGTGCCGTGGTGAGCGAGCTGGAGGTCGGGGCCGTGGCTCGGGTGCTCACCCGTACCGGGCCCGGCGCGGGGGCGATGTGTGTCGTGCAGGTCAATCAGCTGGGCGGGGCGCTCGCTCGGCCCGCCGGGAACGCGGTGCCGTATCGCGAGGGGCGGTTCCTGGTGCGGCTGGTCGCGATGGCCGGGCGGGCGGAGGCCCGGCGGATTCTGGACCCCGCGTTCGCGGAGCTGGCTCCCCGGACACTCGGGCGGGCCGTCAACTTCGCGTTCGGCGCGGGCGATCGTACGGAGGGGCTGTACGACGCGGAGACGCGCAAGAGGCTCGCCGCGGTGAAGTCGGAGTACGACCCGGCGAACCTCTTCCGTGGGTAGCCACGCGCTGGGGCCTGTCGTCGAATTCCCGTCGTGGCGTACTCGTCTCACGCCAGCCTCAAGCACCTCGACCGCGGGACCTACGCACTTGCTCCGGTCCGCCCGCCGAGCCGACCGAACTCTCTAATGTCCGGCAGTACGTGTGGTGAGGTCCTCGTCCGTGATGGGGCGGACCACCCGGCAAGGTGTTCCGAGCGCGACGGTCATCGGGGGAATGCTGCGGCTGACGACGCTGCCGGCGCCGATGACCGACCCGTATCCGATACGGACGCCGGGCAGGACCACCACATTGCTGCCGATCCACACCTTGTCCTCGATCACGATCGGCTCGGAGAATCGCCCGAAGTCAGCGCGTCGCGAGGGATGCACCGGGTGTCCCGTCGTGGTCAGTGTCACGCTGGGAGCGATCATGACACCGTTGCCTATGCGGATGTCCACGTCGTCGACGAACGTCAGGTTCACGTTCCCGAAGAAGTCGTCGCCGATGTGGACGTTGCTGCCGAACCCGGCGTGGAACGGCGGCATCAGCACCGTGCGTTCACCGACCGAGCCGAAGATCGCGACGAGCAGTGATCGACGCTTCTCCGTTTCGCTCGGTGGTGTTTGGTTGTACTCGAAGATCTGCTCTGTGCGGCGCCGAGGGGCCTGAAAGGCGGCTTCCGACTCGGTGTAGACGAGCCCCTTCGCGATCCGGGCCAGGACTTCTTCCTCGTGAGTATCCGTCACAGAAGGACGCTCCCTTTGTCGAATTCTCGGGCACAGGCCCGACGCGCCCCGGTCGACCGCGCGCCCCCGGAGCCTATGTGCACCCGCGAAGACACCATGAAGGACCCATGGCGGGGGCTACTTGTCGAGCAGCTTCCAGGCCGTGGGCAGTGCGCCCATCGCCAGCGCGGCCTTCAGCGCGTCGCCGATGAGGAACGGGGTGAGGCCGGCCGCTATGGCCGCGCTGAAGGAGAGGTCGGCGGCGAAGGCCAGGTACGGCACGCCGATCGCGTAGATGATCGCCTCGCCGACGAGCATCGTGCCCGCCATGCGCAGCATCGAACGGTCGCCGCCGCGGCGGGCCAGCGCGCCCACGACGGTGGCGGCGAGCAGCATGCCGAGGATGTAGCCGAAGGACGGCATGGAGGCGATGGCCGTGCCGGACTTGCCCTCGGCGAACCACGGCACACCGGCGAGGCCGGCCACCGCGTACAGCGCGAAGGAGAGGAAGCCGCGGCCCGCGCCGAGGGCCGTGCCGACGAGCAGGGCCGCGAAGGTCTGGCCGGTGACCGGGACCGGGGAGCCCGGGACGGGGACGGAGAGCTGAGCGGCGAGCCCGGTGAGCGCGGCGCCGCCGACGACGAGCGCGATGTCGCGGACGCGGGAGGCGGGGAGGAGGTCGGCGAGGACCTCGCCGGTGCGGGCGGACGTGGCGGTCGCGGTGCTCATCTTCGGGCTCACTCCGGCGGGTGGAGGCGGTTGGGAACACGGTGACGCTATCCCAGGGGTCGTCAGCCGATCACCGTCAGTGCTCGACAAAGGGGAGAACACGGGGTTGGTTGACTTCGGACAAAGGATGCGGGTTACACCCGGTTCGGCGTGATGCCGGTCACTGAGGTGGCGTGGGGTGAATCACCTGGGAGTGGTTCGGCGGGATCTGTAGGGTTCCGCCAATCGGGCCGGAAGGGAGGCTCGGGGATGGACAGGTGTCGTCTCGCCCGTCGGTCGCCTTCTGGGCAGCGGTGGGCCCCTTTGCTAGCTTCGACGCATGGTTGCTCAGGCCCGGTACTTCTCGTCGCGTCGCTACGTCGACCTGCGACGCGTGGGCGCGGCCACCTGTCGCCGACCCGGGTGAGGCGGCTCCGGCGCGCCTGAACCTTCACGAGACGGCGCAGTGTCGGACCCGTTCCCGAGGATGATCGCCATGCCCCGTGCCGCGACAGCACTCTCCCCCTCCCTTTCCTTCTCCCCTTCCCGTTCCCGCTCTTCCTCCGCTTCCCCTCCTTCCCGTCCTTCCCCTTCTTTCTCGTCGCCCGTGCCGCGTGCCGCCGACAGCGACCGGCGGCGGACCAGCGCGAGCGTCGTCCTGCGGTCCGTGCTGGAGCACGGGCCCGTCGCGCGCAGCACCATCGCGCGGGTGACCGGGCTGTCGCCGGCCTCGGTGACCGACTACTGCGCCCGGTTCGCCCGGCTCGGACTCATCCGAGAGGCCGAGCCGCCGCGGCAGTCCAAGGGGTCGGGGCGCCCGCATGTGCCCCTCGATCTGGACGACGCCCGGTTCGTGGTGGCCGGGGTCCATGTGGCCGTGCCGTACACCACGGTCGCGTTGCTCGATCTTCGGGGGCAGGTGCTGGCCGAGCGGCAGGTGAAGCACGATTCCGTCGACCCCGCCCGGGTGCTGGCCCGGGCCGGTGACGAGACCGCGGCCCTGCTGGCCGGGGCGCCCGGCTGCCGTCCGCTCGGCGTCGGCTTCGCGGCCGGCGGCTGGGTGGACCGGGAGACCGGGACCGTCGTCGAGCATCCGCTGCTGGGCTGGCGCGAGGTGCCGGTGCGGGAGGTGATCGGCGCCCGCACCGGGCTGCCGGTCCATGTGGACGGGCACGCGCGGGCGTTGGTCGACGCCGAGCAGCTCTTCGGGCGGGCACGGGGCAGCCGGAGCGTGCTGCACCTGTTCGTCGGGAACATGGTCGACGCGGCGTTCGCGACCAACGACGAGGTGCATCACGGGCCTCGTTCGCAGGCCGGGGCGATCGCCCATCTGCCGCTGCCCGGCGGCACGGAGCCCTGCGACTGCGGCCGGACCGGCTGCCTGCAGGCCGAGTTGAGCGAGCGGACGCTGTGCCGGCGGGCCCGGGCGGCGGGTGTCGACGCCGGGGTGAACCCCAAGCACGTGGTCGACGCGGCGGCGGACGGCGACCCGGTGGCCGTACGGCTGCTGGTGGAGCGGGCGCGGATGGTGGGCCGGGCGGCGGGGCTGCTGCTCGATGTGCTGAACCCGGAGACCGTGGTCGTCACCGAGATCGGGATCATGAGCCGTAAGGACTGCCTCGCCGCGTTGCACGAGGCCGTCGGACCGGACCGGGCGGCGGCCGTGGGGCCGACGAGCTTCCCGGATTCCGTGCTGGCCACGGCGGGCGGCGCGGTCGCTCTGAACGTCCTCTACCGCGATCCGCTGGGCGCCACGACAGAGGTTTCGGCCTAGGGCGTGTTTCGAAAGTCCCGTCTGCCCCGCGACGCCTGGCACGGCACCTCGCCGCATTGTCGGGATCATCCGCGTACACCCAGTACGCGGACGACCCTCCGCCCTGCGACGCACCGCACCAGACGCCGCGGGCCCCGCCCGCCGGGCCGACGACGCCACTTTCGAAACACGCCCTAGCCTCGCGCTTTCACGAGGCGGGGTGTCCGAGGCTTGATCAAATAAGCGGAGAGTGCTCCTGACCTGCAACGATGGGACTTGTCTAGGGTCCTGTTGGCTGCACGGAAAGAAGCACTCTCCAGGTGAAGAAGCGTATCGGGTCGTACCCGCGTGTCCGCATCGAGGGCGGCGGCCGGGCGGTGGTCTCGCAGGCCGGGGGCGTGCTGCTGGTCGAGACCGTCCGCAAGGCCGGCCTGGACACCGCGATATCAGCGGCGCTGACGCCGTGGCGGAAAGCTCGGGCGGTGCACGATCCGGGCAAGACCCTGCTGGACGTGGCCCTGGCGGTCGCGCTGGGCGGGGACTGCCTCGCGGATGTCGCCATGCTGCGGGCCGAGCCGGCCGTGTTCGGGCCGGTGGCCTCCGACCCGACGGTCTCTCGTCTCGTCGAGGCCCTGGCCACCTCCGGGGAGAAGGCCCTGCGGGCCATCCGTGCCGCGCGGGCTGAAGTCCGCCGACACGTCTGGCGGTTGGCCGACCGGGAAGCGCCTGACGCGGGCGGGACGGTGACCGTGGACCTCGACGGGGTGCTGGTGATCGCGCACTCGGACAAGGAGGACGCCGCACCCACGTGGAAGCGAACCTACGGCCACCACCCGCTGATGGGGTTCGTCGACCACGGACCGGGCGGCACGGGTGAACCGGTCGCGGCCCTGCTCAGAGCAGGCAACGCGGGATCGAACACGGCCGCTGACCACATCACCGCCGCCCAACTGGCCCTGGCTCAGCTGCCGAAGAAGTACCGGCGCGGACGCCGGACCCTGATCCGCACCGACTCCGCGGGCGGCACCCACGACTTCGTCGCCTGGCTCGCCCGGCGGGGACGGTGGCTGTCCTACTCGGTCGGCATGGTGATCACCGAGGCGATCCACCAGCACGTGCTGAGCGTTCCGGCATCGGCCTGGACGGCGGCCGTCGAGGCGGACGGCGAGATCCGCGACGGCGCCTGGGTCGCTGAACTCACCGGCGACGTTCTGGACGGCTGGCCGGAGGGCATACGGCTGATCGTCAGGAAGGAACGACCGCACCCCGGGGCCCAGTTGCGGCTCACGGATGCGGACGGTATGCGGCTGACCTGTTTCGCCACCAACACCTTGGGCCGGCCGATCGCCGAGCTCGAGCTCCGCCACCGACTGCGGGCCCGGGCCGAGGACCGCATCCGCGCCGCCCGGGCCACCGGCCTGCGCAACCTGCCCCTGCACCGCACCGCCCAGAACCGGATCTGGCTGGAGATCGTGCAGATCGCTCTCGACCTGCTGGCCTGGATACCGATGCTCGCCCTGACCGGCAAAGCCAGGCTCTGGGAACCCCGCCGACTACGCCTCCGCTTGTTCACCGCGGCCGGACAACTCGTGACCACCGGCCGCCGACGGATCCTCCGCCTTGCCCGGCACTGGCCCTGGACCGGCCACATCACCGCAGCCCTCGACAGGCTCACCCACCTGCCCGACCCTGGCTGACCAGCGGATTCCCCGTCCCTTCGACAGCACCTCAACACCCGGAGCAGTGGAATCCGGCGCCATCCCGAGGCGGCACTCGGGCCTTCGGCCTGCGCAAGCTCAGTCCACGGCACGAAAACGGTCCACCGACTCCGTCGGCGGACCGTCAAGAAAGATCGAGGCTAGGTCGATTAATTCAGAAACTCCGAATGTTGACAGGCATCACGAAAGGCCAGGAACATCGTGTTCATGCAGCTCACGACCTGTCGCACCCTCTGTTGCTGACTCTCGTCCACGCCCGCGGTCATGTACGCGGGGCGCCTGCTTCCTCCTGCGTGAATTCCTCTTTCCCGGCTTTCTCCCGCCCGGAATTCCGCATGCGTTCCTCCCGCTCGCTCCACCCTGTGAACTCACGGAGTCCTCCCATGCCTTCTTCCGCTGTGCCCGGATTCGACCGAAGAGTGTTCCTGACCTCCCTGCTCGGGGTCACCGCCGCCGCGGCCGGCCTCAGCGGCTGCGCGGAGAGCAGCGCCGCCTCCGGCGCCGAGAAGGCCTCGGCCGCCCCGCTGGCCGACAAGGTCCCGGCCGGTACGAGTCTGAAAATCGCCTCGTTCTCGAACACCCAGCAGTTGCAGTTCAAGCTCGCCAAGCTCGGTGAACTGCCGTTCGAGGTGTCGAGCTGGGTGAACATCGGCGCCGGTCCCGATGTCATCAACGCCTTCCGCGCGGGCTCGCTGGACCTCGCCAACAACGCGGGCATCCCGCCGATCCAGGCGCACTTCCAGGGTTATGACGCGAAGATCGTCGCGATCAACATCACCCGCAAGCCGAACTACCTCTTCGCCACCAAGCCCGGCAGCGACATCCGCTCGGTCGAGGACTTCAAGGGCAAGAAGCTCGCGTTCTCGCAGGGGCAGGCGCAGGGCGTCGTACTCCTGCGGGCGCTGAAGAAGGCGGGGCTCGCCTACGACGACGTGAAGCTCGTGCCGCTGACCAGCAACCAGTTCCTCACCGCTCTGCAGTCGGGCCAGGTCGACATCGCGCCGCTCGCCAACAACCAGTCGCCCGCCTATCTGAAGCAGTACGAGTCCAAGGGCGCCCGTGCGATCACCACCGACGTGGTCGACCTGCTCAACCTGCTGTGGGCACCGACCTCCGTGCTGAACGACGAGGCGAAGGCGGCCGCGGTCGCCGCGTACATCCCGTACTGGGCCAAGGGCCAGGTGTGGGCGTACGAGAACCCGGACATCTGGAACGAGGAGTTCTATGTGAAGACACAGAACCTGACCTCCGCCCAGGCGAAGTCGATCAGTGATCTCGCCAACAAGCCCCTGTTCCCGCCGAGTTGGGACGAGGCGATCAAGTGGGAGCAGGAGACCGCCGATCTGCTGGCGGAGGGCGGCTTCGTGAAGAAGTTCGACGTGAGCTCGCTCTTCGACCATCGCTTCGAGGGCATCGCGGCGAAGTCCGTGGCCGCCGAGTACCGGAGTTGATACCGCCATGACCACCACCACTCTGGGCACGGCCGCCCCCGTCGCCGTGGCCGTCGAACAGCCGCGCCGGCGCCGCCGCGGCCTCGCCCCGGGCAAGCGCCTGCCCGCCGCACGCCTCGTCGGCCCCCTCGTCCTGCTCGCCCTCTGGGCCGCCGCCTCCGCCGCCGGCCGGCTCGACCCCGGCGCGGTCCCGGCGCCCTGGACGGTTCTGCGTACCGGCGCGCATCTGTGGACCGCCGGGACCCTGCCCACCGACGTCCTCACCTCCCTGGAACGGGCCGGATACGGCTTCGCGATCGGTCTCACCGCCGGAGTGCTGCTCGCCCTCGCGTCCGGGCTCAGCCGGACCGGGGAGGCGCTGATCGACGGGACCGTGCAGCTCAACCGGGCGATCCCGGTCCTCGGTCTGATTCCGCTGTTCATCCTGTGGCTGGGCATCGGCGAGACCTTCAAGATCGCGATCATCGCCATCGTCGTCTACATCCCGATCTACCTGAACACACATGCCGCGCTCGCCGGGATCGACAGCCGGTTCGTCGAACTCGCCGAGGTGCAGGGCCTGTCGAGGTTCCGGTTCATCCAGCAGATCGTGATCCCGGGGGCCCTGCCCGGCTTCTTCGTCGGGCTGCGGCTCGGGGTGACCGGCTCCTGGCTGGGCCTGGTGGTCCTGGAGCAGATCAACGCCACCAGCGGCCTCGGCTACATGATGTTCCAGGCCCAGAACTACGGCCAGTCGGACGTCATCCTCGTCGGCCTGCTCATCTACGGCGTCTTCGGCCTCGTCTCCGACAGCGCGGTCCGTCTCGTCGAACGGAGGGTGCTGTCATGGCGCCGCACACTGAGCAACTGACCCGTCCCGCCGTGCGGCTGCGCGGGCTGACCCGCTCCTTCGACGGGCGTACCGTCCTCGACGGCATCGACCTCGACATCCCCGCCGGGCAGTTCGTCGCCCTGCTCGGGCACAGCGGCTCCGGCAAGAGCACCCTGCTGCGGGCGGTCGCGGGCCTGGATCACGAGGTCACCGGAAGCGGGCAGCTCACCGCCCCGGCCCGGGTGTCCGTCGTCTTCCAGGACTCCCGGCTGCTGCCCTGGCGCCGGGTCCTCGACAACGTCCTGCTGGGCACCGAGGGCAAGGAGGCCGCCGCCAAGGGGCGCGAGGCCCTCGCCGAGGTGGGCCTGAAGGGCCGTGAACGCGCCTGGCCGAACGAGCTGTCCGGCGGCGAGGCCCAGCGCGCCGCCCTGGCCCGCTCGCTGGTCCGCGAACCCGAACTGCTGCTCGCCGACGAGCCGTTCGGCGCCCTGGACGCGCTGACCCGGATCAGGATGCACACCCTGCTGAGGGAGCTGTGGGAGCGCCACAAGCCCTCTGTCCTGCTCGTCACCCACGACGTCGACGAGGCGATCGTGCTCGCCGACCGGGTGCTCGTGCTCGACCACGGCCGAATCGGCCTCGACCTGACCATCGACCGCCCGCACCCGCGCTCGTACCGGGATCCGCTGCTGGGCGAGTACCGGGAGCGGCTGCTCGCCGCCCTCGGCGTCACGGAGGACCACAAGTGACCCGTCAGCTCCACCTCAACGCGTTCCTGATGAACACCGGCCACCACGAGGCGTCGTGGCGGCTGCCCGAGAGCGACCCGTACGCGCACGTCGAGCTGGACCACTACGTGCGGCTCGCCCGGATCGCCGAGCGCGGCACCTTCGACTCGCTCTTCCTGGCCGACGGGCCGCAGCTGTGGGGCAGCGTGGGCCAGCGTCCGGCGGGCGCCCTTGAGCCACTCACCCTGCTGACCGCCCTGGCGACGGCCACCGAGCACATCGGCCTGATCGCCACCGCCTCCACCTCGTACAACTCCCCCTACAACCTGGCCCGCAAGTTCGCCTCGCTCGACATCATCAGCGGCGGCCGGGCGGGCTGGAACATCGTCACCACCGCCGGCGCGGAGGCCGCCCGCAACTTCGGGCTCGACGCCGAGCCCGCCCACGCCCAGCGGTACGCCCGGGCCGCCGAGTTCCTCGACGTGGCCCTGAAGCTCTGGGACAGCTGGGAGGACGACGCGATCGTCGCCGACAAGGCGTCCGGTGTCTGGGGCGACGACACGAAGATCCATCCGCCCCGGCACACGGGGACGTACTTCAGCGTCGAGGGCCCGCTCAACGTGCCGCGCACACCGCAGGGTTACCCGCTGCTCGTGCAGGCCGGGTCGAGCGAGAACGGCAAGGCGTTCGCGGCACGGTACGCGGAGGCGGTGTTCACCGCGCAGCAGACCATCGAGGACGCGCAGGCCTTCTACGCCGACCTCAAGTCCCGTACGGCAGCGGCCGGCCGCGACCCGGACCACATCAAGGTGCTGCCCGGCATCGTCCCGGTCATCGGCTCCACGGAGGCCGAGGCACTCGCGCACGAGCAGGTCCTGGAGGACCACATCGTGTACACGCACGGGGTGGGCAATCTGGAACGGCTGCTGCAACTGGAGCCCGGCAGGCTGGAGTTGGACGCCCAGCTCCCGGCAGATCTGCCGCCCGAGAGCGCGATCGAGGGGGCCAAGAGCCGCTACACGCTCGTCGTCGAACTGGCCCGGCGCGACCGGCTCACCGTACGGCAGCTGATCGGCCGGCTCGGCGGCGGACGCGGGCACCTCACCTTCGCGGGGACGCCCGAGCAGGTCGCCGACAAGATCGAGAGCTGGTTCACGCGGGGCGCCGCCGACGGCTTCAACATCATGCCGGCCGTCCTGCCCTCCGGCCTGGACACGTTCGTCGACCACGTCGTCCCGATCCTGCGCACCCGTGGTCTGCTCCGCGGGGAGTACGGCCCCCGCCGGACCCTGCGGGAGCGGTACGGCCTGCCGCGCCCCGCGAACCAGCACGTCAAGCCCGTCGAGCCCGCCGAGCCCACCGAGCCCGTCGCACCCGTCCTCGTCTGACACCCGAAAGGAACCACGCCATGACCATCGACATCCGCAAGGTCACCGGGAACATCGGCGCCCGCGTCCTGGGCGTAGACATCTCCAAGCCCCTCGACGAGGAGACGGCCGCCGCGCTGCGCGAAGCCCTCAACGTCCACAAGGCACTCGTCTTCGACGAGGTGAACCTCGACGACGAGAGCCACCAGGCCTTCGTCCGTCACTTCGGCGACATCACCACCGCCCATCCGACGGTGTCCGCCGTCGAGGGTGCCGCGAACGTCCTGCCCGTGGACAGCGAGCGGGGACGCGCGAACCACTGGCACACCGACGTCACGTTCGTCCTCAACCCGCCGCAGGCCACCACCCTGCGCAGCATCACGATCCCGCCGTACGGCGGCGAGACCCTGATCGCCAACTCGGCGGCGGCCTACCGGGACCTGCCCGAGCCGCTGCGGCGGCTGGCCGACGGCCTGTGGGCCGAGCACACCAACGACTACGACTACGCGGTGCCCGACGAGGAGATCGACGCCGAGCGGGCAGAACAGCGCGCCCAGTTCACCTCGATCAAGTACCGCACGGCCCACCCGGTCGTCCGTGTCCACCCGCTGACCGGCGAACGCGGGCTGTTCGTCGGCGGGTTCGCGCAGCGGATCGTGGGGCTGTCCGCGGGCGAGTCCCGCAAGATCCTCGACCTGCTCCAGTCGTACGTGACCCGGCCGGAGAACGTGCTGCGTCACCACTGGTCGGAGAACCAGCTCGTCATCTTCGACAACCGCATCACCCAGCACTACGCCATCGACAACTACGACGGCCTGCCGCGCCGACTGCACCGGGTGACCGTCGCCGGTGACGTGCCGAGGGGCATCGAGGGCAAGGAGAGCTACTCGATCGAGGGGGACGCCTCGCACTACACGTCCGTGGCCGCGTAGGCACAACCGCGCGTGCCGGCCGTGACCCACTTCGCGCGCCCGGTCACACATCCACGCCCTCTTGCTGATCACACGCACTTGCAATTTAATTGCAATAAGAGTCGCGCTCGTGATCGTCTTCTCAACCTTCACCGGGCAGGCGGATGAACGGAAGACCCCCGCGGGGACGTGACTCGCGAGGGTCTTCCGGTATGGGGTGGTTTCGGGGCATCGTTGCGGGATGCCGAAGCCGAAGACACTGTCGTGCCAGACGTGCCGCTCACGGGAACCGCATGAGCCCCTGACCGCCGAGGAGAAGAAGTGGCTGGAGGGGCAGCTCGGCAACCGCATCGGGGACGACTTCTACAAGTGCGTCAATCCCCTGCCCGACGGAAAGGTCTGCCTGAATCTGCGCAGAGATTCCGTCGAGAAGCACTTCAGACTCACCAAGCGACTGCCGGAGAAGCTCGAATGACCTCGTACTCCAGGGCCGCGACACGACTTCGGCGACTGGGCGGAGACGGAACGCCGGCTGCCGCCCCTGGCCGCGCCGTACGCGCGGCACCGGGTGGGCTGAGCCGGCGTCCCGTGACGACCGCGTCGGCGCCGTGTCTCAGACCAGGTTGCTGAAGTCCGGGCCCTTGGTGCGGGTGCGCTTGATCTCGTAGAAGCCGGGGACAGAGGCGACGAGCAGGGTGCCGTCCCAGAGCTTGGCGGCCTCCTCGCCCTTGGGGGCGGGGGTGACGACCGGGCCGAAGAAGGCGATCTGCTCACCGTCGGCGCCGGGGACGGCGATGACGGGGGTGCCGACGTCCTGGCCGACCTTGTCGATGCCCTCCTTGTGCGAGGCGCGCAGCTCGGCCTCGTACGGGGTGGAGTCCCAGTGGTCGAGCAGGGAGGCGGGCAGGCCGACCTCCTCGACCGCGGCGGCTACGACCTCCTTCTCGATGCCGAGGCCCTGGTTGTGCGCGCGCGTGCCGATCGCGGTGTAGAGGTCGCCGAGGACCTCGGCGCCGTGCTCCTGCTGGGCGGCTATGACGATGCGTACGGGACCCCAGGCCTTGGTGGCGAGCAGCTCGCGGTACTCCTCGGGCAGTTCGTCGATCTTGGGCTCGTTGAGGACGGCGAGGCTCATCACATGCCAGCGGACCTCGATGTCCCGGACCTTCTCCACCTCCAGCACCCACCGGGAGGTCATCCAGGCCCAGGGGCACAGCGGGTCGAACCAGAAGTCGACGGGGGTCTTGCCGGAGGTCTGCTCGGACATGGTTCTCCTCGAAAGGCAGAGGGGACGGGCATACCGTCATACGGTCGTCAGGGCGGGCGTCGCACAGATGCTCTACAGGGCGACAACCCGACAACACCAGCGACCACCGTCGCCATTCCCGCCCCGCACGCCGATGCGTGGCCGTGCCGCGCCCGCGCCCCCGCCGGAGTCCGTCCGGCGTGAGGGGCGCATGGGAGGATCGGGCCTGTCCGCATACTGAAACACCGCCCGAGGAGTGCCGCCCGTGTCCGGTGAGAATCTGTCCCGCGCAGAGGCCCAGGAACGGGCCGCGCTGCTGTCCGTGGAGGGGTACGAGGTCTTCCTCGACCTGCGGTCGGCGGTCGGGAACCCGGGCGGCGAGCCGCGCACCTTCCGTTCGGTCACCACGATCCGCTTCCGCTGCTCCGACCCGGGCGCCACGAGCTTCGCCGACCTGATCGCGCCGAGCGTGACCGCCGTCACCCTCAACGGCCGGGATCTGGACCCGAGCGAGGTCTTCGACGGCTCCCGGATCGCCCTGGAGGATCTGGCCGCCGAGAACGAGCTGGTGGTGGACGCCCAGTGCGCCTACTCCCGCACCGGCGAGGGCATGCACCGCTTCGTCGACCCCGAGGACGGCGAGGTCTACCTCTACACCCAGTACGAGCCGGCCGACTCGCGCCGCGTCTTCGCGAACTTCGAGCAGCCGGATCTCAAGGCCCCGTTCCGCTTCGAGGTACGGGCGCCGGAGGGCTGGGTCGTGTGGAGCAACGGGGTGGGTGAACTCACCGACGGGGTGTGGCGGTTCGCCGAGACGAAGCCGATCTCGACGTACATCACGGCCGTCGTCGCGGGTCCCTACCACTACGTGACGGACACCTACGAGCGGGTCTTCGAGGACGGTACGCGGCTGGAGATCCCCCTCGGCGCGATGTGCCGCAAGGGTCTCGCCCCCTACTTCGACGCCGACGACGTCTTCCTGGTCACCAAGCAGGGCCTGGACTTCTTCCACGACAACTTCGACTACCCGTACCCGTTCGGGAAGTACGACCAGGCCTTCGTGCCGGAGTACAACCTGGGCGCGATGGAGAACCCGGGGCTGGTGACGTTCCGCGAGGAGTACATCTTCCGGGGCAAGGTCACGCAGGCGTCGTACGAGCGGCGGGCCAACGTCATCCTGCACGAGATGGCGCACATGTGGTTCGGCGACCTGGTGACCATGGTGTGGTGGGACGACCTGTGGCTGAAGGAGTCCTTCGCCGACTTCATGGGCTCCTTCTCGATGGTCGAGGCGACCCGGTTCACCAACGGCTGGATCACCTTCGCCAACAACAGGAAGGCGTGGGCGTACCGCGCGGACCAGCTGCCCTCCACGCACCCGATCACGGCCGACATCCGTGACCTGGAGGACGCGAAGCTCAACTTCGACGGGATCACGTACGCCAAGGGCGCCTCGACGCTGAAGCAGCTGGTGGCGTATGTGGGGCGCGACGCGTTCCTGGAGGGCGCGCGGCGCTACTTCAAGCGCCACGCGTACGGCAACACGCGGCTCGGCGATCTGCTGTCGGTCCTGGAGGAGACCAGCGGACGGGACGTGACGTCCTGGTCGCGGGCGTGGCTGGAGACGACGGGGGTCAACTCCCTCACTCCGCAGGTGCTGCTGGACGCGGACGGCAGGGTGGACGAGCTGGCGGTGGTGCAGGAGGCGGCGGAGTCGCACCCGACGCTGCGGCCGCACCGGGTGGCGATCGGGCTGTACCGCCGTACGGACGCGGACGCGGGCGCGGGTGCGGGTGCGGGCGCGTTGGAGCGGTACGCGCGGGCCGAGGTGGATGTCGACGGGCCGCGTACGGTCGTGGGTGAACTGGCCGGGGCCGAGGCGCCGGAACTGGTGCTGGTCAACGACGACGACCTCACGTACTGCAAGATCCGCTTCGACGAGGGTTCGCTGGAGACGCTGCGGGGCGGCCTGGGTGACATCTCGGACCCGTTGGCGCGTGCGTTGTGCTGGTCGGCGCTGTGGAATCTGACCCGGGACGCGCTGTTGCCCGCGCGCGAGTTCGTGGAGCTGGTTCTGCGGTTCGCGGGGCGGGAGTCCGACATCGGTGTGCTGCAGATGCTGCACGCGTGGGCGAACTCGGCATTGACGCACTACGTGGCGCCTCAGTGGCGTGAGACGGGTGCGCGGCTGCTGGCGGAGGGCGCCGAGCGGGAGCTGCGGGTGGCGGAGCCCGGGAGCCAGCATCAGCTGACGTGGGTGCGGTTCTTCGCGTCGGTGGCGTCGAGTGAGGGCGAACTGCGGGTGTTGCAGGGGCTGTTGGACGGCACCGAGAAGGTCGAGGGGCTGGAGGTCGACCAGGAGCTGCGGTGGGCGTTCCTGGAGCCGCTGGCGACGCACGGGCTTGCCGACGAGCGGGTGCTGGCCGCCGAACTCGCGCGCGACGACACGGCTTCCGGCAAGCGGCATCAGGTGCGGTGCCTGGCCTCGCGGCCGTCGGCGGCGGTGAAGGCACAGGCGTGGGCGACGGTCGTGGAGTCGGACGTGCTGTCCAACGCGTTGGTGGAGGCGACCATCGCGGGGTTCGTGCGGCCGTCGCAGCGGGAGTTGACCGCGCCGTATGTCTCGAAGTACTTCGAGGTGATCGAGCGGGTGTGGGCCGAGCGGTCGATCCAGATCGGGATGGATGTGGTGCGGGGGCTGTTCCCGTCGCTGCAGGACTCGGAGTCGACGCTGGCGGCGACGGACGCGTGGCTGGCCTCGCGCGAGGGGGCGGC
The DNA here is from genome assembly GCF_030294945.1 of Streptomyces graminofaciens. NCBI lineage: Bacteria > Bacillati > Actinomycetota > Actinomycetes > Kitasatosporales > Streptomycetaceae > Streptomyces > Streptomyces graminofaciens. Next base: position 8,496,391 of record NZ_AP018448.1, on the reverse strand, counting down.
GCCGGCGTTGCGGAGGTTGGTGCTGGAGGCTCGGGACGATTTGGCTCGGGGACTTCGGGGGCAGGGGTGTGACGCGGCGGCCGGTGGGCAGTAATTGCCGCTGACGCGCTGGCCGTTGGGGCGCTCGGGGGCTGTTGCCGGGCGGGGGTCGGTCGCGCGGCCCGGCGCTTACGGGGTGCCGCTGCGCCCACCCGTGCCGCCCCTGGGGCACGACTGCCCGCAGCCGTGAAGTTACGAAACGCGGGTAGCCGGAGCCGTAACCTTCGATGATCCCCATCCGGACCAGCGGCTATCGGTAGTCGAACGTGCGTACTTTAGCTCCATCTTGTCCCGATTTGTCGACGAGCGTGTAACAGGGGTTAGGGGGCGGATCGGACACGGGAATCTGCGGGGCATGAACCACAACACCCCGCTCTCCCCCCGCGCCCTCCGCTCCCCCTCCGACATCCACCGCCGTGTGGTCACGGCCGCCCAGTTGCGTGCCGAAGGTGTCGGTGCCGCCGAGGCGAACGAGCAGTGCCGGCCCGGTGGGCCCTGGCAGCAGATCCTCCCGGGTGTGTTCCTCGTCCACCCCGGTCCGCCCACCTCCGAGGAGCGGCTGCACGCGGTGCTGTCGTACGCCGCCCGGTCGGCCGCCTCGCGCCGGCCCGCCGCCGGGGTCCCGGCCCAGCCCGGCGCCGGCGACCCGCGCCCCGCCCCCCGCTACACCGACGCGGTGATCACCGGCCTGGCCGCGCTGACCCTGCACGGCTTCTCCTCCGCTCCCCCGCTGCCGTCCCTGGAGACGATCGACGTCCTGGTCCCGCGCCTGCGCCGCCTCCGTTCCACCGGCTGCGCGCGGATCGTCCGTACGTCGTCGATGCCGACCCCGTCGTACGTCACCGGTCTCCCCGTCGCCCCCGTGCCGCGCGCCCTCGCCGACGCGGTCGCGGAGCTCTCCGACGCGAACGCCGTACGCCGCCTGCTGACGGAGGCGGTACGCGGCGGACACACCGAACCGTCCGCCGTCGTAAGGGAGCTGACGCAGGCGCGGCTGCTGAACCGGCCGCATGTCATCGACGCCGTGGACTCGCTGGTCGCGGAGGGGCGGGCGATCGCGGAGGACCAGCTGTACCGGATGGTGCGCGAGTTCGGCCTGCCCGATCCCGTGTGGAACGTAGACCTCCGGCTGCCCGGCGGTCCTGACCTCGGCGGCGTCGACGCGTACTGGCCCGAGCAGGCCGTGGCAGTCGAGCTGGACACCCGCGCGCCCCGCCAGGACGAGGACGCCATGTGGTCCGAGTACGCCCGCAAGCGAGAGACGCTGGAGCGGCTCGGCATCACCGTCGTCCACATCACTCCCAAGAAGCTCCGCGATTCGCTGGAGCAGCAGGCGACCGTCGTGCGCACCGCGCTGATGGCGTCGTGCGATCGGGATCCGGCGGCGTATGTCGCGGTGCTGCCCCGGTGAGGCCCTGAGCCGTCAGCCCGGGATCAGGAGGGGAGAGGAGGGGCCGCCGAGACGCTCGGCGGCCCCTCCTCACGTGTGCCCCGTCCGGTGGTGGCGGGAGGCAATGACTTCGCTCACCTCGCTTCGGGAGACCGGTCGAGCCCCGGAGTGAGGCTTCCGCAGAACTCCGCCTCCACGATCGCCTGGCTGCCCTCCACCCAGTCGCTGTTGAAGTTCAAGGTCAGGGAGTGGGCGCCGTCCGTGGTGGTGACGGAGTCGGAGAGCGAGCCGTGGATGCCGCCGGCGTGGCCCCAGAGTCGGACTCCGCAGGAGAGGGTCCGTTCGATGAGGCCCAGGCCGTAGCGGGCGTTCGGGACGCCGGTCACCTCTGTCGTGGTCTTCATCTCCGACAGTTGCCTTCGGGGCAGGAGCTTGCCGTGGAGCAGGGCCGAGTAGAAGCGGTTCAGGTCGGCCGCGTTGGAGACCAGTTCGCCCGCCGCGCCCGCCAGCGAGGGGTTGAACTCCGTCACGTCGTAGGACTTGGCGGTCGTCGTCTCGGTCAGCTTCGAGTACGCGCGGCTGTGGGGGTTCCCCAGTGTCTCGTCGGTGCCGGGGATCTTCGTGGCGCGCAGGTCCAGGGGCTCGATGACGCGGTGGCGGATTTCGTCGCCGTACGGGTTGCCCGTGACCTTCTCGATCACCATGCCGGCCAGGATGTAGTTCGTGTTCGAGTACGAACCGGAGGTGCCGGGCGCGAAGTTCGGCTTGTGCTTCATCGCGACGGAAACCAGTTCTACCGGTTTCAACGTGCGGTGACGGTTCTTGTAGAAGCCGTCCGCCTGGAAGATCTCGCGTGCGAAGTCCTCGTCGTCGGTGTAGTTGTAGATGCCGCTGGTGTGGTTGAGGAGCTGGCGGAGGGTGATCTTGCGGCCGTCGTGGCCCCGGCCGTGCACCATGCCCGGCAGCCACCTCTCCACCTTGTCGTCCAGGGACAGTCGGTCCTCCGCCTCCAGTTGGAGCAGCACCGTCGCCACGAACGTCTTCGTGATGCTGCCCGCGCGGAAGCGGTCCCGGGCGCTGCGCGGGGCGCCCGTCCTGAGGTTGCCCACCCCCTCCGTCGCCCTCCAGACGCCCCGTTCGTCCTTGGACTGGAGAGCCACCCCCGGTACGCCCGCCTTCACCGCCGCCGCCATGGCCTGCCGTGTCGCCTTGTGGTCGGTTCCGGTGGGCGCCGCCAGCGCCGTCGGGGTGGCCAGGGCCAGCGACGCGGTCAGCGCCACCAGCCCGGCCCGTACGGTTCGTTTCGTCATGCCCTCTCTTCGTCACATCAGCCCGGCGTCTTTATTTCCCGCAGAACTCCGCCTCCATGATCGGCCTGCTGTCCCCGGCCCAGTCGCTGTTGGCGTTGAACGTGAGGGTGTGGCTGCCGTCGGCGGTGGTGACCGTCTCGGAGAGGGAGCCGTGGATGCCGCCGCTGTGGCCCCACAGCTGGACTCCGCAGGAGAGCTTCTGTTTGAACAGGCCGAGGCCGTAGCCGCCGACTTCCTCGCCGAACTCGATCGTGGTCTTCATCTCCTTGAGCTGCTTCCTCGGAAGGATCTTGCCGCGCAGCAGGGCCGAGTAGAAGCGGTTCAGGTCGGCCGGGTTGGAGACCAGCTCGCCCGCCGAGCCCGCCGCCGAGGGGTTGAACTCCGTCACGTCGTACGTCTTGCCGGTCGCCGTCTCGGCCAGCTTCGAGTACGCCCGGCTGTGCGGCTTGCCGAGGGTGCGGTCGGTGCCGGGGATCTTGGTGCCGTGGAGGCCGAGCGGCTCGATGATGCGGTGGCGGACCTCGTCGCCGTACCGGTTGCCGGTGACCTTCTCGATCACCATGCCGGCCAGGGTGTAGTTGGTGTTGGAGTAGTTCCAGTCCGCGCCGGGCTCGAAGTCCGGCTTGTGCTTCAGGGCCAGGGAGACCAGCTCGCGTGGGGTCCAGGTGCGATAGCGGTTCTTGAAGAAGCCGTCCGCGAGGAAGACCGCCTTCTGGAAGCCCTCGTCGTCGGTGTAGTTGTAGATGCCGCTGGTGTGGTTGAGGAGTTGGCGGAGCGTGATCTTCCGGCCGTCGTTGCCCTTGCCGCGCACCACGCCCGGCAGCCACTTGTCCACCTTGTCGTCCAGCGACAGTCTGCCCTCCGCCTCCAGTTGGAGCAGCACCGTCGCCACGAACGTCTTGGTGATGCTGCCCGCGCGGAAGCGGTCGTGGGCGCTGCGCGGCGCGCCCGTCTTCAGGTTGCCGACGCCGGCCGTGGCTTTCCAGACGCCGTTCTTGTCCTTCACCTGGACGGCGAGGCCTACGACGCCGTCCTTGATGTTGGCGTCCATGGCCGCCCGGGTCGCCTTGTGGTCATCTCTCGCGGGTGCCGCCGTCGCCGCCGGGGCGGCCAACGCCACCGCCGCCACCGCCGCTGTCGCCGCCACCAGTCCCGTACGTACTGACATGGGTCCACCCCTTCGTCCCGGAAGATCGGTCGCGAAGGGGGACACCGGGCGGTGACCGCGAGTTGAGTCGCCGTACGGCAGTTGGGCTGTTTTCGGCCGCCTCTCCAAAGGGTCAGCCCTTTCTCAGGACCAGTTCCGTGTTGCGGTCCCCGGAGGTGCCCGTGAGGTCCGTGCGCGAACCCGGCGCGTTGAAGGACAGCTCGCGGTAGAGGGCCGCCAGGCCTGTCTGGGAGAGGTCCGCGAAGTCCGTGGCGTGCGGGGCGGCCGACTCGATCAGGGTGGTGAACAGGGAGATCGTGCCGTCCTTGTTGTCCACCAGCTCGATCACCCGGGCGAGCTGGGGGAAGTCGATGTGCGAGGCCGTCGAGATCTCCCAGAAGGAGCCGCCGTCGCCGTACGCGTGAGGGGTGATGCGGTTGCGGTGGCTGTGGCCGTTCACCCAGGCCAGAACATTGCGGTGCCGTCCGAGCAGATCCAGCACCTCCTTGCCGCCGTGACGCGCCTCGCCCGGGCGCGCCGGGTCCTTTCTCAGGTTCCGCATCGTCTTGCTGGTGTGGTGGCTGAAGACGATGGCGTACGAGCCGTTCTTGGCGTTCTCCTTCAGCGTCCGGTCCAGCCACTTCAGCTGTGCCGCGCCGAGTGAGCCCTCGTAGTGGCCGCCGGGGTCCGTGGTGTCGAGGCTGATGCCTATGACGTCGTCGGCTATGCGGAAGACGTAGTACTGGGTGCGGTTGTCGACGTTCGCCTGCGAGTAGCCGTGGCCGACCGGGCCGGGGCCCGTGTGGGCCGGGTCCAGGTGGGCCTTCAGGTACTCCAGCGGGGTGAACGGGGCCCGGTTCTCGTCCGGGGTCACCGAGCGCATCTTCTTAGCCTGGGCCTTCAGCATCGCCTTCCAGTCGGCGCCCTTGGGATCGCCGCCGCTCCTGACGTTGTCCCAGATGGCCTTGCCGGTCCGCTCGTCCAGGGTCATCAGCTTCCTGCCGCCGGTCGCGAAGTCGGCGAAGAAGGAGTCGCCGGGGGCGTAGCAGCCGCCGGGGAGGGCGTCGTGGTTGCCGACCGTGGAGTACCAGGGGAGCTTCAGACCGGGGCTGTTCACCTCGCGGATCGCCGCCGCGAGGAAGCCGTCGAGGCGGGGGAAGCCGCGCTGCTTATCGGCGTCGCGCAGGGCCGCGTCGGGCTGCCAGTAGAGCTTCAGACCGCTGTTCTGGACGCCCTCGTAGCGGCGCGGGTCACCGGAGTTGGGGGTGACGCGGCCACCGCTCATCACCTTGAGGAACCAGTCCAGTTCCGTCTTGGAGTTGTTGTCGGTGTTGTCGCCGGTCGTCATCACGAAGTGCAGCGGGGTGCCGGTGACGGGGGCTCCGCGCAGGGCGTTCACCCGTTCGACCAGGGACACCGCGCCGGCCACCGACAGGGCCTCCTGCGGGCGCCAGGCGCTGGCGGTCTGGGCGCGCAGATACTCGTAGCGCAGGGGGTGCTGGACGTCCACGATGTGCAGATCCGTGAACTGCACGAACGACGCGAGGGCCGTACGGCGCTTCTCCCGTCCCGCCTTGGCGGCGGCCAGGTCGCCGCGCACGACCCGCTTCCAGGCGGGGCCGTCGCCGAGGCGGCGGTAGCCGGAGCCGCCGCGCGGCGCGGCGACCGAGGCGAGGGTCGTGCCTCGTGTGTACGGCTTGAGGGGGGCGGCCGGGGCCTCGCGGTTGGTGAGGGCGACGGCGGCCGCGCGGTCGTCCGAAGCGGAGGCAGCGGCGGCGTGGGCGTCGGCCTCCGGGCGCAGGGCGAGGCCCACGCCGGCCGAGAGGCCCACCGCTCCGGTGGCGGCCAGGAAGGCCCGGCGGTCAGGGTTGGTGGCGGCGGCAGCGACTGAGCGTATGCGCGGCATGGCGCGGTCTCCCCGAGTGCGAACGCGTCGGCAGTGGTCGCGGGGCCGCTCCGCGGTGGTGGCCGAAGTGGGGTGCCCGCTCGTACTTGATGCTTGGCAGTCGGGGTGACCTGGACGTTAACGAGGTCGCAACGGGTGGCGCCGATCACCGTACGTGGATCTGTTGGTGCCGGGGGTGTTCCTTGGGGGTCGCCGAATGTGAGGGGGAGTGAGGGGAAGCGGTCACACCCCGTTCATCTGGCGGGGTAGGGCGTCTGTTCGCCGCAGCAGCCGACGTGGTTCTGCCACTGCGGCGCCGTCGTGGCCTGTCGCGCAGTTCCCCGCGCCCCTCAAGAGTCTCGAATCGGCCCCCGGCGTCCCCCTACCAGTCCACCGACATCGGGTAGTGGCCGTTCGACGGGCGTTCCCGCCACAGCGTGAGGCCCACGTCCACCAAGCCCACCCGCTCCAAGGTCGGTACGTCCTCCAGCGCGTGCCACGCCGCCATGTCCGTCGAGCCGTTCGTCTCGTGGCGGAGTTCTCCTCCGGTGATCGTCGCCTCGTAGATGATCCGCAGGCCGTGGAAGTCGGCGCGGGTTCCCAGGCGGCGTGGGTACTCGCGTTTGATGGAGTCGATGCCCAGGAGGGCCGTCGGCTCGACCTCGTAGCCCGTCTCCTCGGCGGCCTCGCGGATCACCGTGTCGTAGGGGTCCTCCCCGTGGTCCATGCCGCCGCCGGGCAGGGTCCACTTCTTCTCGCCGTCCCGGGAGACCCAGCGGGCCAGCAGCATCTGCCCGTCGCGTACACACACGGCGTAGGCCGCCACTCTCAACTCCTCGCGCATGTGGAGACGTTACTCAACGGCCATTTGCCCGCATCATCCCCCTGCTCTTTGGCGGGTTTGCGCCATGACAGGATCCCGCCTCGGTCAACTCTCCCCAAACACCGGTCACTTCAGTAAGGCTGAGCGGTCATCCGGGCTCACATACCGGACCCTTCCCTGTCAGGGATCACTACAAGGGATGTCGATGACCCTCACCCCCCAGCGCGCCCCCCGTACGGGCGCGAGACGCGTGGCCCGCATAGCCGTGGCCGCGGGCCTGGTCGCCGCGCTCTCCGCGGCCGGTCAGCTGCCCGTGGCCTTCGCCGCGGACGACCCTGCGGCGCCCGCGAACCCCGCGGCCGACGCGCCCGTGAAGTCCGCCGGCGACAAGCTCGGCTCGGACGACGCGCAGTTGCTCAACGAGGCCCAGGCCGACGGCGACAAGAACGTCACCTTCATGGTGGCGACCAAGCCCGGCCAGACCGAGACGGTCGCGAAGCAGCTCGACGAGCTGGCCGGCGGACTGGTCGGCAAGACCGACGACAAGCTCGGCTACGTGCGGGCCACGGTTCCCACGGCCAAGGCCGAGAAGGCCCTCGCCGCCGCCCAGAAGCTCTCCTCCGTCCAGGCGATCGACCTCAAGCAGGAGATCCCGCTCGACGACCCGGAGCCGACCGGCATCGCCACGAGCCCGACGTCCAAGTCCAGCGGTTCCGCCGCCGGGGCCGGTTACGCGGCGCCCGACAAGAAGACCCCCGCCACCAACCCGTACAACCCGTCCTTCGAGACGGGCGCGGTGTCCTTCGTCGAGGACCACCCGAAGTACGACGGCCGTGGTGTGACCATCGGCATCCTGGACTCCGGTGTCGACCTCGGGCACCCGGCGCTGCAGAAGACCACCACCGGCGAGCGCAAGATCGTCGACTGGGTCACGGCAACCGACCCGGTCGCCGACCGCGACGGCACCTGGCTGCGGATGACCGCCTCGGTGACCGGCCCCGACTTCACCGCCGGGGGCCGCACCTGGAAGGCGCCCGCGGGCTCGTACAAGCTCCAGTTGTTCGCCGAGTCGGCCACCAACGGCGGCGACATGGCCGGTGACCTCAACCGGGACGGCGACAAGACCGACGTCTGGGGCGTGCTCTACGACCCGGCTGCCGGGACGGTCCGCGTCGACCTCGACAACGACGGCGACTTCACGGACAACGAGGCGCTGAAGCCGTACAAGGACAACTTCCAGATCGGCTACTTCGGCACGGACGACCCGGCCACCGCGGTCTCCGAGCGCATCCCGTTCGTCGTCGAGATCCGCAAGGACGTCGTCTACAACGCGGCCGGCGCCAAGGCCGACTACGTCAACATCGGTGTCGTCGAGAGCCGCCACGGCAGCCACGTCGCCGGTATCACCGCGGCCAACAGCCTGTTCGGCGGCAAGATGAACGGCGCCGCCCCCGGCGCCAAGCTCGTCTCGTCCCGCGCCTGCACCTGGACCGGCGGCTGCACCAACGTCGCGCTCACCGAGGGCATGATCGACCTCGTCACCAAGCGCGGTGTGGACATCGTCAACATGTCCATCGGCGGTCTGCCCCCGCTGAACGACGGCAACAACGCCCGCGCGCAGCTCTACACGCGCCTCATCGACCAGTACGGCGTCCAGCTGGTGATCTCCGCGGGCAACGAGGGCCCCGGCACGAACACCATCGGCGACCCCGGGCTCGCCGACAAGGTGATCAGCGTCGGCGCCTCCATCTCCAAGGAGACCTGGGCCGCCAACTACGGCTCGGTCGTGGAGAAGAAGTACGCGATGCTGCCCTTCTCCTCCGCGGGCCCGCGTGAGGACGGCGGCTTCACGCCGACGCTGACCGCGCCCGGCGCCGCGATCAACACCATCCAGACCTGGTCGCCCGGCGCCCCGATCGCCGAGGCCGGCTACAGCCTCCCGCCGGGCTACGCCATGCTGCAGGGCACCTCGATGTCCTCGCCGCAGGCGGCGGGCGCGGCGGCGCTGCTGATCTCCGCCGCCAAGCAGAAGAAGATCGAGCTGTCGCCGCTGACCCTGCGCACCGCGCTGGTGAGCACCGCCCGCGAGATCAAGGGTGTCCCGGCGCACGTCCAGGGTGCCGGTCTGATGCGCATCGTGCAGGCCTGGGACGCCATCAAGGACGGCGCCACCGCCCACGACTACACGGTCAGGGCCCCGGTCGACACCGCGCTCGACCAGGCCCTGAAGGACCCGGGCTTCGGCACCGGCCTCTACGACCGCGAGGGCGGCCTGAAGACCGGCCAGAGCAGGACGTACGACATCACGGTCACCCGTACCGACGGGCCCGACCGCGCCATCGAGCACGAGCTCGAGTGGCGCAACAACGACGGCACCTTCCGGCTCGTCGGTGACGACGAGATCGCGCTGCCGCTGAACAAGCCCGTCACCGTCAAGGTCCGCGCGAAGGCGAAGACCGCCGGGGTGCACAGCGCCATCCTGGAGCTCGACGACGAGCGCACCGAGGGCGTCGACAAGCAGATCCTCAGCACGGTCGTGGTCTCGCACCCGCTGGCCTCACCGGCGTACTCCTTCTCCGCCTCCGGCTCGGTGCAGCGCAACAGCAGCACGTCGTACTTCGTGACCGTGCCCGAGGGCGCCAAGACCCTGGAGGTCGCGCTCGGCGGTCTGAAGGGCGAGAGCCAGACGCGGTTCATCTCGATCCACCCGCAGGGCGTGGCCGTCGAGGACAGCGCGACGATCTACTGCTACCCGCACTACTCGAACCCGAGCGACCCCAACACGTGCCGTCCCGACCTGCGGACGTACACCGACCCGATGCCGGGTGTCTGGGAGATCGAGGTCGAGTCGCGGCGTACGTCGCCGGAGCTGAACAACCCGTACAAGCTGGACGTCTCCGTGCTCGGCACGGTCTTCGAGCCGGCCGTCGCCACGATCCCCGAGGCGAAGATCGGTACGCCGGCCACCGCCGAGTGGACCGTGAAGAACGACTTCGCGGCGCTCGAGGGCAAGCTGGAGGGCGGCTCGCTGGGCTCCGCGAAGCTCGCGACGCCGACCATCGCCCACCAGGCCACTCAGGAGACCACGGTCGTCGTGCCGGAGGGCGCCGAGCGCTTCGACGTCTCCATCGGCGGTGTCTCCGACAAGGGCGCGGACCTCGACCTGTACGTCCTGAAGGACGGCGTGGTCGTCGGTCAGGCCGCCGACGGCGACTCGGAGGAGGCGGTCAGCATCGACAAGCCGGCCGCCGGTACGTACACCGTGCGGGTCGAGGGCTACAGCGTCCCGGCCGGGACGACGACGTACGCCTACAAGGACGTCTACTACTCCGCCGCGCTGGGCTCGCTGAGCGTCGACACCGCCAAGACGGTGTCCATCGCCAGCGGCGCCTCCGCGAAGATCTCCGGCGACGTCACGGCGAAGACCGCGGGCCCCGAAGGCCGGCAGTTCTTCGGCGAGATCAAGCTGATCAACGCGCGGGGCACGGCGGCCGGAGTCGGGACGGTCGTGATCGAGAAGACCACCGAGTAACCACCGCTGCCGTCGATGACGGCGGCGAGAAAGGGGCGGGCGCTCCCCAAAGCACCCGCCCCTTTCCCATGGCCGGGCGGCGCCGCCCCCCGCGCGGCGCCATCCGGCTCCCGAAGTCCCGCCACTCGCCGTCCGTCACTGTCCGACGGACAGCGCCCAGCGCACTCCGGAGCCTGCGGTCACCTGAAGCCAGGCCTCTTCGCGTGCCTTCTTCAGGTCGATCTGGTTGTACGTGCTGCTGATCTCGCCGGCGACGCACTTCAGCGGGAAGCTGAGCCCGACCGGGTGCAGCTCGACAGTCAGCGTGCCCTCACCCCGGCAGTTCACGGCGATGCCCACCGCTCCCGGCCGTACCCCGCCCTTGATCTCGACGGCCTGGCTCCCCCGCACGTCGGTCACCGACGTCACGATCTCGCCGTCGATCAACTGCGGTGCCTCGGTCACCGACTCGCCCTCGACGTTCTCCGCCCGCCGGGTGGCTTCCGGCGTGGACTTGGGGTGCGCGGACGTGGCGTTCCCCGGAGCCGTGGCCGAACGGCCGCTCCCCGCCTCGTCCTTGCCCGAGCAGCCGCTGCTCAGTGCCACCGCCAGGCAGGCCGCCGCCAGAACGGCGGCCCGGCCCGGGCGGCGGAGGATCATCCCTCCCACAGGTACCAGCCGACCTTCATCGGCGTGTAGCTGGTGACGGTCTTCTTCGGCGACACTTCGCAGTTCTCGTAGATCTTGTAGCTGGTGCCGGTGTTCTTCAGCCGGTAGACGCCGTACTTGGCGTTGGTCGTCGTCCTCGGCGGGGTGTCCACGCTGATGCTGTTGCCGAGCTTGGCGGTCATCGACGCGGACAGGGTGACGTCGTACTTGGCCTCGATCTTGGCGATCATCGCGTCGACGCTGACCGAGAGACCGGCCGTGACGCTGACGCCGACCGTGCCGGACACCTCGGAGGTGAACGTCGACTTCGCCGTACGCGAGGTGTTGTTGGTGTTGGAGAGGGTCGCGCCGACGCCCTTGTGGTACTTCGAGCCCTTGGTCGTCGGCGTGTAGATGTTGGCCCGGTCGCAGATCGGTCTGTTGGTCGTGTCGCCCGGCTTGGTCGGCTTGGTGGGCAGGGGCAGATCGAGGTCGTCCCCCGTACCGGTGGCCGGCGGCTGGGTGGCCTCCGACGGGGGAACGTCGACGACGTCCTCCTCGGGCTCGGCCGGCGGCTGGGTGCCGACGACCACCTCGTCGGTGGCGGGGTCGGTGCCGTCCGCGAACGCGGCGCTCGGGGCCACGGCGGCCAGAGCGGTGACCGCTGCGACGGTCATGACGGTACGGGCGGCGATACGCCAGGAGTTGTTGGGCTTGGTCAGGGCCACGACTGAACTCCCTTTCATACGTAGGTAGTTGGATGTTCTTCACCGGCCGGCTCGGAGCGGAATCCGCGTCCTCGCTTCCCGGTGAGCAAGACATTAGGCCCCCGCAACCCCCCACCGACCGTCTGTCGACTGGCACCCGGTGGCCATGGCCGGGGGCTGCCAGCGGAGCCCGTCGGCGGGCGAGTCCAGGTACCGCCGGGCAGAACACGGGGCACACTCACCCACCCCAAACGGACGATCGGATACCGTCGGCCCATTCGTACCGACCAGTCACCGGGCCCGACCAGTCACCGGACGGCCGGTCACCGACCTTGCAGGGGGATCAGTGCTGGAAACCATCGGCATCGACAGATCGACCCACGACGTCTATCGAGCCCTGCTGCTGCACCCCTCCTGGACCCTGGAGGACATCGCCCGGGACACCGGCCTCACCGACCCCGAGGTCCGCTCCGCGCTCGACCGGCTGACCCAGCTGTCCCTGCTGCACGAGGCCGCCGACCACCAGTTCGTGCCCGTGAGCCCCGAAGTCGGCCTCTCCCCCCTGCTGTTGCGCCGGGAGGCCGAACTCGACGAGCAGCGGGCCCGGTTGTCCCAGGAGCGCGCCGCGCTCGCCACCCTCGCCACCGAGTACGCGACCCTCGCCACCCACCGCACCGACAGCGGAGTGGAACGGCTCGAAGGTCTCGACGCGGTACGGGTCCGGCTGATGGAGCTGGCGCACCGGGCCAGCGTCGAGGTGCGCACCTTCGTGCCCGGGGGCGCGCTCAGCGCCGCCGCCCTGGAGGCGGGCCGGCCGCTGGACGAGCAGAACCTCGCGCGCGGCGTCCGCATGAAGACGGTGTACCTGGACAGCGTCCGCAACGACACCCCGACCGTCGAGTACGCCACCTGGCTCGCCTCGGTCGGCGGCGAGACCCGTACGGTCCCCACACTGCCGATGCGGATGATCCTGTGCGACCACACCGCCGCCGTGATCCCCATAGACGCCGACGACAGCAGACAGGGTGCGCTGCTGATCCGGTACCCCAGCATGGTGCGGGTGCTCGAGGAGCTGTTCGACCTGGTGTGGGAGAGCGCCGTACCGCTCGGCACGACTCCGCAGGAGCTCGCCGACGACGTGCCGACCGACCGGGAGGCGGCCCTGCTCAAGATGCTGGCCGCGGGCCTCACCGACGAGGGCATCGCCCGCAAGATGGGCGTCTCCCTGCGCACGGTCCGCCGCAACACCGCCGACCTCCAGAAGCGACTGGGGGTGCAGAGCCGCTTCCAGGCGGGGGCGGAGGCGGTTCGGCGAGGGTGGTTGTGACAGGGAGGTGCACAAGTGGTGGCAAAAAGCGGGGTTGTTGTGGCGACTGAGGCATAGGTGGCGTCGGTTGCGTGGCCGCTCCCTGCCATGACCGGGGGCTGACAGACTCCCCGCAGTGGTCCAGTCCGGTCTCTTGCCTAGGTTGGGCGGGTGTACGCAGTCAAGGTCGTTCTCCTGCCCTCACCGGACCCCGCGTTCCCTGACGCCCCGAGCCCTCCGCCCGCCATACCCAGTGACCAGCGGCTCGACGCGATCGCCCAGTGCGCGCGGACCGTCCCGCAGCCGGGCATCGCCCATGTCAGCCTGGCCCGCTGGGGCCGGCGCCTGATCGGCATGACCTTCGTCGAGGCCGCGAGTCTGGACGAGGCGGTGACCCGGGCACGGTACGGCTGGAACCGGTGGCTGGGTTCGGGGTTGCTGCCGGACTGGGTGATCGGTGACTGCCACCCCGACCGCTACTTGAGCGGGCCGACGTACGGCTACAGCTGGCAAGAGACTGCCATGTCCGCCTCAGGCCACCCTGAATCCAATGACAGGGACATGAACGCCACGGAATAGTCGGTCTCGCAGGAAGCGCAGCACAAGCACCACGCGCACCACAAGCACCGCAGCACCGCACGCACCGCACGCACCGCAAGCACCGCAAGCACCGCAGTTGTCGCGGTCACAGCAGTACGCAGGAACAAGGATTGAAGAGGCGGGGAAATGGGACACATCACCGGGCGAGTCGTTCGAACGGCCATCGGCACCGCGGCAGCCCTCGCGACGCTGGCGCTGCCGCTGGTCCTCGGCATCCACAGCGCCTCCTCCGCACCGGCCGGCCAGACCGTGGTCACGGCCGTCGACCTGGACGGGGACGGCATCGACGACGGGGCCCTGCCCAAGCCGCCGAAGAACGACACCGACAAGGGCAGCTGGGTGTGGGACAAGGAGCCCATCTAGTACGGACCGGTGAGGACCGACGTACACGACGGGGTACGGGGGAAAGGGGCGGGCGCCTGGGGGGCGCCCGCCCCTTCGTCGTACCGGCAGCGACGACAGCCCTAGGCCGTTCTCACTCGCACGGAATCTTCCTCGCCGCCGGCAGCGCGCCCAGGATCATCTCCCGCCTGCTGTCGATCTCGTCCTCGCCCGTGGCCCAGAGGTCCGGTTCGGCGGCGTTCCTCGAGATGCCGATGAGGACGTGGTCGCCCTCCTTCAGCCGGGGGTCGACGTTCATGTCCATGGGGAAGACGATCTCGTCGGCGCCCTTGTCGGGCTTGTAGTAGCGCTCCACATCGAAGGTGATCCGGTCCTGCTGGGTGCCGGAGACGGGCGTGACGTCCACGACGGTGCCCTCGACGATGAGCCGGGCGCAGGCGACGTACCCCTCGATGCTCGACTTGTTGTCCTGACGCTCGGTGGAGCCGGACCCGGCACCGGCGTCGCTGTCGGCGCTCGAGCGGGAATCGTCCGACGACGCGCCGCCCCCCTGGGAGATCACCCAGCCGAGCCCGACGACCACGACGAACGCGGCGGCGGTCGCCGCGAAGGCGGCGAGGGCCACGGGGAGGGAGCGGCGACGCACGCGGGCGGACCGCGCGGACAGGGGGATCACCGGCGCGGCGGGGGCCTTCTCGGACTCCGGTTCGTGCCCGGAGCGCGTCTCGGCAGCGGCCTCGCGGCCGGGCAGCCCCTCGGCACCGGCCTCGTCCTGCGACCGCGCGGCCACGGGTCGCCCCGGCGGGGCCCCGGCTTCCGTGTCCGCCGCCTCACCCGACTCCCCGGCGTCCGTCTCCGTGCCGGCCAGGGCCTCGCCGATCAGTCCCAACTGTTCCCGCAGCAGGGCGATGTCGGCGGCGGCGGCGCGCCGGGCGGCCATGAACTGCCCGTCCCGCAGGGCCTCTTCGGGCAGCGGTTCGTCGACGAGCGCGGCCATGAGCGCGTCCATGCCGTCGTACTCGGGGCCGTCGAACTCCATGTCGTCCTGCCCGACGCGTCCGTCCTCGTACTCGTACTCGTCCTCGTACTCGTACTCGGCGTCGCGTCGGCTGTTGTCCCGGGCGGCCACCTCACACCACCTCGTCCTCGTGCAGGCGGGCGCGCAGGGCGCGGACCGCCGAGTGGAGCCTGCTCTTGACCGTGCCCTCGGGAATGCCGAGTTCGTCGGCGATCCCCCGTACGGGCAGGTCGGCGTAGAAGCGCAGGACGAGCACCTGGCGCAGGGCGTCGGGCAGCTCGTCCAGACCACGGGCGACGGCGAGCGAGAGCACCTTGGAGTCCTCGCCGGAGGGTTGCGCCGGCTGGCGCAGCGAGGCCAGCCGCTCGCCGAGGCGTTCCTGGCGGCGCTTGGCGCGGTGCCAGTCCATCGCCAGGTTGGAGGCGACCACCGCCGCCCACGCCGACACGTCCCGCGGCGCCTCCCGCCCGTCGGCCGCCCGTTCCAGAAGCCTCAGCCGTACCTGTTGCACCCCGTCCAGCAGGTCCGACTGCGGTACGCCACCGAGGGCGAGCACCGCCCGTACCCGGCGTTCCTGGGCCGCGTCCAGTGGGTCGACCGCTTCCGGCGGCCCGGCCACCTCCAGCCGGTCGCCGCCGCCCGCCACCGAGTCGCCGCCCGTGTCACCCGGGCCGACACCCGCGCGCAGCGGATCGTCCACCTCCTGGACGCGGCGCGCCTTTCTGCGCAGCACAGCCACCCCTCCCCTCGCCGCGTTTCCCCTACGACGCCGCCGCGGGCCGAAACGTTCACAGCCCACGCCCGATCTTCCCCGCCCGATCTTCCCCGCCCGATCTTCGCTGCGATCTTCGCCGGTGGATCACAGAGGCGTACGTCACACCTTCGCGTGCACCCGAGTGCCGCGGGCAGGGTGGAGGCAGCACAGCTTGCGGTACGGGACCGCCGTAGGACGAATTTATCCAGCTCAGGCGGGGTGGCGGCCAAAGAAGCGGCTTCGCCGTCGGGGGTGGTCGCGTCCCATGGTTCGAGCGTCCTGGTCAAACGATTGGACAGGCGGACCCGGGCTGGCCGCATGATGGAAACGCCTCGGCCATGCCGCAGACACAGACAAGCCACGTAAAAGGAGTCGCCGTGAGGGTCGGAATCGTCGGAGCCACCGGTCAGGTCGGCACGGTCATGCGCAGGATCCTCAAGGAGCGGAACTTCCCGGTCACCGAACTGCGCCTGTTCGCCTCCGCCCGTTCGGCGGGGTCGGTCCTGGACGGCGTGACCGTGGAGGACGCGGCGACGGCCGACTACACCGGCCTGGACATCGTCCTGTTCTCCGCGGGCGGCGCCACGTCCAAGGCCCTGGCCGAGAAGGTCGCCTCGCAGGGCGCGGTAGTGATCGACAACTCCTCGGCCTGGCGCAAGGACCCTGAGGTCCCCCTGGTCGTCTCCGAGGTCAACCCGCACGCGATCGTGGACCGCCCCAAGGGCATCATCGCCAACCCGAACTGCACGACGATGGCCGCGATGCCGGTCCTGAAGCCGCTGCACGAGGAGGCGGGCCTGGAGGCCCTCGTGGTCGCCACCTACCAGGCGGTGTCCGGCTCGGGTCTCGCGGGCGTGGCCGAGCTGCACGGCCAGGCGCAGAAGGTCGTCGCCGACGCGGACAAGCTGACCCACGACGGCGAGGCGATCGACTTCCCCGAGCCGCAGGTCTACAAGCGCCCCATCGCCTTCAACGTCCTCCCCCTCGCCGGCTCGATCGTCGACGACGGCCTGAACGAGACCGACGAGGAGCAGAAGCTCCGCAACGAGTCCCGCAAGATCCTGGAGATCCCCGGCCTCAAGGTCTCCGGCACCTGCGTCCGCGTCCCGGTCTTCTCCGGCCACTCCCTCCAGGTGAACGCCCGCTTCGCCCGCCCCCTCTCCGCGGAGCGCGCGACGGAACTCCTCGCCGGTGCCGAGGGCGTCGTCCTCAGCGACATCCCGACCCCCCTCCAGGCCGCCGGCAAGGACGTCTCGTACGTCGGCCGCATCCGCGCCGACGAGACGGTCGACCACGGCCTCGCCTTCTTCGTCTCGGGCGACAACCTCCGCAAGGGCGCGGCCCTGAACGCGATCCAGATCGCGGAACTGGTGGCGGCGGAGCTGAAGGGCTGACCTTCACCGTCCAGGACGACGGCCTTCACCCCCCAGGACAACGCGATGGGGCGCCCGGCGTAGGAGCCGGGCGCCCCATCGGCGTGCTGTCGGCGGCTACTCGGCCGCCGCGTCCGCCTCCTGCGCCCGCAGCGCGCGCTCCACGCCCGAGCGGGACTCCGAGACCAGGCGGCGCAGGGCCGCGTTGGGCTCGGTGTCCGTCAGCCAGGCGTCCGTCCTGGCCAGGGTGTCCGCCGAGATCTGGAGGGACGGGTAGAGGCCGATGGCGATCTGCTGGGCGATCTCGTGGGAACGGGCCTCCCAGATGTCGCCCACGACGGCGAAGTACTTGTCCGTGTACGACGCGAGCAGTTCGCGCTGGTCGGTCTGGACGAAGCCGCCGATGATCGCCTCCTGGACGGCGTTGGGCAGCTTGTCCGAGTCGATGACCGCGGCCCAGGCCTCCGCCTTGGCCTCCGGGGTCGGGCGGGCCGCGCGGGCGGTCGCGGCGTGGCGCTCCCCGGCCGCCGTCTTGTCGCGCTCGTACTCCCCGGCGATCTCCGCCTCGTCGAAGCGGCCCACCGCCGCGAGTCGCTGGACGAACGCCCAGCGCAGCTCGGTGTCGACGGCCAGACCCTCGATCGTCTGCGTGCCCTCCAGCAGGGCCTCCAGGAGGTCCAGCTGCTCGGGTGTGCGGGCGGTCGCGGCGAACGCGCGGGCCCAGGCCAGCTGGTGGTCGGAGGCCGGAACCGCCGCCCGCAGATGGGCGAGGGTGGCGTCGGTCCAGCGGGTCAGCAGCGCCTCGCGGCCCGTCGGGTCCGCGTACAGGTCGATGGCCAGCTTCACCTGGCGGTGCAGCGACTGCACGACACCGATGTCCGACTCCTTGCCGATGCCGGAGAGGACGAGGGAGAGGTAGTCGCGGGTGGCCAGCTCGGCGTCCCGGGTCATGTCCCAGGCCGAGGCCCAGCACAGGGCGCGGGGAAGGGACGACTGGAAGTCGCCGAGGTGCTCCGTCACGAAGGCCAGCGACTTCTCGTCGAGGCGGACCTTCGCGTACGACAGGTCGTCGTCGTTGAGCAGGAACACCGCCGGGCGGCGCGTGCCGACCAGCTGCGGTACGGCGGTCAGCTCGCCGTCGACGTCCAGCTCGATGCGCTCGTCGCGGACCAGCTTGCCGCTGTCGTCATCGAGGTCGTAGAGGCCGATCGCGATGCGGTGCGGGCGCAGCGTCGGCTCGCCCTTCGCGCCGGCGGGCAGCGCGGGGGCCTCCTGGCGGATGGCGAAGGAGGTGATGACACCGTGTTCGTCGGTCTCGATCTCCGGGCGGAGGACATTGATGCCCGCCGTCTCCAGCCACGCCTTCGACCAGGCCTTCAGATCGCGCCCCGAGGTCTCCTCCAGCGCGCCCAGCAGGTCCGACAGGCGCGTGTTGCCGTACGCGTGCGCCTTGAAGTACGCCTGTACGCCCTGGAAGAACTCGTCCATGCCGACGTACGCGACGAGCTGCTTGAGGACGGACGCGCCCTTGGCGTACGTGATGCCGTCGAAGTTGACGAGGACGTCGTCGAGGTCGCGGATCTCGGCCATGATCGGGTGGGTGGACGGCAGCTGGTCCTGCCGGTACGCCCAGGTCTTCATGGAGTTGGCGAAGGTGGTCCAGGAGTGCGGCCAGCGCGAGCCGGGGGCGTACGCCTGGCAGGCGATGGACGTGTAGGTGGCGAACGACTCGTTCAGCCACAGGTCGTTCCACCACTCCATGGTCACGAGGTCGCCGAACCACATGTGGGCCAGCTCGTGCAGGATGGTCTCGGCGCGCACCTCGTACGCGGCGTCGGTCACCTTGGACCGGAAGACGTACTGGTCGCGGATGGTGACGGCACCCGCGTTCTCCATCGCGCCCGCGTTGAACTCCGGTACGAACAGCTGGTCGTACTTCTTGAACGGGTACGCGTAGTCGAACTTCTCCTGGAACCAGTCGAAGCCCTGCCGCGTGACCTCGAAGATCGCGTCCGAGTCGAGGAACTCGGCGAGGGACGGCCGGCAGTAGATGCCGAGCGGCACGTTCTGCCCGTCCTTCTCGTACACGCTGTGGACCGAGTGGTACGGGCCGACGATCAGCGCCGTGATGTACGTGGAGATCCGGGGCGTCGGCTCGAAGACCCAGACGTCGTCCTTGGGCTCCGGCGTCGGCGAGTTGGAGACGACCGTCCAGCCCGTCGGTGCCTTCACGGTGAACTGGAAGGTGGCCTTCAGGTCCGGCTGCTCGAAGGACGCGAAGACGCGGCGGGCGTCCGGGACCTCGAACTGGGTGTACAGATAGGCCTGGTTGTCGACCGGGTCGACGAACCGGTGCAGACCCTCGCCCGTGTTGGTGTACGCGGCGTCGGCCACGACCCGCAGGATGTTGCGGCCCTCCAGAAGGCCGGGCAGCGCGATGCGGGAGTCCTTGAAGACCTCGGCCACATCGAGCGCGTCGCCGTTGAGCGTGACCTCGTGGACGGTCGGGGCCACCAGGTCGATGAAGGACGTCGCGCCGGTTCCGGCGACGTCGAAGCGCACCGTCGTCACGGACCGGTAGGTGCCGCCCTCCTGCGCACCGGAGAGGTCGAGATCGATCTCGTACGAGTCAACGCTCAGCAGCGCCGCCCGCTGCTGAGCCTCTTCGCGGGTCAGGTTTGTGCCAGGCACGCGGTCATCTCCTCGTTATGTGTGGGTTGCGCCATCCTTCCACGGGATCTGTTCGGAACGCGATGTCCATTACCCGCCGGTGAGCAGGTCGTACGCGCGCAAGCCTGGAGGACATGACGACATGGACCGCACGACCCATCACCCAGGCGGCGCTGAAGGAACTGCGGGGTGCCGACGACGCGGGGAACGGGATCCTTCCCGAACCCGACCACGAGGGCGGGGCCCCGCTCCGCTGCTGTCTGCGCCACAGCACCCCCGGCGAGACGATCGCCCTCGTCTCGTACGCCCCACTGCGGAGGTGGGCGGTGGCGGCGGGCGTCGATCCGGGGGCGTACGACGAGCAGGGGCCGGTGTTCATCCATGCGGAGGAGTGCGGCGGCCCGGAGCGGGACTTCCTCCCGTTCACGAACGTCCACCGCACGGTCCGCCGTTACTCGGCCGGGGGCCGAATCCTGGGCGGGCGGCTCGTGGAGCGGCCGGAGGAGTTCGGGGCGGCGTTCCAGGAGGCGTTCGCGGATCCGGAGGTCGCACTCGTGCATGTCAGAGCGGTGGAGTACGGGTGCTTCCTGTACGAGGTCGTCGCGTCCGGCGGCTCCGCCGCAGCCGGCGGCCAGGGCCTGTCCGACGATTCCCGTCGTCGCCCGCAGACGGGACTTGTCGGATTGTCAGACAGGCCTTAGGGCCGGCTTCCCGCCGGGACCTCCGGCGTCGTGGGAGCCGAACGGCGGTTCCCCTTCGCCGCGCTGACGGCCTTCGGTCCCGTCCCCGGCCGCAACTGCCCCAGCACCGTCGCCCCGAACGCCACCGCCATCCCCAGGAGCTGGACCGGTGTGAGTGCCTGGCCCAGTGCCGCCCAGCCGACGACCGCTGCGGTCAGCGGGGAGAGCGGGCCCAGGAAGGTGACCTGGGTGGCGGCGAGGCGGCCGATGCCGCGGAACCAGAGCCAGTAGGAGACGGCGGTGTTGGCGAGGGCGAGGTAGAGGTAGCCGCCGATCGCGCGGCCGTCCAGCGCGGGCGGCGGGCCCTCGACCAGCAGGGCGATCGGGGCGATCAGCAGGCCGCCGGCGGTCAGTTGCCAGCCGGTGAGGGCGAGGGGGCCGACGCCTTCCGGGCGGCCCCAGCGCTTGGTGAGGACCGTGCCGGTGGACATGGACGCGGTGGAGGCGAGCGCCGCGAGCAGGCCGACCGTGTCGAGCGAGCCGGCCGCCTTGAGAACGACCAGGCTGACGCCGAGGGCCGCCGCGATTCCGGTGAGCAGTGTCCGTACGGTCGGCCGCTCGCCGAGCAGCACGGTGGCCAGCCCGGCGACGAACAGCGGCCCGACCGACCCGACGACCGCCGCCATCCCTCCCGGCAGCCGGTACGCGGAGAGGAAGAGAAGCGGGAAGAACGCGCCGATGTTGAGCGCGCCCAGCACCGCCGCCTTCCCCCACCAGACGCCGCGCGGCAGTGTGCGCGAGATCGCCAGGAGCAGCAGACCCGCCGGGAGGGCCCGCACCAGCCCGGTGAACAGGGGGCGGTCCGGCGGCAGGAACTCCGTGGTGACGGCGTAGGTCGTGCCCCAGGAGATGGGAGCGAGAGCGGTGAGGGCGATGTGGGTGGCGCGGTTCGCGGCCATGCGGGCGGGCCCTTCACGGAGAGGACGGACTGGACGACGAGCGGTCACTCGACGATAAGTAGCTTACTGCTAAGCTACTTATCGTCAAGCCGCTCATCATCGATCCACTTTTCATTGAGCTACTTTCCACTGATCTACTTTCTTGCGGGCAACCGGAAGGCGGCCGATACTCCCCTCATGAGCACCGGCCCCGAAGCCCCCAAGCCCCTCCGTGACCCCGTCGACGCGATCGTCGACCAGTGGGCCGCCGTACGGCCCGACCTCGACACCACCGCGATGGAGGTCTTCGGACGCGTCTACCGGCTCTCGCGGGTGCTCGGCGACCGCATGGAGAAGGAGTACGCGCGGTTCGGGATCTCACGCGGGGAGTTCGACGTGCTGGCGACCCTGCGCCGCTCCGGCGAGCCGTACACCCTCTCGCCCCGTCAGCTCTCGGCGACCCTGATGCTCACCACCGGCGGTATGACCGGCCGGCTCGACAAGCTGGAGCGCGCGGGTCTGCTGCGCCGCTCCCCCGACCCGCACGACCGTCGCGCGCTCCAAGTCACACTGACGGAGCAGGGGTTGAGCATGATCGACGACGCGGTCGAGGCCGGTCTCGCCGTTCAGACGGAGGCGCTGACCCATCTGGGCGAGGAGCAGGCCGGGCAACTGGTCGAGCTGCTGCGGATGTTGGTGGTGGGGACGGGGGCCTGAGGCATCTGGGGCAACGCAAGAGCCCCACCCCGTGGGTCACGGGGTGGGGCTCTTGATCACTGGAGCGCCGGGCAGGCCTTGCACCTGCATCTCCCCGCAGGAAGCGGGACGTCTTTCCTTGGACCACCAACGCATGAGCCGCGAGAAGTTCGGGATGTCCCGGCCAGCAGCTCAGGAAAATCATAGCGCAGGCTCGGCGCCCTCATCGACTTCGCGGCCTCGACGGAAGGCCGGGTGAGGCGGAGGTCAGGCCTTCGCCTTGGTCTTGGACTGCCGGTCCGAGGACTTGTCCAGGACCATGACGAGGCCCGTGATCACCGCGAAGATCGCGAGCGGCGCCACGACATAGAGGCCGATCGTCTCCATCACGCTCAGACCGGGGCCCGGGTCGTCACCGTCATCCGGGATCACCGCGAGCGCCGGGGACGACATCAGCAGCATCATCAGCGTCGTACCGGCGGCCAGGGCGCCTACGCGCAGGGCGTTCTTCTTGTCCACGAGCCAAAGGTAACCAACACGGATGCGCTCCGCTTGTCCGGGGGGTGCCTAGTGGCTCGGGAGTGCGCGCGATCCGGCGGGTGCGGCCCGGCGGGGGGCGTGTCGCGCGGTTCCCCCGGGCCTTGAAAGCACAGGCCGGCTCCGTCGCGTGGGCGCGAGCGACCACACACCACCCGCACCCGCCGACGCGCGCTCGCTCCCGGGCTCTCACGCGCCCCTCAGCACATCCACCAGCTCATGCAGCCGAGATGACGCCGCCAAGTCCTCCAACGTCACCGGGCGGCCCGTCGCGTCCGCGATCGGCAGACGCCAGTTCGGGTACTGGTCCCAGGTGCCGGGGAGGTTCTGGGGGCGGCGGTCGCCGATCGCGTCGGGGAGCCAGAGGCCGATCATGCGGGCCGGGGTGCGCAGCAGGAAGCGGTGGACGGCCGCGATCTCGGCCTCCTCCGAGGCGGCCGAGATGCCGCCGCCCGCGCCCTTCAGCAGGCCCAGTCGGGACAGCAGGGCCAGCCACTCCCCCGTGTCGGCGGCGGCCTCGGCCCGTTCCGCGGCGAGGGGGCGGGTCAGCAGGCCGAGGCGGTCGCGGAGCTCGACGTGGTCGCCGGTGAGGCGGGACGCGGTGGGCGGCAGGTCGTGGGTGGTGGCGGTGGCCAGGCAGTTCGCGCGCCAGCGGGCCGGGGGCAGGGGGCGGCCGTCGCCGTCCCAGTCCCGCTCGAACCAGAGCACCGACGTGCCCAGCACGCCTCGCTCGTCGAGCGCCTCGCGCACGCCCGGCTCGACCGTCCCCAGGTCCTCGCCGATCACCAGGGCCCCGGCCCGCGAGGCCTCCAGGACCAGGATCGCGAGCATCGCGTCGGCGTCGTAGCGGACGTATGTGCCCTCCGTGGGCGCCTGGCCCTGGGGCACCCACCAGAGGCGGAAGAGGCCCATGACGTGGTCGATGCGCAGGGCGCCCGCGTGGCGGAACAGGGCACGCAGGAGGCGGCGGTAGGGGGCGTAGCCGGAGGCTGCGAGGCGGTCGGGGCGCCAGGGGGGCAGGCCCCAGTCCTGGCCCCGGGAGTTGAAGGCGTCCGGGGGCGCGCCGACCGACATGCCGGCGGCGAAGTACTCCTGCTGGGCCCAGGCATCCGCGCCGCCCGGGTGGACGCCCACCGCGAGGTCGTGGACGAGGCCGACGGGCATGCCGGCGTCGCGCGCGGAGCGTTGGGCGGTGGCGAGCTGGGCGTCGGTCAGCCAGGCCAGCCGGGTGTGGAAGTCGACCCGGTCCATCAGCTCGGCGCGGGCGCGGGCGGTCTCGGCGGAGCGCGGGTCGCGCAGGCCCTGCGGCCACCGGGGCCACTCGGGGCCGTACACCTCGGCGAGCGCGCACCAGGTGGCGTGGTCCTCCAGCGCCTGGCCCTCCTCGGCGAGGAAGTCGCAGTACGCGGCCCGCCGCCCGGGCCCGAGCGGCACCTGGCGCACGGCCTCCAGGGCCTGCCGCTTCAGCTCCCACACGGCGTCGCGGTCGATCAACTCGCCCTTGGAGAGGACGGATTCACGCAGGCGGGCGGCCCGGTCGAGCACGGCGCGGAAGTCGCCGTCGGCGTACGGGAACTCGGGGATGTCCTCGATCCGCAGGTGGACGGGGTCGGGGTAGCGGCGGGAGGAGGGGCGGTACGGGGAGGGGTCGGTGGGGGTGCCGGGGACGGCCGCGTGCAGGGGGTTGACCTGGACGAATCCGGCGCCGAGGGCACGGCCCGCCCAGGCGGTCAGCTCGGCGAGGTCGCCGAGGTCGCCCATGCCCCAGCTGCGGCGGGAGAGGAGGGAGTAGAGCTGGACGAGCAGGCCGTACGTCCGGCCGGGCGGGGCGGGGAGCCGGGGCGGGGCCACCACGAGGTGGACGTCGGCGGTGCGGCCGTCGGGGGCGGTGGCGCGCAGGGTGTGGACTCCCGGGGGGAGTTTCTCGGCGTTGGAGCGGAGTTCGCCCTGTTCGGTCTCGACGCGCAGCATGGTGCCGTCCGGGAGGGCGGCCAGCGCGGCGGGGGTCGTCTCGCCCCAGCTCACGAGCGTCGGCGGCAGCAGCCGTTCGCCCAGGTGTCGTTCGCGGGCCGCGAGGGCGCCGGCCACGGCCTCGGGGGTGCTCGCGTCGACGTCCAGCGCGGCGAGGGCGGCGACGACCGCGCCGTCCGAGGCCGCGACCGTACGGTCCGGGGCGGGGCGGTAGGAGGTGGCCACGCCGTGCAGTTCGGCGAGCCGGGCGAGGGGGGTGTCGGGCGGATCGCCCGGGAGTGGTGGCATCTAGACCCCCGCCGCGGCGCCGTGGGAGGTCGGTTCGCTGGTCAGCGGGGCCGCGTCCGCGAGGGGCGGCTCGCTGGTGAGCGGCTCGGCGTCCGGGAGCGGGGGCTCGCTGGTCAGCGGGGCCTCGGCGCAGGCGCCCTCCGCGCTGAAGCTCGCGAGGACGCAGGCGGGGCGTTTGGAGCGGGTCGGGAACACGACGTGGGCGGGTACGGCCATGAGGGTCTCCTTGTCGTCGTACGGCGGTTCGTCGTCGGACGACGGTGGGGTGCGGGTTGGGTTCGCGGTACTCCAGCCCTACCCAATGGGCGGCCGGGCAGACGCGGCAGGGCCCACAACGTGACCCCGGTCACCTCTCGTGGGAAATCCGAGCCACTATTCACTCAGTACATGTACTCGGTGCATACTGATCACCATGAGCACCCGCCACATCCTGTTGGGGCTGCTCGCCGGAGGGCCGAGCCATGGCTACGACCTCAAGCGACGGCACGACGAACGATTCCCGCAGGCCCGGCCGCTGGCCTACGGGCAGGTCTACACGACCCTGCAGCGGCTGGTCCGCGACGGGCTCGCCGAGGTCGACGGCACCGAGGCGGACAGCGGTCCGGAGCGGACGATGTACCGCTCGACGGACGACGGATCGCACGAACTGACCAAATGGGCCGGGGAGATCGCCCCGCCCGCCCCGTTCGTGACGAACGAGATCTTCGCCAAGGTCGTCGTCTCGATCCTGGCCGCCGGCGACCCGGCAGCGTATCTGCGGAGGCAGCGCGCCGCGCACATGGCGCGGATGCGGGAGCTGACGGCCGTGAAGACCGCGCCGGGCGCCGATCTCGCGACCGTGCTCTCGGCGGACTACGCCCTCAACCACCTCGACGCCGATCTCCGCTGGATGAACACCACCGCGGGCCGGCTGACCACCCTGACCGCGGAGGTCGACGCAGCATGAGCAACGACAACCAGAGCACGGTGCCGCTTCTTGCGGCCCGTGGCCTCGTCAAGGACCACGGCAGGTCGCGGGCGCTGCGCGGCGCCTCCGTGGAACTGCGGGCCGGCGAGATACTCGCCGTCACCGGCTCCAGCGGCAGCGGAAAGTCCACGCTGCTGCACTGCCTGGCGGGCATCGTCCGCCCGGACGAGGGCTCGGTGGTGTACGCGGGGGAGCGGCTGGACCAGCTGTCCGAGGACCGGCTGAGCGAGCTGCGGCGCACGGAGTTCGGGGTCGTGTTCCAGTTCGGACAGCTGATACCCGAGCTCTCCGCCGTCGACAACGTGGCGCTGCCGCTGCTGCTGGCGGGCACGCCCCGGGAGCGGGCGCGGGCGCGGGCCGGCGAGTGGCTGGAGCGGTTCGGCGTGCGCGGTCAGGAGGAGCAGCGGCCGGGCGAGATGAGCGGCGGCCAGGCGCAGCGGGTGTCGCTGGCGCGGGCCCTGGTGACCGGGCCGAAGGTGGTGTTCGCGGACGAGCCGACGGGGGCGCTGGACTCCCTGGCGAGCGAGCAGGTGATGGCGGCGCTGATCCACACGGCCCGCGAGTCGGGTACGGCGGTGCTGCTGGTCACGCACGACGCGCAGGTGGCGGCGTACGCGGACCGTGAGGTGACGCTGAAGGACGGGGCCGTCGTGTCCGAGGCCGACGCGGCGCTGGAGGCGTCCCTGTGACCGGTCTCGCGAACGACCTGCGGCTCGCCGTGCTGCTGACCCGGGGCTCCGACCGGCGTGAGTGGTGGCGGGTGTCGCTGACCGCGCTGGGGGCCGCGCTGGCGACCGGGTTCGGCATGGCGGCGGCCGCGCTGGCCTCGCTCACGGGCCGGTACCAGGTGCCCGTCGCCGACGGTCTGCTGGACCAGCCGAGCCAGCGTTCCGGGGTGATCCTCACGCTGCTGCTTCTGCTGGTCCCGGTGATCGGGCTCCTCGGCCAGGCCACCCGGGTCGGTGCCGTGCACCGCGACCGGCGGCTGGCCGGGTTGCGGCTGGCGGGCGCGTCACCGCGGCAGGTGCGGCGGATCGCCGCGCTGGAGACGGGGCTGGCCTGTCTGCTCGGCTCGGTGGTGGCCGCGCTCGCCGCCGTGGTGGTCCTGCTGGGCGAGTGGCGGAGCCCCTCGGTCGTGGCCTGGGCCGGGATCGCGCTGGTTGCTCTGGGTGTGCCGGTGCTGGGCGCGATGGCCGGTGTGCTGGCGCTGCGCCAGGTGGTGGCCTCTCCGCTGGGCTGGGTACGACGGACGGGGTCCCGCTCGGGGCGTGGGGCCGCGATCGTGCTCCTGGCGGCGCTGGGACTGCTGGTGGTCGCGGGTCTGGCCGCCGTCGTCAACACCTCGCGGGACGTGCCCGGCGGCTCGTACACGCAGACCCCGCTACCGATCTTCGCCGCGCTGCTCGCCGTCGGCGGGGGCGCGATCCTGCTCTCGGGCGTCACGGCCAAGCTCACCGGCCGGCTGCTGGCCGCCCGTACGGGGAACCCGGCGGTGCTGATCGCCGCCGAGCGACTGCGTGACGACCCGTGGTCGGCGGCCCGCACCCACGCGGCCGTCCTCATGGGCACCGTCGTCGGCTCGGGCTACCTGGGCGTACGGCAGGGACTGCTCGCGGAACTGGCCACGGGGGAGCACTTCGCGGCCCCCAAGTCCTTCTACACGACGGGGCTGGACCTGGCCGGAGCCGCCGTCCTGGTCGGTTTCGCGATCACCCTGTTCGGGCTCGCCGTCGGCACCGCCGAGTCGCTCGCCACCCGCCGCCGGGGGCTCGCCGCGCAGGTCGCCGCCGGAGTGCCGCACGACACGCTGAGCCGGGCGCTGCTCCTGGAGACCGCGCTGCCCTTGGTGCCCGCGGTGCTGACGGCCGGGACCGGGGGCCTGGCGATCGCCGTCTGGTACACGACGGCCGTCTCCGACAGCGACTCGGGACTGCCGTACACGGCCCTGCTGTTCCCCGTCGCCGTCTTCGTGGCCTGCCTGCTGGCGGCGGCCACCTCGCTGCCGCTGCTGCGCAGGTCGGTCCGGCCGGCTGAGCTGCGGTACGTGTAGCCCACGCGTCCCAGGAGTCACGGGGGTGCCCTGGGGCGGGTGGAAGCACCAGGGCCTGTCGTCACATTCCCGTCGTTCGCCCGGAGGGCGTGCATGGCGTCGCGCGGCAGACGGGAATGTGACGACAGGCCCTGAGGGGCGCCCGGCAGATGCCGGGCGCCCCTCGGTGTCGTACGCGATCGGTCGCCGCCTACTTCTGCGGGACCGCCGGGGTGATCGGTGTGGCCCGCTCGCCCTGGGGGGACGACGTGGAGGCGTACACCGACGGGGCGGCCACGGCGGCGGTCGGGTCGTCGGCCGGGACGCCGTCGGACTGGGCCGGGAGGCCGCCGACGATTCGGATGTCGGCGGCGTCGAAGGCCTTCTTGATCCGCCAGCGCAGCTCGCGCTCGATGGTGAGGGCCTTGCCGGGCATGGTCTTGGCGGAGACACGGACCACCATCGAGTCCAGCGCCACACTGTCCAGGCCGAGGACCTCGATCGGGCCCCAGAGCAGCTCGTTCCAGGGCTCTTCCTTGCTCATCGTCTCGCCGACTTCGTTCAGGATGCGGCGGACGTGGTCCAGGTCCTCGTCGGCGCGGACGGTGACGTCCACGCCGGCCATGGCCCAGCCCTGGGAGAGGTTGCCGATGCGCTTGACCTCGCCGTTGCGGACGTACCAGATCTCGCCGTTGTCGCCGCGGAGCTTGGTGACGCGCAGGCCGACCTCGATGACCTCGCCGGAGGCCACGCCCGCGTCCACGGTGTCGCCGACGCCGTACTGGTCCTCCAAAATCATGAAGACACCGGAGAGGAAGTCCGTGACCAGGTTCCGGGCGCCGAAACCGATGGCGACGCCCGCGACACCGGCGGAGGCCAGCAGCGGGGCGAGGTTGATCTCGAAGGTGGCGAGGACCATCAGGGCGGCGGTGCCCAGGATGACGAACGACGCCACCGAGCGCAGCACCGAGCCGATGGCCTGGGAGCGCTGGCGGCGGCGCTCGACGTTGACGAGGAGACCGCCGAGCGTGGTGTTGTCCTCGCCCTGGGGAGTGCGGCTCATGCGGTCTATTAGCTTGGTGATCGCCCGCCGGACCATCACTCTCAGGATCACCGCGATGACCACGATCAGCAGGACGCGCAGTCCGATCGCCAGCCACGTGGACCAGTTCTCCTCGACCCAGCTGGCGGCGTTGGTCGCGCTCTCCTGGGCGTCCTGGAGCGAGGGCACCGCAGGGGTCGTCGAGGTCTCCGAGGGAGAGGGCGACGGCGACGGTGACTCGGCGGCCAGCAGGGCGGACAGGGACGATGCCGACGACACGGGCGACACTGCGGTACCTCCAGGTGCGATATCTGCCCTCCGGTACGGCGGTCAAGATCCGTCGGATCACGGAAAGGTCACCGAACGGGCAGACCCACCACACTAACGGGGCATTGTGTGGAGGTTCGCCGGGTGTCCGAAGCAGAGAGGGCGCTCACCTGGGAGTGAAGGGGGCACGAAGCGGGGGATGAATTCAGGTGTGGTCGAAAACACTCCCAGCCCGTTACCGGGACATGGTGGCGCGCCCACCAGGCAAGAGGGGAGACTGGCCACAGATCGTCCCGGCGCGAGCCACGCGCCGCCGACGCCCAAGGAGGCATCCGTGCCGCATGTCCTGGTCCTCAACGCGTCGTACGAGCCGCTCGGCGTCGTACCGCTCCGCCGCGCGCTCGTCCTCGTCCTTGAGAACAAGGCCGTCTCTCTCGAGGAATCCGGCGCCTATCTGCACAGCGCGACCGTCACACTCCCCGCACCCAGCGTGGTCCGGCTCAAGCGATTCGTCCGGGTTCCCTATCGGGGGCCCGTTCCTCTGACCCGTCGGGCGCTGTTCGCCCGTGACGGGGGCCGGTGCATGTACTGCGGTGGCGTCGCAACCAGCGTCGACCACGTCATCCCGCGCAGCCGCGGGGGCAAGCACGTCTGGGACAACGTGGTGGCGTCGTGCCGCCGCTGCAACCATGTAAAGGCCGACCGCCATCTCTTCGAGATCGGCTGGCGGCTCCGTCACAAACCCGCCCCGCCGACCGGCCTGGCCTGGCGCATCATCGGCACGGGCCATAGGGACCCGCGTTGGCTGCCCTACCTGCAGCCGTACGGCGCGGACGACGCGTTGGCCCGGATCGACGGCATCTCAGCCTGACGGTCCGGGCTTTTGTACAGCCGGGCGCCCTCACTCGGGGGCGTCCGGATCACGCGCGACCGGGCGTCCGGATCGCCCGCTCGGGAGTCGCCCGGAACACGAACGTCCGCTTGACCTGCGCTTCTTTACCTTCTTCACAGGTACCCCCCGTTCCCCACACAAGACCGATCACCTAGGGTCAGGCCTACGGCAGGCCCTTGTTCTGGAGCGCAATGCCCGGGGGCCCGCTCGAATGTGGGGAATTCATGCGAAAGCTCGCCATAGGCGCCGCCGTGTCCGGCGCCCTGGCCCTGACCGGCCTGGCCGCGCCCGTCGCGTCGGCCGACTCGCCGAACCTGAAGTTCGGCGACGTCGTGGTCAACAGCGGCAAGCCGATCGTCGTCGGCACCAAGACGAAGGTGACCGTTCCGGTCACCTACAAGCTGACCCGTCCGGCCGACCTGGTCATCGACTACGAGAACAACTTCCTGGGCATCATCGCCTACCGCGGCCGTCTCCTCGAGCCCGACAACGCCCTGGAGCCGACCACCAAGGCACCGGTCTGCACCCCGGTCGTGGACTCGGACATCACGGTGATCGAGTCCTGCACGACGACGCTGAGCGTGCGCCCGAGGTCGCAGTTGTTCAGCGGCTCGGACGCCACCACCTGGAAGATCGGCGCGTTCTACGGCCACGGGGCCATCGACGTCGACGACTCCGACGACCACGTCAGCTTCGAGACCGGGTACGACCTCTGGGGCGGCCTCGGCACCACCAAGCTGCAGCGCACGGCGAAGCTGACCGTCAACGCCTCGCCGGAGCCGGTCACCAAGGGCAAGACCCTGACCGTCAAGGGGCAGCTGACCCGCGCCAACTGGAGCACCCGCGCGTACTCCGGCTACCAGGGCCAGGCCGTGACCCTCCAGTTCAAGGCCAAGGGCGCCACCGCCTACACGGACGTCAAGACGGTGACCTCCGGCACGGCCGGGACCCTGTCCACCACCGTGAAGGCGTCGGAGGACGGCTCGTTCCGGTTCAAGTTCGCCGGTACGTCCAGCACCGCGGCCAAGACCTCCGTCGGGGACTTCGTCGACGTGAAGTAGTGATGTGACGCCGCCGGTCCGCCGGCCGACAGACCGCCCCCGGTTAACGACTTCGTTGCCCGGGGGCGGTTTTCGTTTGGCTTGTATTGACTCCTCTCTGGTCTAGTCCTATCTTCCTGGCATCCGACAGGAAACTTTCCTAACAGTTCGGGAGGCCGCGTACCCATGGCAGGAACCCCGCGCGTACTGCGCGCCATGAACGACCGCGCCGCACTCGACCTCCTCCTGACCCACGGCCCGCTCTCACGCACCCGCCTCGGCAAGCTCACCGGCCTGTCGAAGCCGACCGCGTCACAGCTCCTCGCCCGCCTGGAGGCGGCGGGGCTGGTCGTCGAGAGCGGAAGCGGGGAGGGCCGACCCGGCCCCAACGCCCAGCTGTACGCGGTGAACCCGACCGTCGCGTACGCCGCCGCCCTCGACGTCACCCCCGAACGCGTCCTCGCCGCCGTCGCCGACATCACCGGCCGCACGGTGGGCGAGCACGCCGTCCCCACCCATGGCCGCCGCCCGGCCGAACCCGTCGTACGGCAGGTCACCGCCGCCCTCGACGGGGCGGTCAAGGCCGCGGGGCTCGTCCGGTCCGACGTGCGCCGCCTGGTCATCGGCACACCCGGCGCCTTCGACCCCGGCACCGGACGGCTGCGCTACGCCTCCCATCTGCCCGGCTGGCACTCCCCCACCCTCCTGGAGGAGCTGGCCGCCGCACTGCCGATGCCGGTCGAGTACGAGAACGACGTCAACCTCGTCGCCCTCGCCGAACAACGGCTGGGCGCGGCCAGGGGCCACGACGACTTCGTCCTGCTGTGGAACGAGGGCGGTCTCGGCGCGGCCCTCGTCCTCGGCGGGCGGCTGCACCGCGGCTTCACCGGCGGCGCCGGCGAGGTCGGCTTCCTGCCGGTGCCGGGGGTGCCGCTCGCCCGCCGGGTGACCAGAACGGGCAGCGGCGGCTTCCAGGAGCTCGCCGGTTCCCAGGTCATCCCCGGGCTCGCCCGGGAACTGGGGGTGCCGGACATCCCCTCCGGGCCGTACGCCGAGGTCGCCGCGGTTCTTCTCGGCCGGGCGGCCGACCTCGACACCGATCCGTACCGTCGACTTCTGGCCACCTATGCGACGGGGCTGGCCACCGGGCTCGCCTCGCTGGTCTCCGTGCTCGACCCCGAACTCGTCGTACTCACCGGCAGCGCGCTGACCGCAGGGGGCGAGCGGCTGCGTGCCCTCGTCCAGAGCGAGTTGGCCGAGCTGGCCGCGTCCCGGCCGCGGCTGGTCATCGGTGACGTGCGTGAACAGCCCGTTCTGCGCGGCGCTTTGGAGAGTTCGCTTGCGGCTACTCGCGACGAAGTCTTCGACACGTTGGCGCTCCGCTGAGCAGCGCCGGGTAACCGCTGGTCGTCCTCATACTGCGGGCCGTTCGTGGCTGGTCGCGCCCACGCGGCGGAGCCGCATGTCGATACTGCCCCGCGCCCCTTACGGGGCACGGTTTCGCACCCCCTTCCATACCTCACCCTGCCTAGGGAGGCCCCGCCATGCCCGGAATATCCAAGAACGCGGCGATCGCGTTCGCCGCCACCGTCTCTCTCGCTCTTCTCTCCACGGCCTGTACCGGTCAGTCCGGTTCCGAGGCCGCCGATGACGCCTCGAAGGAGACGACCATCAACTTCTGGCACGCCTGGAGCGCGCCGGCGGAGGTGAAGGCCGTGAAGGCGCTGGTCGCCGGCTTCGAGAAGGCTCATCCGAACATCCACGTCAACGTCGTCGGCAATATGACCGACGACAAGATCAACCAGGCGCTGCGCGCCGGCGGCGACAAGGCCCCGGACGTGATCTCGTCGTTCACCACGAACAACGTCGGAAAGTTCTGCACCTCCGGTGCGCTGGTCGATCTGAACCCCTTCTTCGAGAAGTCGGACATCGACCCGGAGAAGACGTTCCCGAAGGCCATGAACGAGTACACCCAGTTCGACGGGAACCGGTGTGCCGTACCGCTGCTCGGTGACGCGTACGGGCTCTACTACAACAAGACCGCGTTCGAGAAGGCGGGAATCAAGAGCCCGCCGAAGACATGGTCCCAATTCGAGGCCGACGCCAAGAAGCTGACCATCACCAAGGGCGACAGCTACTCCCAGCTCGGATTCATGCCGAACTACCACGGCTGGGAGACGACGACCGAGCATTACCTCGGCCAGTTCTCGCCGACGTACTTCGACGGCGACGGAAAGTCGAACATCGCCAAGGACCCGGCTTTCGCGTCCGCCTTCAAGCTCCAGAAGAAGCTGGTCGACGAACTCGGCGGCTACAAGAAGCTGGAGACCTACCGGTCCGGGCTGGGCGACGAATGGGGCCCCAAGCACCCCTTCCACACCGGCCAGGTCGCGATGCAGCTCGACGGCGAATGGCGGCTCGGCATGGCGGTGGACGCCAAGCCGGACTTCGAGATCGGGGTCGCCCCGCTGCCCGTGCCCGACGACCAGGCGGACCAGTACGGCAAGGGCTACATCACCGGCACCATCGCCGGGATCGCCGCCACCAGCAAGAAGCAGAACGCGGCCTGGGAGCTGGTGAAGTACATCACCACGGACACGGACGCGGTGGTCGGTTTCTCCAACGCCATCCACAACGTGCCCTCCACGCTGGCCGCGCTGAAGTCGCCGAAGCTGAAGTACGACCCGCGTTTCAAGACGTTCCTGGAGATCGCGGCGAACCCGGATTCGACCACGGCACCCGCGTCCGTCAACGGCGGTGTGTATCTGACGACGATCCAGCAGTTCGGATACGACTACGAGAGCGGCAAGGCCACCGATCTGAAGGCGGGTCTCAAGGACACCGCGAAGCAGATCGACACGGACATCGCGCAGGCGAAGTAAGAGCCCATGAGCACCTACACGTTGCGTGCGAAGCACCGGCGCTCGGCGCTGCGCACGGCGGCCTTCATGTCGCCCTGGCTGATCGGTTTCGCGGTCTTCTTCGCGTATCCGCTGATCTCGACGGTCTATTTCTCGTTCATGCACTACGACGGCTTCCGGCCGCCGACCTGGAGCGGGACGAAGAACTGGACTTACGTCTTCGAGAGTTACCCCTTCTTCTGGCCCGCCCTGCGCAACACCCTGTGGCTGGTGATCGTGATGGTGAGCCTCCGGGTCCTGTTCGGGCTCGGCGTCGGACTCCTCATCACGAAGATCAAGACGGGCACCGGGGTTTTCCGCACCCTCTTCTATCTGCCCTATCTGGCCCCGCCGGTGGCCGCGACCATGGCCTTCGCTTTCCTGCTCAACCCCGGCACGGGCCCGGTCAACTCGATCCTAGAGAAGTTCGGGCTCCCGGCGCCCGGCTGGTTCAACGACCCGTCCTGGTCCAAGCCGGCACTGACCCTGCTCGCCCTGTGGGGCATCGGCGACCTGATGGTCATCTTCATGGCGGCGCTGCTCGACGTACCGAAGGAGCAGTACGAGGCCGCCGAGCTGGACGGTGCCTCGGCGTGGCAGCGGTTCCGGTTCGTGACGCTGCCGAACATCTCGCCGATCGTGATGTTCGCGGTCGTCACCGGGGTGATCCAGGCGATGCAGTACTACACACAGCCGCTCGTCGCCGGGAAGGTCGCCTCGGGGGTGATCCAGGGCGCGGGCACGCAGTTCGAGCCCGGCTACCCGGAGCGATCCACCCTGACCCTCCCCCAACTCGTCTACAACCTCGGCTTCCAGCGCTTCGACTACGGCTCCGCCTGTGTGGTCGCGCTGGTGCTGTTCGCCCTGTCGATGGTGTTCACGGCGCTGCTGATGCGGCGCCGGGGCGGACTGATCGGAGCGGCTGACTGATGGCCCAAGTGCTCGACAAACCGGTGCTGGTGGACATGTCGTCCACGAGTGCCCGGACCGCCCGCCGCAAGGCCCTGCTGGAGTGGATCGCGGTCCACTCGCTCGGCGTCGCCGCCGCCCTCTTCTTCACCCTCCCCTTCGTCTTCGTGTTCCTGACCTCGCTGATGAGTGATCAGCAGGCACTCTCCCGGGACCTGGTCCCGGACACCTGGGAGTGGGGGAACTACGCCAGGGTCTTCGACACCCCGGGCTTTCTGACCTGGTGGCGCAACACCCTGCTGTACGCCGTCGCCGGGTCCGCGCTCACGGTCGTGTCGTCCGTCCCGGTGGCGTACGCGCTCGCCAAGTTCCGCTTCCGGGGCCGGAATCTGTCGCTGATGCTGGTCATCTCGATGATGATGCTGCCGCCGCAGGTGGTGGTCATCCCGATGTACCTGTTCTGGGCGAAGCAGCTGGACCTGTCGGGTTCGCTGTGGCCGCTGATCATCCCGATGGCTTTCGGGGACGCGTTCTCGATCTTCCTGCTCCGGCAGTTCCTGATGACGATCCCGAACGAGTATCTGGACGCGGCGCGGGTGGACGGCTGTGGTGAGCTGCGGACCCTGCTCAGGGTGGTGCTGCCGATGGCGAAGCCCGGGATCGCCGCCGTCGCCCTCTTCCAGTTCTTCTACGCCTGGAACGACTACTTCGGCCCGCAGATCTACGCCTCCGAGAACCCCGCCGCCTGGACGCTCTCCTACGGCCTGGAGTCCTTCAAGGGCGCGCACCACACCGACTGGAATCTGACCATGGCGGCGACGGTGCTGGTCATGGCCCCCGTGATCGTCGTGTTCTTCTTCGCCCAGAAGGCGTTCGTCGAGGGCGTGACATTGACCGGAGTGAAAGGTTGATACACCCGTGAAGCTCACCGTGGTCGGCGGAGGCTCGACCTACACACCCGAACTCGTGGACGGGTTCGCCCGGCTCCGGGACACCCTGCCGATCGAGGAGCTGGTCCTCGTCGACCCGGCCGCCGACCGGCTGGAGCTGGTGGGCGGCCTGGCCCGCCGTATCTTCGCCCGCCAGGGGCACACGGGCCGGATCGTGACGACGTCCGACCTGGACGCGGCCGTCGACGGCGCCGACGCGGTCCTGCTGCAGCTGCGGATCGGCGGACAGGCCGCCCGCGAGCAGGACGAGACCTGGCCCCTGGAGTGCGGCTGCGTCGGGCAGGAGACCACGGGCGCGGGCGGGCTGGCGAAGGCGCTGCGCACGGTCCCGGTGGTGCTGGACATCGCCGAACGGGTCCGCCGTACCAACCCCGACGCGTGGATCATCGACTTCACCAACCCGGTGGGGATCGTGACCCGCGCCCTGCTCAACGCCGGTCACAAAGCGGTCGGACTGTGCAATGTGGCGATCGGACTGCAACGGAAGTTCGCGGCCCTGCTGGGGGTGGCCCCGGCCGAGGTGCACCTGGACCACGTGGGCCTCAACCACCTGACCTGGGAGACGGGCGTACGGCTCGGCGGCCCGGAGGGCGAGGACGTACTGCCGCGTCTCCTCGCCTCGCACGGCGACACGATCGCGGGCGACCTGCGCCTGCCCGGGTCACTCCTGGACCGCCTGGGCGTGGTCCCCTCCTACTACCTCCGCTACTACTACGCGCACGACGAGGTCGTACGGGAGCTGCGTACGAAGCCGTCGCGGGCGGCCGAAGTGGCCCGGATGGAGCGGGAGTTGCTGGAGATGTACGCCGACCCGACGCTCGACGAGAAGCCTGCGCTGCTCGCCAGGCGGGGCGGGGCGTTCTATTCGGAGGCGGCGGTCGACCTGGCTGCGTCGCTGCTGGGCGACGGGGGCAGCCCGTACCAGGTGGTCAACACGTACAACAACGGGACGCTGCCCTTCCTCCCCGACGACGCGGTGATCGAGGTGCAGGCGGCGGTGGGCCGCAAGGGTGCGACACCGCTGCCGGTGCCGGCCGTGGATCCGCTGTACGCGGGCCTGATGGCGAACGTGACGGCGTACGAGGACCTGGCGCTCGACGCGGCGCTGCGGGGCGGCCGGAACCGCGTCTTCCGAACGCTGCTGGCCCATCCCCTGATCGGGCAGTACGCGTACGCCGACGCCCTCACCGATCAGCTGATCGCGCACAACCGGGAGCACCTGGCGTGGGCGTGACGCGTGGTGCCGTCCTCGCGATCGACGCGGGCAACAGCAAGACCGATGTCGCGGTGGTCGCGCCGGACGGGGAGGTGGTGGGCGAGGCGCGGGGCGGGGGGTTCCGGCCCCCGGCGGTGGGGGTGACGGCGGCGGTGGACGCCGTGGCGGAGGCCGTACGGCAGGCCTTCGCGGCGGCGGGGGTCTCCGCGGTCGACCATGTGTCCGCGTGTCTCGCGAACGCCGACTTTCCCGTCGAGGAGGAGGAGCTGGCGGCCGCGCTGCACGCGCGCGCGTGGGGCACGACGGTGGAGGTCCGCAACGACACCTTCGCGATTCTGCGGGCGGGGGTGGCCGAGCCCCGGGGGGTGGCCGTGGTGTGCGGGGCGGGCATCAACTGTGTGGGGATGCGCCCCGACGGCCGCACCGCCCGCTTCCCGGCGCTCGGGCGTATCTCGGGCGACTGGGGCGGAGGTTGGGGGCTGGCGGAGGAGGCGTTGTGGCACGCGGCCAGGGCGGAGGACGGCCGGGGCGGCCCGACGGCGCTCGCGCGCGCCCTGCCCGGGCACTTCGGCCTGGACTCGATGTACGCCCTGATCGAGGCGCTGCATCTGGAGCGGATCCCGGTGGTCCGGCGGCACGAGCTGACGCCGGTGCTCTTCGACACCGCGGCGGAGGGCGACGCGGTGGCGTGCGGGCTCGTGGAGCGGCTGGCGGAGGAGGTGGTGGCCATGGCGACGGTCGCTCTGACCCGCCTGGACCTCCTCGGCGAGGAGACACCCGTCCTGCTCGGCGGCAGCGTCCTCGCCGCCCGGCACGCCCTTCTCGACAACCGCGTACAGGAGTTGCTGGCGGCGTCGGCGCCCAAGGCGGTAGCACGGGTGGTGACGGCGGCGCCGGTGCTGGGGGCGGTGTTGCTGGGCCTGGACCGGGTGGGCGCGGAGGGGGTGGTGCACGCGCGCGTGCGGGCGCATTTCGACTCCGCCTGACTTTCTTCGCCCCCGCCGCTCCGGATCCCGTTCGCGCGGTTCCCCGCGCCCCTTCAGGGGTGTGGGGAACCGCGCGATCGCCATCCATCCGCCCGCCCCGAACACGTTCGAACGCCCAGGGAACCGAACCCGATCAGGGCGCGTATTCATGGGCGGGGGTGGTGCGGAGCTCTTCGCGTTGCGCCGGGAAACGACGAGTGCGCCGGGTTACGGACACGATCGGGGAACAAGATCGAGACAAGCCCTGTGCGGATGTCAGTCCCGACGGCGATACTTGCGGCCGTGCACCTCTGTCCGCACAGCGGGCGGAAGTGACGGACGGATGACCATGGGGGAGGTCAGGTGACATACACACCGAAGGGCAATCCGGCACCACCGACACCGGCCGCAGGCCAGGGTCCGGGACCAGGACCGGTGCCGGTACCGGGCGCGGCCGTACCGCCGCAGGCGACCCGCGCGACCGGCCGGCCCACCCCGAACGGCCCGGCCCCCGCCCCCCGCCGCACCGCCTTCGCCGAGGGCCTCGACCAACTGCGGGCCGCCGCGACGACGGAACCGGGCCGGCTGCGCATCATCGGCGCCGTCCTCGCCTTCCTCGTCGTCGCGTTCGGCTCGGTCACCGCCTGGCAGATGAACGACCGCTCGGCCGCCGCCGACGACGTGCTGAACAGCAGCCAGCCCCTCAGCTCGGCCGCCGCGGGCATCTACCGCTCCCTCGCCGACGCCAACACCGCGGCCTCCAGCGGCTTCCTCGCCGGCGGCCAGGAGACGAAGGAGTCGCGCGACAGATACGAGCGCGACATCAAGAAGGCCGCGGAGGGCCTGGCCGACGCCGCCACGGCCTCCGAGCCGGGCTCCGACTCCGCGGAGCTGGTCGCCCAGCTGAACGAACTGCTGCCGGAGTACAAGGGCCTCGTCGAGCGGGCCCGCGCCAACAACCGGCAGGGCTACCCCCTGGGCGGCGCCTACCTGCGGTACGCCAACCAGAAGATGCAGAAGCAGATGCTCCCCAAGGCGGAGCGCATCTACAACAACGAGAACAAGCACCTGCGCGACGACTACGCCGACGCGACCCCCTACCCCTGGGCCGCGATCGGCCTCGGCGTCCTGGCCCTCGCCGCCCTCGGCTGGGCCCAGCGCCGCAACTACCGGCGGACGAACCGGGTGTTGAACCACGGCCTGGTCGCGGCGACGGCCGCCTCCACGATCGTCCTGCTGTGGCTGGTCGTCGGCCACACCGTCGCCCGCTCGGGGCTCAACGACTCCTACGACCACGGCGTCCGCTCCCTGAACGTGCTGAACGACGCGCGTATCGCCTCCCTCAAGGCCCGCGGCAACGAGAACCTGACGCTGATCAGCCGGGGCGCGCAGACCATCGAGGTCGAGGTCGACGGCGTGAAGAAGGACGTCGACGAGTTCGACAACAGCTTCAGGGGCGACATGGGCACGCTCAAGAAGAAGCTGGCCGCCGCCGAGAAGATCTCCGACGACCAGGCCGGCGAGAAGCCCGTGAAGGCCGCCGCCGCCAACATGGAAGTGTGGCTGGAGCGGCACAAGAGCGCCCGCAAGGCCGACGACGAGGGCAACTACCAGTGCGCCCTCAACCAGGTGATCGGCGGCAAGGCCACGGCCGACTGCCCGCAGGGCGACAAGCCGACCGGCGAGTGTTTCGACGGCGTCGACACCAACCTGGACGACGCGCGCGAGCACGAGGAGGCCGAGTTCGAACTGGCGGCCAGGGACGGCCTGGACGCGATGGGCGGGCTCCCGGTGGGCACCGCCGTACTGGCCGTGCTGGGCGCGGCGGGCGCGCTGCTCGGCATCGGACGCAGGCTTTCGGAGTACCGGTGACAGCGGCGGGAAGGGACGCGGTGAGAGGGGGAGCGATGAATGCGGTACGACGCCTGAAGTCAGGCCTCAGGGGCTGGGGCGGCGTGGGTGCCATGGCGGTTCTCTGCGCCCTTGCCGCCGTCTTCGCCCTGGTGCTGCCGGTGAGCGGGACCCGTGACGACGGTGTGTCCACCGGCGGCCAGGGGGCCGGCCGCGGCGTCCAGGTGCGGGCCGAGGAGGACTGCGAGGATCCCCAGGACCAGAGCCTGCGGCCCTCCGGGTCCGAGTCCGGCGACACGATCACGAAGATCAAGGAGCGCGGCTACCTCCGGATCGGCGTCGACCAGAACAGCTACCGCTGGGGCTACCGCGACCCGAACAGCACGCAGGACGGCGCCGAGCTGGAAGGTTTCGACATCGACCTGGCGCACCGCATCGCCAAGGAGATACTGGGCGACCCGGCGAAGGTGCGGTTCCGGGCGATTCCCACGAACCAGCGCATCCCGGCGATCCAGTCGGGGCAGGTCGACATGGTGGTCCGCACGATGACGATCGGCTGCAAGCGCCTCGGCCAGGTCGCCTTCTCCCAGCCGTACTTCAAGACCGGCCAGCAGCTGCTCACCCCCAAGTCGTCGTCCATCAAGGGCTACGACAAGACGCTGGCCGACAAGAAGATCTGCTCGGCGACCGGCTCCACCGCCCTGGACACCCTGAAGGCCGACAAGACGGACGGCAAGCTCGTCGCGTCCGCCGACATCAAGTCCGTCAACGTCCCCAACCAACTCGACTGTCTGGTGCGGCTCCAGCTCGGTGAGGTCGACGCCGTGGTCACCGACGGCGCGCTCGCCGCGAGCCAGGCGGCGCAGGACCCCACGGTCAAGCTGACGGGCGAGCCGTTCACCACCGAGTACTACGGCGTGGCGATGAAGCTGAAGTCGGACGACCTGGTACGCCGGGTCAACCAGGTCCTGGAGGACTATCTCAAGGACGGCTGGCAGGCCTCGTACAACAAGTGGCTGTCCCCGACCCTCGGCGACGACTCGGGGCAATCCCGGCCGCCGACCCCGCGGTACAAGGACTGACAGGGACCGAAGGCAGGAAACCGAACTCCAATGACGGACACCGACAGCAGCGAGGGGTGATCGATGGGCGGCGTCGCGGGATCCACCGGGCCGGTGATGGACCGGGACGAGGTGGACCGTGCGCTGGCGCGGCTCGGCGCGGAGCACGAGGCCATCGAGACCTCGCTCCTCGCCCTGCAGGACCACGCGGGCCGCAGACTCCTCGAAGGCGCCGAGCTGACCGGCGTCACCAAGGAGCGCTGGACGTCCACCGATGCGTCGATCACGCTGCTGTGGGCGTACTTCGACGCGTACTCGGACGCGCTGCGCTCCGCCCGCGAGGTCCGTTCGCGGCGCCGCTGGTCCAGCCGTGAGGACCTGGTGGAGCTGACCGAGCTGCTGCGCGGCGAGGCGGTCACCGTCGCGGGCTCCGCCACGGCCATGGCGAACGCGCCGTCGCTGCAGGGCGCGAGCCGGCTCAGCGAACAGTTCTCGCTGATCACGCTGGTGGACCGGATGAACGACCTGTACGCGTCCTCGCTGGACATGGTCGTGGCCGCCGACGCGGTGTGGTCCGCGCTGCCCGCCCGCATCGATCTACTGGCCGCCGAGCTCCAGCGCACCCGCCAGCTGGCGCACTCCGTGGGCGTACGCCCCGGGGAGCACCCGGCGGGCGACGACCTGGAGCGGATCACGCGCACCCTGACCAGGCTGCGCGAGCAGGTGGTCTCCGACCCGCTGGCCTTCTGGGCGCCCGCGCCGGGCAGTTCGGCCCCGGGCGGCGGCCGTCCCGACACCTCGTCGTACGACCGTGAGGCACGCGCGCTGGACGACGTACGGCGGGAGATCGAGGCCGTGCTGACGGTCCGGCAGGACGCCGAGGCGCGGCTGGTCAGGCTGCGGGACGTGCTCAGCCGCGCGGACCGTACGCTCGCCGAGGCGCGCAGTGCCCGCGGTGAGGTCCTCGCGAAGATCGCGGCGACCGAGGTGCCGGTGGTGAGCGGTCCGCCGACGGTGTTGCAGGAGCAGTTGTCGATGGCTGCCGAGTACAGAAGACACGCGCAGTGGCACCGGCTGTCGCCGCTCCTGGAGTCCCTGGAGCAGAAGGCGGACGACGAACTGCTGCGGGCGCGTGAGTCGTTGACGGCGGTCACCGCGCCGCTGGCGGTCCGCGCCGAGCTGCGCGGCCGGCTCGACGCGTACAAGGCGAAGGTCGCCCGGCACGGCCTCGCGGAGGACTCGCTGCTGGTCGAGCGGTACGAGAGGGCGCGCCGCATGCTGTGGAGCGCGCCGTGCGATCTACGCGTCGCCGAACAGGCGGTGCTGCGCTATCAGCAGGCCGCGGCCGAGTTGATGGGCCAGTCGGTGCCCGGCCAGGGCGGGCCCCAGGACCGGCGGGAGGGGGAATCATGAGTCCAGAGGAAGAGGGGCAGGGCCCGCAGGGGTCGTGCCAGCGGCCCGGTTGTGAGGGCTCGTACGAGGACATGGGCGGCGGCGAGCTGTACTGCGACACCTGCGGTCTGGCGCCGGTCGTCTCGCCGGACGGCATGGTCACCTCCCCGCCCACCGGTATCACCGGCAACAGAGGCTCACGCGGCTCCGGCTCGAGCAGCAGCTCGCGCTCCGCGCGGTCGTCCGGGCGCTCCTCGCAGTCCCGGCGCTCGGTCTCGGGGCGGCTCTCGCGCGCCCTGTCGGGCACGACGACGGGCCGTTCGGTGTCGGTGCGCAGCTCCGGCAAGACTGCCGGCACGTCCGGGCGCGCCCGGCTCGGTGTCGGGCTCGTCCAGGTCCCGGACGTACCGCGCCCGGACCCGCGTTCGATGGTCCTGGAGACCGCCGAGGTGCCCGAGCGGAAGCGGTTCTGCTCGCGCTCCGACTGCGGGGCCCCGGTGGGCCGGGCGCGCGGCGAGCGGCCGGGGCGCACGGAGGGCTTCTGCACCAAGTGCGGCCACCCGTACTCGTTCGTGCCGAAGCTGCACGCGGGCGACATCGTGCGCGGCCAGTACGAGGTCGTGGGCTGTCTCGCGCACGGCGGTCTGGGCTGGATCTATCTGGCCATCGACCGGGCGGTGTCGGACCGCTGGGTCGTGCTGAAGGGCCTCCTCGACACCGGCGACCAGGACGCGATGGCCGCCGCGATCTCCGAGCGCCGCTTCCTCGCCGAGATCGAGCACTCCAACATCGTCCGCATCTACAACTTCGTCGAGCACCTCGACCAGCGCACCGGCTCGCTGGACGGGTACATCGTCATGGAGTACGTCGGCGGCAAGTCCCTGAAGGAGATCGCCAACGGCCGTCGTACGGCGGACGGGCGGCGCGATCCGCTGCCGGTCGAGCAGGCGTGCGCGTACGGCATCGAGGCACTCGAGGCGCTCGGGCATCTGCACAGCCGCAATCTGCTGTACTGCGACTTCAAGGTCGACAACGCGATACAGACCGAGGACCAGCTCAAGCTGATCGACATGGGCGCGGTGCGCAGGATGGACGACGAGGAGTCGGCCATCTACGGCACGGTCGGGTACCAGGCGCCGGAGGTCGCCGACGTCGGCCCGTCGGTGGCGTCCGACCTGTACACGGTCGCGCGTACGCTCGCGGTGCTGACCTTCGACTTCCAGGGCTACACGAACGTCTTCGTGGACTCCCTGCCCGACCCCGACAACATCGAGGTCTTCCGGCAGTACGAGTCGTTCTACCGGCTGCTGGTGCGGGCGACCGACCCCGATCCGGCGCGTCGGTTCGCGTCCGCGCAGGAGATGGCGGAGCAGCTGACGGGTGTGCTGCGGGAGGTCGTGTCGCTCCAGACGGGGCGGGCGCGGCCCGCGCTGTCCACGCTGTTCGGGCCCGAGGTGAAGGTCACGGACACGGAGTTGTTCGCGGAGCTCGACGGGGAGGTGTCCCGGCTGGGGGCGCGCCGCGACAAGCCGGCCGCGAAGGGTGGTGGCAGGAACGGTGGCAAGAACGGTGGTTCGCCTTCCGGTTCGGCCTCCGCGCCGGCTGCCGGGAACGGAGCTTCACCTTCCGGGAACGCGTCTTCGCCGGCCGGGAACGGATTTTCACCTTCCGGTACGCCCGCCCTGCTGACCGGCGGGGCGGCCGCCGCCTCCCCGGCCCGGCTCACCAAGTCCCTGGACACCGCCGCCGCGGCCCTCGCGCTGCCCGTCCCCCGCGTGGAGCCGGGTGACCCGAACGCCGGGTTCCTGGCGGGGCTCATCGCCTCCGCGCCCGGCGAGCTGATCACCGCGCTGCACGCGGCCCCCTCCGGCTCGCTGGAGCTGCGGCTGCGGGAGCTGCGGGCCCGGCTGGAGATGGCCGAGTTCCCGATCGCGCTCGGCACGCTGGACGCCCTGGAGCGGGACCACCCCGACGACTGGCGGGTCGTCTGGTACCGCGGCGTGGCCGCGCTCGCCACCGGCGACCACGAGAACGCCGCCCTGTCCTTCGACGCGATCTACGACGCCTTCCCGGGCGAGCCGGCCCCCAAGCTGGCGCTCGGCCTGTGCGCCGAGGTGCTCGGTCAGCTGGACAACGCCGCCGAGTACTACCGCCTGGTGTGGACGACCGACCCCAGCTTCGTCAGCGCCGCGTTCGGCCTCGCCCGGGTGCGGCTGACCGCCGAGGACCGGCGCAGCGCCGTGGAGACCCTGGAGTCCGTGCCGGAGGCGTCCATCCACTACACCGCGGCCCGCGTCGCCGCCGTACGGGCGCGGCTCAGACACCGTACGGCCGTACCACCAGCGGCCGCCGCCGCGCCCGACACACCGTTCCTGGACGACCTGACCGCCGCCGCGGGCCAGGTCGAGGCGCTCGACGGGTACGGTCTGGACGCCGTGCGCCGCGAGCAGTTGTCCACAGAGGTCCTCGGCTCCGCCCTGGACTGGGTAAT
Source organism: Streptomyces graminofaciens (assembly GCF_030294945.1). Lineage (NCBI taxonomy): Bacteria > Bacillati > Actinomycetota > Actinomycetes > Kitasatosporales > Streptomycetaceae > Streptomyces > Streptomyces graminofaciens. The sequence continues at coordinate 8,451,786 of NZ_AP018448.1, read as the reverse complement.
CTCCGGTAGCCAGGGCGCCGCGCCCCCGGCGGGCGGCGGACCCTTGCTGCTCGGCAGCGCCCTGGACGAGCGCGGCCTGCGCTTCGGACTGGAGCGCTCGTACCGCACGCTGGCCCGGCTGGCGCAGGGCGGCGAGGAGAGGATCGACCTGGTGGAACGTGCCAACCGTTACCGCCCCCGGACGTGGGTGTAGTTCATGTCGCAGATGCCCCAGCCGACCGCGCTGACGAAGTGCCCGATCTGCGAGTGGCCCCTCGCCTCGGACGACCGCTTCTGCGGTGCGTGCGGCCATGACCTGTCGCTCGCGCCCGCGCCGCGGCCCGACCACCCGACCCTCACCATGAACGGCGCGGCGGGTGACACCCCGCCGGAGGCCGCCGCCGTGGACTGGCCCGGCGCCAGAGAGTCGGGCAGCGCCCAGCCGCACGCGCCGGCGCATGTGCCCACCGACATCCAGGGCACCGACTCCGGTGGCGGCGAACTGCCCGGCCCCGGCCGGGGCGTACGGTTCGACCGGCCCAGTGAGCCCGACGAGTACCCGCTGGCCGCGCCCCTGCCGCCGGACCCGCGCACCACCGACCTGGCCACGCCCCCCGCGGGCACGAAGCTGTGCGTGGCGTGCCGCGCGGGGCATGTGGACCACGACGGCTACTGCGAGAACTGCGGGCACGCCCAGCCACGGGAACGCGACCACATGGAGCAGGAGTTGGGCGCGGTCGCGGCCGTCAGCGACCGCGGGCTGCGCCACCACCGCAACGAGGACGCGTTCGCCGTGTCCTCGACCGCGCTGCCGGACGGCCAGCCCGCGGTCGTCGCGATCGTCTGCGACGGCGTGTCGTCCGCGACCCGCCCCGACGACGCCTCGCTCGCCGCGGCCCGCGCCGCCAACGAGACGCTCCTTGAGTCACTGCCGCGCGGCACCCACCCGCAGCAGGCCATGCACGACGCGATCATCGCCGCCTCGAACGCCGTCAACGCCCTGGCGGACGAACCGGAGACGGCCGCGCAGCACGCCCCGCACCAGAACGCGCCGGCGTGCACCATCGTCGGCTCCGTCGTCACCCCGGCCCTGCTGATCGTCGGGTGGGTCGGCGACAGCCGCGCCTACTGGGTGCCGCTCGACCGCAGCGCGCCCCCGGCCCGGCTGACGGAGGACGACTCGTGGGCCGCGCAGATGGTGGCCGCGGGACTGATGAACGAGGCCGAGGCGTACGCCGACGAGCGCGCCCACGCGATCACCGGCTGGCTCGGCGCGGACGCGTACGAACTGGAGCCGCACACCGCTTCCTTCAAACCGGACCGGCCGGGTGTAGTGGTGGTATGCACCGACGGACTGTGGAACTACGCGGAGGCGGCTCAGGAGATGGCCGAGGTCGTGCCGCTCGACGCGGCCGAGCGTCCGTTGCACTGCGCCCAGGTTCTGGTGGGCCGCGCCCTCGACGGTGGTGGCCACGACAACGTAACAGTGGCCGTCCTGCCGTTCCCGGCCCCGCCCCAGGGGGCAGGATCGGCCTGAGGGTGCTCGCGGGCACCCCCGTGGCCGGACGGGAACGGCCGACGGACCGGAGGGGAACGGTCCGGGTACGGGCACGCACAGTCGTCACCCCACGGGTTGTGGGGCCGCTAGGGGGATCAGAGTAGGCATGGCCAATTTCTCGAAGTCGAACGTGCCGCAGTTCTCGGTGGACGTGTACCAGAACGAGTACCTGCCGGAGGGCGGCCGCGAGGTCAACGCCATCGTGACGGTCACGGCGACCGGCGGTGGCACCATCGGCAGCGCGCTCGCCGCGCCGCACCTCTACTCGCCCGGCCAGGGGCCGTCCGCCGCCGTCGCGATCATGGTCGACTGCTCGGGCTCGATGGACTACCCGCCGACCAAGATGCGCGGCGCGCGGGACGCCACGGCCGCCGCGATCGACTCACTGCGCGACGGCGTGCACTTCGCGGTGATCGGCGGCACGCATGTGGCCAAGGAGGTCTATCCGGGCAACGGGCGGCTGGCGGTGGCCGACGCCACGACCCGTGACCAGGCCAAGCAGGCGCTGCGCAAGCTGAGCGCCGGCGGCGGCACGGCCATCGGCACCTGGCTGCGGCTCGCCGACCGGCTGCTGTCCTCGGACGACGTCGCCATCCGGCACGGCATCCTGCTCACCGACGGCCGCAACGAACACGAGGCGCCGGAGGACCTGCGGGCCGCGCTGGACGCGTGTGCCGGACGGTTCACCTGTGACGCGCGTGGAGTGGGCACGGACTGGGAGGTCAAGGAGGTCACCGGCATCGCCTCCGCGCTGCTCGGCACCGCCGACATCGTCGCCGACCCGGCGGCCCTGTCCGCCGACTTCACGCAGATGATGGAGACCGCCATGGGCAAGGAGGTCGCGGACGTCGCGCTGCGGCTGTGGACCCCGGTCGGCACCGAGATCAAGTTCGTGAAGCAAGTCGCGCCCACGGTCGCGGAGTTGACCGGCCGCCGCACCGAGGCCGGACCGCGTGCCGGGGACTATCCGACCGGTTCGTGGGGAGACGAGTCTCGTGACTACCACGTGTGCGTCGAGGTCCCGGCCGCGAACCTCGGCCAGGAGATGCTGGCCGCCCGGGTCTCGCTCGTCATACCCCAGCCCGACGGCACCACGCAGAACCTCGGCGCGCAGGGCCTCGTGAAGGCCGTGTGGACCGATGACATGGCCGCGTCCACATCGATCAACCCCCAGGTCGCGCACTACACAGGTCAGGCGGAACTGGCACAAGCCATCCAACAAGGTCTCGACGCTCGCAAAGTGGGCGATATCGACGGCGCAACGGCCAAGCTGGGGCGGGCCGTTCAGCTCGCCAGCGCCTCGGGGAACGCGGATACTGCGAAACTGCTTGCGAAGGTGGTGGACGTGGTCGACGCGGCGGCAGGTACTGTGCGACTGAAAGCGAAGGTCACGGAGGCGGACGAGATGACTCTCGAGACGCGGTCCACAAAGACTGTTCGTGTAAAGAAGTAACGGCTCCCCCAGCTGGGGATCCTGACAGAAACGGCCACACCGGCCCGAAAACGGCTACACCGGCCCGAAGTGGCCGCCACGGCCCGACGGTGGGCCACAGGACCCGGCCGAGAGGCCGGAAAGGAGAGGGGGAAGCGCCGACATGCCGACCTGCCCGAACGGACACCAGTCGGGTTCCGACGACTGGTGCGAGGTCTGCGGTCACCGTATGGCCGGTGCCGTACCCCCGCCGCCTCCACCGCCGCCGCCTCCGGGTGCCGGTTACGGCTATCCGCCGCCCGGCTCGCCTCCCCCGCCTCCGGGCGCGGGCGGACCCGGTGGGCCCGGTGGCCCTGGCTTCGGTGGCCCCGGTGGGCGACCTCATTTCGCAGCCGAGCCCGAGCTGTGCCCGCAGTGCCGTACGCCCCGCGAGGGCAGTACGCCGTTCTGCGAGGAGTGCCGGTGGAACTTCCTGACGAACACGGCGACGACGTACACACCGGCCGCGCCCCGGCCTTCGGCGCCCTCGGGTGGTCCCGGCGGCGCGCCCGGGCCGGGGCCCGGCCCCGGCCCGGGTGTCGGTCCTGGTCCCGGCGCGGGTCCGGGCGGGAACCCGGCGCCCCGGTACCAGCAGCCGCCTCCGCCGTCCTTCGGGGGCGGTGACGGGTACGACTACCAGAGCTCGCGTCCGTCGCAGATGAACCGGCCCGCGGAACCGATTCCGTCGGGCCCGGGAGCCGGACAGGGTCCTGGCCCCGGTGGTCCTTCGCTGTTCGGCGAGCCGCCGCGGCCCGGGGCCGGGGGTCCGCCTCCGTCGGGGCCGGGGCCCTCGGGCTTCGGCGCCGATCCGTCCCGACCGGTTCCGCCTCCGCCCGGGCCCACGCCCGGGATGCCGGGTGGGCCTGGTGGTCCGGGTCTCAGCGCTCCCGGTGGACCTGGTGGCCCCGGCGCTCAGGGGCCCGGTGGTGGCGCTCCGCAGGCGTTCCAGCAGGCGGGGGCGGCGGCTCCGCCCGCGTTCCCGCAGGCTCCGGGGCGGCCTCAGCCGCAGCCGACGTCGCCTGGGCCGGGTGGCCCGGGTGGGCGCGGCGGCCCTGGTGGTCCCGGCGCGGGCCCGCAGTCGGGTGGTCCGTCCTTCGGGGGCGGGGACGACGACTGGGTGATCTCTCCGCCGTCGAACGGTCCCGGTGGACCCGGTGGGCATGGTGGACCCGGCGGGCATGGCGGACCCGGTGGTCCGGGACCGCGCTCCGGTGGTTACGGCTACCCGCAGCCCGGTGTCACCCAGGCCCCGCCCAACCAGGCGTATCCGCAGGCGCCGACGACATGGACCATGACGATCGGCCCGGACCGCGACTACTTCATGGCGATGATGCAGCGCTCGGGTCCCGAGGCCGCGGGGCTGAACCTGCCCGCGTACTCCCCCGAGCAGCAGCGCCCCCTCACCGGCAACCAGATCACCATCGGCCGCCGCCGGCACTCCACCGGCGACACCCCCGACATCGATCTGTCGGTGCCGCCGGAGGACCCGGGTGTCTCGCACCAGCACGCGGTGCTGGTGCAGCAGCCGGACGGCAGCTGGGCGGTCGTCGACCAGAACTCCACCAACGGGACCACGGTCAACGGCGCCGAGGAACCGATCCAGCCCTTCGTGCCGGTCCCGCTCCGCGATGGGGACCGGGTGCACGTGGGGGCGTGGACGACGATCACGATCCGGCGGGGCTGAGCGAGCAGCCCCACACGGCCGGGGTCACGGGAGGGGCCAGGAATACGGCCCCTCCGGGTCGTCCAGCCATGCCCAGGCAGTTTCGCCGCTGACCGTGATCCCGTACCGCTCGCGCGACGGCATGCGCTCGCGCTCCCAGAGCGCGAGCGCCTCGCGGGGGTCGAGGCTGCCCGCGGTCAGGGAGATCAGGAACCGGAAGAGTTCATGGTCCCTGGCCCGGCGCGGCAGCCCGCCCAGGTGCGGATGGGCCGCTTCGGGCTCGCTGCCGCCGCGCAGCGGTACGAAGTACGCCGGTGTGTGCAGGAACCGCCCCTCGGCGTGCCCGCCGTCCCGCACCCGCAGCCGGATCAGCCCCGTGGCCATCGGCGCCAGGATGCGCGCGCCGGGGGTGCACTGGGCGAGCCAGGGGCGCGGGATCGAGTGCAGCGTGCAGGTCGCGATGATCCGGTCGTACGGGGCGCGCTCGGGCACCCCGCGCGCCCCGTCCCCGGTGACGACGCTCGGGTGGTACCCGGCGGCGGCCAGATGCTGCCGCGCCGACTCCGTGATGTCGATGTCCAGGTCGACGGTGGTGACGAGTTCGTCGCCCAGGCGGTGCGCGAGCAGAGCCGCGTTGTACCCCGTCCCCGCGCCGATCTCCAGCACCCGGTCGCCGTCCGTCACCTCCAGCTCGACCAGCATCTTCGCCATCAGCGAGGGCTGGCTGCTGGAGGAGATCAGCTCCCCGTCGCGTACGCGGGTGGCCAGCGGGGTATCGGCGTAAGCGCCCCGCAGCCAGCGCTCGCGCCGCCGGGGGTCGCGCTCCTCGCCCCAGAGCCGCTCGAAGCCGCCCAGGGCGCCGACGTAGTAGTACGGCACGAAGAGGTGACGCGGCACCGCCTCGAACGCCTCCCGCCACACCGGGTCGGCCTCCCAGGCCCCGCTCGCCTCGATCTCGCGCACCAGCGCCGCCCGGGCCTCGGCGGCGACGCGCTCCAAGCCGTGGTCCACAGCGTGCGTGCCCATACCTCCACTGTGCTGCGAGTCGCCCGCCGAGGCGAGTGCCGGAGCGCATCGGTGTTCCGGGAGAGCTCTGGTCCTAGGCCTTGAGTCCTCGGTCACCGCGTCTGAGACCATGGGGTACGTGAATGAGATTCGGCGGGGCACGCTTCAGGAGCAGACCTTCTACGAGCAGGTCGGTGGCGAGGAGACCTTCCGGCGTCTCGTGCGCCGCTTCTACGAGGGTGTCGCCGAGGACCCGATCCTGCGGCCCATGTACCCCGAGGAGGACCTGGGCCCCGCCGAGGACCGTCTGACGCTCTTCCTCATCCAGTACTGGGGCGGCCCCACCACGTACAGCGAGAACCGCGGCCACCCCCGCCTCCGGATGCGGCACGCCCCGTTCGTCGTCGACCGCGCGGCGCACGACGCCTGGCTGAAGCACATGCGGGACGCCGTGGACGAGCTCGCCCTCTCCGAGGAGCACGAGCGCACGCTGTGGAACTACATGACCTACGCCGCGGCGTCGATGGTGAACGCCCCGGGCTGACCGGGCCCGGCGGACCTCAGCGGACGCTGACGTCCAACGCCCCGAGTCCCGCCCTGCGCACGGCGATCGACCCGTACGGCGTGCGCAGTCTGAGCCATGCTCCCGACGCGACCAGTGCGAGCGGCGTCTCGTCGGGCGCGCCGACCGTCCGCGTCGCGGGGCGGAGGAAGCCGAGCGACTGGGCCGCGTGCACGGCCCGTACCGGCAGATGCGTGTCCCCGACCGTCCGGGACCAGATCTCCCGTCCGATCCGGTCGAGTTCGGCCCGCGTACGCCGCTCGGGCGCCAGCTCCTCCGTACGGGACCGGAATTCGGTCACCGCCGCCGCGACCATCGCCCGCAGCCCGTCGGGCGCGGGCAGCCCGGCCTGGGGCCGCCAGCCGCCACGCGGGGGCAGTACCCCGGCCCACGGCGGCCCGGTGACGGCGGAAGGCACGACGACCGTGGCCGCCGACTCGTCGATGGACTCCAGGATCTCACCGGCCGACACGGTCACGTCGAGCGTGACGTCGAGCCCGTGTTCGTACGGCTTGGCGAGCCGGACCGCGCGGATCGCCAGGACCTCGAAGGACGGTGGTCGGCCGAAGACGGCGAGTGCGGTGCCGGCCGCCTGGAGGCGGACCGCTGCTCCACGGTCGTAGTGGAGCAGCCGGGAGAGGAAGGCCGCGAAGTCCGCCGCCTCCCCCTCGTCGGCGAGGTGGAGCACCGTCATGCGGCGACGGCCTCCGCCTCGTCATCCCTGTACTCCTCCAGGAACTGGCGTTCCTCGGAGGTGATCCGGCGGGGCCGCTGGGTCGCGAAGTCGAACGGCACTATCACCGTCGAGGCCCGGACGTAGACCTGGTCCGGGTCCTTGACCTCGTAGGCGATCGTGAACGACGCCGCCCTTATCTGGGTGACCCACAGCTCGATGTCCACCGGCTGGTGGCGGTGGACCAGCTGCCGCTTGTAGTCGATCTCATGGCGTGCCACCACGGACCCCTGCTTGAAGTCCTTCTCCGGGCGGAACAGGAAGTCGATACGGGCTTCCTCCAGGTACCGGAGGAAGACCACGTTGTTGACGTGGCCGTACGCGTCCATGTCCGCCCAGCGCAGCGGGCAGCGGTAGATGTGCCGCAAGATCGATCAGCCCCGGGTCAGCTTCTTGTAGGTGGCGCGGTGCGGACGGGTCGCGTCCGCACCGAGCCGCTCGATCTTGTTCTTCTCGTACGACTCGAAGTTGCCCTCGAACCAGAACCACTTGGAGTCACCCTCGTAGGCGAGGATGTGCGTCGCCACCCGGTCGAGGAACCAGCGGTCGTGGGAGACGACCACGGCCGCGCCCGGGAACTCGAGCAGCGCGTTCTCCAACGAGGACAGGGTCTCGACGTCGAGGTCGTTCGTCGGCTCGTCGAGGAGCAGCAGGTTGCCGCCCTGCTTGAGGGTCAGCGCCAGGTTGAGGCGGTTGCGCTCACCACCGGAGAGGACGCCGGCCGGCTTCTGCTGGTCCGGGCCCTTGAACCCGAAGGCGGAGACGTACGCCCGCGAGGGCATCTCCACCTGTCCCACATTGATGTAGTCCAGCTCGTCGCTGACGACGGCCCACAGCGACTTCTTCGGGTCGATGTTCTCGCGGCTCTGGTCGACGTACGAGATCTTGACGGTCTCGCCGACCTTGATGGTGCCGGAGTCGGGCGTCTCCAGACCCTGGATCATCTTGAAGAGCGTGGTCTTGCCGGCGCCGTTCGGGCCGATGACACCGACGATGCCGTTACGCGGCAGCGTGAAGCTGAGGTCGTCGATGAGGACCTTGTCGCCGAAGGCCTTGGAGAGGTTGTTGACCTCGACCACGATGGAGCCCAGGCGCGGGCCCGGCGGGATCTGGATCTCCTCGAAGTCCAGCTTCCGCATCTTGTCGGCCTCGGCGGCCATCTCCTCGTAGCGGGCCAGACGTGCCTTGGACTTGGCCTGCCGTCCCTTGGCGTTGGACCGGACCCAGTCCAGCTCCTCCTTGAGCCGCTTGGCGCGCTTGGCGTCCTTCTGGCCCTCGACCTTGAGACGGGTCTGCTTGGTCTCCAGGTACGTGGAGTAGTTGCCCTCGTAGCCGATGGCACGGCCGCGGTCGAGCTCCAGGATCCAGCCCGCGACGTTGTCGAGGAAGTACCGGTCGTGGGTGACGGCGACGACGGTGCCGGGGTACTTCGCGAGGTGCTGCTCCAGCCACTGCACGGACTCGGCGTCCAGGTGGTTGGTGGGCTCGTCGAGCAGCAGCAGGTCGGGAGCTTCGAGGAGCAGCTTGCAGAGCGCGACGCGACGGCGCTCACCACCGGAGAGGTTGGTGACCGGCCAGTCGCCGGGCGGGCAGCCCAGGGCGTCCATGGCCTGCTCCAGCTGGGTGTCCAGGTCCCACGCGTTGGCGTGGTCCAGGTCCTCCTGGAGCTTGCCCATCTCGTCCATGAGCGCGTCCGAGTAGTCGGTCGCCATGAGCTCCGCGACCTCGTTGAAGCGGTGGAGCTTGCCCATGATCTCGGCGGCGCCGTCCTGAACGTTCTGCAGGACCGTCTTGGACTCGTCCAGCGGCGGCTCCTGCAACAGCATGCCGACGGAGTAGCCGGGAGACAGGAACGCGTCACCGTTGGAAGGCTGCTCAAGGCCCGCCATGATCTTGAGAACGGTGGACTTACCGGCACCGTTAGGGCCGACCACACCGATCTTCGCGCCGGGCAGGAAGCTCAGCGTGACGTCGTCAAGGATCACCTTGTCGCCGTGCGCCTTGCGCGTCTTGCGCATGGTGTAGATGTACTCAGCCAAGAGAAACCGTCCGGCAGCTTGAGATCTGGCAGTGGGCAGTACCACCCATCTTGCCGCACGGCCAGCCCTCGACGGAAACCGGAAGGTGAGGCCCCGTTCAGGCCGGGACGAACGTGGCCCCGGCGCCTGGGGAGGCGTACCGGGGCCACGTCACGCGAGGGTCACTACGCGGTCACTCGCTGTTGAATTACCAAGGTTCGGTCATCACTGGTTCCGCTTGCGCAGGAGGACCATCACCGCGCCGCCGACCACGACCAGGGCGATGGCGATGCCCCCGATCACCGGGGTCGCGCCGGAGCTGCCGGTCTCGGCGAGATCGGTGGACACGGAGGTGGCGTTGCCGCCCACGGTCGCCGGGCTCGGCTCGCTGAGCGTCTGCACGGACTCGCCGCCCGCACTCGCCTCGGTCTCCGTCCGGCAGTCCAGGACGCCCTTGAACTGCCGCGCGAAGCCGCTCGACCCCTTGATCGTGAAGTCGTACGCCTGATCCTCCTGGAGCGGGATCGTCACCGTGTGGGTCTCGCCCGCGTCGATGGCGTACTCGATCCCCATCAACGCGAAGGTGAAGGTCTCGTCCCCCTTGTTGGCGGCCGTGATGTCCAGGCCCCCATCGGCGCAGTTCTTCTCGGCGGACAGTGCCGGTATCGCACCCTCCTCCGCCCAGCTCGCGGTCGCCGTCGCCGAGACCGTGGACTCGCTGGACCCCGCGAGGATCTGGGTCTGGCTGTGGGTCTCGGAGGTGAAGGCACGGCCGACCGGCACGGTGGTGGAGGCCTGCACGGTCAGCTCGGCCGAGCCGTCCGCCATGTCCTCGGGCACCTGGAAGTACAGCTCGCCGCCATCAGTGGCCGAGGTCACGGGCTTGCCGTCCGCGTCGACGACCTTCACACCGGCCTCCGTCGCCTCCGAGGGCGGAGTCAGGGTCACCCCGTCCGCGTCGGTGTGCACCGTGACCGGGCCGAGCCGCTCCCCGGGCCGGCCGGAGACCGCCGACGGGGCGAGGGTCAGCGAGGCCGCCGGCTCCGCCACATTCCGCGCGCTCTTCTGCAGATAGTCGGCGAGCTTCTCCGCCTCCGGGTCCACCGCCGTCACATCGACGCCGTCCGAGTAGCGCCAGATCGCCACCTGCGTGCCCGCCGCCGCGTCCTGCTCGGTGAGGCTCTTCGCCCCAGCCTTCGCGGCGAGCGCGGCGAGGTCGTTCACCTGCGGGTAGGAGTTCTGCAGGATCCAGCGAATCCTGCCCGCGTCCTTGTTGCCGTCCAGCGAGGTGCCGCTCCAGGGGGTCTCCTGGTACTTGGCTTCCTTCTGCGTGGGGTTCAGGACGTCGACGCAGTAGGTCTGGAGGGTGCCACCGCCGTCGACGAACATCTCGAACAGGCCTGCGGGGAGCTGCTGTTCCCCGTCCCCGTCGTGGATCACGGCCCCGCCGTACGTCGTCAGGCCGCCTATCGTGGCCGTCGCCCCGCCCGGTCTCTGCGCCGTGTCATCGGCGGCGGCCGTCGTCGCGGTGGCGATCGAGCCCGCGACGACGAGCCCGGAGGCAACCGTCACAGCAGCAACGCGGACCGCCCCTCGCCTGCACGAAGACCACCTGAAGAACGACGCCGAGAACGAAGAAACCACAGAAATTCCCTTCGAGCAGGACCCGTTGACGTGGGGGGTTGTGGTCCCACCAGCAGAATCAGAAGCCCCGTGAGCTATGCCCGGCATCCTAGGGAAGCGGCGCACCCCTCTTCCCAGTCGTATGGTCGGACAACCGATCCGACTCGGAATCGTTATCGCGCGCACAGCCGGCGGACAACACTTATCGACAAATCGATGGGGCCGACATGGGTCCGTACCGGAACTCTCGCAACGCATGTGTCGATAAACCGTAGTTCAGTCGCTGATGGCGGTCATCAGAGCTGATGTCACGTCACTCCGGCTGTCTGTCGCCGCAGTTGAGCCGCCTCCTCGCGCTCCGGTGACGTCGGGGACGTCGGGGACGTCTCCCAGTTCGGCTCGGACTGGGACTGCGTCTGAGATGCCGTCAGCGTGCCCTCACCCCTGGGCGTCCGCCGGAACGCCGACGTACCTCGCGACAGATCGTGGCCGATCGCCACCGCGTCGACGTCCGCCGAGGCCCAGCTCTGTCCGTCCCGCTGCTCGGTGCGCACCTTCAACCGGCCGTGCACCACCACCGGATCGCCCAGTGACACGGACGAGCCGACGTTGGCGGCGAGCGTGCGCCTCGCCCACACCGTGAAGAAGTTGGTGTGGCCGTCCGCCCACTCGTTCTTCTCCCGGTCCCAGTACCGCGAGGTCACCGCCAGCCGGAACCGGGCCGACGAGCCCGTCGACGACTCCCGGCAGACCGGCTGCGTCGCCACGTTCCCCACCACGCACACCATCGTCTCGTTCATGCGCGAACCCCTCCTTCGGGCCGGCGCCGCAGTCGGCACCGGCCGGATACGCGTACGGGCCCGTCCCGTACGGCTGCGTCTGCTCGCGGTGATCGCGTCGGCCACGCCATGTGGTGTGTTCCGTTGCGGTGCGATCGCCGCGGGTTCAGACTGCCGCCGTCGGGCCGAGCCCGCTGAGCGCTGTGTGCTACTCGCCAGTTGTGGACAACTCCGTCACCCGACCGGGTGAACTCCTCATCCGGCGAGGGCCTCTCATCCCACCGGCGCCGCCCCCAGCACCCGCCCGTACTGCTCCCGGACCTCCCGGTAGCGCAGCAGCTCCGCCGCCACCGGGTCCAGCACGCGGGCCCGGCCGCACGAGGCCGCCGCTCCCCGCAGCCGCCGTTCCGCTTCGAGGCCGTAGCGCCGCGCCGGCCCCCGTGCCGCCATTCTGCAGCTCCACTCGACGGTCGGGCCGCCGACGATGCCGATCGCCATCAGCAGCACCGGCACCCCGAGGTTCGGTGCCATGACACCGATGATCTGCCCCAACAGCCACAGTCCGCCGACGACTTGGAGGATCGTCATGGACGCCTGCGCGAGCACCGCGACCGGCCACCAGCCGGGCCGCGGCGGCCGTCCGGCCGGCGTACCGGCCCGCACCGCCAGCTCGTCCAGCGCCTCCGGCAGCCCCTGGGCCCCGCGCACGGCGGCCTCGCGCACCGCCAGGGCCCAGGGCGCGGGCAGCCCCGCCACGGCCCGCTCCGACAGCGTGCGTACGGCGTGTTCGACGCGCTGACGCGCGGTGGCCTCCTCGTCCACGGGCGCCGGCACCGCGAGCCGCCCGGTCGGGGGTTCGGTCCGGTCCTGGTACCACCGCCACAGCCGTAGCCAGGGCGTGCCGCACGCGCGGTTGGCATTGCGCAGCCACGCGCGTTCGGCGGCCTCGCCGGCCGCGGTGGCGCCGACGGCGTCCGCGAGCCGGGCGGCGAACTCGTCGCGGGCCCGCTCGCTGAGCCCGGTCCGTCGCCGGGTCGCGTACACGGGCCACAGCCGCGCCGCGGCCGCGTCCAGGTCGGCCGAGACGCGGCGGGCCGGGGCGCCTCGTTCGGCCACGAACTGCCCGAGCATCTCGCGCAGTTCGCCCACCCCGTCCCCCGTGAGCGCGGACAGCGCGAGCACGGTGGCGCCCGGTTCGCCGTACTCCCGGAGCGGGATGCCGTCCTCGTCGAGCAGTCGCCGCAGGTCGTCGAGGACCTGGTGGGCGGCCTCCCCGGGCAGCCGGTCCACCTGGTTGAGGACGACGAACATGACCTCCGCGTGGCCCGCCATGGGCCGCAGATAGCGCTCGTGGAGGACGGCGTCGGCGTACTTCTCCGGGTCGACGACCCAGACGACCGCGTCCACGAGCGCGAGGACCCGGTCCACCTGCTCCCGGTGCTGCACCGCCGCCGAGTCGTGGTCGGGCAGGTCCACCAGGACGAGCCCGCGCATCCGCGACTCCGCCTCCGGGCTCTGCAACGGCCGCCGTCGCAGCCGCCCGGGAACGCCGAGCCGGTCGATGAGGCTCGACGCGCCGTCGCTCCAACTGCACACGATGGGCGCCGCGGTGGTGGGCCTGCGCATCCCGGTCTCCGAGATCGCGACCCCGGCGAGGGCGTTGAAGAGCGTGGACTTGCCGCTGCCGGTGGCACCCGCGATGGCGACGACGGTGTGCTGCCCCGACAGCTTGCGCCGGGCCGCCGCCTCGTCCAGCACTCGCCCCGCCTCGGCGAGCGTCCCGCTGTCGAGCCGGGTACGGGAAAGCCCCACGAGCTCCCGCAACGCTTCGAGCCGCGACCGCAGGGCCATGTCGTACGCGAGGGGAACGGCGGGCTGCGTTTGGGAAGCCCGGCTCTCCACGACCACGGCCTGCCCGGCGGCGGCATCGTCCACCTCGGACACACGCCGGGCGATCAGCCCGTCGTGCCAGGCGTCGCCGCCGGATTCCTCGCCCGCGGAGACGCCGTCGTCGGCCACGCGCGCGTGGGCGCCGTTCTCGGACTCGTCGGCAGCCTCGGCATCGTCGCTGTCGCCGCTTCCGGAGTCGTCCCCGTCCGCTCGTACGCCGTCGAATGTGCCCTCTCCGGGGAGGCCGTTCTCAGAAGGGCCGTCTTCAGGGGAGCCGTTCTCGCAATCGTCCCCCTGGGTGTCGCCCCCTCCCCCGTGACCAGCGTGACTGGCGTGACTGGCGTGATCGGTGTGCTCGGTGTCGTCGGCGTGCTCGGTGTGATCGGTGTCGTCGGCGTGATCCGCGTGGTTGGTGAGGGCAGTCACCGCGGTCACCTCTCCTTCTGCAGTACGGACAGCGCGGCGATGAGCTCGGCCTGCGGCTCCGGGCGTACGTCCAGTGCGTCGAGGGGGGCGAGACGGCGCTCGCGTTCGGTGCTGAGGGCCTTGTCGAGGTACTCGGTGAGCAGCCGTCCGCCCCGGTCGCGCAGCCGCAGCGCGCCATGGGCACCGATACGCTCGGCGAGCCTCTCACCGGCGGAGCGGGCCCGTCGCCCGCCGAGCAGGGCGGTGGCGACCAGCGCGGCCACCACCTCGGCGTCCGGTGCGGCGCCCTTCTCGAGGTCTCGCACCTCCTCCTCGGCGTACTCCTCCAGGACCCGCCGCCAGCGCCGTACGGCCATGCCGATCCGGTGCTCGGCGCTGTTCGCGGTCGGGTCACGGCCCGTCAGCCCGAGTCCGGCGGCGGCCGGTTCGCGCCGCCAGGCCTCGTCGATCCGCTCGTCGGCGGCGGTGACGGCGCACAACAGCAGCGTGCCGAGGCTCTCCACGAGGGCGTCGAGGAGCTCACGGGCGGTGCAGTCGAGGGGGTAGCTGCGCCACCGTTTGAGGGCGTCCCCGGCGAGTACGGCCCCGGCCTGCAGACGCCCCTTCACGCGCGCGTGCTCGCTGTCATACGCCGTGTCGACGGCGGCGGTGAGCCGCAGGGCGGCGGAGTGCTGCTGGGCCACCGCGCCGGCCAGCTCGGGCATCCGGGCCTTGAGCGAGTCGAGCACCCCTTGGGCGGTACGGGCCACGGCCTGGTACCGGGCCCCCGGATCGGTCACCTGGTGGACGAGCCAGGTCCGCAGCGGCGCGACCGCGGAGGCCGGCAGCAGCCCGCCGCCCCAGGCCGACTCGGGCAGCTCGGGCACGGTGAACCGGGGCACGTCCCCGAGTCCGGCCTTGGCGAGCAGCGCCCCGTACTGCCGTGACACCTCGGACACCATCTGGTGGGGCACCCGGTCGAGCACGGTGATCAGGGTCACCCGTTGCTCCTTGGCGGTACGCAGCAGATGCCAGGGCACGGCGTCCGCGTAGCGGGCGGCCGTGGTGACCATCACCCAGATGTCGGCCGCGCAGATGAGCTCGGCGGCGACCACGCGGTTCTCGGCGACCAGGGAGTCGATGTCCGGGGCGTCGAGGAGAGCGAGCCCGCGCGGCAGCGACTCGGCGATCTCGATGCGCAGTACGCGCTCGCCACCCACCCCGCCCGACGGGAACGACTCTTTCCCCGGCTCCCGCTGAGGCATCCACACGCGCGTGAGGTTGGGTAGCACACGCATCCCGCTGAACCAGTGATGGTCCTCGGGATGGCACACCAGCACCGGCGTACGAGTGGTCGGCCGCAGCACGCCGGCCTCGCTCACCCTCGTGCCCACCAGAGAGTTGACGAGGGTCGACTTGCCGGCGCCGGTGGAACCGCCGACGACGGCGAGCAACGGCGCTTCGGGTTCCCGCAACCGGGGCACCAAGTAGTCGTCGAGCTGTGCGAGCAGTTCGTCGCGGTTGGCACGCGCGCGTGGAGCCCCTGCCAGGGGCAGTGGGAAGCGCGCGGCGGCGACACGGTCGCGCAGGGCGGAGAGTGCGTCGAGCAGCTGAGGCCGTACGTCCAAGGTCACCACATGCGAAGAATGCCCAATTTTGTGGACTTTCTGAAGCATATAAGTACGCCTGCGCGCCGAGAGGACACACGGGACGGAGGGGACGACTGGGGCGCAGGCATAACGAGTGCACAACACCCGGGGCGCGAGACGGCAAAAGAGGTGCACGATTCGTACCTGCCTGCGATTATCAGGACCGCTTCACCGAACCTCCACATTGAGCCACGGAGGCGAAGCAACAGGGACATGGACTCGGGAGCCCTATCCTTGTCCCCGGCAACGTCACGGATCAGCCCACACCCGGGCACCACGACACAGGCCACCACACCCGGCCCCCGTAGCTCAGTGGATAGAGCAGGCGCCTTCTAAGCGCTTGGCCGCAGGTTCGAGTCCTGCCGGGGGCGCTCTGCACACACATCGCTTCCACCCTCCCCCTGGGAGGGCGTTTTTGCTGGTCAGCGGCATTTTGGTGGACACGACATCACAGCGGCGCGAGATCGGACCGACTCCCTGACGGAGAGTGCGGCAGTCCGGTTGAGAGCGGTTCCGCACGGCTTTTGGCGGGTGTTCTTCCCGAAAACTTCCCGAAGTTTTGGTGCGGTCTCTCTGCGGTCGGCAGGGCAGTACGTCATTCCAGAGCAGGGCAATTCGGCATACAGGTTGAAGGAGGGCCGCATATCGGATCATCCTTGGCGCCATGAGTCTCGCCTCCGCCTCCTTAGACCTGCCCGCCATGGGCGACTACGCCCGCGACTGGGCGCTGGTCGACGTGGAGACTTCCGGGCTCGTGGCCAGGCGGGACAGGGTGCTGTCCGTCGCGGTGGTGACAATCGGACCGGACGGCGAGCAGACCGGGGAGTTCTCCACCCTGCTCGACCCGGGATGCGATCCGGGACCGGTGGAGGTGCACGGACTGACCGTCGAGCGACTGCAGGGTGCGCCAACCTTCGACCAGGTTGCCGGGCGGATCGGAGCGATGCTCCAGGACCGGGTCCTGGTCGCTCACAACGCTCAGTTCGACTACGACTTCCTGGCCTACGAGTTCGCCCGTGCCCGGATGTGGCTGCCGGTGTCCCAGCGGCTCTGCACCTTGGCTTTAAATCGTCAGGTGGATCCGCCGACGGACGACATGAAACTGGGCACGCTCGCCGCCCACTACGGCGTACCGCAGCAGCGCGCGCACGATGCGCTGGACGACACCCGGGTGCTTGCCGGGATCCTGCGGGCTTCGCTGCGCGAGGCGGCGCGGCTCGATCTGCCCTTGCCTCTGGTGAGTTGCCCACCGCGGGCGGAATCGCAGTTCACGCCGAAGCCGCCCAAGACCCCGTGCGCCTACCGCAATCCGGGGCGCATGGCTCCCGGCGGGCCTCTGTTGCAGGGGATGAAGATCGCGATTACCGGTGAGACCGCACACGCGCGGGCGGAGCTGGTCGGGCGGGCCGTTGCCGCCGGGCTGAACATGATGACCTCCGTGAGCCGGCACACCAGCGTGCTCGTCACCAACGAGTCGGCGTCCCGGTCCGCGAAGGCCCGGCGCGCAGCCGCCGAGGGCGTGCCGGTCATCGACGAGCACACCTTTCTGCGGCTGCTGGCCGACGTGCGGGCCGGGACAGTACATGAGGCGACGACCACTTCCGCCGCGATCGCACCGGTGAAAGAGCCGGTGAGCGAGCCGACAATGGCAACAGCTCGGGCCCCCGAACCCGAATCCACCCCAGCGCCTGTCCCGGAAGTGCCTGTCCTGCCGCCACCCTCCCGCGGCGCAACCGTCCCCGCTCCGCACCCACCGGGCGACTCGACAGGCACCTTGGCCAAGCCGCTGGTGAGCCGCCGGGTGCTGGTGCTTGGCGGTACTCATGCCGATGCCGCCGCGGCTCGTACGCGCGTCGTCGAGCTGGGCGGATCCGCAGCGGTCAACCTGTCCGCCAGTGTCACCGACGTCATCCTTCTCGCCGGCGGTGAGAACGACCACCGCATGAGCCGTATCACCGCCCTTGAGCTCCCCCTGCACGACGCGGACTGGCTCATTTCTCCGACTGCCACCGACCCTGCTGCGGCGGCGGCTGTCCGGCCGAAGGAGCCGCACGTGATGCCGAGGGGCGGCGTCATCGACCTGCCCATCCCCTACGTCAGACCCTCGCCCGAGTGGTACGTCACCGCCAGTTGGGCTCCGCAGGCAGACTGTGAGATCGACGTCGTCGCCTTCATCCTCGACGATGACGAGCAGGTGACCTTCGACGAGGACTTCATCTTCTACGGCGCCCCTGAAAGCCCCGCCGGCACCGTGCGGCTCCTCACCGGCGGTCCCGCCGAACAGACCATCGCCCTCGATCTCGCGTCCCTGCCGCCCGCTACCCGCAAGGTCGTCGTCGCCGCGGCCATCGACGGCCCGGCCACCTTCGGGACGGTCGGCGCGATCCAGATCAGTGCGGCTCCCGGCAACAGCGGATCACCCCTCACCCGGGCCACCCTGGACGCCGCGACAACCGAACGCACCATGCTCCTCGCGGAGATCTACCGCAGGGGCCCGGCGTGGCGCCTGCGCGCCGTCGGGCAGGGCTACGACCACGGCCTCGATGCCCTCGCACGGGGATACGGGGTCGACATCGCCGACTGAACGAGGGGGTTGGAGGCGGAGGTCTGTCCGTCCCCTGGATCAGGAACGGCGACGCGGTGTGGGTGAGAAATCAGGCGTAGGAATCCGCAGGCTTGGGGACGGCCCAGCGGGCAGTTGCTGGGGGCAGTCGATGCGCTGCTGGAGCATGCCTGCCGACGACTGACCGGGCGTTCGCAACTCCCAAAGACGCTGGAGCCCCCGCTTCCGCTCTTGCGTGACCGTCGCCAGCCCTGCCGAGTCCTTCCACGCGGCTTTGGAGGGCCGCGACGACGCCAGCCACTGCGGAGAAGCGCGGAGAGGACGTGCCGGCCGCGCACTCGCCCGCCCGTAGACCCGTAGACCTGCGCAAGCAGTCGTGAGGCCCTATTCCCCCGAAGACCCCATCCGCCTATCCTCGCGATCACGCCAAGGGGAGGGGGACCAGTGGCTGCAGAGGCGACGAGCTGGCAGAAGGAGCAAGTCAGCCGTGCTTACGTACATGTCCTTGCCACCCAGGGCGGTTACACGATCTGCGACTGGAACGTCGACAAAGACGGTGTCGACGTCACCTTGCGTTCGCACGGTCTCATGGTCGACATTCAGCTCAAATGCACACAGAGCCCGCGCATCGTTCGAGGTGGCTACAGCTTCGACCTCGACGTCGAGACGTACGACAAGCTGCGAAACCCGGAACGCTCGGCCCCTGGCCACCTTGCCTTACTGATAGTCCCTCCGGACATCGGTCGTTGGGTGACTCATCAGCCGGAGTCGATCGTCCTGGCCTGTCATGGGTACTGGGCGTCCTTACAGGGCAGGGGGAAGGCCAATGGCAGCGTCACAACCGCGATCAGCCTCCCCGAGCATCAGACGCTCACAGTGAAGGCCATGGGCGCCATGTTCGACGCGGCGCGTCGGCTGACCAACGCCATCGGTCGGGAGGTGGACTGAGGTGGTGCACAGCGAGCCCGACTTCGGTCCCGAGGAAATCCGCAGCTACCTCAAGGTCACCGGCTGGACTCCGGTTTCCGGCGGCACCGTTGCGGAGCTGTGGAGTCTGCCCGGACCATCCGAAGAGGTTGTCCTGGTGCCCATGAAGCCAGGAGCCCCGGACTTCGCCAAGCGAACCCAAATCCTCCTCGCAGATCTCGCACGCATCGAGTCCCAGGACGCACGAACCGTCCACGACGCCGTCGCCACCGTCTTCAACGACGTCACAGACCTCAGGGCCTCCCACCCCTCGCTCAGCGACGGATCAATCCCGTTGGAGGCCGGCTACGAATTGTTCATCTCCGCCAAGCGTTTGCGTGTAGCGTCCGCAGCCGCCACCATCCGACGCCAGGGCCACTTCCGTAACTTTCCTACCCGCGCACGGGAACAGGCACGAGAGGTCCGGCTGGGACAGACCCGTCGAGGGTCGTACATCGTTCCCATCATCAGCCAGGCGCGCTCCCCCGAGGACGTGTACTCCCCCGGTCAGGAGTACATCGAGGTCGGGGTGGAGGAGACGCTCTTCGACCGACGCGTCACTGCCACAATGTCCCGCGCTCTCGGCGTACTCGAAGACATGGCGAGCGCGGAGCGGGAGCCCACCCCCAGCGAGATCACCGATTCGATCGGCGAAGGCGTCTCGTACGAATTGTGCCAAGCTCTCAGCAAAGTGGTTAACACAGACTCCGTCGGTTCCCTCGACGTCTCCTTCAACTGGTCCCGGGTAGCCGCGCCGCCGCCAGGCACTCCTCCGCAAGTGGAGTTCAACCAGGCAGCCATCGACATCGTGGACCGGGTGTCCGCGCAGTTGAAGACCCGCATCTACACAAGCCAACACCTGATCTACGGCATCGTCACCGATCTCAGCCGCCATCCAGAGGACGAAACCGGCCGGGTAGGGGTCCAAACAGTGATCAAGCGACGCGGCAGGACCGTCTGGATGGACCTGCCCGACAGCAATTACCACACGGCCGTCCGCTGCCACGACGACGGCATTCCCGTCCGCGTCCAAGGCAGACTCACCAGCCCACCCGGCGGGCACGCCACGATGGAGGTAGACGACTTCGGACCCGATCCCTCGCTCGGTTCGGATCAATGAGCGACCCAGGGTTGTACAAGCAACGCGGACTCTGCTTGGAAGAGCGAGCAATCGTCAAGACCTGTGGATGGACGTTCGTGGATTCCGTCCGATGCGGCTACCTCGGGTCGTCGGTTTGCCAGGGGTAGAGGAACTGGTCGGGACGCAGATCCCAGGCTTCAAGAACGGTGGCGAGCTCCGACTCGTCAGCGGCGGTTGCTTCTCTGACCAGGACGGCTCCGATGTCGTAGTCGAAATCGAGGATGCGGGCGGCGTCGTAGTCCCAGTGCCGCATCCGGAACCGGCGAGCGAGATCGGTTCGCTTCCAGCCCTGCTGGCGGGCTTGAATGTCGGCCTGCGTGGTGACGGGTGTGACGTCGACGAACGCTCTGCGACCAGGGCCGACGGAGGGGACCTCGGTGACCAGGCGCTGGCCGAGACGCAGCGCGGTCAGCTTGTCCGTGGGCCACCGCCGCCCGTCAGCGGCGGAAGGGGTGGGCGTACTCATGCGGCCTGTTCCCCCTCCCCCTCGCTGAGTTGTCCGTTCGTGAAGCTCGCACCCGCTCGGACCAGGGCGACGAGGTGGGCGCCGGTGATCGCGCGCCAGCGTTCCTGGGCGGACTCGACGAGCTTGAACACCATGGCGAGCGCCGCGGCCGGGCTGCCGGCGCCGCGGGTGACCTTGGTCCGGAGCTTGACCGTGGAGAAGGTCGACTCGATGGGGTTGGTCGTGCGCAGATGGATCCAGTGCTCCGCGGGAAACGCGTAGAAGGCGAGTAGTTCGTCGCGGTCGTCGGTGATCTTCGCGACGGCCTTCGGCCACTTCGCGCCGTAGGCCTTGGCGAACGCCTCGATCGCCTTGTCCGCGTGGTCGCGGTCCTCGGCGTTGTAGATCTCCTGGAGGGCCTTGAGTGCGCCGGGTTGCGCGGACTTAGGCAGCGTGTTCATGACATTTTTGCTTTTGTGGACCCAGCACCTCTGGTGCCGGGCGGCGGGGAACACCTCGGCCAGTGCCCTCCACAATCCCATCGCGCCGTCCCCGACGACGAGTTCGGGGTCGCGCATGCCGCGTCGGCGGCAGTCGCGCAGCAGGTCGGCCCACGACTCCGTGGACTCCCGCAGCCCCTCGGCCAGCGCGATCAGCTCCTTGGTGCCGTCCAGCCGGACGCCGAGCAGGACCAGGACGCAGGAGTGTGCCTGGCCGAGCCGGACCTTGGGGTGGACGCCGTCGGCCCACACGTAGACGAAGTCGCGGTCGGACAGGTCGCGGGTCTGGAAGGCGGCGTGGTCGTCCTGCCACTGGCGTGTCAGCCGGGTCACCGTGGCCGGGGACAGTCCGGCCGTGCCGCCGAGGAACTGCTCGAGCGCGGGCACGAAGTCCCCGGAGGACAGCCCGTGGAGATAGAGCAGCGGCAGGACCTCGGAGATCTTCGGGGACTTGCGGCACCAAGGCGCGAGGATCTTCGAGGAGAACCGCTTGCGCTCCCCGGTGGCCTCGTCGACGCGCCGGTCGTTCACCGCGGCGCGGTGACCTCGACCGGCCCGGCCGCCGTGACCACGGTCCGGGGACGGTGGCGGCCGTTGCGCACGACCAGTCGCCGGCCCGTCTCGTCGGTCTCGGCCGCCAACTCAGCTATGTACTGGTTGACTTCCGCCTCCAGCGCGGCGGCGAGCATGCGCCGGGCACCCTCCCGGACGATCTCGTCGATCAAGGATCCGGAGTCGGTGGAGCCGTCGTCGGTGACTACGCTGAGCACGTGCGTGCCTTCCCGACCCGCGCTGCAACGCGGGCCTACTCGGAGACCATCAAAGGATCATTCGGGAAGGTACGCCCTCCGCGTCCCTCCCCGCACCGATCCACAGGTTCCGAGCATTGCTCTGGAAGAGCGCCAGGACCACCCACCTGTGGCCGTCCTCAGGGATGTCGTCGTGGGTATGCGCGGCGGCTTCCAGCGGCTTGCGGCGAGGAAGACTTCCACGCCACGGCCAGTTGGAGAAGAGCTGTTGGACAACCGCCGTCAGTTCCAGGTGCGAGCTGCCGCCCTGAACTGCGTGACTGGCTTGTCGCTGGTCCGTGCGTGTGTGGACAACTCGACGTCGCCATCTTGGACTCGGAAGACGGTGTCCCTCGATCACGATGGTCAGGGTCTTCCCGGCGTAGCTGCGGCCCACCCGCAATCGCTGGCCGGCCACCATGACGACGCCGTCGGCGGGAACTCGCCGCTGGGCTCGCAGGGCCTGGGCGGACGGCGGGATGATGGTGGGCACGGGCATGTCAGCGGGTGCGATTTCGCGGTACCCCAAGGCCGGGCCGACTCCCTGGTGTCGAGGGTGGCAGTCCGGTTGGGACCGGTTCAACACGGCTCTTGGCGGATGTTCTTCCCGAAAACCTCCCGAAGTTCTGGGTTCGGTCTCTCTGCTCAGGAGATACCGGCGGGAGCCGCTGAGGACCTTCGATGCGCTCCTGGAGCGCGGCCAGCTGGCCTGTGACGCAGCGGGCATACGTGGCAAGCAGGACCGGCACGCTGTTGCCGGCCCACTCGGCGACCTGGGCCGGCGGGACGCCGTTGTTCAGCCAGGTGGTCAGGCAGGTGTGCCGCAGGTCGTACACGCGCTTGCCGGTCGGCGAGTTGTACTCGTGCTCGGGCAGGACCGCTGCACGGGCCTTGTTCCAGGCGCGCCGGAAGACCGACCCGGCCAGCAGTCCGCCCTTCTCCCCGGGGAAGAGGAGGCCGCCGGGCTTCAGGCCGTCCGCCTCGATCAGGTCTCGCAGGGTGGCGACCAGGGCGGGGTGGACGGGGACGGGGCGGGTGTCGCCTTCGGCGCGGCCCTTGAGGTGGCGGGTCTCATGGACCTGGCCGTCGTCGGTCCACTGGCTGCCGACCTCGGGTTCGGCGGTGTGGACGAGCAGCTGGCCCCAGCCCTCGGCGGGCAGCGTGGCATCGCCGACCCGCAGCGCGACGGCCTCCTCGGGGCGCAGACCTGCGTAGTAGAGGGTGGCGAAGAACGCGTGGAGTCGGTGGCCGGTGCGGGGGCGGGCGTAGATCCAGGCAAGAACTGCGGCGACTTGGCCGGGGTTGAGCAGGGAGCGCTTGTCGACGGCCTCGGCGACCCTGGGCGCCGCGTCCTCGTCCTTGCCCGTGGGCAACGGGTTGTCGGTGAGGTTCTTCTGGCGGACGGCGTACTTGATCGCCACGTTCAGGATCCGCCGCTCACGTCTGACCGAGCTGGCGGCGGCCGGGGTGCCGTCCAGGAGGGTGTCGAGCGCTCGCAGGACCGCGTCGAGGTGCCTCGTGTCCTCCCAAGCCGTCATGGGAAGGGAGTTGCGGCCGATCCAGGACAGGATCGTGCGGACCTCGGGTGGGGCCTCGTCGCGCCTCAGATTGTTGAAGGCGTACTCGCGCAAGGCCCGGCGCACGTCGACCGGGTCGAAGCGGCCGGGGAGTTCGGCGCGCAGGAGAGCGAGTGTGGCCTTGGTGAGGGCCTTGGCCGTGTTCTTGCGGTTGTTCGCCGAGATACGGGGCCACTTCGCGTCGATGTATTGGAGGGCGAACTCGTACCAGGTGAGTTCGGCCGCCGGCGCGACCTGGGAGACCGGTAGTCCGGTGTCCACGTCGAACGGTTCGCCGTTATTGGCAGCGACGCGCAGTGTCGCGCGAAACGATTCCGCGAGTGCGCTCGTCTCGAAGCTTCGGCCTCGGCGGTTGCCGTTGACCGACCAGCGGACGGTGTAGGTGGTCTTGCGCTTTCCCTTGTAGACCTCCGTGTCGTAGAAGCGGACCTTGAAGGACCGGCTGCTCACACGTTGGCCTCGCAGTCGGTGAGCCAGTTCTCGTAGTCACTGCGGCGGATGCGCAGGGCGCCGTTGGGGATGCGTATGCAGCGCGGGGCGCGGCCCTTCTTGCGCCAGTCATAGAACGTGGAGCGGGAGATGCGGAGGTCGGCGCAGAACTCGTCGACCGTGAGCTTGTCGGTGGGACGGCGGGACTGGGACGTCAAGCGATGTTCCTTGGGCAGGGAGCGGGGAGTCCTGCGCTTGCTCCGGGACGGTGCGAAAGGCAGGCGGAATTGCGGAGCTGCAAGCCAATAGCGACGTAGATCCGCGGGTGGGATCAGCCTCAATTGGCACCACAACTCTCCGGAGAATCGCCGGTTTCGCAAACCGGCGATGTGATGCTATATTCCCTGCCCCTATTGTTCGATTTGCCGGGCTTGTCGTCACGAAAGTAACGGGACGCAGCTGAACGCAGCACGGAATCCCGGATTGACGACAGCGGCACTTCAGGTCAGCTACACCGGTGAACGCGCCAGCACTGCCGAGCCTCCTGACCTGCCCAGAGACGGTGTTCCACAATGCGGACGGGGCGCCACAGCGCGAGTACCGAAGGGTTACGAGTTGTCCCGGTTCGACCTACCGGATTCCGGCACTATTTCGTCAACCGCCAATCCGGGCTTACTGTTTTTGAACCCCACTCATGATGTGTTCGCCGTGGGCTGCTTGCTTTCTCCACGGAATGCTGGACTTGTCCGGGGTGGGTGTGGCTGTCTTGCTCAGGCGCCCGGAATCCTGATTCCGGGCGCCTGAGCAAGCTCGGTAATCGATGGCCTGGACCGGATGCCCTCGTGCACCCGCCTGCGGCCCTCGTCGGCGCCACCAGACCGGGAACGCCACGCCGCACCCTTCCCTGCACCACCCCGAAGCGGGCTGGTGCCGCCCCCTCCCCACCCCGAACCCAGGAGCCGCAACCCGATGAGCCACGACGCCCGCGCATGGGTGTGGGACCACAGCCGAAGCAAGGGCACCGCCCGCATGGTCCTCACCCTGATCGCCGACCGGTGCCTCGACCTCCGCTGCGTCGCGTACGCATCCGTCCCCACCCTCATGAAGCGGGCGAACGCGTCTCGTACCGCGGTACGGGACGCCATCGACAAGCTGATCGCCAGCGGCGAACTGGTGCAGCTCGACGGCCGCAAGGGACCTCGCGGGGAGACGTACTACCAACTCCCGGCCGCCGCCCGGTTCCTCGCCGAACGAGCCACCGACGAGGACCGGAATCCGACCCCGCAGGGGGACCGGATACCGACACCCCCCGGACCGGAATCCGACCCTGCCGACCCGCTCGAAAGGGGGCCGGATACCAGTCCCCGGGGCCGGATTTCGACCCCCGGCGGGAGCGGATTCCGGCCCGGAGGAGGCACGGATTCCGGCCCCCAGAACAGTAGAGAACCAAAGGTGAACGGTAAGAGCAGCAGCTCACTCCTCACCCCAGCCACCGAGTGGCAGGTCGACGACGAAGCCCACGCCTGGTTGGGGCAACAGGGGCATCTGGCCCGGCTCGGTGAGCACGGGCTGCGGGCCGCCGACGAGAAGTGGCGTGCCTACCGGGCCACATGGCCGCCCCGCCCAGCCGCCGCCTGGGCTGCTGACTGGCGCGCCTGGATCACCAACGAACGCCCAGCCGACCATGGCCGCCGACATCTGCGCGGCATACCCGGCGGAGGCACGCCGACCAGGGCCCCCGGCATGACGCGCTCCGAGGAGCACATGGCCGCCTTGCTCGCCGCCCTCGACGAACCGAACGGAACGGAGTAACCCACCCTGGACCCCCGCGAAACCGCCGCTGTCCTCGCCTACATCGGCCGCCTCGACCCCCGCACGATCCGGACCGCCACCGGCGAGGCCCGCGACCAGATCGCCCAGTGGCACGAACTGCTCAGCGACGTGCCCCTGACCACTGCCCACGGCTGGGATGTCCGCGAGGCGATACGGACCCACGTCCTCGACTCCCCGTACCCGATCCTGCCAGTGGACGTCGTCCGCAAATGGCGGGCCTATCGCCGCGACCGCCTGGATCGGCACACCGACCCCACTCCGTCCGCCAGTCCGGACGACGAAGCTGCCTGGCGTGCAGAACTCCTCGCCGCCCGGCACTCGGTCGCCACTGGCACGGCCGCGCCGTCGACCCACCGGCAGATCACCAGCGGCGGCCCGAGTCCCGACCTCGAAAACCGCCTGCGCGCCCTCGGTACGTGCATCCCACCTGCCGCCCGCGCCGAGCTCGCCCAGTACCGGCCGACCCGAGCCGCCCGCGAGACCGCCGTCGCCGAGGGACGCCCCGACGCCCTCAGCGTTCCGTGCCAGTGGTGCCACGCCGCCGAGGGCGAGCCCTGCCGCGCCCGGCGCGTGAGTCTCGACGGCCGCGCCAGGGGCAACGCACCCCGCGCCACGCCCCACCCGACCCGCGTAGACCTTGCCGCTGCGGAACTCACCCGGCAGAAGGCTGCGTGACCTTCCTTCGGCGCTCTGTCTCCCGCTGTCACTCCGCGACGAGGGAGCCCATGGGGGCCGCATCTCCGACACCTTCGGTCTCCGAGACCGGCCGGGAACCGTACGCCGACGGGGACCGGTCCCGCAAGGGACCTCGGAGACTGAGGGACGGTCCCCGCGCAACTCGGCGGGACGGTCCCCGTGACAGCTCGTCAGGGGGACCGTCCCCTTGACGAGGTGTCAGGGGGACCGTCCCCACCCACAGCACCGCCTGGTCTCGCATTCCGGGGACCGGTCCCAATGGCCCGGTCCCCGGATCAGTTTGTACGCAGGTCAGCGGCCTGAACGTCTCGACGACCCGTCGGTCCGCACCTTGATCTCTCTGGGGACCGGTCCCCAGTCGGTTCGGAACCACAAGGCCGGGGACCGGGCAGGGCCCGGCTACTGAGCTGCGGGTTGAGGACCACGAACCGCTCTGGTCCCCAACCTGGCACGGTCCCCGAATCGTCCCCGCCCAGCCAAGCCAGAAGCGACACCTCGTCCTGACGCCACAGCACAGCCACCCCCACCACCGCCAACCCGACGGAGAACCACTACATGCACGACCGGCACCACGAGGACCCCACCCGCCACGAGCGGCACGAGAAGCCCACCAGTCCCACAGCGCCAGCAAGTTGTACCGGGAGCAATGCTCCCGGGATTCCCGCCCCAGGGGTGGCGGGAACAGCCCGGCGCCAGGGGGCACCGGACCGTCAGGCAGCGACCGAGGGCGGACCGCAGCCAGGAGGAGACTGGCGGGCCGAGTCCCTCGCGAAGAGACGTCAGCGCCCGCGTCAGCCGAAGTCGCGCAAGCGTCTGCACCAGCCCAGCTGCCGTATGAACGACGCCGAGTTCAAGCGTTTCGCCGATGCCGCCGCCCACTGCCAGATGTCCAACGCCGCCTTCCTCGCCTACGCCGTCGACAAGGCCGCCCGCGACCTGACCCGCACCGCCGCCGAGATCGCCACCGAACGCGAGGTCATCGACGAGCTGTTCGCCGCCCGCCGCCACCTGGGCCGCATCCACGGCCTGTTCAACCAGGTCGCCAAGGCCCTCAACTCCGGCGCCGACGCACCCCACCTGGACGCCTCGGCCGAGGCCGTCCGCAGCGCCGCCCGCCGTATGGAGGCCGCCGCCGATGCCCTGCTCGCCCACCGCGACGGCGGTGTCCCTGCGTGATCCCCAGCATCCACAAGCGCGGCAGCGAGACGATCGGGCTCATCAAGTACCTCTACGGCCCCGGCACCGACGAGGTGCACATCGACCCGCACCTGGTCGCCGCCTTCGACCCGCTCACCCCCGACCCCGGCCGCAATCCGAAGGCCACCTACGAGCAGCTTGAGCATCTGCTCGACCAGCCCGTCAACGCCCTGCCCGCCAGCAAGCGCCCCGAGAAGCACGTGTGGCACCTGTCGGTGCGGGCCGCCCCCGAAGACCCGATCCTGTCCGACGAGGACTGGGCGGCCATCGCCCGCCGCATGGTCGCCGCCACCGGCATCGCCCCCGACGGCGACGAGCAAGCCTGCCGGTGGGCAGCCGTCCGCCACGCCGACGACCACATCCACATCATCGCCACCCTGGTCCGCGACGACGGCCGCCGGCCCCGCCGTCACAACGAGGCTCGCCGGGCCCAGGCTGAATGCCGCCGTATCGAAGTCGACTACGGGCTGCGCCGCGTGCCGCCCGGGGACGGCACCGCCGCCAAGCCCCCCACCAGCGCCGAACGCCACAAGGCCCAGCGCGAGGGCAGGGAGCAGGCGGCACGCGAGGAGCTGCGGGAAGCCGTACGGCGGGCTGTGGCGGGAGTCATGAGTGAGGAGGAGCTTTTCGACCGGCTGGCCGCCTCCGGCCTACTGATCCGCAAGCGCGTCGCACCCTCCGGCGACCTGCTCGGCTACAAGGTCGCCCTCCCGGACAACCGCAACGGCGAGAAGGAGCCCGTGTTCTACGCCGGCTCCACCCTCTCCCCCGACCTGTCCCTGCCCCGCATCCGCAAACGCTTCTCCGGTGGCAGTTCCCCCTCCGGCCAAAGCGACAACGGACCGTCCCCTCAGTCCTCCGGCCCAGCGCCGACCGGTCCGGCCGCCGTGCGACGCGGTGCTGCCACCGCAGCATGGCAAGCTCTGCTGATCATCGACCACGGTGAGGACAGCCAGGTGGCCGCGCACATCGCGGCAGCCGGAGAGGTCCTGGACGCGCTCGCCAAGACCTCAGCCGCCCACACCCGCGAGCAACTACGCGCGGCAGCCTTCACGTTCGAGCGGGCAACCCGCTCCCACATCCAGGCCGAGCGCGGACACGACCGGGCCCTGCGCAAGGCCGCCCGCGACCTGATCTACAGCGGGCCGGCGCTCGGCCGCGGGGAAGACGGCGCGACCACCGCGATGGCGATCGACATGCTGTTCTTCCTCGTCACCGCCGCCGCCCACTGGCATGCGAAGAAGGACCATGCCCAGCAGGCCGCCGCAGCCCGCGAGGCCGCCGAACACCTACGCATCGCCTACCAAGCCGCCGCCAACGTCCC
This sequence comes from Streptomyces graminofaciens, assembly GCF_030294945.1. Classification (NCBI taxonomy): domain Bacteria; kingdom Bacillati; phylum Actinomycetota; class Actinomycetes; order Kitasatosporales; family Streptomycetaceae; genus Streptomyces; species Streptomyces graminofaciens. Next base: position 8,422,992 of record NZ_AP018448.1, on the reverse strand, counting down.
GTTGGGCATGCTGTACCAGCGGGGGCATCGCCTGTCCCAGCCCCTGCGCCAGAAGCAGGCCGCCCATCTGCGGGCGGCCGTGCCGGAGCTGGCCGAGCAGATCCTGGCCGAGCCAGGCTGGCACGCCCTGGCGGCCACCCTCGCCGATACCGAGAGCGCCGGCCACGACCCGGCCACTCTGCTGATGGAGGCTGCCGGACGGCGGGAGTTGGGCAGCGCCGGTTCGATTAGCGACGTGCTGGTGTGGCGGCTGCGCCGCCTGGCCGACCTGCCCGCCGACGCCACCGCGATGCCCGACCTCACCCCCGCTGCGGCCAAGGGCAGCGGGCGCGTAGCCTCGCCCGCCCCGAGCCAAGACGGCCAGCCCCGCAAGACGCGGTGATGCAGCACATACGCCGGTGCCCCTCTGCCAAGGACAGGCAGAGGGGCACCGGTGAGTAAGGGAGGTGGGTGAGCGACCCGGTCCCTAGCCAGCGCCATCACACCTGCGGCTCCGTCAGGGCGCGGTTCGTCAGCTGCGGCGGACGACGGTGAGCCGGCCCTCGCCGCTCTTGGGCACGGTGCGGCGGGGAACCGGGACCGGTGAGGCAAGCGATGACGCGAACACAGCCACCAAGTCGTTCGGAACGCTGGCGCTGAAGCTGGCACACCACAGATACGAGGCGCCGAGCACGGGTTCCGCCCACGCCTGCCAACCCACCAGGTCAGGGCGCGGGTCGGCGTCCTCAATGAGCGGCGGCACCATCTCCAGGGAGACGCTGGAGGACAACCCGGGGTCCATGGCGGTGGTGCGGGGGCGGTCCACATCGCGGATCCAGCCCCAGGCACTGAGCGCGTTGATGACCGTCTCAGGCCCGTCGAAGCCCGCGTCGGGTGCCTCACGGGCGTCGATCGCCAGGAGGATATCGGCGAGCGCCTCGTACGGAACGCCGGTGGTGAAGTACGCATTCCACTCCGCCAGCGCGGAGGCAGCATGCGGGCGGGCGCTCAACTGCCAGGCAACGGGCAATCCGCCCAGCTCGAACGGGTGGGCCGCGAGGATCCACTCGGCGCCACGCAGCCCATCCGGGCTCACGTACAGCAGGCTGTGGCGCGAGGTGGGCCACATGCGCCAGCCAAGGCCGGTCAGGGTGTCGCCGATCCGCTCGGCGAGAACGCCGTCATCACCGGCGAGGTGACGCGGGGTGACCCAGTACACGGGGACCGGCAAGTCGGGACGGGAAGGATCGCTGGAGTGGTGCGGGTGCAGGGGCGCCTCCGTGCGGTCGAGACGGGTTACTGACGGTCGTTGACCTGCGGTTTCATGAGGTCGTCCACGTTGACATGCCCATCTGCGGAGCACCAGTAGTTTCCAGATCTTCCCTGTCTGCCGTCGGCGAACTGGTGTCCTTTGTCATCCAATCGAGGCGTTTGACTACGAACCCAGTCCCGACAGCGCCAGCACGAGCAGAATCGTTGACATCCAGATGCGGGGCGCGCCTGCCGCGGGCCGTTGGCGACATTCGTACAAGACCGGCAGCCGCCGCCCCCCGCACTATCGCTCTATGAACGCCCACGACGCACAGCACGCGCAGCCGATGCATGTGGACCGTGACGGACCGCGGGACGCGCCGCCACTGCTGCTCATCCACGGGTCTGGAGCCTCGGGCGCCTCCTGGGGGCCGGTGGTCCCGGCCCTCGCCGCCCGTCATCATGTCGTCCGGATAGACCTCCCGGGCTGCGGCCAGTCCCCGCGCGCCAGGTCCTACAACGTTCCGGCGCAGGCGGGCCGCGTGGCGGCGCTGCTCGACGAACTCGGGCTGCGCGCCGTCACCGTGGCCGGCCACTCCAGCGGCGGATACGTCGCCACCGCGCTCGCGGAGCAGCGCCCCGACCTGGTGAGTTCGCTGGCGATGATCAGCACCGGCCCGCACCTCGACGCGCTCCTGCCGCAGCCAGCCATCCTTCGCGTGCTGCTGGCACCGCCCTTCGGGCCGCTGCTGTGGTGGCGGCGTTCGGATGCGATGATCCGCAAAGGCATCGGCGCCACGCTCGCCGGGCCTGCGCCCATTCCGCCCGGCATGGTCGCCGACGTGCGGAGCACCACGTACCGCGCGTTCCGCAAGGTGCTGCGCGAGAACACCGCGTACCTCGCCGAGCAGTCCGTGCCCGAGCGGCTCGCCGCCCTCGGGCTCCCGGTGCTCGTGGTCTTCGGCGCCGCCGATCCCCGGTGGGATCCGACGTCGGCACGCCAGTACGACGTCGTGCCGGACGTGCGGGTCGAGATGCTGCCGGGCGTTGGGCACATGCCCATGCTGGAAGCGCCCGAGCCGGTGGGCCGGCTGCTGCTGGACTTCGCGACCCTGAGCGCCGGAACCCCGCCGGCAGGCCCGGCCTAGACTGGCGCCGTGTTGTCGCAGGGCGTGCCTCCCGCGTGGTCGGGCGTTGACATCGCAGTACCGGAGCCCTCGGACCGGCTGCCGGGCATCAGCATGGCCGGATTCCGCCACCGTGTCCCCGCCCCCGTCGACATCGCGATGGTCGCGCATCCGTCCGTCACCTTGCTGATCGATCTGAGCGACGATGACGGCCTGGCTTACGACACGCAGGGGCGGCACGGACGCGGCAGTGTCGTGATCGGCCTGGCCCCCGGGGAGCTGCGGGCGTCCGGCCTGGTGGGCGAGTGCCTGCAGATCCGGCTGCAGCCGGGTGCGGCGGCCGCAGTGCTCGGCTCGTCGGCCGGGGTCAGCGGGAGCGTGGAGTCCTTGGCGGACGTCTGGGGCCGCGGCGCCGGGCGCTTGGAGGAGCGGCTGCGTACAGCCGGATCGTGGGACGAGCGGTTCGCGATGGCGGCGGACGCCGTCCGCCGGCGGATCGGGGACGGCCCGCGGGTCGATCCGGAGGTCGCCCACATCTGGAGGCGGACGGTCGCCGGCAGGGGCCGGATGCGTATCGACGGCCTGGCGGACGAGGTCGGCTGGAGCCGCAAGCGCCTGTGGGCGCGTTTCCGGGCGCAGCTCGGCGTCACCCCCAAGCGGGCCGCCCAGCTGGTGCGGTTCGACCATGCGGCCCATCTGCTCGCGGCGGGTGTCCCTCCCGCCGGTGTCGCGGCCGAGAGCAGTTACGTCGACCAGTCCCATCTGCACCGCGAAGTGAAGGCGTTTACGGGGCTCACGCCGACTGCCGTCGCCGCCGCGCCGTGGCTGGCGATCGACGACGTCGCGTGGCCGAACTCCTGGCGGGCAGGGAGGCCCGTGTCAGGTGGCGCACGCGGTTCCGGCCGGCGCTGAACCGCCCAGCCGCGGCCCTCACATTGCTCCCGACCGACAACTGTCCTTTGACATCCAACCTAGTCGCCCCAGGTCAGGGCATCGCACCGGACTAACTTGGCTGTCAAAGGACAACTGGCGAATCGTCGAAGGGACCCGCGCCCACCTGCACTGACCACGGTTTCCCAGCGGAGAGGGGCAGACAGCAATCGAATCCGACCATCCCCAGAGTCCCCGGCTGGCCTACGGCCCGTCGCTCTACCCCCCCCGGCCGCGCAGGGTCAACTTCCGTACTCCTGGCAAGTTTCGGCAAGTTCCTCGTTTCACGGCACCGTCGCGGGCAAGCTCTGGCACAGAGATCGTTACCGGCATCCGAGGAGGACATCATGGCCCTGCGTAAGCTCGGTAAGGACCCGGAGAGTCCCAGTGGCGGTTCCCCCACCATCTACCTCGACGAAGAGAAGGACAGTTACCTCGTGCAGGGGCTGAAGGTGGAGGACATCGAGCGCCTCGGGCAGATGGACATCCCCGGCCATGAGTCGGTGGTGGAGATCCCCCGGCGCATGGTGCAGTTTTTCCTGGAGGTGAAGAAGGCCGATGAGGACCCCCACGTTTGAGGAACTGTTCCGCGACTGCCAGCGGACGGCCGTCCATCTGGAGATGCGCGACGCCTACATGAAGTCGGACCCGGCCTTCATCGACTGGAAGGCCGGCGCGACGCTCGACCCGGCCGAGCGCTGGTCCGACTGGCTCAGCCTCGTCACGCAGGCGACCTCGCGAGGCGTCGAGGTCCGCCGGGCCCGGGTCGTCTCGACGCCCGTCAGCGAGTACATCCGCTTCGAGTACGACGTGACCGACGGGCTCAACATCGCCGCCGGCGAAGACGTGCGCTGGCTCTCCCGCCGCAACGCAACGGGCCTCGCGCTTCCGGGCAACGACTTCTGGCTCTTCGACTCCAGCCTCGTCCTCGTCAACCACTTCGACGGCGAAGGCGAGAACATGGAGATGGAACTCACCGATGATCCTGAGGCCGCGAAGCTCTGCGAGTCGGCCTTCGAAGCCGTGTGGACGCGGGCAACACCCCACGCAGAGTTCCAGCCGGCCTGACAGCTCGAACAACATCACCGCAGCGACATGACATCGCCATCTTCGAGCGTTCAGGAAGCCCGCAGGGCCCTGGGGAAACGCCTGAGCGAAATCCGGCTCGAAGCCGGGCTCACCAAGCGAGCCTTGGCCACCAGCCTCGGCTGGCACGAGTCGAAGTGTTCGCGCTTCGAGAGCGGCACCCGGCCACCCTCGGAGCGCGACCTGCGTGCGTGGGCCGCCGCTTGCGGCGCACAGAGCGCGGCCGAGGATCTCATCTCGACGGCCCGAGGCATCGAGGGCATGTACGTCGAGTGGCGCCGGATGGAGCGCACCGGCCTGAAGCAGGCCCAGGAGTCCGTCCTCCCGCTGTGGGAACGCACTCAGCGCTTCCGCATCTACTCACCGTGGCTGATTCCCGGCCCGGTGCAGACAGGCTCGTACATCACCGCGCTGCTCACCTCCATTCGCGACCGTCGCGGCCTCATCGATGACGTGCCGGCGGCCGTCAGGGTGCGTGTGGAGAAGCAGCAGATCGTGTACGGCAACCACACGTTCGCGATCCTCCTGGAAGAAGGAGCGCTCCGAAAGCGCATAGGCAGCACTGAGGTGATGGCCGGTCAACTCGGCTACCTGCTCAGCGTCATGGCGCTTCCCTCGGTGAGCCTCGGCATCATCCCTGAAGACGCCGACCGCTCCAGCCTCTGGCCTGTCGAGGGCTTCTTCCTGTACGACGACCACACGGTCCACGTCGAACTCGTCTCGGCCCACCTCGCCGTGACGCAGAAGCACGAACTTGCCATGTATGCCCAGACGTTCACGGATCTCGCCGAACTTGCCGTCTACGGCCCGGCAGCACGCGAACTCATCACGGCAGCCATCGAATCCCTGGGGTGAACGCCGGGCAAGTTCCGGCACACTCATAGAGCCCCTCCCGTCTCTCTTCCTAGCGTTACCGGCACGGCTGGAACACGTGCGCTGAAGGGGCGAAGCGGTGATCACTGTGGCAAGTAGTGGCAAGGCATCGAGAGCAACCGACAGCGCGGGAAACGAAGTTCTCCCAGTCGACGTCGAGACAATCTCCGAAAGCACCGACGCGGTCCTCGCCATGCAGATGGCCACCTCCACCCGCAAGGACATGGACAGGTCCCTGCCCGAGATCATCGGGCACCTCAACCTTCTCCTCGGTGAGGATCTGGGGGCAGACGAGGACGAGGACGTGCGGGAACTGTTCCGCACGGGGTACCGGCTCCTCGACCTGCAGAACCGTCCGACCGCAGAGACCCCGTCGTTCGGCGCCTTCATCTACCTCCGGGATGCCGCCGACATCACGCGAAGGCTCCTGTGGATCTATACCCAGCGCCACGGGCTCGGTGCCCCGTGAGTGTCCGGGAGGACCAGATCATCCGGGAGCTGTCCCACTACATCCATGAGCACCCTGACGAGAAGATGGCGCTGATGCCGGTGTACGACGCCGCCCGCGACCACGCACAGCGCGGGACCTGCGCCCACAGCCGGCGCTGCCCCCTCGTGACAACGGGCGCGGTCGTCGTCGATGAACGCAATCGCGTCCTGTCCCTACGGCACGAAGGAGCCTTCGCCCTTGCCGAAGCGGAGCCGGATGCGCAGGACGACTCGCTCAGCGGGGCCGCCCTGCGCCTGTTGGCCGAGGCAGTCGGCATTCGGGATGTGTGGACGGAACCCGACAGTGCAGGCCCCTTCCTGATCGACGTGACCAGGGCCGGGCAACACAGGTATGGCCCCCGCCTCCGGATCGGCTTCCGATACCTCTTCCGGGCCCACTCCGGCGCCATCGCTCCGCTGGTGATCGAAGCCGGCGCGGCGGCCTGGACGCCCCTTGGGGAGATCGGTATCCCGTCAGTCCGCGACCGCCTTCACGGCCACCTCGTCGGTGTTCCGTGAGCCCCCGGAACCAGCAACTCGCCTACCTGGCATGCCTCTTGGCGCTCGGCGGCTCGATCCTCCTGGCCATCTGGAGAGGCTGAATGTACGAGCGCCGCACCACCGAACCAACCTCTACGCCCCCTCCCCCACTCGGCACCATCGCCGGTCAGAGGCAGCCCAGTGACGTCCGCATAGGCGACTTCGTGTGCCTCGACGGGCTGTACCTGCCGGTCCGCGACATGCGGTCCGCCGGCACCTCGGGGCACCGGGTGCTGATCTTCGACGGGCACGCCCCGTGGGTCATGAACAAGCCGACGACCACATATCGGCCCATCGAACTCCTGTGACCCCGGGCCCTATTGGGCCATCACGAGAACCGTCACCTCACCCCAGCGAGGAGCTTTGCCATGCGCTTCCGCAAGATTCACGGAGCGGGGAACGACTTCGTCCTGTTATCCGATCCCGCGCCGGACGGCGAGAAGGACTGGTCGAAGGAGGCCGAGCGCCTCTGTGCCAGGCGCACCGGCGTAGGCGCGGACGGCCTTGTCATCAGCAGCCTGATCAGCATCAGCCCGTTCGTCCTCGAAGTCGGTTGCTTCAACGCCGACGGCTCGGTCTCAACGATGTGCGGGAACGCCCTGCGGTGCACCGCCTGGGCAGTGGCCAGGGTGCCGAGGAGGACGCGGAGGAAGGTCTCGGGCAGGTGCGGCTGGAGGTGTGCGCCGAGGTAGCCGCCGATGAGGCCGCCCAGGCCGCAGGCGAGGCCAATGAGCCAGTCGGGGGCGATGTCGCCGGTGTGGGCCAGGGACAGGGGACGCGCAGCCGGTTACGGATCCGCTCGCCAGGCCGAGACGCTCAACCAGACCGCTTCAGGGCGTCCCAGTGGACCGTCCGTCCGCACCAGCGGCCGAGGAGTACGTGGTCGTGGCCGACGGCGAGCAGGCCGGCGCCGGTCGCGGCGCGGTAGTCCTCGACGGCCGTGACGAGCGCGGCGCTCGTGGAGGCGTCGAGCATGGCGGTCATCTCGTCGCAGATCAGCCAGCGGGGGCGTAGGACGAGGGCGCGGGCGAGGCAGGCGCGTTGGAGCTGGCCGTCGCTGACCTCGTGGGGGCGTCGGGTCAGCAGGTCGGGGGTCAGGCCCACGGTGGGGGCGAGTTCGGCGACCCGGTCGGGCGCTTCGTCCCGGCGGCCGTTCGCGCGCAGTGGCTCGGTGATGAGGTCGGTGAGTGGCAGTCGGGGGTCGGCGGAGAGTCTGGGCTGTTGGAAGACGACGCCGATCGTGGTGCGTTGGGCACGTGGGGCTCGGTGGCGCCAGTGGTGTACCGGCTCGCCGTCCAGGAACAGGGTGCCGGTGTCGGGGCGGTGGAGGAGGGCCGCGACGCGGGCGAGGGTGGATTTGCCGCAGCCGCTGGGGCCGAGGAGTCCGACGGCCTCGCCGGGCTCGATGGTGAGGGAGACGTCCCGGACGACGGGGGCGTGTCGGTCGTATCCGGCGGTGATGGCGCGCAGTTCAAGCACGGATGTCCTCCGGCACGTACGGGTGGTGGCAGGCGACCGTGTCCGTCAGTTGCGGTACGGCGGCACAGGCCGCGGTGGACAGGTGGCAGCGGGCGGTGAAGGCGCAGCCGTCGGGAAGGTCGCCGAGTTCGGGGGGCATGCCTGGGATGGGGGTGAAGTCGCGGTCGGGCAGGGCTTGCAGGAGGCCGCGGCTGTAGGGGTGGCGGGGGCCAGGGGTGCCGAAGAAGGTGGCCGCGTCGGTGAGTTCGACGATGCGGCCCGCGTACATGACCGCCACGCGGTCGGCGATGCGCTCGGCTGCCGCCAGGTCGTGGGTGATCACCAGGAGGGCTCGGTCTGCGGTGTCCACGTGGCGGCGCAGTTCGTCGACGGTGTGGTCCACGAGGTCGCGGTCGAGTCCGGTGGTCGGTTCGTCGGCGAGGAGCAGGGGCGCGTCGCCGACGAGGGCGAGGGCTGTGGCGGCGCGTTGGGCGAGGCCGCCGGAGAGTTCGTGCGGGTGGCGGTCGAGGTGGTCGGACGGGAACGCCGCCCGTTCGGCTGCCGCCTCGGCGGCGGTACGGACGGCCGCGCGGCCCCGTATCCCGGTCAACTCTGCGACTGTTTCCTGTAGTTGGGAGCGGATGGTGCGGACGGGGGTCAGGTGGGCGGCGGGGCTCTGCGGGATGAGGCCGATACGGCGGCCACGGACCGTGCGGGCCAGGGTGCGTTCGTCGGCCGCGAGGAGGTCGAGGTCTCCGAGGCGGGCCTCACCGGCGGTCTGGGCGTTGGCGGGGAGCAGACCGAGGAGGGCGGAGGCGAGGACGGACTTGCCGCAGCCGCTCTCGCCGATCAGGGCCAGGCACTCCCCCGCCGCCACGTCGAAGTGCGCGTCGGTGACGGCGGCGACACGGCGCCCGCCGGGCATCAGGAAGCGCACCGACAGTCGGCGCACGGACAGGACAGCGGCTTTCACAGCATCAGCTCCGATCGGCGGCGTGGGTTGATCCGCTCCCGCCAGGCTCCGGCGAGGCCGGCGATGGCGAGGGTGGGGACGATCAGGAACAGGCCGGGGAAAAGGGTCGGCCACCACTGCCCGGCGAGCAGCGAACCGCGGGCGTTCTGGATGAGGTTGCCGAGGCTGGCCATGTGCGCGGGCAGGCCCAGGCCGAGGAAGGACAGGGCCGACTCGTGCCACATGGCGTGCGGCACCATCAGTACGGCGGCCAGCGCGGCCTGCGGCAGTACGGCGGGCAGCAGATGTCGTACCGTCACCCGCCACCTCGACGCGCCTCCCGAGATGGCGGCGTCGATGTACGGGCGGGAGCGCAGGGACAGCACTTCGGCGCGGACGATCCGGGCGGTGGACAGCCAGTGGGTGAGCCCGACCGAGACCACCACCGGCCAGACGCCGGGGCGGAACATGGCGACGATGAAGATGCCCAGCAGCAGGTGCGGGACGGAGGAGAAGGTGTCGACCAGCCGCATGATGCCCCGGTCGGCCCAGCCGCCGAGTGCTCCGGCCGTGGCGCCGACGGCCGTGCCGATCACCGTCGCCGTCAGCGCCGCCACGACACCGACGAACAGGGACACCCGCAGGCCGTAGACGCAGCGCAGCAGCAGGTCGCGGCCGACGTCGTCGGTGCCGAACGGGTGGGCCCAGGAGGGTGGTTGGAGTTTGGCGGCCAAGTCGACCGCCTGTTGGTCGAGTTGGACCAGTGGCGGGACGAGCAGGACCGCGAGGACCGTCACCGCGACCAGGGTGACGGAGGTGCGCACCCGGACGGTGCGGGTGGAGCGGCGGCGGGTGCCGTACGACCGCCACTTCGGCTCAACTGCGGCCTCAGTCATGGGAGCCACCAGAGTCACATGTCACTGAGCTTCACCCTCGGGTCGAAGAGGCCGTAGAGCAGGTCCGCGAGCAGGTTGCCGGCCAGGACGGCGACGGTGGCCAGCGCGGTGAGGGCGGCCAGCAGCGGGAAGTCGACGGCGGTGGCCGCCTCCACCGTGGCCGCCGCGATGCCGGGCCAGCTGAAGACGCTCTCCACCAGCAGGGCACCGGTGATGAGTTCGGGCACGCGGGAGCCGATCAGGGTGAGGACGGGGAGCAGGCCGGAGCGCAGGGCATGGCCGAGCAGGACGGTGCTCTCGCTCAGGCCCCTTGCCCGGGCGCCGCGTACCGGGTCCTCGGCCAGGGCGTCGGCGACGCCCTGGCGGACGTACAGGGTGAACCACGGGAGTTGGGAGACGGCGAGGACTCCGGCGGGCAGTACGAGGTGACTTGCCACCTGGCCGGCGGTGACCTGTTCGCTGGCGGTGTCGGTCAGGCCGCCCGCCGGCAGGAGGTCCAGGCGGAGGGCGAACAGCCAGATGGCGAGCAGCGCGGTCCAGAACACCGGGGCGGCGGAGAGGGTGTAGGCGAGCGAAGTGACCGTCCGGTCGAGCCATCCGCCCTGCCGGCGGGCGGCCAGCACACCTAGCGCCGTGCCCGTCAGTACAGCCGCCACGAACGCGACCGCGCACAACAGCGTGGACCAGACGAGGCGTTCGCCGAGCACCTCGGCCACCGGCTGGCGCATCACGCTGGACTGGCCGAGGTCGCCGGTGAGGGCCGAGGTCAGCCAGTGCCACCAGCGCTCGGCGAAGGGCTGGTCCACGCCGAGGTTGGCGCGCAGCCGGTCCAGGGTGGCCCGGTCGGCGCCGAGGGCGGCGGTCCCGGCGTACGCCCGTACCGGGTCGAAGGGGGAGGCGGCGGCGATCGCGAACATGCCGAAGGTGACGACGAGCAGGACCGGGGCGGCGAACAGGGTCCGCCGCCCGGCCAGCCGGGCCATGGGCCCCCAGGGCAGTGGGCTCACTGCTTGGGCTGCCAGTCCTCAAGGTTCCACCAGGGGCCGCTGGCAAATCCGTGCTCGTGCGGCTCCAGTTGGGTGGTCAGGCCGGTCCAGCGGTCGGCGAGGACGTAGACGTGGTCGATGTGGGTGAGGAAGGTGTAGCCGGGGTCCTTCACCAGTTCGCGCTGGATCGTGTCGTACGCCGCCCTGCGTGTCGCTTCGTCCTGGCTGCGGCGGCCGGTGTCGAGGGCCTTGTCGACGGCCGGGTTGTCGTAGCGGCCCATGTTGTTGAAGCCGTCACCGGCGAGGGAGGAGTGCAGGAGGGTGTAGAGGGCGAAGTCGGGGTCGCCGGTGCTGCCGCCGCCTGCCAGGACCGCGTCGTCCTTCATGCGCGGCTCGATGACCTCCCAGGTGGCGCTCTCCACCTTCACGTCGATGCCGGCCTTCTTGGCGTCGGAGGCGTAGGCGAGGGCATGGTCCTGGCGGACCTTGTCGCCCGAGGGGTAGAGGAGGGTGAAGGCGGCTCGTTGGCCGCTCTTGGCGCGGACGCCGTCGGCGCCGGCCTTCCAGCCCGCCCGGTCCAGGATCTGCTTGGCCTTGTCCAGGTCCTGGGGGCGTTCGATGCCCTTCGTGAACCAGGGGTCGTCGACGGGCAGCGGCCCGTAGGCCGGGCGGCCGGCCCCGTCGAGGATCTTGTCCGCCATGGCCTCGCGGTCCACGGCTGCGTCCAGTGCCTGGCGGATCGCCCGGTCGCCGGTGACCTTGTTCGTGGTGGGGAGGGTGACGGTGCGGAAGTCGTAGGACTTGGCGTCGTAGGTCTTCCTGTCGCTGTCGTTCTTGAAGGCGGCGGCGAGGTTGGGCGGGAGGATCGCGCCGTCCAGGTCGCCGGAGCGCAGCCGGGTGGCGCGTACGTCGTCGTCCTCGATGATCGCCATGGTGAGCGTCTTCACCTTCGGCGCGCCGCCCCAGTAGTGGGGGTTGGCCTTGAAGGTGAGCTTCTCGCCCTTGCTCCAGGCGGACAGGACGTAGGGGCCGGTGCCGATCGGCTCGGTGTTGAAGGAGCCGGTGTTGGGGTCCTGCTTCCCCGCGATGTGTTCGGGGACGATGGGCAGGACCGTGCGGCCGGCGAAGGGCGCGTAGGGGTACTTGAGGGTGAAGGTGACCTTGTCGTCGCCGTCCGCCTTCACTTCCTTGATGGCGTCGAGTTCGGTGCGGGAGGTGTTGTTGGTCTTCTCGTCGAGGACGGTCTCGTAGGTGAAGACCACGTCGGCGGCCGTGAGCGGCTCACCGTCGCTGAACTCGACCCCGTCGCGCAGGGTGTAGGTGTAGGTCAGGCCGTCGTCGGCGACCTCGGGCAGCGCTTTCGCCAGGGCGGGTGTGAGCTTCAGGTCGGCGTCCCGGGCGAGCAGACCGTCGAAGAGCTTGGAGTTGCCGTCCTTGCCGTAGCCGAGCAGAGGGCTGAGCGTGTCCGGCTCCGAGGCCACTCCGATCACCACCGAGTCGGCGGACGTGCCACCACCGGAACCGCCGCCGGTACCACCGCCGGGCGCCGAGCATGCGGCGACCCCGCCGGCCATCGCCGCGGCCACGGCGGCGCCTCGTATCCAACGGGTCGTCATGCGTCCACCCCTTATTGCAGCCAAAATGTTTTTGCATACTAGTTGCAATTGGGATTACCCACGACAGTCGCAGATCAGTCCATAGACTGATCTACGCAATTCGGCAGTCCTGCCCTGGGAGGCACCGTGCTCGTGGCCCACGTGAGCGACATCCACATCGGCGGCAGCAAGCAGAGCGTGGAACGGGCCATGCGGGTACGGGACTACCTCAACGGGCTCCCCACCCCCGTCGACGCCGTCGTCGTCACCGGGGACATCGCCGATCACGGCCTGGTGGAGGAGTACGAGATCGCCCGTGAGGCGATGCGGTACGCCGCGCCCACCCTCGTCTGCCCCGGCAACCACGACTCCCGGCCGGAGTTCCGCAAGGTGCTCCTGGATCACGTGGGGAGGGACGGAGCCGGGCCGGTCAACCAGACGCTGCGCATCGACGGGCTCACGATCCTGCTGTGCGACTCCAGCATCCCCGGACGCCACGACGGCCACCTGGACGACGCGACGATCGACTGGCTGGAGTCGGAACTCGCCCGCGCACAAGGGCCGGTGTTCGTCGGTATGCATCACCCGCCGATCGCGCTGGGCCTGCCGTCCGTCGACGCGATCAGGTTGAACCACCCGGAGCGGCTGGAGCGGGTTCTGCGCCGCCACGACCAGGTGAAGGCCGTGCTGGTGGGGCATGCCCACACGGCCGCTTCGGCGGTTTTCGCGGGGCTGCCGCTGGTGGTCGCCCCGGGTGTCGTCTCAACGCTGATGATGCCCAGTGAGCTGGTGCTTCCCGAGGAGTGGTCCGAGGACGACGCGCTGGACTTCGAGCGGCCGCCCGCCTTCGTCCTGCACGTCTTCGACGGCGAACGGCTCGTCTCCCACACCCGCGTCGTCCTCTGACGGCAACCGGTGGCGCGCTGAGCGCCACCCATCACCCGTAGACGCTGAGCGCCGCCTCAGACGCTGAGCGCTGCCCGCACGCTCTGCTCGGCGCCCGTTCCGCCCTCGCCCGAGGAGGTCACGCGGCCCGCCTCCAGGACGTAGTAGTGCTGGGCGGCCCGCATGGCGAAGCCGACGTGCTGTTCGACGAGGAGGACGGAGAGACCGCCGCGCCGGGCGAGGGCCAGGATCGTCTCCTCGATCTCGGCGACCACCGACGGCTGGATGCCCTCGGTCGGTTCGTCCAGCAGGAGCAGCCGCGGACGAGTGACCAGAGCACGGGCGATGGCGAGTTGCTGGCGCTGGCCGCCGGAGAGGAGACCGGCCCGGCGCGCCGACAGCTCGCGCAGGACGGGGAAGAGGTCCAGGGCCTCGGCGATCGCCTCCTTGCCGTCCGCCCGTCCGTCGGCAACAAGTTGGAGGTTCTCGGCCGTGGTCAGATGCGGGAAGGACTGCTGGCCCTGCGGGACGTAGGCCATGCCCCGGGCGACCCGCTGGTGCGGGGCGAGGCGGGTGATGTCCTCGCCGTCCAGCAGCATCGTCCCGCCGGTCGGCCTGATCAGGCCCATGGCGGCACGCAGGAGGGTGCTCTTGCCCGCGCCGTTGTGGCCGAGGACCGCCGCGACGCCGTCCTTCGGGACCTTGACGGTCACGCCGTGCAGCACGGTGGTGCGGTCGTACCCCGCCCGAACGGTGTTGATCTCCAGCATGGGTGTCACGTCTCCTCGGTGGCGGGTACGGAAACGGCGGCCGGTTCGGGTGCGGGCTCGGGTTCGGGTTCGGAGGCGCGCCCGAGGTAGACCTCCTGGACCCGGGGGTCGGCCTGGACCTCGGCGACCGAGCCCTCGCTGAGGACCTTGCCCGCGTGCAGGACGCTGACGCTGCGGGCGAAGGAGCGCATGAAGTCCATGTCGTGCTCGATGACGACGACGGTGTGGTCCTCGCTCACCCGTTGCAGCAGCTCGCCGGTGGCCTCGCGTTCGTCGTGGCTCATGCCGGCGACGGGCTCGTCCAGCAGCAGCAGCTTCACGTCCTGGACCAGCAGCATGCCGATCTCCAGCCACTGCTTCTGCCCGTGGGCCAGCACTCCGGCGGGGCGGTCCCGCAGGTCGGTGAGGCCGGTGGTCTCCAGCGCCCTGGTCACCGCCTCCGGTATGTCCTTGCGACGCCGCAGCATCGTCCACACACCCCGTCCGGCACCGGCCGCGATGTCGAGGTTCTGCAGGACCGTGAGCTCCTCGAAGACCGTGGCCGTCTGGAACGTACGGCCGATACCCATGCGGGCGATCCGGTGCACCGGCTTGCCGATGAGTTCCTCGCCGCCGAAGCGGACCGATCCGGTGGACTTCACCAGTCCGGTGACCGCGTCGACGAGCGTGGTCTTGCCGGCGCCGTTGGGGCCGATGAGGAAGCGCAGGTCGCCGGGGCGGATGTCGAGGTCGACACCGTCGACGGCCGTGAAGCCGTCGAACGTCACCCGCAGGTCGCGGACGGTCAGTCCCTCGCCGCTCATGCTGTCTCTCCAGTCGTACGAGTACCGGTGGCGGTACCGGTAGCAGTGCCGGTACGGCGCTTGCGCAGGACGACGCCCAGGGAAGCGAGCCCCCCGGGCAGGAACCCGACCGCCACGACGAACAGCAGGCCCTGGAGGTAGGTCCACGCGGCGGGAAAGGCGTCCGAGAGGGTGCTCTGTGCCCAGGCCACAGCGATCGCTCCGAGCACCGCGCCCACCAGCGAGGCCCGCCCGCCGACCGCGGCGCCGATGACGAAGCCGATCGACGGCACGATCCCGATCAGGGCCGGGGAGATGATCCCGACCGCCGGGACGAACAGGGCGCCCGCCAGTCCCGCCATGCCCGCGGCGACGACGTACGCGACGAGCTTGACGTTGGCCGGGTTGTAGCCGAGGAAGCGGACACGCTCCTCCGAGTCCCGTACGGCGATGAGGAGTTCGCCGTAGCGGCTGACGAACAGCTGGCGGGCGAGGGCCATCAGGAGGAGCAGGACGGCGGCGATGATGAAGTACACCATCCGCTGGTTGACCGGGTCGTCCAGCGAGTAGCCGAAGAAGCCCTGCATGTCGGTGAGGCCGTTGGTGCCGCCGGTGGTGGCCTGCTGGCCGACCAGCCAGATGGCGAGCGCGGCGGCCAGTGCCTGGCTCAGGATCGCGAAGTAGGCGCCCTTCACCCGGCGTTGGAAGACGAAGAAGCCGAGCAGCGCGGCGACCGCCATGGGAAGCAGGACGGTCATCGCGAGCGCGAAGGCCGGGTTGGCGAACGGCGCCCACCACCAGGGCAGGCCGTCGCCGGTGCCGTAGAGCTGCATGAAGTCGGGGAGTGTCTCGCCGGTCGCGGCGGCGTCGGCGAGCTTGAGGTGCATGGCCATGGCATAGCCGCCGAGGCCGAAGAAGACGCCCTGGCCGAGCACCATGAGCCCGCCCCGGCCCCAGGCGAGGCTCACGCCGACTGCCACGATCGCGTAGCACAGGTACTTCGCGAGCAGTGAGAGGCGGAAGTCGGAGAGGGCGAGGGGGGCGATGCCGAGGAGGAGGACAGCGCCCAGCGCGAAGCCGGCGGGGACGCGGAAGCGTTCCAGCAGGGCTACGGGGGGCGCCGTGGAAGTGGTCGTTGGCGTCGTTGTCGTCGTTGGCGTCGTCATGCCAGGCTCCGGGTGCGCAGTGTGTACAGGCCCTGGGGTCGCCACTGCAGGAAGGCGACGATCGCCACGAGCACCATGACCTTCGCGACGCTGACGGTCGTCGAGTATTCGAGGACCGACTGCAGCACGCCGAGCGCGAAGGCCGTGATCACGCTGCCCTTGAGCTGCCCGATGCCTCCGACCACGACGACGAGGAAGGCGTCGACGATGTAGTTGGTGCCCATCGTCGGGCCGATCGGACCGACGAGCGTGAGCGCGACGCCCGCCACGCCCGCGAGGCCCGAGCCGATGAAGAAGGTGATCCGGTCGACCTGCCCGGTGGCGATGCCGGACACCTCGGCGAGGTCCCGGTTCTGCACGACGGCCCGGATGCGCCGGCCGAGTGGGGTGGTCCGCAGGATCAGTGTGAGGGCGAGGACGCTCAGCAGGGCGAGGCCGAGGATGAACAGCCGGCTGTTGGCGAGGGTGATGCCGCCGCCGACCGAGATGTTGCCGGTGAGCAGATCCGGGGCGCGGGTCTGCACGTTGGGGGCGCCGAAGATGTCGCGGGCGAGCTGCTGGAGCATCAGGGAGACGCCCCAGGTGACCAGCAGGGTGTCCAGCGGCCGGGTGTAGAGGCGGCGGATGAGCAGCCACTCCAGGAGCACGCCCATGGCGCCGGCGACGAGGAAGGCGACGGGCAGGGCGACGAGGAGGGAGGCACCCGCGCTGCTGATGGACTTCTGCAGGACATAGGTGGTGTAGGCGCCGGCCATGATGAACTCGCCGTGCGCCATGTTGATCACGCCCATCTGACCAAAGGTCAGGGTCAGGCCGAGCGCGATCAGCAGGAGCACGGCACCGATACTGATGCCGGTGAAGGACTGGTTGAGGATGACCGTCATGAAGCGGCTCCGGGTCGGGGACGGGCGTGCGGGCGCGGGGCGGACCCGGCCTGTGCGGAGGCCGGGTCGCGCCACGGGTGGGGCCGGAGGTCAGGACAGGCCGGAGGCCCAGTCGTAGCCCTTGAGGTACGGGTCCGGCTTGATCGGCTTGCCCGAGTTCCACACCTCGGTGATGAGTCCGTCCGCGCCGACCTTGCCTATCCGGGCCGTCTTGTAGACGTGCTGGGTGGCACCGTCGACGGTGACCTTGCCCTCGGGGGCGTCGAGCTCGATGCCGTCCGAGGCGGCCTTCACCTTCGCCACGTCGAACGAGCCCGCCTTCTCGACCATCTCCTTCCACAGGTAGACGGAGATGTAGGCGGCCTCCATCGGGTCGGAGGTCGGCTTGTCCTTGCCGTACTCGGCCTGGTAGGCCGCCACGAACTTGGTGTTGGCCGCGCCGGGCGTGGTCTCGTAGTAGTTCCACGCGGTGAGCTGGTCCTCCAGGTACTGGGTACCGATGCTCTTCACCTCCTCCTCGGCGATGGAGACCGACAGGACCGGCATGCTCTTCGCGGTCAGTCCGGAGGACTTGTACTCCTTGAAGAAGGCCACGTTGCTGTCACCGTTGAGGGTGTTGAACACGGCGTCCGCGCCGGAGTCCTTGACCTTGTTGACGATCGTGCCGAACTCCGTGGAGCCCAGCGGGGCGTAGTCCTCGCCGACCACCGTCATGCCCTTGGCCTTCGCGTACGCCTTGATGATCTTGTTGGCGGTGCGCGGGAAGACGTAGTCGCTGCCGACCAGGTAGAGCTTGGTCAGGCCCTGCTTCTTCAGGTAGTCGAGGGCCGGGACGATCTGCTGGTTGGTGGTCGCGCCGGTGTAGAAGATGTACGGCGACTCCTCAAGGCCCTCGTACTGCACGGGGTAGAAGAGCAGCGACTTGTACCGCTCGAAGACCGGCTTGACCGCCTTGCGGCTGGACGAGGTCCAGCAGCCGAAGGTGGCCACGACCTTGTCATCCTTGATCAGCGCCTCCGCCTTCTCCGCGAAGGTCGGCCAGTCGGAGGCGCCGTCCTGGCTGATGGGGTTCAGCTTCTTGCCCAGCACACCGCCGGCCGCGTTGATCTCCTTGACGGCCAGCAGCAGCGAGTTGTGGACGGTGACCTCGCTGATCGCCATCGTGCCCGACAGCGAGTTGAGCAGACCCACCTTGACCGTGCTGCCGGAGGTGTCGGCCTTGGCGGCGGAGTCCGACGACGCGTCGCTGCCGGTCTTCGCGCCACAGGCGCTGAGGGCCGCTGCCGCGCCGGCCGCCGAGATACCGGCCAACAGGCCACGTCTGCTGATGCTGAGCCCGGACATACAAAACCTCCATGCCCCGAAGGGGCGGTGCGAAGAGAGCGGAAAAACTCTGGGGAGGGAATCGACGGAGCACGCTTCAGAAACGGCGGCTTTGGCGCGCGGATCCCCCAGCCGTATCGGGGTGCCGTCCGGGCTGGTCGCTGAAGTGCGTCCACAGCCTGCGGCGGAACTGTTTCCGCTGCGTTTCGGCGTAATTTAGGAACAGTTTCCAGTGGAAGTAAAAATGCGGTCAAGGAGAAATGACTATCGCCGATGATGCACAGCAGACGGCATCTCACCGACGGCAATTAACGCTTCCTGCGGAAAGGATCTGTTTTCCCATACCTCTTGTCAGGCGTGAGGTGCTCGACGGTAGGCTCCGTTCAACCCCTCACCGGGGACCAGGGCTTCGAGCGGAGGAGTGCGATGGCAAGGCGGCCCCAGGAACTGCTCCATCTGCTGACACGGGCCGAACGTCTCTCCGTTCGCCGAGTGCAGTCCGTACTGGACGAGTTCGACTGCTCGGTGGAGGCATGGCGGGTCCTCGACCTGCTCTCCGACGGGCAGGGCCACAACATGACGGCCCTCGCCGAACACGCCTTCCTGCCGGCGCCGAGCCTCACCAAGCTGATCGACCAACTCGTCGACCAGAATCTGGTGTTCCGTCGTGTCGATCCCGCCGACCGGCGCCGTGTCCTGGCCCACCTCACACCGCGGGGCACGCAACGCTGGCAGCAACTGGTCCGCGGAGTACGGGCCGACTGGGCGGAGCTGGAACCCCTGCTCGCGGACGAGGCCGGAGAGCGGCTGGACACCCTGCTGGACCGGCTGGCCCAAGCGCTGGAGGGCGGCAGGATCACAACAGGTCGTGGGGAGGGCGCAGTTGGGCGAGGACGTTGAAGTCGAGCCCGTCCGCCTCCGCCAGGTAGATGCGCTGGCGCACATGCCGGCCGTCCAGACTCAGCAGGCCGCGCGGGCCCTCGTAGGAGACGGTGCCGGCTGCCGCCCCGATGGCGGACACGTCCAGGGTGCGCGCCCGTTCGATGAGCGCGGCGAGCAGCAGGACGCCCTCGTAGCAGGACTCGCCGAGACTGCCCGGGGTCGGGGCGGTCACCCCGAAGCGGTCGGCGTACTGGCCGTGGAAGTCCATGGTGTTCTGGTCGGCCAGTGAGGCGAAGAACCCGGCCGTGCTGTAGAGGTCGACGGTGGCCTCCGGGCCGCTGCCCAGCAGCATGTTCTCGTCCATCAGTGTGCTCAGCCTGAGGCACCGCTGATCCAGCCCGGAGGCGGCGAAGGCCCGGTTGAAGCGGATCGCGTCACTGCCGACCAGCAGCATCAGTACGGCGTCGGCGTCGGCGCGCTCGATCCGGCGCAGCACGTCGTGAAAATCGTCGGCGCCGAGGGGCAGGTACGCCTCGCCGCAGACCCTGCTGCGGGAGTCGCGCGCGTAGCGGCGAGCGGCCCGGGCGGTGTGCCGGGGCCACACGTAGTTGTTGCCGACGACGAACCAGCGGCGCACCCCGCGTGACTCGGCAAGCAGCCGCATCGCGGGCAGCAGCTGCCATGCGGGGGTCTCGCTGGTCATGTAGACGCCGTCAGTGCGCTCGCCGCCTTCGTACAGAGCCGTGTAGACGTACGGCACCCGGTGCGCGATCCGCGGAGCCACCGCCTGCCGCACCGAGGAGATGTGCCAGCCGGTGACACCCTGCACCGTTCCCGTCGACACCAGGGCCTCGACGTCCTCCGCCACCTGCTGCGGCTCGGCCCCGCCGTCGACCTCCAGAAGCCGCAGCTCCTTGCCCAGGACACCGCCCGCCTTGTTGATCTCCTCGGCGGCCAGCCGCGCACACGCCTCGCAGGTGGGACCGAACACCCCTGCGGGCCCCTGCATCGGGTACACGAGCGCGACGTTCAGCGTCGAGTCGTCGGCCGTGAACCACTCGGGGGTATGGAAGCGGACAGGGCGGTACATGGCCTCATGATTGCCGCACCGCCCCCGCAACCCAAGCCGCCGCCCGGATCGAGACCGATTCGTAGAGTTGCGCGGCCCCGGGTCGGCCGCCACGACGGAAGGGCTCCCGCGAGTCACGCTCTTGCGGGAGCCCTTCGTCATGCCGCCTGCCGGTGAAGGTTGAGAAGACGATCACGAGGCAGGACGTTCAGGGGGTGCTACGCCGTCACGGCGTGAGAAGGAGGCTGTCGCCGCGCTCCTTCGCCGCGGCGTAGCGCTTCGCCACGTCCTGCCAGTTGACGACGGCCCACATCGCGTCGATGAAGTCGACCTTCTGGTTCTTGTACTGGAGGTAGAAGGCGTGCTCCCAGGCGTCGAAGACCAGGATCGGGGTGGAGCCCTGGCCGACGTTGCCCTGGTGGTCGTAGACCTGCTCGACGATCAGCCGTCCGCTGAGCGGCTCGTAGGCGAGAACACCCCAGCCCGAACCCTGGGTCGTGGCCGCCGCCTTGGTCAGCTGCGCCTTGAAGCCGGCGTACGAGCCGAAGGACTCGGCGATCGCGTCCGCGAGCTCACCGACACCGTCCTTCTCCAGCGGCTCGCCGCCGCCGTCGCCGGTCATGTTGTGCCAGTAGATGGAGTGCAGGATGTGGCCGGAGAGATGAAAGGCGAGGCTCTTCTCCAGGCCGTTGATGGAGCCCCAGGACTCCTTGTCGCGTGCCTCCGCGAGCTGCTCCAACGTGTCGTTGGCGCCCTTCACGTACGCCGCGTGGTGCTTGTCGTGGTGCAGCTCGATGATCTCGGGGCTGATGACCGGGGCGAGCGACGCGTAGTCGTACGGGAGCTCCGGGAGCGTGTAAACCGCCATGTCCGACGTCCTCCGACGTTATTGCCATTGGTATGCAACTGCACGCTAGCAGCAGGAAGGGTACCTTGCGGATCAGGCATTGGACCTAGGATTTTCGCCGTGTCACAGCGGGAGCGGTCCCACACGAGGAAGGTGGCATGGCGTGAACAGGGGCTCCCGGTCGGCGCGTCACGACTTGACGGCACGGTCCGAACCCCGTGCGCTGCTGCGGCTGCACGGTCTGCGCTGCACCCCGAGCCGACTGCGGATACTGGGCTTGTTCAGCACACCGGAACACCATCTCTCCACCACCGAAGCGTGCGCCCGGCTGGCCCGGTCCGGGGAGGCGGTGCACTACACGACGGCCTATCGGACGCTGGAGTCGCTGACGGCCGTGGGCCTGACGCATGCGGTGCACGGCCTCGGAGCGGTGCGCTACGGCATCACCGGGGAGCCGCACCACCACGCGGTGTGCCAGGAGTGCGGCGCTGTCGCGGCGGTCGCGAGCGAGCATCTGACGGAGGCGGTGGGAACGATCGAGTCGCTCACCGGACTGCGGCCCGACGCCTCGGGATCGCTGCTGGTCTACGGCCGGTGCGCACGTTGCGGCCGCTGAAGGAGGCCGGACGGGTGCGAGGCGGCGTCCATGGAACGGACGCTGTCAGGCGGGACGACGCCCCGCACCCACGACGTGTCGGCAGTTCCGATCCGATGAGATCGACCGGCCGGCCACTTGTTGCAATCTAGAGGCTATTGCGAATAGTTCGCAATAGCCTCCGTGTTCGTCATCCCTCACCTTCGAGGTCGCCCTCCGTCTCCAGGTACACCCGACGCAGCTCCTCCAGTACCGCCGGATCCGGCGGTCGCGCGGATCGGCTCGTCGCCGCCGCCGGAGGCCAGCCCGGGTACGCCCGTGTCGCCGAAGCCGTAACCCTCCTCGCGAAGTCGACGCAGGAGTGCCACCGCGCTGGCGGGCGCGTCCAGGCCGACGGCATGGCCGGTGCGGGAGTGCTTGGTCGGATAGGCGGACAGGACGAGCGCGAGGCGCTTCTCGGCGGACGTGATGTGCCGAAGTCGCGCGTGACGTACGGCGATTCCGGCGACGCGGGCCGCTCGCTCGGGGTCGGCGACGTGTGCCGGAAGACCGTCGGCGTCGATCTCCTTGAAGGAGAACGGCACGGTGTCAGGCGGCCGTCGAACTCGGGCACGGCCATCTGGCTGGCCACGTCGAGCGGGGGGACACCCTTGCCACTCCCCTCCCAGGGGCGCGCGAGCCGGTCAGGCACAGGGCCTGGAGGATCGGTACGTCGAGGCCGGTCAGGGCACCCGCGCCCCAGGACTCGTCGCCGCTGGCCGACGCCTCGGCGGGCCTGGCGCCGCCCACGGCCAGGACGGTGGTGACGATGACGTCGGCGGCGAGTTCGTCCCTGCCGCACACTCCGGCGGCAGCAGATCCAGCCGGCGCGAGCCCCCGATCAGGACCTCGGCCTCGCGCAGTGCCACGCGGGAGGGGTCCGGGAGCCCCTGCCAGCCGTCGGCACCGATCCCGACGACGGTGACGGCAGGGGCTGGAGCTGGTCGAGCTCTGGAGGACAACAGGGGCGCACTCTACTGGGCGGTGACCAGCACTTCCCTGATCGGGTACACAAGACAGGCTTCTTATTGCACACTATTCGCAATAACTATTGCTATGCAGGAAGGGGTGGAGGGGTGAGTTCACCTGTCGTGCTCGGGATCGAGTCGTCCTGCGACGAGACCGGCGCGGGTCTGGTCCGGGACGGTCAACTGCTGGGCCACGCGCTGGCGTCGAGCATGGACGAGCACGCCCGCTTCGGCGGCGTCGTCCCCGAGATCGCCGCCCGCGCGCACGTACACGCCGTACGGCCGGTGATCCGGCAGGCGCTGGACATGGCCGGGCTGCGGCTGTCCGACGTCGGCGCTGTCGCGGTGACCACCGGGCCGGGCCTGTCGGGGGCCCTTCAGGTGGGCCTGGCCGGAGCGAAGACCATCGCGTACGCGCTCGGCGTCCCGCTGTACGGCGTCCACCACCTCGCCGGTCACGTGGCCGCCGACACCCTGGAGCACGGGCTGCTGCCGGACCCCTGCATGGTGCTGATCGTCTCCGGCGGTCACACCTCGCTCCTCCTCGTCCGTGACCTGGCCCGCGATCCGATCGTCCACCTCGGTGACACCCTCGACGACGCCGCCGGGGAGTGCTTCGACAAGGTCGCGCGGGTCTTCGGGCTGCCGTATCCCGGCGGTCCGGCCATCGACCGGGCCGCGCGCACAGGGGATCCGCGCGCCGTTCCCTTTCCCCGCCCGCTGACCGGCTCGTCCGATCATGCGTACGACTTCTCCTTCTCGGGGCTGAAGACGGCCGCAGCGCGCTGGGCGGAGGGCCACACGGGCCGTGAGCTGCCGGTGGCCGACGGCGCCGCCTCGCTCCAGGAGGCCATCGCCGACGTGCTGACCCGCAAGGCGGTCGCGGCCTGCGTCGAGCACGGCGTCGGCACGCTCGTCGTGGTCGGCGGGGTCGCCGCGAACTCGCGCGTGCGCTCCCTCGCCGAGGAACGCTGCCAGAAGGCAGGCATCACCCTGCGCGTACCGCCCCTGAAGCTGTGCACCGACAACGGCGCCATGATCGCCGCCGTCGGCGACCTCCTCGTACGCTCCGGCGCCGAACCGGCACCACTCGACGTGTCGATCGACCCGTCGGCGCCCCTGGAGTACGCGGCCCTGCGCCCGGCGGCCTCCCCGGCGGCCTCCCTGGCGGGGGTGGCCTGATGAGCATCCGGATCTTCAAGGGCGCCGACCTCCTCGCCCACACCACCGCCCTGCACTCCCTCTACGTCGACGCCTTCTGCGCCCCGCCCTGGAACGAGGACCCGGAGAAGGCTGTCGAGTTCGCGGGCCGCCTGCCGACGAATGTCCGGCGCCCGGGATTCACCGCCGCCCTCGCCTTCACCGGCCCGGAGGTCATCGGCTTCGCCACCGCCTGGACGACACTCGCCCCCTTCCCCACCGAACGCTGCTATCCGCAGGCCGCCGCCGGTCTCGGCACCCGGCACACCGTGGAATGGCTCTGCGGCTCCCGGGAGATCGACGAACTCGCCGTCCGCTCCGAGGCCCGCGGCACCGGTCTCGCGGGCGAACTGCTGGAGGCGGTCACCGAAGACGCCCCCGAGGGCCGTTCCTGGCTGCTCACCTCCGTCCGGTCACCGCGGGCGGTCACCTTCTACCGCAGCCAGGGCTGGACCCAGGCCACCCACCCCTCCCCCGACGGCAAGGGCATCGTCGTCTTCCTCGGCCCGCGTCATCCCGCCCGGGCTCTGGCCGCCGAGCCCCTGTGAGGTGCGGGAGCGCGCGGTCGGGCGAGAGACGGCCATGACCCGCCCCCCGGACACGGGACGGCGACCAGGCCGAACTCCGGGAAGGCCACCCCGACTTCGGCCGCCTGATCCGCGACGAGGCCACGGACACCGTGATCTGCCATGTGTGCGGGCGGGCCTTCCGCTCGCTCGGCGCGCACCTGCGCGCCCACAGGATGACCGCGGCGGAGTACCGGCAGGAGTTCGGGCTGCTGCGCACCCGGGCACTGAGCGCGCGATCCTTCTCCGGGGAGCAGTCCCGTTCCCGGCGTGCCGGATACCGGGCCTCACCGGAGGCACAGGAGCGCTTCGCGGCGGGCCGCGCGATGGCCCGCTCCGGTGAACTGGCCCACAGACGCCGGGACTCCGCCCGTAGACAGGCGGAGCCGGAGGAACTGCGCCTGGTGCGCCGGGAGAGCCTGGCCTCCGGCCGGCGTACCCAGGACCGGGCCGCCATCGACCGGACAATGGCAGCGCTGCGGGCGGCGGGATTCACCGACCTCGGGCAGGCACTGCGCGTCGTGTACGTCGAGCGGCAGAACAGCATCGAGGCCACGGCACGCTCCCTCGCCATCGGCAAGGCCCGGCTGCGGCGTCTGCTGGTCGAGCACGGCATCGAGATCCGCCCGACCGGACAGAACTCCGCCGCCGGGCGACGCTCACGCGTCCTGCTCAACGAACGGGCCGCCGCCGAGCGGGTCGGCGCCCGGGACATCAAGCTGTGGCTGCGCGAGCGGAGCGACGAAGGCGCCACCCTGCGGGAGTTGGCGGCGGTCACCGGCCGCAGCATCCCCTGGGTGGCGGCCCGGATCGGCGCCCGGTGAGCCTTCGGCGATCCTCTGCGCCGACCGCTCGACCACTCGGCCGCTCGGCCGCTCGGCCGCTCGGCCGCTCGGCCGCTCGGCCACCCGACTGCCCGACTGCCCGAACCGCCCGACCGCCTACACGACGCCCGTCATGGTGGCGAACACCACGACGTTGTTGGGGTAGTAGTGCCGGTCCGCGTCGAACTCGCCACCGCAGGTGACCAGTCGCAGCCCCGCGTGGTCGACGTTCTTGTAGACCTCCAGGGTGGGGAACGCCTTCTTCTCGTACTCCTCGACGCGGTCCACCGTGAAAGAGGCGATCTTGCCGTCCTCGCGTTCCACCTCGACGACAGCCCCGACCTCGATCGTCTTCAGCTTCTTGAAGACCGCGTCCGCGCCGTTGAAGGTGACATGCCCGGCGATCACCGCGGGTCCCTGGGAACCGGGGGTCGTGCCCGGCTCGTACCAGCCCGCCAGATCGGGGTCCTTCGGGGTCGTCATCGCTCCCTCGGCGTTCTGGCCCAGCGTCTCCAGCTTGCTCGACACACCGAGGGAGGGGATCACGACCCGCTGCGGCACCGACCGGTCCAGCGCCGCGACGGCCTGACCGGCGCCCGAGCCCGTGGCCGGTGCCTGGCCGTCGGCCGTGGTGCCGTTTCCCGTGGCGAGGCCCGCGCTCTGCCCCGGGGACGTCTGCGAATCCGCCGTGTCCTGGCCCGCGCAGCCGCTCAGGAGCAGCGTCGCGGTGGCAGCGGCGATCACGGCGACGGGGACGCGCCGCCCCCGGGCCCGTGCGCTCGTGGCCGAGTGGTTCACGCGGCACCCCCGGTCTCCACCGCCGCGCTGCCGGACACCGTCCGCCGACGGACGGCGAAGAGTACGCCGGCCACCATCACCGAGGCCGCACCGGCGGCGCCGATCATCACGCCCGGGGACATGCCCGCCCCGGTGGCTCCGCCGCCGGTCTCGATCCCGCCGACCGGGACGGAGCCGACCGCCGCGCCCTTGACCTCACCGCAGTTGGTCGGGGCCGTGGCCTCCTGGGGCAGCGTGGGGTCGAGTTCACTCTTGCCGGCGCCCTCGAAGTCGTACTTGTCGTTGCCGTTGCGGTCGATGCCGTGCTGGACGACGTGCAGGTCCTTGATGTGGTCGATCACGTCCTGCGAGACGGGGATCGTCCGCTTGTAGGCGATCTTCCCCTCCGCATCGGCCACCGGCATCCGGTCGACCGCCAGGCCGCTGGTCGCCGCGTCGGTGTCCCCCGAGACGGTGAGCGCGATGTTGATGTCGCCGTAGTGGACCGTGGCCTCGGTGTTGTTCAGGATCCCGTCGCCGTCGGTGTCCGCGCTGTCGTCCGGGCACACGAAGTCGTGCCCCTCCGTCGACCCGTGCAGATGCTGCGCGGAGGGCTGGCCGGGCACCATGCCCTCGGACTTGATCCACACGGTGAGCTCGGTCCCGCGCGCGCTCAGCAGCACCGTTCCCTTGGAACCGGAGTCGTTCAGCTGCTCCAGGTCGATCTGGTAGGCCGGGGTGTCCTCCTCCGCGAGCGCCGGGGAGGACCCGGCGACGGTGAGGAGGACGGCGGCGGGCAGAGCGGCGAGCGCCGCGAGACGGCCGGTTCGCTTGGACATCAGTTCGTTCCTTTTCCAAGGGGGCGGAGACCCTTTATTGCAAGTCATTCGCAGTTACTCATGGAACGCAGCAAGGCGTCCGCGTGTTCAAAGGAGCCGGTACGAAGCGGGTGAACGTCGGTCGAGGGCACGGAAACAAGCCGTTCACGGCCCTTGGACTCCTCGGGAAACAAGCGGTTTCTAGCGTGTCCACCCATGGATTCGCAGCTGTATACGCACTCGGACACCTCGCCGGACGCGGTTGCGCCACCGGCTCCCTCCCTGCGTGAGGCGGTCTACGCGAAGCTCCACGCGGCCGTACTCGACGGCGAGTTCGGCCCACGCGAGAGGCTGGCCGAAATGCGGCTGGCCGCTCGGTTCGGGGTGTCGCGAACCCCGGTGCGCGAGGCACTGGCGCGGCTGGCCTCCGACGGTCTGATCGAGCACGGTGACGGCGGGTACTTCGTCACGATCCCCAGCCTCACCCGGCTCAAGGACTTCTACGAACTCCGGATCACCCTGGAACTGCGCGGGATCGCCCGCGCGATCGAGGACCCCTCCATCCGTCACGATCCGGCCGTCATCGCGACCGAACTGGACCGCTGGTACGCGATGCGCGAACAGCCGCCGACACCGGACACACGCTTCGTCGCCCAGGACGAGCGCTTCCACGCCGAACTCTCGCGCGCCTCCGGCAACCCCGCCCTCACGGACGCGCTCGTGGCGGCCGGCGAGCGCGGCCGGCGGGTTCGGATGTACGACTTCCTCACCCAGGACCGCGTCAAGGCCACCGTCACCGAACACATCGAGATCATGGAATTGGTCCGCGCCGGCCACCTAGACGCCGCCCACCACGCCCTGCACGCCCACCTCGGCGACTCGACGGCCGCGGTCCTGGAACACGCCCAGCGCGCCATGACACAGATGGCCCTGCACGCCGACCGCTCCTGAACGCCCGGGAACCGCGCCCGGGCCCCTCAACTCCCCGGCTGCCGGAGCCCCTTGCCGGAGCCGCCCCACCGCCCACCGCACCCACACCCACCTGTACGCAGCACCCCCACATCCCCGAAGGGCCGCCCACGAGTACCTCTGAGTCACCTCAGACCGCCGCCGCACCGGACTCCCCGACCAGCCAGGCGACCAAGGAGACCACCCGGTCCCTACGGTGTTCGTGCCACGTCTACCGACCCAGTCGAGCAAGGGCGAACCGACGTGGCTCGGGGTGCTCCTGCCCGGCCCGAAGAAGCCCACCACTCGGGGCCGGTGCAATCCTTCCCGAGAAAGCCGGAAAATTCGCTGACGGCCGGTCAGGGCATTACGTAGGCGCAGGTCAGAGGCACAGCAGCCATGTCCTCGCCAAGCGCCTTCTAAGCGCTTGGCCGCAGGTTCGAGTCCTGCCGGGGGCGCCCCTCTCTCCGCCCTCCTTCGGGAGGGCATTTTTGCTGGTCAGGGTCGGTTCAGCGGGCTCGACGGGAAGCTTGAGGCAAGCACAGAAGAGACCGCGGGTCATACCCGCAGAACGGCTTGTTCCGCATGCCACGGTCCCCGGGCGCGGGGGCCGGGACCCCGTTTCCGCACCCTCGGCACCAGGCTCGTCGAACAGCCCCGATCCCCCGCACACCCCGGTCTCCGGCAACGTCAGCTCCACCCGCTCGGCGGCCTCCCCCTCCCCGGCCCAAGGTGCTCACCGCCGAGGCCGTCCAGGCCTCCGACCACGTCATCACCATGGGCTGCGGCGACGCATGCCCGGTGTTCCCCGGCCGGAAGTACCTCTACTGGCCTCTGGAGGACCCGGCAGGCAAGGGCATCGAGTCCGTACGCCCCATCCGTGACGAGATCAAGAAGCGTGTCGAGGCTCTGATCACGGAGATCGACTCCGGCCAGGGCCTGTCGTCACATCCCCGTCGTCCGCCCGGCGGGCGGGCCGCGCGGACACGCTCGACCAGCAGCCGCCCGCCGTGAACGGTCAGCCGCGCATTACGGTGAGACACGAAGACCTCGGTGTGCGGTGCCGTCCTGGACGGCTCCACCACACCGACGGTGTTCGCCCGGAGACAGTCTCCAGAGGCCGGGTAGGGTCCCCAAGCGCCCGCAGGCCTGACCGGAAGGCACCACCATGCGACTCCGCTGCGCCGTACTCGACGACCACCAGGCCGTCGCAACCGAGATCGCGGACTGGTCCCCCGTCACCGACGACGTCGAAGTCGTGAGCTTCGCGGAACACTTCGCCGACGAGGACGCTCTGGCGGTGGCCCTCGCCGAGTACGACATCGTCGTCACCCTGCGTGAACGCGTCCCCTTCCCCGCCTCGCTGCTCGCCCGCCTCCCCCGGCTGAAGCTCCTGATCGCCTCCGGCATGCGCAACTCGGTGATCGACTACGCGGCCGCCGAGACGCACGGGGTGACGGTCTGCGGTACGGCCAGTTCCGCCACCCCGCCCGTCGAGCTGACCTGGGCCCTCCTGCTCGGCCTGGCCCGCGGCCTGGTCACCGAGAACAACGCCCTGCGCACCGGCGGCCCCTGGCAGAGCACGGTCGGCGTCGACCTGCACGGCGCCCGGCTCGGTCTGCTCGGACTCGGCAAGATCGGCAGCCGGGTGGCCCGGGTCGGCCTCGCCTTCGGTATGCGGGTGACGGCGTGGAGCCAGAATCTCACCAAGGAGTACGCCGACGAGGTGGGCGTCCATCTGGCCGCCTCCAAGGAGGAGTTGCTCGCGGACAGCGACTTCGTCTCCATCCACCTGGCACTGAGCGACCGCACCCGTGGTCTGCTCGGCGCTCCCGAACTCGCCCTCCTCAAGCCGAGCGCCTACCTGATCAACACCTCCCGGGCCGCCATCGTCGACCAGGACGCCCTGATCACCGCCCTGCGCGAGGAGCGCCTCGCCGGAGCCGGCATCGACGTCTTCGACATCGAGCCGCTCCCCGCCGACCACCCGATGCGTACGGCTCCCCGCCTCCTCGCCACGCCACACCTCGGCTACGTCTCCCGCGCCAACTACGGCACGTACTACGGCCAGGCGGTCGAAAACATCCAGGCCTACCTGGCGGGTTCCCCGGTACGACTCCTCGGCTGAGGCACCCTCAGCACCACGGCCTCACCCACTCCCGCTCGCCAGTAGAACCCGTACGGCCGGTGCAGATGCCACGGCGGCGAAACGCGCGGGGACCCTGCCCTCGTCGGGGAACAGACGGATCAGTGGGTCGGTAGCCATGCTCCGGGAGATCAACCGCCGCGCCCCTGGAGTCGAACCGGATCTCAGCACTGGGCCGCCGCCCGGCCGGATGTGTCCGGGGGCCTGAGAGGCCCGTACAACGGAACTCCCTGCTTAAAAAGGGTGATTCCAGGATGAACACCGTGACCCGCCGTACGCCGACGCGTTGAAGGGGCGTCCGGTCGCGTTCGTGCGGCCGAGTTCATCGAATCACTAAGGAGAACGTGATGTCTCGCATGGTGAAGGTGGCCACCGTCGCCCTGGGTACGTCCGCCGTGGTCCTCAGCGGGGCCGGGCTGGCCTCGGCCGACGCGGATGCCACCGGCGCGGCCATCGGCTCGCCCGGTGTGCTGTCGGGCAACGTCATCCAGGTTCCCATTCACTTGCCGGTCAACATCTGCGGGAACACCGTGAACATCGTCGGCGCGCTGAACCCCGCCTTCGGCAACAAGTGCGTCAACGAGGAGCACGACGACAAGAAGGACGGCAAGAAGAGCAAGAAGAGCCACCGCCACGGCCACTGACCCCGGGCCGACGCGACAAACGGGCAACACGCGGCTGAGCTCCCGACGGTGTCTACCGTCGGGAGCTCAGCCGTACCTCGTGCGGCTCGCGCGTAGCGGCGGATCCCGCCGACGTCTTCTCCACACCCGTACAGCGAAGGACCCGGCACACCACCGTGTGCCGGGTCCTTCGCTCGTGCGTGTCAGGGGCAGATGGTGAGTACGCCGACCTCGACGACAGGCACTCTCACGAGGGGAGGACAGACGACGTCGGGAGAGCGGCCCGGGCCGGAGGCGTGGTCTCCGGCGTGCGGCTCAGGCCTTCCATGGTGGGCGTTCCGGGCGTCGGCCCTGGTGCCGGTGTGGGCGGGGGTGCCGCCTTCTGTGCTGGTCCGTGCTCTGTGCCGGCGGTCGGACGACTCGGAAGCCGTACGGGTTTCGGCAGTTGTCCCGCTGAGGTCTCGCAGGGAGACGGGACCGTGGGCGATGCCGGTGGGTCCGGAGGGCCCCTCAGGGCGTGCGGGGGAGCGTACGTCGGCGGGTGGTGTTCCTGGCGGGGCTGTCGGCTCCGCTCCGGTGGCGTGGAGGGCCGCCCGGTCCTTGGACAGCCTTGCCGCGGGGTGGACCAGGGTCCACAGCAGATAGGCCAGGGCGAGGGCGCCGACGGTGGCGAGAGCCCCCCACAGCAACAGCGACAGGGTGCCGTGCCCGTGGCTTCGGTGGCCGCGCCGGTCCCGCGGCTCGGCCGCGGGCTTGCCGAAGCGCTTGCGGAGCAGCCGGACCGCCAGATTGACCAGTTGCCAGAGGATGAGCAGGATGCCCACCAGCGGCAGCAGAAGGAAAAAGATCTGCACGGAGGCCGCCGCGGTGCTCAGCACGGGGGTGGTGCTGGTGGTGGCGCTGGTGATGAGGTTGGTGGCGGTGCCCCATGCCGTGGTCGCCATCTGCGGCGTTTGGAAGAGAACCATGCCGAGTTGCAGGACGAGGACGGGCAGCACCGTGAGCACCCAGATCGTGACAACGACCTGAGGCCACCGCTTGAGGGCCTGGAGCCGTTCCTCCGCCGGGCGTCGCAGGATGGTGCGGCGCAGGATGGGACCGATGTACTTGAACAGGTCCGGGATACCGACCAGGTCGGAGATGATGTAGTAGCCGTCGAACCGGAGGGTCGGCAGAAGCTGCTGGACCATTTCCAGATTGACGAGCAGGATCGCCGCCAGCAGTACCGGGGACGGACTGTGGCTGTACAGCGCGGCCAGGCCGAGGACGAACAGACTGTTGAAGTAGACGCCGCCCAGGTCGGTGCGCAGCCGTCCGCCGCGGCCGAGTCGGTAGGAACTGGTGACGTCGGTGTAGAAGGCCGGCCACACCAGGTAGAGCCCGCACCCCATGACCCCGGGGCGCACCTTGCCGTAACGGCAGGCCGCGGCGTGGCCGACCTCGTGGAAGGCGGCGGAGGCCAGGGTCAGTCCCAGCATGATGAGGATGCCGGCGGGGTCGGCCATCACCTGAGCCATGGCACGGCCGGCGTTCTCGGTGGAGAACAGCCAGATCTCGGTGGCCAGGAAGGTCGACACGGCCAGGAGTACGAGCAGGGGCTGGAACAACCAGGCGAAGATGCCCGCGATGATCCAGGAGACGTTTTCGGAGATCAACGCCGCGCGATAGCGCAGACCGAGGAACAGGTGATCGGCCTTGGCGAAGTCGGCAAGGGTGCCGTCGCTTCGGGTGGTGATCCCCAGCGGTGCCAGTTTGTTGTCGAGCACGAAGGCCACGTGGTCGGCGGTGAACGCACGGCCCGTGTTCCTGGTGAGCTCCTGCGCCACGCGGTCGAGGAGGTGAGGGCCGCCGCCGGATCTCGTCGCTGCGTCCTGGTGCCGCTCCAGGCTCTTGGCTGTCTCGTAGAGCAGCTCGGGCAGGTGGATGACCTGCCCGTCGAAGCGGTGCACCAGGTGGGGTGGGTGGCGGTATCCGGAACCGGCGAACTCGCCCACCAGCTCGGTTCCCTCGGTGAGCATGGGGCCCGCCTCCGCAGGGACAGGCGACTCCTCGTGGACCGGCGTGGGTGTTTGCGTACTGATGGCGATCTCCCAAACGGATAGTTCTCCCGCCGAGGCCTTGCGGCGGGAGGACCCGGGTGTGTTCCACCGCCTGCGACGGGGCGTTCTCTGGCCGCCGACCGCAGTCCCGGCCGCGATGGCCTTTCCGGCGCACCGGTGCTTCCGTCACGGTGAACGCGGCCGGCTGCGGAGGGGGTGCGTCTCAGCGGGTGACGACCGCAGCCGGGACGCACGTCATGCTGCTGCTGGCCGGCGTGCCCAGGCCCAGGGCGGCGAGCAGGCCCCCTGACGCCTGCGTCTGCTGTGCCTGACAGGCATAGGCGACCGTGGTTCCGCCCTTGCCGTCACCACCCGAGGGAAAGTTATACGTATTACGAGTACTGTTGTCGATAATTACGATGGAAAGCAGCATCCTCTCGGGGAGCAGCTCGCCGGACAGAGCGTTGAGTTCCTCATAACCAATGCCGGACATGACTTTCCTTCCTCATGCCAAAAAGCGGTGCCGCGGTGCCTTCGAGCAGGCACCAGCACCGCTTTTGGCGCCGAAAGCACACGCTTCGATAAGCGTGTGCTGGGGGGTACGGCCAGCGGCCGGGGACAGGGTGCCCCGGCCGCTGCCGTTGTTATCAGAACGCGACAGCGTTACCCGGCGCGCAGGTGATGCTGGACTGGGCACCGCCGTTGCCCGTGAGGCCCAGGTTGAGCAGGCCCTTGTCCGTGTCCGAGTGGTGCGAGACGCAGGCGTTCGTCACGACGGCGCCGTCGTTGCCACCACCGTGGACGGGGGCGAAGGTGGACAGGACCGAGCGCTCCGGGAGCATCTCGCCGGTCAGACCGTCCAGCTCTTCGAAAGTGATCTTCGACACGGAATTTCTTCCTTTCGGTTTTCCACTGCGAGGAAACGCTGTTGCGATCCCCTTGAGTAGAATTGAACACCCCGATCAACGATCAGCGCGTGCTGACAGTGCGGCCATTCACCCGTATGGCCATAAGTTACGGCAGACGAGGGAAGCCGGGTCAACGGGGCGGGAATGCGTGGCGCTTCTCGTCGTCGGCGCGGATTCCGTGCGGACAGGCGGCCGGACTCCGGTTTCGCCTTGTTATTACTGGGCGGTCGAAGGTGAGGGCGGGCCACCGCGCACCTCGACAACACGGATCGTCCGGCCGTCGGTCCGACACTCCGAGTGCGGCGAAGTCGGGCAGGTCCCCGTGCGACACGCCTACGCGGCAGTCGGCGCGCCGTCTGCGACGGGCCGAGTCGCTCAGCTCGGCCGGTGCCGTCGGGCGGCGGCGTGGTGATGAGCGCCCCGAGCGCAGAACGGTTGCCTCGTGCGCCAGGGCATGCGCTGGTTGCGGCGGAGGGGGTGCGGGTGGACGCTGAGCCCTCCGATCCGAATAGGACGACGTCGGAGGTGGGCTGTGCCAAGTGGCGTGGTGAAGTGGTTCGATCCTTGCGGGGTCGTGGGCGTCATCGCCCAGGAGGGCGGGGCGCCCGATGCGGTCGCCTACCGCTCGGCGATTCACGGCTGTGCGGATGCCACGCTGGTCGAAGGCGATCGGGTCTGCTTCGACGTCACTCAGGACTCCGCGGGGATCAGGGCGGACAACGTCCACCTTCTGACCTGTGAGGCGGGCTGTCCCCCGGCCGAGGAAACGGCAGGTCGGATCGGTGCGGCGCGACTACCGAGGCCCGCGTGGCCGTGAGGCGGGACGCTCACCGCCGTCGCACACGAGCCGGGCCTAGCCTCGCGCTTTCACGAGGCGGGGTGTCCGAGGCTTGATCAAATAAGCGGAGAGTGCTCCTGACCTGCAACGATGGGACTTGTCTAGGGTCCTGTTGGCTGCACGGAAAGAAGCACTCTCCAGGTGAAGAAGCGTATCGGGTCGTACCCGCGTGTCCGCATCGAGGGCGGCGGCCGGGCGGTGGTCTCGCAGGCCGGGGGCGTGCTGCTGGTCGAGACCGTCCGCAAGGCCGGCCTGGACACCGCGATATCAGCGGCGCTGACGCCGTGGCGGAAAGCTCGGGCGGTGCACGATCCGGGCAAGACCCTGCTGGACGTGGCCCTGGCGGTCGCGCTGGGCGGGGACTGCCTCGCGGATGTCGCCATGCTGCGGGCCGAGCCGGCCGTGTTCGGGCCGGTGGCCTCCGACCCGACGGTCTCTCGTCTCGTCGAGGCCCTGGCCACCTCCGGGGAGAAGGCCCTGCGGGCCATCCGTGCCGCGCGGGCTGAAGTCCGCCGACACGTCTGGCGGTTGGCCGACCGGGAAGCGCCTGACGCGGGCGGGACGGTGACCGTGGACCTCGACGGGGTGCTGGTGATCGCGCACTCGGACAAGGAGGACGCCGCACCCACGTGGAAGCGAACCTACGGCCACCACCCGCTGATGGGGTTCGTCGACCACGGACCGGGCGGCACGGGTGAACCGGTCGCGGCCCTGCTCAGAGCAGGCAACGCGGGATCGAACACGGCCGCTGACCACATCACCGCCGCCCAACTGGCCCTGGCTCAGCTGCCGAAGAAGTACCGGCGCGGACGCCGGACCCTGATCCGCACCGACTCCGCGGGCGGCACCCACGACTTCGTCGCCTGGCTCGCCCGGCGGGGACGGTGGCTGTCCTACTCGGTCGGCATGGTGATCACCGAGGCGATCCACCAGCACGTGCTGAGCGTTCCGGCATCGGCCTGGACGGCGGCCGTCGAGGCGGACGGCGAGATCCGCGACGGCGCCTGGGTCGCTGAACTCACCGGCGACGTTCTGGACGGCTGGCCGGAGGGCATACGGCTGATCGTCAGGAAGGAACGACCGCACCCCGGGGCCCAGTTGCGGCTCACGGATGCGGACGGTATGCGGCTGACCTGTTTCGCCACCAACACCTTGGGCCGGCCGATCGCCGAGCTCGAGCTCCGCCACCGACTGCGGGCCCGGGCCGAGGACCGCATCCGCGCCGCCCGGGCCACCGGCCTGCGCAACCTGCCCCTGCACCGCACCGCCCAGAACCGGATCTGGCTGGAGATCGTGCAGATCGCTCTCGACCTGCTGGCCTGGATACCGATGCTCGCCCTGACCGGCAAAGCCAGGCTCTGGGAACCCCGCCGACTACGCCTCCGCTTGTTCACCGCGGCCGGACAACTCGTGACCACCGGCCGCCGACGGATCCTCCGCCTTGCCCGGCACTGGCCCTGGACCGGCCACATCACCGCAGCCCTCGACAGGCTCACCCACCTGCCCGACCCTGGCTGACCAGCGGATTCCCCGTCCCTTCGACAGCACCTCAACACCCGGAGCAGTGGAATCCGGCGCCATCCCGAGGCGGCACTCGGGCCTTCGGCCTGCGCAAGCTCAGTCCACGGCACGAAAACGGTCCACCGACTCCGTCGGCGGACCGTCAAGAAAGATCGAGGCTAGGGCCATGGGCTGTGCGACGAGGGGCGCGAGCTGTTCGTGGCCGCAGGTCCAGGGTCGCCTCAGCTCGTCCAGAAGTCCCACCACCGCGTCAGGATCAGCATGCCGATGACGCCGGTGTGCACCACCGGGAGGACCCAGGTGAACTCCCCGAGGAATCCGCGCAACCAGCCCGGCGCGGGCAGGAATTGACGCCGCACGTTGAACGACGTCACGTACCAGAACATGACGATCGTGGCGACCCACGCCAGACAGCACCACAGGCACAGGGCGTTGATCCGGTACAAGGACTGAAACTGCAGCCAAGTGCAGAAGCCGACGCCGAAGAGCGTGCCGGCGTTGAAGGTCAGCCAGTACCAGCGTGGAAACTCCGCCCCGGCCAGCAGGCTGATGCCGACGCAGATGACGATGCCGTACGCCACCAGGCCCAGCATCGGGTTGGGGAAACCGAAGGCCGAAGCCTGGTCGCTCTCCATGACGTTGCCGCAGGAGACGACGGGGTTCAGGCTGCACCCGGGTGTGAAGTCGGGGTCCTCCAGCAGCTTGAACTTGTCGATCGTGATGACCCAGGAGGCCAGCAGCCCGGCCGCGCCCGTGATCACCAGCAGCAGGGCGAGCCCTCGGCTGCCGCCCGCCATCCGCCCGGAGGCTCGTGCCGCCCACCCGGGCCGCGACCCAGCGGTTTCCATCAGGCGCGCGGGCTGCGGGCCGGCAGGAGAACGCGCGCCGCGCCGGTCGGCGTCTCTGTGGCGGCCGGGGACGCCTCCGGGCCGTTCCCGCCGTCGCCCGGAGTGTGGCCGGGAGGGTGGGGCATGTCGCCGTCCAGGGCTTCGCCACTCCGGGCCAGGACGACGAGCGTGCCGAGTTCGCCGGGGCGGAAAGAGCGCGTTTCGGTGGGAATTGAGGTCACCACGGAATCCTATCCGCGCCCTCGGACGCACCCCGCCGCGTTTTCACCCGCCCGGCGATATACAGGAGTCCGCACACGAAATGAGAAACCGCGTCGAACACCGCTGCGGGTACGGCCTGCGGACAGCGCGGAGGGCCGACTCCGCGCCATTGCGAAATCGGCCCTGACGGTTCGTGCACGCGGAATTCGTCTGCGTGCGAGGTCGCTTGCTCGCGCGCGAAGTTCCGGAAATCCGGTCCCGCGCGACTGTTCACAAAACGATCAGCGCTGGAGGGGAAGACCGCCGAGGAGTTGGGTGGGGCCGCCGCGCGAGTTGAGGGACGTTGTCGTGCCCTTCACGGCGTGGAGCACGGAGTCCTTGTTCTCGGTGTCGAGCTCGTTCGACTGGTGCCGCATGGGGACGACGTCGAGGGAGTTCTCGGGGGTGGTCTCCATGGCGCCGGTGAGGCTGGGGCGTGTGAGATCCGCGGTGTTGTGGGCATGGGCCGGCGTGGCAGCACCAGCGATGGCCATGGACCCGGCGACGACAGCGGCGGCCGTCAGCGACTTCATCGTGTTCCTTTCTTCGGCGACTCATGTCGTCAGGGGGAATTCACTGCGTGGACAGGGGGAATGCCTGACGTCTCCCTGCCCCCCTGCCCAACGAGCCCCGGCCTCCTCGGAAACCCCATGGAGGGAAAATTCCGCGACTCACCCGAACGAACGGCCTATCGCATTCTCATACAAGTCGGTACGGGTGAGTCGGTGGGCGCGATATAGCCGTCGGGCCGACCATGAGGGTCTCCCCTGCTCGAGCGGAGCCGAGAGTTCGGGGAAGGCCGGCCCGACGGCTGGGGTGGCGCCTGCTTCGCCTCAGGCATCACCCCGGTCTTGGGTGGGCACTCGGCACGGGCGTCAGGACGGTCGCAGAGCACCGGTCGGCGGGTTGAGCGGGGGCAGACCGGGGAGGTTCGCCTTCGGCAGACCGCCGCCGACCAAGCTGGCCGTCATCACGTTGACCATGCCGGTCAGCACGTCTCCGGCCGCGGGCGTCACCTTTTCGCGATCATCAGAAGTGGCCGCCTCGAGCAGGGCGTCGACCTTCTTCCGGAGGTCGGCCACCGCGTCGCGCTTGAGGTCGATCGGGAGCATGGGCCTGTCCACCGCGCCGCTTCCGCCCTGCACGGGCATCGAGGGTGCGGTCAAGGGCTGCGGCAGCGTCGATGCCGTGGGCGCGGCCGGCGTGACCGGTACCGAGGGCTTGACCGGTGCCGCGGGCTTGACGGGTGCCGCGGGCTTGGCGGGTGCGGGCTTGGCGGGCATGGCCGGCGGGGTCACCGGAGCCGCAGCGGTGAACTCGGCGAGCGACTTCTTGACGTCGTCGCCGAGTTCGGCTGCCTGCTCGGCGGAGAGCCGGCCATTGTCCGCCTTGAGTACGGAGTCGAGCAGAGCGGTGACCGGTTTCAGTACGCCGGCGAGGTCGTCCAACGACTTGACTTGCGTCATGAGCGCATCCGCGGTGGGGGCGGGCGCCGTCGCCCGGCTCGAGTCCCTGTCGACCGCCAGCGCGGCGGGGGCTGTGATCCCGAGCGCGAGAGCGACAGAGAGGGCGGAGGACGCGAGGCGGCGGGCCGGCAGAGCACGCATGGGTGTTCCCCTTCGATCGGTGTGACGGATCTTGATACTCACCGTGTGATCCGCCGTCACCATCTGCAACATCTCGGTCGCCGCATGTAACGATCAGCTGCCCATGTCACCGCCGTCGCCGCTGGTGAGGCGCCCCTCGGGGGAGCGCCGCACCCTTCCCTCCATTCGGGGCAACGCGGACCGGCCGCCCTCCCGCTCGGGGAGGACGGCCGGGGGAACGCCGCGGAAGGTGTCAGCGGTTGAGGCAGTTGTTGCCGAAGGCGGGGTTCAGCAGAGCGAGACCGTTGACGGTGTTTCCGCAGAGGTTGATCGGGATGTGGATCGGGACCTGGATGACGTTGCCCGACAGCACGCCCGGGGAGTGGGCGGCGACACCCTTCGCGCCGCTGTCGGCAGCGGCGACGCCGGCGGTGCCCACCACAGCGGTGGCGGCGGCAACGGAGGTCAGGGCCAGGCCCTTCGCGATACGCGACATGGAGAAATGCTCCTTGGTAGTGACGCAGTACATCCGGGCGGTGCGCCCGACGCTCGATCAACGCGTGGCGCGCGCGGGGGTTGTGCCGCCGAAAGAGTGATCCACGGAACGCACGGTTTCACGATTTCAACACGCATGTCGGGTTTCGCCGATATATACGGATTGACGGATACCGTTGCGATTCTCCGCGGCCTCAGGCCGTGTGCACAGGTCGGGGCGCCCCTCGGCCAATGAGCATCCCGAAAGGGCACCGCCGGTCATGCGCCATAACCCGGGTCTTCTGCTGCGCCACGCCATCGTGTGCTGCTGTGCTCTCGCGCCTCTCTGGACACCCGGCACCTCCGCGACTGCCAGGTCCATCGCGCCGCCGGCCGAGGCGGCGAGCCTCGCGTTCCAGCAACGCCACCACGCCGTGCAACACGGCGGGATCGTCCGCGCCGCCAACTCGTCCATCACCTGCCGCACGGCCGTTGCGCGTGCGGACGCGCCGTCGTGCCAGGACGCACGCGGGGGCGGTGCGGCGGCGAACGGCGACTTCGACATGTCCTACATCGATGTGGACAGCGACCCGAACACCTACAACTCCAGCCACGGCGAGGTCCGTCTGCCGCAGGGGGCGCGGGTGACGTACGCCCGTCTGTACTGGGGCGGCAACCTACGCGCAGGGGAGCAGAAGCCGCCCGAGGACAACGGGCGGGTGCTGATCGCGGAGCCCGGCGGCGCGTACAAGGAAGTGGTTGCCGACACGCTGGTCGGGCACCGCGTGGCGCGCGGCGCGGACGCCTTCCAGGCCTCGGCGGACGTCACGAAACTGGTCCGGTCCAGCGGTCCCGGGCTCTACACCGTGGCGCAGGTCAACGTGGCGAGTGGCCGCTCGGCCGCCGGTGCCTGGGGCGGCTGGACGCTGGTGGTGGTGTACGAGAAGGAGTCGGAGCCGCTACGGCACCTGGCGGTGTGGGACGGCTTCGACGCACTCGCGGCCGACCGGGACCAAGAGGTCCGGCTGCCCGGCATGGCGTTCCCCAGGGGCGCGGGTGGGCAGGTCGGTCTGGTCGCCTACAACGGGGACCGCGGCACGCGCGGCGACACGCTCACCGTTTCCGTCGGTAACGGGGAGCCGATCGCACTGGGCGACGCGGCCAACCCCCGGGACGACGTCCTGAACTCGACGATCAGCGACCCGGGGTCGAGCGGCCCGGATCGTTCGCCCGCCTATGCGAACACGCTCGGCTACGACTCCGACGTCCTCGATCTGAGCGAGGAGCTCCGGCCCGGCGGTGACCAGTTGGTGTTCCGGATCGCTTCGCAGCGGGACGCCGCCTGGGTCGGAGTGTTCTTCGTCGCCGTGGACGCCAAGCCATGACGCACGCCGACCCGCGCCGTGAACGTGCGCAAGGAATCCCCATGCACCTGTCGCCGATGGACCCTCCGTCGCGCATCCTGCACATCACCCAGCCCGTGGACGGCGGGGTGGCCCGAGTCGTGACGGACCTGATGCGGGCCCAGCTCGCCGAGGGACTGCACGTCACCGTCGCCTGTCCCGGAGGCGGTCTCGCACCCGCCCTCCGGTCGCTCGGCGGGAACGTACGGCACTGGCACGCGACGCGTTCGCCGGGGCCCACTCTTCTCCAAGAGGTACGACACCTCCGGCGCGTCCTCGCCGACGTGCGGCCCGACCTGGTCCACGCGCACAGCGCCAAGGCCGGGCTGGCCGCGCGGCTCGCCGTACGCGGGCGGATTCCGACCGTGTTCCAGCCGCACGCCTGGTCGTTCGAGGCGGTCGGCGGGGTCACCGCCTCGCTCGCCCTGAAGTGGGAGCAGTGGGGCGCTCGTTGGGCCGACCGCGTGGTCTGCGTGAGCGAGGCCGAGCGGGTCACCGGAGAGCGGGCCGGAGTGCGGGCGCGGTGGCGGGTGATCGCCAACGGAGTCGATACGCGGCGCTTCAGCCCCGCGGCCCTCGGTGCCGCACGGGCCGGGATTCCGCTGCTCGCCGGTCTCGGGGCCGACGCTCCGCTGGTCGTGTGCGTGGGGCGGCTGTGCCGGCAGAAGGGGCAGGACATCCTGCTGGAGGCGTGGAGGGCGGTGGTCCGGCAGGTGCCGGGGGCCCGGCTCGTGCTGGTCGGCGACGGGCCGGACAACCAGGCGCTGCGGGGGCTCGCGCCCGACGGGGTGCTGTTCGCCGGGGCCGCCGCCGATGCCGTGCCCTGGTACCAGGCCGCCGATCTCGTCGTCCTGCCGTCCCGCTGGGAGGGCATGGCGCTGGCGCCGCTGGAAGCCATGGCCTGCGGGCGGCCGGTCGTGATCACGGATGTGGACGGCGCCCGCGAGAGTCTGCCATCGGGTCAGGAACCCGTGCCCCCCGAGGATCCGGCAGCGCTCGCCCGCACGATCACCGGGCTGCTGCGCGATCCGTCCCGGCGCGAGTCGCTCGGTCACCAAGGGCGCCGCCATGTCCTGACCACCCACGACGTGCGGCACACGGCCGGAGCTGTGGCGGACGTGTACCGCGAACTGCTGGCCGACGGAAGCGATGCGAGAGGCGAAGGTGCGTCGCGCGACGGTCGCGCGCCGGACTCCGCGTCCGTCGGGCACGCCCCGTGCGGGGAAGCCACCGAGTACAGGAAGACCATCCTCACGTGACTGCGGAAAGCACCGTTCCCTCCCCTGGCGGACAGCCACCGGAGTACGGATTCTCGAGCGTCTCGGTCATCACTCCACGCGGAGCCGGCGGCGGCACCGATCTCCCGGCCGCGCGGCCCGCCATACGGCGGCACGCCTCACGGCTCGCGCTGCTCACGGTGGACGCGGGCGCGGCGCTCCTCGTCGCGCAGGTGCTCACCGACGCCAGGACACCAGGGCGCCCGCTGCTGGTCGCCGGGCTGCTGCTGGCCGTTGTGTGCCTGAACGCGCGGGCACGGCTGTACCGGCCGCCCGCTGTACCTGCCGTGCTGGACGAACTGCCCGCCGTCTGTGCGCGGATCGTCGTCTGCTGGTGCGTGCTCGCGGCGTCGGTGGCGGCCTACTCCCCGGACCACTCCCTGTCCGTCGGCGCCCTGGTCCTCGGCTGTGTCCTGCAGTCGGCGGCGAGCTGCGCGGGCCGGGGCACGGTGCACTGGCTGCGGCGCCGGGCGCTCGTGCGCAGGCCCCGTGCGGCCCTGGTGGTCGGTCCCGCGACGACCGCGCAGCGCGTGGCCGCCGCGTTCCTCCGGCGCCCGGGGTGCGGACTGCGGCCCGTGGGCGTGGTCGCCGACCAGTCGGCCGGGGGCGAGGGCCTGCCGGTGCTGACCACGGACGAGGAGGTACGGCGGGCGATCGTCCAGAACGGCGTCCAGACCGTCCTCGTCGTGGGCTCCCGCGCCGAACGCGGACCGCTGCTGCGGGCGTTGGCCGAGGCGGGCTGCCAGCTGTGGCAGGTGGACGCGGAGTCGCCGTCGTACGACCGGAGCGGTGAGCGTCTCGCCGGGTTCCCGTGCCGTCGGCTGCGATTGACGAACCGTCACGAAGATGTCGGCAAGCGGGTGTTGGACATCGCCGTCTCCGGGACCCTGCTGCTGCTGGTCAGCCCGCTGCTGCTGGTCACCGCCGTGGTGCTGCGGCTGAGCGACGGGCCCGGGGTGGTGTTCCGCCAGGAGCGGATCGGCAGGGGCGGGCGGTCGTTCACTCTGCTGAAGTTCCGTACGCACCGCCCGGCCGACGCGCACGAGGCCGCGACCCGGTGGAGCGTGGCGAACGAGCAGGAGATGCGCTGGTTCTGCCGCTTCCTGCGGCGCTCCTCGCTGGACGAACTGCTCCAGCTGTGGAACGTGCTGCGCGGCGACATGAGTCTGGTCGGGCCTCGCCCCGAACGGCCTTACTTCGTCGGCAAGTTCAGCCAGGCGTACCCCGGCTACACAGACCGCCACCGGATGCGGACCGGCATCACCGGCCTCGCCCAGATCCACGGGCTGCGGGGCGACACCTCGATCGAGGACCGCGCCCGCTTCGACAACGCGTACATCGACGACTGGTCGCTGTGGCAGGACGTCTGTGTCCTGCTGCGCACGGCGGCCGCACTCGTCCGGCCCACGGGGAGCTGAGCCGTGACCCGGTCGGCTGCCAGTGCCGCATCGTCCCTCCTGCCGGTGCTGGCGGTGATCGCCATGCTGGCGCTGCCCGTCTCCCCCGGCGGCGAGGACGGGCCGACCGCGGCCGACGCCGTCTCCGGGCTGCTCGTGCTGTGGTGCGGGATCCGTCTCGTACGGGAGCGGCGGCGCCCGCTGGCCCGGAAGACCGCCATGGTGCTGGGGCTGCCCGTCGTGGGCCTCGCCCTGGCGGCAGCCGGGGCGATCTCGCCGTCGGCCGGGATCTCCGGGCTCGCCCGGTATCTGCAGATCTTCGTGCTGGTGCCTGCGGCGGTCCTGCTGAGCGTGCGTGGCCGCGCGGACTTCCGGGTGGTGGCCTGGGCATTCGTCGGGCTGGCGCTGTGGCAGGGCGCCGTGGGCGTACACCAGTACGTCACCGGGACCGGGGCCTCGTACGTGGGTGAGAACATCCGGGCGGTGGGGACCTTCGGGCCGGCGGACGTCATGGGGATGGCGACGGTCGTGTCGTTCGGGCTGGTGTGCGCGGTGGGGCTGGCGCTCGGGCCGGCCCCCACCGGGCAGCGGGCGACGGCCCTGCTCTGCGCGCTGGTGCTGGTGGTGCCGCTCGCTGTGTCGTTCAGCCGGGGTGCGTGGATCGCCACAGCGGCGGCCTGCGCGCTCCAGGTGGTGCTGGCGGGGCTGCGGCGGGCGGTCACGGTGTTCGCGGCGGTGGCCGCCATGGGCGTGGTCCTCGCCGGCGGGCTCGGCATCGGCTCCGCCATGCTCCAGGACCGGATCGGCAGCATCACGCAGGTCGCGGACGCCCCGGACCAGTCGGTCACCGACCGGTACACGATGTGGGCGGCGGCCGTCGACATGTGGCGCGAACAGCCGCTGACCGGCGTGGGATTGAAGGGCTTCCCCGAGTACCGGGACGGGCGCGCCTCGCTGGCGCTGTCGTCCGGGAGCGACATCGGGGGCGCCGGGACGGTGTACCACAAGCAGTCCCTGCTGTCGCCGCACAACATGTACCTCCTCGTGCTGAGCGAGCAGGGGCTCGTCGGCCTGCTGACCCTGGCGGGGAGCTGGCTGGCGCTGCTGGTGTGCGCGGCACGGGGGCTGGTGCGACTACGACGTGAGCCGGGCGCGCCCGCCCGTGGGCCTGGTGGGCTCGTCCCTGGACCCGGTGGGCGCGCGCACGGCCCCCGCGGCCTCGACTGCGGGCTCGTCGCGTGCGGGGTGCTCGTGTGGATGCTGGTCGACTTCGTGTACGCCGACATCGGCGGGCCCTCGACCGCGCTGACCGCCGTGGCCTTCGGGCTGGTGGCGTGGTGGGCCCTGGCGGACACCACGTCCTCCTCCCGTGCGTCCGCCGAGCAGCGGGCCGGGGCCGCCGTACCGCAGGGGGCCGGAGCGCGATGACCGTGACGCCTCCTCGGACGACCGGCGGAGCCCCGGCGGTACCTGGGTCCGTACCCCCGCCCGTGCCCTCCGCCCGGGCCACTGCCGAGCCCACCGATGTCGCCCCGCCGACCGGCCGGTTCCTCGCCAAGGCGACCCTCGTCACAGCCGCG
The DNA here is from genome assembly GCF_030294945.1 of Streptomyces graminofaciens. Classification (NCBI taxonomy): domain Bacteria; kingdom Bacillati; phylum Actinomycetota; class Actinomycetes; order Kitasatosporales; family Streptomycetaceae; genus Streptomyces; species Streptomyces graminofaciens. The sequence goes on along the minus strand of NZ_AP018448.1, from coordinate 8,378,607 downwards.
CTCACGGCCATCGGGTCCCTGTTGGGCCTCGGCCGCGACCAGGCCCTGTCGTACCTGTTCGGAGCCGGTCCCGAGACGGACGCCTTCCTGGTCGCCTGGACCGTGCCGGAGTTCGCGGCGACGCTGCTCATCGAGGACGGCCTGGCCATCGTGCTGGTGCCGATGATCAGCGTGGCCGTGGCCCGCCGTGCGCAGGGCGCCCCCGGCGATCCCGTCCGCTCGGTGGTGGCCACCACGCTTCCCCGGCTGTCGCTGGCCTTCACGGCGGTGGCCGCGCTGCTGATGGCCGGGGCGCCCTACCTGGTGAGGGTGCTCGCGCCCGGCCTGCCCGATCCGGCGCTCGCGGTGTACTGCACCCGGCTGACGGCGACCTGTGTGTTCACCTTCGGGCTCGCCGGGTTCTGCAGCGCGGCGCTGCGCGCCCACCGCCGGTTCATGGCACCCGCGGCGATCTACGTGGCGTACAACACCGGGATCATCGCGGTGATGTTCGTCCTCGGCGGACGTTGGGGGGTACGCGCCGCGGCGATCGGGGTCGCGGTGGGCGGCGTATTCATGATCATTTCCCAACTGCCCTCTCTGCTCAGGGAGTTGCGTCGAAAGTCGGCGACAGTCGTGGAAGCGGTGGAGCCGGAGCGTCCGATGGATCTCGCTCTCGTCAGCACCGTCCTCCTCTTCGGACTGTGCCGCCAGTCCCAGGTACTCATCGAGCGCTTCCTCGGCTCCACACTCCCGGCCGGGGCCATCTCGCACCTCAACTACGCGCAGAAGGTGGCCCAGATCCCCATGACGTTCTCGCTGATGCTGTGCACCGTCACCTTCCCGGTGGTGGCGCAGGCGGTGGCCGCGGGCGACTCCGAGCGGGCCCGCAGCCGGGTCGAGAAGGATCTGGCGCTGGTCTCCTGCATCGTGCTGCTCGGCGCGGCGCTGATCGTCGCCTGCGCGCCGCAGATCATCGAACTCCTCTTCCAGCGCGGTGCGTTCACCGCCCACGACACCGCTGCCACGGCCGCCGTGATGCGCGTGTACGCCCTCGGGCTGCTGGGCCACGCGATGGTGGGCGCGCTGGTCCGTTCGTACTTCTCCACCCGGCGCCCCAGCTGGTACCCGCTCGCCGCCATGGCCACCGGGATCGTCGTGACCTGCTGGATCGGCGCCGTCACCGCCGCCCACTGGGGCGTGCTCGGACTCGCGGCCGCCAACGCCACCGGGATCACCGTCACGGCCCTCCTCCTGCTCCACGGCATCGGCGGGCGCGGGGTGCCGATCCGCGTCCGGCAGGTGGTGGCCGAGATGAGCAGGCCGGTGCGGGCGGCCGCGGTCGCCGCCGCGATCGGAATGTTCTGCGCGAGCCGCATGGACACACCTCTGCTCGGGCTCGCCGTGGGATCCACGGTCGTGTCCGTCGTCTTCGTCGCGCTGGCTCGGGCCCTGGGGGCCGCCGGCTTCACACCCGCACTCCACTCCGTCACACGAAGGCTCCCGCATGTCCGTAACCGCTGACCCGATCCCCCCCGCCGACCGCACCAGACCCGCCATCGGCACAAGCCTGTGGGTGGCGATGTACCACTCCGTCGGCGACTGCTCCGACGACCCGTACCGCGTCACCGTCTCCCCCGAACGCCTCCGTCTGCAGCTGCGCTGGCTGCGCCGCAGGGGGCTGCGCGGGGTGAGCGTGGCCGACCTGCTCGCCGCCCGGGCGCGCGGCGAAGGGCGGAAGCTGGTGGGGCTCACCTTCGACGACGGGTACGCGGACTTCGTCGACGCCGCCCTGCCGCTGCTGCGCGAGCACGGTTGCGGGGCCACCGTCTTCGTCCTGCCGGGGCGGCTGGACGACGAGAACCAATGGGATCCGCTCGGCCCGCGCAAGCCCCTGCTGAGCAAGCAGGGCATCCTGACCGCCGCCGCCACGCCGGGCATCGAGATCGGCTCGCACGGGCTCGCCCACATCGACCTCACCAAGGTGGACGACGAGACACTGCGCGCCGAGACCGCCGGGAGCAGAGCACTGCTCTCGGAGTTGATCGGCGCTCCGGTACAGGGCTTCTGCTACCCGTACGGCACCGTCGACCAGCGGGCCGTCGACGCCGTACGGGACGCCGGCTACGGGTACGCCTGCGCCATCGACCCCGGCCCGCTGAACGGCCCGTACGCCCTCCCGCGCGTCCACATCGGCGAGCAGGACACCGCCGTGCGCCTCTTTGTCAAGCACCGGCTGCACCGCCTGCGCCGCCGCCCCGTCGAGGGGGTCTGAGGACGTGAAGGCCCTGCACATCATCACCGGCCTCGGAGTCGGCGGCGCGGAGCAGCAACTCCGGCTGCTGCTGCGGCATCTGCCGGTCGACTGCGACGTGGTGACGCTCACCAACCCGGGCCCGGTCGCCGACGACCTCACCGCCGACGGCGTACGCGTCACCCACCTCGGTATGTCCGGCAATCGCGACCTCACGGCCCTCCCCCGCCTGGTGCGGCTGATCCGCGCGGGCGGCTACGACCTCGTGCACACGCACCTGTACCGGGCCTGCGTGTACGGCCGGCTCGCCGCGCGCCTGGCCGGTGTGCGGGCGGTCGTGGCCACCGAACACTCCCTGGGCGAGTCGCAGATGGAAGGCCGTCGGCTCTCCGCAGGGGTCCGCGAGCTGTACCTCGCCAGCGAACGCCTGGGCCGCGCCACGGTCGCCGTCTCCCCCACGGTCGCCGAACGGCTGAAGCTGTGGGGCGTGCCCGGGCCGCGCATCGAGGTCGTGCCGAACGGCATCGATCTCGCCCGCTTCCGCTTCGACCCGGCGCTGCGCGAACGCACCCGCAGGCGGCTCGGGCTGCCGGAGGGCGCGTACGTCGTCGGCGGCGTCGGACGGCTCACGGCGGGCAAGCGGTTCGACGTCCTGATCCGCGCGCTCGCCCAACTCCCCCCCGATTTCTGGCTGTTGCTGGTCGGTGGCGGCCCGGAGGAGAACGTGCTGCGGCGGGCAGCCCAGCGGGCGGGGGTCGCCGACCGGGTGCTGCTCACCGGCGAGCGGGTCGCGGGCGGCCGCCCGGGCGCCGATCTGCCGTCGCTGCTGACCGCCATGGACGTCCTCGCCTCGCCCAGCACCGAGGAGGCCTTCGGGCTGGCCGTCGTGGAGGCCATGGCGGCCGGGTTGGCCGTGGTCTACGTGTCGTGCCCCGCGATCGAGGACCTGCGGGCAGGTACGGCCAACGGCTCCCGGCGCGTACAGGGGAGCGCAGGCTCTTTCGCACGCGCCCTCCTCGGCATCCGCGCCGAGGGCCCGCGGCCCCGGACCGTCCCCGCCGCCGCCCACCACTACTGCATCACCCGCAGCGCCGCCCAGCTCATGGACGTGTACGCGGCCGTCTCCAGCACGCCTTCCGGAAACCCGCCTTGGGGAGTGAGTTCCGTATGACCGACATCGCCGACAAGACAGACCGTACGCCCGCCCCGGCGCCCGGAAACCCCCAGGGTGCCGCCCCGTTCGCCCGAGTGAAGGCCCTGCCGCCCTGGTCCCTGCTCGCGGTCGGCGTCCTGCTCGGCGGGATGCTCGGGGGCGCGTACGGCGTGGTGACGCCTCCGACCTACACGGCCACGAACTACGTCGTCGCCGTGCCCGCCCAGCAGGCGGACGCACAAACCGCACTCGGCTTCGCACAGGCGTACGGGCGGGTGGCCACACAGCTCGCGGTGCTCGGGGACGCGCAGGTGTGGGCCGGAGTGCCGGTCAGGACTCTGCGGGACAGCGTACGGACGGCGACCTCGCCGGACGCGCCGATGGTCGCCATCTCGGCCACCTCCACCCGGCCCGACCTCGCCGTCGACATGGCCAACGCCGTGTCGCGCTCCCTGACCCGGCACGCGAACCTCGCCGAGGACAGCACACGCGTGGAGCTCCAGCAGTTCGCGCGCGCCACCAAGCCCAACGAGGCCTCTTCGGCCTCGCCGAAGGTGACGGGCCTGGTGGGCGCCAGTGCGGGCGGACTGCTCGGTGGGCTGCTCCTGCTGGTGCGCCCACGACGCACCGCGGACTCCCCTCCGCTGGCCTCCGTACCGGGCCCGGCCACCGCCGCCGACGCCCACCGGCATCTGTGACCGGCGCACCCCAGGCCGTGGGCAACGGCATCGGCACCCTCCGTACGGACGGCGTCCTGCACGCCGAACTCTGCACCGACGAACGCGAGTTCGCCGCGCTCGGTGCCGCCTGGACCCGCCTCCACCGGAGGTGCTCCGCCGCCACACCGTTCCAGAGCCACGCCTGGCTCCACTCCTGGTGGCTGTCCTACGGCAAGCCCGGTCGGCTCCGGGTCGTGCTGGTGCGCGAGGGCGAGGAACTGCTCGCCGCCGCTCCCCTCACGCTCGTACGGCTGCCGCTGCCCGCCCTGGTCCCCCTCGGCGGTGCGATCTCCGACTACGCGGACGTCCTCATCGACGACGAGCACGCCGAACGCGCGACGGAGGCGCTGACCGAGGAACTGTTCGCCCTGGCCCGCACCGCGCTGATCGACTTCCGCGAGGTGCGACCCGGCGCCGCAGTCGAGCAAGTGTACGACCGGTGGCGCGGCCCCCGGCGGCGCGCCCCCGACTCGGTGTGCCTGGAGCTGCCGGCCCGGCCGATGGACGAGCTGCTCACGCGGTTGCCGACCGCCCGGGCCCAGCGCGTCCGGGCGAAGATCCGTAACCTCGGCAAACTCGGCGTGGAGCCGCGTGTCGTACCGCACGACGAGGTGCACACGGCCCTGGACACCATGCTGGACCTGCACCGGTTGCAGTGGCAGGGCCGCAAGGTGACCACCGAGCACCTCCGGCCCCGGTTCCACGAGCACCTGGCCCGTTCGATCGGCCCCATGGTCAGATCCGGGGACGCCGTGGTGACCGAGTTCCGGGTCGGCGGTGACGTCCTGGCCGTCGACGTGACCCTGCTGTCGCGGCATCTGGCGGGCGGCTATCTGTACGGCGCCCATCCCCTGCTGCGGAAGTGGAAGGCGGACGTCGCCACGATGGTGCTGCACGCCTGCGCCGAGTACGTGAGCGGCGGCGGCCGGCAGGTGCTGAGCCTGCTGCGCGGGGCCGAGTCGTACAAGTTCCACTGGCGCCCGGACACCGTGGTCAACCAGCGGCTCCTCCTCGCCCGGCGGCGTACGGCACCGCTGGTGTCGGCGGTCGTCCGGGAAGCGGCCGCGCAACGCCAGGGCAAGAAGCTCATCCGTCGCTGGAGGGAACGCGGTGGGGCGGGCCGTGACCGGCCCGCCCCCGCGTCACCGGTCGCTCGACACCCAGTCGAAGCGCAGGCAGAGCTTCCCGCCGAGCCAGTACTCGACCCACTCCCCCAGGTTCAGCGGCGAGCAGGTGGGCGGGAGCACCGGAGCGGTGGGCGTGGGCTGCGGAGTCGCCGGCACCGGGACCGGCGCGGGGTCGGTGCGCCCGGACAGTACGGACCGGTAGACCTCGGACGCCTTGGGGTTGGCCGTGCACTGCCACACACCGTGCGGGCAGTAGTCGGTGAGCGTGTTGTAGAGCGGCCTGTGCTTGTCCATCCAGGCGAGCATGCCCCTCATGTACTCCGCGTTGTCCCCGTTGTGGAACAGCCCCCATTCGGCGTACGAGATGGGCTTGCCGTGGGCCTTCGCGAAATCGACGTGCGCCTGGAGCCCGTACGGCTCCGTCACCTGCTTGTCGAACGGCAGTCCGCGCGGCTGGTCGTACGAGTCCATGCCGATGATGTCGACCGTGTCGTCCCCCGGATAGCACCGGGGCCAGGGGATGGCGTCCCGGCCGCGGTTCGGCGTCCAGTCGAACGTGAACTTCTGGCCCGGCACCGACCGCATGGTGGTGACGATCCTGTTCCAGTACTTCTTCCAGCTCTCCGGGTCCGGCCCGCAGCGATGGGTGTACGTGATGCCGTTCATCTCCCAGCCGAGCACGATGACGGTGTCCGGCAGCTTCAGCTCGACCAGCCGCTCGGCCAGCGTGCGGAAGTGGTGGTCGAATTCGCCTTCCGCCCCGTGCCGCAGCAGTCGGCGGACCTCGGGGTCGGAGACGCCCTCCTCATTGCGTTCCAGCATGGGCACGTTGAGGACGAACGTCCGGTCGTCCCTCTCCCGCCGCCAGTCCGCCCACGCGCCGAGGAAGCCCGGCCGGCCCTCGATGTTGCTCCACCGGTCGCCCGGCAGATACGTGTGCGCCACGCGCAGCTCCGCCCCGCCCAGCCAGTCGCTGAGCCAGGCCATCCGGGCCAGGCCGAGGGGGCCGTAGTCGAGGTAGGCGCCGAAGGCCGGGAAGTCCTCGACGGGGTCGGCACCCTGGGCGACAGGGGCGACCGGGGTTGTCCGCGAGGGAGCGGGCGACCCGCCCGGGACCGACGGCACGGCAGGGGCGGCCGACGAGGAAGGCACCGGCGGCGAGGGCACCACGACCGGCTTTGTCTGAGTTCCGGAGGTCGTCAGCGCTGTCGGCCCGGGTGTCGAAGCGTCATCGGCCCGCACCGGCCCGGCGCCGACGGCGTACCCAGGTCCCGAGACGAGGACGACCCATGCAACGACACCGGCCGCGACACACGCAGGCCGTCCGCTTCGGCGTCGCCGCCGTTGTGGGGCCATGCCCACTCCTTTCCGCGGCTCCCGCGCTGTCCCCGCCGCTTTCGCTTCCACCGCTTTGCTTTTCACCTACTGACACACAGTCATACGAACACGAAGCCCGCCAGCCGAGGCTCCGTCGTTCGGGTGGTCGGAGCACCCATGCGGGTGGTCAGACCACCCGAACGACCTGAAAGGAAATGTCCGTGTCACTGCTCGACACCCGCGTCCCCGCCGTTCTGCTGCGGATCGACCGGAATCCCTTCCACCACGGAACGCTGGGGGCCGTACGCACCCTGGGCCGAGCCGGCGTGGAGGTGCACGTGGTCGCCGATTCCGCCGGCAGCCCCCACGCCCGATCGCGTTACGTGGCCGAGACGCACTCCCCGCCGCCGTCCGACGCGACGACCGCGGAGATCGCCGCCGTCCTGCGCCGTGTGGCCGACCGGATCGGCCGACGCTCCGTCCTGATCCCCATGGACGACGCGAGCGCCATCGCCGTGTGCCGTCTGGGCGCGGACCTCGCGTACGGCTATCTACTCCCCGACCAGCCCGTCGATCTCGCCGAGCGGGTGGCCGACAAGGCCGAGCTCGCCGCCGTGTGCGGGCGCGTGGGCGTTCCGCATCCGGTGACTCTGATCCCGGACAGCGCGGCCCAAACGGCCGCCTTCGCCTGGCAGCTGGGGCTCCCTCTGGTGGCGAAGTGGAGCCAGCCGTGGTGGGTGCCCGCCGGGTCGGGACTGCGCAGCACGGTGGTGGTGCACTCGGCGGACGAGGCTCAGGCCCTGTTCCGGCGGACGGAGGAGGCGGGCAGCAGGCTGCTGCTCCAGTCGTTCCTGCCCCCGGGCCCGGACCGTGACTGGTTCTTCCACGGGTACGTCGACCGGGCCGGCGTGGTACGCGGCGGAGGCCCAGGCCGCAAACAGCGCGCCTGGCCGCGCGGCGCGGGTCTGACCACCGTGGGGTGCTGGACGCCCAACCCCGAGGTACAGGCACTGGCGGAGCGGCTGGTGAGCACAATCGGCTACCGAGGGGTCTTCGACCTCGACTTCCGCCGGGACGGCACGACCGGGGCGTACCACCTGCTCGACTTCAACCCGCGTCCCGGCGCCCAGTTCCGGCTCTTCGCGGACACCGCCGGAGTGGATGTCGTCCGAGCCCTGCACCTGGATCTGACGCATCGCCCGGTCCCGGACGGAGACCCGCTTCCTGGCCGGGACTTCGTCGTTGAGAACTACGCGCCCCTGGCCGCGCTGCGTCCGCGCCGGGGGCGCGAGTTCGCCTGGCACGCCCGCGACGACCTCGCGCCCAGCTTCGCGCTGTGGGCGCTGTGGTGCCGGCACGCGGCCCGGCGCCTGTCGGACCGCCGGCCCACTCCCGAAGTGCGGATCGTACGACAAGCGGGCGCCCCGACCTCCCTGCCGTCCCCCACATACCCGACGTCCCCGACCGACTGACCGACGACGAGAGAGCGAGTAACCGCTGATGTACGACCTGCTGGTAGTGGGTGCCGGACCCTATGGACTGTCCATCGCGTCCCATGCCGCGGCCGCCGGGCTGAGCCTGCGCATCGTCGGACGGCCCATGGCGTCCTGGCGCGACCACATGCCCCGCGGCATGTTCCTGAAGTCGGAGCCGTGGGCCTCCAACCTCTCGGACCCGGAGGGCAAGTGGCGCTTGGAGGTCTACTGCGCGGAGCAGGGCATGACGGCCCGGCACGGCGAGCCGATCCCGGTGGAGACATTCGCCTCGTACGGCCTGTGGTTCACGAGCCACGCCGTACCGCCCGTCGACGAACGGATGGTGAAGGCGCTCCGGTTCTGCCCCGGCGGCTACGAAGCGCTTCTGGAAGACGGTGAGGCGTTGCGCGCGAGGACGGTGGCGCTGGCCATCGGCGTCCTGCCCTTCACCGAAGTACCGTCCCCGCTCAGGGCGTTGACGCCGAGCCATGTTTCGCACAGCAGCGACCACAGTGACCTCGAGCGCTTCCGGGGCCAGGACGTCACGGTGATCGGCGGCGGACAGGCGGCCCTGGAGACGGCCGCGTTGCTCGCCGAACAGGGCACACGGGCAAGGGTGTTGGCCCGCGCCCCGCAGCTGAACTGGAACGAGGTTCCCCCGCTCCAGGAGCGCTCGTCGTGGCAGTCGGCCCGCTCCCCGCTCACCGGCCTGGGCATCGGCTGGCGCAACTGGCTCTACGCCGAGCGGCCGGGCTGGTTCCGCCGCCTCCCGGAGGCCAGGCGGGCACACATCGCGAAGACCGCCCTCGGCCCGGCGGGCGCCTGGTGGGTACGTGAGCGGTTCGAGCCGGCCGTCGAGGTGCGGCTGGGGCAGCGGATCACGTCCGCGTACGAGTCGGACGGCCGCGTGCGGCTGGAGACGGTGAGCCGGAACGGCGAGTCGACGTCTCTGGAAACCGACCACGTCATCGCGGCCACCGGCTTCAAGGCCACCTGCGGCCGACTGGGAGTACTGGCGGAGAACGTACGCGAGGGCCTGGAGGCCGTGTCCGACGGGTCGCCCGCGGTCGGCCGGGACTTCGAGTCGTCGGTACCCGGACTGTTCTTCGCGGGTCTGACCACGGCCGCCGGCTTCGGCCCCGCGATGCGCTTCGTGCACGGTGCGACGTTCACGGCGGGGACGCTGGTACGAGGGGTACAACGGCGACTGCGCTCGGGAACGCCGGGCAACCGGATCCCGGCGCCGGGAGGCGGGGTGCGGGTGGCCGGGAACGGGATCGTCATCCGGAACTGAGGAAGGCACCCAGGGCCTCGGGTGCCGGACGCGGGGCGTCCGGCACCCGTGGTGTCACAGGCGGGAGGACACTCGGTTCCGCCGGTACAGAACGGCTCCGCCCGCGATCAGCGCGACGCTGGCGGCCGAGCCCGCGAGCAGACCGTCACTGCCGGTCTCCGCCATGGTCGGCGGCTTCGTCGGCGGGGTGACGGGAGGCTTGGCCGGTGGGGTCGTGGGCGGCTTGGCGGGCGGAGTCACCCGAGGGGGCGTGGGCGGCTCGTCCCGAGGCTTGTCCGGCGGAGTGGGGCGGTGCTCCTCGGGGGGAGCTTCGTGGCCCTTCGGGGACTCCACGTTGACGCACTCGTTGCCAAAGGCGGGGTTGAGCCCGGCGATCACGTCCACCGTGTTGCCGCACGCGTTGACCGGAACGTCCACCGGCACCTGGACGGTGTTGCCCGACAGGACGCCGGGCGAGCCTTGGGCCACGCCGTTCGCCGAGGCGCCGGAGGCGTTGTGCGGGCCCGAGGCGTCGTGCTCCTTCGCGGGACCGGGCGCCTCCCAGGGAGCCGGCTTCTCAGCGGGACCGTGCTCGCCCGAGGGACCGTGCGCGCCCTTTCCGTCGTCGTGGCCGGGAGCGCCATGGGTGGGGGCGTCATGGGACTTCGATGACGTCGAGTCCTTGTTGGCACAGGCGTTGCCGAAGGCCGGGTTGCCGATACCGGCGACGTCGACGGTGTTGCCGCACACGTTGACGGGAACGTGCACGGGAACCTGGACGTTGTTGCCCGACAGGACGCCGGGCGAGCCTTCGGCCACGCCGTTCGCGCCCGAGTCCGCGAGCGCCGTGGTGCTGTACAGGGACAGGATGCCTGTCGCGGCCGCCGCCGCAACCATTCCCTTGCTCAGGGTCTGTCGCAAGATCTTGTTGTCTTCCTGCTTGTGAAAGGGGGAAAGGCCGGCCTTGGCACCGTGAGGACGATCCAAGGCCGACCAGGACACAGCCGGGGCGGCTGACGCGCTACATCACTTGTTGGCGCACGCGTTGCCGCCTGCCGGGTTCAGCAGTCCGACGATGTTGACGGAGTTGCCGCACACGTTGATGGGAGCGTGCACGGGAATCTGGATCACGTTGCCGGAGAGAACACCCGGGGAGTGGGCGGCCACCCCCTTGGCGTCCGCGTCGGCCATGGCCGGAGTGGCCATGCTGATGGCGATGATCGCGCCGGCGGCGGCCGCGGCGCTCTGCTTGAGCTTCACGTGTTTTCCCTTCTTCGCGGTCATGCACCCATGACGGCCGAAACCGAGCGAGCACAGCTTGAACGGCTCGCACCATGACCCGCAGGCTGTAAACGAGGGATGGACAAGTGAAGAAACCGCGGAACGTGGCGCACTTCGGAATTCACCCGAACGCCGAGCCGGGGGCAACCGACCGGATCAACCACGGGGCTCCCGCTCCGCTCACGCGGTCACCGTGGCACGGCGGTGCCATACGGCCCCTCAGGCGCCGTACAGCGCGTCGATCTCCGCCGCGTACGCAGCCGTCACCCGGTGGCGCTTGATCTTGAGGGACGGGGTGAGCAGGCCGTTCTCCTCGGTGAAACTACCCTCCACCAGCCGGAACTCGCGAATGGACTCGGCGCGGGAAACCGCCTGGTTCGCGTAGTCCACGGCCTTCTGCACGTCGGCGCGCATCCGGGGGTCGTGGACCAACTCGGCCGGCGGGGTGTCCGCGGGCATCCCGTTGACGTAGAGCCAGTGGGTGACGTCCTCGGGGTCGAGGGTGATCAGGGCGGCGACATAGGGTCGGTTGTCGCCGACGACGATGCACTGGCCGACCGGCGGGCGGCTGCGCAGGCGGTCCTCCAGGACGGCCGGGGAGACGTTCTTGCCGCCGGAGGTGACGAGGATGTCCTTCTTGCGGCCGGTGATGGTGAGATAGCCGTCCTCGTCGAGCGCGCCGAGGTCGCCGGTGGCGAACCAGTCGTCAACGAGGGCGGCGTCGGTGGCGGCCGGGTCGTTCCAGTAGGTACCGAAGACGATGGAGCCCTTGATCAGGACCTCGCCGTCGGCGGCGATACGGACCGCGGTGCCGGGGACGGGCTGGCCGACCGTGCCGGGGCGGGGTCTGAGGGGCGGGACGATGGTGGCGGCCCCGGTCGTCTCGGTGAGGCCGTAGCCCTCGTAGACGATGATCCCGGCGGCATAGAAGAAGAGGTTGAGGTCGCGGTCCAGCGGGGAGCCGCCGCTGATGGCGTAGCGCATACGGCCGCCGAGTTCCGCGCGGATACGGCGGTAGACCAGCAGGTCGTACAGGGCCCAGGCCGCGTACAGGGCGGGGCTCGGACCGGGGCCGCGGTCGAGGAACTTCTCCAGGTAGGCCGTCGCGAAGCGGACGCCGAGGCGGTGGGCGCGGTCGAAGGATGCGCCGCGGCCGATGCGTTCGGCGGTGGCGCGGCCCGTGGCGTGGATCCGCTCGAAGAGATAGGGCACGCCGACGAGGAACGTGGGGCGGAACTGCTTGAGCGCGGGCCGCAGTTCGGCGGGTTTGATGCTCGGGCAGTGGCCCAGCTCGATCCGGGCCATCAGACAGGCGATCTGGATCGTACGGCCGAGGATGTGGGCCAGCGGGAGGAACAGCAGCGTCGAGGCGACCTGGCCCGTGACCTCCTTGAAGACGGGGTGCAGCAGCTCGACCGAGTTGGCGGCCTCCGCGTGGAGGTTGGCGTGGGTGAGGACGCAGCCCTTGGGGCGGCCGGTGGTGCCCGAGGTGTAGCAGATGGTCGCGGGGGTGTCGGGAGTGAGGGCCGCGCGGCGCCTGGTGACCTCGCCCTCGGCGATGTTCCGGCCCAGGTCGGCGAGTTGGGCGAGGGCGCCGCCTTCTTCGCCCGCCCCCTCGGCCTCGTCGAGCTGCCAGACGTGCGGCGGCTGGGCGTGGCGGGCCGTGGCGGTGGCGACGGCGTCCGCGTTCTCGGCGGTCTCCACTACCACGATCCGGGCGCCGGAGTCGCGGACGATCCACTCGATCTGCTCGGGCGAGGAGGTGGCGTAGACGGGGACGGACTGGCCGCCGGCCGCCCAGACGGCGAAGTCCAGGACCGTCCACTCGTAGCGGGTGCGGGACATCAGCGCGACCCGGCCGCCCGGTTCGAGGCCCGCCGCGATCAACCCCTTGGCGACGGCGGTGACCTCGCGGGCGAAGGCGGTGGCGGTGACCGGGCGCCAGTTGCCGTGGTGGTCGTCGCGGCGCAGGACCACGGCGGCGGGGGCCTCGGTGGCGTTGACGAAGGGCAGGTCGGCGATGCTGCCGGTGGTGGCGCGGGGGGCGAGGGCGGGTGTGCGGGCCTCGCGGACGATGCCGTCCGCGTCCTTGACGACCTCGACGTGGACGCGGTCGAGCAGGTCGGTGCGCTGCTTCGCCTGCTTCAGGTCCTTGCGTACTCCCATGACGGCCCCCGATGTTGATTACCGGTGAGTCAACTTACCCAGGCGTAAGGATTTTTCAATGGGGGCGACCCCTCCGTGGTACGGATGAGGCCGGAGTGATAAGGGTGATTCATGCGCCCCCACCACCTCAGGTCCGCCCTGCTCGCCGTCTGTGTCTCGGTCACCGTGGGTCTCGCCGGTGCCGTACCGGCCGCCGCCCACGCCGCCACTCCCCCTCCTCATACGGTCGCGGCCGCCCACTCGCTCACCGTGCTGACCGACCTCTTCGCCGAGCGGCTGCTCGTCGCCGACAAGGTCGCGGCGGCCAAGTACGGCACGGACAAGCCCATCGACGACCCCGTGCGCGAGAAGCAGATCCTGGACGACGTGGCCGCGCGGGCCACCGGGCTCGGGCTCGATCCGGATGCGGTGACGGCTGTGTTCCGCGACCAGATCGAGGCCAACAAGCTGGTCCAGCGCGGTCTCTACGCCCGCTGGGACGCGCATCCCGAGGAGCGGCCGACCGAGCGGCCCGACCTCGTGAAGGACGTACGGCCCGTGCTGGACCGCATCACCACGCAGTTGCTGGACGCGCTGGTGACGACGGAGGCGGCGCGGGCCGGGGCGTCCTGTGAGCCCCGGCTGCGGGTGGCCGCGGTGCGGTCGGCGTACGGTCACCGGCTGGACGGGCTGCATGTGGAGGGGCTGGTGCGGGCGTTGCCGTCCGTGTGTGCGACGTCGTCCTAGGGCCTTTCGTCACATCCCGTCGTCCGCCCGGAGGGCGGGACGCGCGGCGTCAGGTGCGGCGAGTGGGGGCACCTCCCACGCCCTTGAGGCAGGTGGGGGGGAGCGTGCGTGGCGTCGCGCGGCAGACGGGAGTTCGACGACAGGGCCCAAGGCCCGCCGAGACCGGTGGGTGATCCTCCGTTGTCCTAGGAGACGACGTCCTTGCGGCCGAAACCCCTGAAGGCCAGGGCGAACAGCACGAGCGCGTACGTTATGGAAATCGAGACGCCCTGGATCATGTCGGTGTACTCGGGCTGCGGGCGGACGACGTCGAGCCAGGCGTACTGCCAGTGCGCGGGCAGGAAGTCCCGCCAGTCGCCGAGGGCGGTCACCGAGTCCAGGACGCTGCCGATGATGGTCAGGCCGACCGCGCCGCCGACCGCGCCGAGCGGTGCGTCGGTCCTGGTGGAGAGCCAGAAGGCCAGGGCGGCGGTGACCAGTTGCGACACGAAGATGTACGCCACGGTGATCAGCAGTGCCTGGGCCGCGGTCCCCGTGGCCAGCTCGCCGCCCGTGGGCAGCTCCAGCGGGCCCCAGCCGTACGCCACCGAACCGATGGCGAGCGCCACGACCGGCAGCAGCACGATCGCCGCCAGGCTCATGCTCAGCCCGACGACGAGCTTGGACCACAGCAGCCGGGCGCGCGGCACGGGCGCGGCGAGGAGGTAGCGCAGGGAGGACCAGCTGGCCTCCGAGGCGACCGTGTCCCCGCAGAACAGCGCGACGGGGATGACCAGCAGGAAGCCGGCGGCCGCGAACAGGTTCACCGCGGCGAAGTTCGCGCCCGACGCGGTGGCCGTGTCCATCAGGTTCACCCGGGTGTTGCCCTCGCCCGGGGTGCCGCCGATCTGGAAGGCGATGAGCAGGATGATCGGCAGGGCGAACAGGATGCCGCCCATGACCATCGTGCGCCTGCGCTTCAGCTGGCGGACCAGCTCGACCCGCAGGGGCAGGGTGTGGCCCGCGCGGTAGCCCTCGGCGACCTCGACGGGCGGTTCCCCGGACGGCGGCTGCGAGAGGTAGCCGCTTTCGGCGCGCTCTCCGTGTTCGGCGGGGTCGCCGCGTTCGGCGCGCTCGGCCAGCGTGCTCATGCGGACTCTCCGATCAGGGTGAGGAAGGCGTCTTCGAGGCGGCGGTGGGGGCCCACCGACGCTACGGGGATCTCCAGCCGGACCAGCTCGGCGATCAGGCGCTGTGCGCTGCCGCCCGCGTCGAGGCGGACCACCAGGCCCTCGTCGGTGCGGACGGCCGACTCGATGCCCGGCAGGGCCGCGACCTTGTCGACGAGCGGCTCGTCCACGGGCTCGGCCGTGCCGACCAGGAGCGTGTCGCCTGAGCCGACGATCTCGCCGACCGGGCCCGCCTGGACGAGCTGTCCGTGGTCCATGACGACCAGGTGCGTGCAGGTCTGTTCGACCTCCGCCAGCAGGTGGCTGGAGACGATGACCGTGCGGCCGGCCGCCGCGTACCGGATCATGACCTCGCGCATCTCGCGGATCTGCGGCGGGTCGAGTCCGTTCGTCGGCTCGTCGAGTATCAGCAGGTCGGGCAGGCCGAGCATGGCCTGGGCGATGGCCAGGCGCTGGCGCATGCCCTGGGAGTAGGTGCGGACCGCGCGGGCGAGCGCGTCGCCGAGACCCGCGATCTCCAGTGCCTCCTCCAGGTGGGCGTCCTGCGGCGGGCGGCCGGTGGCCTGCCAGTACAGCTCCAGGTTCTCGCGGCCGGACAGATGCGGGAGGAAGCCCGCACCCTCGACGAAGGCGCCGACGCGGGAGAGGACCGGGGCGCCGGGCACGATCACGTGGCCGAAGACGCGGATCTCGCCGCCGTCCGGCTGGATCAGGCCCATCAGCATGCGCAGGGTCGTCGTCTTGCCCGCGCCGTTCGGCCCGAGCAGGCCGAGGACCTGGCCCTTCTCCACACGGAAGGAGACGTCGCGGACGCTGTAGCGGTCGCCGTTCCTGTACTTCTTGCTCAGGTCGGTGATCTGCAGCGGGACCTCGGCCAGCGCCGGGTCGGCGGGGGCGGGCGGTGCCGCGCGCCGGCGGCCCGACAGCAGCAGGGCGGCGGCGATCGCCGCGCCGGCCAGCGGCAGGTACCAGACCCAGGCGGGCAGCGTGCCCGTGCCGTCGAGACCGCCGAGCGGCGTCGGGACCTTGAGGTCGCCCTTCAGGGAGACCGTGTACGTCGCCGGGGCGGTCGGGGAGGCGTAGCCGAGGTCGGTGGGGGCGAGGACCAGACGGAGGCGGTGGCCGTCGTCGAGGTCGTGGTCGATCGCCGGGAGGGTGAGCTTCACGTCCTTGCCGGACCTCGCGCCCTCGACCCGGAGGGGTTCGACGAGGGAGGAGGGCAGCACCTGGGAGCGGCCGTCCGGGCCGACGTCGTAGACCTTGGCGAAGAGCACGGCGTCCTCGCTGGTCGACTTCACATGGACCGTGGCCGTCGGCGAGCCGGTGATCTGGACGTCGTCCGCCACGGGCTTCGACTCGAACGCCGCGTACTGGCCCGGGAAGTCGAGGGAGATGCTCACGCCGAGCGAGGAGAGCTGGGCGAGGCCGCCGGCGCCGGAGCCGAGGCCGGGGAGCGCGGACACGGCGGGCGGGTTGGCACCGGCCGGGTTGTCGAACGTCTGCTCGCGACCGCTGAGGGCGAACGACCGCGTCTCGCTCTCCAGACCGGGGTACTTGTCGGCGTTCTCGCCCTCGATCCGGGTCTCGCCGTCGCCGCTGCCCGTGCCGCGGGTGCGGCTGACGCGGAACTCCGGGCCGGTGTCCGCGCTCTTGTCGTCCTTCAGATAGCGGTCGAACCAGGCGGTGACGCGGGACTGGACGCGGTCCGTCTCCATGTCGCCGCCGTCGTGGCCGCCCGAGATCCAGTCGACGTCGACGGGCGCGCCGTTGGCCTTGATCGCCTTGGCCGCCGCGTCGGCCTGGCCGAGCGGGAAGAGGGAGTCGGTCTGGCCCTGCATCAGCAGCGTGGGCACCTTGATGCGGTCGCCGACGGCCTCGGGGCTGCGCTCTTCGAGGAGCTTCACCGCGTCGGCGTCGGGCTGCCCGGCCTCGGCGACCCGCTCGTACATCTGGCAGAGCTGGGTCTCGAACTTGTCGCAGCCGCCGCCGGTGTTGAAGAAGAGGCCGGTCCACAGCTTCTTGTAGACGCCGTTCGGGAACAGGGCGTCCGACAGGTTCCAGTACGTGATCGCCGGGGCGATGGCGTCGATCCGGTCGTCGTACCCGGCGGCCAGCAGGGAGACCGCGCCGCCGTACGAGGCTCCGGCCGCGCCCACGCGTGGGTCGCCGCTCCTGTCCAGCTCGACCTCGGGGCGCTTCGCCAGCCAGTCGATCAGCTTGGAGACGTCGGCGACCTCGCCTTTCGGGTCGTTGAGGCCGATCTTGCCGGTGGACTCGCCGAAGCCGCGGGCCGACCAGGTCAGGACCGCGTACCCGTCGCGCGCGAGGTCCTCGGCCTGGCGCCGTACGTCGCCCTTCTCCCCGCCGAAACCGTGCGTGAGCAGGACGGCGGGGCGGCGGCCGGAGGAGCCCGAGGTGAAGTACGAGGTGTCGATGCGGACGCCCTTGGCCGTGTCCATGACCTGGTCGGTGCGCTTGACCGGCGCGGCCTCGTCGGAGGCGGTGGCCGTCCACGTGCCGGCGCCGGCGAGCACGACGACGGCGGCCGCGGCGGCGATGGTCCGTCGCGGCCTTCGCGTCAGCGCCCGCCGGAGTGCGGGCAGTCGAAGATCCATGCGTCAACGGTACGGGGCGTCACCCACAGGCGACGGCAGCCTGTGGATGGAGCGACGGGCCATCCCACGGTCGTACGGGAGGAATTCGGCATACAGCGGTCGCGGTATGCCGGAGTGGGGGGTGGACTGACAGCAACCTGATAACTGGTGGCGGCGATGTCAGTGGGTCCGGATGGAGTCGCCGCTCACAGTTGACACACATGTCCACAAGGGACACACACCTTCGGGGCGGGGCACATGAAGCTGCGACGGACCGCGGCCTGGGCGGGGGTCACGGCGGCGGCGCTCGTGGCGACGACGGCGTGCGGCGCGGAGACGGCGAAGCTCGCGGCCGAGGCGGTGGACAAGTCCGACGCGATCATGGCGGCGTCGGCCCGGGCCACGGACCGGACCCAAGAGCTCGGGTGACGTGGCTGGGCCCGGGCACTTTTCGCACCCGGGCCCAAAGGGGGCGGCCATCAGGAACGGCCCTGGACGACGCCGGTGAGGAAGGCGACTCGGCGCACGAGGTCGACGACGGTCTCGATCACCGCCTCCCTGACCCGCCGGTCATCCGGCCTTCTTCTGCTCCCGCAGCTCGTGGACGCTGGCGGTGAGGGTGCCTTCCTGCTGTTCGTAGTGGGAGAGGGCGACGCCGAGGCCGAAGAATGTGGGTGCCCATTCGCCGATGAAGATGCCCCACCGGTCGGCGCGGGCGAGGCCGGTGCCCGGTTCCACCCGGAGGCTGGCTACCCAGGTGGCCACGGACAGGCCGATGGAGGCCAAGGCTGCCGTGTAGGCGTGTTCGCTGCGGATGCCCATGTCGTGCATTTTCTTGATGACCATGCCGGCACTCCGTTCGAAGTGGGGGATTCCCGGACGAAGTACCCTCAATCGGCACGGCTAACCAGAGCTTGACCTTGAGCGCCTACAGCCACCTGTGGCTCGACCCCGAGGACAGGATCATGCGGACTCTGTGCGGACTCCGTGCGGACTCCTGCGGACAGATTGATGCCCGCCGACCAGAAGTTCGCAGGTCAGCGGGCATCTAAGGGGGTGATCAGTGGTTGCGCGGGAAGCCCAGGTCGACGCCCGTCGGGCCGTCGGCCGGGTCGGGCCAGCGGGTCGTGACGACCTTGCCCCGGGTGTAGAAGTGGGTGCCGTCGTTGCCGTAGATGTGGTGGTCGCCGAAGAGGGAGTCCTTCCAGCCACCGAAGGAGTGGTAGCCGACGGGGACCGGGATCGGGACGTTGACGCCGACCATGCCGGCCTCGACCTCCATCTGGAAGCGGCGGGCGGCGCCGCCGTCACGGGTGAAGATCGCGGTGCCGTTGCCGAACGGCGAGGCGTTGATGAGGGAGATGCCCTCCTCGTACGTGTCCACGCGGAGGACACAGAGGACCGGGCCGAAGATCTCGTCCTGGTACGCCTTCGCGGAGGTCGGCACCTTGTCCAGGAGCGAGATGCCGATCCAGTGACCGTCCTCGAAGCCGTCGACCGTGTAGCCGGTGCCGTCGAGGATCACCTCGGCGCCCTCGGCCGCCGCGCCCGTGACGTAGGACGCCACCTTGTCGCGGTGCACGGCGGTGATCAGCGGGCCCATCTCGGAGGTCGGGTCGTTGCCGGGGCCGATCTTGATCTTCTCGGCGCGCTCGCGGATCTTGTCGACCAGCTCGTCGCCGATCGCGCCCACCGCGACGACCGCGGAGATCGCCATGCAGCGCTCGCCCGCCGAGCCGTACGCGGCGGAGACGGCGGCGTCGGCCGCCGCGTCCAGGTCCGCGTCCGGGAGGACCAGCATGTGGTTCTTGGCGCCGCCGAGGGCCTGGACGCGCTTGTGGTTGGCGGAGGCCGTGGTGTGGATGTAGCGGGCGATCGGGGTCGAGCCGACGAAGGAGATCGCCTTGACGTCCGGGTGCTCCAGGAGGCGGTCGACGGCCACCTTGTCGCCGTGGACGACGTTGAAGACGCCGTCGGGGAGACCGGCTTCCGCCAGCAGTTCGGCGATCTTGATCGACGCCGACGGGTCCTTCTCGGACGGCTTCAGCACGAACGTGTTGCCGGTCGCGATGGCCATCGGGAACATCCACATCGGGACCATCGCCGGGAAGTTGAACGGCGTGATGCCGGCGACGACACCGAGCGGCTGGCGGATGGAGGAGACGTCCACGCGGCTCGCGACCTGCGTGGACAGCTCGCCCTTCAGCTGCACGTTGATGCCGCAGGCCAGGTCGACGATCTCCAGGCCGCGCGCGACCTCGCCGAGCGCGTCCGAGTGCACCTTGCCGTGCTCGGCGGTGATCAGCTCCGCGATCGCGTCGCGGTTGGCGTCGAGCAGCGCGCGGAACTTGAAAAGGATCGAGGTGCGCTGCGCCAGTGAGGACTGGCCCCAGGTGACGAAGGCCTCCTTGGCGGTCCGTACCGCCGCGTCGACCTCGTCCACGGTCGCGAAGGCGACCTTGGTGGTGACCGCGCCGGTCGCCGGGTCCGTGACCGGCCCGAACGTACCCGACGCGCCTTCGACGGTCTTGCCGCCGATCCAGTGGTTGACGATCTTCGTCATGCCAGAAACTCCTTGCTTACAGATGGCGGCGTCGGGTTGAGACGTGCCGGTCGTACTCCTCGCGGGCCTTGACCGCCGACGAGCGGGTCGCGGTCTCGGCCACAGGAACATCCCACCAGGCCTGCGCGGGAGGCGGGCCCGACACTGTGTCTGCCGTTTGGGTCTCCACGTAGACACATGTGGGAGTGTCGGCGGCCCGTGCCTCGGCGAGGGCCGTCCGCAGGTCGCGGACGGTCTTGGCACGCAGGACGCGCATGCCGAGACTGGCCGCGTTGGCGGCGAGATCCACGGGCAGCGGGGCGCCCGTGAACGTGCCGTCGTCGGGGTTGCGGTGCCGGTACGCGGTGCCGAACCGCTCACCGCCCACCGACTCGGAGAGGCCGCCGATGGACGCGTACCCGTGGTTCTGCACGAGCAGCACCTTGATCGGGACGTTCTCCTGCACGGCCGTGACGATCTCCGTCGGCATCATCAGATACGTGCCGTCGCCGACCAGCGCCCACACCGGGCGCCCGGGAGCGGCCATCCGGACGCCGATCGCGGCCGGGATCTCGTACCCCATGCAGGAGTAGCCGTACTCCAGCTGGTACTGGTCCCGCGACCGCGCCCGCCACAGTTTGTGCAGGTCACCGGGGAGGGAACCGGCCGCGTTGATGATGATGTCGGTCTCGTCGGCGATCTCGTCGAGGAGGCCGAGGACCTGCGCCTGGGTGGGCCGGGTGTCCGGCTCGTCGGCCTCGTAGCAGGCGTCGACGCGGTGCTCCCAGCGCTGCTTGTCCTCCGCGTACTCGGCGACGTACGCGCCCGCCACCCGGTGCCCGTGCAGCGCCAGCCCCTGGGTGAGCGCTTCCAGCCCGGTGCGCGCGTCGGCGATCAGCGGCAGCCCGGAGAGCTTGTGGCCGTCGTAGGGCGCGATGTTGAGGTTGAGGAAGCGGACGCCGTCGGCGGTGAAGAGGGTGCCGGAGGCGGTCGTGAAGTCGGTGTACCGGGTGCCCACGCCGATCACCAGGTCGGCCGTGCGGGCGAGTTCGTTCGCGGTCGCGGTGCCGGTGTGGCCGATGCCGCCCACGTCCTGCGGGTGGTCGTAGCGGAGCGAGCCCTTGCCCGCCTGGGTGGAGGCGACCGGGATGCCCGTCGCGTCCGCGAGTTCGGCGAGCGCCTCCTCGGCGCGGGCGTGGTGGACACCGCCGCCGGCGACGATCAGCGGGCGGCGGGCCGCGCGGATCGCCCTTACGGCGGCGGTCAGTTCGGTCGGGTCGGCCGCCGGGCGGCGTACGTTCCAGGTGCGCTCGGCGAAGAACTCCTCCGGCCAGTCGAAGCCTTCCGCCTGCACGTCCTGCGGAAGGGCGAGCGTGACCGCGCCTGTCTCGACCGGGTCCGTGAGCACGCGCATCGCCTGGAGCGCGGCCGGGATCAGGGCCTCGGGGCGGGTGATCCGGTCGAAGTACTTCGACACCGGGCGCAGCGTGTCGTTGACGCTGATGTCACCCGCGTACGGGACTTCGAGCTGCTGGAGGACCGGGTCGGCCGGGCGGGTGGCGAAGATGTCGCCGGGGAGGAGCAGCACCGGGAGGTGGTTGATGGTGGCGAGGGCGGCGCCGGTGACGAGGTTGGTGGCGCCGGGGCCGATGGACGTCGTCACGGCGTGCGTGGAGAGGCGGTTGGACTGCCGGGCGTAGCCGACGGCCGCGTGCACCATCGACTGCTCGTTGCGGCCCTGGAGGTACGGCATGTCGTCGGCGTACTCGATCAGCGCCTGGCCGAGTCCGGCGACGTTGCCGTGGCCGAAGATGCCCCAGGTGGCGCCGATCAACCGGCGCCGCTCGCCGTCGCGTTCGGTGTACTGGGCGGAGAGGAAGCGGACCAGCGCCTGGGCGACCGTAAGCCGGATCGTGCTCATCGGTACCCCTCCGTGTGATCCGGGTGGAAGCAGATCCGCCACTGCCGCTCGGAGCCCGGACCGGCCATCACGTTCAGGTAGTACATGTCGTGGCCGGGCTGCGCGATGGACGGACCGTGCCAGCCGTCGGGCACGAGCACGGCGTCACCGGAGCGGACCTCGGCGATCACCTCGGACCCGCCCTCGCGGGAGGGGGACACGCGCTGGTACCCGAAGCCGTGCGGGCCGTCGATCTCGAAGTAGTAGATCTCCTCCAGCTCGGTCTCCTCCCCCGGCCGGTTCTCGTCGTGCTTGTGCGGCGGGTACGAGGACCAGTTGCCACCGGGGGTGATGACCTCGACGGTGATGAGCTTGTCGCACTCGAAGGCGTCGGCGGAGGCGAAGTTGCGCACCTGGCGGGCGCAGTTGCCGCTGCCTCGGTCTTCGACGGGGACCTCCGGCGCGGGGCCGTAGCGGGCGGGGAGTCGTCGCTCGCACTTCGCTCCTGCCAAAGCGAAGCGGCCTCCCACGCCGGAGGCGATCTGTACCCGGGCGTCGCGGGGCGCGTACACGAAGTCGGAGACTCCGGCGAACACGCTCTCCCTGCCCAGGATCTGAAACTCTTCGTCCTCGCCGCCGACCGATTCGCCGGATTCGCCCGATACCCGGACCGTACAACCGCCGTTGAGGGACAGCACGATCCACTCACTGTCCCCGGTCGTGAACGTGTGCGTGGCGCCCGGCCCCAACTCCACGATCCGCAGGCTGCTGTGGGTCCAGCCGGCCCGCTTGGGGTCGATGTCGACGGCGTACTGCGCGTTCGCGGTGGCGCCCTTGGGTACGTACAACTCGGTCTTCTGTGTCATGCGGCCCTCACAACAGTCCTACGGCGGTGTCCACGGCGGCGCTCACGTCGTCGTCCGCCGGGTAGAGCAGCGAACGGCCGACCACCAGGCCCTGCACGGTGGGCAGTTGCAGCGCGCCCCGCCACTTCTCGTAGGCGCCCTCCTGGTCCTCGCCGACATCGCCGCCGAGGAGGACGGCGGGCAGCGTCGAGGTCTCCATGACGCGCGCCATGTCGTCGGGGTTCTCGGTGACGGGCACCTTCAGCCAGGTGTACGCCGAACTGCCGCCGAGCCCCGCCGCTATGGCGATCGACTTGGTGACGGCGTCGGCGCTCAGGTCGTTCCTGACCTTGCCGGTCGCGGGGTCGCGGCGGCTGAGGAACGGCTCGACGAACACGGGGAGCCCGCGCTCGGCCATGGCGTCCACGGCACGGGCGGTGGACTCCAGGGTGTTGAGGGAGCCCGGATCGTCGTAGTCGACGCGCAGCAGGAGCTTGCCCGCGTCGAAGCCGAGGCGCTCGATGTCCTGCGGGCGGTGGCCGGTGAAGCGGTCGTCGAGCTCGAAGCTGGCGCCGGCGAGGCCGCCGCGGTTCATCGAGCCCATGACGACCTTGCCGTCGAGGGCGCCGAGGAGCAGCAGGTCGTCGAGGATGTCGGCGGTCGCGAGGACACCGTCGACACCGGGTCGGGAGAGCGCCAGGCACAGTCGTTCGAGAAGGTCGGCGCGGTTCGCCATGGCGAGCTTGCGGTCGCCGACGGAGAGCGCGCCACGGGCCGGGTGGTCGGCGGCGACGATCATCAGCCGCCCGGAGTCGCCGACGAGGGGGCGCCGGATGCGGCGGGCGGCGGCCTCGGCGATCGCCTCGGGGTGGTGGACGCGGGTGCGGACGAGGGCGGAGACGTCGATGCTCACAGGACTGCTCCCGCCGCGACCGCCGCCTCGATCTCTTCCACCGTGGGCATCGCGGAGGAGCATTCCAGGCGGGAGGCGACGATGGCGCCGGCGGCGTTGGCGTACCGCATGATCTTCTCCAGGTCCCAGCCTTCGAGCAGGCCGTGGCAGAGGGAGCCGCCGAACGCGTCTCCGGCGCCGAGGCCGTTCAGAACGTTGACGGGGAGGGGCGGGACCTCGGCGGACTCGCCCTTGCTGTTGACCGCGAGGACACCCTTGGGGCCCTGCTTGACGACGGCGAGTTCGACCCCGGCGTCGAGGAGCGCCCGGGCGGCGGCGTGCGGTTCGCGGACGCCGGTGGCGACCTCGACCTCGTCCAGGTTGCCGACCGCGACGGTCGTGTGCCGCAGGGCCTCCTCGTAGAACGGGCGGGCCGCGGCCGGGTCGGTCCAGAACATGGGGCGCCAGTCGAGGTCGAAGACCGTCGTACCGGCCTTGGCCCGGTGGGCGAGGGCCGCGAGCGTCGCCGTACGGCTGGGCTCCTCGCTCAGGCCGGTGCCGGTCACCCAGAAGATCCGGGTCCCGGCGATGGCGTCGAGGTCCAGTTCGTGGGCGTCGATCTCCAGGTCCGGGGCCTTGGGGCGGCGGTAGAAGTACAGCGGGAAGTCGTCCGGCGGGAAGACCTCGCAGAAGGTGACCGGGGTCGCGAGACCCGGGACCGGGGTGACCCAGCGGTCGTCCACACCGAAGTCGCGCAGCGCCTGGTGGAGGTAGTCGCCGAAGGGATCCTCGCCCGTGCGGGTGATGACGGCGGTGCTCCGGCCGAGACGGGACGCGGCCACCGCGACATTGGCCGCCGAACCGCCGAGGAACTTCCCGAAGGACGTCACCTGCGACAGTGGGACGCCCGTCTGCAGCGGGTAGAGGTCCACACCGATCCGCCCCATGGTGATCAGGTCGTACGCCATCGAGTTCCCTTCGTGCTCCGGTCCTGTCAAGGTCTAGTCCCGTCGGAGCGGGCCTGTCAATACTTTGTCCAGACATTCGGACTACCTATTGACACCCTCCACTTCCGGCCTGAAGCTGACTCCCATGACGTCGTTGTCACCTCAGTCCTCACTCTCCCGCATCCGGATCGGGTCGGCCCCCGACTCCTGGGGCGTGTGGTTCCCCGACGATCCCCAGCAGGTTCCCTGGCAGCGCTTCCTCGACGAGGTCGCCGCGTCCGGCTACGAGTGGATCGAGCTCGGCCCCTACGGCTATCTGCCGACCGACCCGGCGGTCCTCGCCGAGGAGACGGCGAAACGTGGCCTGAAAGTGTCGGCCGGCACGGTCTTCACCGGGCTCCACCACGGTCCGGACGTCTGGGAGAAGACCTGGGCGCACGTCGCCGACAACGCGGTTCTCGCGCAGGCGATGGGCGCGAAGCACCTCGTCGTGATCCCGTCCTTCTGGCGGGACGACAAGACGGGCAAGGTGCTGGAGCCCAGCGAACTCACCGTCGAGCAGTGGCGGCACCTCACCCACCTCACCGAGCGGCTCGGGCGGGAGGTGCGGGAGAAGTACGGCCTGCAGATCGTCGTCCACCCGCACGCCGACACGCACATCGACAGCGAGGAGAACGTCGCCCGCTTCCTCGACGGGACCGACTCGTCGCTGGTGTCGCTGTGCCTCGACACGGGCCACTACGCCTACTGCGGCGGCGACAGCGTCAAGCTGATCGAGACCTACGGCGAGCGGATCGGGTACCTGCACCTCAAGCAGGTCGACCCCGAGATCCTGGCCGAGGTCCGCGCGAACGAGATCCCGTTCGGGCCGGCCGTCGCCAAGGGCGTCATGTGCGAGCCGCCGACGGGTGTGCCCGCGCTGGGGCCGGTGCTCGCGGCCGCGCAGAAGCTGGATGTGGATCTGTTCGCGATCGTCGAGCAGGACATGTACCCCTGCGAGCCGGACAAGCCGTTGCCGATCGCTCAGCGGACCCGGGCGTTCTTGAGGTCCTGCGGAGCCTGAGACTTCTGCCGATAAGCGTCGGGGGACCGCGGGACCGTTGAAGGCTGCGCATTCGTCGCGGCCGGTCGCGCAGTCCCCCGCGCCCCGTTTTGGGGCACAGCCGCCGGCCGGTGCCGTCGGCCGCTGCCGCTGATCGGTGCCGCTGATCGGTGCTGCCGCCGGTGCTCAATTCGTCAGCCGTGTCACAAATAACACCTTCTTGTCACATCTGTCACGTGTACGCATGTCTTGGGTCACACCTGACCTACAGGCACTTGCTGGTGACCGCTCCGTGTCGTTCGCCGGGCACAGGATCTGTGATCGCCAGCGCGGCGCCCGGCTCCCCCGACGGCCTTCCCGGTCGCCGCCGTGGTGCGCGCGGGGAGGTGCACTGATGACCGACCGTCACCTCTGGTCGTACAAGGACATCGCGGCGCACATCCGTGTGCAGCCCGACACCGTCCGCTCCTATCGCAAACACGGGCTGCTGCCGCCACCCGACCATGTGGAGGGCGGGAAGCCCTACTGGTACGCGGACACGATCCGTGCCTGGGTCGCCTCCAGACCCGGCAACCGAGGGCGCAAGGGCGACTGATTCGTGCCACACCACGCTTATTCGTTTGTCCCCGGGTCCGTCCGCGCTCCAGGATCCGGGGATGAGCTTCTCCGTCAAACCCGTTCTCACGGGCGAGCAGGCCGTGCTGCGGCCGTTCACCGACGACGACGTGCCGGTGATGGCGCGGATCCTGGCCGATCCCGAGGTCGTACGGCTCACGGGTAGCCCTACGGAGCCGTTCACCTTGGAGCGACTGCGTTCCTGGTACGGCAGCCGCAACGACCAGGCCGACCGGCTCGACCTCGCCGTCGTGGACCGGGCGAGCGGTGAGGTCGTGGGCGAAGCGGTGCTGAACGAGTGGGACGAGGCGAATCGCAACTGCTGTTTCCGGATCCTGATCGGTCCCGGCGGGCAGAACCGGGGCCTGGGCACGGAGGCCGTCCGGCTGATGACCGGCCACGCCTTCGAACAACTCGGGCTGCACCGCGTCTCGCTGTACGTCTTCACCCATAACCCCCGGGCCCGGCGCGCCTACGAGAAGGCCGGTTTCGTGGCCGAGGGCGTCGAGCGGCAGACCCTGTGGCAGGGCGGCGAGTGGATCGACGCGGTGCGTATGTCGGTCCTCGCGCCGGAGTGGGCCGCCCATCGGGGGCACCCGGAAGCGGATCGCGTCAGCTCCACGGCTCGATGACCGTGACACCGCTGCCCGGTGCCGTGCCCAGCGCCGCCAGCGACTCGGGTGCCGCGTCCAGCGGGATCGTCGAAGTGACGAGGAGGTCGGGGCGCAGGACGCCCGCTCTCACCAGCTCCAGCATCCTCGGGTAGGCGTGGGCCGCCATGCCGTGGCTGCCCAGGAGTTCCAGTTCGAGGGCGACCGCGCGGGCCATGGGCACGGGGGTGGTGCCCGTTTCCGAGGGGAGCAGGCCGACCTGGATGTGGCGGCCCCGGCGGCGGAGACTGTTCACCGAGGCCGCGCAGGTGACCGGGGAGCCCAGGGCGTCGAGGGAGAGGTGGGCGCCGCCGCCCGTGAGGTCCCGTATCGCCGCGGCCGTGTCCTCGGTGCGGGAGGCGTCCACGCATTGCGCCGCGCCGAACTTCCGGGCCAGGTCCAGCGCCTGCGGCGATACGTCGACGGCGACGACCCGCGCGCCCGACGCCGCCGCGATCATCACCGCCGAGAGGCCCACGCCGCCGCAGCCGTGCACGGCCACCCACTCCCCCGCGGCGACGCGGCCCTGTGCCACGACCGCGCGGAACGCCGTCGCGAAGCGGCAGCCGAGTGAGGCGGCCGTGCCGTACGACAGCTCGTCCGGGAGGGCTACGAGGTTCACGTCGGCGTGGTCCAGGGCCACGTACTGGGCGAAGGAGCCCCAGTGGGTGAAGCCCGGCTGGGTCTGGTGTGCGCACACCTGCTGGTCGCCTGCGGTGCAGTCGGCGCAGCTGCCGCAGGCGCAGATGAACGGGACCGTGACGCGGTCGCCGGGGCGCCAGCCGGTCACCCGGGCGCCGACCGACTCGACCACTCCGGCGAGCTCGTGGCCCGGGACGTGCGGGAGGGTGATGTCCGGGTCGTGGCCCATCCAGCCGTGCCAGTCGCTGCGGCAGAGGCCGGTGGCTTCGACCCGGACCACGACTCCGTGCTCCGCCGGGGCGGGGTCCGGGACCTCCCGCACCTCGGCCGGCTCACCGAACCGCTCGAACACCACCGCGCGCATATGTCTCACCTTTCGACACCGGGGCCATATGGGCCACCTGAACCGCCGGGGCTTCCCTGCCCTCGGCTTGGGCCCTGGTCAGCATGGCACCCGGGGGTGGGGCGGGTTTCTCGCCCCCGCCGCCCCTACTTACCCGTCCCATCCCCCAGGGGCTGCCGCCCCTTCGACCCCGGGGAGGCGGGGTGGGTGGGTAGGGCTTCCGTGGGTGGGAGGGCCTCCCGGGCGGATGGGAGGGCCTCCCGGGCGGATGGGAGGGCTTCCCGGGCGGGTGGGAGGGCTTCCCGGGCGGGTGGGGTGGCTTCCGGGTGGGTGGGGTGGCTTCCGGGTGGGTGGGGTGGCTTCCGGGTGGGTGGGGTGGCTTCCGGGTGGGTGGGGTGGCTTCCGGGTGGGTGGGGGGTGCCTAGGGAGGTGGGGGCGTGGGTGTTTGGGTGGATGCGGGTTGTGTGTGGCTGGTCGCGCAGTTCCCCGCGCCCCTGAAAAGACCGGGCTGCGCCCCGGTCTTTTCAGGGGCGGCCGTCGCTTTACGGCCCGCAGGGCCGTTGCTTCAGGGCCACGGGGAACTGTGCGGGCAATCGACCGCAACCCGCACTCGACCACGCACGGCCCGCCGTCCCCGAGCTTCGCCCTTCGGGCTCGTCCTCAGACGCCGGACGGGCTGGATATGGCCTCGGTCTCGTTGGGCTCGTTCTGCTTCGGGGTGGGCTCCGGCTTGTCCGGAGCGTCCGGCTCCGTCGGCCGCCCCTCGCCCTCGCTCAGACCGAAGCGCTCGTGGAACCTTCGAAGGGGGCCCGGGGCCCACCACGTGGCGCGGCCTGTGAGGCGCATGACCGAGGGGACCAGGAGGCTGCGGACGACCATGGCGTCCATCAGGACTGCCAGGGCAAGGCCCAGGCCCAGCATCTTGGTGTTGGTGACTCGGGACGTGCCGATCGCGATCATCACCACCGCCAGGATGACCGCGGCCGCGGTGATCAGGCCGCCGGTGCGCTGAAGGCCGAAGCGGACGGAGGCCGTGTGGTCGCCCGTGTGCTCGTACTCCTCCTTGATGCGGGAGAGCAGGAAGACGCCGTAGTCCATGGAGAGTCCGAAGGCCACGCAGAACATCAGGACCGGGAGGGTGGTCTCTATCGAGCCGGGGCTGGTGAAGTCGAGGAGGCCCGAGAGGTGGCCGTCCTGGAAGACCCAGACCATCGCGCCGAACATCGCCGTCAGGCTGAGCGCGTTGAGCAGAACCGCCTGGACGGGGATCAACACGCTGCCCGTGAGGAGGAAGACCAGGAGGAGGGTGACGATCGCTATGAAGGAGAGGGCCCAGGGGAGGCCTTCGGCGATGGCCGACTTCGTGTCCACCAGCACCGCGGCCGTGCCCGTCACCGAGGTGTCGAAGGGGACGTCCGTCGCCCGGATCTCGTCCACCAGGCGCTGCGCGCCTTCGTCGACCGCCTCGCCCCTCGGCTGCACCGT
This sequence comes from Streptomyces graminofaciens, assembly GCF_030294945.1. Taxonomy (NCBI): domain Bacteria; kingdom Bacillati; phylum Actinomycetota; class Actinomycetes; order Kitasatosporales; family Streptomycetaceae; genus Streptomyces; species Streptomyces graminofaciens. Next base: position 8,349,471 of record NZ_AP018448.1, on the reverse strand, counting down.
GAAGTAGGCCGCGTCGCCCTTCACCAGGGGGCCGTCCACGCGAAGCACCTCGGGGAGATCGGCGATGCGGTCCTTGTACGCCGCGTACTCGGACTCCGTCGCCTTCCCCTCCGCGAGCACCTCCAGGCCGCCGCCGGGGCTGCCCGGGAAGCCGTCCCTGATGTGCTGCTGCACGACATGGGACTCCGCGGTCGAGGGCAGCTGGCGATCGTCCGCCGTGCCGAACTTCACGCCCAGGAAGGGCAGCCCGAGGAGGACCAGACCGGCGGTCGTGGCCACCGCGAAGTAGGGGGCACGGCGCATGACGAGGTTCGCCATACGGCCCCAGGCGGCGCCTTCCTCGGCCTCGCCGCTCGACGGCCGGCTCTTCTTCCGCCTGAACAGCCGCCGCATGTCGAGGGCGTTGACCCGCTCGCCGAGCAGCACCAGAGCGGCCGGGAGCAGGATCAGCGCGGCTGCCGCGGCCAGCAGGACCACCGCTATGCCCGCGTAGGCGAAGGAGCGCAGGAAGTACTGCGGGAAGATCATCATGGCCGCCAGGGAGACGGCGACCGTGAGGGCGGAGAACAGGACCGTACGGCCGGCCGTGCGCATGGTCGTGGCCACGGCGGCCAGGGGCTCGGCTCCGGTGGACAGCTCCTCGCGGAAGCGGCGCACGATGAACAGGGCGTAGTCGATCGCCAGGCCGAGACCCAGCGCCGTCGTCAGGTTCAGCGCGAAGACCGAGACGTCCGTGACCTCCGTGAGGCCGCGCAGGACCGCGTTCGTGCCGAGGATCGCGACGATGCCCACGCCGAGCGGCAGCAGGGCGGCGACCGCGCTGCCGAAGACCATCACCAGCAGCACGAGCGTCACCGGCAGGGCGATGATCTCGGCCCGGAGGAGGTCCTCCTGGATGATCGTCTGCATCTCGTGCCGCACGGCGATCATGCCGCCGATCCTGACCTCGACCGGGCCGTGCGTGCCGCGGAACTCGGGCGCGATGCGGTCCAGCGTCTTGTTCATCGCCGTCTCGTCGCCCGTCAGACGGGCCGCTATCAGCGCCTCGTGGCCGTCCTCCGCGCGCAGGGTCGGCAGGCCGGACTGCCAGTAGGAGCCGACCCCCGTGATGCCCTTCTCGGCGGCGAGCCCCTCGGCCAGCTTCTTCGCCTCGGCGGCGACCGCCGGATCGTCGACCGAGGCCCCGCCCGCGTCGACCAGCAGCAGGAAGTTCGGCTGGGAGTCGGGGAACTCCCGCTCCAGGGCCTTCGTCGCATACGTGGACTGGGCGCCCGGGTCCTCCCAGCCGCCGCTGCCCAGGCGGTCCGCGACTCCACTGCCCGCGGCCACCGCGAGGGCGGTGAGCACCAGGGCGAACAGCAGGGTGAGCCGGGGACGCCCGGTCGCGAAACGGGTCCAGCCGCCCACCCGGGGTGGCCTGTTGACTTCGGTCATCTTGCGGTGTCCCCTTCACCGTGGTCCGTGCTGCGCGCAGGCAGGCGGCAAGGACGCACCATGGCCATAGACTGGTCAAATACGAGAGATCGCTCGCGTTTCACTAGAATGCGAGCGACCGCTCGTGTTTGTCAATCGCGTTCGGGAGAGCTGGGGATAACCGCGTGCCCACCAACCAGGAGAAGAACCGGGAGCAGAGCCTGGCGAAGGGCCCGGAGGCCGACCGGGGCACGGGCCAGGACAAGGAGCAGCCACGCCGCCGCCAGGCCCGTGGCGAGCGCCGTATCGCACAGCTGCTCGAAGCCGCCGCGTCCGTCTTCTGCACGACCGGCTACACCGCCGCCAGCACCAACGCGATCGCCCGCGAGGCGGGGGTCTCGCCGGGCACGCTGTACCAGTACTTCCCGAACAAGGAAGCGATCGCGATCGAGCTGGGCGACCGGCTCCTGCACGAGATGCGGGAGACGTTCGGCGAGGCGCTGGCGCCGGTCGCGCCGAACACACCGCTGGAGCAGGCCGTCGCGGCCGCCGTCGACCGCTTCATCGAGTTCAACTGCGAGCACCCCGTGGTCTTCGCGCTGATGCACGGCCCGGACATCCCCGGCCGGATCGCCGAGGAGCACGACGCCCTGCACGTGACGCTGGTCGCCCGGATCGAGGCGCTGCTCTCGCCGTTCCTGCCCGACGCGCCGGCCGCCGACCTCACGCGCACCGCACACGTCTGCGTGGGCGTCTACAAGGCCGGCCTGGAGCTCGTGCTCGCCCACGAGGGCACCGAGCGCGACGCATACATCCAGGAGCTGAAGAACGTCCTGTTCCGCTACCTGGAGCCACTGGTGGGCGTCCAGCTGACCGTCGCCGCGAACGCCGGCACGACACCGACCCCCTGACCCCGCGAGCAGCCGTCGTCCACCGCCACGCCCGCCCCACCCTTCGGGGCACCCTCGCCGACATCTCTTGGATTCATACCCCCTAGGGGTATATCCTGGGTCACCTGAGGGTCGACTGGACCCCACAACCCCACACGCCTCGACGAGGAGCAACCACATGACCGCCCAGACCGACACCCCGGGTTCCGTCACCGCTGTCTACAAGGTGAGCGGAATGAGCTGCGGGCACTGCGAGGGTGCCGTCTCCGGTGAGATCTCGGAACTCGCCGGTGTCACCTCCGTGAAGGCCGTCGCCTCCAGCGGCGAGGTCACCGTGGTCTCCGCCGCCCCGCTCGACGAGGAGGCCGTGCGCGCCGCCGTCGACGAGGCCGGCTTCGAGCTGGTCGGCAAGGCCTGACCCCCCTCGCCGTTCGTTCCGGGAGTACGGACATGAGCAGCACCACCGCAGAGGCACCCACAAGTGAGCCCCTCCATGAGGTCGAGCTGACGATCGGCGGGATGACCTGCGCCTCCTGCGCGGCCCGCGTCGAGAAGAAGCTCAACCGCATGGACGGGGTCACCGCCACGGTGAACTACGCGACGGAGAAGGCGAAGGTGACGTACCCCGTAGGGGTGGGCGTCTCCGATCTGATCGCCACCGTGGTGAAGACGGGCTACACGGCCGAGGAGCCGCCGCCACCGGCCCCGCCCCAGCAGGAGGAGCCCGCACCGGAGGCCGATCCCGAACTCGCCTCCCTCCGTCAGCGGCTCACCGTCTCCGCGCTGCTCGCCGCCCCCGTGATCCTCATGTCCATGATCCCGGCGCTGCAGTTCGACAACTGGCAGTGGCTCTCGCTGACACTGGCCGCCCCGGTCGTCGTCTGGGGCGGGCTGCCCTTCCACCGGGCCGCCTTCACCAATCTGCGGCACGGCGCGGCCACCATGGACACGCTCGTCTCGGTCGGCACGCTCGCCGCGTTCGGCTGGTCCCTGTGGGCGCTCTTCTGGGGCCACGCGGGCATGCCGGGCATGCGGCACGGCTTCACTCTTCCGGCAATTCAGAACGGCACCGCGTCCCGTACGGACGGCTCGTCGACGATCTACCTGGAAGTGGCCGCCGGGGTCATCGCCTTCATCCTGCTCGGCCGCTATCTGGAGGCCCGCTCCAAGCGTCGCGCCGGGGCCGCGCTCCGGGCGCTGCTGGAGCTGGGCGCCAAGGAGGTCGCGGTGCTGCGCGGAGGGCGCGAGGTGCGGATCCCCGCCGGTCAGCTGGCCGTCGGGGACCGGTTCGTCGTACGGCCCGGCGAGAAGATCGCCACCGACGGCACGGTCGTCGAGGGCTCCTCGGCGGTCGACGCGTCCATGCTGACCGGCGAGTCGGTGCCGGTGGACGTGATGGTCGGGGACGCCGTCACGGGTGCGACCGTCAACGCCGGGGGCCGGCTCGTCGTCGAGGCCACCCGGGTCGGCGCCGACACCCAGCTCGCCCGGATGGCGAAGCTGGTGGAGGACGCGCAGAACGGCAAGGCGGAGGCGCAGCGGCTCGCCGACCGGATCTCGGCCGTGTTCGTACCCGTCGTGCTGGTGATCGCGGTCGCCACGTTCGGCGCCTGGCTCGGGGCGACCGACGACACCGCCGCCGCGTTCACCGCGGCCGTCGCGGTGCTGATCATCGCCTGCCCGTGCGCGCTCGGCCTCGCCACCCCGACCGCCCTGCTGGTCGGCACGGGGCGCGGCGCGCAGCTCGGCATCCTCATCAAGGGCCCCGAGGTCCTGGAGTCCACGCGCCGCGTCGACACGGTCGTCCTGGACAAGACCGGCACGGTCACCACCGGCCGGATGACCCTCCAGGAGGTGCACGCGGCCGAGGACGCCCTCGAAGAGGACGTCCTGCGCCTCGCGGGCGCCGTCGAACACGCCTCCGAGCACCCGGTGGCCCGGGCGATCGCCGCGGGCGCCGAAAAGCGCCTGGGCACCCTGCCTGGCGTGGACCACTTCGAGAACGTGCCCGGGAAGGGCGTACACGGCCGCGTGGAGGGCCACCACGTCCAGGTGGGGCGGATCTTCGACGGGCCCCTCCCCGAGGCGCTGGAGGCCGCCAAGGAGGCCGCCGAGGACGCGGGGCGCACGGCGGTCGTGGTCACCCGGGACGGAGTGGCGCTCGGTGTCGTCACCGTCGCCGACGCGATCAAGGAGACCAGCGCCGAGGCCGTCCGGCGGTTGCGGGCGCTGGGGCTCACTCCGATGCTGCTGACCGGGGACCACGCGCGCGTGGCGCGTTCCGTGGCCGCGGCGGTCGGCATCGCCCCCGAGGACGTGATCGCCGAGGTGCTGCCCGAGGACAAGGTCGACGTCGTACGGCGGCTCCAGGGCGAGGGCCGTACGGTCGCGATGGTCGGTGACGGCGTGAACGACGCGGCGGCGCTCGCCACCGCCGATCTGGGGCTGGCGCTGGGCACGGGCACGGACGCGGCGATGGAGGCGGGGGACCTGACGCTCGTCCGCGGTGACCTGCGGGTGGCCGCCGACGCCATCCGGCTCTCCCGGCGGACCCTGGCCACGATCAAGGGGAACCTGCTCTGGGCGTTCGGATACAACCTGGCCGCGCTGCCGCTGGCCGCCGCCGGGCTGCTCAACCCGATGATCGCGGGGGCGACAATGGCCTTTTCGTCCGTATTCGTGGTCACGAACAGCTTGCGACTCAGGGCATTTTCATGACGACGAGGTAAAAGTCCCTCTAGAGTCCGGACTCAGCCTCACATAAGCTCTTCACAAGGCTCGCGCATCATCCTTACGCTGGGGTCTCGATCACCGTTTTGAGTCTCTTGCGTATCTTCAGGACATATGCCGAGAGACGCAGATCACAGTGATGTGAACGTAACCAACGAAGGGGTTCGTGAGTCTAAGTTGGCGATGTCAGAAGCGTCTTGGGGGGCGTGACTGGCATCTGGGGATGTCTTGGGGGACGTTCCCGGAATTGCGTTGCCGGGGCACGTACACCGGGGAGCTTTGAGCGGCCCTCCCGTACGTACGCGTCCCGGCAGACCGCAGCACAGCAGTACCTCAGCACAACAACCGCACACAGTGGTACGACGAGCTCTGCTCGTCCTGCTCAGCGATTCAGGCGCTGTGCCCACCAGACGCCCGGCCGGATCCCGTGGGGGGAATCCGCACCGGGACATGGGAAGGCGCCCTGCTCGCCGGCCCGTGGGGGGACCAGCGTTGCAGGGCGCCTTTTCCATACACGGAAACCACAAAGCCCCGTACGGCACGCCGTACGGGGCTCAGCAGTATGGCTATCGCGCCTCGACCGGCACGAAGTCGCGCTCGACGACGCCCGTGTAGATCTGGCGCGGGCGGCCGATGCGGGAGCCGGGCTCCTTGATCATCTCGTGCCACTGGGCGATCCAGCCCGGGAGGCGGCCGAGGGCGAAGAGGACCGTGAACATCTCGGTCGGGAAGCCCATGGCGCGGTAGATCAGACCCGTGTAGAAGTCCACGTTCGGGTAGAGGTTGCGCGAGACGAAGTACTCGTCGGAGAGCGCGTGCTCCTCGAGCTTCAGCGCGATGTCCAGCAGCTCGTCGGACTTGCCGAGCGCGGAGAGGACGTCGTGCGCGGCGGCCTTGATGATCTTGGCGCGCGGGTCGAAGGACTTGTACACCCGGTGGCCGAAGCCCATCAGGCGGACGCCGTCCTCCTTGTTCTTCACCTTGCGGATGAAGGAGTCGACATCGCCGCCGTTGACCTTGATGCCCTCCAGCATCTCCAGGACGGACTGGTTGGCGCCGCCGTGCAGCGGGCCCCAGAGCGCGGAGATACCGGCGGAGATCGAGGCGAACATGTTCGCCTGCGAGGAGCCGACCAGGCGGACCGTGGAGGTCGAACAGTTCTGCTCGTGGTCCGCGTGCAGGATCAGAAGCTTGTCGAGCGCGGAGACGACGACCGGGTCGAGGTCGTACTCCTGCGCCGGGACCGAGAAGGTCATGCGCAGGAAGTTCTCGACGTACCCGAGGTCGTTGCGCGGGTAGACGAACGGGTGACCGATCGACTTCTTGTACGCGTACGCCGCGATCGTCGGGAGCTTGGCGAGCAGGCGGATCGTGGAGAGGTTGCGCTGCCGCTCGTCGAACGGGTTGTGGCTGTCCTGGTAGAACGTCGACAGGGCGCTGACCACGGACGACAGCATCGCCATCGGGTGGGCGTCGCGCGGGAAGCCCCGGTAGAAGTTCTTGACGTCCTCGTGCAGCAGGGTGTGCTGCGTGATCTCGCCCTGGAAAGTGGCGAGCTCGTCGACGGTCGGAAGCTCACCGTTGATGAGCAGATACGCCACCTCAAGGAAGGTGGAGCGCTCGGCCAGCTGCTCGATCGGGTACCCGCGGTAGCGCAGGATGCCCTGCTCACCGTCGAGATAGGTGATGGCGGATTTATAGGCGGCCGTGTTGCCGTAGCCGCTGTCCAGGGTGACCAGACCGGTTTGGGCCCGGAGCTTCCCGATGTCGAAGCCCTTGTCGCCGACGGTGCTGTCGATCACCGGGTAGGTGTACTCGCCGTCGCCGTACCGCAGTACTACAGAGTTGTCGCTCACGTCATCCCTCACCGACGTAGTGCCTCATCTTCGAGGTGCCCTGACTGTCTCTACCATCCCCCAATTGGCTCAGGAGAGTGCACTCGGGGTCGACCATCGGGCCTATTGGCGGCACTCAGTGCCGCCAACTTGCTCATCCTGCCCGCTCCGTCCGGCATCTGGAAGAGCTGTGTGACCTTTGCGACTCATTTGATCGATCAAATTTCACTCACGTGACGCGTGAACGTCACGAGAGGGCACTTGGTGCCAGTCTCAGGGCTCCAGGGCCCGGGGCGCCAGTCGGAAGTCGAGGGCCGTGCATCTGCGGCCGCCCGAGACCGTGCGTACCGCCTGGCCTATGGCCTTGCGGGAGCCGACCAGGACGACCAGTTTCTTGGCCCGAGTCACCGCCGTGTAGAGGAGGTTGCGCTGGAGCATCATCCACGCGCCCGTGGTGACCGGGACCACCACCGCCGGGTACTCGCTGCCCTGTGAGCGGTGGATCGTCACCGCGTACGCGTGCGCCAGTTCGTCCAGCTCGTCGAACTCGTACGGCACCTCCTCGTCCTCGTCCGTCAGCACCGTCAGGCGCTGGTCGACCGGGTCCAGGGCGGTGACCACGCCGACCGTGCCGTTGAAGACGCCGTTCTCGCCCTTCTCGTAGTTGTTGCGGATCTGCGTCACCTTGTCGCCGACGCGGAAGACCCGGCCGCCGAAGCGCTTCTCGGGCAGGTCGGGGCGGGCCGGGGTGATCGCCTGCTGGAGCAGGCCGTTGAGGTTTCCGGCGCCGGCCGGGCCGCGGTGCATGGGGGCGAGGACCTGGATGTCCCGGCGCGGGTCGAGGCCGAACTTGGCGGGAATCCGACGGGCGGCCACGTCCACGGTGAGCCGGCCGGCCTCCTCCGTGTCGTCCTCGACGAAGAGGAAGAAGTCCTTCATGCCGTCGGTGACCGGGTGCTGCCCCGCGTTGATCCGGTGCGCGTTCGTCACCACACCCGACTGCTGGGCCTGGCGGAAGACCTTGGTGAGCCGGACCGCCGGGACCGGACTGCCGTCGGCCAGCAGATCGCGCAGGACCTCGCCCGCGCCGACGCTGGGCAACTGGTCGACGTCCCCCACGAACAGCAGGTGCGCCCCCGGCGGCACCGCCTTCACCAGCTTGTTGGCCAGCAGCAGGTCCAGCATCGACGCCTCGTCGACCACCACCAGGTCGGCGTCCAGCGGCCGGTCCTTGTCGTACGCCGCGTCGCCGCCCGGCCTCAGCTCCAGCAGGCGGTGGACGGTGGAGGCCTCGGCGCCGGTCAGCTCGGCGAGGCGCTTGGCGGCGCGGCCGGTGGGGGCGGCGAGCACGACCTTCGCCTTCTTGGCGCGGGCCAGCTCCACGATCGAGCGGACCGTGAAGGACTTGCCGCAGCCGGGGCCGCCGGTCAGGACGGCCACCTTCTTCGTCAGCGCGAGCTTGACGGCGGCCTCCTGCTCGGGGGCCAGATCGGCGCTCGTACGCCCCTTCAGCCAGGCCAGCGCCTTGTCCCAGGCCACGTCGTGGAAGCCCGGCATACGGTCCTCGCCGGTGCGCAGAAGGCGCAGCAGCTGGGCGGAGAGGGAGAGTTCGGCGCGGTGGAAGGGGACCAGATAGACGGCGGTCACGGAGTCGCCGTCCGGGCCCGGCACCTTCTCCCGTACGACACCGGGGTCGCCGGAGTCCTCGTCCGGCAGGGTCAGCTCGGCCAGGCACTCGATGACCAGGCCCGTGTCGACCTGGAGGAGCTTGACGGCGTCGGCGATCAGCCGCTCCTCGGGGAGGTAGCAGTGGCCCTGGTCGGTGGACTGTGAAAGGGCGTACTGGAGGCCCGCCTTCACGCGCTCCGGGCTGTCGTGCGGGATGCCGACGGACTGGGCGATGCGGTCGGCCGTGAGGAAGCCGATGCCCCAGACGTCGGCCGCGAGGCGGTAGGGCTGGTTCTTGACGATCGAGATCGAGGCGTCGCCGTACTTCTTGTAGATGCGGACGGCGATGGAGGTGGACACCTGGACCGTCTGGAGGAAGAGCATGACCTCCTTGATCGCCTTCTGCTCCTCCCAGGCGTCCGCGATCTTCTTCGTGCGTTTGGGGCCGAGGCCGGGGACCTCGATCAGTCGCTTCGGCTCCTCCTCGATGATCTGGAGGGTGTCCAGGCCGAAGTGCTGCGTGATGCGGTCGGCGAAGACCGGGCCGATGCCCTTGACCAGGCCGGAGCCCAGGTAGCGGCGGATGCCCTGGACGGTGGCCGGGAGGAGCGTCGTGTAGTTCTCCACCGTGAACTGTTTGCCGTACTGGGGGTGGGAGCCCCAGCGGCCCTCCATGCGCAGGGACTCGCCGACCTGGGCGCCGAGGAGTGCGCCGACGACGGTGAGGAGGTCGGCGGCGCCTCGGCCGGTGTCCACGCGCGCGACCGTGTAGCCGTTGTCCTCGTTGGCGTACGTGATGCGTTCGAGCACGCCTTCGAGCGTGGCCAGTCGCCGTTCTCCCGTCTGAGGGGTCCCCGCCTGATTCGACATGATCCGACGCTACCGGGTGCCACCGACAGGGCACCGGGCCTGTGGACGAGGGGTTCGTCGACGAGAGCGGGTGAGTGGGGGCCGGTCGCGCAGTTCCCCGCGTCCCTGCGGGGCGCTCAGCTCATCACGATCTGGTCTCGGGGGCTTGATTAACCCCCGTGTAATCGATTCCAATCCTCCCTACAACGTCGATGTAATCGATTCCACGAGGAGGTGGAGCGGCGATGGCGAGCATCAAGGACGTCGCTGCCGAGGCGGGGGTCTCCGTCGCCACGGTCTCGCGTGTCCTGAACGACCATCCGTCGGTCAGCGACGACGCACGCACGCGCGTGTTGGCCGCCGTCGAGACGCTGGGCTACCGCCCGAACGCCGTCGCCCGTTCGCTGCGCACCGACCAGACCCACACCCTCGGGCTGGTCATCAGCGATGTGATGAACCCGTACTTCACCGAGCTGGCCCGGTCCGTCGAGGAGGAGGCCCGCGCGCTCGGCTACAGCGTGATCATCGGCAACGCCGACGAACGGCCCGACCTCCAGGACCACCACGTACGGAGCCTGCTGGACCGCCGTATCGACGGTCTTCTCGTCTCCCCGACGGACGGTGGTTCGCCCCTGATGGTCGACGCCGTGCGCGGCGGGACGCCCATGGTGTTCGCCGACCGGTGGATCCCGGGGGTGGACGTGCCCGTCGTGCGGGCGGACGGGCGCGGTGCCGTACGGGATCTCGTCGCACACCTGCACGGGCTGGGGCACCGGCGGCTCGCCATCATCGCGGGGCCCGCGGCCACCACCACCGGCCGGGAGCGTGTGGAGGCCTTCAGGGAGGCGCTGCACGCGTACGGGCTCGAACTGCCCGACGCCTACATAGGCCAGGGCGACTTCCAGGCCGAGAGCGGGCGGCGGGTCACCGAGGGGTTCCTCGATCTGCCCGAGCCGCCCGAGGTCGTGTTCGCGGCGGACAACCTGATGGCCCTCGGCGCGCTGGACGCCGTACGCGCGCGTGGGTTGCGCGTTCCGGACGACATCGCGCTGGCCGCGTTCGACGACATCCCCTGGTTCGTGCACACCGATCCGCCGATCACCGCCATCGCCCAGCCCACGGGCGAGCTGGGGCGGGCCGCCGTACGCGCGCTGGTGGATCTCATCGAGGGGCGGCCGCCCAAGTCGGTCACCCTCCCCGCCCGGCTCGTCGTACGCCGCTCGTGCGGCGAGCCACCTGCGCAGGACCCAGCCGCGCAGTCCCCCGTGAGAAGGAGCCAGTCGTGAGCAACCAGGACGAGTTGCTGCGCATCGAGGGCATACGGAAAGCCTTTCCCGGCGTGGTCGCGCTCGACGGCGTCGACTTCGATCTGCGCCGGGGCGAGGTGCACGTACTCCTCGGTGAGAACGGCGCGGGCAAGAGCACGCTCATCAAGATGCTCTCCGGTGCCTACACGCCCGACGCCGGGCGGATCCTGGCCGGTGGCGAGGAGGTGCGCATCCAGGGTGCTCAGGACTCCGAGCGCCTCGGGATCGCCACCATCTACCAGGAGTTCAACCTCGTTCCCGATCTGACGGTCGCCGAGAACATCTTCCTGGGGCGGCAGCCGCGCCGTCTCGGGATGATCGACCGGAAGAAGATGGAGGCCGATGCCTCCGTCCTGCTGGAGCGGGTCGGCGTCCAGGTGTCTCCACGCGCGCGTGTCCGTGAACTCGGTATCGCCCGGCTCCAGATGGTCGAGATCGCGAAGGCGCTGAGTCTGGACGCCCGCGTGCTGATCATGGACGAGCCGACCGCCGTGCTCACCTCCGAGGAGGTGGAGAAGCTCTTCGTCATCGTGCGCAAGCTGCGCGAGGACGGGGTGGGTGTCGTCTTCATCACCCATCACTTGGAGGAGATCGCCGCCCTCGGAGATCGCGTCACCGTCATCCGGGACGGGAGGAGTGTGGGCCAAGTACCCGCGTCCACTCCCGAGGACGAGCTCGTACGGCTCATGGTGGGGCGGTCGATCGAGCAGCAGTACCCGCGTCAGCAGGCCGACACCGGGGCCGCGTTGCTCACCGTCGAGGGGCTCACGCGGGACGGCGTCTTCCATGACGTCGGCTTCGAGGTGCGGGCCGGTGAGGTCGTCGGGATCGCGGGGCTCGTCGGGGCCGGTCGTACCGAGGTCGTGCGGGCGGTGTTCGGCGCGGATCCGTACGACAAGGGGGCCGTGAAGGTCTCCGGGGCGCCGCTGAAGGGTCATGACGTCAACGCCGCCATGGCGGCCGGCATCGGGCTGATCCCCGAGGACCGCAAGGGGCAGGGGCTCGTGCTCGACGCGTCCGTCGAGGAGAACCTCGGGCTCGTGACCCTGCGGGCCTCGACCCGTGCGGGGATCGTCGACCTCAAGGGGCAGCGGGCGGCCGCCGCGCGGATCGCCGAGCAGCTCGGCGTACGGATGGCCGGGCTCGGGCAGCAGGTGCGGACCCTCTCCGGTGGTAACCAGCAGAAGGTCGTCATCGGCAAGTGGCTGCTCGCCGACACCAAGGTGCTGATCCTCGACGAGCCGACGCGCGGTATCGACGTGGGCGCCAAGGTCGAGATCTACGAGCTGATCAACGAACTGACCGCCGCCGGTGCCGCCGTCCTGATGATCTCCAGCGACCTTCCCGAGGTGCTCGGTATGAGCGACCGGGTCCTGGTGATGGCCCAGGGCCGGATCGCCGGCGAACTCCCGGGCGCCGAGGCCACTCAGGACGCCGTGATGGCTCTCGCCGTCTCCAACCCGAACACGATCGACTCCGTCACCGAAGTGGAGGCCCCCCGTGGCCGCTGACACGCTCAAGAGCACGACGGGCGCGGGTGGCGCCCCGGGGCTGCGCCGCCTCCTGCTCGACAACGGGGCGCTCACCGCGCTCATCGTCCTGGTCATCGCCATGTCGGCGCTGTCCGGCGACTTCCTGACCGCCGACAACCTGCTGAACGTCGGTGTCCAGGCCGCCGTCACCGCCATCCTCGCCTTCGGCGTGACCTTCGTGATCGTCTCGGCGGGCATCGACCTGTCGGTCGGCTCGGTCGCCGCGCTGTCGGCCACGGTCCTCGCCTGGAGCGCCACCTCGCAGGGCATACCGGTCGCGATAGCGGTCGTCATGGCGATCGCGACGGGCATCGTGTGCGGCCTCGTCAACGGTTTCCTGGTCTCGTACGGGAAGCTGCCGCCGTTCATCGCGACGCTCGCGATGCTGTCGGTGGCGCGCGGTCTTTCGCTCGTGATCTCGCAGGGTTCGCCGATCGCACTCCCGGACTCGGTGTCGCACCTCGGTGACACGCTCGGCGGGTGGCTGCCGGTGCCGGTGCTCGTGATGATCGTCATGGGGCTGATCACGGCGTTCGTGCTCGGCCGGACGTACATCGGGCGTTCGATGTACGCGATCGGCGGCAACGAGGAAGCGGCCCGGCTCTCCGGGCTGCGGGTGAAGAAGCAGAAGCTCGCCATCTACGCCTTCTCGGGGCTGTTCGCCGCCGCAGCGGGCATCGTGCTCGCCGCCCGGCTCTCCTCCGCGCAGCCGCAGGCCGCGCAGGGCTACGAGCTGGACGCGATCGCGGCGGTCGTCATCGGCGGTGCCTCCCTGGCGGGCGGTACCGGCAAGGCGTCCGGCACGCTCGTCGGCGCGCTGATCCTGGCGGTGCTGCGCAACGGCCTCAACCTGCTCTCCGTGTCCGCGTTCTGGCAGCAGGTCGTCATCGGTGTCGTCATCGCGCTGGCGGTGCTGCTGGACACCGTCCGCCGGAAGGCCGGGGCGACTCCGGTCGCGGGCGGTGCGGGTGCCGGCGGGTCCGGCAACCGGGGCAGGCAGGCGGCCACGTATGTGCTCGCGGCGGTCGTCGCGGCGGCCGTGGTCGGTGCGATGTCCTTCCTGCACAGCGGTTCGTCGGAGGCGAAGACCCAGAAGATCGGGCTGTCGCTGTCGACGCTCAACAACCCGTTCTTCGTGCAGATCCGGGCCGGGGCGCAGGACGAGGCGAAGAAGCTGGGCGTGGACCTGACGGTCACCGACGCGCAGAACGACGCCTCCCAGCAGGCCAACCAGTTGCAGAACTTCACCAGCGAGGGCCTCGGCACGATCATCGTCAACCCGGTGGACTCCGACGCGGTGGCCCCGGCGGCGAAGGCCGTGAACAAGGCGGGCATCCCGCTCGTCGCCGTCGACCGCTCGGTCAACGACGCGAACACCACCGCGCTCGTCGCCTCCGACAACACCGCCGGCGGCAGGCAGGCGGCCGAGGCGCTCGCCGAGAAGCTGGGCGGCAAGGGCAGGATCGTCGTCCTGCAGGGTCAGGCGGGCACCTCCGCCAGCCGTGAGCGCGGCGCGGGCTTCGCCGAGGGGCTGAAGGCCTACCCGGGTATCGAGGTGGTCGCCAAGCAGCCCGCAGACTGGGACCGCACCAAGGGCCTGGACGTGATGACGAACCTGCTCCAGGCCAACCCGGACGTCGACGGCGTCTTCGCCGAGAACGACGAGATGGCGCTCGGCGCGATCAAGGCGCTGGGCTCCAAGGCCGGCAAGTCCGTCCAGGTCATCGGCTTCGACGGCACGCCCGACGGTCTGAAGGCGGTCGAGGCGGGCACGCTGTACGCGTCGGTGGCGCAGCAGCCCGCCGAACTGGGCCGGATCGCGGTACGGAACGCGCTGAAGGCGGCCGAGGGCAAGGACGTGAAGAAGACGGTGATGGTGCCGGTGAAGGTGGTCACGTCGAAGAACGTGGCCGCGTTCGGCGGCTGACCGACGAGGGCCTGTCGTCCGGCATGTTTCGGCATGATCCGAACGACGGGCCGCCAGTCGGCCGGACGGGTGCGGGTCCGACAGGGCCCGGCCCGTCCGGCCGTTTCGGCTTTGCGCCCGCCGGTGCGACCGGCCGGTGGGCACCTCTGCATAGGGAGAGAGTTCATGTACGACTACGACCTCCTGGTCGTGGGTTCGGCCAACGCCGACCTGGTGATCGGTGTCGAGCGGCGGCCGGGGGCCGGGGAGACGGTGCTCGGCTCGGATCTGGCCGTCCACCCCGGCGGCAAGGGCGCCAACCAGGCCGTGGCCGCCGCCCGGCTCGGGGCCCGTACGGCCCTGCTGGCCCGGGTCGGCGACGACGGGAACGGGCGGCTGCTGCTCGACTCGCAGCGGGACGCGGGGGTCGACACCGTGGGTGTGCTGGTCGGCGGGGCGCCCACCGGGGTCGCGCTGATCACGGTGGACCCGTCGGGGGACAACAGCATCGTGGTGTCGCCCGGCGCGAACGGGAAGCTCACTCCCGAGGACGTGCGGGCGGCGAGCACTCTGCTGCACGCCTCCCGGGTGGTCTCGGCGCAGCTGGAGATCCCGTTGGAGACGGTCGTGGAGGTCGTACGGAATCTGCCGGAGGGCACCCGGTTCGTGCTCAACCCGTCGCCGCCGCGGCCGTTGCCCGAGAAGGTGCTGGCGGCGTGCGACCCGCTGATCGTCAACGAGCACGAGGCGAAGGTCATCGTCGGGGGTGAGCTGGGCGGGTCTCCCGAGGACTGGGCGCGGGCCCTGCTGGCGCTGGGGCCGAGGTCGGTGGTCGTGACGCTGGGCGCGGAGGGGGCGTTGGTCGCCGACGCCGAGGGCAGTGCGCGGGTGGCGGCCGTGAAGGTGGACGCCGTGGACACCACGGGGGCCGGGGACGCGTTCACCGCGGCGCTGGCGTGGAAGCTGGGCGCGGGCTCGGCACCGGCGGAGGCCGCGGCGTACGCGGCCCGGGTCGGGGCCGCCGCCGTGACCAGGGCCGGGGCGCAGGTGTCGTTCCCGACCGCCGAGGAGGTCGCGGCCCTGTGCTGTGCTGTCCCGGGAGACAACCCCCGGACCCCCGGCCGGAAAAACAGGTCGGACGGGCTCGCCGGAGAGCCCTCGCGAGGTGAGGCCCAGTGAAACGGGCCGGGATACTCAACCGTCACCTCTCCGGTGCTCTCGCCGAACTCGGCCATGGGCACGAGGTGCTGATCTGCGACGCGGGCATGCCGATTCCGCAGGGGCCGCGGGTGGTGGACCTCGCGTTCCGGGCCGGGGTGCCGTCCTTCGCGGAGGTGCTGGAGGGGCTGCTGGCGGAACTGGTGGTCGAGGGCGCGACCGCCGCGTACGAGGTCCAGCGGGCCAACCCCGAGGCGCTGGCTCTGCTGGAGGGGCACTTCCCGGAGCTGGAGCTGGTCCCGCACGAGAAGCTGAAGGAGCTGTCGGAGCGGGCGCGGCTGGTCGTACGCACCGGGGAGGCGCGGCCGTACGCGAATGTGCTGTTGCGTTGCGGGGTGTTCTTCTGAGTCCCGGGTGATCCGAGACGAGCTCCGGACGGCCCGAGACGTTTCGAGGGGCCCGGTCGACGACCGGGCCCCTCGGGTTTTCCCCTCCGTGTCGAAACCCCCGCGATCCCCCCAGATCCCCCTCCGAAGGGTTCCGACGCAAGTACGACCCACGGGTGCGCGGAAGGGTTGCACGGCTCCGAGGAGTTTTTTTCGGAGCCGTCGCTGGGCGTCGTGGAGGCGTCCTGGGGGCGTCCTGGTTATGTCCCGATCATGTCACTTCGAGGGCAACTGCGTTGCGGGTGCAACGCGTTGTGCGAGAGCATGTTCGAGACGTAGGTGACCCAGACACACGGGGGTGGACACGACGTGAAGTTCGACATGGGGGCGACGACCCTTGCGGAACTCGGGAAGAGCACGCTGGGGTCGAGTGACGACCTGGGCGGGCTGATCCAGCTGCTGATCGCGGCGGCGGAGCCGCTGGAGGGCAAGTTCAACGGATCCGGCAAGGCCGCGTTCGACTCCTTCAAGAACCGCGCGGACGAGATCACCGGCGATCTGAACAGCTCGCTCGCGGCGATCCTCGGCGGTCAGTCCGGCATGGACAACGCGTTCGGCACCGGTGACGTCGAGACCCAGGACAACGCCCACACGAACATGGGCCAGGCAAACTTCGACGCGGCCCGCTTCGGCGCCCGGTAAGGGGGACTTCGAACATGGCTAACCAGGACCGCCGCTCGTACGACACCGGCGCCTCCGGTGAGGTGCAGACGAGCCTCGGCACCATCGTCGGTCAGCTGGAGCGGGTGCTCGGCGACCGTGACGCCGCGGTGAAGGCCGCGATGACCGAATTCCAGGCCGACGGCGTCTCGGACGACTACCACGGCAAGGAACAGCGCTGGCAGAAGGCGGCGGGCGAGGTCCGCGAGATCATCCGCCTGGTGCGCACCACGCTGGAGCAGAACGACGGCACCGCCCAGTCCACGCTGGCCAAGGCCCGCGCCGCCGTCGACAACATCGGCTGACACGACAGACGTGAGTGGGGTCCCGTAGCCGTGACTGCGCAGGATTACGACAGCCAGTTGCTGGAGTCGGTGTCGGTGCGGCGTCGCAGGCTGCGGGACGCCCTGCTGTTCGGGGCCCAGCGGCAGCGCCGTTCGGTCGACGAGCGGCTCGGGAAGGTCTTCGCCGGCATCGTGATCGCGGCGGTGCTCTGCGCGGGATGTGTGGGGTGGTCGTTCGTGTCGAACAGAATCATCGGCAAGAGCCCGTACGGCACGGTCTCACCCACCCCCACCAGCTCATCTACCAGCACTTCTACCCGGTGATAGGTTCGAACACGTGATGTCTACGGGGGCACTCAGCCGGGTCACGCTGGTCGGTGATCGGCGGCGCGTCGATCTCGTCCTGCCGTCGCGGGAGCCGGTCGGACTGCTGCTGCCGGAGGTCATGCGGCTGCTGGACGACCAGGTCGGTACGCGGCCCGAACTGCGGCATCTGGTCACGGCGGACGGTTCCGCGCTCGCCCACGACAGCACGCTGGAGTCGTCCGGGGTCCCGGACGGCGCCGTGCTGCGGCTGGTGCGGGCCGAGGACGCGCCTTCGGCGCCGGTCGTGCACGACGTCACCGACGAGGCGGCCGAGGACCTCGACTCCCGCGGTTGGCGCTGGCGTCCGGCCGCGCGGCGCGTGACGGCCGGGATCGCCACGGTCGGCTGGGCGTCGGCGGCCGGGGTGTTCGCGCGGATGGCGTACGAGCCCGGGGTCGTCGCGGGCGCCCTGCTGGTCGTGGCCGTGGTGGCCGCGCTCGCGGGCGCGCTGCTGGGGCGGGCCGGGAAGCGTGGCCTCGCCACGACCCTCATCGCCACGGCCGGCGCGCTGAGCGTGCTCGGCGCGGCGACCCTCTCCGACGCGCAAGCCTGGTCCGGTGCACCCCAGGTCGCCGCCATGACGGCCGCCGGGGTCGTCACCCTCGTACTGCTCGGCCTGTTCACCCCGCTCGGGCGGGGCGGGCTGGTCGGCGCCGGGGCGCTGGCCGCCGCCGTGGTGTGCTGGCTGGGCGTCGACGCGCTGGTGGCGGATGTGGCCGAGGCGGTGGCGCGGCCCCGGGTGGGCGCGGTCCTCGCGGTGGTCTCCGTGATCGTGCTCGGGCTGCTGCCGAGGCTGGCGCTGATGGCGTCGGGCCTGTCCGGCCTGGACGACCGGCGCTCCGGCGGTGCCTCGGTGAGCCGCTACCAGGTGGCGGCGGCCCTCACGGCCACGCACCGGGGGCTGGCCCTCGCCACGGTCACGATGGCCGCGTCGGCTGCCGCCGCCGGGTCGTTCGTGCTGCGCACGCCGACGAAGTGGACGGTGCTGCTGGCCGCCGTCACGATGGTCGTCCTCGCGCTGCGCGCCCGGGCGTTCCCGCTGGTCGCCGAGGTCGTGGTGCTGCTGGGCGCGGCGGCCGTGCTCGCCGTGCGGCTGGTCTCGGTGTGGCTGGAGCACTCCGGCGAGGCGGCCGGTCCGCTCGGCGTACTGGTGCTGCTGGCCGTCACACCGCTGCTGGTGCTCGCGGTGCAGCCCGCCGAGCATGTACGCGTACGGCTGCGGCGCGTCGGGGACACGCTGGAGTCCATCGGCGTCATCGCTCTGTTCCCGCTGGTCATCGGCGTGTTCGGCGTGTACGGACGACTGCTCGACACCTTCGCTTAGGAGCTGGGGGCCCATATGGCGCAGGCAGGGGACTGGCAGCGGGATGTGCTCCGCGAGCTGGGTCAGGAGGCGGCCGGTGGCGATTCGGCGCCCGGAGCCACGGCCGGCTCCGGTGGGCCGAGCGAGGTCGAGACCCCGGTTCGACGCGCGGAACCGACGCTGAGGCTGGTGCGGTCGGTGCCGGCTGAGCCTTCGGCCGCTTCGGGCGCGGGTGGGAGTTCGAGCGCGGGTGGGAGCGGCGAGTCGGTGCCGCACATGCCGGTTCCCGTACAGCCCGTACCCGTACAGCCCGTACCCGTGGTGCAGCCACCGGCGCACCCCGCTCCCCCTGTCGTCGACCCCCGTGTGGACTCCCCGCACGCTGCCGCGCAGCCGCCGCCCGGGACTCCCGCGCAGCCCGGTGACCCGCGTCCCGCCCGCCGCGGCTCGCGTGTGCCGCAGTCGCCGATGCCCACCCCCGAGTCCGTCCCGACCATCGACCCGCGCCTCGCGCACGCCCTCGGTCGCCCCCAGCACGGTGACTCGCTCACCCGTCGCACCGGGCGCTCGCTGCGCAAGCTGACCTCGTCCGCCGCGCAGGACGTGGCCGAGGAGACGCGGATCGCGCGGGAGTTGCAGCAGCCGGTGACGACGGGGCGGGTCATCGCCGTGACGTCGATCCGGGGCGGGGTGGGCAAGTCGACGGTGTCGGCGCTGCTGGGGCGGACCTTCAACCACTACCGGCACGACCCGGTGCTCACCCTGGAGGCGGACGCCGCGCTCGGCACGCTGCCGGTGCGCATGGGCGCCGACTCGGTGCGCTGGGCGGCGGCCGACCTCGCACGGATCCTCAACCCCGCGATGCAGCTAACCGATATAACCGGTTACCTCGTGCCGGTATCCGATGGCGGGTGGCTGCTGCCCGCCAGCCAGGGACGCGTCGGCGCTCCCCTGGACGTACGGACGTACCGGACCGTGACCCTCGCCCTGCGCCGCTACTTCGCGGTGACCGTCGTGGACTGCGAGACCCTGCCCGGCGAGGTGGCCCGTACGGCCATGGACACCGCGCATGCCCGGGTGGTCGTCGCGCCGATGACCGCCGAGGGTGTCAACGGAACCCGCCAAGTGCTCGACTGGCTGGGTCAGTTGCCGCACTCCGCGCTCGCCTCGACCGTCGTCGCGCTGACCGCGGGCTCCCCCGACGTGACGCTGGACCGCAAGACGGCCGTCGCGCATCTGAAGGAGTCCGGTGTCCATGTCGTCGCCGTCCCCTACGACCGTCATCTCGCCCAGGGCGGCCCCATCCGTACGGCCCTGCTGGGGCAGGAGACCCGGGACGCGGCCGTCACGCTGGCGGCGGAGGCGTTGAGCCGGGCGGTGAGGATGCGATGAGTACGCCCTCCATGGCCATGAGCGCGCGAGCGACACCCGTGGCAGAAGGGGTCCGTCCGTGACCCAGCAGTTGATCCACCGTCCCGCGCGCAGCACCCGTCCGCTCGCACCCGCGCGGGCCCGGACGATCGAGCCGCCGCCGAACCTCCCGGAGGGCAAGGCGGGCACGGCGGCCACGGCGCTGCTGCCGATGGCCGGTGTCATGGGCTCGGTCGTGATGATGACCGTGATCCGCAACAGCCAGTTCGCGGCCCTCGGCGCGATCGTGCTGGTCTTCGCGCTGCTCGGCGCGGTCGCCCTCTTCCTGTCGCAGCGCGGCAAGGCCCAGCGCACCCGCCGCACCCAGCGCGAGCGCTACCTGGAGTATCTGGAGGAGCTGAGGGAGGAGTTCGGCACCGAGGAGCGTGAGCGGCGGCAGCTCGCCCGGGTGCTGAACCCGCCGCCGGAGGCCCTCTACGACCTCGTGCGCGACCCCGCCCGGCTCTGGGAGCGGCGGCGGCAGGACCCGGACTTCCTGCGGGTGCGGGTCGGCACCGGTGACGTACCGGTCGCCGAACTGGCCATCGGGCAGAACCAGGGCGGTGTGCTGACCCCGCCGGACCCGTTCATGCTCAACGAGGCCCGCGCGCTGCTGGCCCGCTACTCCGTGGCGAACGACTGCCCGCTGACCGTGCCGCTGGACCGCGCGGGCGACGTCAGCGTCGTCGGTGACCGCGAGGGTGTGCTGCGGGTCGCCCGCGCGCTGCTCGTGCAGGTGGCCGTCACACACGCCCCGGACGACGTGGCCGTCGCGCTCGGTGTGCCCGGCGACCGGCTGGCCGACTGGGAGTGGGCCAAGTGGCTGCCGCATGTGCTGGACGGCCAGGAGCACGACGGACCGGTGGCCGCCCGCCGGATCGCGCCGGGTCTGGCGCAGCTGGCCCGGCACTTCCGCCATGAGCTGGGCCGCCGTGCCTCGTACGCGGCGGAGGTCCGCCGGGGTCTCGCCGACCGGGGCGCGCTGCGTATGACCTCGCGGATGCTGGTCGTGAGCGACGAGTACGGGGAGACGGCCGACGAACTTCCCCTGCCGGACTCGGCGGTCGGTCTCGCCGACATGGGCGTCACCGTGCTGCATCTGCTGGAGGAACAGGTGCACGAGCCCGACCAGGTGTCGGTGCGGATCACCGTCCGGGGCGATCAGATCCTCGTGGAGGACCTGCGCGCCGACCAGCACATGACCGCTGGCGGCACCTCCGACGACGTGACCCCCGCCGGCGCCGAAGGGCTCGCCCGGCTGCTCGCTCCCCTCCGCCTCTCCGCGGAGTCCGCCGCCGAGGGCACCCCGGTCACCGGACCCGTCGACTTCCCGGGCCTCCTCGGCATCGACGACCCGGCCGTCCTCGACCTCGCCCGGCTCTGGGCGCCGCGCGGCGAGCGTGAATTCCTGCGCGTACCGATCGGCTTGACGGATCGTCACGAGCCGGTACTCCTCGACCTGAAGGAGTCCTCCGAGCTTGGCATGGGCCCGCACGGGCTGTGCGTGGGCGCGACCGGGTCCGGCAAGAGCGAGCTGCTGCGCACGCTCGTGCTGGCCCTCGTCGCCACCCACTCCCCCGAGGACCTGGCCCTCGTCCTCGTCGACTACAAGGGCGGCGCGACCTTCGCCCCCTTCACCGAGCTCCCGCACGTGGCCGGTGTGATCACCAACCTGGAGAACCAGGCCGGACTCGTCGAGCGCGTGCACTCCAGCCTCGCCGGTGAGGTCAAGCGGCGGCAGCAGGTGCTGAAGGACGCGGGGAACGTGGCCGACATCGGGCACTACGCGGCCCTGCGCGCCACCGAGCGGCCCGACCTCGCCCCGCTCCCCCACCTCTTCGTCGTGATCGACGAGTTCGGTGAACTCCTCACCGCCAAGCCGGACTTCATCGACCTGTTCCTGTCCATCGGGCGCATCGGCCGCTCGATCGGCGTCCATCTGCTGCTGTCCAGCCAGCGGATCGAGGGCGGCAAGCTCAAGGGCCTGGACACCTATCTGTCGTACCGGCTGGGGCTGCGCACCTTCTCCGCCGACGAGTCGCGGACCGTCCTCGACACCACCGACGCCTTCCATCTGCCGCCGCTGCCGGGCTTCGGCTATCTGAAGGTGGACACGTCGACGTACGAGCGGTTCAAGGCGGGGTACGTCTCCGGGGCCTATCGGGGGCCCGCGCTCGCCCTGGAGGCGGACGACACTCCGCTGGCCTGGCCGTATCCGACGTACAACACGCTCGGCGGCGCGCCTGTCGACAACGCCGGGGCCGAGCCCAGGGCGACGAAGCGGGAGACCGGGCCGACCGTGATGTCGGTGATGGTCGACCAGCTCGCCTCCGCCGCGCGGCCGGTGCGCCGGATCTGGCTGGCGCCGCTGCCGGACGCGATCGCGCTGGACACGGCCGCCGGGCCGGTCCAGGTGGACGAGCGGGGGCTGCGCCTGGCCCGTACGCCGGGCCCGATGCGGGTGCCGCTGGGCGTGCTGGACGACCCGGCGAGGCAGTGGCAGGGCGACTGGGTGCTCGATCTGACCGTGGCCGGCGGTCATGCGGCGGTGATCGGCGGCCCGCAGTCCGGCAAGACGACCCTCCTGCGCACGCTCGCCCTCTCCCTCGCGACCACCCACACCCCCGCCGAAGTCGCCATATACGGACTTGACCTGGTCGGCGGCGGCCTCTCCGCGCTCTCCGGGCTGCCGCACGTCGGCGGGATCGCCGGGCGGGCCGACCGGGAGCGGGCCGCGCGGACGATCGCCGAGGTGCGCACGATGCTCGTCGAGCGCGAGGAACTGTTCCGGGAGCACGGCATCGACTCCGTCGACCAGCTCCGCCGGCTGCGCGGGCAGGGCGAGCTGCGTGAGCTGGGCTCCACCGACATCGTGCTGATCGTCGACGGGTTCGGCGCGCTGCGCGACGAGTTCGCCGAGCTGGACGACGCGGTCGTGGACCTGCTCAAGCGCGGCGGCGGCTACGGCATCCATGTCGTCGGCGGCATGCTCCGCTGGAACGACGTACGGATCGCCACGCAGTCGATGTTCGGGACGCGGGTCGAGCTGCGGCTCAACGACCCGAGCGATTCGAGTGTGGAGCGCAAGCTCTCCGAGACCCTGTCCGCCGACACACCGGGGCGTGTGCTCACCGACGGCAAGCTGTTCGCGCAGACCGCGCTCCCCCGGCTCGACGGACGTCCGTCGACGGGCGACCTCGGTCCGGCCCTGGAGAACGCGGCCCGTACGATCCGCTCGACCTGGCACGGTGAACTGGCCGCGCCGGTACGGGTGTTGCCGACCAGGATGCCGGCCGACCGGCTGCCGTCCGTCGTGAGCGAGCCGCGCCGGATCCCCCTCGGTGTGGACCAGGACGCCCTCGCGCCCGTCCTGCTCGACCTGTTCGGCTCGGACCAGCATCTGCTGATCCTCGGCGACAACGAGTGCGGCAAGACGAACCTGCTGAAGCTGGTCGTCGGACAGCTCGTCGAGCGGTACTCGGACGAGGAGCTGGTCTTCGGCGTGTTCGACCCCCGGCGCGGGCTGCGGGGCGTGGTCCCGGAGCCGTACCGGGGCGGCTACGCGCACAACGCCAAGCTCGCGGCCGGGCTGGCCTCGGGCATCGCGACCGAGCTGGAGAAGCGGCTGCCGGAGACCGCCGACCCGGACGCGATCACCGACGAGCCCGCCTTCGAGGGCCCCCGGATCGTGATCCTCGTCGACGACTACGACATCCTCACCACCGCCGGTCAGCAGCCGCTCGCCCCCTTCCTGCCGTATGTGTCGTCGGCGCAGGACATCGGGCTGCACTTCGTGATCACGCGCCGGGTCGCGGGCGCCTCCCGGGCGATGTACGAGCCGCTGCTCCAGACGCTGCGCGAGACCGGTACGGCCGCGCTGCTGATGACCGGTGAGCGCGGCGAGGGCCAGCTCTTCCCGGGCCTGTACGCCTCCGCGCAGCCGCCGGGGCGGGGCACGCTGGTGCGCCGGGGCAGGGCCCACCAGCTCATCCAGACCGCGATCGACAGCCAGGAATCCCAGGAAGCCGAGCGACCGTGACTTCGACCACGCCCTCGACCATGACCTCGCAGACCTCCCAGGAAGCCGAGCGACCGTGACCAAGGACGTCATCGCCCTCACCCCGACCATGCCCGATGTGTGGGCGCTGCTGACGAGTCTGTACGCCGGCGGCTCCGACCTGGACGTTTCGGCGGCGGCCGACGGGGCGGTCGTCCAGTTGCACGGCCCCGGCGGACGCCCCCTCGTGTCCGTGGAGTCGCCGCTGCTCGTACAGGTGCCGGGCGAGGCGGAGCGGCTGCTCGGGCTGACCGCCCGGACGCCGTACTGGTGGACCGAGGCCCGCGCCTCCACGGCCGTACCCGAGGCGGAGAAGCTCGCGGGAGTGGTGTGCGGCCGCCTCAACGCCCTGCTGGGCGGGACCACCTGGCCGGAAGGGGCGGCGAGCACGAAGGCCGTCGACATCACCGCCGTACCGTCGGCGGGGGCGGGACAACCCGCCGTGGACGTCGTCACCGACAAGGCCGCCGTGGTGCTGATCGACCGCCCGGTGATCGCCCTCACCAGCTGGCTCGCCGAGATCATGCGCACGGCGGTTGCCTCCCGGCACGCCCTCCAGATCGTCACACCACCCCATGTGCGCCTGAGCGCCCCCGCCCGTACGACCCTGGCCCGCGTCCCCAACCGCTGGGTCGTGCAGGACCCCGACTGCGGCTACTACGACGGCCTGTCGGGGGCGGTGCTGCGCTGGCAGGACGGGGCGTTCTCGCCCGCGCTCTCCACAGAGGGCAGGGCCACGGTGGCGGAGGCCTTCACACGCACCCCCGATTCGGCTGTGGGCCGTCAACTGGTCGTCGCGTTCCGCACGGTCCACAAGGCGGACGATGGGCTGTTGCTGGGCGGGGCGCTGGAGAGCGTCTGGGAGGCCCTGACCGGGTCGGCGCCCGGCGGCTGGGGGACGGCCGAGCCCGTCAACCTCCCCTGGTCGCCACGCCAGTTGACCGACCTCGCCCGTGCGCGCGTGCCCGAGCCCTCGCAGCTGATCGTGGTCGGCAGGCCCGAGCGCCCGGCCCTCGCGACGGTCCGCATCACGCGTACGACGGCGGGCGTCGAGGAGGACGTGGTCCTGACGGTCGGGTACGGCCCCGACGAGGAACTGCCCCTGGACCTCGTCCGGCCGCTGGCCGAGGCCCTGGTCACGGGCCACTCGCTGAAGACCATGCTCGTCTCCGTCCGCCGGGCCCGCCAGGACCTGACGGCCGCGCCCCGGCTGGAGGGCCCGCCGATCCCGTACGCCTTCACGCTCGGCCCGGAGGACGTGCACGCCATCGGCGTCGACCACGCGCGCCGGCCACCGGTCGAGGTGCGTCCCGTGTCACTGGGGGCGGCGGCCCGCCCGGCACTGCACTTCCCGCTCGGGGAGGCGGAGGACGTGGCGGCGTGGGGGCGGTTGCAGCAGCTCACGGCACATCTCAAGGGCGATCGATCTCAGCCATCCACCGGCGTTCGGAGAGGGTGACTCGCGTCACTAACACAACGACCAATACGAGCAGTACGAGCTCTGGCCGTTGAAGGATTTACCGCTCCGACCTGGGTCCATAACCTCCCGGCAACAGCTGCCAGCAGGCACGCGCCAGGAGGAGAACCATGGCAAGATCCAGCCACTTCGGCACCGGAGACCACGCCGGGCACATCGCCGTCGCCGGCACGGCACCCGCGTACAGGCGTCCCTTCCGGCGTCCCCTCGCGGCCGCCGCCGTCGCGACCCTCGCGCTCGGCACCCTGGGCGCCTGCGGCGGTGGCGGTGGCGACGACAAGCCCAAGGTGGCGGAGAACAAGATCTCCGCGGGCGAGGTGCCGGACTACTACCCGGCGGACTACTCCGACCTGATCGCGGCGGCGAAGAAGGAGGGCGGCAAGCTCACCGTCTACTCCAACCTCGGCGACGAGAACATGGCCCCGATCGTCCGTGACTTCAAGAAGAAGTACGACTTCATCAAGACCGTCTCGGTCAACGAGCTGGACAGCGACGAGCTGTTCCAGAAGACCCTCTCCGAGAACGCGGCCGGGTCCTCCCCGGCGGACGTCCTGATCTCCAGCGCGGCCACCGCGTGGGCGGACTTCTCGGCCCGCAAGGACACGGTCCTCACGTACAAGTCCCCGGAGCTGGAGGAGCTGGGCGAGAGCGCGGAGCTGCTGCCGAGCGTGTACTCGATGTCGCAGGACCCGATGACGATCGCGTACAACACGTCGCTGCTGGAGACCCCGCCGACCACGCTGACGGACTTCGCGAAGATCGTGACGTCGGACGAGGACAAGTTCAAGAACAAGGTGACGGTCCGCGACCCGGAGGGCTCGTTCGGCTTCACGGTCACGCGTGCGCTCACCGAGGGCAACCCGGAGTCGTGGAACGACCTGAAGAAGATCCTTCCGCTGACCCGCCCGGAGACCTCCTCCGGCACCCAGCTGGAGAAGATCGTCTCCGGTGAGTACACGGCGGGCTTCCTGATCAGCGCCTCCCCCGCGTACCCGGTGGTCGAGGACAGCGCCGGCCTGGTGAAGATCGTCTTCCCGAAGGACGGCACGGTCGTCCTGCCGCGCGGTCTCGGTATCGCCGCCGAGGCGCCGCACCCGGCGACCTCGAAGCTCTTCCTGGACTTCGCCCTGTCGGACGAGGGCCAGCGCGCGGTCGCCGAGGGCGGTCTGGCCTCGTACCGCGAGGGCGTGAAGGGCGAGGGCCTGCACACCTACCAGGAGGTCGTCGACGCGGTCGGCGAGGAGAACATCATCCACGTCAAGTACGAGCAGGTCACGAAGGACGACGCCGCCGCCTGGCTGGAGCGCTTCGACGGAATGCGCAAGTAGGCAGCCTCCAGGGACGATCGGAGTCAGAGCAGATGTCAACCCTCACCCAGCCGCCCCGCACACCGGCCGGCGAGTCACCCACGGAAACGTTCAGGCCGCCGCGCTACCGCCGCCCCCTGGGCATCGGACGGGACACGGTCGTCCAGTACGCGGTCCTGGCGTTCCTCGCCGTCCTGGTGCTGGCCCCGATCGTCCCGACCCTCTACCAGAGCATCCGCAACCGCCCGCTGTACGAGGCGGGCGGCGCCTTCACCCTCAGCGGCTACACCGAGCTGTTCACCGACGCGGGCTTCGGTGAAGTCGCCCTGAACACGCTGCTGTTCGCCTCGCTGACGACGCTTCTGAGCCTGGCCATCGCGATCCCGATGGCGATCGTGGTGGTGCGCACGAAGCTGCCCGGCGGCCGGCTGATCGCGCTGGCGATGCAGTGGCCGTTCTTCATCTCGTCGCTGATCCTGGGCTTCGGCTGGATCATCATGTACGGCCCGGCCGGGTTCGTCAGCGTCAAGGTGCAGCAGGTCTTCGGCGGGGTGCCGTGGAACCTGTACTCGATCCCCGGCATGGCGCTCACGGAGGCCGTGGCGCTCGCCCCGATCGCGTACGTCTTCTGCGCGGGCGCGCTCCGCCAGTCGGACGCGTCGCTCGAATCGGCGGCCCAGGTCTGCGGCGCCGGACCGCTGCGCATCCTCGGCCAGGTGGTCGTACCGCTGCTGCGCCCGCCCATGGTCTACAGCGCGATCCTGGTCTTCTCCGTCTCGATCGAGACACTGAGCGTGCCGCTGCTGTACGGCCAGCCGGTCGACATCGACGTCTTCTCAACCTTCCTCTACCACAACGGACTTCAGTCGGTGGACCCCGACTACACGATGCTCGGCGCGGCCTCGACCATCATCCTGCTGGTCACGCTGAGCCTGGTGGCCGTGCAGGCGAAGCTGCTGAAGGACGCGGCCCGGTTCGTGTCCGTGCGCGGCAAGGTGACCCGCCCGCGCAAGCTCGACCTGGGCTGGCTGAAGTGGGTGAGCATCGCCTGCATCTGGTTCTACGTGATCGCCGGCGCGCTGATCCCGATCGCGGGCCTGGTGATGCGCTCGTTCACCCTCGTCTTCACCCCGCTGCAGTCGCCGTTCAGGACGGTGACGACGAAGAACTACGAGCTCGTCTTCGACTCCGACAACTACGTGCAGTCGATGTGGAACAGCCTGATCGTGGCCGGTGTCGGCTCGGTGGTCGTCAGCGTCCTCGCCGTGTTCGCGGTGATGGTGTCCCGCCGCTCCACCTTCCGCTGGGGCCGGGCGGTGGAGTACCTGGCCCTCATCCCGCAGTCCCTGCCCGGCATCATCATCGGTATCGGCTTCTTCTGGGCCTTCGCGCTCGCCCCGTTCGGGATGGGGTCCGTCCTCCAGGGCACGATCTACGCCGTCATCATCGCCTTCGGCATGCGGGCCCTGCCCAGCGCGTTCGGCTCGGTCGCCCCGGCGATCATGCAGATCGGCGGTGAGCTGGACAACGCGGCCCGGGTCTCCGGCGCCGACTGGCTCATGACCTTCTTCCGTGTCCTGCGGGCCCTGATCACGCCGGCGTTCGCCGGAGCCCTGGTCCTCACCTTCGTGATCATGCTCAAGGAGTACTCCCCGGCCGTCTTCCTCAGCTCGGCCGACAACAACATCCTCGGCACCACCATGCTCAGTCTCTGGACGCAGGGCAGGGCCGGATCCGTCGCCGCGCTGGCCACCCTCCAGATCGGCATCACCGCGGTCTTCGTCGCACTCGCAGGACTGCTCATGAAGGGAAAGCATCATGCCTGAGGTGACCGTTAGGAACCTGGCCAAGACGTTCGGCGACAACTCCGTTCTGCGCGATGTCACCTTCACCATCCAGGACGGCGAGTTCTTCACACTGCTCGGCGCGAGCGGCTGCGGCAAGTCGACGACGCTCAACTGCATAGCGGGCCTGGAGCAGCCGACGGAGGGCTCGATCTCGGTGGGCGGCAGGCCGTTCGTGGACGCCGGGGCGGGCGTGTTCCTCCCGCCCGAGGAACGCAACCTCGGCATGGTCTTCCAGTCGTACGCGCTGTGGCCGCACATGACGATCGCGAAGAACCTCGCGCTGCCGCTGAACATCCGCAAGGTCCCCAAGGACAAGCAGAAGACGCTGATCCACGAGGCGCTCGACAAGGTGGGCCTCGCGGAGCTGAGCGGCCGTTACCCGCACCAGCTCTCGGGCGGCCAGCAGCAACGGGTCGCGCTGGCCCGCGCGTTGGTCTACTCCCCCACGGTTCTGCTCCTGGACGAGCCCCTCTCCAACCTGGACGCGAAACTCCGCGAGCAGGCCCGCGCCTGGCTGAAGCGCCTTCAGGAGGACCTGGGCATCACGACGGTCTACGTCACCCACGACCAGGAGGAGGCGCTGGCGTTGAGCGACCGGATCGCCGTGATGGAAGGCGGCAACATGATCCAGATCGGCACCCCGCACGAGATCTACGAGCGCCCCGCGGCCCCGGCCGTGGCCGCGTTCGTCGGCCGCTGCAACTTCCTCACCGGCAAGGTCGTCGGCCAGGACGGCACCCGGCACAGCATCCGTCTCGACGCCAGCGGGGACGTGGTGCGGGTCGACAGCGAACGGCCCGTCGTGGTCGACGACTCCGTGACCGTGGCGATCCGCCCCGAGCGCCTGGAGATCACCACCACGGGCCGGGCCCCCGGCGTCAACAAGCTCACCGCCGAGGTCATCACCAGCTCCTACGTCGGCTCCCGCTACGAGTACGACGTCCGCCTCGGCGACCAGATCGTCCAGGTCCTCGGCACCCACGGCGGCCTGACCGGCGAGGTGGTACTGGTCTTCGACCCGGCCCAGGCACTGCTCTACGCGGACAGGGTGGAACTCCCGGCGGACCAGCGGGACCTGCTGACGGTGACGTAGTTGAATTTCGCCCGTCTTCACCGGAGTCGCGCGGAGGCTGACGATGAGCGAAGAGTGACAGAACGGAGGAGAATGGAACAGGCGATACCGCGATACCCGAGCGCCGGGTGTCCAAGTGTCCAGGTGTCCTCGGCGCCGTATCGCCCGGCTCCTTCTCGTTCCACTTTCATCTTCACTTCCTTTGACTCATGTCATCCCCCGCGCGATTCATCCGGCAGTCGCTGACCGCAGTGCTGATGAGCATTACGGTGGCTTGGGCGCCGACGGCGTTCTCGGCGCCGGGTGCGGTGGCGAAAGTGGAGACGATCACCCTCGCCCCGGATCACGGGCCGCCGAAGACCGTCGTTCACGTCGGTTTCAAGGCCTGCACCCAGAGCAGCCCCGAACCGGAGGACTCGCCCTCTCCGTCCCCCTCGACCTCCACCCCTCCGCACCCTTCGCCCTCCACCTCTCCGCCGGATGTGTTCGAGCTGCCGGATGTCCGGCCGGCGCCGGTCCCGGCCCTCGACATCAGCCAGATCAAGTGGGACGGCAAGCCCATCGGCTCCGGTTCCACGTTCAAGGTTCCGGAGAACGCCGAACCAGGCCCCCATCAGGTGTGGGCGACCTGCAGCAACAGACTCTTCGGTTATGAGACGTTCACGGTGACGGAAACGGAAACCGATAAGCCCGAACTCGAACTGGATCCCTCCGACGGCTCACGGGGGACGGACGTCACGGCGAAAGGTTCCGGTTTCAACTGCTCGC
This sequence comes from Streptomyces graminofaciens, assembly GCF_030294945.1. Classification (NCBI taxonomy): domain Bacteria; kingdom Bacillati; phylum Actinomycetota; class Actinomycetes; order Kitasatosporales; family Streptomycetaceae; genus Streptomyces; species Streptomyces graminofaciens. The sequence goes on along the minus strand of NZ_AP018448.1, from coordinate 8,319,186 downwards.
AGGTGCGTCTGACATGGGACGACGGCAGCAGTCTCGCCACTTCCAAGGTGTCGACCGACAAAACCTTCAAAGAAGACTTCGACGTACCAGCGAACGCGACCGAAAAGGCCCACAAGGTGCGGGCCACATGCACGAAGTACCCCGACCGGTATGCCGAGGACGATTTCAAAGTAACGAGCCCGAAAACTGACGGGAACCCGAACGGGGATCCGAACAACGGCGGAACCACGAACGGCGATACGAACGGGAACACCATCGGCGACACAAATGGAGACACGAACGGAGACACGAACGGCAACGGCAACGGCGACACGAGCGGAGACACCAACGGAAACGGCAACGGCGACACGAGCGGAGACACCAACGGAAACGGCAACGGCGACACGAGCGGAGACACCAACGGAAACGGCAACGGCGACACGAGCGGAGACACCAACGGAAACGGCAACGGGACCAGCAACGGCAATACGAACGGAAACGGCAACGGCACCGGCAACGCCGACGGGAACGTCGGCGGAAACGGCAGCGGGGGCAACGGTGACGGCCCGACAACCCCTGTCGGATGGGTGGTCGGACCTTCCCTGTTCGGGGCCGTCCTGCTTCTCGCCGCCCTCTTCTCCCTGATGAACCACCGCCACCGCGGACCTCGCTGGGCCCGCGACCACATTCGTACGGCACTGCGCCCGGGGGCCGGTACGGCCGAGCTGCGTGAGCGGCGTGACGGACGTTCGGCGGATCGCACCGTGCGGCTCGAACCCCACGCGGATCCGGGCGCCCAGCACCTCGACTAGAAGGTGAGGTGAAGCCATGACCACGACCGCCCCGGCGGAGCCGTTCACGGTTCGGGCCTTTCTGCTCGGGCCGGAGTGCCCCGACCCGGCCGACGCGCTCGCCGGCCCGCTGCACGGAGGCGAGACGGCCAGATCACTCCTCGACGGCAGCCGCCGGCTGAGCGCGGCGGCCGATCAGGCCGTCGAACGCGAACTGGCCGGTGTCGTCGACTCCTTCCTCTCCCTCGACATCTTCGACGTCGTAGCCGGCGGCTGGCGCAAGCACGCCGCCCTCACCGCCGCCGCGCACCGCACCCGCGCCACCCCCGGCAGCGAGGAGGTCGTCGCGCTCGCCAACCACGAGATCACCTCCAGCCACCGGCCCTACGTCGACGTCTTCCTGGACGGCGCCAAGATCGGCACCCTCGACGTCTGCCTCGACCTGCAGTTCCGCATCGGCGCCCTCGTCACCGTCATCCGCGAGGCCAACCTCGTCGCCGTACGCAGCGGGGAGTGCGAGTTGACGGGGCGTCTCACCGTGCAGCAGATCCTGCTGGCGGAGCGGCAGGGCACGCTGGACCTCGCCGGCGTCTGGCACCTGCACACCCCGATCCCGCTGCTGGGCGCCCAGTCGCCACCGCCGCCCCCTCCGCCCCCACCTCCACCCCCGCCCTCATCCACGTCTTCGCCGACGAGAAGCCTTTTCAGTAGCGGTGGTTGGGCCAGTGCGGGTCCTCCCAGCGGGCGGGGCCGGTGAGGCCTATCAGCCGTATGCGGTGAAGCAGTTCCTCGGGGGCGTCCACCGCGCGCAGCCGGGCGGGGGCGTGGCGGACCAGCCAGGCCGCGAGTTCGGACCGCAGGACGCCGTCGTCGTCCGGAGTGTCCCAGGCCTCCCAGGGGAGTTCGTCTCCCAGCAGGTCGTACTCCCACTGGGCGGCCGCTTCTGCCAGGTGCCGGTCGGACACGGGGTCGTCGATCGCCTCCCAGGCGGCGAGCCACGGGCCGAGCGTGCCGGAGGCCTCCACGCACAGCGCGAGAAGCTCGTACACGGGGACAGCCGGAGCCGGTTCGGTGAGGCTGTACGCCCACCAGGCGTGCAGGAACTCCCACACCGCCGCGCTCTGCCGCTCGGGCCACCGCACCCAGTGGCCACGGGAGAACGATCGTCCGGCCTCGCTCATGCCGAAGATGGGCTCCGCAAGGCCGTCGACCAGCGCCGTGGCGAACTGCGGCAGGACGCGGCGCAGCACCGCGCCGTGGTCGCTCCAGTCGGGGGCGCTCCAGGTGCGACGCAGCAGGTCCGGATCGAGCTCCACGTCCGGGACCTTCAACCGCGCAAGCTCTTCCTCGCTGCCCCAGTGACAGTCGCACTGGGTCTCGTCGGCGCGGGCGGTCTCACCGCGAAAGGTGACGGCCAAGCCGTCCAGGGCCCGGTCGAGCCGGAGCCGGGCGGGGGTGTCGTCGAGTTTCATCGTTCGGCACAGCCTCAAAAAGGACTCCGGGTGGCTTCCGCCAGCCGAAGGTCACAACCTTACCGACAGTCGTCTGATCAGCGACAGCCAACGCGGCAGATCGATCTCGGCCAGTACGGTCTTGCCGGGCGGGTCGCGGTCCAGCACGTCCCAGCGGTCGGCGAGCGCGTCGACGAGGACCAGGCCGCGCCCCGACTCGTCGAGGGGCCGGGCGTGGCGTACGGCGCCGGGGCCGGGCGGGAGGCATTCGGCGCGGGTGTCGGTGACCTCGATACGGAGCGAGCCGGTGGGCAGGGAGAGGCGCAGTTCGAAGTCCCGCCCCGGTACACGGCCGTGCGTCACCGCGTTCGCCGCCAGCTCCGCCACGACCGCCACGGCCCGGTCGGAGGCGTCCGAGCCGTGCGGGATGCCCCAGACGTGCAGTTGATTCAGCGCCAGGTGTCTCGCCAGGCGGGCGCCGAGCGGGGTCGAGCTGAAGCGCTGGGTGAACGTGTGCACGCCGGCCGGGAGTTGTCGGGCCGACGGTCGAGCGGGTGGTGCGGTCATGCCGCCAATCTGGCCGGTCCGGGGGCCGGTTCACCAGCTCCGCGCCGCGTACGCCGCGCGAGCGTACGTGGTCACTCGCTGGACAGTACCGGTGACGTGCCGTGACGATGGGCGTTGAACGGTGCGGTTCGGTGGGCGGGTGCGCGGGAGGTGGCCGATGGTGGAGTCGTCCGACAGTTTGCGGACGTTCGGGGCGATGGTCCAGGCGTTGCGGGAGCACGCGGGGCTGAGCCGCGAGGAGTTGGCCGAGGTCATCGGGTACTCCAAGCACATGGTGGCGTCGGTGGAGCTGGGGCGCCGGATCCCGGACGTGGCGTTCGTGGAGGGCGTGGATCGGGCGCTGGGCAACACGGGGGCGTTGATTCGGGCGGCTCAGCATCTTGGGAGGCAGCCTGGGTTGGCGGCGTGGTTCAGGAAATGGGCCAAGTTGGAGGTGGCGGCCATCACGCTCTACACGTACGAGTGCCGCATGATCCCAGGGCTGTTGCAGACGGAGGCGTACGCCCAGGCACTGTTCGCCGACCAACTTCCGCCACTGGACGACGAGCAGATCGAGGAGCGATGGGGCGCCCGTGCCGAGCGACAGCGGCTGTTCAGGGAGCGCGCGAACACGGCCTTCGGCTTCATCCTCGAAGAGCACCTGTTCCTGCGGCGCACCGGAGGGCCAGCAGTCACGCGTGGGCTCATCGACCGCGTATTGGAGGTCTCCGAACTGCGGAATGTCGATATCCAGGTCATGCCCCTGGTGCAGGAGTCGCACTCCGGGTTGCAGGGGCCGATCCGTCTGTCGGAAACCCCGGAGAACAGGTGGTTCGCCTACCTCGAAGGGCAGGAAAGCGGTCAGCTGGTCTCCGACGCGAAAGTGGTCAGCGTCCTTAAGCAGCGGTATGTCAGGATGCGTTCGCAGGCTCTCACCATCCGTGACTCCATGAGCCTGTTGCAGCGGATGCGAGGGGACCTATGAGCACGACCCGACTGGCCTGGTTCAAGAGCAGCTACAGCAGCGCGTCCGGCGATGACTGCGTAGAAGTAGCCATAGCCCTCCCCCACACCATCCACATCCGCGACTCCAAGAACACCACCGGCCCCCAGCTCACCCTCTCCCCCACCGCCTGGGCCGACTTCGTCCCGTACGCCGCTCAGGACTGACCCTCACCATGATCGGAACGGTCTTCCGGAGCGACGACGTGCCCAAGGAGCACCGGTTCGAGTACTGGGGCGAGTTGATGCACCGGGCGATCGCGCCCAGTCACATGAGCAGCCTGTTCGCCGACGACTTCTGGGCGGAACAGCGGCTGCTGGAGCTGGGCCCGGTGCTGGCGTGGCCGACGTCGCACCTGCCGACGGGGTTCCGGCGTACCGAGAAGCTGGTGCGGCAGTCCGACCCGGAGATGTACCACCTGTCGCTGGTGCTCGGCGGCGACCTGGGGTTCGAGCATGCGGGGCGGGCCGAGGCGTACGGCCCGAGCGACCTGTGGGTGAGCGACACGTCACGGCCGTACGAGGTGCACCTGCCGGCCGACCGGGGCCGTCAGGTGATCACGGGCGTGGGCGTGGACTTCCCCAAGTCGCTGGTGCCCCTGCCGCCCGCCCGTATCCAGCAGTTGCTGGGGCGGCGGCTGCCGGGGCGGGAGGGGGTGGGCGCCCTGCTGACGGGGTTCCTCACCGGCCTGGAGCGGCAGGCCGACGTCCTCCAGCCGTCCGACGCGCCCCGGCTGGGCACGGTCCTGATCGGCCTGTTGTCCGCCTGGTTCGCCCAGGTGCTGGAGGTGGAGGACACCCTGGCGCCGGAGACCCGCAGGCAGGCCCTGACGACGCGCATACGGGCGTTCGTCAGCCAGAACCTCCACGATCCGGCGCTGACTCCGCCCGCGATAGCCGCCGCGCATCACATCTCGGTGAGCTACCTGCACCGGCTGTTCCAGGAGGACGCCCCGGGCGAGACGGTCGCGGCCTGGATCCGCGGGCGACGGCTGGAGGGCGCCCGTCGTGATCTGGCCGACCCGGCCCTGGCGTCCACTCCCATCCACGCCATCGCCGCCCGCTGGGGCCTGCCGCGTGCCTCCGACTTCACCCGTGCGTTCCGGGGCGCGTACGGGGTCTCGCCGACGGAGTACCGCGTACAGGCACTGTCGGCGGGCGGGCCGGAGCAGCCCCGGCGGTGTGCTGTGGGCAGCGACTGACGGCGCCCGCATGCGGGTACCGGACGCCGTCAGCCGCTGGTGTCGTACGGCCTCAGCGGTGCCGTGCGTAACCTTGCTGCTCGGTCCGGGGACTCGGTACGGCTTCGGTCCACTCGGCTGATTCGGAGCGTGAGGAGCGTACGGAGCCGAGCCAGCCGAGGAGGAATCCGGCCGGGATCGCGACGAGCCCCGGGTTGCGCAGCGGGAACACCGCGAAGTCCAGGTCGGGCAGCAGCGCGGTCGGGCTCCCGGAGACCTGCGGCGACAGCGCCACCAGCACCACGGAGATCAGCAGACCGCCGTAGATGCTCCAGGTCGCGCCCCGGGTGGTGAAGTCCTTCCAGAACATGCTGTACAGCAGGGCGGGGACGATCGCCGAGGCGGCCACGGCGAACGCCAGTCCGACGAGGAAGGAGACATTGAGGCTGCGCGCGAACACGGCCAGCATCGTGGCGGTGGTGCCGACCACCACGGCCGCCACGCGCGCGACGAACAGCTCGCGCTCCCCGGAGGCCGTGCCACGGGTGATGAAGGCGCCGTAGATGTCGTGGGCCAGTGAGGTCGCGGCGGCGAGGGTGACGCCCGCGACGACGGCCAGGACGGTGGCGAACGCCAGGCAGGCGACCAGGGTGAGCAGGAACGAACCGCCGATGTGCGCCGCGAGCAGGAGCACGGCGGTGTTGCCGGAGGGGTGGTCCCCCGCGATCACCTGCGTGCCGACGAGGGCGGCGGCCCCGAAGCCGAGGACACCGGCGGCCGTGTAGAACACGACCGTCAGCAGGGCCGCGTACTGGACGGATCGGCGTGCGCCGCTCGGGGTGGGCACGGTACTGATCCGCATCAGCAGGTGCGGCAGACCGGCGGCGCCGATCAGCAGGGCCATCTGCTCGCTCAGGGAGTCCAGTTTCGTCGCTCCGCCGCCGCCGAAACGGAGCCCCGGGCTCAGGAAGTCGTCGCCGTGGCCGCTTCCGTTGGCGGCCGCGCTCAGCAGCGCGCCCGGGTCGAAGTCGAACCTGGCCAGGACCAGCAGCGCCAGGGCGATACCGCCGCCCACCAGCATGACCGCCTTGACCGTCTGGACGAGCGTGGCGGCTCGCATGCCGCCCAGGACGATGTACAGGATCATGAGCAGGCCGAGACCGGCGGTCACGGCCTGTTCCATGCCCTGCCCGGCCGAGCCCAGAATGCCCACCGTGAGCGCGCTCGCTCCGACCAGTTGGGCGATCAGATACAGCAGGCAGACGAGGAGTGTCGCGACGCCCGCCGCGAGATGCACCGGGCGGGACCGCAGTCGGCGCGCGAGGCGGTCACCGATGGTGAACTCGGTGGTGCTGTGGTAGCGCTCCGCCACCAGGAGGAGGATGACGATCCACGAGACGGCCGGTCCCAGTACGGAGAGCGTGCCGTCGTACCCGGTGAGCGCGATCAGGCCGGGGCTGCCCAGCAGGGCCGCCGCGGACATGACGTCCCCGAAGAGGGCGACGCCGTTGTGGGCGGGCTTGAGGAGGCCGTCGCTGACGTAGAACTCGGTCACCGTCCCGCGCTGGGGCCCGGCGAACATCACGAGGAACAGGGCGCAGACGAGGAAGACGAAGAAGACCGGCAGATCGGCGGTGACGTAGTCGGTCCTCATGGGCGGTGCTCCAGTCGCTCGACGTTCGTTCCCAGGCTCTCGACGAGCGGGTCGACGGAGGTTCCGCAGTACCGGGCGTACCACTGGACCCAGGCGGCGACGGCGACGAGCTGGACCAGGCCGAGCAGGAGACCCACGTTCAACGGGCCGGCCACCGACACGGCCATGAAGTCCCTGGCCACCTCCGACAGGCCGCTGATCATCACGTACAGGACGATGACGGGGGCGGCGACGAGGAACGCGTGGCGGCGCACGCCCCGTAACGTGCGCCGCGCGCCCGTCTGCAGGGCGTCGGACAGGGTGACGCCCGAGGCCCAGGGCAGGGAGCGGTCGTGGGGATGGCGGTGAGCCAGGTCGGCGGCGATCCGCAGGGCCCATGCGCGCCGCGCCCGAACGGTGGCCGCCGCCTTCTCGGTCCCCCCGGCATTCAGCGACTGTCCGTACCAGGTGCCGAGGTCGACGGGGTTTCCGTACGAGCGGTGACAGTCGTTGATCGCCCGGGCCAACTCTCCCTCGGAGTACAGGAGCCCGTGGTCGAGATGGCCCAGGTACAGGAGCACGGCGGCGAGCGGGTCCTGTAAGTGGTCGTGGGACTGCGGGGGTTGTTGAGGTGGGGGATCTTGGGGACGTTTCTTCTGGGGATACATGAGCGGCTCTTCGTGTGGTCGGTTGCGTGGATGACGCCGAACCCCCCGTAGGGGCGTCGTGACGCATGGTGGCGTCGCGCCGCACATCACACAGCATGTGACCGGTCGCTCATAGAGCGCGTGCCATGGTGCGGCACGCGGACTTGCCGCCCAGAGAAAGAGCAGGTCAGAGGGGCACTCGTCGGGGCCGACCCGGGGTCGGATTGAGGGTGGGTTCTGGGGAGATTCCGTACGGTGCGGGGACATGTCCGTACGGCTGCCGGGGCGCCGGGCGGGGCCGACGCGGACGAGTTCGACACCTCATGGCACTCAGCCCCGCGCGGGCGACGCACCGCCCTCAGGGGTGGCCGGCGGCGGGGGCGGGTTGGTGATGAAGGAGAGCCCGGAGAAGTCCCTGCCCTGCACCACCGGTCCGTACTGGGTGCCGCCGCTGATGGTGTTGTGCACCTCGCCGTCGCCGGTGCGTACCAGCTTCGCCTGCTCGTGCCACTGCTGCAGACCGGCGTGGAACTCCGCGTCCAGCGCGGCCCGTACGGCGAGGGCGGTGCTCAGTGCCTGTGCGCGTGCCGCGTCGGCCGGAGCCTGTCCGAGGGCCGCCAGTTCCACCTCCCCGGAGCTGATGCCGCGAGCGTGCGCGGCGTCCTCCCCCCGCCGGAACGGGCGCCGCACCAGCTCACCCAGCCCCACCCACGACTGCCGCCCCACCTCGCCGCCGGCGCCACCCGCCAACGCCACCAGCAGCCCCACCGATACCGGATCCATACCGAGACCACCCTCCGTACGCGCACGCTCACCAGAGGTGTACACGTTACGAGGAACTACGGTTCCCCTGGAGGCGAATCAGGCCATTCCGCATCCGCCCCGAAGGGAGGACGGACCTCCCGTACGACCGCCGTCCCGGCCACCGTCCGGTCCTCGTGCATCGTGATCACCCGGCCCGGCAGCACGTGCCTCCAACGAGCGGGGTCGAGGGGGGCCAGGCGTACGGTGGCCCGGTCGCCGGGGCCGAGCGAGTGGGTGAACTCCGCCCAGAGCGCGGCGATGTCGACGACCGGTTCGCCCGTCGGGGTCCGATGCCCGAGGTCCCACATCGGGCGCAGGACGCCGGCTCCGGAGAAGGGGGTCTGCCGTCGGTACTCGCCTGTCGGGCGGAGGGTGAGGTCGGCGCGGACGACGCCGTGCTCGGCCTCGTAGGACCGCCAATGGCACCAGGCCGCGCTCCTGCCCATCAGAAGCTGCCCGGCGGCTTCGCCCAGGGTGTCCCAGAAGTCGGGCGGGAGGGGGCGGGCCTCACCCAGTTCTTCCAGGAGGCCGAGGGCCACTTCCCACTCGTCCGCGACCAGGTAGGGCCAGACGTCCCGCACCGTGATGTCGTTCTCGGTGGCGGTCTCCTCCGGGACCAGCAACGAGGCCGCTTCGAGCAGCTTGGGGACGTCCATGCGCTGATTCTGGACCACGGTCCCCACGTGCGCGTGGGGCGCCCTTCCCATCGAAAGGGCGCCCCCCACACGTCAGGCCGCGTGTTCCACGAACCGCTCCGCCGTCTGCTTCAGCAACGCCCGTCCGTCCCCGGCCCACAGGTCGTCGTTGAACAGTTCGACCTCGATGGGGCCGGTGTAACCGGCCGCCTCGACGTACGCCTTCCACTCGCGCATGTCGATCGCGCCGTCACCGATCTGGCCCCGGCCGTTGAGGACGCCCTCGGGCAACGGGGTGATCCAGTCGGCGAGCTGGAAGGTGTGGATGCGGCCGCCCGCGCCCGCCCGCGCGATCTGCGCGGGCGCGTTGTCGTCCCACCAGATGTGGTACGTGTCGACCGTCACGCCCACCTGCTCCGCCGGGAAGCGTTCCGCGATGTCCAGGGCCTGGGCCAGGGTGGACACCACGCAGCGGTCCGAGGCGAACATGGGGTGGAGGGGCTCGATCGCCAGGCGTACGCCCCGTTCGAAGGCGTACGGGCCCAGTTCCGAGAGGGCGTCCGCGATGCGCTCCCGTGCGCCGTGCAGGTCCTTCGAGCCCGCCGGGAGGCCGCCCGAGACCAGGACCAGCGTGTCCGTGCCCAGGGTCGCCGCCTCGTCGATCGCCCGGCGGTTGTCCTCCAGGGCCGCGGCCCGCTGCGTCGGGTCGATCGCCGTGAAGAAGCCGCCTCGGCAGAGGGTGGTGACCGCGAGACCCGCGTCGCGGACCAGCTTGGCGGTCGCCTCCAGGCCGTGGGCCGCCACCGGGTCGCGCCAGAGGCCCACGCCCGGGATGCCCAACTCGACGCAGCCTGCGACCAGTTCGGGCATCGACAGCTGCTTGACCGTCATCTGGTTGATGCTGAAACGCTCAAGACCGGTCACTGGGCCACCCCGTACAGGGAGAGGAGGTTCTTCATACGGGTCTCAGCCAGCGCCGGATCCGGGAACAGGCCCAGGCCGTCGGCCAGCTCGTACGCCCGGGCGAAGTGCGGGAGCGAGCGGGCGGACTGCAGACCGCCGACCATCGTGAAGTGCGACTGGTGGCCGGCCAGCCACGCCAGGAACACCACACCCGTCTTGTAGAAGCGGGTGGGGGGCTGGAAGAGGTGGCGGGAGAGTTCGACCGTCGGGTCCAGCAGCTCCCGGAAGCCCTTCACGTCGCCCGTGTCCAGGACGCGGACCGCCTGTGCCGCCAGCGGGCCCAGCGGGTCGAAGATGCCGAGCAGCGCGTGGCTGAAGCCCTGCTCGTCGCCCGCGATCAGCTCGGGGTAGTTGAAGTCGTCGCCCGTGTAGCAGCGGACCCCGACCGGGAGTCGGCGGCGGATGTCGATCTCGCGCTGGGCGTCCAGCAGCGAGACCTTGATGCCGTCCACCTTGTCCGGGTGGGCCGCGATGACCTCCAGGAAGGTGTCCGTGGCCGCGTCCAGGTCGGACGAGCCCCAGTAGCCCTCCAGCGCCGGGTCGAACATCGGGCCCAGCCAGTGCAGGACGACCGGCTCGGCGGCCTGGCGGAGCAGGTGGCCGTAGACCTCCAGGTAGTCCTCGGGGCCCTTCGCGGCCGCCGCGAGCGCGCGCGAGGCCATCAGGATCGCCTGGGCGCCCGACTCCTCGACGACCGCCAGCTGCTCCTCGTACGCCTCCCGGATCTCCTTCAGCGAACCGGAGGGGATCTGGTCGGTGCCCACGCCGCACGCGATCCGGCCGCCGACCGCCTTCGCCTCGGCCGCGCTGCGGCGGATCAGCTCCGCCGCGCCCGCCCAGTCCAGGCCCATGCCGCGCTGGGCGGTGTCCATCGCCTCGGCGACGCCGAGCCCGTGCGACCACAGGTGGCGACGGAAGGCGAGGGTCGCGTCCCAGTCGACGGCGGCGGGCGAGTCGGGGGACACGTCCGCGAAGGGGTCCGCGACGACATGCGCCGCCGAGAAGACCGTACGGGAGGTGAGGGGGGTGCCGGGAGTGGCCACCAGGGGTTCGGTGCGGGGCTCGTACGCCCTCAGCCCGCCCTTGGGGTCCGGCAGTCGGATCGTCACAGCGAGATCTCCGGTACGTCGAGACGGACGCCCTCGGCCGAGGACTTCAGCCCCAGTTCGGCGAGCTGGACGCCGCGGGCGCCGGCCAGCAGGTCCCAGTGGTAGGGCGCGTCGGCGTAGACGTGCTTGAGGAACAGCTCCCACTGGGCCTTGAAGCCGTTGTCGAAGTCCGCGTTGTCCGGGACCTCCTGCCACTGGTCGCGGAAGGAGTAGGTGGCCGGGATGTCGGGGTTCCAGACCGGCTTGGGGGTGGCGGAGCGGTGCTGGACACGGCAGTTTCGGAGGCCTGCCACCGCCGAACCCTCCGTTCCGTCGACCTGGAACTCCACCAGCTCGTCGCGGTTGACGCGCACGGCCCAGGAGGAGTTGATCTGGGCGATCGCGCCGCCGTCCAGCTCGAAGATGCCGTACGCGGCGTCGTCGGCCGTGGCGTCGTAGGGCTTGTCCTGCTCGTCCCAGCGCTGCGGTATGTGGGTGGCGGTGAGGGCCTGGACGGACTTCACACGGCCGAACAGCTCGTGCAGGACGTACTCCCAGTGCGGGAACATGTCGACGACGATGCCGCCGCCGTCCTCGGCGCGGTAGTTCCAGGACGGGCGCTGGGCCTCCTGCCAGTCGCCCTCGAAGACCCAGTAGCCGAACTCGCCGCGGACGGAGAGGATCCGGCCGAAGAAGCCGCCGTCGATCAGACGCTTCAGCTTCAGCAGGCCCGGGAGGAAGAGCTTGTCCTGGACGACGCCGTGCTTGATGCCGGCGGCGTTCGCGAGGCGGGCCAGCTCCAGGGCGCCCTCCAGGCCCGTCGCCGTCGGCTTCTCGGTGTAGATGTGCTTGCCCGCCGCGATCGCCTTCCTGATCGCCTCCTCGCGGGCCGAGGTGACCTGGGCGTCGAAGTAGATGTCCACGGTCTCGTCGGCGAGGACCTCGTCCACGTCCGTGGCCCAGCGCTCCAGGCCGTGCCGCTCGGCGAGCGCCTTCAGCGCGTGCTCGCGGCGGCCGACCAGGATCGGCTCGGGCCACAGCACGGTGCCGTCGCCGAGGTCGAGGCCGCCCTGCTCGCGGAGGGCGAGGATGGAGCGGACGAGGTGCTGGCGGTAGCCCATGCGTCCGGTCACGCCATTCATGGCGATCCGTACGGTTTTGCGTGTCACGACCGGCCCCTTCTTCTTTGTTTGGTTTTCGTACGCGTCCGGCGCCGCGTACGCCCGGAGAACCCGTGAAGAGGCGAGCGTTACAGCAAGCGCTTTCTATCTACTGAGAAGCTAGCCTCTGACCAGCGGTCCGGACAAGACCGTAGGGGGGTCGAGTTGTTCGAGGGGGCGAACGGTGATCGCGGCCGTATGGTTCCCCGGACGAGCCGTGAGGCTCCCCGGACGAGCCGCGAGGCTCCCCGACGACTCGAACGAGACGTGTGACCGGAGGACGAGGAAACGATGACTGTGACCCTGGCGGACGTGGCGGCCCGTGCGCAGGTGTCGCCCGCGACCGTCTCCCGGGTGCTGAACGGCAACTATCCGGTGGCCGCGTCGACGCGCGACCGGGTGCTGAAGGCCGTGGACGAGCTGGACTACGTCCTCAACGGTCCGGCCAGCGCCCTCGCCGCCGCCACCTCCGACCTGGTCGGCATCCTGGTGAACGACATCGCCGACCCCTTCTTCGGGATCATGGCGAGCGCGATCCAGGGGGAGATCGGCGGTCCGGGGGGACGTGCGGGCGGCGAGCGGCTGGCGGTGGTGTGCAACACCGGCGGCTCCCCGGAGCGCGAGCTGACGTATCTCACCCTCCTTCAGCGCCAACGCGCCGCCGCGGTCGTGCTGACCGGTGGGGCGATCGAGGACCCGGCACATCTGACCGCCGTCTCCAACAAGCTGCGCAGGCTGGCCGAGGCGGGCACGCGGGTGGTGCTGTGCGGCCGGCCGCCCGCGCCGGAGGCCATCGCGATCACGTTCGACAACCGCGGGGGCGGGCAGCAGCTCACCGAGCACCTCATCGGGCTCGGACATCGGCGGCTCGGGTACATCGCGGGCCCACAGGAGCGGACGACGACCCGGCACCGGCTGGAGGGCCACCGGGCGGCGCTGGCGGCCCACGGCATCGAGGACGACCCCCGGTGGACCGTGTACGGCCGCTACGACCGCCGCTCCGGGTACGAGGCCACGCTGGAGCTGCTGCGGCGGGACCGGACGCTGACGGCCGTGGTCGCCGCCAACGACACGGTGGCACTGGGCGCGTGTGCCGCGCTGCGGGACTCGGGGCTGCGCATCCCGGACGACGTGTCCGTGGCCGGGTTCGACGACCTGCCCTTCAGCATCGACGCGATGCCCGCGCTGACGACCGTACGGCTGCCGTTGTCGGAGGCGGGGGCGCGGGCCGGGCGGATCGCCATGGGGCGGGAGGAGCCGCCGCCGGGCGGGATCGCCACCGTGCGGGGGGAGTTGATGGTGCGGGGGTCCTCCGCGGCGCCTCGCTCCTGAGCGACGATTACGCGGCGTGACTCTTCGGCGCGCGAGGGTGACGACTCCGTCTTACGTTGGGTGGGACGGAAACCCCACCCCGAGTGGGGCGGAATCCCCCCACCCCGAGGAGGAACCATGGCCGCCAAGGGCCGTACCGAAAAGATCAAGGGCAAGGCCAAGGAGATGACCGGCAAGGTCACCGGTGACCGCGGGCAGCAGGTCGAGGGCAAACTCGACCAGGCGCGCGGCGAGGCCAAGGAGCGGCTGGCCCGCACCGAGGAGCGCGGCGAGGAGGCCCGGCGGGCTGCGAAGCGCGACCGCGCCTGACCGCGCGCGGCCGTGCGAACGGCCGCATGAACGCCGAGGGGGTTCCCGTGCGAACGGGAGCCCCTTCAGCGTGTCCGGAGGTGCCGCGCCGGGTGTGGGCCGACAGGATGACGTGACGCCGTGGACGGACGGGGGCGGACCGGACCCGGTGCTCCGGCCCGCGCCGGGCGGTGGTCCGGCGAGTAGTGTCCGAGACATGAAGCTGGCGTTCTCCACACTCGGTGTGCCCGGTCTGTCCGTTCCCGATGTCGTGCGGCTGGCCGTCGCGCACGGCTATCACGGTGTCGAGTTGCGTGCCCATCCCGAGGAGCCCGTGCATCCGGGGATCGGGAGTGCGGAGCGGGCCCGGGTCGTCGCCGAGTTCGAGGGGGCGGGGGTGCGGGTGCTGGGCCTCGCCGGGTACGCCCGGGTCGCGGCGCCCGGGGAGGACGGGCCGGTGATCGAGGAGATCCGGGGGCTCGTGGAGCTGGCGCGGGACCTGGGGGCGCCCTTCGTCCGGGTCTTCCCCGGGGCCAGTGCCGAGCAGGATGCCGCCGAGGCCGACGCCGTGGCCGCGCGGCGGCTGGGCACAGCGGCGGAGTTCGCGGCCGACGCGGGCGTACGCGTCCTGCTGGAGACCCATGACTCGCACCGCACCGGCGCCGACGCGATCCGGATCCTCGGCCCCGTCGGACACCATCACATCGGCTCGCTCTGGGACGTGATGCACACCTGGCTCGGCGGCGAGCAGCCCGCGGAGTCGTACGCGGCCCTCTCCCCCTTCCTCGGCTACGTCCAGGTCAAGGACATCGCCTCCGCCGACGACACCACGCCGCTGCCGCTCGGCGCGGGCGTGCTCCCGCTGACCGAGTGCGTGGAGCTGCTCTCCCGCAAGGGGTGGGACGGGTGGCTGTGCTGGGAGTACGAGAAGCGGTGGTACGAGGCCGCCGCGCCGCTGCCGGAGCTGCTGGGAGCGGGGCGCGAACACCTCGGGCGACTGCTGAACGACGCGGCGTAAAACCATGGCCTGAGCTTGAACTCTCAAGCGCGGGATGGATTTTGACGGCGAATCAGTCCCCACTCACCCAAAGTCGATCACCAGCCGGACAAGTACCGACAGTAACTCTTGGAAAACGGAGCGCGTCGCCCCCTCTTTACTCCAGACTTACCTCCCGACCAGCCACGACCAACTGGCTATGTATCGGGGGGATTTGGCATATGCAGCATGGCACAGTCGACGATTTCAGCTACGGAGCTGTCACCCCGGTGGCCGCCTACCTCATGGCCTGCCTGGGCGCCGCGCTCGGGCTGCGCTGTGTCGTCAGATCCGTCTACAACGACAAGTCGTGGAAGCCCGGTTGGCTCGCGCTCGGCGCGGCGTGCATCGGCTGCGGCATCTGGACGATGCACTTCATCGCGATGATCGGCTTCCGGGTCCAGGAGACCGCCATCCGTTACGACGTCGGGCTGACGGTGCTGAGCCTGCTCGTCGCGATCGCCGTGGTCGCCGTCGGCGTCTTCGCGGTCGGGTACCGCGGGGTCACCACCTCCAGCCTGTGCGCGGCGGGCTGCGTCACCGGGCTCGGGGTGGCCGCGATGCACTACATGGGCATGGCCGCCATCCGCCTCAACGGCTACATCCACTACGACACCCCGACCGTCGCGCTCTCCGTGCTGATCGCCATCGTCGCCGCGACCGCCGCGCTGTGGGCGGCCGTGTCGATCCGGGGCTTCCTCACCAGCCTGGGCGCCAGCCTCGTGATGGGCGTCGCCGTGTCCGGCATGCACTACACCGGCATGGCCTCCGTCGGCGTGTGGCTGCACAGCTCGACCGGTGGCAACTCGTTCGGCACGTTCGAGGGCGAGTCGCCCATGTCGATCCTGCTGCCGATGCTGATCGGGCCGGTCCTCTTCCTGCTGCTGGCCGGTGTGGTGGTGATGTTCGACCCGATGCTCGTACTGGGTGACGGCGACTGGAACCGGTCCGCCGGCGCGTCACGGCGCAAGCCGCAGCCGGAGCCCGCCGGGAAGACCGAGCGCCCCGCCTTCCGGGCCGATGTGTTCGGGCCCCGCTCACCCGCCGGGGGCCAGGCGCAGGGCCAGGGGTCCCGGGCCCAGGAGGAGGCGCCCGTCTCGTTCTTCGACCCCCCGGCCCGCAAACGGCACCAGGAGCCGCAGGGAGCGGCACAGCGCACGCAGGAGTGGTGAGACCAGCGGGGCGCCGGCGGGCGCGGGGCGTTGCGCTGCCGGATGGGGAGCTGGGCGGGTGCCGCCTGGCCGCAGGCCTGGGCGGGTGCCGCCGGACCGCGGGCCTGGGCGGGTGCCGCCGGACCGCAGGCCTGGGCGGGTGCCGCCTGGCCGCAGGCCTGGGCGGGTGCCGCCGGACCGCATGGCCTGGGCGGGTGCCGCCGGACCGCATGGCCTGGGCGGGTGCCGCCGGACCGCATGGCCTGGGCGGGTGCCGCCGGACCGCATGGCCTGGGCGGGTGCCGCCGGACCGCATGGCCTGGGCGGGTGCCGCCGGACCGACTGGGCGGGTGCCGCCGGACCGCATGGCCTGGGCGGGTGCCGCCTGGGCTCGGGGCGAAGACCTGCCGCTCGGACCGCATGATCTGCCGGGCAGCCGCCAAGGCATGCCCTCGCGCCGCATCACCCGCCCCGGCCGGGGCCGAGGCCGGGGCCTTGATCCGTCGGATGAGGGCTACGCCTTCGGTTCGGGCAGGCGGCGTGGTTCGATGCGTTCCTCCAGGGGCGGGGCGTCGCCGTTTCGGCGGACTATGTAGGCGGCCTTGCCCGGGAGTTCGCTGACGGCCTCCACCAACTTGGTGCCCTGGTAGACCAGTCCGACGCCGTCGTC
This sequence comes from Streptomyces graminofaciens, assembly GCF_030294945.1. NCBI lineage: Bacteria > Bacillati > Actinomycetota > Actinomycetes > Kitasatosporales > Streptomycetaceae > Streptomyces > Streptomyces graminofaciens. Next base: position 8,302,829 of record NZ_AP018448.1, on the reverse strand, counting down.
GGTGCAGTGGGTCTCCGGGAGGGTGCCCTCGGCGACGAGGTCGTGCACCAGGGGCCGACGGCCCGCGTCGCTGTCGTAGTGCACGCCGTTGCCGTACGGGAGATAGCCGAGCGCGTTGGTCACCGGGCGCAGGCGGGGGCCGAACGAGTCCGTCGTGCCGCCCTGGAACCAGCAGATCGAGCCCGCGCTGACGCCGCTGAGGACGACCCCGGCCGCCCAGGCGCGGCGGAAGATCTCGTCCAGGCCGTGGACCCGCCACACGGCCAGCAGGTTGGCCACCGAGCCGCCCATGACCCAGATCGCGTCCTGTTCGAGGACAGTGCCCTCGATGTCGTCGAGGTTGGGCATCGGGAACAGCTGAAGCGGGGTCAGATCGAAGCCCGCGACCCGGGCCGCCTCGGCCATACGGGCGGCCATGTGCTCGGCGTCGCCGACGGCCGTGCCAACGTACATGACCTTCGGCCGGCGTCCGTTCACCCCCGACAGCTCCACCGCGTGGTGCACGAGCGCGTCGAAGCCGACCCAGATGCGGCTCCCCTTACGGTGGCCGCCCGAGGTGGCGAGGATGGTGGGTTCGGGCGCGGTCATGGCCGGGAGACTAGCAAGGCGCCGCCACCCGGCCCGACCTGCACTCCTGTACGGCCGGTCAGTTGACCGGTCCCATGCCGGACATTCCCCGGCGAAGCTCCGCGAACGCGTCGTGGAACCCGGGGAACGTCTTCCGTACACATCCCGGATCGTCGAAGGTGATGCCGGGAACGCGAAGTCCCGCGACGGCGAAGGACATCACGATCCGGTGGTCGCCGAATGTCTTCACCTCCGCGCCGGTCGTGGGAACACCGGGTTCGATCTCGATCCAGTCGGGACCGGTGGTGACCCGTACCCCCAGCCGCCGCAGGTTCTCCGCGCACGCCTCCAGCCGGTCGCACTCCTTCACCCGTGTGTTGGCGACGTCCTCGATACGGACCGGCCCGGAGGCGAAGGGGGCGATGGCGGCGAGCGTCGGCATGGTGTCGGAGATGTCCCGCATGTTGACGGTCAGGCCGCGCAGTTCGCCGGTGCCGCTCACGGTCGTACGGTCCTCGGCGACGTCCACCCGGGCGCCCATCCGCCGCAGTACGTCCACGAAGCCCAGGTCGCCCTGGAGGGCGCCGGTGCCGAGGCCGGGGACGGTGACCTCGGTGCCGGTGAGCGCGGCGGCGGCGAAGAAGTAGCTCGCCGTGGAGGCGTCGGGTTCGACGGCGTAGGTGGTGGCGCGGTAGCCGCCGGGCGCGACGACGTAGGTGTCGCCCTCGCGGTGCACGTCCGCCCCGAAGGCGGCCATCATCGCCGTGGTGATCTCGACGTACGGCTCCGAGACCAGGTCGGTGACCGTGATGCGCAGGCCCTCGCGGGTCAGCGGGCCGAGGAGCAGCAGGGCGGTCAGGTACTGGGAGGACTGGCCCGCGTCGAGGGTGACGTCGCCGCCGGTGACGCCGTTCGCGGCGATCCGCAGCGGGTGATGGCCCTCGGCCTGCTCGTGGACGAGGTCGACACCGAGGTCGCGCAGGGCCCGGGAGAGCGGGGCGAGCGGGCGGCGGCGCATCTGGGCGGAGGCGTCGAAGCGGTAGGTGCCGTGGCCGGCGGCGGCCAGGGTCGGCAGGAAGCGGGCGGTGGTCGCGCCGTCCCGGCAGTAGACGTCCGCCTCCGTGACCGCCGGGCCCTGCGGGCGGCCGTCGATCCGCCAGGCGTCGGGGGCCCGCCCGACCCGGTACCCGAGCCGGACGAGTCCCTCGGCGAAGCCCTCCGTGTCGTCGGACCGCAGCGGCCGTACGAGGGTGGTGACACCGTCGGCGGCGGCCGCGAGGAAGAGGGCACGGGCGGTGATGGACTTGGAACCGGGGATGTCGACGAGGGGCATGGGCTCCATGCTGGCCTGCGGCGCGGGGTGCGTGTGGATGCGTCCGCTGGGTGGAACGGCCCGGCTTTCGGCTAGGGGGGACGCGGGTGCGGGTGAGTGGGGGTTGGTCGCGCAGTTCCCCACGCCCCTTGAAAACCGGGCCGCACCCCATGCTTCTGAGGGGCGCGGCGATCTGCGCGAGCGACCACGACGAACCCGCACCCGCCAACGCGCCCCGGCCCCCCCGAGCTCTCCCGCGCGTCCGCTTTCCCGGCCGTGGCAACTTCCAGAAGACAACGGATCCTTGGGAACCGCGCCGGTGGCGGCCCCTCGGCCTCGCGCGGGCTAGTGTGCGTTCCTCACCGGTTCACCTCCGGAAGGAGCGACGTGCCCTCCAGACGTACCGTTCTCGCCGCCACGGCAGGCGTCACCGCGGCCCTGGCGACCGGCACCGAAAACGCACACGGCGACAGCCGCGACGACCGCCGGCTGCGCACCCTCGTCTCCCGTATGTCCCTCGAAGAGAAGGTCGGCCAGCTCTTCGTGATGCGGGTCTACGGGCACTCGGCGACCGCGCCCGACCAGGCCGACATCGATGCCAACCTCAAGGAGATCGGCGTACGGACGGCCGCCGAGCTCATCGCCAAGTACCGGGTCGGCGGGATCATCTACTTCTCCTGGGCGCACAACACCCGCGACCCGCACCAGATCGCCGGGCTGTCGAACGGCATCCAGAAGGCCTCCCTCCGCCTCCCCCGCGGGCTGCCCGTGCTCGTCTCCACCGACCAGGAGCACGGGATCGTGGCCCGGGTGGGCAGACCCGCCACGCTGCTGCCGGGCGCGATGGCGCTCGGCGCGGGCGGTTCGCGGGCCGACGCCCGTGAGGCGGGGCGGATCGGCGGTGCCGAGCTGCGCGCGCTCGGTGTCCGTCAGGACTACGCGCCCGTCGCCGACGTGAACGTCAACCCCGCCAACCCGGTCATCGGCGTACGGTCCTTCGGGGCCGATCCGACGGCGGTCGCGGGGCTCGTCGCCGCGCAGGTGAAGGGCTATCAGGGCAGTGGGGTGGCGGCGACCGCCAAGCACTTCCCGGGGCACGGGGACACCGCCGTCGACAGTCACTACGGCTTCCCCGTCATCGAGCACACGCGCAAGCAGTGGACGGCCCTCGACGCGCCGCCGTTCCGGGCCGCGATCCGGGCCGGGATCGACTCGATCATGACCGCGCACATCATGGTCCCCGCCCTCGACCCGTCCGGCGACCCGGCCACCCTCTCCCACCCGATCCTCACCGGTGTACTGCGCGGCGAGCTGGGCTACGACGGGGTCGTGGTCACCGACTCGCTCGCCATGGAGGGCGTCCGCACGAAGTACGGCGACGACCGGGTGCCCGTGCTGGCGCTGAAGGCCGGGGCGGACCAGCTCCTCAACCCGCCCTCCCTCGACGTGGCGTGGCATGCCGTACTGAACGCCGTACGCGCGGGCGAGCTGACCGAGGCGCGGCTCGACGAGTCGGTCCTGCGCGTCCTGCGGCTCAAGGCGAAGCTCGGGCTGTTCGAGCAGCCGTATGTGAGCAAGGCGGGCGTCGACCGGGTCGTGGGGACCGGCGCGCATCTCCGCGCGGCCGACCGTATCGCCCAGCGGACCACGACACTGCTGGTCAACAAGGGCCGGCTGCTGCCACTGTCCCGGCGTACGCACAAGAAGGTGCTCGTGGTCGGCGCCGACCCGGCGTCCCCGTCGGGCACCACGGGACCTCCGACGACCGTCCTCGCCGCCGAACTCACCTCCCTCGGCTTCACGGCGACCGCGCTGTCCACGGGTACGGCGCCCACCCGGGCCACCATCGACCAGGCGGTCGCGGCCGCGGCCGGCAAGGACGCGGTGGTCGTGGCGACGTACAACGTCACGGCGGGCAGCAGCCAGCGGGCCCTTGTCTCCGCGCTGCTCGCCACCGGGGTGCCGGTGGTCGCCGTAGCCGTGCGCAATCCGTACGACGTGGCTCAACTCCCTGATGTGAAGGGCTACTTGGCGGCGTACTCATGGACCGATGTCGAGGTGCGGGCGGCGGCGCGCGTGCTCGCCGGGCGGGTGGCGCCGCGCGGGAAGCTGCCGGTTCCGGTGCAGCGGGCGGACGATCCGGCACGGGTGCTGTACCCGATCGGGCACGGCCTGACGTACTAGGTACGCGGGGCCGGCCCTGACGTACTGGGTCTACGCCGCCCGCTTCGTACACACCGTACCCAACTGACGCAAAGCACCCGGACTGTCTGACGTGGCCCCCGGTGGGGGGTCACGCTGGACGGGTTCAACGGGGGGTGCCATGCGGAGGGTGTGTACGGGGCTGCGGGCCGCGGCCGTCGTGCTGGGCGTGGTGTCCGCGCTCTCGGGCTGCCAGGCCCTGTCCGGCGGTTCGGGTGACGGAACCGGTGAAACAAGGGAGAAGACGGCGGCGACCGGCGCGCCGGCGGATCCCTCCGGGTACGGCACGGTGTTCCTGGGGATCGACGAGTGCAGCTCGTTCGGGACGACCAGCTTCACCGAGGTGCCCTGTGCCAGTGAGCGTGCCGCCGCCCGGGTGGTCGCGCGGCACGAGGGCCGGGGATCACAGGGGCCGCCCTGCCCGCCCACCACCGACTTCGTCCTGCACATCAGCGAGTCCCGCCCCTCCTTCGACAGGGACGAGGACGGCGACGGGTCCGTGCCCCAGGGGTACGCCTGTATGCGCAAGCTGCAACCGCCCCACCCCGGTGACCCCGGCGGCGGGGGCGGGCCCCGCACGATCGTCGGCGACTGCGTCTACGGCGCCGGGCGGGGCGAGGTCCGCGAGACCGCCTGCGACGGCAACGGCAGGCACGACCCGGAGTACCGGGTCACGGCGGCCGTGGCGCGCAAGGCGCAGTGCGCGACCTCGACCGAGCTGTATGTGCAGTTGGGCGGCACCAGGCCGGTGGGCTGCGCGGTACCCGTCTGAGCCCCGGCCCCCGGCCCCCGACCCCCGTCCGCCCGCGGGTCCTTCCCCCGTCCCCGTGCGGCGTCACCGCGGATGGATATCATCCGCTTGGACCCGTACGAACGTACGAAGATGGGGGAGATGATGGCCCAGGATCCTCAGGGCGCTCCGCACAAGAAGGAGGAGCTGCCGGAGATTCCCGGTTACCGAGTCGACTCGCTCATCGGCTCCGGCGGCATGGGCCACGTCTATCTCGGCACTTCGCCCTCCGGCCGCCAGGTCGCCATCAAGGTGATCCGGGGCAATCTCGTCGGGCAGCCCGACTTCCGGAGCCGTTTCCGGCGCGAGGTCACCGCGTCCCGCCAGGTCAGCGGGGCGTTCACCGCGCCGGTGCTGGACGCCGACCCGGACGCCGACCCGCCGTGGATGGCGACCCTGTACGTGCCGGGCAAGCCGCTGGACAAGCGGGTCAACGAGGGGCCCGCGCTCACCGACGAGGAGCTGTACCGGCTCGCCACCGGTCTCGCGGAGGCGTTGCGGGACATCCACCGCGTCGGGATCGTGCACCGCGACCTCAAGCCGGGCAACGTCCTGCTCGCCGACGACGGCCCCCGCGTCATCGACTTCGGCATCGTGCGCGCGGCCGTACCCGATCCGAACGCGATGACGGGCGTCGGGCTCACGGGCACCGGTGTCACGGTCGGCACGCCGCCGTTCATGTCGCCGGAGCAGATCCGCGCCCAGAAGGACGTGGGGCCGCGCAGCGACATCTTCTCGCTGGGCTCGGTGCTGACGTACGCGGCGAGTGGCCATGTGCCCTTCGACGCGACGGACGTGTACACGATGGTGTACCAGCTGGTCCACGAGCCGCCGAACCTGAAGGACCTGCCCGAGTGGCTGCGGCCTACGGTCGAGCGCTGTCTGGCCAAGGAGCCGGACGAACGCCCGGACGCCGGTGAGCTGTTGGGGCTGCTGAGCGCCTCCTGCCCGACGATCCTGTCGGCGCTGCCGTTCCCGGCCGCGCCGACCGCTCCCATGACGCCGGACTCGGCGGCCCCGGACGCCGACACTGCCACGGCCGTCCCCGTCTCCGTCCCCGCCCCTGTCCCCGTGCCCGATGTGGGGTCGGTGAGCACGGATGTGGGTTCCGTCCTCGCTCCCCCGCCCCGGCGGCTTCGTCGACGCCGGGTGCTCACCGTGGCGGCGACCGGCGTGGCCGTGGCCTCACTGACGGGCGGGCTGCTGTACGGGATGCAGACGCAGAACTCCGCTACGGGCTCCACCGGTGGCGGTTCCTCGGCCCGCACCACCCCCGGTACGCGTACCGTCACCCAGCCCAAGGGATCGGCCTCGTACCTCAGTTCGGTGTCCGGCTCGGCCAACTTCTCGTTCGCGTACCACGACACCCCCGAGCGCCGCCCGGACGGCTGGCGGCCGTGGCAGTACAACCTCCAGGACAGCGAGTGCGTGTACGCCGAGTCGTCGCTGCTCTGCGCCGGCGAGGTGACGGTCCGGCTCGACGCGGCCACCGGCAAGGTGCTGTGGAAGAACAAGGAGGCGCAGGCGTACGGGCACAACGTCCCGGTCGTCGTCGGCAAGATGGTCCTCGTCAACACCGGCGACCGCGTCCTCGGGATGTCCCTCGCCACCGGCGATATCAAGTGGCGTTACGCGACGCAGACGCCCACCGAGAACCTGATGAGCGACGGCGAGCGGGCGTACATCTCCGGCGAGGGCGGCGTGGTGTTCTCACTCGACGCCCGCACGGGCAGGAACGGCTGGCTGGAGGGCGCGGAGTCCGACCAGTACGGCGGCTCGGGCGCGTCCGAACTGCGGGTCGTCGGCGACCGGCTCTACGCGTTCACCACCGTCGACGACGAGGCCGGAGCCGACAACCACGTCACGGTCTTCGACAAGGACAACGGCGAGAGGCTCAGGGACTTCGCACTGGTCGCGGGCTGTGTCCCCGGCACCGAGGCCCTGCTGGAGGAGGACGGCAAAGTCCAGTTGTACTGCTCCTGGATGGACCCGAAGCAGGCGCCGTTCGCCGACGCCATCCTGCGCCAGGAGCTGAAGAAGGGCGCCAAGGGCATCCGTACCGAGGCCGGGGCCATCCTGGGCGGTGGTCAGATGGGCGCGCCCCAGCTGTCGGTGACGCCCGGCCGGGTGATGTACATCGGGCCCACGTCGACGGGCGGCGAACTGGTCTGTGTCGACGCGGCCCGGCAGAAGGAGCTGTGGCGCACGAAGCTGCCCAGTCTGGGTTTCGCCAACATCGCGCCGGTCCAGGCGGGCGACCGTGTCTACACCGTCAACACCCGGGGCGTCGCCGCCTTCGACGCGAAGACGGGCAAGGTGCTCTACCGGCACAGCCTGCCCCACATCGAGAGCCAGAGCGACGCCGAGGTGAGCCTGGCCGTCGAGCCTCTGGTGGCGGGCGGCGTCATCTTCACCCCGTCGAACAAGGCGGGCTGGATGAGCCTGGACACAGAGGCGGACGACGAGCAGAGCTGAGCCCCGGCACCGCGTCACGGCGGTACCAGGGCTCAGCTCACCGACCGACACAACTCGCTAACCGATATAACCGGTTACGGCCGGAGCGACATCTCCCGCTCGACGTCCCGCTTGTCGAGCCTGGAGTCGTACTTCGCCAGCGGCTTCGCCTTGCTCGGGTCGTCCTGGACGGCGGCCGGGGCGACGCCCGCCCACTTCAGGATGCGGGCCGTGGCCAGGTCCTTCTCCGCCTCGACGAGCCCGGCGACACGGGCGCCGTGGTTGGCGCCGGGGGCCGTGAAGACGTACGAGTCACGGGCGCCCTTGCCGACGTGGAACGGCTCGGCGCCCCACGGGTCGTTCTCGCCGTACACGAACAGCATGTGGCGGGCGTTGTGGCGGACCCAGGTGTCGACGCCGCGCATCACGCCCGGCTGGAACTTCATCTTGATGTCCCGGGGGACGAAGTTGCGCGGCGGCTGGTAGCCGTAGCGGATGTACTTCTTCTCGATGTGCGGGAACTTGATCGTCGGCGCGCCGAGCTGCGTCCCGGCCTGGTAGTAGTACGGCGTGTACGGCTCCAGGCCCTGGTCGGTGTACGAGGAGAAGCCGGCGATCGAGTCGACGGACGCCCAGATGTCCTCGTCCGACGCGTTCTTGGCGTCGGCCGGGATGGCGCCGCAGTCGGCGAGGAGGCTGTACTGCCAGAAGCCCCAGACGTAGTCGAGCACGACGGCCTCGTACGCCTTGTCCAGGCTGCCGATGGTGGTGAAGGTGAAGCCCTCGGCGGCGGCGACCTCCGCGTACTTCTTCTCCAGCGGCTCGCGGCGCACCAGCGCCTCGCGCTGCACGGCGTTCAGCCGGTCGCGGCACTCCTTGGTGCCGACCTTCGCGAAGAAGCGGTCGTAGGCCGAGTCCTCCTTGTTCACCACGTCGTTGGGGGCGACGTAGGCGACGACCCCGTCCATGTCCTTGGGGTAGAAGCGCTCGTAGTAGGTGGCGGTCATGCCGCCCTTCGAGCCGCCCGTCGAGAGCCACTTCTGCCCGTAGATCTTCTTCAGCGCCTTGAAGATCCGGTGCTGGTCGCTCGCCGCCTGCCAGATGTCGAGCTTGGACCAGTCGGCCGGGGCGGGCCGGGACGGGGTGAAGAAGCGGTACTCCATGGAGATCTGGTTGCCGTCGACGATCTGGGTCGGCTCGCGGCGGCTGGGGGTGGTGGAGACGTTGTAGCCGCCGGTGTAGAAGACCGTCGGGCGGCTGACGTCCTTGTGCAGCACGGTGATCCGCTGCTGGAAGGTGCCCTTGGCGGGGTGCCGGTGGTCGACGGGCTGGGTGAAGTTGAGGACGAAGAAGCGGTAGCCGGGGTACGGCTTCTCCTCGACCAGGCTGACGCCCGGTATCGCGAGCAGTCGGTCCTTGATGTCAGCGGTGTCCGGCTCCGCGGCGGTGGCCGCGCCCGCCGTGCTCAACGTGCCTATGAGCACTACGAGCGACAGCACCCATCTGAGCGCTTTGCGCATGCGTCTCTCCCCTATGGAACAGCTGTGACCGCCGGAAACTATCGGAGCGACTGCCGACGGCACCAGGGAAGAATGGGGCCAACTGGACTGCTTTCAGGCCGAGATGGGAGAGGTAGGGAAAACCCTGCACGCGAACGGATCACGGGTTACGGGTACGGGTGACGGCCGGCTGGCGGCTAGCGGCTAGCGGCTAGCGGCTAGCGGCTAGCGGCTAGCGGCTAGCGGCTAGCGGCTAGCGGCTAGCGGCTAGCGGCTAGCGGCTAGCGGCTAGCGGAGGATCCAGCCCGAGCTGTATGTCTCCGTGCCGACCCGCGCCTCGATCCACACACACCGCCGGCCGGCGTGCACGGTCACGGGGCCGACGGGGCTCAGCGGGTTCACGGCCGGGCGGCCACCCCACGCCCGTACGCTGACGGACGCGCCCTTGTAGCCGTTCTTGGTCCCCTTCTTGCCGCCCTTACCGGGGGCCCGCTTCCGAGGGGTCAGGACGGCGCACACATGTCTGCCGCGCTTGTGCACCCGTACGGTCCCGCCCGCGAAGGTCAGCGTGCGCACCTTGCGCCCAGCGCAGGAGGAGGCCACCGAGGCCGCCGCCTCCGCGCCGCCCACCGCCGGGCCGGTCATCGTGAGCAGCCCGGCCATCGTCAGCACGGCCAGCACCAGCGCGATCGAACGCCGTTTCCCACCCCTGCCCACCGCTGCCCCTCCCACCACCAAGAGCGTACTGATGTACGGACGCACCAACCGGGTCGAACGGTTGCCCGCCCCCCGGGGACAACAGGCTACGGAGGGCGGCTACGACGTCGAAACCGGCTCGCCTACGACTTCAGCGCGGGCTCCCCCACGAATGTCCGCCACAGCTCCGCGTACCGGCCGCCGAGCGCCAGCAGTTCCTCATGGGTGCCGTCCTCGGCGACACGGCCGTGGGCCATGACCACGACACGGTCGGCGCGGGCGGCGGTGGTGAGTCGGTGGGCGACGACGAGGGTCGTGCGGCGGCCCGCGAGGCGGTCGGTGGCCTGGTTGACCTGGGCCTCCGTGGCGAGGTCCAGGGCCGCCGTCGCCTCGTCGAGGAGCAGGATGTCCGGGTCGACCAGTTCCGCGCGGGCCAGGGCGATCAGCTGGCGCTGGCCCGCCGAGAGGTTACGGCCGCGCTCGGCGACCTCGTGGAGGTAACCGCCGTCGAGGGTGGCGATCATGTCGTGCGCGCCCACGGCACGGGCGGCCGCCTCCACCTGGGCGTCGGTGGCGTCCGGGCGGCCGTACGCGATGGCGTCCCGGACCGTGCCCTGGAAGAGGTACGCCTCCTGCGGGACGACGCCCAGCCGGTGCCGGTACGACGTGATGTCGAGGTCGCGCAGGTCCGAGCCGTCGACGGTGACCCGGCCGCCGGTGGGGTCGTAGAAGCGGGCGACCAGCTTGACGAGGGTGGACTTGCCCGCGCCGGTCTCGCCGACGAAGGCGACGGTCTGCCCGGCGGGGATGTTCAGGGCCACCCCGGTGAGCGCCGCTTCCCCTTCGATGTCGGCGCCGTACGCGAAGTCCACGTCCTCGAAGGTGATCTCCCCGCGCAGGGACAGCACCTCCAGCGGCTCGTTGGCGGCCTTCGTGGACGTGGGTTCCTGGAGGAGTTCCTGGATACGGCCGAGGGAGACCGTGGCCTGCTGATAGCCGTCGAAGACCTGGGAGAGCTGCTGCACGGGGGCGAAGAACAGGTCGATGTAGAGGAGGTACGCGACCAGGGCGCCCGTGGTGAGGGTGCCCGCGTCGACCCGGTGGGCGCCGACGATCAGTACGGCCGCGGCCGCCACCGACGACAGGAGCTGGACGAACGGGAAGTACACCGAGATCAGCCACTGGCCGTGGACGCGTGCCTGGCGGTAGCTGTCGCTGCCCGCCGCGAACCGCTCGCCGCCGTCGCGCTCACGCCGGAACGCCTGCACGATCCGCAGCCCGGCCACCGACTCCTGGAGGTCCGCGTTGACGACCGAGACCCGCTCACGGGCCAGCTCGTACGCCTTCACGCTCGCCCGGCGGAAGAAGACCGTACAGATGATCAGCGGCGGGAGCGTGGCGAAGACGACGAGGGCGAGCTGTACGTCGATCACGACCAGCGCGACCATGATGCCGAAGAAGGTGACGACCGAGACGAACGCCGTGACCAGGCCGGTCTGGAGGAACGTCGAGAGGGCGTCGACGTCCGTCGTCATCCTCGTCATGATCCGGCCGGTCAACTCCCGCTCGTAGTAGTCGAGTCCGAGCCGCTGGAGCTGGGCGAAGATCTTCAGGCGCAGGGAGTACAGGACGCGTTCGCCGGTACGGCCGGTCATGCGGATCTCGCCCACCTGCGCCGCCCACTGGGCGAGCACCGAGAGCAGGGCGAGCCCGGAGGCCGCCCAGACCGCGCCCAGGGCCAGCTGGGAGACGCCCTGGTCGATGCCGTGCCGGATCAGGACGGGGAGCAACAGCCCCATGCCCGCGTCGAGGGCGACCAGGGCCAGGCTGAGCAGCAGAGGCGCACCGAAGCCCCGGAGCAGGCGCTTGAGGCCGTACGAGTCCTCCGGGGTGACCGCCCGTGCCTCGTCGACGCCGGGGGTGTCGGCGGCCGGGGGCAGCGCCTCGACCTGGGCGAGGAGTTCGGGGGTGGCGGGGGTGCCGTCGAGGGCGAGGTCGCGCGGGGAGCGGTCGCCGCTCCACAGGCGGGGGGTGATACCGCGTTCCGCGTCGAACTCGGCGTCCAGTTCGTCCCGTATCGAGTCGCGTATGGCGTTGTCCTGCGTCGCGGCCCGGCTGATGTGGCCGGGTGAGACTCCGCCCATCTCGTCCGGGTCGGTGAGCAGGCGGCGGTAGAGGGCCGAGCGCTGTTCGAGCTCCTTGTGGGTGCCGATGTCGGCGAGGCGGCCCTCGTCGAGGACGGCGATGCGGTCGGCGAGGCCGAGGGTGGAGCGGCGGTGGGCGATCAGCAGGGTCGTCCGGCCCTCCATGACCTGCTTCAGCGCCTCGTGGATCTCGTGCTCGACGCGGGCGTCCACGGCGGAGGTCGCGTCGTCGAGGACGAGGAGGCGCGGGTCGGTGAGGATCGCGCGGGCGAGCGCGACGCGCTGGCGCTGGCCGCCGGAGAGGGTCAGGCCCTGCTCTCCGACCTTGGTGTCGTAGCCATGGGGCAGCTCGGCGATGAAACGGTCCGCCTGGGCGGCGCGGGCCGCCGTCTCGATCTGCTCGTCGGTGGCGTCCGGGCGGCCGTACGCGATGTTGTTGCGGACCGTGTCGGAGAAGAGGAACGAGTCCTCGGGGACCAGGCCGATCGCGGCGCGCAGCGAGTCGGTGGTCAGCTCGCGGACGTCGTGGCCGCCGATGAGGACGGCGCCGCGCGTGACGTCGTAGAAGCGCGGGAGGAGGAGGGAGACCGTGGACTTGCCGGAGCCGGAGGAGCCGACGACGGCGAGGGTCTCGCCGGGGCGGATCTCGAAGCTGAGCCCGTCCAGGACCGGGCGCTCATGGTCGTAGCCGAACGACACGTCGTCGAACTCGACCGTCGCGGGCGCGTCGGCGGGGAGGGTCTTGGTGCCGTCGGTGAGCGTCGGCTCGGTGTCGATCAGCTCCAGGACGCGTTCGGTACCGGCCCGTGCCTGCTGGCCGACGGTGAGGACGAGCGCGAGCATGCGGACCGGGCCGACGAGCTGGGCGAGGTAGGTGGAGAAGGCGACGAACGTACCGAGCGTGATGTGCCCGCGCACGGCCAGCCAGCCGCCGAGCGCCAGCATCGCGACCTGGCCGAGGGCCGGTACCGCCTGGAGGGCCGGGGTGTACCTGGAGTTGAAGCGGATCGTGCGGAGGCGGCCGGCGAAGAGCTTCCGGCCCACTTCGCGCAGCTTGCCGGTCTCCTGGTCCTCCTGCCCGAAGCCCTTCACCACGCGTACGCCGCTGACCGCGCCGTCGACGACGCCCGCGACGGCGGCGGCCTGCGCCTGGGCGTACCAGGTGGCCGGGTGCAGCTTGGTGCGGCTGCGCCCCGCGATCCACCAGAGGGCCGGGGCGACGGCGAGGGCGACGAGGGTGAGGGGGAGCGACAGCCACGCCATCACGACGAGGGAGATCAGGAAGAGGAGGGCGTTGCCGATCGTCATCGGCAGCATGAAGAGCAGGCCCTGGATCAGCTGGAGGTCGCTGGTGGCACGGCCGACGACCTGCCCGGTGGACAGCTCGTCCTGGCGGCGGCCGTCGAGGCGGGTGATCGTGCCGTACATCTCCGTACGGAGGTCGTGCTGGACGTCGAGGGCGAGGCGGCCGCCGTAGTAGCGGCGGATGTAGGTGAAGACGTAGACGAGGACGGCGGAGCCGATCAGGGCGCCTGCCCAGGGGGCCATGCCCCGGGTGTGGTCGCTGACCACGTCGTCGATGATCACCTTGGTGATCAGGGGGACGAGGGCCATGAGGGCCATGCCGGCGAGCGAGGAGCCGAGGGCCAGGACCACGCCCTTCTTGTAGCGCCAGGTGTAGCCCATGAGCCTTCGGGCCCAGGTGCCCTTGCCGTCCCCCGCTTGCGCTGCCACGCCGGTGTCCTCCTTCAGGCCTGATCTTCCGGAAGACACCAACGCGGACCGAGGCGGATTTCATCCCCCCGCAACAAATGGGCGCGTTTTCGGGTGCGGGTGCGGGTGCGTGGGGGCTTGTCGCGCCCACGCGGCGGAGCCGCACATCGATACGGCCCCGCGCCCCTAACGGTGCGCTGTCCTTACCCGGAGGCTGTAGAAGCGGGTCGTCTGCACTGCGTTCTGGTTGTCGTCGCTCACCAGGAGGACCTTCAGGTGGCCCTTCTCCCGGCCTGTGATCGTCATTCCCTCGATGTTGTCCAGCAACGGGTTCGGCTGGGGCTGCTTCGCCGTTGCTCCCAGTGACGGGCAGGTCACCAGGTCGGTCAGGAGGGTTTTCCCGAGGGGGTGCTCCGGGTCGCTGTGGCGCAGGGTGGTCTCGTAGAGGCGGACCGTGTTGCCCACGCCCGCGGTGAAGCCTCGTTCCAGGACCAGGAGGTGGTTGGCCGGGAGGGCGGCGACCTCGACCACGCCGAGGTTCGGGTCGGCCTGGTACGCGTACTGGGTGGAGAGCTTGAAGTCGCGGTGGGCGTGGCGGTCCCAGGTCTGGAGGCGGACCAGGCCCGGCGGGTCGCCGGCGAGGGCGCCCTCCATCGAGGCGAGGAGGGTGTGGCCGCCGGGGAAGAGGGTGAGGCCCTCGAAGGTCTGGTTCGCGGTGGCGCGGCCGGCCGGGGCGACCTTCAGCTCGTCCGGTACCGGGAGGCTGCCCAGCAGGGTGCCGGCGCGGTCGTAGCGGCGTATGGACGGCTCGGTCTCGGAGGTGACCAGGCGGGTGCCGATGGGGGTCCCACCGCTTGAGCGAAGCCGGGAGTGGGGGATGTCGACGGCCAGGCCCTCGGAGTCGAGTGCGGCGCCCGTCTCGGTGGTGAGGGGGACGACGGCCTTCGGCCGGAGCGTCCGGCGGTCGAGGGTGAAGAGCGAGGAGCGGTCGGAGAGGGCGAGCACGGAGCCGTCGCGGGCCGTGGCGAGGGCGGAGATGTTGCCGACGAAGGTGCCCTCGTAGGTCGTCTTGTCGAGGGCGTCCGAGTAGCCGTCGATGGAGACGGACGGCGAACAGGCGTTGTCGGCGCGGGCGTCGGCCGGGCCGGCGGCGGTCAGGGTGGTGGCCGCCGCCAGCCCGGCTGTGATGGTCGCGAGGAGTGACCTCAGGGTTCTCGGGCGCATGCCGTCACGGTACGGGGACGACTGCCTCCTGCGGCTGGGTCGTGGGAACGTACCGCTCAACACTGGCCGAACTCGTGGTGCGCGGGGCCGGCACGAGGTCCTTGTGGATGGCCTTGGCGACGGCCTGGATGGTGTTGACGCCGTACTGCATCGTGCTGTTGCCGTGGGTGAGGACAGTAATGGTGTAGTCGTGGCCGTCACCCTGGAAGGCGCCGATGCTGTGGACGCGCCAGCCGTGCGTGGCGCGGGACAGCCAGCCGTTCTTTACGTGCACCTTCACCGTGGAGGGCGCCCCGGCCGGGGTTCCCCAGCGCTGCGCGGCGACGACCTTGTTCATGAGCTTGAGGACGTAGGCGCGGGCCTTGTCGGTGAGGACGGTGTTCTTCGCGGTGAGGAGCGCGAGGAGCTTCTGCTCGTCCTGGACGGTGATCTGGGTGAGGCCCCAGTAGTTGTTCGCGCCCGGCTTGGTCTGCGTCATCCCGGCGGCGGTCAGGAAGCCCTTGATCTTCTTCAGGCCGAGCTGCCTCCAGAGCTTGCTGGTGGCGTCGTTGTCGGACTTGGTGATCATGGCGGTCGCGAGGGTGGCCTCGCGGTCGGTGAGGGTGCGGTTCTGCTTCTTGGCGTCCCAGAGGAGGGCCGCGAGTACGGTCACCTTGACCACGCTGGCGGAGTCGAAGGCGGTGGCGGCTCTGAGCGTGCAGGTGGTGTTGGTCTCGCGGTCGTAGAGGCCGACCGCCACGGTGCCCTTGCGGCCACTGAGCGCCTTCGTGATGTCCTTCTGCAACTTCGTGGCGAGTTCCGGCTGTTCGGAGGTGCAGACGACCTTCGGCGTACCGGCGGCCGTGGCCGGTCCGGCGGCCGCCAGCGGCACCAGCACCCCGGCCCCGAGGATCGCGGCGAGCACACGCGTGCCCCGGGATATCCGGTGAGTCATGGAGGCTTCCCATTCCTTCGACGATGACGAGTGCGCTCGTGGCGCAGTCGCTTCAGTTGACTCGCAAGGATGACCGAAAGTTGTACGTGCGTGTGTACTCGGGGGCAGCGAAAGGGACTTGAAGGGCAGTCGGCCTTCCCTTTGAGGGCCGTTGAAGGCAGTTGAAGGCAGCTGAGGACCGTTGAAGGCCGTTGAGGGCGCCGCTGAAAGGCGCTCTTGAACGGGCGGTCGTCGGTTCGGGCTCGGTGTTAGCGTCGCGCCATGCACACCTCGTGGATCACACGCGCCGAGACCGGCGCGGACGTCCCCGCCATCCGTACCGCCGTCGCCACCGCGTTCGGGCGGACGGAGGAGGCCGACCTCGTCGAGGCGCTGCGCGCAGACGCGGCCTGGATCGACGGGCTGTCCATCGTCACGACCGAGGAGGACGGCACGGTCGTCGGCCACGCGCTGCTGACCCGCTGCCACATCGGCGAGACCCCGGCCCTGTGCCTGGGGCCGGTCGCGGTCCTGCCGGAGCGGCAGAAGACGGGCGCCGGTTCGGCGGCGATCCGCGCCGCGCTGACGGCCGCCAAGGACATGGGTGAGCGCTTCGTCGTCGTCCTCGGGCATCCGACGTACTACCCCAGGTTCGGCTTCAGCCGTGCGTCCCGGTACGGCATCGGGCTGACGATCGACGTGCCGGACGAGGCGCTGATGGCGCTCGCCCTCGCCGAGGCCGACGCCGACGCCGACGCGCTGCCTAGCGGGACCGTCCGTTATGCGGCGCCGTTCGGCATCTGACGGACCTGCCTCCCGACGGTCCGACGAGGGCTTCGCCCAGGACTCTGCCCAGGACTCCGCCCAGGACTTTGCCTAGGGTTCGGGCATGAGTTCGCAGACGTATCTCTCCTCGTTGTTCTCGTTGGACGGCCGGGTCGCCGTGGTGACCGGTGGCAGTTCCGGTATCGGGCGGGCCATCGCCGGGGCCCTCGCGCGGGCCGGGGCGAGCGTCGTGATCGTGGCCCGCAAGGAAGCTCAACTGGTCGCCACGGTCGAGGAGTTGACGGCCGAGGGATGCCGGGCGGCGTGGGTGAGCGGTGATCTGGGCAGCCGGGAGGGCGTGCGTACGGCGGCCGAGCGGGCGGTCAAGGCGCACGGCGAGCCCGACATCCTCGTCAACTCCGCCGGGATCAATCTGCGGCCCCCGATGGGCGAGTTGAGCGAGGAGGTGTGGGACTCGACCATGGCGGTGAACCTGGAGGCGCCGTATCTGCTGGGCGAGCGGTTCGGGCCGGGTATGGCCGAGCGGGGCTTCGGGCGGATCATCCACATCACCTCGCAGCAGGCACACCGGGCGTTCGTGCGGAGCGGGGCGTACGGGGTCTCCAAGGGGGCGGTGGAGTCGCTGGCCCGTTCGCAGGCGGAGGCGTGGTCGCCGTACGGCGTCACCTGCAACACGCTCGTGCCGGGTTTCGTCCCGAGCCCGCTCAACGCGCGGTTGTCGTCCGACCCGGAGATGGTGGCGGCGCTGGCCGCGCGGACGATGGTCGGGCGCAACGGCTTGGCCGAGGACTTCGCGGGCGCGGCGGTGTTCCTGGCGAGCCGGGCGTCGGCGTACGTCACCGGGCAGGCCGTGTTCGTCGACGGCGGGTTCTCCGTTCACTGAGCGGGCGGGCGCGACGCGGAAAATAGGGTGGCCCGCTGTCCGCCGCCGGTGCTGGGATGGCGCGATGCGGGACGAGACATCGACGAGTGTGGACCGGGGTCAGTACGAGGACGCGGTGACGCCGTGGGAGCAGGAGGCGTGGCGGGCGGCGGCCCTCGACTGGGTGGCGGACGGGCTCGCCGCGCACGGACTGCGGGAGAACGGCCGCCGGGAGGTACGGCTGCGGCCGTGGTCCGTCCTGATCCGCGTCCCCGTGGAGGGGCGTGCCCCGGTCTGGTTCAAGGCGAATCCGCCGGCCAGTGTGTGGGAGGGCGCGCTGACGGAGGCGTTGGCCCGGTGGGTGCCGGAGCATGTGCTGGAGCCGCTCGCCGTCGACGCCGAGCGCGGCTGGTCCCTGCTGCCCGACGGGGGCGAGCTGTTCCGGCACGTACTGGAACGGGACGGGGCCGGCCCCGAGGTGTGGGAGGACGTCCTGCGCCGGTACGCGGCGATGCAGCGGGCCCTGGTGCCGTACGCCGGGGACATCGAGCGGGTGGGCGTACCCAGCGCGCGTACGGCCGCGCTGCCCGAGGTCTTCGACAGGCTGGTGGCCGAGAACACCGTGCTGCGGCCCGACCAGCGCGGGAGCCTCGCGGCACTCCGGCCCCGCCTCGTGGACTGGTGTGCGGAACTCGTGGCCCTGAGCGTCGCCGACTCCCTCGACCACGCTGACCTCCACGACGGCCAGTTCTTCCACCCGGCACCGGCCCGCTTCACCTTCTTCGACTGGGGCGACGCGTCCGTCACCCACCCGTTCTGCAGCCTGCGGATCCCGGTGGCGAAGGCCGGGGAGCGGTACGGGGCGGAGGTGATGGGGCGGCTGCGGGACGCGTATCTGGAGCCGTGGACGGACGCCGGGCGGACGACGTCGACGGAGCTGCGGCGGGCGGTGAGCCTGGCGTGGCGGCTGGCCGCGCTCGGGCGGGCGGCTTCCTGGGGGCGCGTCTTCTCCAGCGCGGGGTCCGGCGCCGTCGAGGAGGCGAGTGCCCGCTGGCTGCTGGAGCTTCTCACCGCCCCACCGGTCTGAGGAGCCGATCCGACGGTAACCGGTAATACCGGTTACCGGTTATGGGTTACATGTACCCGGCCGTCGGCTCTCCGGACGGGCCGGGTGGCGGCCGTAGTCGCGGGCGTGCGGTCCGCGCGGGGTTGGCTCGCCTGGGGCGCGGGCCACCTGCCGTCGTGGGCGGCAACCTTTTCGGCCTGTCGGCGGTCCAGTGTGTGTTTCGGCGTCGTGGATGTGCGAGGTCCCATGGAGTGGCTGGTGCGGGTGGCACGGAGGGCGGGGCTGTCGCCGCCGGCGGCAGTCCCGAGAGCCGACCCGCGTCCGGGCGCGGGGCGCGGGCACAGGCCTCCGGCGCCCCTGGCGGTTCGCGTCGCCGCACGCCCGCTCGCCGGACGCCCGCGCGCCGGACGCCCGCGCGGATTCGCCGCCGTCATGCTGGCAGCCGCGCTGCTGGCGGCCGGGTGCGGCCCTGCGGAGCGTGCGGCCGACGGCGACAGCGACGACAGCGACGACGGGCGGCGGCACACGGCCCGCTCCCGGGGTGAGCGGCCACCGGCCGGCAAGCCTTCGGAGCACCCACGGCCCGGGGATCTCAACGGCGACGGTTACGACGACTTCGCCGCGGTGGTGGCGGGCCCGAGCCTGGTGGTGGTGTACGGCTCGGCGGACGGACTGGATCCGCGCCTGCGCACCGTAGTCCCGCTGCCGACCTCGAAGAGGGGGCCCGAGCAGATACAGCTGTTCCGCGCCGATCTGGACCACGACGGCTACACCGATCTGGTCCAGGCCCCCCAGGACCGCGACCCGGCCGTACTGTGGGGCGGGCCGCGCGGCGTGGGCGACCCGCAGCCGCTCACCGGGGCGCCGAGAAGCCCCGCGGCCACCGGGGACTTCGACGGGGACGGCAACGCCGACCTGTTCGTCCCGGGCGGGGCCACAGGCCCGGAGGGCACGGTGTGGTACGGCCCCGTCGAGCGCGGCGGCGCACCCGCCCGCCGCCAGAACCTGACCGGCGGCCGTTGGCCGGACTCGGTTCCGGCCCGCTTCCTGACCGGCGACTTCGACGGCGACAAGGCGACCGATCTGGCGCTGTGGTTCCACTGGACCGATCCGGACATGGAGGGCGACGGCGATGTGGTCGTCAGCGGTCTGCAGTATCTGCGCGGCGGCCCGCAAGGGCTGAGGCTCACCGAGCGCCGCGAGCCGCCGGACATCGGCCTGGAGGGGCAGCCGGGCGACGTGGACGGCGACGGCATCGACGACCTGTTCACGGCGGGCTTCAGCGCGCCTCGAAAGCAACTGGCCGTCGGCTACCGGCTCAGCACCCGTTCCGGGCCCGAGAGCGGCAAGCAGGACGGGGTGCTCACCGGCTCGCCGCCGGGACTGACGGACGCGACGCAGTACGGCGGTATGGGCGGCACCGCGCTGGGTGACGTCACCGGCGACGGCAGGGCCGACCTGGTCACCTCGGCGACCGGCGCCAACGACAACAACGGTGTGGTCTGGCTGGTCCCCGATCTGCTCGCGGCGGACGCCGAGGCCGTCCAGGCGGTGAACCTCGACAGCCCCGGCGTCCCCGGGAGCGACACCCCCGCCACCGGCCGAGGCCCGACCCGTAACCGCATCACCGTCGTGGGCCCGCTTCTCGACACCGACGGCGACAAACACGTGGACGTGGTGTTCGGCGCGCCCGGCTTCCTGGACGCGAAGAAGCAGGACCTGGACGCGTTCTGGGTGTTGCGCGGCACCGACGGAGGGATGAAGTATCACCGGCACTTCACCACCGAGGACCTCGGCTGAGGATCGGAGAGAGGAGACCGGGCGTGCGACGGCAGGAAGTGGCGGACGTGATGGACGCCGAGTCGCTGAAACGGCGGTTGCCGGACTCCGCGGTGCGGGACCTCGGTGAATGGCTGGTCGGCGTCGGCGCGCGCTGTGCGGCGGGCGCCGGGACGCATGCCGTCGACTACGTCCCGGCACACTGGTCGGGGATCGAACCGTGGCCCGACCGGCTTCTTGACCGCTCGCACGCCCAGCCCGTGGCACTCAGCCGCACCCGGGTGGCCGAGGCCGTGCGCGAGGCGACGGAGCACGCGGAGTGGTCCGAGGCTCTCGTGGCCCCGTATGTCTGGGGCCAGGGCCGAAACGGCTACGGCCCCCACCGGCTCAAGGAGATCCTGGCTCAGCCGTCCACCGCCGACGCGTTGAACCGGGCGGGGATCGCTCTCCGGTCGGAGGGGGCCGTCGCGGCCTATCGTGCGTTGCACGGCGCGGTGAAGGGACTGGGGCCGGCGTTCTTCACCAAGTTCCTCTACTTCCTCGACCTGGCGACGGACGCTCCGCACACTCCTCGTGCGCTGATCCTGGACCAGAGAGTCGCACGCGTCATGCGCGACCACGCCTCGCGGGTCGGAACGGACATCGGGCTGACGTCCGCGCCGGCCGTGGCGACGTGGATCTGGTCGGACGGCGGCTGGACGCCGCATCGCTACGAGGTCTACCTGCGCTGGATGACCGCCGCCGCCGACCAACTCGCGTCCGCCGGGATCGGATGGCCCAGGTCGAGCCCCGACCTGCTGGAACTGGCCGTCTTCAACGGCGTATGGAAGCCGGCCGGGTCATGGTCACCGGACGGCTCCGGCGTCCGACACGGAGGCCGCGTTCGTCGGCGGCACGGATGACAGCCGAGCGCCCCGGCTCTCCGCGATCCGGTGGACGTCGGTCAGCGACTCCGTCATCCGGGCGAGCAGGAAGCGGAGTTCCGCGCCGGTGACGCGGTGGTCGGCCAGTATGTCGGCCGCGTGGCCCAGCAGTTCGCCGGCCATGCCGAGCTGCACGCTCTCGATGTCGTCGGCCAGCCGGGACACGTAGCCCTCGCCGTCGCCCACGACGTAGCACGGCTTGCCGCCGGCCTCGGTCCAGGGCAGCAGCCGCGCCACGGTTCCGTTCCCGTGGCTCACCCCCATGCCGCCACCTCCCTCTCGTACAGCGCACGGGCCCGGGCCAGTTGGAGCCTGAACTCCGGGGTGTGGCCATCCTTGAGCCAGGGTCGCGTCAGGGCGTTGTCCTCGCCGCGCAGCGGGGGTGAGCCGAGGTGGCGGACGGTCGGACCGGTGGGGTGGGGGAAGACGACCGGAGGGAGGCTCGGCTCCAGGATCCGGCGTTTCCGGAGCAGCATGAAGAAGCGGGCGATAAGGTTGCCCATGTCGTCGTTTCCGTCCTTGTGTAGCGGTTGATGACCACGCCCCCGGACCGGTCGTACGGTCGCGGGGGTTTTCGCTTTGTGTAGCGATCCGCTCACAGCCTGAGACATGCCGGGCTACGCTCGCCAGGGGTCGGCTGGTGACAGCGCATTTGTCACAAGGGAGTTGGGCGATGGGCACGATCTACGGCGACTGGCTCAAACAACAGCGCGAGACGGCGGGGCTGACGCAGCAGCAACTGGCCGACATGGCGGTCATGACGCGCTCCCACGTGGCCCACATCGAGGCGGGCCGCCGAGTGCCGTCGAAGGAGGACGCGCGGCGGTTGGACAGGGCTCTGAACACGGGGGATGTGTTGAGCAGCTTTCTGCCGCAGGACGATGTGGCGGTTACGGATTACTTCGAGTCCGTGCGCCTACTCGAACAACAGGCCATGACGATCAGGGAGTACGCCAGCGCGTTCGTGCCAGGCGTTCTTCAGACGAAGGGGTACGCACGTGCGGTTCTGAGCGCGACCTTCCCTCCTGTGAGTGAAGAGGAATGTGACAGGCGCGTTGTCACACGCCTTGAGCGCGCGAAAATCCTGGACGATCCGGTGACACCCGTGTTTTGGGCGGTGCTGGACGAGGCAGTTCTGCGTCGCTCCGTCGGGGGGCGAGACGTCATGGCGGAGCAGCTCATGCACATGGTCCGCCTGACGGAGAGCGGCCGGGTACGTATCCACGTACTGCCGTTCGGAGTCGGCGCCTACCCGCTCCTACAAGGCATGTTGACGCTCATGGCGTTCGAGGATCAGCCGCCGGTGGGCTACGGCGAGGGCGTAAGCATGGGCAAAATCCACGACACACCCGCCGTCGTCAAGCGACTCGAAGACGTCTACGCTCTCGCATTGAGCGACGCGATGCCACTGAGGGAGTCAATCGCCCTGCTGCGGGCCACAGCAAAGGATTACGGACGCCATGACTGAACACACCATCCCCGACGCATCCACCCTCACCGGCTGGCGAAAGTCCTCGCACAGCTCAACCAACCCCGACAGTTGCGTGGAAGTCCTCGACGACCACCCGTCAGGCATCCCCGTCCGCGACTCCAAGAACCCCCACGGCCCCGCCCTGCTCATCTCACGCCCCGGCTGGGCCTCGTTCATCGCGTCGCTCACACCGGCTGCCACAGCTCGACCCGATTGCCCTCCGGATCGGTGACCCAGCCGAATCGGCCGACGCCCTCCATGTCCTGCGTTTCCCCGGCCACGTCCGCTCCCTTGGCGCGCAGTTGCGCGAGCATCGCGTCCAGGTCGCGGACCCGGAAGTTGAGCATGGTCTGCTGGGTGCGGGAGCCGAAGTAGTCGGTCTCGGACTCGAACGTCGCGAACACCGTCGGCCCGGTTCCCTGACGCCACAGGCCGTGCTCATCGGCGTCCAGGCCCAGGCAGTCGCGGTACCACGCGTTCAGGGCCGCCGGGTCGGCAGCCCGCATGAAATATCCACCGATTCCAAGCACACGTTCCATGCCGTCATGGTGCCAGCACGGAGATCGAGCAGGTCGGCACCACACCATCGCCCGCTTCACCCCGCCCCATCGCGGGAAAACTCGTTAGCCTCGGTCTCCATGACCACTCTGCAGACGATCCACGACGTGCCCGTTCTGATGTGCGACCCCGAGGGCGACGCGATCGGCAGTGAAGGCGACGCCCTGGACCTGGTGGGCAATGCCGGCTATCTGGGCGCCCAATGGGTCGCCATCCCCGTCGGACGGTTCGACGAGGCTTTCTTCGAACTCCGCACCCGCGTCGCCGGCGACATCATCCAGAAGTTCGTCAACTACCGTGTGGGAATCGCCGTCATCGGCGACATCTCCCATCACACGGCCGCCAGTTCGGCGCTGCGCGACTTCGTCCGCGAGTGCAACCGAGGACGGCAGACATGGTTCCTCGCCGATGTCGAGGAACTGCGGGAGCGATTGAAGGGTCAAGGCCTGTCCTAGGTACGGCCAGCCCCGCCAAAAAGTCATGGACACGCTGATCAAATCGCGAGTAGCCTCCCCGTGACCATTGCCTGGGCCCCGTCCAGGGGGTCCTCGCCGCCTGCCTGACCAGCAGGCCCGGAGAAGGGGGAATCACCCATGAACAAGAAGAAGCTGACCTCGCTCGCCATGACGCCGCTGGTGGTGGCGGGCATCGCCGTCGCCCTGCCGATCGCGGGCGCGACCGCTGCCAGTGCAAAGCCGAGCCAGTGCCAGGTGGGCAAGCCCGACGAGAACACGGGGCTCGCGATCTGCCACGCCGGTACCGGTCAGGTGCGGGTCAAGGTGACCTGCGAGGACGGCGTCACGGGCAGCTCGCACTTCGCGTACGGCCCGTGGGTCGGCGTCGACAAGACCTCGAAGGTCGCCTGCGGTGCGGCCCAGCGGTACTTCGTCTCCCTGGTCGACTACCAGCTCCGCTGAATCGACCGCACCCACCGGGGTGCATGACACGAGCCGCCGACACATGTCGGCGGCTCGCTGTCGTTTCCGCGTCAACGGCCGTGCAGCACAGCCGATTTCCCACGTCAATCAGGGTCTGCCCTCGACGTGGAGCAACGAGGGGGGAGTTGGGGCACGAAGGTTGTCCCGTTCTCCATAACGTCACCAAATCGCCTTCCCGCCGTAACACATGCGCTGACCCGTCCATGCCAATCTCTCGGTTACCCACACAGTCAACCCGCGTAGAACGAGACTCCCTCCAGCAACTCCTCGTACTTCGCGGCCCTCTGGGAAGGGACACCCCTCATGCCCGCTGCGCGGATACGCAGTTGGAAGACGGTCGCTCTCGCGACGTCGGCTGTGCTCGTCGGCATCGTTGTGCCGGCCGCCACCGCCACCCCCGCCTCGGCGACGACGACCGCGTACGACACCACGTACTACGCGAACGCCATCGGCAAGACCGGCACGTCGCTCAAGTCCTCGCTGCACACGATCATCAGCGACCAGACCACGATCTCCTACTCGGCGGTCTGGAACGCGCTGAAGGTCACCGACCAGGACCCCAACAACAGCAGCAACGTGAAGCTGCTGTACAGCGGCATCTCCCGCAGCAAGTCCCTCAACGGCGGCAACTCCGGCAACTGGAACCGCGAGCACGTGTGGGCCCAGTCCCACGGTGACTTCGGCACCTCCGCCGGTCCGGGCACCGACCTGCACCACCTGCGCGCCGAGGACGTGTCCGTCAACTCCACGCGCGGCAACCTGGACTTCGACAACGGCGGCAGCAGCTTCACCAACAGCGGTGGCAGCCTCGTCGACTCCAACTCGTTCGAGCCGCGCGACGCGGTCAAGGGCGACGTGGCCCGCATGATCCTCTACATGGCCGTCCGCTACGAGGGCGACGACAGCTGGCCCAACCTGGAGCCCAACGACTCCGTCAACAACGGCGGCACCCGCTTCCACGGCCGCCTCTCCGTACTGAAGGCCTGGAACGACGAGGACCCGCCGGACTCCTGGGAAGAGCGCCGCAACGACCTCATCTACAACGACTACCAGGGCAACCGGAACCCGTTCATCGACCACCCGGAGTGGGTCGAGGCGATCTGGTAAGCCCTGAGCAACGGCGAACCCCCCAGCCCCACGCCGGGGGGTTCGCCGTTTTCACGGGCCCCGTTTTACTTCCCGCAGTGTGAATTCACAGGCCGCTGCCAGGTACGCCACAGTGCGCGCCCATGCCCTCGTCGGACGGTGCGATGGTGACATCTGCCACCGAACCGCACCCCCACACCGCCGACAGTCCCGAAGCCACGGTGACCTCGGCGGCCCCACCGCCCGCCACGCCCGTACAACCGCCGGAAAGCGCGCCGCGCTGGTCGCTGCCCGCCCTGATCGGGATCATGATCCTGGCCGCGGTTCTGTACTCCTGGAACCTCTCCTCCTCCAGTCTCAACAGCTTCTACAGCGCGGCCGTGCTCAGCGGTACGCAGAGCTGGAAGGCGTGGTTCTTCGGTTCGCTGGACGCGGGCAACTTCCTCACCGTCGACAAGCCGCCCTTCGTACTGATGGTGATGGGCCTGTCCTGCCGCGTCTTCGGCTTCGGGACGTGGCAGATGATGGCCCCGCTGATCGCCTCCGCGCTCGGCACGATCTGGATCCTCCATTCGTCCGTGAAGTGGGTGTGGGGGCACGGGGCCGCCGCGATCGCCGCGCTCGTCCTCGCCCTGACCCCGATCACGGTCGCCATCAACCGCGACAACAACCCCGACACCCTCCTCGTCTTCCTGATGGTGGCCGGTGCCGCCCTCGCCCTGCGGGCCGTGCACGACGGCAAGCTGCTGCCGCTGCTCGGCTCGGCGGTCTACTTCGGGCTCGCCTTCAACACGAAGATGCTCCAGGGCTACATCGCCCTGCCCGCCGTCTTCGCCGTGTACCTGTACGCGGCCAACGTCGGCCTCGTGAAGCGGATCGTGAACCTTCTGCTCGCGGGCCTCGCCCTCGCCGCCGCCAGCTTCTGGTGGGCGGCGGCCGTCTCCCTCGTACCCGCCGACGAGCGGCCGTACATCGGCGGCTCCACGGACGGCACCGCCTGGGACCTGATCATGGGCTACAACGGCCTCGGCCGGATCCTCGGCGGCGAGGGCAACGGCGGAGGCGGGGGCGGTGGAGGCGGCGGCTTCTCCGGCACCGCGGGCCTCGGCCGGATGTTCAACGACGTCCTCGGCGGCCAGATCTCCTGGCTGCTCCCCTTCGCGGCCATCGCGCTCGCCGGCGGGCTGCTGCTGCGCGGCCGTGCCCCGCGTACGGACCCGGCGCGGGCCGCGCTCGTGCTGTGGGGCGGCTGGACGGTCCTGCACTACCTGACCTTCAGCCTCGCCGAGGGCACCATGCACCCGTACTACACGACCGCGCTCGCCCCGGGCGTCGCGGCGCTGTGCGCGGGCGGCGGGGTCATGCTGCTGCGCGCCTTCCGCGCCGACAAGCGCTGGCTGTGGGTGCTGCCGGGCGCGTTCGCGGTCACGGGTGTGTGGGCCGTCGTCCTGCTGCGCCGGGCGACGGACTGGAACGTCTGGCTGTGGCCGACGATCGCCGTCGTCATGGCCGCCTCGATCGTGGGCCTGATCGTCTTCCGCTCCGGCGGGTCCGGGCGGAGCGTACGGCTGCTCGCGGCCTCCCTCGCCGCCGCGATCGTCGCGTCGGTGGCGGGACCGGCCGCGTACGCCGCGACCGAGCTGTCCGGGACGGGGGGTGGCATGGGCGGTACGAACCCCACGGCCGGGCCTTCGACGGGCGGTGGCATGGGCGGTCCCGGTGGTGGGGGTGGCGGCCGCGGTGGCTTCCCCGGAGGCGGTGGCGGTGGCGGCCAGGGCGGCGGGCCCGGCGGCCAGCAGGGCACTCAGCAAGGCGGTCAGCAAGGCGGTACGGGCAGCCAGAGCGGGCAGGCCGACGGTCAGCAGCAGGGTGGCGGGCAGATGGGTACGCCTCCGAGCGGCGCGCCGGGCGGTACCCAGCAGGGCGGCCAGGCCCAGCAGGGCGGCAGCCCCGGTGGCGGCGGCGGTGGCATGGGAGGTGGCGGCGGCATGGGCGGTGGCGGCGGCATGGGCGGTGGTGCCGACAGCGAGCTGATCTCCTATCTGAAGAAGAACCAGGACGGCGCCACGTGGCTGCTGGCGGTGTCCAGTTCGCAGAGCGCTTCCCAGCTCATCCTGAACAGCGGCGAGCCCGTGATCTCCATGTGGGGCTGGTCCGGCAGCGACCGGGCCATGACCCTCACCAAGCTCAAGGAACTGGTGAAGAAGGGCGAGCTGCACTACGTCCAGCTCGGCGGCGGCATGGGCGGCGGTCCCGGCGGGGGCTCCGGCCTCAGCTCGGAGGTCACGGCCTGGGTGCAGGAGAACGGCACGGCGGTGGAGGCGAGCGAGTACGGCGCCGGTTCGTCCGCCGACTCCGACAGCTCCGCCGGTTCCGGCAACTCCACCGGTTCCGGCAACTCCGACAGCTCGACCGCGTCGATCTACCGGCTGGACCCGGCCGACGTCGGCTGAGCACAGCCGCAGCCCCCGCGACCCCTGGAGACCGAGGTTTCCAGGGGTTGCCCTTTTTTACTGCCCCTCCGGTCATACAACCCCCGCACCCACTTTCGAGTCGCACTCCCTGAACACCCCACCGGGGGCATTCACCGACTCGAAAGGCACCGCCATGTTCCGTTCGCGCAGGGCGCCCCGACGCCGCAGGATCACGCTCGGCAGCGCCCTCCTCGCCGTCCCCCTGGCCGCCTCCGTCGTCCTCACCGGCGGCCTCGGCTCCGCGTCGGCCGCCCCCAAGTCCGTCCCGGTCGCCGACGACTTCAACGGCGACGGCTACGCCGACCTGGTCGTCGGCGCGCCGAACGCGACGGTGTCCAGCAAGGCGAAGGCCGGCTACGTGGAGGTCCTGTACGGCTCCTCCACGGGCCTGTCGACCACGAACACCGCCAAGCGGAAGCTGATCAGCCGCTCCACCAGCGGGGTCCCCGGCGCCGCCACCGCCAACCAGCGCTTCGGCACGACCTTCGCCAAGGGCGACCTCGACCGTGACGGCTACGGCGACCTCGTGATCTCCGGCGGTCCGGCGGGCTCGGTCGTCCTGTGGGGCTCGAAGTCCGGCCTGACCGGCGGTACGAACCTCGCCGGGTACGGGGCGGCGCCCCAGGCCGGCGACTTCGACGGCGACGGCAAGACCGACCTGGCCCTGTTCTCCGTGAAGGATGTCGGCGGCGACGACCCCGAGGGCTCCCCGGCCGCGCTGTGGAAGGGCCCCATCTCGCGCGCGGGCAAGCCGGCCGCCGTACTGCCCCTCCTCGACAAGTCCCTGTGGTGGGGCTGGGAGGCGGACGACGCGTCCTGCAACACCAAGGGCGGCTGCGAGGACGGCCCGTCCTCGATCACCGGACCGGTCGTCTCCGGCCAGGTCGGCGACGTCAACGGCGACGGCCGCGACGACATCGTCCAGTGGCACTACACCGGCGACGGAACGTGGGGCAACCGCCTCCTCCTGGGCGCCGCCTCGGGCTTCACCCGCGGCTGGACACCCGGCGACACCACGGGCGGCGCGGCCGGCACGGGCATCGGAGACGTGAACGGCGACGGCTTCGACGACATCGTCGTGGGCGCCGACGACTGGTCGGAGCAGGTGCGCGTCGCGTACGGCTCGGCCACCGGCCCCTCCGAGGCCAACACGGTCTCCTTCGACCAGGACCTGCCCGGCTTCCCCGGCGTCCAGGAGTCCGGCGACGTCGTCGGCTCGTCGGTGTCGGTCGCCGATGTCACCGGTGACGGTTACGCCGACATCGCGCTCGGCATCGCGTACGAGGACCTGGGCAAGCTGACCAACGCCGGTTCGGTGGCCCTGCTCCACGGCAGCGCCTCCGGCGTCACGGGCACGGGCGCGCAGGCCTTCACCCAGGACACCGCCGGGATCCCCGGGGCGGCCGAGTCGGAGGACAAGTTCGGCGCGTCCACCGCCCTGGTCGACGTCAACGGCGACGGCCACCGCGACCTCGCCGTCGGCGCCCCCACCGAGAACAGCGACAACGGCGCGGTCTGGCTCCTGCGCGGCACGGCCTCCGGCCTCACCACGAAGTCGGCCCTCGCCTTCGGCGCGAAGGACCTCTCGGCCCCGTACACGGACGCCCTGTTCGGCCAGTCCCTGCGCTGACCGCCTGACGGCGCACCCGGACGACGGGGACGACCGGGACGACAGGGGCTCAGCCCTCGTCGTCCCGGTCGTCCCCGTCGCCCCCGTCGTCCTCGTCGTCCAGCTCCCAGCCCCGCTCCACCATCCGCGCCTTCAGCCGCCCGACCCGCCCGGGCGCCGGCCGCCGCACGGACAGCGCCGCGGCCATGTCGTTCCGCGCCACATGCCGATCGACCCCGAACGCCGCCTCCACGACCACGCCCAGGTTCCGCTCCGACAGCGACTCGGAGAGGATCACGAGCAGCGGCGGGTAGTCCTCGTCGGCGACACCGTCCGGGAACACCGACGCAAGCCCGTCGACGACCTCGGCCAGGTACGACTCCATGGGCGACTCCACGGACGGCTCCACCGGCGACTCCATGGACGGCTCCCCCATGTACCGCTCTCCTTACGTGGGCAGGTGCGTCGGTGCGAACATCCGCAGCAGCGCCGGAAGCACGACCACCGAAGGGCCGGGCGTCGCGAGGGACTTGGCCAGGTCGGCCGTGAGCGTCTCGGGGGTCGTCCGCACGCCCGGGACGCCGAACGACTCCGCCAGGGCCACATAGTCGGGGCGTACCAGCTCCGTCCCCGTCGCCTCCCCGAACGCGTCCGTCATGTATTCGCGCAGGATGCCGTAGCCGCCGTCGTCGACGATGAGCCACGTCACGGGGAGGTCGTACTGCTTCGCCGTGGCCAGCTCGGCGATCGAGTACAGCGCGCCGCCGTCGCCGGAGACTGCGAGTACGGGTGCGGTGGGGTCGGCGACCGCCGCGCCCAGGGCCGCGGGGAAGGCGTAGCCGAGGCCGCCGGCGCCCTGGGCGGAGTGCATGCGGCCCGGGCCCTTGGCGTCGAAGGCCGACCAGGCCCAGTAGGCGAGGATCGTCATGTCCCAGAAGGACGGGGAGTCGGTGGGGAGGGCCGTGCGGATCGATGCCAAGAGCTGCTGTTCCAGGGTGAGTTCCTGGGACGCGATGCGGTCGGCGACCTTCGCGAGCAGTGTGCGTACGCGATCCGGGGCGGAGTCGTCCGTGCGCTCCTCCACCGTCTCCAGCAGCGCCTGCAACGCCAGGCGGGCGTCCGCGTGGATGCCCAGCGCGGGGTGGTTGGACTCCAGTTTGCCAAGGTCCGCCTCGATCTGGACGACCCGGCCGCGTGGCTTGAACGTGTGGTAGTTGGAGGAGAGTTCGCCGAGCCCGGAGCCGACGACCAACAGCACGTCCGCGTCCTCCAGGAAGTCCGTCGTGTGGCGGTCCTCCAGCCAGGACTGGAGGGACAGGGGGTGCTTCCAGGGGAAGGCTCCCTTCCCGCCGGGCGTGGTGACCACCGGCGCCTTCAGCACCTCCGCCAGCTGCTTCAGCTTGCCCGAGGCGTCCGCGCGTACCACTCCCCCGCCCGCGATGATCGCCGGACGGACCGCCTTCGACAGCAAGTCGGCTGCCACAGCGGTCAGTTCGGGGCGGGGAGGCAGGTCCTCGGGGAAGGCGTCGCCGCCCGTCACCACCGGGATCAGGGTCTCGGCCAGCAGCACGTCCTGCGGGATCTCCACCCACACCGGGCCGTGCGGGGCCGACAGCGCCGACTTCCAGGCCGCCTCGATCGCGGACGGGATCTGGGACTGCGTACGGACGGTGTGGACGGACTTGACCACGCCCCTGAACGAGGCCGACTGGTCCGGGAGTTCGTGGAGGTAGCCGTGGCGGCCGCCGCCGAGGCCCGCCGTCGGGATCTGGCTGGCGATGGCGAGGACGGGCGCCGAGGCCGCCGCCGCCTCCTGGAGCGCGGGGAGCGAGGTCAGCGCGCCCGGGCCCGTCGACAGCAGCAGGGGGGCCGCCTCGCCGGTGATCCGGCCGTACGCGTCCGCCGCGAAGCCGGCGTTGTTCTCGACCCGCAGGCCGATATAGCGGAGGTCCGAGCGGCGCAGGGCGTCGAACATGCCGAGCGCGTGCTGGCCGGGGAGACCGAACACGGTCGTCGTGCCGAGCGCCGCCAGGGTCTCCACGACCAGGTCTCCGCCGGTGCGGCCGGGGGGAGGGTTCAGCGCGGCCTCCGTCTGGGCGGCCGTCGGGCGGAGTACCAGGTCGTGGTCGTGGGTCACTTCGCTGCCTTCTCCTGCTTCGACTGCTTCGCCTGCGCGATCTGGCGGGACATGATCGTGGTGAGTTCGTACGCCGTGTGCGAGGCGGCCACGGCGGTGATCTCGGCGTGATCGTACGCGGGCGCCACCTCGACGACGTCGGCGGAGACCAGGTTGCAGGACGCCAGGCCGCGCAGGATCTCCAGCAGCTCGCGGGAGGTCATGCCGCCCGCCTCCGGGGTTCCCGTGCCCGGCGCGTGGGCCGGGTCGAGGCAGTCGATGTCGATGGAGATGTAGAGCGGACGGTCGCCGATGCGCTGGCGGAGCTGGTCCGCGACCTCGTCGGCGCCCCGGCGGTAGATGTCGGCGGAGGTGACGATCCCGAAGCCCATCTTCTCGTCGTCGGTGAGGTCCTGCTTGCCGTAGAGCGGGCCGCGCGTGCCCACGTGGGACAGCGCCTCCGTGTCCAGGATTCCCTCCTCCACGGCCCGCCGGAACGGGGTGCCGTGCGTGTACTCGGCGCCGAAGTACGTGTCCCAGGTGTCGAGGTGCGCGTCGAAGTGGAGCAGGGCGACCGGGCCGTGCTTCTTGGCCACGGACCTCAGCAGCGGGAGCGCGATGGTGTGGTCGCCGCCCAGGGTCATCAGCCTCGCCCCCGTCCCCAGCAGCTCGTCCGCCGCCGCCTCGACCGTCTCCACCGCCTCGTCGATGTTGAACGGGTTGGCGGCGATGTCACCGGCGTCCGCGACCTGGGCGAGGGCGAAGGGGGAGGCGTCCTGGGCCGGGTTGTAGGGGCGCAGCAGCCGGGACGCCTCGCGGATCGCGTTGCCGCCGAAGCGGGCGCCCGGCCGGTAGGAGACGCCGGAGTCGAACGGCACGCCCACGACCGCGACGTCCGCGCGGCCCACCTCGTCGAGGCGGGGCAGCCGGGCGTAGGTGGCGGGCCCGGCGTACCGGGGGATGCGGGAGGAGTCGACGGGGCCTCGGGGCGTCTCGATGCCGCTCATGATGTTCTGCCTTCTTTCCTGTGCTTCATCACATATGTACTACTTCAGTACATGCTCGGTGGCGGGCGACGAGCACTGACCTTAGGTGGCCGGAAAGCGGCTGCGAAGTGTACGTTTCATCCATTCGGGCCGATGAGGATGAAGGAAACGCACATCATGCCGGACCCCGTGGTTCCCCCCACTCCACCCGTGCCCCTCTCGGCCCTCCTCGCCCGCGAGGACCTGGGTCTGCGGCAGATCGCCGGCCCGGTGGACGAGGACACGGCGATCCACTGGGCCCACACCTCGGAGATGTCCGACCCCTACCCGTACCTGCTCGGCGGCGAGCTGCTGCTGACGGCCGGGATCCATGTCCCGGAGCCTGCGGGTTCGGGGACGTACTTCGACGACTACGTCTCCCGCGTCGTCGCGGCGGGCGGGGCGGCCCTCGGCTTCGGGGTGGCCCCGGTGCACGACACGGTGCCGAGGGCGCTCGTCGAGGCCTGCGACACCTACGGCCTGCCGCTGATCGAGGTGCCGCCGCGGACGACCTTCTCGGGTGTCGCCCGCGCCGTCTGGCAGCTCATGGCCCGCGCCCGCCACGCCGAACTCCGCCGTGTCACCGAGGCCCAGCAGAGCCTGGCCGCAGCGGCGTCCCGCCCGGACCCGGTACGCGCGGTACTGCGACAGCTGGCCGGACGGGTCGGCGGCCGAGCGGTGCTGTACGGGCCGGAGGGGGTGGAGCTGGCGTCGGCGGGACGGGGCCCGACACCGGCCGCCCTGGCCGACCTGGCAACAGTGGTCGGCCCCCACGAACCCGCACCCGCCGGAACACCCCGACCCCCCGAGCTCTCCCCGCACACATCCACATCCACACCCGCCCCCACTCCCGCCCCCATCCCCGCCTCCGCCACCGACACTGTCGACGGCACGCACCTCTCCGCGTACGCCCTCGGCGCCGGGCAGGGATTCGTGCTCGGGGTGGCCACTCCATGGCGCGAACACGGCGACCACACCATCGCCGCGGTGGCAGCCGTACTCCTCTCCCTCCTCACCGGCGAACAGCAGAGCGGCACCGGCGCGGCCCGGGCGGCGGCGCTCGTGCGGCTGCTCCTCGGGGCGTCCCCGGAGGACGTCGCGCCGCTGCTCGGCGCCGGGCCGTGGCTGGTCGTGCACGCCCGCCCGGCGGACGACGGGCCGCCGCCGGACACCGTCTCCGCCGCAGCGCTCGGCGCAGCCCTCGGCTCCGCGCTGGTCGACGCCCACGGCGATGTCGTACGGATCCTCGTCCCCGCCGACCACGAGGTCACCGCCCAGCCGGGCTGGACGCTCGGGGTCGCCGCCCCGGCCGCCCCGCACGAGTGGGCCGCCGCCGACACCCACGCGGCCCGCGCCCTGGCCCGGGCGAGGGCCACCCGTACGGCGCTGGTCCGGCACGGGGCCCGTACCGCGCTGGCCGACCTGGTCCCGGCGGTGGACGCGGCCGCCCACGCCCGCGCCCTCCTCGCGCCCCTCGCCGACTCCCCCGCCCTCGGCGAGACCCTGCGCACCTGGCTCTCCCTGCACGGCAGTTGGGACCGGACGGCCGTGGCGCTGGCGGTGCATCGCAACACCGTGCGCCAACGGATCGGCCGCTGTGCCGCGTTGCTGGAGGCGGATCTCGACGACCCGGACGTACGGATGGAGTTGTGGTTCGCGCTGCGGACAGGCTGAACGGCGCGGTGGGTGGAGTGACGCAGGTCGCAGCGCCCGGGACGGCCGGGACTCCCGCAGTTGTCTGCCTCACAATGGAGGCATGCCGATATCCGGGACCCCCAGCCGCGCCGAGCTCGTCGAGCACCTCGTACAAACGCGTATCGCGGGCGACGTCGCCACGCCGCGCGAGAACAACCTCTCCCACTACCGCGAACTGGCCAACGGCAACCGCCACTACTGGCTGGGCCTGGAGCTGGGCGACCGCTGGAGCGACGAGCAGGACGTACTCGCCGTGATGGCCGAGCGCGTCGGCGTGAACGACGACCCGGGGCACCGCTACGGCCAGGACACCATCGACCCGGACCTGACGGTCGACGCCCTGGAGCGCATGGCCGCCCGGCTCCGCAAGGCGGCGGCCGGCAAGCAGCGCGTCCTGTTCGCCACCGGCCACCCCGGCGGCCTCCTCGACGTGCACCGGGCGACGGCGCAGGCGCTGCGCGCGGCGGGCTGCGAGATCGTCGTCATCCCGGACGGGCTGCAGACGGACGAGGGCTACGTCATGCAGTTCGCGGACGTCGCCGTCCTCGAACACGGCGCCAGCCTCTGGCACACCCACTCCCCCGAGCCGATGCGCGCCATTCTCAGAGGCATGGAGGGCGCCGGCCGTCCACTGCCCGACCTGGTCGTCGCCGACCACGGCTGGGCGGGCTGCGCGGGCCAGCTCGGCATCGACTCCGTCGGCTACGCGGACTGCAACGACCCGGCCCTGTTCCTCGCCGAGTCCGAGGGCACCCTCCAGGTCGCGGTCCCGCTCGACGACCACGTCCTCAGCCCGCGCTACTACGACCCGATGACGGCGTACCTGCTGGAACAGGCGGGGCTGGCGTAGGCCTCCGGCCGGCGGGGAGCGCCCGACAGCTCGGGGGAGGGAGAGTTCCTCGGCGGCCGCGGGTCGTGTGTGGTCGCTCGCGCAGTTCTCCCCGCGCCCCTGAAAGCACGGGGCGCGGGCCCATGAGCCGACCACTGTGTTTCGTCATGACCGGCCTCACGCACCTCCCGGCGCCGGTTCGACGGCGAAGGTGCCCGGTGTCGGTCTGCGCTCGGCCATCGCCTCACCCGCGGCCAGTCTGGCCCGTACGCGGATGACGGACCCCGGTGCCGCGTCCGCCAGAAGCGGGCGCGGCACCGCGAGCAGCAGGCGGTGCCCGACGTTCCGCGACAGCAGGTCGGCGTAGCCGGCCACCGGCTCGGCGGCGAGCACCTCCACCTCCGCCCGGTCCCAGTCGGCCAACCGTGGGTGCTGCTCGGTCCCGACCAGCCGCGTGGTCAGATCGGTCCGGTTGTCGATCGCCTGCACCATGGCCGGCGGTCACCGATGGGGTGGGCCCTGGTGCCGGTGCCTGGCCTGCGAGTTGCTCGCCTTGGCCGGGGACTGCGGGCCGCCCGCCGCAGCCTTGGGCTCGGGCCGCGCGCTCTGCCGGAGGTAGGCCTCGGCGCCCGCCCAGGGGTAGTTCGCCACCGTCTGCTCCAAGGAGGCGAGCCGTTCCTGCAGTTCATGGATGGTCTCGACGAGCGCGGACATGTCCTCCGCCTCGGGCCCGGCGGCGACGGCGACCGGCATGCGCACGGCTTGTGCCGAGGACACCGACACCCTGGCCGTCATCGTGGCGCCGGACGCCGAGATGTCCGTGACGGAGACACCGGTCGGGGCCCCAGCGTACGACTGGGAGCTGGGGCTGCTCCGGTCGCCGAACGCGGTGTTGCCGGTGCTCCCGGGGTAGGGGTCGCCGCTGTCGCCGCGGTTCGTGCCCCATTCCAGGTCGCGCTGGTCGTCGGCCTGGACCAGGCCCACCATGAAGTGGTTCTCGTTCGAGTTGTCCTGCTGACCCTCGTCGACGTGCCAGATCAGCAGGCCGGATTCGGGCAACGAGGTGTCGTACCCGGTGCGTTGGCGGTTCTCCACCAGGAAGTACTCGTTCCCCGGCAGGCCGTCGGTCCACAGCCGGTGCGCCTCGAAGCCGCTCTTGACGTCGGGGATGGACAGCGTCGTGTCGTTCGTGACGTTGACGGCCTTGGCCCAGCCCTGCTGGACCTTGCACCAGGCCGAGGGGTGCGTCGGGATGTCTCCGCCGCCGCCCCATGAACCGCCGCCCATCAGACACCAGTCGCCGACACCCTCCGATGAGCCGTCGATGTCGTACAGGTCGGGGAAGCCGAACAGCAGGTGCCCCAGCTCATGGGCGCAGACCCCGATCTTGGCGTCCTCGGGAATCGTGAGGTAGCCGAAGATCCGGGCGCCGTCGGCGTTGTACGCGCTCGGCAGGACCCACTTGTGCGACCAGATGTCCCCGGGGTCACCGGTGGCCTCGCCGCCGGAGCCGGCGTGCAGGACCATGAACGCGTCGACGAAACCGTTGCCGTCGTTGTCGTACGGCGCGTAGTTGACGAGGGGGTCGGCCAGGACGGCGGCGTCCCTGGCCATGAGCCGGGCGCGTGCCTCACCCCTCGGGCGGCCGATGCCGAAGTTGTTGTTGGCGTACCAGGAGAGCTTCTTCGGCAGCCGGACGGGACCGATGACCTCGCCGACGATGTCCACCAGGCCATGGGTCACCTCGCGGAAGTAGTCCCGGACACTGCCGTGCCGCAGCTCGCCCACGGAGAAGAACAGCTTCTCGAAGTGCTCCTTCTCGGCGGTCATCGGCTTGTCCTGGAAGTCCGCCAGGACGACGACGACCCGGACCGCGCCGGTCAGCGGCGTGCGGGTGGCGGCCGCGTTCCGGATGGCCTCGTGCGGTGTGCCGGGCGGGAACTCGCCCGCCGGGATGATCGTGCCGTCGTCGAAGCCGAGCCTGCGGGGGGCGCCGTTGGTGCGGAACATGCTGCCCAGGTCCGACTCGCCGCGGACCCGCTCCAGTTCGCGGCGCACTCTCTCGCGCAGCTCCGGGCTGGGGGCGATGGCGCAGAACTCCGACCAGACCGCGACGGCGGAATTCCCACCGGTGAAGGGTTCAACCATCTTGATTCCTCCCAAAGGGATTTTCTGGTTGTTTCCTTCGCCAGTGACGCATGTCACCCAAACGCCCGCAACACGGTCCGCGCGGTCCGCATTTCGCCCCTCACCGGGGTACGCGGACCACGCCCTCCTGGATCACCGAGATGGCGAGCCGCCCGTCCCGCGTGTAGATCCGGCCCTGGCCGAGGCCGCGGCCGGCCGACGCGGACGGCGACTCCTGGTCGTACAGCAGCCACTCGTCGGCCCGGAACGGGCGGTGGAACCACATGGCGTGGTCCAGCGAGGCACCGACCACGTCACCGACGGCCCAGCCGCCGCGCCCGTGCGCCAGCAGGATGGAGTCGAGGAGCGTCATGTCGGAGACATAGGTGGCGAGGACGACATGCAGGAGCGGGTCGTCGTCCAGCTTGCCGTCGGCGCGGAACCACACCTGCGAGTGCGGCTCGCGCGGCTCGCCGTACCGGCCGAACGGCGGGTCGTCGACGTAGCGCACGTCGACGGCGGCCCGCGACTCCAGCATCTTCTGTACGACCTCGGGGGCGAGGTCGTACCCCGCGAGCCGTTCCTCGGCGGTGGGGAGGGTCTCCGGGTCGGGCGCGGACGGCATCGGAGCCTGGTGTTCGAGCCCCTCCTCGTACCGCTGGAAGGACGCCGACAGGGCGAAGATGGGCTGCCCGTGCTGGACCGCGAGGACGCGGCGCGCGGTGAAGGAGCGGCCGTCGTTCATACGGTCGACGGTGTAGACGATGGGTGCGCCGGGGTCGCCGATGCGCAGGAAGTACGCGTGCAGGGAGTGGGGCAGCCGGTCCCTGGGGACCGTGCGCCCGGCGGCGACGAGCGCCTGGGCCGCGACCTGCCCGCCGAAGACCCTGGGGACGATGGCGGGCCGGGACTGACCGCGGAAGATGTTCTCCTCGATCTGCTCGAGGTCGAGCAGATCGAGGAGATCCTGAAGTGGTGCCTGACTCATGAGGTCAGTTGTACTGGATGGTAATTTCCGGTGCCTTACAGACCCATGTCCTTCGCGATGATCGACTTCATGATCTCGCTGGTGCCGCCGTAGATGCGGTTGACGCGGTTGTCCGCGTACAGGCGGGCGATCGGGTACTCGTTCATGAAGCCGTAGCCGCCGTGCAGCTGGAGGCAGCGGTCGATCACGCGGTGGGCGACCTCGGTGGCGAAGAGCTTCGCGGAGGCGGCCTCGGCCGGGGTCAGCTCGCCGGCGTCCAGGGCCTCGGTGGCGCGGTCGACGACGGCCTCGGCGGCGTCCACCTCGGCCTGGCAGGCGGCCAGCTCGAACTTGGTGTTCTGGAACGCGGCGACCGGCTGCCCGAAGACGACACGGTCCTTGACGTACTGCTTGGTGAACCGGATGGCCGCCTTGGCCTGCGCGTACGCGCCGTAGGCGATGCCCCAGCGCTCGGAGGCCAGGTTGTGGCCGAGGTAGTAGAAGCCCTTGTTCTCCTCGCCGAGCAGGTCCTCGACCGGGACCTTGACGTCGACGAAGGCCAGCTCGGCGGTGTCGGAGGTGCGCAGCCCGAGCTTGTCGAGCTTGCGGCCCACCGAGTAGCCCTCGGCCTTGGTGTCCACGACGAACAGGGAGATGCCGTGGCGGCGGTCCTCGGCGGTCGCCGGGGAGGTGCGGGCGCAGACGATCATGCGGTCGGCGTGCACACCACCGGTGATGAAGGTCTTGGAGCCGTTGAGGACGTAGTGTGTGCCGTCCTCGCTCAGCTTGGCGGTGGTCTTCATGCCCGCGAGGTCGGAGCCGGTGCCCGGCTCGGTCATCGCTATCGCCCACATCTCCTCGGCGGAGACGAACTTCGGCAGGTAGCGCTTCTTCTGCTCGTCGGTGGCGAGCAGCTTGACGTACGGCAGACCGAGCAGCACGTGCACGCCGGAGCCGCCGAACTGCACGCCCGCGCGGGCGGTCTCCTCGTACATCACGGCTTCGAACTTGTACGAGTCGATGCCGGCGCCGCCGAACTCCTCCGGCACGGTGATGCCGAAGAGGCCCAGCTCGGCAAGCTTGTAGTAGAACTCGCGCGGCGCCTGGCCGGCGGCGAACCACTCGTCGTAGACGGGCACGACCTCGGCCTCGATGAAGGCACGCAGGGTCTCCCGGAACGCCTCGTGATCCTCGTTGAACACCGTACGGCGCACCGCCGGCCCCTCTCTGCGCCTAAGCCGGCGCCGCTCTCGCGGGTGTGGTCGCTCGCCGTAGGGGGCCTCAATCGTTGGTTGCGCCCCTCGGCTAAGCGCTTGCTCAGAACAACCGTACCGGCGGGTAGGGACAGCCGTCCAGAGAGTCACCCGTAACGCTCGTCACGCCCGACGGCCCGCCGACGGCGGGTCAGCAGGCCGCGCGGGAGACGGTTCCGGAGCCGCCCCGGCCGCTCTCATGGCCATCGTCATGGCCATAGCCGTCGTCGCGGTCACAGCCGGCGACCTGGCGCAGGGCGCGGACGCCGAGGAGGGAACAGGCTGCGCGGCGATCCGCCGACCTTCCGGGCGCGTCCACGGTCGAGGGTTCGGCGTATCACCCGGCGGTCGTCGGCTCCGCCGCCGCGAACGCCCCCCGGGCCATCCGGTGCAGCAGGGCCGCCGTGGTCGCCCGGCCGGGCAGGGCCCCCGGTCGGCCGAGGTGGGGTGTGGAGTTCAGGAGGCCGAACACCGAGTGCACCGCCGAGCGGGCCGCGGGCTCCGCCAGGGCCGGGTAGACCTCCCGGAGCACCTCCACCCACAGCTCGACGTACTGCCGCTGGAGCTGGCGGACCAGCTTGCGGTCGCTGTCGCGGAGGCGGTCCAGCTCGCGGTCGTGCAGGGTGATCAGGGGGCGGTCGTCCAGCGCGAAGTCGATGTGCCCCTCGATGAGCGAGTCGAGGACCGCCTCGGCCGCCACCCCGTCGGCCTCCTGGAGCCGCCGCTTCGCGCCCGTCAGCAACTGCCCGCTGATCCCCACGAGCAGCTCGGCGAGCATGGCGTCCTTGCCCGCGAAGTGGCGGTAGAGACCGGGGCCGCTGATGCCGACGGCCGCTCCTATCTCGTCGACCCCGACCCCGTGGAAGCCGCGCTCGGCGAAGAGTCGGGCGGCTTCCTTGAGGATCTGCTCGCGGCGGGTCGGGGCGTCGGTTCTGGTGGCCATGAAGTCGATTCTAGACAGGGAGGTTAGCGCTCGTTAACCTGGAGGAAATGCGTTAACGCTCATTAACAAGGTGAGGGGATCGCAGGATGCATCAGGCACCGGAGCTGACGAGCGCGGCAGACCCCGCGTCGGAGGCCTGGCGGGCCAACGAGGAGGCGCATCGCACCCTCGTCGAGGAGCTGCGCGGCAAGCTCGGCGCGGCGCGGCTGGGCGGGGGTGAGAAGGCCCGGGCCCGGCACACCGCGCGCGGCAAGCTGCTGCCCCGGGACCGGGTCGACACCCTCCTCGACCCCGGCTCCCCCTTCCTGGAGCTGGCTCCGCTGGCCGCCGACGGGATGTACGACGGGCAGGCCCCCGCCGCCGGTGTCGTCGCCGGGATCGGCCGGGTCGCGGGGCGCGAGTGCGTGATCGTCGCCAACGACGCGACGGTCAAGGGCGGCACGTACTACCCGATGACCGTGAAGAAGCACCTCCGCGCGCAGGAGGTGGCCCTGGAGAACCGCCTGCCCTGCCTGTATCTCGTCGACTCCGGCGGCGCCTTCCTGCCCATGCAGGACGAGGTCTTCCCCGACCGCGAGCACTTCGGGCGGATCTTCTACAACCAGGCGCGGATGTCGGGCGCGGGGATCCCGCAGATCGCGGCCGTCCTCGGCTCGTGCACGGCCGGCGGGGCGTACGTCCCGGCCATGAGCGACGAGGCGGTGATCGTCCGCAACCAGGGGACGATCTTCCTGGGCGGGCCGCCCCTGGTGAAGGCCGCCACCGGCGAGGTCGTGACCGCCGAGGAGCTGGGCGGCGGCGACGTCCACGCGCGCGTGTCGGGCGTCACCGACCACCTCGCGGAGGACGACGCCCACGCGCTGCGGATCGTCCGGACGATCGTCTCCACCCTCCCGTCCCGAGGACCGCTGCCCTGGTCCGTCGAACCTGCCGTCGAGCCGAAGGTCGACCCGTACGGGCTGTACGGCGCGGTGCCGGTCGACTCGCGCACGCCGTACGACGTGCGGGAGGTCATCGCGCGCGTGGTCGACGGCTCGCGCTTCGCGGAGTTCAAGGCGGAGTTCGGGCAGACGCTGGTCACGGGCTTCGCGCGGATCCACGGCCACCCGGTCGGGATCGTCGCCAACAACGGCATCCTGTTCTCCGAGTCCGCCCAGAAGGGCGCCCATTTCATCGAGCTGTGCGACCAGCGCGGCATCCCGCTCGTCTTCCTGCAGAACATCTCCGGCTTCATGGTCGGCCGGGACTACGAGGCCGGTGGCATCGCCAAGCACGGCGCCAAGATGGTGACGGCGGTCGCCTGCACGCGCGTACCGAAGCTGACGGTCGTGATCGGCGGCTCGTACGGCGCGGGGAACTACTCGATGTGCGGCCGGGCGTACTCACCGCGCTTCCTGTGGATGTGGCCGGGCGCCAAGATCTCGGTGATGGGCGGCGAGCAGGCGGCGTCCGTGCTCGCGACGGTCAAGCGGGACCAGTTGGCGGCGCAGGGCCAGGAATGGCCCGCGGAGGACGAGGACGCCTTCAAGGCGCCCATCCGCGCCCAGTACGAGCGCCAGGGCAACGCCTACTACGCCACCGCCCGCCTCTGGGACGACGGGGTCATCGATCCCCTCGACACCCGCCAGGTGCTGGGACTCGCCCTGACCGCCTGTGCCAACGCGCCGCTGGGCGACCCCCAGTTCGGCGTCTTCCGGATGTGAGGACCCATGTTCGACACAGTGCTTGTCGCCAACCGCGGCGAGATCGCGGTCCGCGTCATCCGCACCCTGCGCGCGCTGGGCGTCCGCTCGGTGGCCGTCTTCTCCGACGCGGACGCGGACGCGCGGCACGTCCGGGAGGCCGACACGGCCGTACGGATCGGCCCGGCGCCGGCCACCGAGAGCTATCTGTCCGTGGAGCGCATCCTCGACGCCGCCTCCCGCACCGGCGCCCAGGCCGTCCACCCCGGGTACGGCTTCCTCGCCGAGAACGCGGCTTTCGCACGGGCGTGCGAGGAGGCGGGGGTCGTCTTCATCGGCCCTCCCGCTTCGGCGATCTCCCTCATGGGCGACAAGATCCGCGCCAAGGAGACGGTGCAGGCGGCCGGGGTGCCGGTCGTCCCCGGCGGCCGTGACCCCGAACTGGCCGACGCGGCCCGTGCGTTGGGCGCGCCCGTGCTGCTGAAGCCCAGCGCGGGCGGCGGCGGCAAGGGCATGCGCCTGGTCCGGGACCTCGGCGCCCTGGAGGAGGAGATCGCCGCCGCCCGCC
Organism: Streptomyces graminofaciens; assembly: GCF_030294945.1. Classification (NCBI taxonomy): domain Bacteria; kingdom Bacillati; phylum Actinomycetota; class Actinomycetes; order Kitasatosporales; family Streptomycetaceae; genus Streptomyces; species Streptomyces graminofaciens. The sequence continues at coordinate 8,260,558 of NZ_AP018448.1, read as the reverse complement.
GCGAGGCCCGCGCCTCCTTCGGCGACGACACCCTCCTCGTCGAACGGTGGATCGACCGGCCCCGGCACATCGAGATCCAGGTCCTGGCCGACGGGCACGGGAACGTCATCCACCTCGGCGAGCGCGAGTGCTCTCTCCAGCGCCGGCACCAGAAGGTCGTGGAGGAGGCGCCGAGTGTGCTCCTCGACGAGAAGACGCGCGCCGCGATGGGCGAGGCGGCGGTCCAGGCGGCCCGCTCCTGCGGCTACCGGGGCGCGGGCACGGTCGAGTTCATCGTCCCCGGCGGCGACCCCTCGTCGTACTACTTCATGGAGATGAACACCCGCCTCCAGGTCGAACACCCGGTGACCGAGCTGGTGACGGGCCTGGACCTGGTCGAGTGGCAGCTGCGGGTGGCGGCGGGCGAGCCGCTGTCCTTCGGCCAGGAGGACGTACGCCTCACCGGGCACGCCGTGGAGGCCCGCATCTGCGCCGAGGACCCGTCCCGCGGCTTCCTGCCGTCCGGCGGCACGGTGCTGAAGCTCCGCGAACCGCAGGGCGACGGCGTACGGACGGACTCCGGGCTCAGCGAGGGCACGGAGGTCGGGTCGCTGTACGACCCGATGCTGTCCAAGGTGATCGCGTACGGACCAGACCGGGCGACCGCGCTGAGGAGGCTGCGGGCCGCCCTGGCGGAGACGGTGACGCTCGGCGTGCAGACGAACGCCGGGTTCCTGCGACGGCTGCTGGCCCATCCGGCGGTCGTCGCCGGGGAGCTGGACACCGGGCTGGTGGAGCGGGAGGTCGAGGGGCTGCTCGCGGGTGACGTGCCGGAGGAGGTGTACGAGGCGGCGGCGGCCGTACGGCTGTCGGGGCTGACCCCGGTGGCGGACGGCTCCTGGACCGACCCCTTCTCCGTGCCGAGCGGCTGGCGGCTGGGCGGCACCCCGAAGCCCGTCGCCTTCCACCTCCGCGTACAGGACCCCGTGGAGCACGCCCCGCGCGGCACCCACACCGTCACCGACGACCATGTCTCCGTCACCCTCGACGGCGTCCGCCACACGTTCCACCGGGCCGCCGACTGGCTGGGCCGCGACGGCGACGCCTGGCACGTACGCGACCACGACCCGGTGGCGGCCTCGCTCACCGGCGCCGGGGCGGGCGGCGCCGACTCGCTGACCGCGCCGATGCCGGGCACGGTGACGGTGGTGAAGGTGGCCGTCGGGGACGAGGTGACCGCCGGTCAGAGCCTGCTGGTCGTGGAGGCGATGAAGATGGAGCACGTCATCTCCGCACCGCACGCCGGGACGGTCACCGAGCTGGACGTCACCCCCGGCACGACGGTCGCCATGGACCAGGTGCTCGCGGTGATCGCACCCCACGAGGAGGCGGCGGAATGACACCACCCACGGCACTGCCCATGGTCGTACCGGCCCCGGGTCTGCCCGCCCGCGTCCGCGTCCACGAGGTCGGCGCACGCGACGGCCTGCAGAACGAGAAGGGCACGGTCCCCACGGAGGTCAAGGCGGAGTTCGTCCACCGTCTCGCCGAGGCGGGCCTGACGACGATCGAGGCCACCAGCTTCGTCCACCCGAAGTGGGTGCCCCAACTGGCCGACGCGGAGCAGCTGTTCCCGCTCGTCAGCGGCCTCCTGGTGGCGCTCCCGGTGCTCGTGCCGAACGAACGCGGACTGGACCGCGCGCTCGCCCTCGGCGCCCGGCGCGTCGCCGTGTTCGCCAGCGCCACCGAGTCCTTCGCCAAGGCCAACCTCAACCGCACGGTCGACGAGGCACTGGCGATGTTCGAGTCGGTGGTGGCGAGGGCGAAAACACAGGGCGTCCATGTCCGCGGCTATCTGTCGATGTGCTTCGGCGACCCCTGGGAGGGCGCCGTCCCGGTCCCCCAGGTGGTGAGGGTCTGCAAGGCGCTGCTGGACATGGGCTGCGACGAGCTGAGCCTGGGCGACACGATCGGGGTGGCCACGCCGGGGCACGTACGGCGGCTGCTGACCGCCCTCGTCGAACAGGGCACTCCCGTGGAAACCCTTGGCGTCCACTTCCACGACACCTACGGCCAGGCACTGGCCAACACCTATGCCGCCCTGGAGCACGGCGTCACCACCGTCGACGCCTCCGCCGGCGGCCTCGGCGGCTGCCCCTACGCCAAGAGCGCCACCGGCAATCTCGCCACCGAGGACCTCGTGTGGATGCTGCGCGGCCTCGGCATCGACACCGGTATCGACCTCGACCGTCTCACCGCCACCAGCGTGTGGATGGCCGACCGATTGGGCCGACCCAGCCCGTCCCGCACCGTACGAGCCCTCTCCCACAAGGAGCAGTAAGAGCGATGGACCACCACCTCTCCCCCGAACTGGATGAACTCCGCCGTACGGTCGAGGCGTTCGCGCACGACGTCGTCGCCCCCAAGATCGGCGACTTCTACGAGCGGCACGAGTTCCCCTACGAGATCGTCCGCGAGATGGGCCGCATGGGCCTGTTCGGGCTGCCGTTCCCCGAGGAGTACGGCGGCATGGGCGGCGACTATCTGGCGCTGGGCATCGCCCTCGAAGAGCTGGCCCGGGTGGACTCGTCCGTGGCCATCACCCTGGAGGCCGGTGTCTCCCTGGGCGCGATGCCGATCCATCTCTTCGGCACCGAGAAGCAGAAGGAGGAGTGGCTGCCCCGCCTCTGCTCCGGCGAGATCCTCGGCGCCTTCGGTCTGACGGAACCGGACGGCGGCAGCGACGCGGGCGCCACCCGTACGACCGCCCGGCTGGACGAGTCGACGAACGAGTGGGTGATCAACGGCAGCAAGTGCTTCATCACCAACTCCGGAACGGACATCACGGGCCTGGTCACGGTCACGGCGGTCACGGGCCGCAAGCCGGACGGCAGGCCGCTGATCTCGTCGATCATCGTCCCGTCGGGCACGCCCGGCTTCACGGTGGCGGCCCCCTACTCCAAGGTCGGCTGGAACGCCTCCGACACCCGCGAGCTGTCCTTCTCCGACGTACGGGTCCCGGCGGAGAACCTCCTCGGCGAACTCGGCCGCGGCTACGCCCAGTTCCTGCGCATCCTCGACGAGGGCCGCGTCGCGATCTCCGCCCTCGCCACCGGTCTCGCCCAGGGCTGTGTGGACGAGTCGGTGAAGTACGCCAAGGAGCGGCACGCCTTCGGCCGCCCGATCGGCTCCAACCAGGCCATCCAGTTCAAGATCGCCGACATGGAGATGAAGGCCCACACGGCCCGCCTGGCCTGGCGCGACGCGGCCTCCCGGCTGGTCAGCGGCGAGCCCTTCAAGAAGGAGGCGGCGCTCGCGAAGCTCTACTCCTCCACCGTCGCCGTCGACAACGCCCGCGACGCCACCCAGATCCACGGCGGCTACGGCTTCATGAACGAGTACCCGGTCGCCCGTATGTGGCGTGACTCCAAGATCCTGGAGATCGGCGAGGGCACGAGCGAGGTGCAGCGGATGCTGATCGCCCGGGAGCTGGGGCTGGTGGGCTGACGTCGGTCCGCGCCGCCGCCTGCCGGGCTCCCGTCCGTCCGCGCCGGGGGCCCGTCAGGGGAGGAGGAGCCGTTCGAGATCGGCCGGGGGCGGACGGCCGACCAGCGGACCGAGCTCGGTGCGTGAGCCCGTGTCGCCCGCGAGGATGCCGCCGAGGAGGCTGCCGGTGTCGTGGTGGAGGAACACCTTGGCGTAGCGGGCGGTGCCCTCGGCGAAGACGACTTCGACGGCCCAACGGTCCCCCGGATCCGTGGTGCCGAACGTGGCCACGCGCACGCCGAGGAGTTTCAGCTCCGTCGACGTGTCCAGGGCACCGACGTGTGCGACACGGTGGCCGGCCAACTGGCGGGCCACCGTGTCGGCCATCGCGTACCCCGGGGCGAGCAGGCCGTGGCAGCGCCCGCGCACGGCGGCGCACTCTCCGACGGCCCAGACACGCTCGTCGGCGGTACGGCAGTGCTCGTCGACCAGGATGCCGCCCCGCGCTCCGCGTTCGAGGCCCAGCCCGGCGGCGAGTTCGTCCCGTGGGCGGACACCCGCGGCGAAGACCGTCAGATCGCAGTCCAGGACCGTGCCGTCCGTGAGGACGACGGCCCGTACGGTGCCGTCGGGGTGGCCCTCGACCGAGGCGACGGCACTTCCGCAGCGCAGGTCGAGGCCGAGTTCGGCGGCGCCCCGGTGGAGCACCCGTGCCGCACCGGGATCGAGCTGGGCCGGCATCGGATGAGGCGCGCTCTCCACGACATGGGGGCGCATCCCCAGCCGGCTCAGCCCATGGGCCGCCTCCAGGCCGAGGAGTCCGCCGCCGACCACCACGCACGGGCGGCCGGGGCGTGCCGCGCCCCGGATCGCGTCCAGGTCGTCGAAGGTCCGGTAGACGAAGCAGTGCGTCAGGTCCCGGCCAGGAACGGGGGGAACGAAGGGGCGCGAGCCGGTCGCGAGGACCAGCGCGTCGTACGGGACGACGTCGCCCCCGGCGGTCACCACCGTGCGCGTGGCGCGGTCGGCGGAGACGGCGGGGCAGGCGAGGCGGAGGTCCACCAGGGGGTCGGCGAGGAACTCCCGGTCGGCGAGGGCGAGGTCCTGCTTCGTCCGGCCGGTCAGATACGAGGACAGTGCCATGCGGTTGTAGGCGGGGTGAGGTTCCTCGGCCAGGACGACGACCCGCCAGTCGCCGGAGGTGTCCAGGACGCGCAGCCGGTCGACGAGCCGGTGCCCGACCATGCCGTGTCCGACGACGACCAGGGTGCGCGTCACCGGGCCCCCTCCGGTGCGTTCCGGTCCGCGCGCTCCCAGGTGTCGCACAGCCGCGCCACCGCGGGGCCGCAGCCGCCGCACCCCGTGGCGACCCGGGTCGCGTCCGCCAGCGCCGTGACGGTACGGGCCCCCGCCCGCCAGGCCTTGGCCAGGGCCCGGCGCCGGACGCTGTTGCACAGGCAGATCAGGGCGTCCTCGTCCGTCTCGGCACCGGTGGGCGCGGGTGTCACCGGCCGACCGAGGAGCAGCCCCAGCCGGTCGGACGGAACCCGCCGGCCCTGCCGATGGGTGACGCCGAGGGCGGCTATGGCCTCCGGCACGCCGAAGAGCACCGCGGCGATCAGGTGTTCGTCGCGCAGTGCGAGGCGTGCGTGGCGGCGGCCCGACCGGTCGGTGAAGGTGACGGTGCGGGCGCCGGGTTCGTCGAAGTCGGCCGGGGAGCCGATGCAGGACACGTCGACGGCTCGGGCGCGCAGCCGGAACGTGGACGCGGCAGGCAGGTAGGCCGTGGCACGGCCGGTGAGGATGCCCGCCAGCGCGTCGGCCTGCGCGTGGGCGACCTCGATACCGCCCAGGGTCCGGCCGTCGTGTTCGGCGCAGTCCCCGACGGCATGGACATGGGGGTCTCCGGCGCTCAGTCGGTCGTCGACCAGGATCCCGTGGCGCACCGGCAGACCGGCGGCGCGGGCGAGCCGTACGTCCGGGGTGGCGCCGGTGCACAGGACGAGTGTGTCGGCGCGCAGTGTCGTTCCGTCGTCCAGGAGCACCCGGCCGGGGGTGCGGCGCACCACCGTGCGACCGCCGAGCACGGTCACACCGGCCCGCTCCAGCTCCTCGGTGAGCATGCCGGAGCAGGGTGCGCCGAGCCGCTCGTGCAGGGGATGGGGGTGGGCGCAGACCAGCGTGGTGTGGGTGGACCGGGCCGCGAGGGCGAAGGCGGTCTCCACGCCCAGGGGCCCGCCGCCGAGCACCACCACGCTGTCCCCGGTGATCCGGGCGCAGTCCGCCGCCGTACGCAGGGTGGTCACGCCCGCCGCGAGGCGTCCGTCGGCGCCGGTCGCGCCGACGACGGCGGGGACGACGGCGCGGGCTCCGGTGGCGAGGACCAGGGTGTCGTAGGAGTGGACGGTCTCGATCCCGTCCCGCTCCGCCCGTACTTCGTGCCGTGGCCGGTCGATGCCCGTCACCACCGTGCCGGTGTGCACCCGGGTGTCGGGCGGGGGCGGCAGGCGGACGGCTTCGGCGGGGAGCAGGCCGGCGACGACGTCGGACAGCAGCGGCCGGTGGTGGACGGGGCTGGGTTCGGCCCCGAGGACGGTGAGGGGTCCGGTGTGGCCGTGGTGCCGCAGGCGGTCGGCAAGACGGTGCGCGGCCGGGCCGTTGCCGACGACGAGGATCCGACTCATGGCGTCACCTCGGGCATCGCGTCCAGGGCCTGTGCCGGAAGTGGCGTCGTCCGCCCGGAGGGCGGGGCGGGGAGTGGTCCGGGCGGCGGGCCGAGGAGCGGGTCGGGCGGCGGGCCGGGGAGCGGGCCGGAGAGCGGGCCGGGCGGCAGGCCGAGGAGCGGGCCGGGCGGCAGACCGAGGAGCAGGCCGGAGAGCGGGCCGGGCGGCAGGCCGGGAAGCGGGCCGGGCGGCAGACCGAGGAACGGGCCGAGGAACGGGCCGGGCGGCAGACCGAACAGCAGGCCGGGCGGCAGACCGAACAGCAGGCCGGGCGGCAGACCGAGGAGCAGGCCGGAGAGCGGGCCGGGGAGCAGGCCGGAGAGCGGGCCGGGGAGCGGGCTCTCGGCGTGGCGGGTGGAAGCGCTCGTACCGGATGTACCTGGGCTTTCGCCCGGTGCGTCGGGTGGGGGCGCCTCCCACTCCCTTGAGGCAGTGGGGGAGCGTGCCGGGCGCCGGCCGCCGGGCGCCCCTTCCGACACGGGCTCCAGTCGTACGGCGCTCACCTTGAACCCGGGCATGCCGCTGCGTGGGTCCAGGGCGGGGTGGGTGAAGAGATTGGCCCGCCCGTCCCCGGGAAAGTGGAAGGGCGCGAAGAGGGTGTCCGGGCGCATCGTCGGGTCCAGTCGGACCCGGGCGGTCATGCTGCCCCGTGGGGACGTGACGCGGGCGAGGCCGCGGTCGACCACCCCCGAGCGGGCCGCGGTGTCGGGGTGGACCTCGATGAAGGGCTCGGGGACGGCCGCGCTCAGCTCCGCGACCCGGCGGGTCTGCGCCCCGGACTGGTAGTGCGCCAGGACCCTGCCGGTCGTGCCGTGCAGGGGGTACGCCGAGCTGATGTCCTCGGCGGGACCGCGATGGTCGACGGCGGCGAACCGTGCCTTGCCGTCGGGGTGCGCGAACCGGTCCAGGAAGAGTCTGGGCGTGCCCGGATGACGCTCTTCGGTGTCCGGGCAGGGCCAGTGCAGGCACTCGCCGGCGTCCAGCCGTTCGTAGGTGATGCCGGAGTAGTCGGCCCGTCCGCCCCGGGACGCCGCGCGCAACTCCTCGAACACCTCCCTCGGATCGCTCGGGTAGCGGTCCGGGGGCTGGCCCAGCCGCACGGCGAGGTCGCGCAGCACCCGCAGGTCGCTGCGGGCCTGCGCCGGGGGCGGTATCACGGCGCGGCGGCGCAGTACGCGGCCCTCCAGACTGGTCAGCGTTCCCTCCTCCTCGGCCCATTGGGTGACGGGCAGCACGACGTCGGCCATGCGGGCGGTCTCGGAGGGAACGAAGTCGGCCACCACGAGGAGCTCGAGGGACGCCAGCCGTTCGGTCACGTGGGCGGCGTGCGGCGCCGAGACCGCCGGGTTCGACCCGAAGACCAGCAGGGCACGCGGCCCGTGGTCAGCGCCCAGCGCGTCCAGGAGCTCGTAGGCGCTGCGCCCGGGGCCCGGCAGGTCGTCCGGCGCCACTCCCCATACGCCGGCGACGTGGGCGCGTGCCGCGGGGTCGGTGAGGGAGCGGTAGCCGGGCAGTTGGTCGGCCTTCTGTCCGTGTTCCCGGCCTCCCTGACCGTTGCCCTGTCCGGTCAGGCACCCGTACCCGCCGCGCCCGGATCCCGGCAGGCCCAGGGCGAGGGCCAGGTTGATGAACCCGGCCGCGGTGTCGGTGCCCTGGCTGTGCTGCTCGACGCCCCGGCCCGTCAGTACGTACGCGTTCCGGGGCCGGGCGAGCAGCCGGACGGCCGCGCGCTGGTCGCGGGCGGGTACGCCGGTGACGGACTCGACCCGCTCGGGCCACCAGGCCATCGCCCGGCGTGCCGCTTCCTCGAAGCCGTGGGTGCGCCGCCGGATGTAGTCCTGGTCGAGCAGCCCGTCCACGACGGCGATGTGCAGGAGCCCGAGGGCGAGGGCGAGGTCGGTGCCGGGCACGGGCTGCAGATGCAGGGTGGCGCGGTGTGCGGTGGCGGTGCGCCTCGGGTCGATGACGATCAGTTCGGCCCGGTCGAGGTGTTGCAGCAGGGGCGGCATGGTCTCGGCGACGTTCGCGCCGGCCAGCAGCACGGTCCGCGCGTCGCGCAGGTCCGCGACGGGAAAGGGCAGGCCCCGGTCCACGCCGAACGCCTCGTTTCCGGCCGTGGCGGCGGACGACATGCAGAACCGGCCGTTGTAGTCGATCTGGCTGGTCCCGAGGGCGAGACGGGCGAACTTCCCCAGCAGGTAGGCCTTTTCGTTGGTCAGGCCGCCTCCGCCGAAGACCGCCACCGTGTCCGGACCGTGCCGGGCGCGCAGGGCGCGTATCCGCTCGGCCACCGTGTCCAGCGCGGTGTCCCAGGAGGTGCCCGTGAGCCGGCCGTCCGGGCCCCTGGACAGGGGGCGGGTGAGCCGGTCGGCGGCGGTCAGCACGTCGGGGGCGGTCCAGCCCTTCTGGCACAGCTTGCCCCGGTTCACCGGGAAGTCCGCCGGTCGCACCCGCACACCTGTCTCCCGGTCGCCGTGCAGGAGCGTGCCGCACTGCAGTGCGCAGTACGGGCAGTGGGTGCGCGTCCGCGGGGTGGGAAAGGGCGGTTCAGACACGGCTGGTCTCCTCGATGCCGCGGGACGCGCGCGTGACCGGTGCCGGTGGGCGGTGTGGACGGGTGAGCCGCAGCAGGACCAGGCACAGGGCGTAGAAGGCGAGGAACGCCACGAAGGCGGGGGCTCCGGAGCCGGAGCCGTCGGAGTAGGAGAGCTTGAAGGCGAGGTTGATGGCGGCACCGCCGAGGGCGCCCACCGCGCCGGCGATCGCGATGACCGCGCCGGACAGCCGACGGGCGCGGGCGAAGGCGTCGGCCGCGTCGCATCCGGCGGTGACGGCTCGCTCCGCCTTGTGCGCGTGGATCGCCGGGATCATCTTGTACGTCGAGCCGTTGCCGAGGCCGCTGAGCACGAACAGCACGATGAACCCGGCGACGAACAGGCCGAAGGAGTGTGCGCGGGAGGCGAGGAGGAGCACGAGCGTGCCGGCGGCCATGCCGAGGAAGTTCCAGAAGGTGACCCTCGCTCCGCCCGCCCGGTCGGCCAGCCATCCGCCGAGCGGGCGGGCGCAGGAGCCCAGGAGCGGGCCGAGGCAGGTGTATCCGACCGCGGTGATCGGGGTGGTGTCGAACTCGTTCTGCAGGACGAGGCCGAAGGCGAAGCCGTAGCCGATGAAGGAGCCGAAGGTGCCGACGTAGAGGAGGGAGATCCACCAGGTGTCGGGGTCGCGGACCGCCTCGCGCTGGGCGCCGGGTGCGGACCGCACGGTGTCCACGTTGTCCATCTTCCACGCCGCGAGCAGGGCGACGACCACGATCAGCGGAAGGTAGACCGCCGCGACGTACGAGGGGTGTGTCCGCCCGGCCACCGAGGTGACCGCGAGTCCGACGAGCTGGACCGCCGCGACGCCGAGGTTTCCGCCGCCCGCGTTGAGACCGAGGGCCCAGCCCTGGCGGCGCTGCGGATAGAAGGCGGTGATGTTCGTCATCGACGACGCGAAGTTGCCCCCGCCGAGGCCGGCCACGGCGCCGATGAGCAGGAACACCCACAGCGGTGTGCCGGGGCGCTGGACGAAGTACAGGGCGAGCAGGGTGGGCACGAGCAGGACGGCGGTGGCGAACACGGTCCAGTCGCGTCCGCCGAACCGGGTCACCGCACGGCTGTAGGGCAGCCGCAGCACAGCGCCCACGACGGTGGGGACCGCCACGAGCAGGAACTTCTCCCCGGAGTCGAATCCGAGCCCGATCTCGGGGGACATGAACAGGACGAGGACCGACCACAGCGTCCACACCGAGAACCCGATGTGTTCGGAGAGGACGGAGAGGACGAGGTTGCGGCGGGCGATACGGCGGCCGTCCCGTTCCCAGCGGTCCTCGTCCTCGGGATCCCAGCCGGTGAGCCATTTTCCCTCGACGGGTCTGTCAGCCATGCTGCGCTCCCACGGCGTCGGTGTCACGTCATCGAGCGTTCCGGCGGGTCAGCTCGGTGCCGCGACCATGAGATGCGTCTCCAGGGGAAGGCCGTGGATGGATTCCACGGTGAAGCCGGCCTTGTCGAGGAGCGTGCGGTACTGCGTCTCGTCCCGCTCCCGGCCGCCGCCGAGCACCACCAGCATGTGCATGTTGTAGCCCTGGGTCAGCGAGGAGCCGGTGCCCCGGGTCAGTACGCGTTCCAGGATCACCAACCTGCCGCCGGGGGCCATCGCGCGACGGCAGTTGGTGAGGATCCGGTGACACGCCTCGTCGTCGAAGCAGTGCAGGATGCGGGAGAGGAGGTAGACGTCGCCGTCGGCCGGGATCGACTCGAAGAAGTTTCCGGCGACCCGTTCGCACCGGTCCGCGTGGTCCGTGGCGATCGGGCGGTCCCTGGTCTCCTCGATCACGTGCGGGGCGTCGAACAGTACGGCGCGCGGGCCCTCGTTCGCGTTGAGGATCTCGTTGAGGAGTGCTCCGTGGCCGCCGGCGACGTCCACGATCCGCCGCGCCCCGGAGAAGTCGTAGGCGCCGCTGACCTCCGCGAAGAAGGGGGTGCCCGCCACCATGGCCCGCTCGTAGGTCAGCGAGACCTCGGGGTTCTGGTGCAGGTACGAGAACAGGTCGGAGCCGTAGACGTGTGCGAACGCCGAGCGGCCGGTGCGCAGCGAGTGGGACAGCGCGCCCCACGCCGGGTAGAAGTGCGAGCCGTAGATGCGCACATGGTCGCGCATCGAGTCGCGGGTGTCGGTGCGCAGCAGTTCGCCGACCTCGGTCAGCGCCCAGCCGCTCGCCTCGTCGCCCTCGACCACGCCGAGGCTCTCCAGGAACAGCAGGAGCCGCCCCAGCGCGTCGGCGTCGGTCCTGGTCTCCAGGGACAGATCGATGGTCCGGGCACGGTCCGCCGCCGCGATGGCGTCGACGACGCCCGACTCGGTGGCGAGGTAGACGGCCTGGGTCTTCCAGAACCCGGCCATGAGCTCGAAGAGTCGACTTCCTGCCGTGTCCTTCATGGTCACGCCCCCACCGTCTTGTCCGACGCCTCGTCCGGCCCGGTGGCCGGCGGGTTTCCTTCCCTGACCAGCTTGGCCAGCTCGGACCGCTGGACCTTGCGGGTCGAGGTGCGCGGCAGGTCGTCGAACCCGAGCTGGCGGAAGGGGCTCATCGGGGGCAGGTCGAAGGTCGCCCGCCGCCACCGCTTCTCGTCGAGGGGCAGCTCGCCCCGGGTGGCCACCACGGGGACGGGCTCGCCCTGTTCGCCCGCCACGATCACCACTTCGCGCAGTTCTTCGAGGCGGCTCATCAGGAGGTCCTCGACGGCGAGGTTGCTGTCCACGGTGTCGATCCGGTCGACCTCGCGGTCCATCAGGTGCAGCAGGCCCCAGCGGCTGAGGTAGCCCATGTCGCCGACCCGCCACCAGCCGTCGCGCAGTTCGCTCCGGAACCGTTCGTCCTCGCCCAGGTAGGTGAGGATCCGGGTGCGGCTGCGCACTTCGAGGTGGCCGGTCCGTCCGGTGCCGAGCCGCCGGCCCGTGTCGTCGACGACGCGCATGGAGATGAAGCCGGGCAACGGCATCCCGACGCACCGGCCGTCGGCCTTGTGGGCGGTCTGGCGTGTGTACCAGCGTCCGGCCATGGGGCCGATCTCGGACTGCCCGTAGAACTGGACGAAGACCGGCCGCTTGTGTCGTGAGGCGGCGAGCATCCGCTGGATGGTGCGCGGGTGCATCGCGTCGAACGTGGCGCCGAAGACCCGGACGCTGGACAGGGGGGCGCCCGGCGCGTCGTCGAGTTCCTCCCAGTCGACGTACGTGTTGGGGTGGGTCTCGATGTATCCGGGGCGGGTGCGGACGAACAGCGGGCCGATGCGGTCCGGGTCCGGATCCACGGCGATCACCATCGGGTTGCCGTGGCTGAGGAACATGGCGAGCCCCTGGTAGAAGCGGGAGTGCACGAACGTCATGCACAGCGCGGCCGTCTCCTTGCCCCGGATGGGCCAGGACACCAGCCGCTGCGGCACGAGCCGGTGCCAGCCGGTCTCCGGGCAGTGCACGGCCAGCTTCGGGATGCCGGTCGTACCGGAGCTGTGCGTGATCAGCGACGGCTGGCGCGGGTGGAGGAACACCGGCTCGCGCCGGGGAGCGTCCGCGTACTCGGCGAGCGCGACCACCTCGGGGATGCGCTCGGCGGTCTTCGCCGCGAGCTCGGCGGGCGTCGTACCGGCGGACAGCAGGACCTCGCGCACATCGTCGGCCAACGGCACGCCATGCAGCTTGCCCGCCAGGGTGTCGCCGTCCGTGAGCAGCCACGGCTGTTCCAGCCGGACGAGCAGTTCGTGCGCCACCGCGCCGTCGAGCGCCGGTGACAGCAGCGCGGGTACGGCGCCGATGCGGGCGGCGGCGCAGGCGAGCAGCGCGATGTCGAAGTTGTCGGTCTTGTACAGCGCCACCCGCTCGGTGGGCCTGACTCCGGCCGCCCACAGCCTGGCCGCCAACTCGTCTATCTGGTCCGCCAGTTGCCCGACGGTGAAGTGCGTACCGCGCTCGGGGGCCCACTGCGGGGGGCGATCGAGCGTCACCTGCGTGGTGGCGTCGCGGCGCGCGGCGGCATGGAAGATGTCGCCGATGTAGAAGCCGTTCCCGCGGGTGACCCGGCTCAACAACGTGTGCAGCACTGGTTCTCCTCGTAGGTCAGGGGCGATGGGTGAGACGAGCGGCCGAGGGCTCCCGCCCGGAAGCCGGTTCGGGGGGCGTGGCCGCCGCCGCGGCGTCGTGGCCGTACAGCCAGTCGAGGTGCTCCAGGCTCTGCCGTGCGCGCATGTCACGGTCGCGCCGCTCCTGGTGCGCGCCGTCGGGCAGGTGGAACGTCCGCCCCAGTGCGCGGGCGCGCCGGTGGATGTCGGCGGTACGGGGCATGCGGAGCCCCTGGTAGCGGCGTACGGCCCCGGTCGGCGTGCCGGGGCCGGCCTCGCGGAGGCAGCGCGCGAGGACCACGGCGTCCTCCAGGGCCTGGTTCGCCCCTTGCGAGAGATAGGGAAGGGTGGGGTGCGCGGCGTCGCCCAGCAGCACCACCCGATCGGTGGCGTAGCGGCAGGCCATGTCACGGTCGTACAGGTCCCAGCGGGTGACCGACTCGGCGGCGGTCACCACCCGCCGGACCTCCTCGTGCCAGCCGGCGAACGCCGCGTCGAGGTCCTCCGTCGTACCCGGAACGGACGAGGAACCGGAGCGGGCGTCCGGGCTGACGCCGACGGCGCTGAAGTGGACCATGTCGCCGCCCACGATGGGGTAGTACGTGACGTGCCGCTCGGGGCCGAGCCAGAACACGACCCGCGGGTCATGGGTGAAGGAGGGCATCACCTCGGCCGGTACGAGGCCGCGGTGCACCGAGTAGCCCGAGAACCGGGGTTCGTCGTCGACGACCGCCCTGCGGGCGACGGAGTGCACGCCGTCGGCCCCGATCACCAGGTCGGCGGTGGTGACGGAGCCGTCCGTGAGGTGGAGTTCGACCGTGTCGGGCCGCTCCACCAGGCGGACACAGCCCCTGCCGAGTTCGACGACGTCCTCGGGCAGGGCGGACACCAGACAGCGCTGCAGGTCCGCGCGGTGGATCAAGTAGTACGGGGCGCCGAACCGTTCGTCGCACCGGGCGCCGTGCGGGACCCGGGCGATCAGGCTCGCGTCGTCCCACCGCCGGGTCTCGATGGCCCCGGCCCGCACCCCGGTCCGGGCGAGGGCGTCCGCGAGTCCGAGCCGGTACAGGACGCGCACCCCGTTGGGTGAGAGCTGGATGCCCGCGCCCACGGCCCCGAACACCGGTGTCTGCTCGAAGAGCCGGACATCCATGCCGTGACCGTGCAGCAGCGTGGCGGTGACCAGGCCGGCGACGCCACCTCCCACGATGGCTACCTGTGCCTTCGACGGGGCCATGCGCATCCTCTCGACCAGGGGGAGGTTGGTCCGGGCGACGCCGTGAGGGCCGGCGCGCCACCCGGACCGCAGGGTTCCGTCAGCGTCGCAAACACCTGTCGAGGTCGAGCAGAACGCCTGTCGAGGTCAAGCAGTAGAAGTGCTCAAGCCATGGGCACACGCGGGGAAAGAGGCAGGAGCCCACCCCGGGGGATTAGGTGGACTCCTGCCGGTCTATGGGAACCGCCGGGCCTGCCGGTCTATGGGAACCGCCGGGCCTGGTGGTCTATGGGAACCGCCGGGCCTGGCGGTCTCCGGGAACCGCGCGGCCTGGCGGTCTCCCGGAACCGCCCGGCACCCGGCCGGTTTACGGGACCGCGCGGCCTGGCGGTCTCCGGAATGCGCGACACCCGGCCGGTCTACGGGTGCCGCGTGGCCTGCCGGTTTACGGGAACCGCGCGGCCTGCCGGTCTACGGGTGCCGCGTGGTCGGCCGGTCTACGGATGCCGCGCGGCCTACCGGTTACGGGTACCGCGCGGCCCACCGGTCAACGGATGCCGCGCGGTCGGCCGCAACGGACCGGCGGCCGACGCACCGGCCTCAAGCGTCGGCGCGTCGGTCCTTCTCGATCCGCCGCGGCGACAGCCGGGCGATGGGCAGCAGCATGAGCAGCGTCGCCGCGGTGAGCAGGCCGAAGGCCAACCGGTAGTCGCCGGTGGCGTCGCGCAGGCCGCCCACGACGACCGGCCCTACGGCCGCGCACGCGTAGCCGACGAAGAACGCCATCGCGGCGAACCGCCCGGCCTGCGCGGCATCACGGCTCGCCGAGACGGGCAGCGTCAGCACCAGCGTGAACAGTCCGCCGTGTCCGACGCCCATCGCGAGGACCCAGAGCCAGGTGCCGGTGCCCGGGCTGAAGGCGAAGCCCAGGAAACCCACGGCGGTCAGCACCGTCGTCACCGCCAGCCCGAGGCGTTTGTCCTCGCGCTCGCCGAGCAGGACGGGAACGCCCAGCATCGCGACGACCTGGATGGAGATCATCACCGTCAGCATGAAGCCGGCCCGGGCCTCGCTCAGTCCGCCGTCGTCGTGGAGCAGCGGCGCGATCCACGCCAACTCGCAGTAGTACAGGGCGGAGTTGCCGGCGGAGATCGCCGTGATCCGCCAGGCCAGGCCGGACCGCCAGGGCAGGCCGGTGGTGGCCGGGCCCTTCGGGCCGTCGATGTGCGCGAGGCGCAGCTGTCCCTTCGCCGCCGACCAGAGCACGATGCCGGCGACGGCGAGGACGGCCCACGACGCCAGGGCCGCGGGCCAGGAGTCGAGCGCGTCGGCGAGGGGCGCGCTGGCGCCGGCCGCCACCGCGCCGCCGAGTCCGAGCCCCGCCGTGTAGATCCCGGTCACCAGGCCGGCGCGGTCGGCGAAACGGGTCTTCACGACGGCCGGCAGCAGCGTCTGGGAGATCGCGATGCCGGCGCCCACGACGGCGGCACAACAGAGCTGCAGCCAGGTGGCCCCGCCCAGGCCGCGGGCGGCGGTCGCCACGGCGACGACGACCAGGCCGATCAGCACGCCTCGCTGCAGTCCCCACCGGCGGCCCACGGACGCGGCCAGCGGAGCGCACAGGCCCATGGCCAGGGTCGGGATGGTCGTCAGCAGCGCCACCGCGGTCGCCGACAGGTCCAGGTCCGCGCGGATGCGGTCCACCAGAGGGGAGACCGCGGCGATCGCGGGACGGAGGTTGGCCGCCGCCACGAACAGGGCGACGGCGGCGAAACCGAGGGCGGCCCGCTCCTGGCCGGATGGCGGAGCGGAGGGTTCCGAGCGGCGACCAGGTGCCGCGACGGCGGGGGACGCAGAGGATAAACGATCTTCAGTCTCGCTCATGACCTGCACCTTCGTCTATCTCGGATATTTTCCATCCTTGTTTATACCAGGATCTCGGATATTCGGGGTCCGAGATTGCTATCCTGGCGTCATGAAGCTGTCCAATGGCGTCGAGTGGGCCCTGCACTGCTGCGTCTCGCTCGGTCAGAGCCAGGCCCCGGTACCGGCCGCCCGGCTCGCGAAGCTGCACGGCATCCCCCCGGCCTATCTCGCCAAGCACCTGCAGTCGCTCTCCCAGGCCGGCATCCTGCGCTCCACGCCCGGACCGGTCGGGGGGTACGCGTTCACCCAGCCCCCCGCACAGGTCACCGTCCTGGACGTCGTACTGGCGATCGACGGCCCGAAGCCGGCGTTCCGCTGTACGGAGATCCGCAGGCAGGGCCCGCTCGCGCTGGGCCCCGAGGAGTGCCAGAAGCCCTGCGCCGTGTCGCGGGCCATGGCCGCCGCCGACGCCGCGTGGCGGGCGGCCCTGAAGAGCATCACGATCGCCGACCTCACCCGGGACATCGAGGCCGACAGCGCGGGATCGGCCATGGGGTCGGTACGACAGTGGCTGGCCGGAACGGGATAACCCGCCGCTCGTTCCGCCCGGCGCCGCCCCTTTACCGCATGTGCCCGGAGGTGCATCGAGCAATGAGCCGCCCCGACGAGTGCCTCGTGTCCACGTTCGACTCCGAACTGTCCACCGTGGAAGTGGTGCCGATCGCCCGCCTGTTACCCGCCGACTCCCCTCGCCAGTGGGGCGAGGACGACGAACACGTCCGTCTGCTCGCCGAATCGGAGGCGCCGCTGCCGCCGATCATCGCCCACCGTCCGTCCATGCGTGTCATCGACGGCATGCACCGACTGCTGGCCGCCCGGTGGCGCGGCAGGCACGAGATCCAGGTGCGGTTCTTCGACGGCCCGGCGGAGGACGCGTTCATCCTCGCGGTCAAGGCCAACGTCAGGCACGGGCTGCCACTGTCCGCGGCCGAGCGCACCGCCGCCGCGATCCGCATCATCCGCGCGCACCCGGAGTGGTCCGACCGCGCCATCGCCGCCACCACAGGTCTGTCGGCCAAGACGGTCGGCGCCCAACGCCTCAGGATGCAGGGCGATCCCGGTCGGCCGGCCCGCATCGGCAAGGACGGCAGGGTCCGCCCGCTCAACAGCGCCGAGGGACGCAGGATCGCGGCTCGGCTCATCGCCGAGGACCCCACCGCGTCCCTGCGCAGCATCGCCAAGAGGGCCGGCATCGCGCCGGGGACCGTCCGCGACGTGCGCTACAGACTGGAGCGCGGCGAGGACCCGGTGCCGTCGAGACCTCAGGCGGCGCCGACGACACCGGTGACACCGACGACCGCGCCGGGGTCGCCGCGTCCCGCCCCGCCGCACCTGACGGCCCACCGGGACACGGCGCCCATGTCGGCCGAGGCCCGTGAGGCGATGTTCCGCAGCCTGTGCCGGGATCCGTCGCTGCGGATGAACGAGACCGGGCGTCTGCTGCTGCGGATGATGGAGATCCACATGGCCGCGGACCACCGGCACATCGCCGCGGCGGTGCCGGCCCACTGCGCGGACTCGATCTCCGCGATGGCCACGGCCTGCGCGGAGGTCTGGCAGGAGCTGGCCACCCTGGTCAGGGCCTCCGCGCAGCCGTTCCACCCGGCGACTTCGTGGGACACCGTCACCGCCGTCTGACGGAGCCGGGGGAAGGTGCGTCGGGCGGGTGCGGGCGAGCAACCACACGCCCCTCACCCGCCGCACAGCCCGCACCCCCGAGCCACAGGGCGCCCCCCGCGGCGGCGCCTCTCGGCCGACGACGCCTCACATGGTCCCGGGGTCGGCGTCGATGCCTCACATGGTCCCGGGGTCCGAGTTCAGGATGGCCAGCTGAAGGTCCCGGAGCGGGGCTCCCGGTTCGATTCCGATCTCGTTCACGAGGCGCACCCGCAAGCCGCGCAGCACTCCCAGGGCCTCGGCCCGACGGCCCCCGAGCGCGAGCGCGCGTACGTACTGGTGGTGCAGGCCCTCGTGGAGCGCGTGCTCCCGGGTGACGGCGGCGAGCTGAGTGATGGCCCGTTGGTGCAGCCCGGCCTTGATGTGGGCCTCGGCCCGTATCGCTATGGCGTCGAGTCTGGACTCTTCGAAGAGCCTGCGCTTGGAATCGAGCACGGGGCCGGCCGGGGCGTCCGCCAACGCGTCTCCCCGCCACAGCTCCAAGGCCTCGTCCAGCAGTCTGATGCCCTCAATCGTCTTCCCTTCCTCCAGCGCCTTGCAGCCGTCCTTCGTCAGCTGCTGGAACTCCAGCCAGTCGAGCTGGATCTGGTCGCCTTTCAGGCTGTAACCACCGGAACCGGTTACCAGCATCTCCTGGGAGATCTGGGCGGCCGGGCGGCCGGTGACTCGCGCCAGCAATTTGCGGCAATTAAGGATGTACGTCTGCAGGGTGCGCAGACCCGTCACGGGCGGGTTGTCCTGCCACAGTTCCCGCACCAGGACCCGGACCGGGACCACCTGGTCGGCATGGACCAGCAGCATGGCCAGGACCGTTCGGATCTTCGGTGCCACCGCGACGGGTTCCACCGCCCCCTCCACACCGATGTGCAGGGCGCCCAGGGCTTTGACCTGCACGCGGGGGTGAGCATGCTCGGCCCGGGGGGCCAAACATGCGATGTGGAAATCGAGACCGAGTTCGGACGCGTCCTTCAACTGGTACACATTTCCCCCATCACTCAAATCCGGTCACCAATTGCCAGTGAATCGGCCATGGATTGACTGAAACGATTTCAATGTAACAGCCCCCCATCATCGAGCCGGACTGGTTTCAGCCGACCTGGCCGTAAACATGCGAAAGGTTTACGCCAGCCGGTTCTACGCTGTGCAACCGAGGAACTTCCTCAGTTGCACGGGCAACCGCGCGACCTGCGGTTCGAGCGGTGCGAGGCGGCCGTCCCGCAATCGCAAGCTGTAATTCAACGATTTCTTCAACTGTTTCTTGAACGGCCTCTGTGACGCTGCAAGCACCCCGCCGAAACCGACCTCCGTCTGTTCGATATCAACCGGCAAAAGGAGCACCCGATGGCGCGCGCACCATTAACCGGTAGATCCATACGTTTAACGAGACTGTCCGGCCATGACGACGGACGACTTCTTCTCGTCCCCCTGGACCACTCGGTGTCCGACGGCCCCATCACCACGGCCGCGGGCTTCTACGACCTGATTCGCGACATCGTGGACGGCGGAGCGGACGGCATCGTCGTGCACAAGGGCCGGGCCCGACTGCTCGCGCCCCACCTGTTCACCACCTGTTCGCTGATCGTGCACCTCAGCGCCGGCACCTCGCTCGGCCCCGACAGCAACGCCAAGGTCCTGGTCGGGGACGTGGAGGAGGCGGTCCGTCTGGGAGCGGACGCGGTCAGCGTCCATGTGAACATCGGCGCCGACACCGAGTCCGCGCAACTCGCCGACCTGGGCGCGGTGGCGGCGGCCTGCGACCGGTGGAGCATGCCGCTGCTCGCCATGGTCTACCCGCGCGGTCCGCGACTGACCGGCCCTGCCTCCCCCGAGCAGGTGGCACACGTGGCCAACATCGCGGCCGACCTCGGCGCCGACGTGGTGAAGACGGTCTTCGCGGGCCCGGCGGAACGCATGGCCGAGGTCGTCGCCGCCTCACCCGTGCCGATCCTGGTCGCCGGTGGTCCCGACAGCGAGCAGAGCCTGAACGAATTCGCCCGTACGGCGCTGGCCACCGGTTGCCAGGGCCTCGCGGTGGGACGGCGTGTCTTCTCCTCCCTCACGCCGGGCCGTGTGGTCCGGGAACTCGCCGACATCGTGCACGGACCGACCGAGACCCCCGCAGCCCTCCCTTCCCGACGCATGGCAGGTGTGATGTGAAGCTCAGCTGGATCGACATCCGTAACGTCGGCTCCGCGAAGGAGGCCATCCTCCAAGAAGCGATTCACGCGCGCGTCGACGGCGTCCTCGCCGCGGTCCCCGAGGATCTGGAGCCGCTGCCGCCGACCGTGAAGAAGATCCTGTTTCCCCAGGACCGTCCACTGCCGGAGGACTTCGGCGCCGCCGACGTGGTCGTGGTCGATCCGGCCAAGCACGGCGACCCCGTAGAGCTGGCGGGCCGACACCCGGGCGTCGAGTTCGGGCGGTACGTGGAGATCACGGATGCCGCGACCCTGGAGGATGCCTGCCGGTCCGGCCGCACGGACAAGTGGAGTCTGCTGTTCTTCCGTGATCCCACGAAGATCCCGCTGGAGATCGTGATCGCCGCGGCGGCCGGGGCGAAGGGCAGCCTGATCACGGTCGCGCAGGACGTCGAGGAAGCCGAGATCATCTTCGGCGTGCTGGAACTGGGCTCGGACGGAGTGCTCATGGCCCCGGCGCGCGTGGGCGACGCCACGGCGCTGAAGCAGTCGGCCGAAGCCGGCGTACCCGATCTGGAACTCGTCGAGCTCGAGATCACGGCGACCGCCCATGTGGGCATGGGCGAGCGGGCCTGTGTGGACACCGCCGCCTATTTCCGGAAGGACGAGGGGATCCTCGTCGGCTCGCACTCCAAGGGCATGATCCTCTGCGTCAGCGAGACCCATCCGCTGCCGTACATGCCCACCCGCCCGTTCCGCGTCAACGCCGGGGCGATCCACTCGTACACCCTCGCCAAGGACCAACGCACCAGCTACCTCAGCGAGTTGACGTCGGGCAGCAAGGTCACCGCAGTGGACATCCACGGCCGGACCCGGCTCGTGACCGTGGGCCGCGTCAAGATCGAGTCCCGGCCCCTGCTGTCCGTCGACGCCGTCGGGCCCGACGGCCGCACCGCCAACCTGATCCTGCAGGACGACTGGCACGTACGGGTCCTCGGACCGGGCGGTTCGGTGCTCAACAGCACCGAGCTCAAGCCCGGCGACAAGGTACTCGGCTACCTGCCCGTGGAAGACCGTCATGTCGGCTACCCGATCGACGAGTTCTGCCTGGAGCAGTGAGTCCACCCGGCCGGGGTGGGATCCCCCGCCCCGCCCCGGCCGGGTCCACCCGGACCGCACGGAAGCCACAGGGAGAGTGACTCATGCTCGGCACCCGCACTTCCCCGCACCCGACGGGCCCGCGACCGGCGCGGCGGCGACCGGTGGCCTTCGAACGGCGCGGTCTCGCCCTCCGGTTCGTCATGATCATCGGGGACCGGCGGCTGGCCGAGGCCCACCACGTCCTGTGCGACCAGGACACCGTGGTGGTGGACTTCCCGGAGTCGTCCGTCCGCATCGGCCTGTCCCGGCTGCTGCCCGAGCCGGACGGAGGCATCGTGCTGGACTGCCGCGTCGACCACCACGCCGAGGACGGCGTACCGCCCGGATCCGCATCCACCTCGTGGCAGCGGGTGCTCACCGGCCGCCCGGGGGCCCTGCACCAGAGGGAAGCACTGCTGCGGGAGGTCCTGGCGGCCAGAAGCCGGGCACCCGGCAGAACGGTCGCCCACCCGGCACTGGCGTCACTGCGTTACCTGGCGGCGGCGGTGTGAACAACGCCCGGATGCGCCCGGCCCACCGGTCGGCGGGTCCGGGCGCACGTCAAAGCACAGCAGGCCGCTCGACAGGTCCCAGGACCCAGGCGGCTCAACAGGCCCCAGGCCCCAAGCCGCTCGACAGGCCCCAGGACCCAGGCTGCTCAACAGGCCCCAGGACCCAGGCGGCTCGACAGGCCCCGGAACCCTAGGCCCCGGGGTTCTCGAAGCGCGCCACGCCGGGCACGGCCAGGCACAGCAGGCTCGACGCGGCGACCACGACGCCTCCGGCGACGAGGGTGCCGGTCATGCCCAGCCAGGCGACCATGGGGCCGACGAGCGCGAATCCGACGGGCAGGAGCGCGTACGCGCCGAGTTGGTCCAGTGCGAAGACCTTGCCCAGGAGTTCGTCGGGGAAGGCGCGCTGCAACGCGGAGAGCCAGTAGACGAAGTAGAGCTCGACCACGAAGCCGCCCAACGCGAAGCACAGGATCACCACGGGCAACGGGAACGGCGCGGCCAGGCTCAGTGGCACCAACGCGTACCCGGTCAGCGCGAGCATCGACACGGCTCCCCGCGCCTTGGGCTGCCAGCGCCCCGCCAGCGCGATGGCCGGGAGGGCGCCGACACCCATGGCGGCCAGCACGGCGCCGTACGCCACATCGCCGCCGAAGTCGCGCCGGGCCACGATCGGCAGAAGCGTGAGCGCGGTCGCCGAGCCGGCGAACAGGTGCAGACACACCGTTCCCATGACGGCCATCACCCAGGGGCGCCGACGAATGGCCCGGAGCCCGGCGGCGGCCTCACCGAGCACCGACGCCCGGGCAGCCGCCGACGGTTTGGAGTCCGACACCCGCAGCACACAGAACGCGGCCAGCGCGAACACGGCGCTGGTCACCAGCAACGCGGGCCGCACCCCGATCAGGGTCACCGCGGTCACACCGACCAGCGCGCCGCAGACGGCCGCGCTGCGCTGCGCCGCGGACACCAGGGCGTTGCCGCGCTCGAGGAGGGCGTCGGGCAGCAGGTTCGGCAGCAGTGAGCGCGACGCCGGCCGGGACAGGGCCTCGCCGGCCCCGACCACGGCGGTGACCAGGGGCAGCAGACCGAGCGGCAGCCAGGGCAGGCACAGCGCGGTGGCGAGCAGGACGACCGCGCGGAAACCGTCGGCGGCGATCAGGATGCGGGTGCGGCGCAACCGGTCCGCGATCACACCGCCGACCAGCAGACACACGACCAGGGCCACGGCCCGGCCGGCCAGCACCAGGCCGACCTGGGCCGCCCCGCCTCCCTCGTGCAGGACGTACAGGCTGAGCGCCACCGGGAACACCTGGTCGCCCACGGCCCCGCTGGCCTGCCCCGCCCACATCCGCAGGAACTGCGGGTGATCCCGTAACTTCCCGCCGGCCGACGCGTCCCGCGCCGCGTCCTCGTCGACACGGCCTGCCGCAGTGGTGTCTTCCGTCATGAGTCGTCCGGGTCGCTTTCTCTCCTCGGCGCGCCGTCCGGCGGCGCAGCCTCGTCCGATGCGGCGGCATGCCAGGGCGCGGCGGAGGGAGGCAGCAGCAGACCGATGTCGACCAGCGCCGCGGCCACCTTTCGCGCGTTGTCCTCGCCCAGGGCCGCGGTGAGCCCCGCCATGTCCGCGACCTGATCACGGTGCAACGCCGCCAGGAAGGGCGACACCGCAGTGGGCAGCCGCACCCGACGGTTTCCCACCGACAGCTGAACGCCATCCTTCACAGAAGCCGTGTGAAAGTACACGCCCGCTCGCAGCCGGTGAACACCCTGGGGCCGTACGCCGTCGGGCATGGGCAGAATCGGCACGGGCTCGGGAGTCTGCTCCCGGAACGCCGATTTCCGCAGCGACCACATCACCTCTTCGGGGGCCGCGCCGGCGGCCAGCGCCGCGAGCCGTTCGCCGACTTCGGCGAGCAGGTCCCGGGCGAGCTCGGAGTCGGCGACGAGCCGGTCCGTGTCCACGCCGACGCGCATCCATTCGTCGTCGGCCGCTCCGCGCACGAGTTCGGTGAGCAGATCGTGACGGGTGATCGTGGAGAAGGCGACGGTGAGATGGATGGACAACGTGTCCCGTGCCATCGGTGAGTGCATCGTCCCCCGGGGCAGGTACAGGCTGTCGCCGGCCCGCAGCACCAGATCCGCGAGCGGTCGGCTGGCCTCGCGCATTTCCTCCCGCCGCCGTGCCGGAACGTCGAACCAGGCATGCGCGGAAAGGGGGTCGGGCAGGGGCGGCGTACGCAACAGCCACCGCTTGTCACCTGCTATCTGCAGAACCAGCACGTCCTGGACGTCGAAATGCAGATCCACTCCTTGGGACCCCGGTGGTGTGACGAACGCGTTGACCTTGACGGGGTGACCCATTTCGGCGGCGAGTTCATGCGCGAAGCGCCGTATCGGAGGGTGAAAGCGGTGCAGGGAGCGCACGATCAGGGTCTGTCCGGCGGCGAGCGCCTGACGAATTCCGTCGGTGTTGGGGAACGGGGTGGTTCCGGGAGCGTCACCGGACTCGGGAATGCAGCCCTGGGTCACATCGCGTTCCACGCCGTCGCGCACCAGTCGCAGCGAAGACGTGCGCAACCCGCCCGAGACCAGTTCCTCCAGCGCTTGCGGGGAGAACAGATCGGTGAAGTCACCCGCCAGATCGGCGGCCGGGGTGTGCAGATATCCGTGACCGAACACCGACGCGCGAAACTCGTCCGGCGGCAGCGCGACACAGCGTTTCAGACTCATGACCCACTCCTGCGGCTGGGGGGAAGCCCGGTGCGGGGGGACGAACCGCTGTGAACCGCTGTGTCATCGCACCGCTCCCGGGCGTGGGAAGGCGAAGTCGGCCGGGAGGAGCGAGGCGGGCCCCTCCGGAACCCCCGCGGCCAACAGGTAGACGGTGAACTCGTCATCGGGGTCGACGCCCAGGAACCGCTCCATCCGGCTGTCGGCGAAGGCGACGGTCTGGAAGGGACCGAGCCCCAGAGCCGTGGCGGTGAGCGCGAAGGTCTGCCCGTAGTGCCCGGCGTCGTACATCCACAGGCGATAGGCGCGTGGGTGACGGTACTTCCAGGCCAGGCGATTGGCGACGGCCGTGGTGACGACGGTGAACGCGCCCTGGTACGAGGCCTCCTGGTGATAGGTCAGGTCGGCCAGTCGCGCACGGTCCGCCTTGGCGTCCAGGAGTTCCAGCGCATGGCGCACCACCGAGTAGTGGTACAGGCCGGGCGGTACGCCGGTGACGTTGTGGACGACGATGTACGCCTCGACCTCGTGCCGGCCCCCGGCCGAGGCGCTCACCCGGCACTGCTGCACCCCGAAGTCCGCGCCGTCGATGAACCGGTGCGGCGCGAAGCTGTGGAAGAGCAGCGTCCCGAGCTGGTCGAGGGAGACGGGAACGTCCGCGAACCGGCGATGGGTACGCCGTCCGGCGAAGACGTCGTCCACGGGCTTCGTCAGCGGCAGGGGCCGACGCGGCAACAGCACGACGGGGCTGTCCGCGTACTCCTTGTAGGCCGGAGGGGCGTCGCCCTCGGCGAGGATCGCCTCCACCTCGTCGGCCCGCCGGGGTGAGTCGACGAGATAGTCGACGTCCCGTGCCTCGATGTGGAAGCGCTCCGCCAGACCACCCCAACGCTGCCACAGGGGTGGCACTTGACGGGTGTCGTCCACGGCGGCGAGGACGCCGAGCCGGAGCAGACCGGTCACCGCCCGGCGCACCTGCGCCTCGTGCTCCGGGCCGAACGCGCCTGCCAGTTCGTCCAGGTCGATTCCGTCACCGGCCCGGTCGAGCACCTTGCGCAGATCGTCCGAGAGCCTGACCCACTGCGCCCGCCCCGGGACGCCGGCCTCCAGTCCCTCGGGAAGCCATCGCAGAACCAGGTGTTCGGGACGGCGGACCTTCATTCACGTCTCCCTCTCAGCGACTGCGCTCTCGGGTGTGGTCCGACTGTGATGCCGTGAGGCATCACAGTCGGACTTACCGTTCGTCCGCGCGGGACGAATCAGAGGGACGGGTGGTGCAGCAGCACCTGGCCGTCCTCGATGATCTCGATGTCGAGGTCCATTTTCGTCACCTCCTCCGCAATTGTTCGCAGTTCTCCGACAGGCCGGCCGGGAGAGAAGAGAAGCCCTTTTGCAGCCTGGGCCGCTATTCGTCCTGCCGACGCATTGGACATTAGATCCGGCGTTTCCGCCCCGGCAAGACCCCCAACGATTCCTGGCTAAAAAAGCCCATCGCTTCCGGAATCAGCCTTCGCAGAATCGCGAAAAGGTCTTGAGCGGTTCTCGACAGGGTTCCACTAGGATCCCCGGTCCATGAATTGAATTCCCGAAGAGCACGGAATTCGAAACGAATTCACTTGGCGTGCGGCGCCCCGCCCGAACAGTGGCTGAACTTCGACCGGACCATGACTTGCGGTGCAGGCGTGCGCATGCCAGGACAGCGCCCGGGCGGGCCACCGATCGGCCACGTGGAACGCCCGAGCCACCCTCGGCCCTGCTCCACACCCCTCACGCGGACCTTCGCATTCACATCACAAGCGACGGCACACACATCTAATGGACGCCGGTCGGCGCCATACGCCTTCGATTCACAGGGAACTCAAAGATGGAACCGCCCCCTGGACAAGCAGTGAGGTTAGGCTAACCTACCTTCGAACTCACCCCCGGGCGATCACCGCCCCGTTCGAAAGTAGCCACACACATGTCCAACGCCAGAGCCGCCCATCTCACCCGTCGTGGCCTCCTCGCCGCCGGTGGCGCACTCGGCCTCGGTGCCGTGCTCGCCGCCTGCGGTGACGAGTCGAGCGACAGCGCCGGCTCCGGCAAGGAGACGCCCGCGGCCAAGTCCGGCCCCTGGAGCTTCAAGGACGACCGCGGCACGACCGTGAAGACGGACAAGACCCCGGCGAACATCGTCGCGTTCGTGGGTGTCGCCGCCGCGCTGTACGACTACGGCGTCGACGTCAAGGGCGTCTTCGGCCCGACCAGGACGCAGGACGGCAAGGCCGACGTCCAGGCCGGCGACCTCGACATCAGCAAGGTCACGGTCCTCGGCAACACCTGGGGCGAGTTCAGCGTCGAGAAGTACGCGGCCCTCTCCCCCGACGTCCTCATCACCACGATGTTCGACGACGCGGGCACCCTCTGGTACGTGCCCGAGGAGTCCAAGGACAAGATCGCCAAGCTCGCCCCGAGCGTCGGCATCTCCGTGTACGACCGCCAGCTGACCGAGCCGCTGCAGCGCATCTGGGAGCTCGCGGAGTCCCTCGGCGCAGACATGAAGGCCTCCTCCGTCACCGAGGCGAAGAAGAAGTTCGAGGCCGCCGCGACCCGGCTGCGCGCCGCCGCCAAGGCGAAGCCCGACCTCAAGGTCCTGGCCGGTTCCGCCAGCCAGGACATCTTCTACGTCTCCGGCACCAACCTCTCCATCGACCTGGAGTACTTCAAGGCCCTCGGCGTGAACTTCGTCGAGCCCTCCGAGAAGGCCAAGGCCGAGGGCGGCGGCTGGTACGAGAGCCTCAGCTGGGAGAACGTCGACAAGTACGAGGCCGACATCATCATGATGGACGACCGGTCGTCGACGATTCAGCCGGCGGACATCACCGAGGCCACATGGAAGAAGCTGCCCGCGGTGAAGGCCGGGCAGGTCATCTCCCGTTCGCCCGAGCCGATTCTGTCGTACGACAAGTGCACGCCGCTGCTCGAAGAGCTGGCGGAAGCGATCGAGAACGCCAAGAAGGTCGGCTGAGCGTGGCATGTGAGCCGCGGACCGACTGCGGCTCGTCGCGCCCGCGCGGCGGAGCCGCATAGTGTCCCGGCCCCGCGCCCCTGAAGGAACCGGGGCGCGGGCCTCCACGACTCGCTGACGTCGACTCAGGAGCCATCTCATGACGACGGCCGTAGCCGCCCCGTTCCGTTTCTTCTCCCTTCAGGTCGTGCGGACGACGCGGCTCGGGCCGTCGCTCGTCCGGGTCTCGTTCGCGGGGGACGACCTGCGGCACTTCCACTCCGACGGCCGGGACCAGTCGCTCTCCCTCTTCCTGCCGCACCCGGGGCAGGACGCCCCGGCCGTGCCCCACGAACTGGGCGAGGGCTGGTGGCAGGGATGGCGTGAACTGCCGGACGACGTACGGGCGGTGATGCGCTCGTACACCCTGCGGGCCCTGCGCACCGACGCCCACGGTACGACCACCGAGATCGACATCGACTTCGTGCTGCACGGCGTGGAGCCGGGCGCCGCCGTGCCCGCCGGACCCGCCTCCCGCTGGGCCTCGGCCGCCGGGCAGGGCGACCGTGTCGTCCTCCTCGGCCCCGCGATCGCCGACAACCGCGCCATCCGTTTCCGTCCGCCCGAGGACACCGACCTGGTGCTGATCTGGGGCGACGAGACGGCCCTGCCCGCCGCCTCCGCGATCCTGGAGTCGCTGCCCGCCGGTACGCCGGCCCGGGTGTGGCTGGAGGTCCACCACGCCGGGGACGTCCAGGACCTGGTCAGCGCGGCCGACGCCCACATCACCTGGCTCGTGCGCGACGAGGGTGCCCCAGCCGCGCTCGACGCGATCCGCGCCGCCCGGCTGCCGCCCGCGGAGCTGCCGTACGCCTGGATCGCCGGTGAGTCCGGGCGGGTCAAGGAGCTGCGCCGGCATCTCGTGCGGGAGCGCGGGATCGACAAGCGGCGGGTGACGTTCGTCGGTTACTGGCGTGAGGGCCTGACCGAGGAGCAGTTGCGGGAGCAGGGCGACTAGTCGGCGGACGCGTATACGGCGTGGCCTGAGTGACCGGAGTGACCGAAGTGACGACAGTCACGGGTGAGTCAGGCCTTCGCCCACATTAGTTAGGTTAGGCTTACCTAAGTTGGACGATGTGATCATCCCCCGCACTCACCTCTCCGTCCCACCCGGACCGCCCCGCTCGGAGGACCTCCCCATGCGCTCGCACCTGCTCAATGACACGACCGCGGAGCGGTACCGCCGCACCGTGACCGAAGGCGTGGAGCGGGTGGCGGCCAAACTCGCCACCACCGACCGACCGTTCACCGGTGTCACCGTCGACGCCCTCTCCCCCCGCATCGAGCAGATCGACCTCGACAAGCCGCTGCACGACACCACCGCGGTGCTGGACGAGCTGGAGGACGTCTACCTCCGCGACGCGATCTACTTCCACCACCCGCGCTACCTGGCCCACCTCAACTGCCCGGTCGTCATCCCGGCCGTGCTCGGCGAGGCCGTCCTCTCGGCCGTCAACTCCTCCCTCGACACCTGGGACCAGTCGGCCGGCGGCACCCTGATCGAGCGCAAGCTCATCGACTGGACGAACGAGCGCATCGGCTTCGGCGAGGCCGCCGACGGCGTGTTCACCTCCGGCGGCTCACAGTCCAACCTCCAGGCGCTGCTGCTCGCCCGCGAGGAGGCCAAAACCGACTCCCTCGCCAAACTGCGCGTCTTCGCCTCCGAGGTCAGTCACTTCAGCGTCAAGAAGTCGGCGAAACTGCTCGGCCTCGGTCAGGACGCGGTCGTCTCCATCCCCGTCGACGCCAACAAGCGGATGCAGACGGTCGCCCTCGCCCGTGAGCTGGAGCGCTGCACCAGCGCCGGCCTCGTCCCCATGGCCGTCGTCGCCACCGCCGGCACCACCGACTTCGGCTCCATCGACCCGCTGCCCGAGACGGCCGAGCTGTGCGCGCAGTTCGGGGCCTGGATGCATGTCGACGCCGCGTACGGCTGCGGTCTGCTCGCCTCGCTGAAGCGCCGCGACCTCCTCGACGGCATCGAGCGCGCCGACTCCGTCACCGTCGACTACCACAAGTCCTTCTTCCAGCCGGTGAGTTCCTCCGCCGTACTGGTCAAGGACGCCGCCACCCTGCGCCACGCCACCTATCACGCGGAGTACCTCAACCCGCGCCGCATGGTGCAGGAGCGCATCCCCAACCAGGTCGACAAGTCCCTCCAGACCACCCGCCGCTTCGACGCGCTCAAGCTGTGGATGACGCTGCGCACGATGGGCGCCGACGGCATCGGCCGGCTCTTCGACGAGGTCTGCGACCTGGCCGGGGAGGGCTGGCAGCTGCTCGCCGCAGACCCGCGCTACGACGTGGTCGTCGAGCCCCGGCTGTCCACTCTGGTCTTCCGCTACATCCCCGAGACCGTCACCGACCCGGCGGAGATCGACCGCGCCAACCTGTACGCCCGCAAGGCCCTGTTCGCCTCGGGCGACGCGGTGGTCGCGGGCACCAAGGTCGCCGGTCGCCACTATCTGAAGTTCACCCTGCTCAACCCCGAGACCACGGCCGAGGACATCGCCGCCGTACTCGATCTGATCGCCGGCCACGCCGAGCAGTACCTTGGAGAGTCCCTTGACCGCGCTTCCTGAACCCGCCGTGAAAACGCACGACTTCATCGGCATCGGACTGGGACCCTTCAACCTCGGCCTCGCCTGCCTCACCGAGCCCATCGCCGAGCTCGACGGGATCTTTTTGGACTCGAAGCCGGCCTTCGAGTGGCACTCGGGGATGTTCCTCGACGGCGCCCACCTCCAGACCCCGTTCATGTCCGACCTGGTCACCCTCGCCGACCCGACCTCCCCGTACTCCTTCCTCAACTACCTGAAGGACTCGGGCCGCCTGTACTCGTTCTACATCCGCGAGAACTTCTACCCCCTGCGGGTCGAGTACGACGACTACTGCCGCTGGGCCGCGAACCGGCTGAGCAACGTCCGCTTCGACACGACGGTGACGGAGGTGACGTACGAGGACGACGTGTACCTCGTACGCACCGAGGCCGGTGACGTGCTCCGCGCCCGCCACCTCGTCCTCGGCACCGGCACGCCGCCGCACATACCGGGGGCCGCGCAGGGTCTGGGCGGCGACTTCATCCACAACTCCCGCTATGTGCAGCACAAGGCGGAGCTGCAGAAGAAGGACTCGATCACGCTGGTCGGCAGCGGCCAGTCCGCCGCCGAGATCTACTACGACCTGCTCAGCGAGATCGACGTCCACGGCTACCGGCTGAACTGGGTCACCCGCTCCCCGCGCTTCTTCCCCCTCGAATACACCAAGCTCACGCTGGAGATGACCTCCCCGGAGTACATCGACTACTTCCGCGAGCTGCCGGAGGCCACGCGCTACCGGCTCACGGCCCAGCAGAAGGGCCTGTTCAAGGGCATCGACGGAGACCTCATCAACGAGATCTTCGACCTCCTCTACCAGAAGAGCCTCGGCGGCCCGCTCCCCACGCGCCTGCTCACCAACTCCGCGCTGACCAGCGTGAGCCACGAGAACGGCACCTACACGCTGGGCCTGCGCCAGGAGGAGCAGGAGAAGGACTACGAGATCAGCTCGCAGGGCCTGATCCTGGCGACCGGCTACAAGTACACCGAGCCGGAGTTCCTGCGGCCGGTGAGAAGCCGCCTCCGCTACGACTCCCAGGGCAACTTCGACGTGGCCCGCAACTACGCCATCGACACCACCGGCCGCGGGATCTTCCTGCAGAACGCGGGCGTCCACGCGCACAGCGTCACCTCGCCCGACCTGGGCATGGGCCCGTACCGGAACTCGTACATCATCCGCGAGCTGCTCGGCACCGAGTACTACCCGGTCGAGAAGACGATCGCGTTCCAGGAGTTCGCCGTATGAACCTCACCTTCCGTCCCCTCGACCCCCTCAAGGACGCCGAGCTGCTCCACGGCTGGGTCACGCACCCCAAGGCCGCGTTCTGGATGATGCAGGACGCGAGACTGGAGGACGTCGAGCGGGCCTATATGGAGATCGCGGCGCACGAGCACCACGACGCGTTCCTCGGTCTGCACGACGGCGAGCCGGCGTTCCTGATGGAGAGGTACGACCCCCGGTACGTCGAGCTGGTCGGCCTGTACGAGCCCGAGCCCGGCGATGTCGGCATGCACTTCCTGGTCGCCCCCACCGACCGCCCCGTCCACGGTTTCACCAAGGCCGTCATCACCGCCGTGATGGCGGAGCTGTTCGCCGATCCGTACACCCGCCGGGTCGTCGTCGAGCCCGATGTCACCAACAAGGCGGTCCACGCCCTCAACGAAGTCGTCGGTTTCGTCCCCGAGCGCGAGATCGACAAGCCGGAGAAGCGCGCGCTGCTCAGCTTCTGCAGGCGAGAGCAGTTCTTCGAAAGGCACAGCCTGGCCGCACGAGGAGTGGCTGTATGACCCTGTCCGATGCCGTGGCGCATCTGTCCCCCCACCACTGGGCACGGGCCAACCGCCTGCTCATCCGCAAGGCCCTCGCCGAGTTCGCCCATGAGCGGCTCATCACGCCGGAGGCCACCGCCGACGGCCGCTTCGAGGTCCGCAGCGACGACGGCTCGACCCGCTACGGGTTCACCGCCGTCCGGCGCGCCCTCGACCACTGGCAGGTCGACGCCGACTCGATCTCCCGTCAACGAGACGGCGTCGACCTCCCTCTGGCCGCCCTGGACTTCTTCATCGAGCTGAAGCGGTCCCTCGGCCTGAGCGACGAGATCCTCCCGGTCTACCTGGAGGAGATCTCCTCCACCCTGGCCGGCACCTGCTACAAGCTCACCAAGCCGCAGACGCCGGTCTCCGACCTCGTGGACAGCGGCTTCCAGGCGATCGAGACCGGGATGACCGAGGGCCACCCCTGCTTCGTCGCCAACAACGGCCGCCTCGGCTTCGGCGTCCACGAGTACCTGTCGTACGCCCCCGAGACGGCGAGCCCGGTCCGCCTGGTCTGGCTGGCCGCGCACCGCTCACGGGCGGCGTTCACGGCGGGCGTCGGCATCGAGTACGAGGCGTTCCTCCGGGACGAGCTGGGCGCGGAGACGGTCACCCGCTTCAACTCCGTGCTCACCGAACTGGAGCTGAACCCCGCCGACTACCTCTTCATCCCGGTCCACCCCTGGCAGTGGTGGAACAAGCTCACCGTCACCTTCGCCGCCGAGGTCGCCCAGCGGAACCTGGTGTGCCTGGGTGAGGGTGACGACGAGTACCTCGCCCAGCAGTCGATCCGGACCTTCTTCAACAGCTCCAGCCCCGAGAAGCACTACGTGAAGACGGCCCTGTCCGTCCTCAACATGGGCTTCATGCGCGGCCTCTCGGCGGCGTACATGGAGGCGACCCCGGCCATCAACGACTGGCTGGCCGGACTCATCGACAGCGACCCGGTGCTGAAGTCGACGGGCCTGTCGATCATCCGCGAGCGCGCCGCCGTCGGCTACCGCCACCTGGAGTACGAGGCCGCCACCGACAAGTACTCCGCGTACCGCAAGATGCTGGCCGCGTTGTGGCGCGAGAGCCCGGTCGCCTCGCTCCTGGAGGGCGAGTCGCTGGCGACGATGGCCTCGCTGGTCCACGTCGACCACGAGGGCAACGGCTTCGCCGCCGCGCTGATCGAGCGCTCGGGCCTGACCCCGACGGAGTGGCTGCGCCGCTATCTGAAGGCGTACTTCACCCCGCTCCTCCACAGCTTCTACGCCTACGACCTCGTCTTCATGCCGCACGGCGAGAACGTCATCCTCGTCGTGAAGGACGGTGTCGTCGAGCGGGCGATCTACAAGGACATCGCCGAGGAGATCGCGGTCATGGACCCGCAGGCGGTGCTGCCGCCGGCGGTCGAGCGGCTGCGCGTGGAGGTCCCCGAGGACAAGAAGCTCCTGTCGATCTTCACGGACGTCTTCGACTGCTTCTTCCGCTTCCTCGCCGCGAACCTGGCCGAGGAGGGGGTCCTGGAGGAGGACGAGTTCTGGCGCACGGTCGCCGAGACCGTCCGCGACTACCAGCACTCGATGCCCGAACTCGCCGACAAGTTCGCCCAGTACGACATGTTCGCCCCCGAGTTCGCCCTGTCCTGCCTCAACCGCCTCCAGCTCCGCAACAACAAGCAGATGGTGGACCTGACGGACCCGGCGGGCGCCCTGCAACTGGTCGGCACCCTGAAAAACCCGATAGCCCCCCTGTAACCCCCAGACCGACGGGCACCCCGGAGTACGGTCCTCCGGGGTGCCCGTCGTATGCCCGGCCGCAGACCGGTGGGGGCCTGAAAAGACCAGGGCGCGG
This sequence comes from Streptomyces graminofaciens, assembly GCF_030294945.1. Classification (NCBI taxonomy): domain Bacteria; kingdom Bacillati; phylum Actinomycetota; class Actinomycetes; order Kitasatosporales; family Streptomycetaceae; genus Streptomyces; species Streptomyces graminofaciens. Next base: position 8,227,072 of record NZ_AP018448.1, on the reverse strand, counting down.
CCCGGGCCTTTCGGGGGCGCGGGGTCGTAGTCCTAGGGCGTGTTTCGAAAGTCCCGTCTGCCCCGCAGCGTCTCCCGAATCCCCACCAACACCGCCTCCAGGCCCACCTCGAACCCCCGTTCGTGGTCCACGAACATCTCCCGCCCCGCCGCCGCGGCCAGCGGATACTCCGCGAGCCGTGCCGCCCGGGCGTCGAGGTCGTACCCCTCGGCGCCCGAGGCCGGGTCGGGCCCCATGGCCTGCTCCTCGATGACGTAGCCGATCGTGTAGCTGTACGCCGTGAACCAGGCCCGCGCGGCCCCCGCCGGTGTGAACCCCGCGGCCGTGAGCATGCGCAGGTTCGCCTCCATGGGCTCGGCGTACGACATGTCGGTGAAGTGCGTGCCGCTGTAGACCTTGGCGCCGTCGCGGTAGCGCAGCAGGTGCTCGCGCAGGCCGCGCATCCTCGCGCGGAACCCCTCCAGCCAGTCCCCGTCGGGGCCCGGCGAGCCCGGCGGCAGCCGCGCCCAGTCCGCGGCCATCCGGCGGACCATCTCGGTCGCCATCTCGTCGAGCAGGTCCTGCTTGTTCTTGAAGTGCCAGTACAGGGCGGGGGCCTGGACGTCCAGCTCCTTGGCGATCGCTCGCAGGCTCAGGCCTTCCAGCCCGACCTCGTTCAGCAACCGCAGGGCCGTGTCGGCGACCTGCTTCTTGTCCAGCCTGGGGGAGTTTCGGGGAACCACGTTGACAGTTTAACGGCGTTAAGTACATGCTCGGAAGCGCCAGCAATTTAACGCTGTTAAGGAGATGGCCATGAAGAGCGCGGAAGACATGGAAACGGGCACCGAGACGGCTGCCTCCCCGGACGTCCTCGTCGTCGGCGCCGGCCCCACCGGCCTCGCCCTCGCCGTCGACCTGGCCCGGCGCGGGGTGCGCGCCCTCGTCGTGGAGCGGGCCGCCGAGCTGTTCCCGGGCTCGCGCGGCAAGGGGATCCAGCCGCGCACGATGGAGGTACTCGACGACCTGGGTGTCGTCGACGAGGTCCGCGCGTCCGGCGGCCCGGCCCCCGTGGGCATGGTGTGGGCGAACGGGCAGCGGCAGGGCGAGCACCGGATGTTCGAGTACGGGGAACCGACGGAGGCCGAGCCGTACCAGGGCCCGTGGCTGCTCCCCCAGTGGCGTACGCAGGAGATCCTGCTCGCCCGGCTGCGGGAGCTGGGCGGTGGCGTGGTCCTCGGCCGGGAGCTGACGGGCCTCGCCCAGGACCCGGACGGCGTCACCGCGTCCTTCACCTCGGGCCCCGAGGTCCGCGCCCGGTACGCGGTGGCCGCCGACGGCGGCCGTTCCACCGTGCGCCGGCTGCTCGGCATCGGCATGACCGGCGAGACGGTGGACCCGAACCCCATGCTGGTGGCCGACGTCCGCATTCGTCCGGCCGCGCTCGACCGGGACAACTGGCACTTCTTCCCGCCGGCCGCGGAGACCGACGGTTTCCTGGCGATCTGCCCGCTGCCGGGGACGGAGGACTTCCAGCTGGCCGCCCAGTTCCCGGACCGGGACGCGTCGGTCGACCTGTCCCTGGAGGGCGTACGCAAGGTCGTCGCCACCCGTTCCCATCTCGCCCCGGAGGATGTGACCGAGGTGCGCTGGGCCTCGGACTTCCGGCCCCGGGCGGCGCTCGCGGACCGCTTCCGGGAGGGCCGCGTGTTCCTCGCCGGGGACGCGGCGCACGTCCACTCGCCCGCCGGGGGCCAGGGGCTCAACACCAGCGTCCAGGACGCGTACAACCTGGGCTGGAAGCTGGGCGCGGTGCTACGGGACGGGGCGGACCCGGCCCTCCTCGACACCTACGAGGAGGAGCGGCGCCCGGTGGCCGCGCACATGCTCGGGCTGTCCACACGGGTCCACCGCGGCGAGGAACAGCGCGGCCGGGCGACAGAGCAACTCGGCCTCGGCTACCGCGACTCGTCCTTGTCCGTCGACACCCGCTCCGGCCTGCCGGCGAACGGCCTCCACGCGGGCGACCGCGCCCCCGACGGCCACCGCGGCGGCGTACACCTCTTCGACGCCTTCCGCGGCCCGCACTGGACCCTGCTGACGGTCGGCACGGACACACCTCTGCCGCCGCTCACTGTCCCGACCGTGCGCATCCCCGCGTACGAGGCGTACGGCACCGGCGTCTTCCTCGTCCGCCCCGACGGCTATGCAGGCTGGGCGGGTGCGACGGCGGACGGCCTGGCCGAGTACGCGACGCGCGTCGGAGTCGTTGTCGGGCGTGGCCGGCAGCAGGGCTAGGGCCCTAGGGCCCTTCTGGGCCCTAGCCGCTGGTGGCCAGCGACAGCTTCATGGCGAACCCGAGGAACAGTGCCCCCGCCGCCGAGGTGGCCCCCGCCGACAGCCGCTTCCGGCGGCGGAAGGCGGCGGCCAGCTTGGTGCCGCCGAAGATCAGCGCGCTCAGGTACAGGAAGCTCGCGAGCTGCGCGAGCGTGCCGAGCACGACGAACGAGAGGGCCGGGTAGGCATAACCCGGGTCCACGAACTGCACGAAGAAGGCGACGAAGAACAGGAGCGCCTTCGGGTTGAACAGGCTGATCACCAGCGCGCGCCGGAACGGCCGCTCCCCGGCGACGGCCACCTCACCGGCGGCCCCTTCCACCGCTTGCTCCCGCCGACTGCGCCACATCCCCCACGCCGCCCGCAGCATGCCCACCGCGAGCCACGTCAGATACCCCGCGCCCACGTACTTCACGATCCCGAACAGCACGGCATTCGCCTGCAACAACGAGGCGACGCCTGCGGCGCAAAGGGTCATCAACACGGTGTCCCCGCACCAGACGCCGACCCCGGCGGTGTACCCGGCCCGGATTCCGCGGCGGGCGGCCACGGAGAGCACGTACAGCGAGTTGGGCCCGGGGAGCAGGACGATCAGGACGAGGCCTGCCAGGTAGGTGGGGAGATCGATGACGCCGAACATGAGAAGGAGTGTCGCACGCGGGTACGACACTCCTTTTCGGGTTTCACGGGGCGAGACGGGCGTCCTGCGGACGGCTCACAACTCGAAGGAGATATCGCCGTCCCAGCCGGTGTCCGAGACGTCGGGCGTACCGTCGGCGACCTCCGACGACGTTCCGGGGCTCTCGAACGACCACCGGTCCCCGTCGATCTCCGCGTGGCGCACCGACTCGGCGATCCCCTGCGTCTGCACGAAGTCCTTGGCCGCCTCCAACTCCTTCTGCTCAGCCTTCTCTCGCATGCCCCGCACGGCGTCACTGAGCATCGTCACCGTCTTCCCGATCACCGAGGTCGGCATCATGTGGATGAGAAAGCCGCCGATCACACACCGAGCCGCCTCTGCCGCCAGGCCCTCGTGGTTCTTCAGCTCGGCGTGGACTCCTTGCAGCAAGGCGGCGTCGATGTCGCCGTGCAGGGCCGTGATGGTCGCCGACGCCGCGTCGTAGACCGTGGCGCCCTCCGGTTCCATGGGACACGTCAGGGCGATGACCGACTCGTTGCCCTCGCCGATTTCATGGAACTCGATCGCGAGATGCCGGGTCCGCTCGTTGACCCTCGCGATGGTCCACGGGGGCTCCATGTCCTCGATCAGGGACAACGCTTTGTCGAGGACCTTCTTCTCGTTGGCCAACGGGCCGACGTCGAAGGACAGACCCTCGAGGTCCGGTGAGGGCTTCTCGACGAACGGAAGGTCGAACTCGGGCTCGGGAACGGGAACGGGCTCGGGGACGGGCTCGGGAACGGGGACGGGGACGGGGACGGGAATAGGGACGGGACCGGGAATGGGACCGGCACCGGGAACGGGCTTGCGGCCCCGGGGCGACAACGGCACGTCCGGCTCGGCCTTCGGCCGCGGCACGCTTCTCGGCATCGATCGTCCGACGTTCTCCGTCCTCGGCCGCGGCATGTTCCGGCGCGGCCCACCCCATTCGAACCTCATCCGAGCCTCCCTGGGACAGCGGCCATGTGTCTCCTTGAGACGCCGCGGCCCGACTCCCGGGTTCCCGGGTTCCCGGGAAATCCCTGCTCAGAAGGCGTCCGACGGCACGTACGTCCCCCACACCTCACGCAGCGCGTCGCACACCTCGCCGACCGTGGCGCGGGCCTTCAACGCGTCCTTCATCGGATAGAGGACGTTGTCCGTGCCCTCCGCCGCCTTCCTCAGCTCCGCCAACGCCCTGTCCACCGCCGACTGATCCCGCTCCGCCCGCAGCCTCGCCAGCCGCTCCGCCTGCCGCGCCTCGATCGCCGGGTCGACACGCAGCGGCTCGTACGGCTCCTCCTCGTCCAGCTGGAAACGGTTCACGCCGACCACGACCCGCTCGCCGGAGTCGGTCTCCTGCGCGATCCGGTACGCGGAGTGTTCGATCTCGCCCTTCTGAAAGCCCTGCTCGATCGCCGCGACCGCCCCACCGAGATCCTCGACCCGGCGCATCAACGCGACCGCCGCCGCCTCCACCCCGTCCGTCATCTTCTCGATCACATACGAACCCGCGAACGGGTCCACGGTCGCCGTCACATCCGTCTCGTACGCCAGCACCTGCTGCGTACGCAACGCCAGCCGCGCGGACCTGTCCGTCGGCAACGCGATCGCCTCGTCGAAGGAATTCGTGTGCAGCGACTGCGTACCGCCCAGCACCGCCGCCAGACCCTGCACCGCCACCCGCACCAGATTCACCTCAGGCTGCTGCGCCGTCAGCTGCACCCCCGCCGTCTGCGTATGGAACCGCAGCATCAACGACTTCTCGTCCCTCGCCCCGAACTCCTCCCGCATCACCCGCGCCCAGATCCGCCGCGCCGCGCGGAACTTCGCCACCTCCTCCAAAATCGTCGTACGCGCCACGAAGAAGAACGACAGACGCGGCGCGAAATCGTCCACATCCATGCCCGCCGCCACCGCCGTACGCACATACTCGATCCCGTCCGCCAGCGTGAACGCGATCTCCTGCGCCGGCGACGCACCCGCCTCCGCCATGTGATAACCCGAGATCGAGATCGTGTTCCACCTCGGGACCTCAGCCCGGCAGTACTTGAAAATGTCCGCGATCAGCCGCAACGACGGCTTCGGCGGGAAGATGTACGTCCCCCGCGCGATGTACTCCTTCAGCACATCGTTCTGCACCGTGCCCGTCAGCCGGTCGGCGCCCACCCCCTGCTCCTCCGCCACCAGCTGATACATCAGCAACAGCAACGCCGCCGGCGCGTTGATCGTCATCGACGTCGACACCCTGTCCAGCGGAATACCGCCGAACAGCACCCGCATGTCCTCCACCGAATCGATCGCCACACCCACCTTGCCGACCTCACCGTGCGCGACCGGCGCGTCCGAGTCGTACCCCATCTGAGTCGGCAGATCGAAAGCCACCGACAGACCCGTCGTGCCGTTCGCGATCAACTGCTTGTAACGCGCGTTCGACTCCGCCGCCGTACCGAAACCCGCGTACTGCCGCATCGTCCACGGACGACCCGTGTACATCGACCGATACACACCCCGCGTGAACGGGAACCCACCCGGCTCACCCAGCTTCTCCGCCGGATCCCAGCCCTCCAGAGCACCCGGACCGTACACCGGCTCGATGGGCAGGCCCGACTCAGACTCGCGCGCCATGATCCATGCCTCCGCGTTGCTTGCCGCTCACTTGTTACTCGCCGGTACGGCGACCTTCGCGACGGACTGCAGCCGCGGCCGTGCACCCGGCGGAGGTCCGCGGGCTGGGACCTTGCTCACAACGATGCCCTGTAGTTCGGGGTCGCTCACCCCAGGGAAACATCTCCCTCAGGACCAGGCATGGGTGCGTCCGTTCGGCGGCGCACCGATGAGACGACGGGGGGCGCGATGCGTACCACGGGCATGCGGAAGTCGGTGGCCGCGGTCGCGGCACTCGTCCTGGCCGGAGCCTGCACGGCCCAGGCCGTGAACGGCGGTGGGGACGGAGACCGGCGCGGCCCGGTGCACATCGACGTCCCCAGCACGCCGAAGCAGGACGAGAAGAAGGAGAAGGAGAAGGACGGCGAGGGGGGTTCGTCCCGGGCGCCGAGTGCCTCGCCCGACGCGCCCGCCCCGGCGGTCCTGTGGTCCGAGGGCGACACGGGCCGGGACATACGGGAGCTGCAGGCCCGGCTTCGGCAGGTCGCCTGGCTCTTCGTGGGGCCGACGGGCACGTACGACGAGCTGACCGTCCGGGCCGTCAAGGGGTTCCAGGGCAAGCGCGGGCTGCCGCAGACCGGGAAGACGGACAGCGTCACCTGGGCGCGGCTGCTGAAGATGACGCGGGAGCCGGGCAAGTGGGACCTGTACGCGTACGGCGGGCAGCCGGCCGCCGCGCCGGACCCGCGCTGTGCCACCGGCCGTGTGCTGTGCATCAGCAAGACGAGCCGCACGCTGCGCTGGATGGTGGACGGTCGGACGCTGATGACGGTCGAGGTGCGGTTCGGCGCGCAGTACACGCCGACCCGCGAGGGCGTGTTCAGCGTCTACTTCAAATCCCGCCACCACTGGTCGACCCTGTACGACACGTCCATGCCGTACGCGATGTTCTTCAGCGGCGGCCAGGCCGTCCACTACTCGTCCGACTTCGCGGCCCGCGGCTACTACGGCGCCTCGCACGGCTGCGTCAACGTCCGGGACGAGACGAGGATCGCGGAGCTGTTCGCGCAGGTGCGGAACGGGGACAAGGTCGTCGTCTACTGGTGAGCGACGCGCGCCGCGACTTCGAGTGCTTCGGATTCTTCGACTTCGCGAGGGATTTGGGGCGCGGGCGGGACCGGGGGAACGTGTCCCACCCGCGCCTGGTGCACGAGCCGTAGGTACGGGGGGAACCCCGGCTCTGTGCGACGGCCGATGACCAGTCGGCTCACTCTCTACTGCGCTTCGACGGCCGAAAGTGTTACCCGCTTCGCCAAGGAATTTTTTGGGCTTGAGAAACCGCAGGTCACAGGCTTGCGGGAGTGGCGAGCTGGGGGGAAGCGGCCTCGATCTCGGTGCCGGCGCCGCCCTGGCCGTGGGGCTTGTTGCCGCCACCCTTGCCATTGCCGCCCTTGGTCTTGCCGCCACCCTTGTTCCGGTGGCCGTTGCCGCCGCCGCTGTTGCCGCCGTTGCCCTTGTTCCAGTGGCCGTTGCCACCGCTGTTGCCGCCGTTGCCCTTGTTCCTGCCGTTGCCCTTGCCGGTCTTGTCCTTGGCGGGGCGTGTGTAGTCGTCGCGGGAGTCGGCGTCGCCGCCGGAGGAACCGGCCGAGCCGGACGTGTTGCCGCCCCTGCCCTTCCCGCCGGAGCCGCCGGACACGCCGGAGCCGGGCTTCGCCCCGCCGCCGACGGACAGCAGGCCGTCGCAGTACTTCTTCACATGGCCCTTCGCGTCGCCGCCCGCCGCGTCCTCAAGGCTGCGCCGACGGTCCGCGTCCATTTCGTCGACGTTCTTGCCGTCGCGCACCTCACGGCACACGGCGAGCATCTCCTGCCACCACTGCTGGGAGCGGCCCTTCCCGTCACTGGTGTCGTCGGGCTGCCCGGTCTCGGCGGAGTCGTCCGGCGCGGCGCCCGCGTCGGCGCCGCCGTCCGGGGACTCGCCGGGCTCCGGCTCGCTCCGGACCAGGCCGCCGTCGGACGTGTCCTCGGGCGAGGGCGACACCAGCGGCCGGTCGGACGTACCGGCCGCGGGGACCGACACGGAGGGTTCCGGTTCGTCGTCGCGGAAGAGGGGCGGCAGCGCCCCGGTGCCGGCGGCCACGGCGATCCCGCCGAGCATCCCGGCGGCCAGCGCCGCGACCAGCCCGTATCGCGCGGGTCTGCCCCAGCGGGCCCGGCGGCCGCCCGGCGCGGGGCGCCCGAGACATACGAGACCGGCGTCGTCGGCGGGCGCGGAGTCATGCGTACGGCTGACCCGGCCCAGTGCCGTGGCCTCGTCGCCCTTGCCCGAGCGGGCCAGCCGGAACGCGGCCAAGGCGGCTTCCTCGCCGGGCAGTTCGGGATGTTCGGGGCTCTCGGCGGGCAGGTCGGCGGTGAGTGCGCCGAGCGCCTCGGCAAGCCGGTCGGCACGGTCGCGGACGTCGGCGTCGACGGCCTCCAGCGGCTCTCCGCGCAGCAGACGCTCCGCGGCGTCACGGTTGAGCCACTTGTACTGCTCGTCGGCCATCACATGTCCTTCTGCGTCCGCGAACGCGTATGCGTCACACCCGCGGACGTGGCCGCGCGTGCACGCGCTGCTCTCGGTGGGGGCACGGCGTCGAGGGCGCCACCGGATTCCGGATCCGTCTCCGACCCCCTCTCCGGATTGTCCCCGATCAGCTCGGCGAGCCGCTTCAGCCCCCGGTGCGCGGCCGTCCGGACGGCTCCGGCGCGCTTGCCCAGCGTCTCGGCGGCCGTCTTCGCGTCGAGGCCGACCACGACACGCAGCACCACCGCCTCCGCCTGGTCCTGCGGCAACTGGGCTATCAGCGACAGGGCGTGATCGGTGGCCAGGGCCTCCATCGCCTCACCCGCGGTGTCCGACTCGGCGGCCTTCCCGGTCAGTTCGGTCTCGTCGCCGCCTATGGCCGGGCGGCGGCCACGCATCCGTATGTGGTCGAGGGCGCGGTTGCGGGCGATCCGGGCGGCCCAGCCCCGGAACCGGTCGGCGTCACCGCTGAACCGCTCCAGGTCGCGGGCGATCTGCAGCCACGCCTCGGAGGTCACGTCCTCCGCCTCCGGATCACCGACCAGCGTCCGTACGTATCCGAGCAACCGTGGGTGCACGGCGCGGTACACAGTCCGGAACGCGGTCTCGTCCCCGGCCTGTGCCGCAAGCACCGCGGCGGTCAACTCCGCGTCGTCCCCCAGCACCCGTACGCGCTCCTCTTTGCGCCTAGACCGGCGCCGCTCTCGCGGACCGGGTTCTCGCCGTCGTGGTTCCTCAATTGCTGGTCGCGGTCCACAAGACCGCAGGTGGTGCGGTGGTCTTCCGCCCTGCGCGATCCGGCGCGAATGGCACGTTACGGCCTGAAACTGTTCCCCGTCCATGTCCGTAGAACATGCAACTAACTCGTGATGACGGCAGGTGTGACAGAAAACGCGGGCGCGGCGCTGTAGGTAGTACGGGTCGCCGCGCGGCCCGTGCCGCGCGACGGTCGGGGCCTCTCCTGTGGGGGGTGGCGGCCCCGACCGTTGCCATCGGCGGAGTCGGCCGGGTGTCTTGCGAGTACGGGGGTCTCGCGAGCACGCCGGCCTTACTTCGTTCTCCGGGCCTTGCCGCCCGAACCGTTGACCGAGCCGTTCGCCGAGCCGCCCTTCGCGCCGCCGTCCTTCGCGCCGCCGCCGGTCGTGCCCTCACCGGTGCCAGGGCCGGTGTCGGTGCCGGTATCCGTCGTTCCGTTGCCGGGCTTCTTCTCCGTACGTCCCTGCCCGCCGTCCACGGCCTCGTCGAGCCGGTCGGCGCAGTACGCGGCGACCTTGTCCGTGCCGCCCGCCGCGTCGGCCAGGCGCTTCCAGGCGGTGGAGTCCATGGCGTCGCCACGACCCTCCACCTGCTCGTACGCCCGGCAGTGGGCCTCGATGTCCTGAGCCGGGGAGGGGTCGCCGGCGGCCGAGCGGGCCCGGCCCGGAGCGGAGGCGGAAGCGGAGGCGGTGGGGGCGGGGGCGTTCGAGGCGCCGGGCTCGGCTTGGGCGCTGTTCGACGGGCGGGGCCGCGCGCCGTCGCCGCCTTCGTGGCCGGCGTCGTCGCGCGTGGCCGTGCCGACCGCCGCGTAGGCGACCCCGCCCACGGTCAGGCCCGCCAGGAGTACGGCCAGAGTGGTGCGGACGGTGTGCCGGGTGCGGCGCCGCGCGGCCGGGCGCCAGTCGTCGCGGCGCCGGGTGCGCGCGGTCCTGGCCCCCTGTTCGCGGGCGGCCAGGAAGGCGGCCACCGCACGTGCCTCGCCCTCGCTGTCGGCCTCGGCACGGCCGCGCACGGCGGCGACGAGGAGGGCGTCGACGGTGGAGACGGAGACGCCGGGGCCGGAGGCTCCCGGACCGACCGAATCGAACGTGTCGTCGGATGCGAAAGCGCCGTCGGATATGAAAGCGCCGTCGGCGGACGTACCGCCCTGCCGTTCACCCATGTCCGACTCCGCCCCTGCACGACGGCTTCCCGCACTGTTCGCCGTACTCGCTGATCCCGCTGTACTCGCTGATCCCGCTGTTGTCCCTGTGTTCGCCGTGCGTCCCGGCGCCGTCGTTCATCCCGACTCCCCCAGCGTCCTGGGGCCGTCTTCCGTCACACCTTCGGCGCGGAGCAGCTGGGCCAGTCGCTTCAGGCCCCGGTGGGTGGAGGTGCGGACCGCGCCCGGGCGTTTGCCGAGGACCCGGGCGGCGGCCGGGCCGTCGAGGCCGACGACCACGCGCAGCAGGACGGCCTCGGCCTGCTCCCGGGGCAACCGGGCGACCAGGGCCAGGGCCTGTCCCGTGGAGAGGGATTCGAGGGCCTGGTCGTGCGTACTGGCGGTGCCGGGAAGTTCCAGCAGGTCGGTCTCCAGGGCGGTGCCGCGCGGTCTGACCTTCTGGCGGCGCAGGTGGTCCAGGGCGCGGTGCCGGGCGATGGTCGCGGTCCAGCCGCGGAAGCCCGCCCCGTCGCCCTTGAACCGCCCGAGGTCCCGGGCGATCTCCAGCCAGGCGTCCGAGGCGACGTCCTCCGCGTCGTCCCCGACGATGCCGCGCAGATAGCCCAGCAGCCCGGGCTGCACGAGCCGGTACGCCACGGCGAACGCGGCCTCGTCGCCGGCCTGGGCCCGCGCGACGGCCGCGCCCAGCTCCCCGTCGTACGCCTGTACGCGGCGAGCTTCGCCTCCGTGGCCCAAGAGCTGTCCCCGTCAGTACGTAGTCCGTGTCCGGGGCCCCGGTGCATGGCTTCAGGTCCCCACGATGATCTGCGCCGGGCCCCGGCGAAGTGTCACAGCACGGTTCACGCAACCGAGCACCGGGCACTCCTCGTGACATGCACCACACGCGCCGCGCACGATGATGATGTTTGCGGCGCCCTGTGTGCTGAATGGAGGGCCGCCCGTGTGCCGGGCGGCGTGGCGGTGCTGTTCATCTAGGGGTGGGGCATTTGAAGCGCGGGAGTCGCGACAGCCAGGGTCGGAGCCGTGCGTACGAGCCGGTCGGCGTGAAGCGCAGGGCGTGGCTGACGCTCGGGGCGGTCGTCGTGGGCGGCGCGGGCGTGGTGTCGTACGACGTGGTGAGCCCGGAGGGCGGCGCGGGCACCTTCGACGCGCGGGCCGGGCGCCCGGCCGAGGTGCGCGAGCTACCGCTCACGGGCGACGGGCACAACCGACGCGTCCTGGCCCGCACCGACACCGAGCCGTTCTCCCTGCTCGGCGTCTCCTGGACCGGCGCGTCCACCGCGCTCGACGGCACGGCACAGGTGCGGACCCGCAGCGGCGGGACCGGTGCTTGGAGCGCGTGGCGGACCCTGGAGCCCGGGGCCGGGCGCGGGGCGTCCGAGCCGCTGTGGGTGGGCCCCAGCGACGGCGTCGAGGCCCGCGTCATGGCCGCCGGCGGTTCGTCGAGGGCCGGGCTGCCGAAGGGGCTGAAGGTCGACCTGGTCGACCCCGGGGTGACGGCGACGGAGCACAGGTCTCCGAACGCGTCCGGCACGGACAACAGGGCCGAAAACCCGGTCAACGTGGCCTTCACGGTCGACGGCCCGCCGACGGACCCCGCCGACTCCCCGGCGACCGCGCCGACCCCCCTCGCCTCCACGGTCACCCGTCCGCCGATCGTCAGCCGGGCCCGCTGGGGCGCCGACGAGTCGACGGTGACGGGCACCCCGGAGTACCTCGACAAGATCAGCGCGGTCTTCGTCCACCACACGGGCGGCACCAACTCCTACAGCTGCGCCGACTCCCCGGCGCTGATCCGCGCGCTGACGGCGTACGACGTCGAGGGCGGGCTCGGTGACCTCGGCGCCAACTTCGTCGTCGACAAGTGCGGCCGCATCTACGAGGGCCGCGCGGGCGGCACGGACGTGTCGGTGCGCGGCGCGCACACCCCCGGTTTCGACGACGACTCGGTGGGCGTCGCGGTCCTCGGCGACTTCGAGGGCACGGCCAAGCCGTCGCGGGCCGCCCTGGAGTCCGTGGCGCGGCTCGCGGCCTGGAAGCTGGGCCAGTACGGCGGCGACCCGACGGGGACGGTCACGCTGACCGCGTCGGAGGACACCGGCACGTACGCCAAGGACGAGCAGGCCACGCTGGACGTGATCTCCGGCGGCAAGGACGCGACGACGACCCTCTCTCCCGGCGCGAACCTCTACGCCGATCTCGCCGAGGTCCGCCGCTACGCCGCCTCCCCCGGCCGCAACTCCGCGATCCCGACCGCCGACTACAACGGCGACGGCACGGCAGACCTGGTCGCCGCGACCCCGAAGCCGAGCAGCGGCTCGATCACCCTCGTGCCGGGCGGGGTGAGCGCCCCCGTCTCCTCCTCGAAGGTGCAGCTCACGCAGTCCAGCACGGGTGTCCCGGGCGCGTCGGAGTCCGGCGACCAGTGGGGCGCGGCCACGGCGTGGGGCGACATCAACGGCGACGGGTACGCGGACCTCGCGATCGGCGCGCCCGGCGAGGACGACACCACGGGCCATGCGGACCGCGGGGCCGTGACGATCCTCTACGGCCCCTCCTTCACCGCCGGCGCCGACACGATGGCCCTCGGCGACGACTACAACCCGAACAGCGCGCGGTTCGGCGCGACGGTCGCCGTCGGCGACTTCAACGCCGACGGCAGGGCGGACGTGTTCACCGCGGCCACCGGTACGGGCGGCAACTGGGCGGCGCGTTTCAACGACGGCCACGAGGTCGCCGGTGACATCACCACCGTGACGGGTTCCCTGGCGTACGCGGACGCCACGTCCGGCGACTTCAACCGGGACGGCTACGCGGACGTGGCGCTGAACTACCGGGACGCGTCCGGCGTCAGCAAGGTGGTGTGGTTCAAGGGTTCCAGGTCGCTGGGGCTGACGAAGGTGGCCACGCTGACCGTGAAGGGCGGCCGCGCGATCGCCGCGGGCGACGTCGACGGGAACGGCTACGACGACATCGTCATCGGCCAGCCGTACACGTCCGAGTCGGGCGGCAGCGCGGGTGGGCAGGTGACGATGCTGCCGGGCACGTCGACGGGCTTCACGACCACGGGCATGACCACGATCCACCAGGGGACGGCGGACGTGGAGGGCGCGTCGGAGTCGTCGGACGCGTTCGGTGCGTCGGTGTCGGTGGGTGACGTGGACGCGGACGGGTACGCGGACGTGCTGACGGGCGCGCCCAACGAGGACATCACCCGTGCCGGGATGAACCGCGCGAACGCGGGCTCGGTGTGGCTGCTGAAGGCCACGTCCGCCGGGCTGACCGGCAAGGGTTCGCTGGCCCTCTCCCAGGACTCCCCGAACATCGCCGGTTCCACGGAGACGGACGACAAGTTCGGCTCGGCGGTGTCGCTGACGGATGTCACGGGCGACGGCTGTGCCGACCTGTTGATCGGCGCGGAGGGCGAGGACACGGGCAACGGCACGATCCTGTACGTGCCGTCGGTCAACGGCACGCCGACGACGACGAAGTCGACGTACTACGGCCTCGCCCAACTCGCCACGGCAACGGCAGCCCGCCTGGGCCAGTCGCTGACCCCGTAGGTCCCCCTGGGCGGTGCCTTTCGTCTGTCGGCTGCGAGCCGCCCCCACCGGCTCGCAGCCGCCGACGAACCCCACCCGCCCGAGCTCAAAGGCGCACGTTCAACCCCGCCCTCGTGCCCGTCGCGACACGACGGCCCGCAACACCCGCCGCCCCTCCGTGGACACCTGCAGCGCCTGCCGCACCCCTGCCACCCCATGCCCCGCGAGCAGCTCCAGCACAGCGACCTGCCGTCGAAGCTCGGCAGCGACAAGGTGCGACATCTGCTCCGTGCGCCCCTCCCGCCCATCCACCACGGAGTCCGCACCGCCACCACTCCCCGGATCCAACAGCACATGAATCCGGAGCGCGGCCAGGGAACAGTCGTCGGCCCACTCCCGCAACGCCTCGACAGACCGCTGGTCCGGAACAGCCGCGAGCATCCGCCGCGCGAGCACGACGGCCTCCTCCACGGGCTCGGCGCCGCCCGAAGCGACCGACGCCAACTCCCCCCGCACCTTCGCGACCCGCTCCCCCCACTCCTGTCCGTCCACCAGGCTCGCCCACAACGGCCGCAGCACGTCGTCGTCTCCCCCGAGAAGCGGTACGCAACGATCCAAACAAGCCAACCCGCTTGCCGCCAGACCGCGTTCGTCGGCCTGGGCGATCAGCTCCACCAGGCTCATCACGCCTCCCTCGATCCCAGCTCGATCCCAGTCGATTCCGTATGACGCACAGGACGCATATACGGAACTCGCACTTCCCCTTACTGCGTGCGACGGCCCGGGAGTGTCACAGGGACATCCCACGAGCCGGTCGAGCAACCGGAAGAGGATGTTTTCAGCCAATGGGCCCACTGGTCCAGGCTCCGAGGCAAGTACGTCACCCGGCCGCTCCCGCCCCCACGGTCCACCCGACGGCACTGCTCACACGGCGGACACGGCCTCGCCCTCGGGCGCACGCGGCCCGCTCTTCGCCTTGGCGTCCTGCATCCGCGTGAGCACCAGCACGAAGAGGATGGCGAACACGGCGGAGACGATGTCGAAGGCGTCCGAGAACAGCATCCGCTCGGTCGCCGCCACGATCTCCTCGGGCGTCTCGGCACCGCGGTACCCACGGGTGGCGACCTGGGAGGAGATCTGGTTGATCAGCCACAGCGTCCACCAGGCATTGACGAGCGCGTGCGACCGGGGCTTCTCCCAGGGGCTGCTCGCGTCCCAGGTGTCGATCGCGATCCGCCGCGGGAACCAGAGGTTCGCGAACGGCACGAACCAGCCGCCGATCGCCCAGCCCCGCTTCTTCTGATGCCCGAACGGCTCGAACACCTCGGCGTTGACCCGCACCCGGTGGAACCAGATCAGGAACACCACCGCGGTGGCGACATAGGAGGCCATCTGCGCGCTGCCCGCGATGCCGTTGAGCCAGTCAGCGCGTTCGGCCTCGTGAAAGGCCGCCTCGTACACGCCGTACGGCGACGGGCCCAACGCGTCGAGCAGCGTGAAGTCCGCCCACACGGCGAACAGGTCGGCGGCGATGACCGCGCCCAGCAGGACGGCGACCGCACGCCCCAGCCCCACCGGCGACCGCAGCCACGCGTCACCGTGCGGTGTCCGCACCGGCAGCCCCGCGCTCCCCGGCAGTCCCGGCGCCGGATGCAGATCCGCGGCCTCGCACCGCCGGCACAGTTCGCTCCCGAGTGGCGCGGCGTACTCGTCGCAGCGCTTGCACAGCATGGTGAGGCCCCCCGATGTGGTCACAGACGGAATGCGCGCTCCAAGCCGTGCCGGACCACCCGTTCCTCCCCAGAACCCCACGTCCGGCACACAGAGCGGCACAGCGACAGAACAGGCGGAAGATACGGTTCTTCCGCCCGGTCCGTCCACCGGTTTCAGCCCACCGGCCGCCGCACCACCCTCACCTCACCGGTCGTCCCGGCTCAGCTCACCCGCCCCGCCAGCGTCTTGAACTGCGTCCAGGTCAGCCCCGGCTTCGCCGGGTCCCACACCTTCTGCGCCAGCGCCCGCAACGGCATCCGCACCCCGGCGGCCACCTGCGCCTCGGTCTGCCGGTTCGCGAGGTCGCACCACACCGCGAAGGAACCGCCGAGGATCTGGCCGTCGTACTTCGCGGCGACAGCCGTCGTGCCGCGCAGCACCCTCGGCGTCCACTGCTCGTAGATGCGCTGCCCGGTCGGGTACTTGAAGGCGTTGGGCTCGCCGAGGACGTAGTACAGGAACTCGTCGTTGTAGTTGACGACCTTCCGCCCGGCGCTGAGGTACTCGACCGGCGGTCGCGCCCCGTACTCCTTGCCCGTCCAGTACGCCACCTGGAGCGACTTCGACGCCTGCACCGTGCCGCCCCGGAAGAACCCGTCGTTCCAGGCCCGCAGGGTCCGGTCGTGCGCGGCCATCACCTTGGCCCGGTCGTTGAGCCAGCCGGTGGCGAGGTCCTTGACGGTCGCGTTCGACCCGTACTTCTGCCGCGCGGCGGTGGCCAGCTGCGGATACGACGCCTCCGGGTTCGACACCACCAGCGCCTGGTACTCGTCCGCGCCGAGGTGCCAGTAGGCGCCGGGGAAGACGTCCGCGTACTCGTTCAGCAGATCGTCGATGATCTTGGCGGCGGCCGGCTTGGAGATGTCCACGGCCCCGCGCGTGGCGACCCCCTTCGCGTTGCGCAGCTGGAGGTCGGGGTGCGCGGCGATCACGGCCCCGAGGTGCCCGGGCGAATCGATCTCCGGCACCACGGTGATGTGACGGGCGGCCGCCAGCTGCACGATCTTCTTCACCTGCGCCTTGGTCAGGTGCTGCTGCGACACCACCTCGGGGTGGCTCGTGGACTCGATACGGAAGCCCTGGTCGTCGGAGAAGTGCAGTCCGAGCTGGTTGTACTTGAGGTCGCCCAGCTCACGGACGCGGTCCTCGATCCAGCCCGCGGTGAAGTGCTTGCGCGCGATGTCCAGCATGAACCCGCGCTGCGGCTTGGCCGGCTGGTCCTTCACGACGCCCTCGGGCGCCGTACGGCCACCGCGCACCTCCTGCTTGAGCGTCCGGGTCCCGTAGAAGACACCGGCCTCGGCGGGCGCGGCGATCCGCACCTTCCCGCCCTTCACGGTCAGCGTGTACGCCTCCGAGACCGACGGCTTCGTCCCGGTGAGCGCCAGCTCCACGTCCCCGGCCCGCGACTGCGCCTCACCGCCGTACGTGAGCCCCAGTTCCTTGGCGGTCAGCTTCCCCTCGTCGGCGAGCGCCCCGTTCCGTACGACGACCCGGCCGCCCTCGGCCGGCTTCCACCCGGGGCCCCGGGCCGCCTCGAAGCCCCGTACGGCCGGAATGGTCTGCGGCTTCTTGGAGAGGGCGTACGTGCGGGTGGGCGTCGGGGAGGGCGCGGGCGCTGCGGCCTCCTCGCTCACCGGCGCCTCGCGTGCCGCCGTCGAGGCGGCTCCGCCCGGTGTCTCCTTCGCGCCGTCCGGCCACACGGTCACGCCCACCGCGACCGCGCCGCCCGCCAGGACGACACCCACACCGAGAAGCAACCCCTTCGACGTCACAGACGTCTTCCTGCGGGGCGCCCGTCGCCGACCGCCGCGGCTCACGACGCACCTCCCACACATATCCGGCCCATGTCACGTACCTCTCCCGCACTTCTCCGTCACGACCTGCCTTCTCGAACCTACGCCGCCCAGCCGCCTCAACCGTCCACAACACGTTCTGAAACTCTGCCGTCCGGGTGAATTTCGGGCAGCGAACGGACAGCTCATGACCCACCTCGATAACGTGGTGGCACTTCTCGCGCATTTTTCCCTGCCGACCCCTACGCACCGCCGAGGATCCACGCTGCCTCCGCACCGTCTCCCGCACCTCCCCGGCCAGGTCGCCATACCGGAGCAGATCCACACCCCGAGCCAGACGGCCCTGGAGTGGTTCAACCACGCCCCCGCCGACGGCGTCGAGCAGACCCTCCTCACCTGCCTGCGCAGCCTCCGCTGGGCCCACCGCATCGCCGAGCACCGCCCCTACCCCGACCTGGACGCCCTCCTCGCCGCCGCGGACGAGGCGGCGTACGACCTGGCCCACGCGGACCTGGCGGAGGCACTGGCGGGCGAGCCGATGCCGACCCTCCCGGCAGACACCTACGGCGCCGCCCACACCGCCCTGAGCGCGGCCCACGCCGCCTACGAGGCCCGCTTCGGGCACGTGTTCGTCATCTGTCTCGACGGCGTCGCGCCGGACGAGCTCCTGGACCGCGTCCTCGAAGGCATCCGGTCACGATTGACAAACGATCCGGAAGACGAGCGGGTGGTGGCGGCAGAGGAGCTCCGGCGCCTCGCGAGACAACGGCTGACCAGCCTCCTCAGGGGTGCGAGGCCGTATTGATATGCGGCTCCGCCGCGTGCCGGCTCCGCCGCGTGGTCGCGACCAGCCGCAAATGACCCGCACCCGGCATACAACCCATAACCCCACCCCGGCCGCCGCCCGGTAGTCACCCTTACGTGCACCTTTGCATGCCGGTTTGATCACACCACCCTGCCCCGCGTAAGCGCCACAGGCAGTCGTCGCTACCATGGCCGGGGCCGGTGGACCGTACCCGGCCGGGTCAGACCGACAAGCAAGCCGGCCGGCCCCAATCCCCGCTCCCGGAGGGTTCTTCCGTGCCGGCTGGAACGCTGTACCGCGGCCGGGAAGGAATGTGGTCCTGGGTGGCTCATCGAGTCACCGGCGTCCTCATCTTCTTCTTCCTGTTCGTACACGTGCTGGACACCGCTCTCGTCCGTGTCTCCCCCGAGGCCTACGACAAGGTCGTGGCCACGTACAAGACGCCGATCGTCGCGCTGCTGGAGTACGGCCTCGTCGCCGCCATCCTCTTCCACGCGCTCAACGGTCTTCGGGTCATCGCCGTCGACTTCTGGTCGAACGGCCCCCGTCACCAGAAGAAGATGCTCTGGATCGTCGTCGGCATCTGGCTCGCGCTGATGGTCGGGGCCCTGTACCCCGTCCTCGGCCACGCCGCTCGTGAAGTCTTCGGGAGCTGAGGCAGATGTCCACCACTGAAACCACCGCAGCCGGCATCGGCCCCGTCGAGGGCGCCGGCGCGCTGTCGGGCTACAGCCCCGACAACCCGGCTCCGCTCATCGAGCCGCCCCGCAAGCGGACCAAGAAGACCCCGAAGTCGACCCGCGGCAACTTCGAGATGGCCGCGTGGCTCTTCATGCGACTGTCCGGCGTCGTCCTGGTCGTCCTGGTCATCGGCCACCTGCTGATCCAGCTCGTCCTCGACGGCGGTGTCTCCAAGATCGGCTTCGCCTTCGTGGCCGGCCGCTGGGCCTCCCCGTTCTGGCAGGTCTGGGACCTGCTGATGCTGTGGCTCGCGATGCTGCACGGCGCGAACGGCCTGCGCACGGTCATCAACGACTACGCGGAGCGCGCGAACACCCGGCTGTGGCTGAAGGGCCTGCTCTACACCGCCACGGTGTTCACCATCCTGCTGGGCACGCTGGTGATCTTCACCTTCGACCCGAACATCCGCTAGGCACGGGGTTGCGAGAATCATGAAGATCCACAAGTACGACACCGTCATCGTCGGCGCCGGTGGCGCCGGTATGCGCGCGGCCATCGAGTCGACGAAGCGCAGCCGTACCGCCGTGCTGACGAAGCTCTACCCGACCCGCTCCCACACGGGCGCCGCGCAGGGCGGCATGGCCGCCGCGCTGGCCAATGTGGAGGAGGACAACTGGGAGTGGCACACCTTCGACACGGTCAAGGGCGGTGACTACCTGGTCGACCAGGACGCCGCCGAGATCCTGGCGAAGGAGGCCATCGACTCGGTCCTCGACCTGGAGAAGATGGGCCTGCCGTTCAACCGGACGCCCAACGGGACGATCGACCAGCGCCGCTTCGGCGGTCACAGCCGGAACCACGGCGAGGCCCCGGTCCGCCGGTCCTGCTACGCGGCCGACCGCACCGGCCACATGATCCTGCAGACGCTGTACCAGAACTGCGTCAAGCACGGCGTGGAGTTCTTCAACGAGTTCTACGTCCTGGACCAGCTGATCACCGAGGTCGACGGCGTCAAGAAGTCCGCCGGTGTCGTGGCGTACGAGCTGGCGACCGGCGAGATCCACGTCTTCCAGGCGAAGGCCGTGATCTACGCGTCCGGCGGCTGCGGCAAGTTCTTCAAGGTGACGTCGAACGCGCACACGCTGACCGGTGACGGCCAGGCGGCCGTGTACCGCCGGGGTCTGCCGCTGGAGGACATGGAGTTCTTCCAGTTCCACCCGACCGGCATCTGGCGCATGGGCATCCTGCTGACGGAGGGCGCCCGCGGTGAGGGCGGCATCCTCCGCAACAAGGACGGCGAGCGCTTCATGGAGAAGTACGCGCCGGTCATGAAGGACCTCGCGTCCCGTGACGTCGTCTCGCGCTCCATCTACACGGAGATCCGCGAGGGCCGTGGCTGCGGTCCCGAGGGCGACCACGTCTACCTCGACCTCACCCACCTTCCGCCGGAGCAGCTCGACGCCAAGCTCCCGGACATCACCGAGTTCGCCCGGACGTACCTCGGTATCGAGCCCTACACGGACCCGATCCCGATCCAGCCCACCGCGCACTACGCCATGGGCGGCATCCCGACGAACGTCGAGGGTGAGGTCCTGAGCGACAACACCACCGTCGTGCCGGGTCTGTACGCCGCCGGTGAGGTCGCCTGTGTCTCCGTGCACGGCGCCAACCGTCTCGGCACCAACTCGCTGCTCGACATCAACGTGTTCGGGCGCCGGGCCGGTATCGCGGCCGCCGAGTACTCCCAGAAGGCCGACTTCGTCGAGCTGCCGGAGAACCCGGAGTCCCTGGTCGTCGAGCAGATCGAGCGGCTGCGCTCCGCCACCGGCAACGAGCGCGTGGCCGAGCTGCGTCGTGAGCTGCAGGAGACCATGGACGCCAACGTCATGGTGTTCCGCACCGAGCAGACGATCAAGACGGCCGTGGAGAAGATCGCCGAGCTGCGCGAGCGCTACAAGAACGTCTCGATCCAGGACAAGGGACGTCGCTTCAACACCGACCTCCTGGAGGCCGTCGAGCTGGGCAACCTGCTCGACCTCGCCGAGGTCATGGCCGTGTCCGCGCTCGCCCGCAAGGAGTCCCGCGGCGGTCACTACCGCGAGGACTACCCGAACCGCGACGACGTCAACTTCATGCGCCACACCATGGCGTACCGCGAGGTCGGCGACGACGGCACCGATTCCATCCGTCTCGACTACAAGCCGGTCGTCCAGACCCGCTACCAGCCGATGGAGCGTAAGTACTGATGGCTACCCCTGTTCTGGACAAGGTCGAGGCAGAGTCCGCGGCCTCCCCGTACATCACGGTCACCTTCCGGATCCGCCGTTTCAACCCGGAGGTCTCGGCTGAGGCCGAGTGGCAGGACTTCCAGCTGGAGATCGACCCCAAGGAGCGCGTCCTCGACGGTCTCCACAAGATCAAGTGGGACGTCGACGGCACCCTGACGTTCCGCCGTTCCTGTGCGCACGGCATCTGCGGCTCGGACGCGATGAGGATCAACGGCAAGAACCGTCTTGCCTGCAAGACCCTCATCAAGGACATCAACCCCGAGAAGCCGATCACGGTCGAGCCCATAAAGGGCCTCACGGTCCTGAAGGACCTGGTCGTGGACATGGAGCCGTTCTTCCAGGCGTACCGCGACGTGATGCCCTTCCTGATCACGAAGGACACCAACGAGCCGACGCGCGAGCGCTTCCAGACCGCCGAGGACCGCGAGCGGTTCGACGACACGACGAAGTGCATCCTGTGCGCCGCCTGCACGTCCTCGTGCCCGGTGTTCTGGAACGACGGCCAGTACTTCGGTCCGGCCGCGATCGTCAACGCCCACCGCTTCATCTTCGACTCGCGTGACGAGGCCGGAGAGCAGCGCCTGGAGATCCTCAACGACAAGGACGGCGTGTGGCGTTGCCGCACGACGTTCAACTGCACGGACGCCTGCCCGCGCGGTATCGAGGTCACCAAGGCGATCCAGGAAGTGAAGCGCGCGCTGATCACGCGCCGCTTCTAGGCTTCCCCGCCGTACGACGCTGAGGGCCCCGCTCCGGGATCGGAGCGGGGCCCTCAGCGTGTGTCACCGAGCCCTGCCTGCGGGCAGAGGCCCTGTGGGCAGAGCGTCAGCCGCGCAGGACGCGGCCCTGCGAGTCGGTGCGGTCGTTGCTCGTGAGGAACAGGATGCCGTCGATCAGGGCCCAGATGCCCAGACCACCGCAGGTGAGCAGCTGAGCGACACCCACACCCGCGTTACCGACGTAGAAGCGGCCGATGCCGAGGGAGCCCAGGAAGAGCTGGAGGATACCCGCGACGATCTTCGACTTGTCGGAGTACGGGCGGCCCTGCGGGTCGTAGCCGAAGGGAGCGTCAGGGGTGGGGACGGTCATGGAAGTAACTCCTGGAAGCGGTACAGATTCAGACACCGGAGCGGTTTTGCTCCGGGGGAGTCCAGGAGGGACGGCACGGCAGACACCGGCAGCGGCTGGGCACGGCGAACACCGGCAGCCATTGAGCACGACGATCCCCCGTCATCCCCCCTGTCGTCCGTGCAGCGTAGGGAGAGTCGTGGGGTCGATGGGAGGGGAACCGGGCGATCGTTCCGATTCCGTGATCCGGTTCCAGCCAAGTT
This sequence comes from Streptomyces graminofaciens, assembly GCF_030294945.1. Classification (NCBI taxonomy): domain Bacteria; kingdom Bacillati; phylum Actinomycetota; class Actinomycetes; order Kitasatosporales; family Streptomycetaceae; genus Streptomyces; species Streptomyces graminofaciens. The sequence continues at coordinate 8,204,794 of NZ_AP018448.1, read as the reverse complement.
GCGACAACTCGCCGACATAAAGGGCGCGTAAGGGATTTACGGGAGCGGTGGCGGGAAGGCCGGCGGTTCAGTGGAGGTTGCGGACGACCGTCCAGGTCACCGCGATGCCGAGGATCACGGCCTGCGTGCGGGGCTTCAGCCGGGGCCGCCAGCGGCGTCCGCGCAGCCCTTCCACGGACCAGCGGCCGAGCAGGGCGAGCGCGAAGGGCGCGGCGAGCAGCAGCGCCCGGTTGTCGTGCCAGGCGGCGGTGAACTGGCCGTGCATCAGGTCGTACACCATGCGGGTGCCGCCGCAGGCGGGGCAGAGCAGCCCCGTGACATAGCGGAACGGGCACTGAGGCAGCAGGTGGCCGGGCTCGTGCGGGTTGGTGCCATACAGATACGCGGCACCCGCCAGCCCGGCGACGGCCACCGCGAGGGGGGCCGCCGCCGGATGCCGGAGGGCGTTCAGGCCACGCTCAGCCACGCAGGACCCGGCCGTTGGAGTCCGTGGTGTTGCTGGAGGTCAGCAGGATGATGCCGTCGATCAGCGACCAGATGCCGAGGCCGCCGCAGGTGAGGAGCTGCGCGACACCGAGGCCGACATGGCCGATGTAGAAGCGGCCGACACCGAAGGCGCCCAGGAACAGGGAGAGGATGCCCGCGACGATCTTCGACTTGTCGGAGTACGGGCGGCCGTACGGGTCGTAGCCGTACGGGGCGTTGGGGTCGCCGGTGTACATGCCGCCGGTCGGGGGCGCCTGGTAGCCGTAGCCCTGCGGAGCGCCCTGCTGGGGGTATCCGTAGCCCGGCGCGGCGCCCGGCTGCTGGTATCCGCCCTGCGGGGCAGCACCGTAGGGGTCACCCTTCGGGGCGCCGTACGGGTTGGCGCCCGGCGCCTGGCCCGGAGCCTGGTTGGGGTACCCGTATCCGGGCTGCGGCGGCTGCGGGGGCTGAGCGGGCTGCTGGGGCTGCTCGGTCACGGTACTGACTCCTGCGGAATTGGTTGCTTGAGCGGCTGAATATGGGCTGTCCGTCATATTGCAGGAGAGAAGGGCCCGGAGAGAAGTTGTTACTTCGGCCGGTACCCGCCTGGCACCCGCGTGTGCGCGGAGTCACAGGCCCCTGATCAGAGTTGGCCGAGGATCGTCGGGTCCGTGATCTCCGTGTTCTTGGCGAGCAGCATCGCCTTGCTGAGGATGACTGCGAGCATACGGTCGTCCTTGTAGGGGAGACAGCCGGTGTGCGGGGTTCCGTTCCCCCAGCTCGCCGAAGCCGTACGACGGCCGGTACTCGCGGAAGCGGCCCGGGGCCGCCGTCCTGCCAGGTCGGGTCGCTCGCCCACGCCGGCGACGCCCACGAACAGGTCGACGTCGGGCAGGACTTCGGAGAGGACCAGCGGCGGTATCTCGTTGCCGTGGGAGGACAGTAAGGGGGACCACTGACAACGGCTCCAGGACCGCTCTGGATTGCGGGGATGAGCAACTCCCGCGCGGCCGCCGTCCTCACCACCCCCGACCTGGCCGAGGCACTGCATGCCGTCCGTACGCTGCTGGGCCTCGCGGACCTCAGCCAGGCGGAGGTGGACTTCGAGGCCACGCTCCGCACTCCGCAGGCGCTGACCCGCGTGCTGCGGCTGATGCCCGACCTGAAGTGGCGGGCCCTGGCCGGGGAAGAGCACGGCTCGTCGGAGTCCGGCGCCGACCCGTTGGTGTGCCTTCCGGTCTCGGTGCACGACTGGTGCCACCCCCTCGACCTCGCCGAGCCGTTCATCGCGGCTCTCGGACGCGACTCGGCGGGCGTCCGCTGGGATCTGAACGGCTGGCCGGAGGTCCCCGAGGCGGGACTGTGCCTGATCACCCAGAAGTACGCGTACCTCACGCTGTCGGTGAACTCCCGCGACCTGTACCAGGACGAGCCCGCCCCGGACCACACGGTGTACGTACACGTACGGGACGTCGGCCTGGACCTGGACCGGGTGGAGTGGCTCGCGGCGCGGGCCGGTGGGCGGTTCGAGGGGAAGGTCGAGCTGTCACCTTTGTGAGGCCCGGCCGTGGCCGAAACGCTGTGCAACTTCTGTGGCGGATGGGGCTGTTGGTTACAGACTTCCCGCATGAACGTTCTGAGGAAAGCCGCCGCCGCGCTGTCGGCCGCGGCCGCGGTTCTGATCGCGATACCCCCCACTGCCTCGGCAACGCCCGCCTCGCACGACGCGTACGGCCGGACCCTCGTGAAGGAGAACTTCAACCGCCTGCCCCTCGGCCCGGTCACCCGGGGCCGGGGCTGGACCACCGACGCCTCGAACGGCTCGCTGACCGTCGAGCCCAGCGCCGACGGGCACGGACGTGAGCTCCGTATCCGTACCGAGGGCAACGGCCGGGCCTTCGTCGTCTTCTCCGACCTGGCCCCTCCCGGCAACAGCTACTGGGCCCGGGTGCGGCTGCGGGTCGCCGAGTTCCCCACCGCCCCCGACTGGGCCCACTGGACCCTCGCGGAGGCCTCCGGCTCCGGCTCCCCCACGCTGGTCCGGCCGCTCGGCGGGCAGTACGCCCCCACCGACAAGGGCAACTTCTACGGCGTCGGCTCCGATCTGGGGCCGACCGGTGACTGGACGAACTGGCGGACGTCGGCCCCGGCCGCCGGCGGTGCGTGGACCTGCGCCGAGTTCCATCTCGACGCCACGGACAACCGGGTGAGCGTCTATCTCAACGGTGTCGAACAGTCCGACCTGACCGTCTCCACCAAGCAGCACGGCGGCACGTCCGACGACTTCGTCTTCCCCTCCTTCGACAAGCTGAAGCTGGGCTGGCAGCTGTATCAGGGCGGGCCCACGCCGTCGTCGTACGACATCCGGATGGATGACATCTCGGTGAGCGAGCGGCGGGTGGGGGGCTGCGGAGACTGAGCGTGGTGGGCGTGGCGGCCGGGGAAGTACCGGGAGAGTGCCGGTGGCAGACTGGCCGCCATGTCCAATTCCTACGCACAGCCCATCCTGCGGACAGCGGATCTCGCGGAGGGTCTGCGCATTGTCGAGCGGTTGCTCGGGATCGCCGATCTGCGGGATCTCGAGGTCGATTTCGAGGTTCGGGTCTCCTCGGCGGACGTGCTCGTACCGTTGCTGGAACTGCTTCCGCGCGCCAAGTGGTTCGCCGAAGGGGACACGGGCGGCTCGTCGGCGAAGGGGGACGATCCGGCGGCGCATCTCCCCGTCTGGCTGAGGGCCTTGGGTCGGCCGCCGGAGACGGTCCAGCCGTTCCTCGACGCGGTGGGCGGCAGCCCGGCCACGGTTCGGTGGGACTTCATGGGCTGGCCCGAGGCGCCGGAGGTGGGGCTGGGGGTCGGTGGCGCGAGGGGTGCGTTCGTGACGCTGTGCGTGAACGTCCGCGACCTCGAACTGGAGGAGCCCGCGAGCGATCACACCGTTTTCGTCCACGTCAAGCAGGTCGAGGCCGAACGCGCGCCGTGGCTCGCGGCCCAGGTCGGTCTGACGGTGATCGGCGACCTGGAGATGGCCCCGTACTGAACGGGTGTGGCCCCGCCGGAATTCTCCGGCGGGGCCACACCCGTGAGGTCTCGTTTCCTAGATCGGCGGATTCTCTGTGGTCGAGGGCTCCAGAGCCTCATGGAATCCGAACGGGTCGAAGAAGTCCTTGCCCATCTCCGCGATTCCGCCCCAGACGCCGAAGCTCCGTACATAGCTGTTGGTCTGGGCGAACGGCATCAGTGATCCCGCGATACCGAAGATGCGGCCACGGATTCTCGGACTGACCCGAGCGGTGTTCGCCTTGCCGGTCACGGCGTTGAACACCCTGCCCGTGTCGTAGCCGCTGTCCGGATGGATCACCCGGACCCGGGAGTCATGGGTGTACTCGTTGGCGACCTGGTTGGCCTGTGCCTCGCTCGCGGCGACGAAGACCACGTTGTTGGCCTGTTCCTTGCCGTCCAGCGCCTTCGGGGTCATCTTGCCGTCGATGTCGCCCTTGATCCAGTCGAGTCTCTTGGTCGGGGACTTGGCGCTCGTGGCGTCGAAGTCGATCACGTCGACGATCTTGCCGTTCTCGTAGGTGACCTTGATGAAGTCGGACGTCGTTCCGTTGTACCGCCGATTTCCGTCGTTGTCCGTGAAGTACCCCTTGTCCACGAGCACATTTTTGTCGTTCTGCGACAAGTAGATCTCGCCGGTGCCCTTGTTGGAGCCGTCGGTGTAGAGCCCGGCCGCAATGAGGTCGTCGTTCAGGTACTTCAGAGCGCGTCGCGCGGCGTCGTTGTCGGGCGTGCCGCCGATGACGTGCCCGATTCCGTACTCGTCGTAGATCGCCGTGCGGCCGTCCGGCAGTCTCTTCTGCGTCAGCTTGGGACCGGACGGAACAGGACTGCCCCCTCCGCCACCGCCCATGGCCGAGCCCGGAATGAGGATCGGGAAGAGACCGCTCGGGTCGGCCTTGCTGACCGGGCTGTTGCCGCTGTACGCGTACCCGTTCATCTGCAGCGGGTCCGCGATGTCGATGACCGGGTCGGCGGAGAGGAAGCGGCCGGAGGCCTGGTCGTACTCGCGGGCGCCGATGTGGGTCAGGCCGGTCGCCGCGTCGTCGATGCCGACGCCGAGGTAGCCGCGCTTGTTCGGCCAGCCGGAGGGCTTGGTGCCGCGGATCTCGCCGTACGGCTTGTAGGCGCGGCGTGCCACCGGCTGGGTGCCGGCGAGTTCGACCGCGGTGTTCGCCGTGCCGAGGTGGTCGGCGAGCAGGACGTTGAGCTTGTGGCCGGTGGTCGCGCCGTTCGCCGTGGTGCGGATGACCGTCGGGGCGCCGGACTGGGCGTAGGACCGGGCGGCCTTGGTGATCGCCCCGCTCGCGTTCGTCGTCACCTCGGTCTCGCCGAGGTACAGGGTCGAGCCGGTCGGTGAGTTCTCCAGGACACGGTTGCCGTCGGCGTCGTAGACGTAGGTCGTCCTGGTGCCGTCGTCCGTGATCGTGTCGAGGCGGTTCTCCTGGGTCCAGGTCAGGTTCTGTGTGGTGTTCGACAGGTCGCGGACCTCGGTGTTGCCGGCCGCGTCATAGGTGTACGAGCTGCCCTTGCCGGTCGGGCTGGAGCTGATCCAGTCGACCGTGTGGGGCTGCTTGCTGTCGTAGCCGTAGCTGTAGCCGACGTTCTTGGTGGCGTCCGCGGGGTCGTGCTCCGTCATGGCGGCGCGGTTGCCGAGCCAGTCGAAGGTGAAGGACTGGCGGTAGGCGGTGGCGCCCGTGGCGACGGTGGCGGAGGCGGGCGCGGCGGCGGTCAGGGTCGACGACAGCGAGGTGTCCGGGCTGGACACGTCCGTCGCGGCGTCGGGGGCGTCGGCCACCGGGCCGGTCGAGGCCTCGTAGTCGGTGCGGGGGCCCCAGGTCGTGCCGTTCGAGGCCTTGCAGCCGGTGGCCTTGCCGTCGGGGGTGACGTTCGACGTCCAGGCGTTCACCATCTCGCCCATGGCGTCGTAGGTGAAGCACTGGGTGTCCCAGGTGGTGCCCGAGGCCTCGGTCAGGCTGCGGGCGTTGGAGGTGATGGTGCCGGAGGCGTCGTAGGAGTAGTAGCTGTCGGAGATGCGGTGCGGGCTCGCGGTCTCGCGGTCGGCGACCGTGCGCTGGAGGCGTCCGGTGTGCGGGTCGATGAAGTTGGTCGTCCACACCCGGGACGGCTGGGAGCCGGAGACCGTGCGCAGCGGCTCGCCGAAGGGCGAGTAGGTGACGTCCGAGGTGTACCAGGCGCGGCCCGAGGTGGACTCGGCCAGGCCGTCGCTGTTGTAGCGGGTGATGACCTTCTCGGCGGGGAGTCCGCCGACGGCGGGCATGGTGTACGACAGCGGCTGTCCGGTGACCGGGGTGTAGGTGTACCCGTAGGTGTAGGTGCCGGAGACGCCCGTGGTCATGGTGTTGGACGGGATGACCGTCTCGCGGCCGGTGACCCGGTACTCGCTGTCGTAGCCGGTGACCCGGCTGATGTAGTCGCCGTTCGCGGTGTGCCGGATCGAGGCGACCGGCCTGCCGAGCGCGCCGGTCAGGGAGTCGTAGGTGAACTCCTTGACGGGGGTCGCGGTCTCGGAGCCCTCGCGGACCTTGGTGGGCCGGCCCAGGTCGTCGTACTCGGTGTACGTCGTCTTCCCGCGCGAGTTGGTCGTCTTGTTGGGCCGGTCGGCGGCGTCGTACCAGGTCTCCGTCTTGCCGGTGTCCGGGTCGGTGGCGGAGGTGACTCGGCCGCGCGCGTCGAAGGTGTACGACCAGTTGTTGCCGGCCGGGTCGGTGACCTTGGTGCGGTAACCGCGGGCGTCGTACTCGTAGGCCGTCGTACGGCCGGTGTCGCTCTCGGAGTCGTCGCGGCTGTAGTGCTTGACCGAGGTGATCCGGCCGAGGGCGTCGGTGTAGGTGCGGGTCCGGGGGGCGGTCCCGCCGGCCGGGTTCACATAGGTGCTGGTGTCGGAGTAGCTGGTGTAGGTGGCGTACCGGTAGTCGCCGTCGAAGTAGGTCGAGTGGCGGACCGGCCGCTCCAGGCCGTCGTAGCGGGTCTTGGTCCAGCTCGGGATCGACGTGGTCGACTTGGGGGCGAACAGCTCGGCCGCGGGATCGCCCTTGGCGAGGTATCCGGCGGTCTGCTCGTCGACGAGTCCGTGGTCGTTGTACGAGGTGTCCGTGACGATCCGGCCGGGGCCGTGGGCCTCCTCCTGGGTCTGGACCTTGCGCATCAGGCCGTCGTAGATCGTGACCTGCTTGCTGTAGGTGCCGTCGTCCTTGAGGGTCCTGATGGTGACCGCCGCCGGACGGGTCGTCTCGGACGTGGCGATGGCGTTCTGGTAGTCGATCAGGACGTCCGCGGACTTCCCGCCGGACGACCGGGACGCCGACCAGCCCTTCACCGAGCGTCCGAGCGCGTCGTACTCGGTCTTCATCACCCGGCCGTTGGGGTCGGTGACGGTGAGCGCCAGGCTGCGGCCCGGGTCGAAGGTCGTGGTGGTGGCGTGGCCCTTGGTGTTGATCACCTTGATCGAGGTGACCGGGCCGCCGTCCGCCGGGACGTACTGGGTCTCGGTGGAGCCCTCACCGGGCGCGGTGACGACGCGCTTGCGGCCCAGGTCGTCGTAGGTCGTCGTGGTGACCTTCGAGTACGAGGTGCCGGCGCCGTCGATCTCGGCCACGGAGGTGATGTCGCCGTTCGTCGGGGTGGCTCCGTGGTCCAGCTTGTCGTAGCTGTAGCGCACCGCGGACTTGAGCTGCTTGGCCGGGTCGGCCGAGTCGTGGTTCGCGCAGGAGGTGCCCGTCGTGCGCTGTTCCTTGGTCAGGCCGATGAGCCAGGCCGAGGTGTTGTGGACGTACGACGTCTTGGTGCAGGTCTGGTCGGAGAGGGTCTCACCGCCGGAGCCGTTCGGCTTCACCACGGCCGTCTCGACCTGGTAGGGCAGGCTGTAGGTGTCGTCGAACGAGGTGAGCGTGCGGACGGCCCGCCAGCTCGAGTCGACCGTCTGGATCTCGTCCGAGCGCTTGATGCCGCCGCGGTGGGCGAGCAGCGGTTCGAGGTCGGTGCCGGTCTCGGCCTCGCGGGCACGGGACGCGGTCTGCTTCGACCAGGGGTAGCTCAGGACGCGCTTTTGGACCCGCTTGTCGGAGTTGAGGTAGGTGATGGACTCCGCCGTCAGGCCCGCGTACTGCGGGGCGTCGTCCTCGACCAGCGTGTACGTGCCGGTGGAGTCCTTGACCGCGCCGCCGACGCCCTGGAAGTAGCGCGTCACGGAGTACGACTGGGACTGCGGGTCGCCCTGCTGGGAGCTGGACTTGCTGCCCTTGGTGACCGCCACCTGGCGGTAGCCGCGCCAGTCGCTGTACGTCTGCAGGGCGGGACGGGTGAACTCGTCGACGCTCTTGGCCCAGGCGGAACCGGAGTAGGCGTACTTGGTGACGACGGGCTTGCCGTGCGAGGTCACCTTGTCGGTCTCGGTCACCGAGTGGACGACGTACTTGTTGAACCAGGACTTCGCCGGAGTCTTCTCGTCACCGTCCGGCGACCAGCGCACCGGGTAGCAGGTGCCGTTGCTCTTGCCCTTGTCCTCGGCCGGCTCGCTCGCGCAGCCGCCCTTGTACTCGACCTCGATGTCACCGCCGTACTCCGTGGCGACCGTACCGATGCGCGGCCGGGTGAAGCCCGGGCGCTGGTCGTTCGGGCCGGTGAGGACCAGGTTCGGCAGCTGGCGGTCCTGGAGGCGGGTGCGCAGCGGAGAGTTGGAGCCGACGGAGTACTCGGCGAAGCTGACGCCGTCCTTGTGCTGGAGAGTGCCGGTGGTGTCGCCGGGGGCGAAGCCGCGCCGGGTGATCGAGTTCAGCCACAGCCCAGGGGAGGTGTCGTACCAGTCCTCCGGGAACGACTGGTGCAGCTCGTACGTGTCCACCTTGCCGAGACCGCTCTGGCCGGCACGCGCACCCTTCGTCGTCACCGCGTCCAGGCGCATCTGCGTCCAGAACGAGGGGAAGGGCGGGCACAGCTTCGACGACGACTTGCAGTTCAGGTTGCCCGGGGTGTCCCACCACGGTCGGTACGCACCCGGGTCGTCGGTCTTGTTGAAGTTGTCCGCGGTGCAGGCGGCCTCGGACTTCAGGCAGCGCTGCTTCACCCCGAACTCGACCGTCGCCGACGGCTTGGTCAGGTCCGAGCGCATGCCGTACTCGATGACCGTCGGGTAGGCGAAACGGTCGTACTGCTCGGGGTTCTTGAACTTCTTCTTGACCGCGTAGTAGTTCGTCTCCTGCTTCCAGCTCACCACCATCGCATTGCCGTGCACGTCGACGACCTTGTCCAGACCCCAGCGCCAGGCCTGCTTCTTGCCCGAGCCGCAGCGGGAGTCGGCGAAGGCGTCCGCGTGGCAGGGCTCGCCCGGGTGGTTACCGAAGACGGGAACCGTGGAGACCGAGTCCGTGTTGGCGTGACCGCCGCCGACCTGGTTCTGGCCGAAGTAGTACTTCGTGCCGTCCGCGGTGGTGACGATCCAGTACTCGCCGTTGTTGTCGCCGTTGCTGCCGCCCGTCTTGTGCTCGACACGGGTGCCGTCGTCCTGCGTGGGACGGTAGATCTCGGTATCGGTCTCGGGGTTGCTGCCGGCCGCCGCGTCCCGGACGAGGTCCATGGTCTTGCCGTTGAGGGACATCACGGCGTTGTACGACGCCCAGCACAGGTCGGACGTCTTGTCCTTCTTGGCGGTGTTGTTGGGCGTACCGGAGTTCAGCTTCTTGCGGTCGTCCTGGCAGGTCCGGTAGCGGCGCTCGATGTGGCCGGGGTCGTAGTCCCAGCCCTCGCCGATCCAGGAGGACTGGGGCGAGGCGATGGCGGTACGCCCGTCCACCGACTGGGAGTTGTAGGTGAAGGAGACACCGGGGACCGGGCCGGCCGGAGCCGCCGGGATCGTCAGCGGGTACGACCAGGCGAAGGCACCCGAGGAGCCGCCTGCCGACCACTTGCCGTTGGAGACCAACGGCGTCGCCTTGAAGGTGCCGCCCGCGCCGCCGCCCGAGTCGACCGCGCCGACGACCGCGCTGTCACCCGTCGCCGCGACCGGGGTGACCGAGGACGTCTTCGACGTGCGGTACGCGGCCTGGGCGACGGAGGGGCCGTCGGAAGTCGGTGCGGTCGGCGCGGTCGGCGCGGTCGGCGCCTCGGTGGCCGAGGCCTGGGAGACCGTGCCGTCCGCCGCCGTGTCGACGGTCGCCGTGATCGACTGCGTCTTGGTGTCGTTGGTGGTCTCCAGCTCCTCGTACTCCTGGCACGCCTCGACATCCGGCGTGGTCAGGTAGCACTCGGGGAACTGCACGAAACGCAGCCGGGAAGCCCAGTCCGCGCCATAGAGGTTCTTGAACTTGGCGTAGTCGAGCTTGACCGAGATCGGCACGGAACCCGTCGCGGGCGCCTGGACCTTGACGACGGCGCCGTCGACACCCTGGGAGACGGCGGCGGCCCGGTCGTAGACCTGGACGTTCCACGTGCCGCTCGGCGCGGCCTGGTCGGGGGCCTGACCGAGACTGACGGGGAGGTCCTCGACGGGCTTGAGGTCGACCTGCTGGGCGGAGGTGCTGGTGCGGGTGGTCGTGCCCTTGGGAGCGGAGGCCTGGCTCGTGGTCGCCGTCGAGCCGAAGCTCACCGTGCCGACGTCGGAGGCCGGGGCCGTGGCCGTACCGGCCGGCGCCTGCTCCAGGTCCTCGGGGACCTCGACCTTCAGGGACTCCAGGTCCCGCTCGAAGACCTCGCCGGTGAGGACCTCGTCCTGCTCCAGCGCCTCCAGGTCCAGGGTCTCGCGGCCCTTCTCGGCAACCGACGGATCGGGCGGCAGGGCCATCGACTGGGCCGGCAACAGGGTGATGAGCAGGGCCGCGCCGATGGTGGGCACGGCTGCCGCGCGCAGACGGCGCAGGCGGCGACAGCGGACATACGAATGGCGACCGAACACGGCGAGGTCCCCCCGGACCACTCGAGGCGGGACCGGGAACGGACCACGCGTGATGGCGTATCAGATGCCGGGAATTCTGTGATGGCTCTGTGAAGTTCCGCTAGATCGTCTGTACGGATGTGATGACAGTCACGGTGCGTAACAGAAAATAAGGTCTGGTTAAACTCAGACCCGCTTTTTGGAGAGGTAAGGGAAGGCTCCACCCCACTGAGATCAATCGCTTAATTCACCAGTTCCCCTGGCAAATAACCATCGAATCAGGGGAGTTGGGAACCGGTTCGGGCGGTTTTGCTCTCGCCACCGGTGGCTGATACCGCAGTTGTCGTTCGATCCCCTCAACCCCCATTACGGACCGCCCGGTTGATCCACTCAATACCCGGCCGCGCTCGCAATGCGTGACGACAGCCCGCTCATAGGTCATCATCGGCTCGCCCGGCCGAGCCCTGTGCCGTGCCGGTTCCAAGGGGGAAGGGGAACCCGCCCGATGACGCGCAAGGAGCGCAACCGGCCTCGCATGCCCGGAAGACGGACGACGGCCGCCGTACTCACCGCGGCTCTCGCCGCCACCGGCATCACCTTCATCGGCCTCGGCCTGGACGACTCGGACTCCGGGGGCGGGTCGGGGGGCGACCGGAAGGCCAAGCCGGTCACCGAGGGCGCCGCACTGACCAAGGCGGCGAAGACCGGGAAGAACGTCGAGGTCACCGCGTTGCGCACCGCGCGGTCGACGACCTGGGCGCGGCCCGACGGCTTCCTGGCGAAGAGGCTGTATTCCTCCCCCGTCCGGGCCAAGGTGGGCGGCGAGTGGAAGCCCATCGACTACGACCTCCGGCGCACGGAGGAGGGCTGGGAGCCGAAGGCGACGAACGCGCGGATGGTGTTCTCGGCTGGGTCGAAGGCGGGCGGTTCGAAGGCGGGCGGTTCGAAGGCTGGCGGTTCGAAGGCTGGCGGTTCGAAGACCGGTGCCTCGAAGGCTGGCGGCACGAGTGAGCGGGCTTCCCGTTCCGCCGTGCGCCGGGTCTCCCTCGTCAAGGGCGTCCGCACCGCCGCCGCGGCCGACACCGCGTCCCCCCTGGTCACCCTCACCGTCGACGGCTACACCGTCCAGCTGACCTGGCCCGGCCCGGTCCCCACCCCGATCATCGACGGCTCGCGCGCCCTGTACCCGGAGATCTTCCCGGGCGCCGACCTCGTGCTGACCGCCGACGACGAGGGCTTCGCCCAGCTGCTCGTGCTCAAGAACCGCGCGGCCGCGGCCGACGCCCGAGCCCAGCAGCTGTCGTACGGCATCACCTCCGACGATCTGACGTTCCGCCTCGACCCGGTGACCAGCGTGCTGAGCGCGGAGAACGCGTACGGCAACGAGGTCGCCGTCTCGCCGACGCCGCTGATGTGGGACAGCAGTGGCTCCCCGGCGGTCACCGACGGCGGGGTCGGGGCGAGCGCGCAGCCGACGACCGAGGAGAGCCCGGAGCCCAGCACGTCGGCCTCCGACGAGCCGAGCGACAGCGCGAGCCCCACGGAGGGGCTGATCGAGACCGACGAGCAGGGCGACACCAACCCCGAGACGCTCCCGCCCGCCACCGACGGCCCCGCGCCGACGGTCTCGGAGTCGCCGCTGCCGTCCGCCCCGGCCGAGCCGACGCCCGCGCCCACCCAGAGCGGCTCGGCGGCCACGCTCAGCCTGTCCGGACTGGACGGGCCCTCGCCCGACTCGCGCGGTGAGCTGGTCGACGTCGACCTGTCCGGCTCGAACTGGGTGCTCACCCCCAACCTGGACTTCCTCAACGACTCGGCCACCAAGTACCCGGTGTTCGTCGACCCGTCGGTGAAGAAGCACACGCAGAACTGGACCACCGCGTACAGCCGCCACCCCAACGCCACGTTCTACAACGGCAAGGGCTTCAACAAGGGCGGTACGCACGAGGCCCGGGTCGGCTTCGAGTCGGACACCTGGGGCACCTCCCGCTCGTACTTCAACATCGCCTTCGACAAGGACCTCAAGGGCACGAAGATCACGACTGCGAAGCTGCGCATGCTGGAGACGTACTCCTGGTCGTGCAGCGCCCGTTCGATGAGCGTGCACCTCACCGGCAAGGTCGACGGGCACACCAACTGGAAGAACGCGCCGAAGCTGAGCGACGGCAACAAGTTCGCGACCAAGAGCTTCGCGCACGGCTACAAGTCCGGCTGCCGGGACGCGTACGAGACCTTCGACGTGCGCAAGGCCGCGCAGAAGCGGGCCGACGAGGGCAAGGACAGCATCACCTTCGGGATGCGTGCCCGGGACGAGCACTCGCAGTACTCGTGGAAGAAGTTCCAGGCGAACGGCGACAACGCGCCGGTGCTCGAACTCGTCTACAACCGCAAACCGACCATCGACTCCAAGTCGCTCGACCTCGGCCCGGACGCCAAGTGCACCACCACCGAGCCGTACGTCCGCATGGGCTCGGGGAACCTGACGTTCACCGCGCGGGGCGCCGACAAGGACAAGAACCTCGACTTCCTCGACTTCGACCTGTGGGCGACCGGCAAGTGGGACACCACCGGTGATCTGCTGGGCTCCACCGGCAAGGTCTCGGTCGGCGGCGACAAGGACGTGGCGCTGCGCACCACCAGCGGCTTCGCCACGAGCAAGCTCACCAACGGCACCCTCTACTCCTGGCGGGTGCGGGCCGTGGACGACGCGAACGCCAGCTCCGGGTACGCCCCGGCCACGACCCCGTGCCGCTTCGTCCTCGACACCACCGCGCCCAAGCCGCCGAAGGTCAGCTCCACGGACTTCCCGAACGCGGACGGCGCCGAGAACGGCTTCGGCAACGACGCCGAGGACGCCAACTGGTCGACGAAGAAGTTCGGCACGGCGGGCTCCTTCAGCGTCCGCGCGCTCAACACGGACGTGATCCGCTACGAGTACGGCTTCAACGCGCCGAGCTACCCGTTCTCCCTGGGCCGCACCTCCGGCACGGCGACGACCGTCAGCGCGACACTCTCGAACGCGAAGCCGCCGACAGCGGGCCCGAACGTGCTGTACGTCCGCACGGTCGACGGCGCGGGCAACGTGTCCCAGCCGACGAAGTACTTCTTCTACGTCACCCCGCGCGACCAGGCCGACTCCCCCGGCGACTTCACGGGCGACAAACTCCCCGACCTGATGGTGGTGACCAACGAGGGCAACCTGGTCATGTACCCCTCCCAGGCCACCGACGACCTGGCCAAGGGCACGGGCGACCTGGACTACTCGATGCCGGGCGCCTACCGGGCCAACCCGAACAAGGACCCGAACGGAGACGACCTACCACCGTACGTCTCGGCTCCGGCCGGCCACTTCAAGGGCGCCCTGATCACCCACAACGGCGACATCTACGGCGGCGACGGCCTCCAGGACCTGGTGGTGAGACTCGGCGACAAGCTGTGGATCTACCCTGGCGACGGCTACGGCGCGGTCAACATCGACAAGCGGGTGGAGATCCTGCTCCCGAGCAACGCGCCCTCCCCCTCCGCCCTCACCCAGATCGTCTCGGCGGGCGACGCCACCGGCGACGGCCGCACGGACTTCTTCGCCACCGTCGGCGACGCGCTGTGGGCCTTCACCGGCTACCACGGCGGCAGCATCGACCAGGCGATCCAGCTCTCCTCGGCGCCCTGGACCGAGCGGGACATCGTCTCCGTCATGGACATCAGCGGCGACGGCGTCACGGACATGGTGTACCGCACCGACGTCTCCGGCCGTCTCCTCTACCGCAAGGGCATCAAGGCGAGCAGCGGCACCGGCGTCGACCTCAACTCCCTGGCCGCCGCCGCCAACTCGGCCGACGGAGAGGACGGCGTCTACGGCGCCTCCGCCTGGGGCAGCGGCAACATCTACCTGCTCATCGGCACCCCCGACGCCAACGGCGACGCCATCCCCGACATCTGGACGGCCCGCACGGACGGCACGGTCCGCTTCTACGCCGGAGGCCGGACGGTCCTGTCGGGCTCGGGCACGGAGATCATCGGCACGGCGAGCTATTGGAAGAACCGGGTCGCCATCGGGTAGGGCGACGGGTGAGGTAAGGGCCGAGGGGCCGACCGCGGAGGATCACTTCTCCGGGGTCGGCCCCTCGGCGTTTGTCGTTCCCCGGCGTCGGCGAACCGGCGCTCTAATCTGACGGCATGTCAGATAAATCGAGTGAAGAACCGCATGAAGAGCCGTACGAACTGCTCGGCTTCGACAACGTCCTGCTGCCCGTCGGGGACCTCAGTGAGGCCGTCGCCTTCTACGGGCGGGCCGGGTTCGGGCTGGGGTTCCGGCTGGACGAGGCCGGGATCGCGTTGCTGAAGGTCGGCAAGGAGACACCGGCGCTGGTGCTGCGACTGGAGGAGGCGCTGGGGCATCGGCCGCCGGTGTGGGGCGCCGCCCGGGTGTGGCTGGAGGTGCGGGACGCGCGGGGGGCCGCGCGGGCACTCGAAGCCGCCGGGGTGCCGCCGCTGGACCATCCCTTCCCCGTCGCCACCGGCTGGACCGTCGAGTTCGCCGACCCCTGGGGCAACGTCATCGGGCTCACGGACTACAGCCGTCGGCCCGAGTTGGGACGTACGTCATAGCCGCACGCCCGCCACTCGCTTGAACGTGTTCAAAAACAGCGCTACATTCTCACCACAGCGTTTTGAACGTGTTCAACAAGGCTCTGGAAAGGGCGGGGGCATGGACCTCACGGTCGTCGCGTATGTCATCTATCTGCTGGTCAGCGTGGGTCTGACGGTGTGGGTGGCGCGCACTTTGAGCAAGAACGGGCGGATCTTCCTCTCGGATGTGCTGCAGGGGAACGAGAAGCTCGCGGACGCCGTCAATCACCTGCTGGTCGTCGGCTTCTACCTCGTGAACCTCGGGTTCGTGGCGCTCTACCTGAACGAGGACGGGGCCATCACCAGCCCCCGTGAGGTGTTCGAGGCCGTCTCGACGAAGCTCGGGGTGGTGCTGCTCGTGCTCGGCGCGCTGCACCTGGGGAACGTGTTCGTGCTGAACAAGTTCCGGCGCCGGGGGGTCATGGAGCGGGAGCAGCTGCCGCCGGTCGCGCCGCAGGGCTGGGTCGCGCCGACGATGCCCGTCGCGCCCCAGGCCGGGGCGTGACATCAATGGCGGCGGTCACAGCCGCCGGGGGCCGGGACGCCGAGCGCGCCCCGGCCACCCCGGCCGCCCCGGCCACCCCGGTGGTTCCGGCGGTTCCCGCGGTCCCGGCGGTTCCGGTGGGCCCGGCGGTTCCGGTGGGCCCTGTCCTCGTACCCGTCCGTGGGCTCACCGTGCTGTACGACGACCGGTGTTCGCTCTGCACGTTCGTGCGGGAGTGGCTGGGCAGGCAGCGGCAGTTGGTGCCGCTCGGCTTCGTGGCGGCGGGGTCGCAGGAGGCCCGGGACCGGTTCCCCACACTCGACCACCAGGCGACTCTCCAGGAGATCACCGTCGTCGGGGACGGCGGGCAGATCTATCAGGGGTCGGCCGCCTGGGTCGTCTGCCTCTGGGCCCTGCGCGAGCACCGGCCGCTCGCCCACCGGCTGAGCACCCCGGCGGGGGCGAGGCTGGCCCGGGGTGCCGTGCTCGCCGCCGCCAAGTGGCGCGGGGCGCACTGGTCGAGGGGGGCGAAGGGCGGGGCCGAGCTGGAGGGGTGGGTGTACGACCGGAGGTCTGGGTGGAGGTACGTCCACCCCGTCGGTCCCCGTGCTTCGGCTGACGGCTGCGAGAGCGGCACCTGCCCGACTGGTTAGGCTCTGCCCGTGCCCGCAGCGAACGAGAACCCCGACGTCAGCACCGGCCCCGGCGGCGAGCCCGGTACGGACTCCGGCCCCGGCTCGGGAGCCGGAACCCCCTCCGGTCCCCCCTCCGGAACCTCCTCCGGGGCCGCCCCCGAAGCCGCCTCCGGCCGCGAAGGGGACCGTACCGACGCGGCCGCCAAGAGCCCCGCCAAGTCCGAGCAGACCCGCGCGCTCATCCTGGAGACCGCCCTGCGGCTCTTCCAGGAGCGCGGCTACGACAAGACGACCATGCGGGCCATCGCCAAGGAGGCCGGGGTCTCCGTCGGCAACGCGTACTACTACTTCGCCGGCAAGGAACACCTGATCCAGGGGTTCTACGACCGGATCGGCGCCGAGCACCAGGCGGCGATCCGGCCCCTGCTGGAACGGGAGAAGGACCTGGAGGCGCGGATCGCCGGGGTGCTGAAGCTGTGGCTGGACGTGGCGGAGCCGTACCACGAGTTCGCGGCGCAGTTCTTCAAGAACGCGGCCGACCCGGACAGCCCGCTCAGCCCCTTCTCGCCCGAGTCGGAGGGCCCGCGTGAGGAATCCATCGCCGTCCACCGCGAGGTGCTCGCCGGTTCCAAGGCCAAAGTGCCGGACGAACTCCGCGACGTGCTCCCCGAGTTGCTGTGGCTCTCCCAGATGGGCCTCGTCCTGTACTGGGTCTTCGACCGCACGGAGGGGCGCGAGCGCAGCTACCGGCTGGCCGAGCGCGGCGCCCGCCTCACCACCCGGGGCGTCTCCCTGGCCCGCTTCCGCGCCCTGCGCCCCCTCGTCCGCGAGGTCCACGACCTGTTCACGGACTTCCTGCCGGGGATGACGAAGGTACTGCCCGCCCCCGGCGACAAGGGGCGGGCAGCGAAGGGGAGTTAGTCAAACCGCATCGGGCGACGGCTTGAGGGGGACGCCGTCACAACCAATGCAACTGCCACAGCCGGAAAACCCCCGTCCCGTCGGACAGATACTGCGCCCCACCCACCTCTTCACTGCTGATGACGTACTCCTTGCGCTGCCACAGAGGCACGAGCGGCACGTCCTGGGCGATGATGTCCTGCAGAGTGCCGAAATCGCCCACGGCCCCGCTGCGGTCGCCGTACCGCTGGCTGTCCTGGACCAGCCGGTCGACCTCCTTGCTGCTGTAGCCGTTGTTCATGGCACCGCCCGTGCCCACGAGCGGCCCGGCGAAGGTGTCGGGGTCGGGGTAGTCGGCGACCCAGCCGACGGCATACGCGTCCAACTCCCCCTTGGCGTAACGCTGCTGGAAGTCGGTCCACTCGTACGCCC
Organism: Streptomyces graminofaciens; assembly: GCF_030294945.1. Taxonomy (NCBI): domain Bacteria; kingdom Bacillati; phylum Actinomycetota; class Actinomycetes; order Kitasatosporales; family Streptomycetaceae; genus Streptomyces; species Streptomyces graminofaciens. The sequence goes on along the minus strand of NZ_AP018448.1, from coordinate 8,187,303 downwards.
TGGTGGTCACCTCGAACAGCCCGTCGGCCTCAAGTTGCTTCTTCAGCTCGGTGGACTCGGCCTCGGCGGCCCCCCGGCCCTTGGCGAACCCGTAGGTGAAGCGCACCGGGAGGCTCACCCCGGCCGCTTGGAGCAGTTCGCGGGCCCGCTCGGGGTCGGGCTTCGGATACATGTCGAAGAAGGAGGTCGTACGGCCCGTCATGCCGGTCGGCATCAGTGAGTACAGGGGTTCGGTGGTGCCGTCGTACACCTCGGTGACGAGTTTCTCGCGGTTGATGAGCGAGGCGATCGCCTGGCGTACGCGGCGGTCCTGGAGCGGTGAGGTGGGGCGGACGTTGAGGACGAGGTTGCGGGTCTCGGCGCTGTCGGACTCGGTGACGCGCTGGTCGGGGTCGCCGGGAGAGAGCTCGGCGAGCACGGCGGGCGGGAGTTGCCGGGTGACGACGTCGACGTTCCGCGCCTGCCAGGCCTTCTCCAGCGCCTCGGAGTCCTTGTAGTAACGGATGAGGACGGGCGTGCCACTGCCCTGCGCCGCGCCCTGGTACGCGTCGTTGGGCGCGAGCCGGACCTGCCCGTCCTTCTCGTACGAGGACAGGACATACCGTCCCGTACCGTCGACACCGTCGTCCGTGCGCAGCGCGTTCGTCGGGTACTTGGCGCTGTCCACGATCGCGCCCGCGCCGGTGGTCAGCTTGAACGGGAACGTGGCGTCCGGCGAGGAGAGCCGGAAGGTGACGGTCCGCCCGTCCGCGTTCACCGAGTCGAGGGTGTCGAGGACGGAGGCGGGGCCGACAGCGGCGTTGATGCGTTTGACCCGGTCGAAGGAGTACTTCACATCGGCGGCGGTCATCTCGCGGCCGCTCGGGAACTTCAGGCCCGGGCGCAGCACACAGCGGTAGACAGTGAGCGCGTCGCCCGCGAACGCGCAGCTCTGTGCCGCGTCCAGCACCGGTTCGGAGCCGCCGGGTTCGAGGGTCAGCAGCGTCTGGAACACATTGCTGAACAGGGCCCAGGACCCGGCGTCGTAGGCGCCGGCCGGGTCGAGCGACGTGATCGAGTCCGTCGTACCGACCGTGATCGTCCTGTTCAGGTTCTGCTGCGCCGGCATCAACTGCCAGCCGCCCACGCCCGCCGCCGCCAACACCAGCAACGACGCGGTAACCCGCACGCGAACCGACAGCATCGGCTCCCCTCCCCAGGTCCCACCCGGCACATCTTCCTCAGTGGTTCCGCGGTGGCGTCGATCACCCAACCACAGGGGTTTCCGCCGGGGGAAGAGGGATTTTGTTGAGTTAATAAATAACTTACCGATGGCGGAATGAGTCCGTCCGGCTTCTTATAGATTCTTCTGAAGTAGCGGAAGTGAACAGTGAGTTGGAGCGGGACGAGGCCGCGACTAGGCCTTCCTGGAAGCCAGCTCCACCACGGTGATGTCGGACGGTGCCCCCACCCGAACCGGCGGCCCCCACGCGCCGGCCCCGCGGCTGACGTACAACTGCGTGTCGCCGTACCTTTCCAGGCCCGCCAGTGTCGGATTCGCGGCCTGGGCGACGTAGTTCATCGGCCACAGCTGGCCCCCGTGAGTGTGCCCGGAGAGCTGCAGGTCGACGCCGTAGTCGATCGCGTCGTGGATCTGAACGGGCTGGTGGGCCAGTAGAACCACCGTGCGCGAGGTATCGCGGTCCGCCAGTGCCTTCTTGAAGTCCGGGCCCTGGCCCTCGTCCTCGCCCGCCACGTCGTTGACGCCCGCGAGGTCCAGGTACGGCAGCTCGGTGCGGTCGTTCTCCAGGGGGGTCAACCCCAGGTCCCGTACCTTCTCCACCCACTGCTCCGCGCCCGAGAAGTACTCGTGGTTGCCCGTGACGAAGAACGAACCGTGACGGGCCTTCAGGTCGGCCAGGGGCGCCGCCGCCGGGCCCAGGTCCTTCACGCTGCCGTCGACCAGGTCGCCCACGACCGCGATCAGGTCGGGCTGGGTCGAGTTGATCGTGTCGACGACCTTCTGGGCGAAGCCACGGCCCAACATCGGGCCCAGGTGGATGTCGCTGACCACCGCGATCCGGAAACCGTGCGCCGCGCGCGGAAGCTTGGCCAGCGGTACGGTGACCCGCTTGATCCTGGGGCCGCGTACGACGCCGTAGGTGCCGTAGCCGACCGTACCCACCGCCGCCGCGGCGACCGCACCGCCGACCACCCGGGAGACGAAGAGCCGCCGGGAGGGGTCGGCGGCGGCCGGGACGGAATCGACGGCGGCCGGGACGGAGGGTTCCGTCACTGTCTCCGGCGCCACCTGCTCGGGCTCGCCCGCCCCCGCGGGCACCGGCTCCGGCTTGCGGACCTCCGACGGGGCCACCACGGGAACCGCCGCCCCCGCCCGCCGCTCGGCCAACCGGCGTACAAGCGGTCGTACGACCTCCCCCGCCAGAAGTGCCAGCAGCAGATACAGCGCCAGGGCCAGCCACATGAAGCCCGGCCAGCCCAGTGTCTGCTGGAGCCAGAAGGGGGCGCCGCCCCGCTCCGCCGCGAACGCGGCGAACAGCAGGACCGGGCCGGCGATGAACACCCCGGTGCCCACACGACGGGCGAGGCCCGGCCCGCGTGTCGTGTCGCGCACCAGGCGACGCCACGCATACCAGTGGAGGGCACCGAAGGCGCCCAGCACGAGCACGGCTACAAGGACGAAGACGATGGCCATCACGGCGTGACTCCTGTTGCTCCTGATACTCCGGTTGCTCCGGGCGTTTCGGCGCTAAGCGGACCGGCGGAGGGCGCGCAGGCCGCGCAACCCGATGACCCCGATGACCGTCCCAAGAACAAAGGAGACGACGGCGAGCGTCAGATGGACCCAGAAGTACGCCGTCGGATCTCCCGCGTCGTCGAACGCGAGGCCGCTGCCGTCCTTCCATAGATTTTTAACGAAAGTGACCCAAATGACCCAGCTCCACGCCCCGAAGGCGAGCAGGAACCAGGAGACGGGGCGGCTGAGCTTCATGCGTTCAGTATCGCCGTCGGCCGCCCGCCTTTCGCGCCGGGGTACGCACGGGGGCGCGGACTTGAGCGGAGACATGAGCGGGGGCGTGAGCGGGGGCGTGAACACAAGTGTGGGCGCCACCGAGGGCCGCGGTGGGATGTACCGGTCGGAGCCATGTACTTTCTCGATCGTGCCCGCCTCCAAGAAGACCGTCAGGCGCCCCCTGCTGGTCACCTCAGCCGCCCTCTTGTCCTTCTCAATGACGGCCACCCCGGCCTTCGCGGCCAAGCCGTCGCCGAGTTCGAGCGCCTCGCCGACCGCGACGCCCCCGGCGACCATGTCCACCCTCGGCGGCGCCCTGCTCGGCAAGCCGGGCACGCAGGCGAACATCGGCAGTGACGCGCCCGTGCTGCCCAAGGACATCAGCGCCCGTTCGTGGATCGTCGCGGACGCCGAGTCGGGCGATGTGCTGGCCTCGCACAACGCGCACTGGCGGCTGGCCCCGGCGAGCACGCTGAAGATGCTGTTCGCGGACACTCTGCTGCCGAAGTTCAACAAGGACGAGAAGCACAAGGTCCTCACCTCCGACATGGAGGGCATCGGCGCGGGTTCCAGCATGGTCGGCATAAAGGAGGACGAGACGTACACGGTCCACGATCTGTGGCTCGGCGTCTTCCTTCGCTCCGGCAACGACGCGGTGCATGTGCTGTCGGCCATGAACAACGGTGTCAAGCAGACCGTCGCCGACATGAACGCCCACGCCGAGGAGCTCCAGGCCCTCGACACGAACGTGGTCAGCCCGGACGGCTACGACGCGAAGGGGCAGGTGTCGTCGGCGTACGACCTGACCCTCTTCGCCCGTTCCGGCCTGCAGAAGAAGGACTTCCGGGAGTACTGCTCGACAGTGCGGGCGAAGTTCCCGGGAGAGACGAAGAAGAGCAAGAAGGGCAAGAAGACCCGCGAGTCCTTCGAGATCCAGAACACCAACCGGCTGCTGACGGGCGACAGCGGTCTCGACCCGTATCAGGGCATCGCGGGTGTGAAGAACGGGAACACGACGAACGCCGGTGCCACGTTCACCGGGGTCGCCGAGCGCGACGGCAGGGTGCTGCTCGTCACCGTGATGCACCCGGAGAAGAACGAGCACAACCAGGTCTACAAGGAGACCGCCGCCCTGCTCGACTGGGGCTTCAAGGCCTCCGGCAAGGTCGAGCCGGTGGGTGAACTGGTGCCGCCGAAGGGGGCGGAGGCCTCGGGTGAGCCGGCCGACGCCGATGCTCAGTCGGGGGCTACGGCGTCCCCGTCCGCGACCGCCTCCGGCAAGGCGGTTGCCGCGGGTGCCTCCGGCGGGGCGAGCGGGGTCGGGACCGCGTTGGGGATCACTGGGGGTGTGCTGGTGCTGGTGGCCGGTGGGGGGTTCCTGGTCAATCGGCGGTGGCCGTCGCGGCGGAAGAAGGCCGAGGAGGAGACGGAAGCGTCTGCCTGACGGACGCGTCCGTCTGACGGGCCCGGCTGCCTGACGGACCCGTCTCTGCCTGACGGAAGCGTCTGCCTGACGGACGCGTCCGTCTAGTCGCTGTCGGCTGCGGGCCGCGGGTCGTCTGTGGCTGGTCGCGCGGTTCCCCGCGCCCCTTCCTGGTCCGGCGGCTCCTCCTTGCTCCCCTCCGCCGTCCAACTCGCGCAGAACAGCAGCAGCTTCGTTGTGAAGTTGATCCACAGGAGGAGGGCGATGGGGACGCCGAAGGCCCCGTACATGCTCTTCGACGCGATGCCCTGCATATAGCCGCTGATCAGCAGTTTCAGCAGCTCGAAGCCGGCGGCGCCGAGCAGCGCGGCGACGACGAGTCGGCGGCGGGGCGGCTGGACGCCGGGGAGCAGGGTGAGGACGTAGAGGAGAAGCAGGAAGTCGGCCAGTACGGCGACGGCGAAGGCGGCGGCCTGGAGCAGTACGCCGCCCCAGCCGTCCCGGTCTATGCCCAGCCGGTCGGCGGACCAGCCGACCGCCGACGACGCCACGGCGGACGCGGCCAGCGAGACGAGGACCGCGCCACCGAGCCCGACCAGCACACCCGCGTCCTTGGCCTTGGCCAGCACGGGGTTCTCGTCGGAGTCCGGCTTCTCCCACACCGCGCGCAGACAGCCGCGCATCTCGCCGACCCAGCCGATACCGGTGAACAGCAGCAGGGCGCCCGCGATGATTCCGACGGTGCCGGCGTTGTCGACGAGGCTCCCGATGTCGAGCTGGTCGGAGATGCCGGGGACCTGCTCGGTGAGCTTCTCCTCCAGATCCTGCCGACGGCCCTCGGTGAGCGTCGCGGCGGCCACGGCCGCGCCGACGGTCAGCAGCGGGAACAGCGCCAGGAAGCTGATGAAGGTCATCGCCGCGGCCAGTCGCGTCCACTTGACCCGCTCCAGCCGCTCGTACGACCGCCACGCGTGCGTCGCCGTCAGCCGCTCGACCACGGGGCCGACCCCGGGGAGTTTCTTCAGCCAGTCCATGATCCGACTCTGCCCTCTTCAAGGTTGCCCGATGCCCGGGTACCCGTAAGAGGGCCGCTCACCAGTCCGCCACCGCCAGCCCGTACATGGCCAGCCACACCACCCCGATCAGGGTGAGCGCGCGGTCGCGCAGGACCACGTCCTCGGGTTCGCCGGCGGTGCCCCGGTCGGCGAAGACGGCGTACCGCAGGACCGCCAGGATGAAGGCGACCATCGACAGTTGCCGCCACGGCAGCAGGCTGGTGCTGGGCACCCCGCCCTCCTCCAGCGCCCACAGGCAGTAGCCGAGCACGGCGACCCCGGCGGCCAACTGCCAGACGAAGCGCAGATATCCGGCCGTGTACTCGGTGAGCAGCGCCCGCGTGGCCCCGGCCCGGCCCGCCATCTGCACGGCCTCGGAGTACCGCTTGGCGGCGACCATGAAGAGCGCGCCGAAGCCGGTGGTGATCAGGAACCAGCGCGACAGCGGGATGCCGAGCGCGAGTCCGCCGATCATCGCCCGCATCAGGAACCCGGTGGTGACGACCGCGAGGTCGACGACCAGGACGTGCTTGAGGCTGACGCAATAGGCGAGTTGGAGCCCAAGGTAGGCGGTGAGCAGCGCTGCGGCCTGCGGCGGGCAGAGCCAGGCGGCGGTCGCGGGCGCGATGACGGCGAGGGTGCCGCCGACGGCGTAGGCGACCGGCACGGGCACCTGTCCGGCGGCGACCGGGCGGTGGCGTTTGACGGGGTGGGCGCGGTCGGCCTCGGCGTCGCGGGCGTCGTTGACGAGGTACACGGCGGCGGCACAGGCCGTGAACAGGGCGAAGACGAGGGGGAGTTGGGTGAGGGCGCGAGGTGTGAAGAGCTCTCCGGCGGCGGCGGGCGCGGCGACGACCAGGGTGTTCTTGACCCACTGGCGGGGGCGGGCGGTCCGGAGAAGGGCGCGGGCCAGGCCGGTCCTCGACGGCGTCGCACCGGGGGCCGCCGGGCGCTGCCGGACGACCGTGCGCTCAGCCATGACCGACCTCGCCGCCCAGCGGACCTCGACCGGTGCCCATCTTCAGGGGGCCTCGGCCCGCTCCCACCTCCCGGGGGCCTCGGCCGGCTCCCACCTCCCGGGGGCCTCGGCCGGCTCCCACCTCCCGGGGGCCTCGGCCGGCTCCCACCTCCCGGTGGCCTTGACCGGTCCCCACCCCCGGCGCACCCTGCCCCGTCGTCCCCACCCCGGGCGCTGCGCCGTGCCCCGCCCCCACCCCCAACGAGCCGCCCCCGGCCTCTACCCCTGCCCCTGCCCCTGCCCCTGCCCCCGGCGTCTCGCGCCGCCCTTGCACGGCCCCGCTCCCCCACCACCCCCGCCCCCGGCCACCGGCAGGGCCTGCCCTCCCGCGCCACCCGACAGCCCCCGGTACGCGTCCCCCCTCATCCACCGCGCCCCCACTCGCACCGTGGCCACCCCGAGCGCCACGCCCGCCGCCACGTCCGACGGATAGTGCACGCCGACCACCAGCCGCGAGACGCACATCGCGGCGGCGAGCGGGGCCACGTACGGGAGGCCGAGCGCGCCGTACGCCACGGCGGCGGCCGCCGCCGAACTCGCGTGCGAGCTGGGGAAGGAGTGGCGTCCGGCGGTGCGGACCAGCGGCTCCACCAGCGCGGGCCGCGGCCGTCGTACGACTCTCTTGACGGCCATGCTCGCCAGGTGCGCACCGGCGGTCAGCGCCGTCCCCCGCAGCCAGGCGCCTCGCCGCTCCCGGTCCACGGCGGCGCCCGTCAGCCCGGCGGCCAGCCACACCACGGCGTGCTCCCCGGCCCGCGACAGAGCGCGCGCGGCGGCCGCCACACACGGGTCCGCGCCGCAGGTGTGGAGCGCGAAGAGCAGCCGCCGGTCCAGGTCGAGAACGCCATCGGCAACGTCAACATCGTCCATGTGATGTCACTCTTCTAGGCAACCGCCGATGAATTACGGCAATCTTGAACGACATCCCATTAATCACCCATTTCGGTGAGGCACCACAAGAGCCACGCCCTTACGCCCCTTTGCCGGCGATGTGCGGCGATACGGTCGCGAGCATGCCAGCCCCCACACCCCCCTCCACCCGCACGGTGCCCCTGACCGGCTGGGGCCGCACCGCCCCGACCGCCGCCCGGCTGATCCGTCCACGTACGTACGAGGAGGCCACGGACGCCGTGCGGGCGTGCGGGGCGCTCGGAGCGCGCGGAGGGATCGCCCGGGGGCTCGGACGGGCGTACGGGGACGCGGCGCAGAACGCGGGTGGCGCCGTGCTGGACATGACGGGCCTGGACCGGGTGCGCACGGTCGACGCGGACGCCGGCACGGTCCACTGCGACGCGGGCGTGTCGCTGCACCGGCTGATGGAGGTGCTGCTCCCGCTGGGCCGGTTCGTGCCGGTGACCCCGGGGACCCGTCAGGTGACCGTGGGCGGCGCCATCGCGGCGGACATCCACGGCAAGAACCACCATGTGTCGGGGTCGTTCGCCCGCCATGTGCTGTCGCTGGAGCTGCTGACGGCGGACGGGGAGATCCACACCGTGCGCCCCGGCACCCCGCTCTTCGACGCCACGGCGGGCGGCATGGGCCTCACCGGTGTGATCCTCGGCGCGACCGTACGGCTGCTGCCCGTCGAGACGGCGTGGATGTCGGTCGACACCGAACGCGCCACCGACCTGGACGACCTCCTCGCCCGCCTCGCGGCCACGGACCACTACTACCGCTACTCCGTCGCCTGGATCGACCTGCTCGCCCGGGGCGCGTCGACCGGCCGCGCGGTACTGACCCGGGGCGACCACGCGCCACGGGAGGCGCTCCGGACCGCAGGGTGGGCGTGGGGCACGCGCGCGCGTGGAGCACGTTCTGCCGAGAGGGACGGACACCCGAGTCCGTTGGAATTCCGGACTTCGCGGCTCCCGGCCGCCCCCTCCTTCGTCCCGGAGGGCCTCCTCGGCCGTACGACCGTCGGCCTCTTCAACGAGCTCTGGTACCGCAGGGCACCCCGCTCCCGCACCGGCGAACTGCAGCGGCTCGCCACCTTCTTCCACCCCCTCGACGGGGTCCCCCACTGGAACCGGATCTACGGTCGGTCCGGTTTCGTGCAGTACCAGTTCGTCGTCGGCTACGGCCGGGAGGAGGCTCTGCGCCGGATCGTGGACCGGATCTCGACGCGCCGCTGCCCCTCCTTCCTCGCCGTCCTGAAGCGGTTCGGCGAGGGCGATGCCGGCTGGCTGTCCTTCCCGATGCCCGGCTGGACCCTGGCCCTGGACATCCCGGCGGGCCTGCCCGGCCTCGACGCCTTCCTGGACGAGCTGGACGAGGAGGTGGCGGCGGCCGGCGGGCGGGTGTACCTGGCCAAGGACGCGCGGCTGCGCCCCGAACTGCTGGCCGCGATGTATCCCCGGCTCGACGAGTTCCGCGAACTGCGCCGGGAGTTGGACCCACGCGCGGTGTTCGTCTCGGACCTGGCGCGACGCCTGAGCCTGTGAACCCCACGAACCCCGCCCTCGTTTCCCCCCAAGGAGCCGCCATGAAGGACGCCTTCGGCACCCCCCAGTCCCTGCTGGTCCTCGGCGGTACGTCGGACATCGCGCTGGCCACCGCGCGCCGGCTGATCGCCCGCCGTACCCGCACCGTGTGGCTGGCGGGCCGCCCGTCGCCCGAGCTGGAGGCGGCCGCCGCGCATCTGCGCGGGCTCGGCGCCGACACGCACACCGTCGCCTTCGACGCGCTCGCCCCCGAGTCCCACGAGGCGGGCCTCGGCAAGATCTTCGCCGAGGGCGACATCGACATGGTGCTGCTCGCGTTCGGCGTACTCGGCGACCAGGCGGGCGACGAACGCGACCCGCTGGCGGCCACGCGGGTCGCCCAGACCAACTACACGGGCGCGGTCTCGGCGGGCCTGGTCTGCGCGCGTGCCCTCCAGGCGCAGGGCCACGGCTCACTGGTCGTGCTGTCCTCGGTGGCCGGTGAGCGCGCCCGCCGCTCCAACTTCATCTACGGCTCCAGCAAGGCCGGCCTCGACGCCTTCGCCCAGGGCCTCGGTGACGCCCTGCACGGCACCGGCGTCCACGTCATGGTCGTACGCCCCGGCTTCGTCCGCACCCGCATGACGGCGGGCCTGCCGGAGGCCCCCCTCGCCACCACCCCGGAGGCGGTGGCGACAGCCATCGAGCTGGGCCTGCGACGCCGGTCGGAGACGGTGTGGGTGCCGGGGGCACTGAGGCTGGTGATGTCGGTACTGAGGCACGCGCCGAGGTCGGTGTTCCGAAGGTTGCCGATGTAACAGTCACTCACCGGGGTGGGGCGCCCTCGCGCGCCCCTCAGTACATCAGTGCGCCGGCAGCGTCGTGTCCTCCACCGGCGCCCCCGCCTGCGGCGGCACGACCGACCCCCCGAAGGCGTACTCGCGGAGCTTGCGCCACACCCCGTCGGAGCCCTGCTCGTAGAGCGCGAACCCGGTGCAGGGCCACTCGGCCTCGAACTCGGCGAGCTCCTCGAACGCCCGGTCCATCGCCTCCTCGGCGATGCCGTGCGCCACCGTGACATGCGGGTGGTACGGGAAGTTCAGCTCGCGCGCCACCGGACCCGACGCGTCCCGGACCTGCTTCTGCAACCAGGTGCAGGCCTCGGCCCCCTCGACGACCTGCACGAACACGACGGGTGACAGCGGGCGGAAGGTCCCCGTGCCGGACAGCCTCATCGGGAAGGGGCGCCCGGTGCCCGCGACCTGGACGAGGTACGCCTCGATCGCCGGCAGGTCAGCCTGCTCGACCTCGGTCGGCGGCAGCAGCGTGACATGCGTGGGGATGCCGTGAGCCGCGGCGTCGCCGAAGCCCGCGCGCCGCTCCTGGAGCAGGCTGCCGTGCGGCTCCGGGACCGCGATCGATACACCGATCGTTACGGTCCCCACGTCGTCTCCTTCGTCGTGTCGTGCGCTGTGTCGTTCGTGGTCGTGCGTCGGTCGGCCGTCGGGGCGGCACCGGCTATCGACTGTACGGCCATGGCGGTGCCGGGGGCAGGCGCAGCCGGAGTGATGTGCGGCGCTCTGCGGTGGTGCGGCCCGGGCTCAGGGCGCGCGGTGGTACGGATCAGTGCTTGGCGGGGAGGAAGCCGACTTTGTCGTACGCCTGGGAGAGCGTCTCCGCGGCTACGGCACGCGCCTTCTCGGCACCCTTGGCCAGGATCGAGTCGAGCGTCTCCGAGTCGTCCAGATACTGCTGGGTGCGCTCCCGGAACGGCGTCACGAACTCGACCATGACGTCGGCGAGGTCCGTCTTGAGCGCACCGTAGCCCTTGCCGACGTACTGCTGCTCGAGTTCCGCGATACCCGTCCCCGTGAGGGTCGAGTAGATGCTCAGCAGGTTGCTGACGCCCGGCTTCTCCGCGGCGTCGAAGCGGATCACCGTGTCCGTGTCGGTGACGGCGCTCTTGACCTTCTTGGCGGTGGCCTTCGGGTCGTCGAGCAGATTGATCAACCCCTTCGGGGTCGACGCCGACTTGCTCATCTTGATCGACGGGTCCTGAAGGTCGTAGATCTTCGCCGTCTCCTTCAGGATGTACGGCTTGGGGATCGTGAAGGTCTCGCCGAAGCGGCCGTTGAAGCGCTCGGCGAGGTCACGGGTGAGCTCGATGTGCTGACGCTGGTCCTCGCCGACCGGGACCTCGTTGGCCTGGTACAGCAGGATGTCCGCGACCTGGAGGATCGGGTACGTGAAGAGGCCGACGCTCGCGCGGTCGGCGCCCTGCTTGGCGGACTTGTCCTTGAACTGGGTCATGCGGGAGGCCTCGCCGAAGCCGGTGAGGCAGTTCATGATCCAGGCGAGCTGGGCGTGCTCGGGGACATGGCTCTGCACGAAGAGCGTGCACCGCTCCGGGTCGAGACCGGCGGCGAGCAGCTGGGCGACGGCGAGGCGGGTGTTGGCCCGCAGGTCGGCCGGGTCCTGCGCGACGGTGATCGCGTGCAGGTCGACGACCATGTAGAACGCGTCGTGGGACTCCTGCAGGGCCACCCACTGGCGCACGGCGCCCAGGTAGTTGCCGAGGTGGAACGAGCCTGCGGTGGGCTGGATTCCGGAGAGCACGCGGGGTCGGTCAGAAGCCATGCTCACCATTCTCTCAGAGGGTGAGAGGGACATTGGCCCGAGAGGTGGGCAGTGGTTTCGGTGTGTGGGGACCGCGGACCGTTGTGGCTGGTCGCGCCTCGCGGCGGGGCCGCAGATGAATGCGGCCCCGCGCCCCTTTCAGGTTGGCCGCCCCTGCGGGCGTCGATCAGCCGAGGTCGATTTCGGGGTACAGCGGGAAGCCCGCCACCAGGTCCGTCGCCCGCTGGGCGATCTCCTCGGCCACCTTCTCGTCGAGGACGTGGGAGGCCTTGGAGGGCGCACCCGACTTGGTGGTGCCGGCCTCGGCCGTGGTCAGGACGCGGTCGATCAGGCCCGCGACCTCGTCCATCTCGGCGATGCCGAGACCGCGCGTGGTCAGCGCGGGCGTGCCGATGCGGATGCCGGAGGTGTACCAGGCGCCGTTCGGGTCGGCCGGGATGGCGTTGCGGTTGGTGACGATGCCGGAGTCGAGCAGCGCGGCCTCGGCCTGGCGGCCGGTGAGGCCGTAGGAGGTGGCGACGTCGATCAGGTTGAGGTGGTTGTCGGTGCCGCCGGTCACGAGGGTCGCGCCCTGGCGCATCAGGCCTTCCGCCAGCGCTCGGGAGTTGTCGACGATGCGCTGGGCGTAGTCCTGGAAGGCCGGCTGCCGGGCCTCGGCCAGGGCTACCGCCTTGGCTGCCATGACGTGCGGGAGGGGGCCGCCGAGGACCATCGGGCAGCCGCGGTCGACCTGGTCCTTGAGGGAGTCGTCGCACAGGACCATGCCGCCGCGCGGGCCGCGCAGCGACTTGTGGGTGGTCGTGGTGACGATCTGGGCGTGCGGGACCGGGTCGAAGTCGCCGGTGAGGACCTTGCCGGCGACGAGGCCCGCGAAGTGCGCCATGTCCACCATGAGCGTGGCGCCGACCTCGTCGGCGATCTCGCGCATGATCCGGAAGTTCACCAGACGGGGGTAGGCGGAGTAGCCGGCGACGATGATCAGCGGCTTGAACTCACGGGCGGAGGCGCGCAGGGCCTCGTAGTCGATGAGGCCGGTGGCGGGGTCGGTGCCGTAGGAGCGCTGATCGAACATCTTGCCGGAGATGTTCGGGCGGAAGCCGTGGGTGAGGTGGCCGCCGGCGTCCAGGGACATGCCGAGCATGCGCTGGTTGCCGAAGGCCTGGCGGAGCTCGGCCCAGTCGGCCTCGGAGAGGTCGTTGACCTGGCGGGCGCCGGTCTTCTCCAGGAAGGGGACCTCGACCCTGTCGGCGAGGACGGCCCAGAAGGCGACGAGGTTGGCGTCGATGCCGGAGTGCGGCTGGACATAGGCGTGGCGGGCGCCGAAGAGCTCGCGGGCGTGCTCGGCGGCAAGGGACTCGACGGTGTCCACGTTGCGACAGCCGGCGTAGAAGCGGCGGCCGACGGTGCCCTCGGCGTACTTGTCGCTGAACCAGTTGCCCATGGCCAGGAGGGTGGCCGGGGAGGCGTAGTTCTCGGAGGCGATCAGCTTGAGCATCTCGCGCTGGTCGGCGACCTCCTGGCCGATGGCGTCTGCCACGCGCGGCTCGACGGCGCGGATCACGTCGAGAGCACTGCGGAAGGCGGTGGACTCGGTGGAGAGGGGCTCGGCTGACATGGGGACCTCCGGACGTTGCGTTCAGCGTTCACGGTACGGCCCAGGCGCACGGCACTCATCTTGCGCGGGCCGCTCCCCGATGGTCGGTCCCATCCCAGCGCGCCAGTCACGGCCCGTCGATCACCCTATCGGGCACCCGCGAGCGGCGGCCGCCCGCGTCCACCATACGAACGACGAGGCGGGACGGCGGCCGTCACAGGATCACATGGGGCAGGAAGCGGGCGTACCCGTCCGTGACCAGCCCGGACGACTCGCGGATGCCGAGGCCTGCCGACTCGTCCTCGACGACCCAGGCGCCGAGGACGACGTGGTTGCCGTCGAAGGCGGGCAGGGGCGCCAACTCCTGGTAGCAGCAGGGTTCTTCGCGGACGACGGGGTCGCTGCCGGGCGGGTGGACGGTGACGCCGGCGCCCTCGCGGCCGAGGAGGGGCTTGGCGACGTAGCCGTTGGTCGTGGTCAGTTCGCGGGGGCCGTCGAGGTAGGCGGGGAGGAGGTTGGGGTGGCCGGGGTGGAGCTCCCAGAGGACGGCCAGGAGGGCCTTGTTGCTGAGGAGCATCTTCCAGGCGGGCTCGATCCACATCGTGGTCCCCGTGCCGCCGCCGTTGTCGAGGGTGGCGAGGACGTGCGGGGCGAAGCGGTCGGTGGTGAGCCATTCCCAGGGGTAGAGCTTGAAGACGCTGCGGATGAAGCCGAGCTTCTTGTCCACGAAGCGGCCGGAGAGGCGGTCCCAGCCGATGTCCTCCATGGGGATCCAGCCGGTGTCGAGGCCGGCCTGTTCGGCGGTCTCCTTGAGGTAGGCGACGGTCATCAGGTCCTCGCCGAGTTCGTCGGCAGCGGAGTGCGCGAAGTAGAGGGGGCTGCCCGGCGGGAGGAGGGAGGCCTGTTTCCTCCAGGCGTCGACGAGTCGTTCGTGGAGGGAGTTCCACTGGTCGCCGCCCGGGAAGCGTTCCTCCATCCAGAACCACTGGGCGCTCGCGGCCTCGACGAGCGAGGTCGGGGTGTCGGCGTTGTACTCCAGCAGCTTGGCGGGGCCGGTGCCGTCGTAGCGCAGGTCGAAGCGGCCGTAGACGGAGGGGAGTTCGGCGCGCCGGTGCCAGGCCTCGGCGACGAGGTCGACGAGGCGCGGGTCGGTGATGCCGAGGTCGGCGAAGCGGTCCTCGGCGACGATGTGCGCGGCGGCGGCCAGGCACATCCGGTGGAGTTCCTCGACGACCTCCTCCAGCGCCTCGACCTCGGGCAGCGAGAAGACGTAGTGGGCGCTCTCGTCCCAGTAGGGCCGCAGGGAGCCGTCCGGGTGGCGGGTCAGCGGGTAGATGAGCCCCTGTTCCTCGACGGTCTGCTGCCAGCCGGGGCGGGGCTCGATCGTGCGGCGTTCCATGGCTCTGCCTCCCCGGCGGGTCAGCCGCCGCCGGAGCCGGAGCCCGAGCAGCCGAAGCCGTCCCGGTCGACGGCCTCGCTGCGGCTGAAGGTGCCGTAGTCGGCCCACTGTCCGGTGACATCGGCGTCGTAGTACCAGGCGGCGTCGACGGTGCCGGCCGACTTGCGGTTGCTGCTGCCGCTGCTGGTCTTGCGACTCTTGCTAGACGAGGAAGACGTCGAGTTGCAGTTCCTGTCGGCGACGATCTTGTAGCCGTTGGCTATGTCGTAGCTGTCGCGGTCGACACAGCGGCGGTCCGGTTCGGAGCCGCAGGAGGTGAGAGCCGCCGCGACGACGCCCATGCCACCGAGTACGACCGTGCTGGACCGCAGACGTCTGCGCTGCTCTCCCATGTGTGCTCCCCCGTCGGGCGTGTGTGCTGGTGCGGGCCGGCGTGGCGTACGTCGACGACGTAGTGAATCGGCCATCCGGGTACCGGCCACCGCTGGACCGACGGTCAGACTAGTGATCGATTCCGCGGGCCCGCCAACCGGCCCCCCGAACGGACCGATGACGGGGGTACGGAGTTCGATGCGACCGCGCGGGACGCCGTGGCCAGGGCTTCGGTTGGGGGCGGCGGGCACGGCGCGGCGGGCGGCCGTGACGGGAAAAGGCCCTGCCCCCGGGCGAACCGGGGGCAGGGCCTCTCAGAACCGACTACGGCGCTTCTCAGATGAGGCCGAGCGCGCGGACCGCGTCGCGCTCCTCCGCCAGCTCCTGGACCGAGGCGTCGATGCGGGCGCGGGAGAACTCGTTGATCTCCAGGCCCTGGACGATCTCGTACTTGCCGTCCTTCACCGTGACGGGGAAGGAGGAGATGAGGCCCTCGGCCACACCGTACGAACCGTCGGACGGGATGCCCATGGAGGCCCAGTCGCCCTCGGCGGTGCCGTTGACCCAGGTGTAGATGTGGTCGATGGCGGCGTTGGCGGCGGAGGCGGCCGACGAGGCGCCACGGGCCTCGATGATGGCGGCGCCGCGCTTGGCGACGGTCGGGATGAAGTCCTCGGCGAGCCACTTCTCGTCGTTGACGACCTCGGCGGCGTTCTTGCCGGCCACCGTGGCGTGGAAGATGTCCGGGTACTGGGTCGCGGAGTGGTTGCCCCAGATCGTGAGCCTCTGGATCTCGGAGACCGGCACGCCCGTCTTCTTCGACAGCTGGGTCAGCGCGCGGTTGTGGTCCAGGCGGGTCATCGCGGTGAAGCGCTCGGCCGGGACGTCCGGCGCGGCGGCCTGGGCGATGAGGGCGTTGGTGTTGGCCGGGTTGCCGACGACGAGGACCTTGATGTCGTCCGCGGCGTGGTCGTTGATGGCCTTGCCCTGCGGCTTGAAGATGCCGCCGTTGGCCTCGAGCAGGTCGCCGCGCTCCATGCCCTTGGTACGGGGGCGGGCGCCGACGAGCAGGCCTACGTTGGCGCCGTCGAAGGCCACGTTCGGGTCGTCCGTGATGTCGATGCCCTGAAGCAGCGGGAAGGCGCAGTCGTCGAGCTCCATGGCGGTGCCCTCGGCGGCCTTGAGCGCCGGCGTGATCTCCAGCAGGCGGAGCTTGACGGGCACGTCCGCGCCGAGCAGCTGGCCGGAGGCGATGCGGAAGAGCAGGGCGTAACCGATCTGGCCGGCCGCGCCGGTGACGGTGACGTTCACGGGAGTGCGGGTCATGGCGTTCTCCGTATGACAGCTGGCGGTGGGGCGTCCCTGCCCCTGTGGGACGTACAAATGATCGATCTCTTGGCATCAAGAGAGATCGGTGGTCAGGCTATCGCGCATCCGGGATCCCGGACGTCCGGGTCCGTGTGGCCCACCCCACAGCCCGCCCGACGGCGCACTCCAACAGCCCGCAAAAGGAGACGCGGCCGCCCCGGTCCGGGAGAGAAGGACCAGGGCGGCCGCCTTGGGGATGCCGGGCCGGGAGGGGGGGATCTCCCGGGCGGGCCGGACTCCCGTGGGGGTACTGTCCCGTCTGCCCCGGACTCCGAATCCCATTCCCCCCGTACGGCGATTACTTTGCGTTACGACGTCGAGGCGCCCTCACCGCACCCGCCGAGCGTGCCGAACTCGCCGAAGCCGTCGAGCCGTCGGAGGCGTCGGAGGCGACAACCGCACCGAAGCCCCCGGCATCTACCCGGTGCACCCTTCCTCCCCGGTCGCCAGCGTCGCGCAGGCCGTGGCGTCGCCCGCGTCCTTCACGGCGACCATCATCGTGTACGCGATGTTGTCCCCGGCCGCCTCGATCGCCGCCGTCTGCTTGGTCTTTCCCACCGTCACCCGGACCTCGTCGCCCTGCGTGGCCTGCGTGATACGGGCCCAGGCGGCGCCGCAGGTCTCGCTGTAGCGGACCTCGACGCGGGCCGCGCCGACCGTGGCGAAGTCGGTGGTCTTCACGAGGTCGCCGATGCACCCCATGCTCTCCGGGTCCTTGCCATCGCAGTCCTTGCCGCTGCACTTCACCCCGGCCGGGAGGTCGGAGTTGGTGCTGATCGAGGGCGTCGGGGACACCGGCGACTTGTCCCCCGCCTCGTTCTCCCCGCCGCCCCTGGTCAGGAGGAAGGCCACGGCGATCAAGACGAGCGCGCCGACGGCCCCCGCGAAGAACATCGCCACCCGCCGCTTCGGCCGCGACCCGCCGCCGTCGGGCCGGGCGAGCCCCTGCACGGGCCCGAACACCCCGGGCGGAACAGACGCGCCGCCCGGCGTACGAACCCCGGCGGCCCCCGACGCCGAAGCCCCCGCCTCGGTCGACGGGGAGGACGACGGCGACGCCACCCCCGGCCGGTCCGACGGCGACGGCGTGACCCCCCAGCCCACCCGCGCCGGACCAGCCGTGCCCGCCGAGCCGCTTCCCCCACCGTACGAAGGCGAGGACGGGGACGGGGACGAGGACGAGCCGGACGGCGATGGGGACGGTGCGGAAGGGTCGGAAGGAGCGGACCGCGAAGGCGAACTCCCGTACGACGGCCTGCGTTCCTCCCCCGGCGGCGGTGCCTGCGGCGGAACCGTCGGGGACACTCCGGCCGGACCTGCCACACCCGGCGTCGCGGTCGCGCCCCGGCTCGCCCTGCCGCTCTTGCCCTTGGCGGACGGCTGCGACCCCGTGTCCCCCAGCGCGGCGCGCGCCTGGGAGATGCGGATCGCCTCCATGGTCATGTCGTGGCGCATCTCCGAGCGGCTCCAGGCGCGCTCGGCCAGCTCCCACATCGTGGTCAGATGGACGGGATTGGTACCGGTCACCTCGGCCAGAGCGACGATCGCGCCCTTCGGCGCGAGGAGTCTGCCGTTGAGGTACCGCTCCCAGGACGTCTTGCTGTAGCCCGTGCGGTCGGCCACCGCCGCGATGCTCAACCCGCTGCGGTCGACGAGCCTGCGCAGCTGGCCGGCGAACTCCTTGACCTGCGGATCGAGTTCATCGGGCAAGGCCCTCCAACGAGGCATTGCTTCCCCCTCTTCCCCCCGAACGTGCCTGAACTTTCCCCCGCGCCGACGGTCCCCGTCCGCCCTTGTCCCGCACTACCCCATGGGATGCGCGAGGCCGAGCTGTCAGTTCCCGGGGTGGGGGCGCGCGGGAGCATTTCGGGCCGGGGCGTGCGCCGTCGCGCACCCCTGATTCCGGGTCCCCAAGTGTCCCACCGACGTCCCGTACGGCATCCCGTGCCGCCGGACGAAACCCCAGGCCTGCGCACGGGACGTCCCGGACCATCCCGAATGCCCACATTAGCCCTGGCGTTGAGCAGATCAGCGGCAAATCCTCGAACTTGTCAACACATCGGCACAACGGCCACACATGCCCGGGCTCACGGGTCGAACGGAACCCGTACGACTCTTAGGGCTCGTACACCTCGGTGATGGCCAGGAAAGCACGGGGACCAGGGGGATCACATGCACCACAAGCCCAAGGCCAGGACCAGGCTGCTGCTCGCGGCCGTCGCCGTGACGGCCTCCGCCGGGCTCGCGCTCGGCGCCGCCGCTCCGCTCGCCACTGCCTCCGGGCCACATGTCGTCGACGGCACCGGATCCGCGTACAACGACTGGGGCGACGAAGGCACGCTGTCCGTGAGCAGCCACTCCAGGAGCAACGCGACGCGGCTGTGGCAGAGCGTGCTGTACGCCGACGGCGCCAAGTGGAAGGACGCGAACGGCGGTCTGCACACCTTCACCGCCTCCGACATCGACGGGATCTTCGGCCCGAAGACGCGCTCGGCGACCAAGTACTGGCAGGCGCAGGAGGAGTTGGAGTACATCGACGGCATCGCGGGCCAGGAGACCTTCGGCCAGGCCGACGGCTTCCTGGACGGCCCGTACAACAACGGCGACGTGCTCTACTCGGGCGTCGCGCACGAGGTGACCTTCAAGCGGATCGACGGGAAGTACCACGTCAGGATCGGCTCGAAGTGGAAGCTCGCCGCGTACGACTGGCGGGGCTGACAGGCCCTGGAAGGGCCCTAGGGGCCGTCCCCCGTCGGGTGATGTGCGCCCGAGGGCGATTCACGTCAGGGTGACGGCCCCTATCAGCGCGGCGCCCACGAGGGCCAGGACGGCGAGGACCGCGAGCGCCGCGTAGAGGGCGATACGGCCGGGCTGCCGGGGGCTCGGCTCCTCCACCAGGACGTCCCACCAGGGCACGGTCGGGTCGTCCTCGTACGCGCCGCTCTCGGGCTCGCCCGCCTGCCCCGGCTCGCCGGCCCGCTCCGGGGCACCCGCCGGTCCCCCGCCCGGTGGCGCGGTACGCGGCCAGACCCGTACCGCCATTTCCCAGCGGACTCCGAAGCGTTCGGCGTCCTCGCCGGCGACCCGGCACAGTGCGACGACCGCCTGCCGGGGCGGCGGCTGGGTGGCGTTGAGATAGCGCTGCCAGGAGGACTTGCTGTACGCGGTGCGCGCGCCGAGCGCGACCAGACTGAGGCCGGTGCGGTCCTTGAGGAGCCGCAGTTGCTCCACGAAGTGCCGTACCTCCGGGGGGAGTTCGTCCGGCAGCGGCTGCCACGCGCCCATCGGCTGCCTCCTCGGTGTCGGGCGGGGTCTGACCAGGGAACAGGGGTCTGCGCGCGGTGCGGGCAGGGGGGCGGCAAGGGTCTGAGCAAGTGACGAAGCCGGTGGGCGGACCGGTTCCCACCGGAAGGAGCACGGGTTCCGACCGGAAGGCGCACGGCCGACGCGACGGCTCCCGGCCGCCACTTCGCACTCCCCCGCTCACCCCTACGCGCCCCCGCCCACCCCGCCCATCCGCACATGGCGTGCGGACGACGCCGTCGTGGCCGGATGCGGACACCTTGGCGGAATGGTCACTTCCGTGCCACAGCGGCCCGACAGCTGTTGAACAGGGCGTTCGCCGTACCCGAGTGTGGATCGGGACGGCGGTTCGTCCTTACTCGGGGGAGGGGACGGGCCGCCGTCTCGATGCCGACGACGACAGGGGCTCGGCGCTCAGCCCGTCTCCTCGCCCACCGTGAAGTGCAGCGTGTCGCCGAGGAACGGGAGCTCCAGCCAGGGGTCCGGCTGGGCCATCAGCGCGAGCAGCACGATGGCCGTGCCGAGGACGCCGTAGGTGACCATGTCGGTGAAGCGGGAGCGGACGGCGAGCATGCCGACGTCCGGTACGACCCAGCGCAGCGCCCCGCCGGCGAGCAGCGCGGCGCCGATCAGCAGGGTGCCCCAGCGGAACACGTCCATCGCGGTGAGCAGCAGGCCGAGGCCCACTGCGCACAGCACGACGAGGATCGGCCACTGGCGGGCGGGGGCCGGCGCGTCACCGGAGGCGGCGCGGCCACCGCCCTCGGGGCGCGCGGTGTCCCTCGTGAACCTCGGGAAGCGCCGGGTGGCCCGGACGGGTCGGCCCTCGGCGTCGGGGGCGCTCACCGCGTCCCGCACCGTCTGTTCGGCGGCCTGCTCGGCGGCTTTCTCCGCCACCTCGTCCACCCCCTCGTCCGCCCTCTTGTCCACCATCCGGTCCGACCCGCCGTCAGCCGACACTGCGCTCCGCCGCCTCGACCACGTTGACGAGCAGCTGGGCGCGGGTCATCGGGCCGACACCGCCGGGGTTCGGGGAGATCCAGCCGGCGACCTCGGCGACGCCCGGGTGGACGTCGCCCACGATCTTGCCCTCGGCGGAGCGGGAGACCCCGACGTCGAGGACGGCGGCGCCCGGCTTCACGTCCTCGGGGCGGATCAGATGGGCGGAGCCGGCGGCGGCCACGATGATGTCGGCGCGCTTGAGGTGCGCTGACAGGTCACGGGTGCCGGTGTGGCACTGGGTCACCGTCGCGTTCTCGCTGCGCCGGGTGAGCAGGAGCGGCATCGGGCGGCCGATGGTGACACCGCGGCCGACGACCACGACCTCGGCTCCCTTGATCTCTACGCCGTACTGACGCAGGAGGGTGAGGACGCCGTTGGGGGTGCAGGGCAGGGGGGCGGGCTCGTTCAGGACGAGGCGCCCGAGGTTCATCGGGTGGAGGCCGTCGGCGTCCTTGTCGGGGTCCATCAGTTCGAGGATGCGGTTCTCGTCGATGCCCTTGGGGAGCGGCAGCTGGACGATGTAGCCGGTGCAGGCGGGGTCCTCGTTCAGTTCCCGCACCACCGCCTCGATCTCCTCCTGGGTGGCGGTCGCGGGCAGTTCGCGCTGGATGGAGGCGATGCCCACCTGCGCGCAGTCGCGGTGCTTGCCCGCGACGTACTTCTGGCTGCCGGGGTCTTCGCCGACGAGGATCGTGCCGAGGCCGGGCGTGACGCCCTTCTCCTTCAGCGCCGCCACCCGGGCGGTCAGATCGGACTTGATCGCGGCTGCGGTGGCCTTGCCATCGAGAATCTGGGCGGTCATGGGTCCAATCTTCGCGGATGACGGGGCCCCGGTTCCAATCCGGCCACCTCGTGGACGGACGAAGAGGGGCTGCGGAGGGTGCGTCGGCCCATCACAGCCATGATCGGAATGTGTTGCACTTGCACAACACACGAGGAATGCCGCTGGACAAGAGAGCGGGCATATAAAACGATTGTGGGCACAGTGCCGCGGGCACTGCCGGGGGGATGTAACCGCGTCATACAGATCACAGATCAGGGCTTTCCTCCGACCCGTGCCGCGCGTCCCCGCACAAGGCAACGGAGGAAAAACCGCCATGAGCTTCGGCGACCCGAAAAACCCCTACGGCCCGCCGCCCCAGCAGCAGCCGCCCGCCCCCGGCTACGGATACCCGCAGCAGACCCCGCCCCAGCAGCCCGGCTACGGCTACCCGACGGCGCCGCCGGTCTCGCAGGGCTACGGCGGCTACCCGGACGGGCCCGTCGCCATCCCGGGCGGTGTGAAGGGCGCGCGCATCATGCTGTACGTCCTGGGCGCGTTCCAGGTGATCGGCGGTGTAGCGCTGATGGTGGCCAGCGCCTGGTTCGCCGACTACATCTCGGACAGCGCCAACGCCGACGGCTCGCTCTCCTCGGAGGACACGGACACGATCGCGAACTTCGGCGCCGGCGTGTTCATCGCCTTCGGCGTCGTCGCCCTGGGTTTCGCCGCCTGGGGGATCCTCACCGCGACGAAGTTCTCCACCGGGGGCAACGGCATCCGGATCTCCGCGATCGTCTATGCCTCCTTCGTCACGGCTTTCAGCGTGGTCAGCCTCATAAGCGCCAACGTCTTCGCCCTGATCAGCCTCGCGCTCGGCATCCTGATCATCGTCTTCTGCAGCAAGCGGGACGCCGGTCAGTGGTTCAACCGCCCGCGCTACTGAGCCCCCGCGCCCGCAGGGCCGTACCTCCCATTACCGGGCGCCACAGCGAGCGGGAAAGCTGCCGATCCGGTCGTTCTTCGACAGCAGACATACAAATCCGTGCGGCCCACTGATCCGGAATCGGTGGGCCGTCCGGGCCCTCGCGGGTAGTCTCTCGCTGAACTGGTGTTGCCACATGGACCGTTGAGGCAACGCATGGCCAGAGCACACCACTCCGGGGGGACCATGTCAGATCAGCGGCAGCCCCTGCCGTCATACTCCCCGGCCTCCGGTGACGCAGCGCTGGCGCAGGCCGGCGCCACTCCGCTGAAGTCCTCGGACCCCGCGCGCCTCGGCCCGTACGTACCGCTCGGGCTGCTCGGCAGCGGCGGGATGGGGCGGGTGTACCTGGCCAGCCCCGCCGACGACGGGCCCGGGCTCGCCGCGGTGAAGGTGATCCGGCCCGAGTACGCCGAGGACGTCCGGTTCCGGCGCCGCTTCGAGCGCGAGGCGATCGTGCACGAGCGGGTCCGTACGCAGTACGCGCCCTCGTTACTCGGCACGGGCTTCGAGGACGAGCATGAGCTGCTCTGGATGGCCACGCAGTACCTGCCGGGCCTCAACCTCGCCGACGCGGTCCAGGAGTGCGGCACGCTGACGTCCGCCGGGGCCTGGCGGCTGGTCGGCGAGCTGGGCCACGCGCTGTCGGCGCTGGCCGCCGCCGGGGTCGTGCACCGCGACCTCAAGCCGTCCAACGTGCTGCTCTCGACCGGGGGCGTGCACGTCATCGACTTCGGCATCTCGCAGGCCGTCGACAGCAGCGCGATCACCTCGACCGGCAACCGCGTCGGCACCCCCGCGTACATGTCGCCCGAGTATCTGCGCGACGGCCGCTGCGACTCCGCCTCCGACGTCTTCTCCCTCGCCGGGACCCTTGTGTACGCCGTCACCGGGCACGCCCCGTTCGGCGACGGGACCGGGGTGGACGTCATGCACCGGGTGGCGTTCGAGGAGCCCAGGCCGGACGTCATGACCGAGCTCCTGGCCCTGGACCCCGACCTGTCGACGCTTCTCACCGCCTGCCTCGACAAGGACCCCGTCGGGCGGCCCACTCCGGCAGGGCTCGTCGAGGCCGCGACGGCCGCCGCCGCCCGGCTCGGCCCCGGACTGCCCTGGCCCGAACCCCTCGACTCCCGGCTGCGGGCCCGCCGGGAAGCCGCCGTCCTGCTGTCCCGGGCGACGGCCCAGGAGACCGTTCACCTGCGGGCGTCCACGCGACGGGAGGGTGCGGGCGGATCGGGCCTCGCCGCCGGATCAGGGCTCGCCGCCGGGTCGAATCCCGCGTCCGCGTCGGCTGCCGCGTCCGCTGGCGCCGCCGATCCGGTCTCCGGCTTCGGGCCGGCTCCGGAGATGCCGGGGGCCGCAGGGGCCGCGGGGGCTGCGGGGGCTGCGGCGGGAAGTCAGGGCAAGGCGCCGAACCGGGCCCGCCGAAAACGGCCGTACTTCGTGGTCGTCGCCGCGCTCGCCGTGTGCGTCCTCGCCGTGACCGCGTGGTTCGCGACCCGTCCCGCCATCGGCGACCCCTCGTCCTCCTCCGAGGCTGCGGAGGGCTCCGCGCGCGACGCCGCGGTCTCCGCCCTGCCCGCCGCCTCCGACTCGCCCTCGACCGAGAAGGCGAGCGGCAAGGCGAACGGCAAGGTGGGCGAGGAGGAGGAAGAGGAAGGCGACGAGGAGGAGGGCAAGGGCTCGAAGATCGAGGAGGATCGTTCCTCCGGCTCGACGAACACGACCCCCGGGGCCGGCGACCCCACCGACGACACATCGGACGGCGACGGGGAGGGCGGCGACAGCGGCACCGCCCCGAGCGCCACCCCCACCGATGCCCCGACGAAGCCCTCCACCCCGGCGTGGATCTCCGACTGCGCGTACTACTCCGGCAGCGAACTCACCAAGCGCGGCGACACCGGCGACCCTGTCCTGCAGGTGCAGTGCATGCTCAGCAAGCGCGGCTACAGCATCGGCGGAGCCGGAGTGGACGGCAACTTCGGCAAGGACACCCGCGCCTCGGTCAGGCTCTTCCAGAGCGACAAGGGCCTGAACGCCAACGGCCGGGTCAACGCCGCGACCTGGGCGGCTCTGCGCAGTACGACCTAGGGCGTGTTTCGAAAGTGGCGTCGTCCGCCCGGAGGGCGGGGCCCGCGGCGTCTGGTGCGGTGCGTCGCAAGGCGGAGGGTCGTCCGCGTACTGGGCGTACGCGGACGACCCCGACAACGCGGCGAGGTGCCGTGCCAGGCGTCGCGGGGCAGACGGGACTTTCGAAACACGCCCTAGGGCCCAGAGACCCTAGGGCCTGAGCACATGGTCGTGAACGGCGAGGGCCCGCCGGGGGTACCGGCGGGCCCTCAGGCCTGTCCAGCGGATCACCGGACAGGCCCCAGCCGTACAGGCGGATCGGCGACTCAGTGGAAGAAGTGGCGCGTACCCGTGAAGTACATCGTGACGCCCGCCTTCTGCGCGGCCTCGACGACCAGTTCGTCGCGGACCGAACCGCCCGGCTGGACCACGGCCTTGACGCCGGCCTCGGTGAGGATCTCCAGCCCGTCGGGGAACGGGAAGAACGCGTCGGAGGCGGCGTACGAGCCCTGCGCGCGCTCGGCGCCCGCCCGCTCGACGGCGAGCTTCGCGGAGTCGACGCGGTTGACCTGGCCCATACCGACGCCGACCGAGGCGCCGTCCTTGGCGAGCAGGATCGCGTTGGACTTCACGGCCCGGCACGCCTTCCACGCGAAGGCGAGCTGCTGGAGCTCGTCGGCGGAGAGCGCCTCGCCGGTCGCGAGGGTCCAGTTGGCGGGGTCGTCGCCGTCGGCCTGGAGACGGTCCGTCACCTGCAGGAGCGCGCCGCCGTCGATCGGCTTGACCTCGACGGGGTGGGCGGGGCTGTCGGGGACGCGCAGCACGCGGATGTTCTTCTTCTTGGCGAGCGCCTCCAGCGCGCCCTCCTCGTAGTCCGGCGCGACGATGACCTCGGTGAAGATCTCCGCGACCTGCTCGGCCATCTCCTTGCTGACCGGCCGGTTGACGGCGATCACACCGCCGAACGCGGACAGCGGGTCGCAGGCGTGCGCCTTGCGGTGCGCCTCGGCGACATCGGCGCCGACCGCGATACCGCACGGGTTGGCGTGCTTGATGATCGCGACGGCGGGCTCGTCGTGGTCGTACGCGGCACGGCGGGCGGCGTCCGTGTCCGTGAAGTTGTTGAACGACATCTCCTTGCCGTGCAGCTGCTCGGCAGCCGCCAGCCCACCCGTGCCGGAGGTGTAGAGAGCCGCGGGCTGGTGCGGGTTCTCGCCGTAGCGCAGGGTGTGCGAGCGCTCCAGGCTGCCGGCGACGAAGTCGGGGAACTGGGAGTCGTCGGCCGGGGCGTAGGCGGAGGCGAACCAGGAGGAGACCGCGATGTCGTACTCGGCCGTGTGCCGGAAGGCCTCGGCGGCGAGCCGCTTGCGGGCGGCGAGGTCGAAGCCGCCGTCCTTCACTGCGGTCAGGACGTCGGCGTACCGGACCGGGCTGGTGACCACGGCGACCGACGGGTGGTTCTTGGCGGCGGCGCGGACCATCGACGGGCCGCCGATGTCGATCTGCTCGACGCACTCGTCGGCCGAGGCGCCGGAGGCGACGGTCTCGCGGAACGGGTAGAGGTTCACGACGACGAGGTCGAAGGGCTCGACGCCGAGTTCTTCCAGCTGGCTCCGGTGGTCGGGGAGCCGCAGGTCGGCGAGGATGCCCGCGTGGACCTTGGGGTGCAGGGTCTTGACCCGGCCGTCCAGGCACTCGGGGAAGCCGGTCAGCTCCTCGACCTTGGTGACGGGGACGCCGGCGGCGGCGATACGGGAGGCGGTGGAGCCGGTGGAGACCAGCTCGACACCGGCCTCGTGCAGCCCGCGCGCGAGCTCCTCGAGCCCGGTCTTGTCGTAGACGCTGACGAGCGCGCGCCGGATCGGCCGCTGGGTGCTCTCGTTGCTCTCGGCGGTCACTGGATAACTACCTTTCGTCCCTCAATGCGATGGCCGTGGCGGGCGAGCCGCCCCACGACCTCGACGAGCAGCCTTCGCTCGACTTCCTTGATGCGCTCGTGCAGAGCGCTCTCGTCGTCCTCGTCCCGGATCTCCACCACGCCCTGGGCGATGATCGGTCCGGTGTCGACGCCGTCGTCGACGAAGTGGACGGTGCATCCGGTGACCTTGGCGCCGTACGCGAGCGCGTCGCGCACGCCGTGGGCTCCCGGGAAACTGGGGAGGAGGGCCGGGTGGGTGTTGACGAACCGCCCACCGAACCGCGCCAGGAACTCCTTCCCCACGATCTTCATGAACCCCGCGGAGACCACGAGATCGGGCTCGTACGCGGCGACGGCCTCGGCGAGCGCCGCGTCCCACTCCTCGCGGGTGCCGTGGTCCTTCACCCGGCACACGAAGGTCGGCAGCCCGGCGCGCTCGGCCCGGGCGAGCCCCTCGATGCCGCCGCGATCGGCCCCGACGGCCACGATCTCGGCTCCGTAGGCCTCGGGCCCGGTGGCGGCGATGGCGTCGAGGAGTGCCTGCAGATTGGTACCGGATCCGGAGACCAGCACGACGAGGCGCTTGGCCTTGGCCACGGCGGGGCCCTTTCTCGGGGGAACGGTGACGCGGTCGACTCTTCGCGCTCATCACGCTCATCACGCTCTTCGTGTATTCCTACGAAGGCTTCGCGCCTCCCGATACGGGGAAGTCTACGAAGCGGCCGACCGTCAGCAACGATACCGGCACACCGGGCGGCCCCCACGGGACGGGTGGGTGGCCGGAAGGTACGGTCTGGGGAGCATTCGCCGACGATCACCGTCGTGTGACGCCCTGCACAGCCCGGGGAACGCCGTGCGTACGTGGGACGTTGACCGAGGACGGGTACGGGCATATGCGCGACGAGCAAAGCCCAGCAGGACGACACGTACGAGCATGACGAGCACGACAGCCCGCCAGAGCCACCAAGGGGAAGACGCACACCTGATGCCGGACCGCAGCCTCCGCCTCTCTTCGCTCCTGCTGCGCGAGCGGAGCTCCTCTCCCACGCCGCCGCGCGAGAGCGAGGACGTACCCGAGAACGGGCGGCCATCGGCACCGTCGGACGAGAACCCGTTCGCGCCGCCGCCCGAGGGAGCACCGGACCAGCCGTGGCGCCCGCGCGGCCAGGGCCAGGACTCCGGCGACGGCGACGGCTCCCCCTGGGGCAGCCAGTGGAGCGACCGGCAGCCCGGCCGGGCGCCCGGCGGTCACTTCGGCGAGCGTCCCGGCGGCCCCGGAGGTCCCGGTGGTCCGGCCGGCGGCCCCGAGGGCGGGCCGGGCTCGGGCCTGCGCTGGGACCCGACGGACCCCGCCCAGCGCCGCGCCCGCTACGCGCTGCTCTCCGGCATGTGGGCCTTCTTCTTCGTACTCTTCGGCTGGCCGTACGTGGCACTGCTGCTCGGCGCGCTGGCCCTCCACTGGGGCATCAGCGCGCTGCGCGCCAAGCCCCCCACCCCCGACCCGACGGCCCCGGCACCGGCCCCGGGCCCCCGCCGCCCCCAGAAGACGGCGGCGATCAGCGGCCTGGTGACGGCGTCGCTGGCCCTCGTGATGGTCGCCGCGACGTTCTCCCTCCAGTTCGTGTACCGCGACTACTACACCTGCGTGAACGACTCACTCACGACCGCGTCGAAGAAGTCCTGCGAGCAACTGATCCCGAAGGAACTCCGGGACGTGCTGTCGACGAGCTGACGAGCTGACGAGCTGACGAGCTGACGAGGTCGGCATGCCGGATGCCTGATCTGCTGTGGGACGACACCAAATGGTTCTTCGACCCGGCGGAGATGCCGTCACTGCCGGACGTGTTCGTCCCGGACACCACGGTCGAGGACGGGCAGTCGGTCCTCGACCTCGTCGAGGAGCAGGGCTGGACGTTCCAGGACAGATCGGGCGCCATCCCAGTCCGCCCGCCCGCCCGCACCTCAACGACAAACCCGGCATCATCCAGCCCGTCCGGCGTTCGAGGACGAGACCGCAGGGCGATTCGCCACCCACTCGGCCGTAGGTGACCATCCACGCCAGCTCCCCGTGGGGGTCTGGGGGCGCAGCTCCCAGGGAGGGGAACGGGGGTAGGGGCGGCGGCGGGGGCGACCTCTCACGGCTGCACCGGATCAACCGGCTCCGCCGAACCCGCCACCTCCTTCAACGAGGCCCACCTCGTCTCCCGGGACGCATCGTCATGCCACACGAATCCCTCAGTCCCGGCCCCGGATGCCACCTCGAACTCGGCTCCACCCCCGCCCCCGCCCCCGCTCCCGGGCTTGAGCTCGGGCTCGGGCTCGGGCTCGGGCTCCGGCTCCGGCTCCGGCTCCGGCTCGGCCGACGGCAAGTCGTACCCCCCACCCACACCCCCTCCGCCCACCACCGGGGCCCGCCGCCGACCACCCCCCACACTCCGCCCGTCGACCCATCGCACACCCACCCCCACAGGCACCCCCACCGCCCCCACCCAAAGCACCACCGCACCCCCCACCTGCCACCACACCGGCCCGAAGTGAGCCAACGCCGCACCCCCCAACGGCCCACCCGCAAGCTTCGCCAACCCGGCCGCGCCCAACCCGCACAGCACGCCCGCCAACGACGTCACTCCCGCAGTCCGCCACCCGGACCACACCCCACCGGCCCGCCCTCCCACGAACCACCCCACGGCCACCCCGACCCCCACCGGCACCACCCCCGCCACCAGCCCCCACGCCCCGCCCCCACCCGGCACCGCCGCCAGCAACGGAAACGGCGGCAACAACACCGCCTCCACCCCGGCCCGCGCCCCACCCCCGGTCAACGGCCCGACCACCTGCCCCGCCCCCAGCACAAACCCGGGCCCCACCCCGTACGCCGCCCCCCACACCACCGCGTTCGGCACCAGCGCCAGACACAGCAACAACACCGCGAACCTCCCCGACCACCCCTCGGTGAGCTGCGCGAACGACTCCCGAGCCGCCCCGCCGTGCCACACCAGGGCCCCGGCCACCAGCAAGGCGCCCCCGCCGACCAGCACCAACACCCCGGCCCCGGCAGCCCGCCCGGCAACCCCCAACTCCCGCCGCCGCTCCACCCCCAGGGCGCCCGAGAGAAGTACCGGGCGCCCGCACGCCGCCCACGCCCCCACCCCCGCCGCGAGCGCCGCCACCACCGGCACACACACCGCGACCCACACCCACGAGGGCCGCAACGCGCCCCCGGCTGCGTACACCGCAGCCACGCCGCCGACCGCCGCGTACCCGATGACGACACCGGCGCACGCGGCCCACGCCGTACGGACCGCGCCCCCCGCCCGGTCCACCGCGTCGCGCGCCGCCCGCCGCACCAGCCACACCGGCAGCGCGAGCAGCAGCAGCGGGGTGACACCGACCGGCGCGGGGACACCGGAGAGCGTGTCGACGCGGACGAGTTCGACACCGTGGGACAGCAGCCACAACGCCGCCGCCACATGCAGCGCCCCGCCCGGCCCGCTGTCCGGGTACGGCGAAGTGATCCACAGCAGCATCACCAGCACGGCGAACGCCCCGAGCCCGAGCCCCGCCGCCAGCGCACCACCGAGCAACCCGGCGACCAGCCCGGACGACCGACGGCCACGCGAGAACCTCGCCGACAACGGCGGCACCACCGAGGCCGAAGCGCTCGAAATGTACGAGGGGAGAGAGAAGCCCGAGGCAGTCGAAGCGTTCGAGCCGTCCGAGTCGGTCGCATGCGTCACGCTCGCCATGCTCCCAACGACACGCTCCTTTCCGGCGCAACGGAGGAAATGCGCACGTGTCGCTCAAGATGTGCTTATGTGTCTTTCCGTACGAGGAGCGGTCACGCGCGGAGCGATCCGGTGACCGCGCAGGACGACGTCCGAAACACCGCGGACGCCCAGGCGGACGCCCAGGGCGAGTGGTACCAGCAGCCCCTCTCCACCGATGCGGAAGCGGAAGCCGACCCCAGGGCCGCCGCACAACCCTCCCGCACCCCGGCCCAGGCCTTCGACGCCCTCCACGCCCACTGCGCCCACACCCTCGTACGGCAGACATATCTGCTCACCGGGCGGCACGAACTGGCCCTCGAATCGGTGGAGCGCGCCTTCGAGCTGGCCTGGCAGCGCTGGCCGGAGGTGGCGGTCGACCGGGACCCGCCGGGCTGGCTGCGAGCGGCGGCACACGAGTACGCCCTCTCCCCCTGGCACACCCTGCGCCCACGCCTGCGCCTGCGCCGCCCGGACCCCCCGCCGTCCGACCCTGAGCAGCGCACCCTCCGCGACGCGCTCCTGAAACTCCCGCCCGTGTACCGCCGCACCCTGCTCCTCTACGACGGCGTGGGCCTCGACCTCCCGGACACGGCCGCCGAGACGGAGGCGAGCACGCCGGCCGCGGCGGGCCGTCTGCTCTACGCCCGCGCGGCGATCGCCGACCGCCTCCCCCACCTGTCGTCCCCGGAGGCCCTGCACGACCACCTGGCCGGCCTGGCCTCCGGCCGACGCCTGTGCACCGCCCGGCCGACCGCCCTCCGCGCCCGCGGTGAGTACCGCGCCCGCCTCTGGACCCACTGGGCCTTCGTCTGCACGATCCTCCTCCTCACCGTCACGGCCCTGACCCTGCGCACAGCCCCCGACCACTACGAACCCCCGGTGCCCCCGGGCGCCCCCGTCCAGGGCGTCCCGCCGAGAGCGGCCCCCGGCCCCCTCTCCGACAAGGAACGGTCGCTACGCAAGAAACTGAAGGCAGAGACGGCCAACGGCCCGGAGAAGCTGTCCCCGGAACCCCGGTGAGCCTCCGCACCTCTGACTGCGGCGGGCGATCGTGCCGCCAGGGCCTGTAACGAACGAGCGGCCCGAGCCCGGAAACGCCGACGGGCCCGCACCCCACGAGGGATACGGGCCCACCAAAGGCTCAGCCGATCAAACGTCAGCCGGCCAGAATCTCGCGCGCCAGCTTCGCCGTCTCGGTCGGCGTCTTGCCGACCTTGACGCCGGCGGCCTCGAGGGCCTCCTTCTTGGCGGCGGCCGTACCGGAGGAACCGGACACGATGGCACCGGCGTGGCCCATCGTCTTGCCCTCGGGCGCGGTGAAGCCGGCCACGTAGCCGACGACCGGCTTCGTGACGTTCGCCTTGATGAAGTCGGCCGCACGCTCCTCCGCGTCGCCACCGATCTCACCGATCATCACGATCAGGTCGGTGTCGGGGTCGGCCTCGAAGGCCGCCAGCGCGTCGATGTGCGTCGTACCGATGACCGGGTCGCCACCGATGCCGACGGCCGACGAGAAGCCGATGTCACGGAGCTCGTACATCATCTGGTACGTCAGCGTGCCGGACTTCGAGACCAGACCGATGCGGCCCGGCTTGGTGATGTCGCCCGGGATGATGCCGGCGTTCGACTGGCCCGGGGTGATGAGACCGGGGCAGTTCGGGCCGATGAGGCGGGTCTTGTTGCCCTTGGACACGGCGTACGCGTAGAACGCGGCCGAGTCGTGAACGGCGATGCCCTCGGTGATGACGACCGCGAGCGGGATCTCGGCGTCGATGGCCTCGACGACGGCAGCCTTGGCGAAGGCCGGCGGTACGAAGAGGACGGATACGTTCGCACCCGTCTTCTCGATCGCCTCGGCGACCGTGCCGAAGACCGGGATGTCGTTGCCGTCGATGTCGACCGACGTGCCCGCCTTGCGGGGGTTCACGCCACCGACGATGTTCGTGCCGTCGGCCAGCATGAGCTTGGTGTGCTTCATGCCCGTGGCACCGGTCATGCCCTGGACGATGACCTTGGAGTCCTTGTTGAGGAAGATAGCCATGGCTGTTTTCCCTCGTCCTTACTTCGCAGCCGCGAGCTCGGCGGCCTTGTCGGCCGCGCCGTCCATGGTGTCCACGCGCTGGACCAGCGGGTGGTTGGCGTCGGAGAGGATCTTGCGACCCAGCTCGGCGTTGTTGCCGTCCAGGCGGACGACGAGGGGCTTGGTGACTTCCTCGCCCTTGTCCGCGAGCAGCTGCAGCGCCTGCACGATGCCGTTGGCGACCTCGTCACAGGCGGTGATGCCACCGAAGACGTTGACGAAGACGGACTTGACGTCCGGGTCGCCGAGGATGATCTCCAGGCCGTTCGCCATGACGGCGGCGGAGGCGCCACCGCCGATGTCGAGGAAGTTGGCGGGCTTCACGCCACCGTGGTTCTCACCGGCGTACGCGACGACGTCCAGGGTGCTCATGACGAGACCCGCGCCGTTGCCGATGATGCCGACCTCGCCGTCGAGCTTGACGTAGTTGAGGCCCTTCTCCTTGGCGGCGGCCTCGAGCGGGTTGGCGGCGGCGTGGTCGACCAGCGCCTCGTGCTCCGGCTGACGGAACTCGGCGTTCTCGTCCAGGGAGACCTTGCCGTCAAGGGCGAGGACGGCGCCGGAGGCGACCTTCGCCAGCGGGTTGACCTCGACGAGGAGCGCGTCCTCGGCGACGAAGGTCTTCCACAGCGTGACGAGGATGTCGGCGATCTGGTCGGCGACCTCGGCCGGGAACTTCGCGGCCGCGACGATCCCACGCGCGACCTCGGGGGTCACACCCTCGTTGGCGTCGATCGGCGTCTTGGCGACGGCCTCGGGGCGGGTGGCCGCCACCTCCTCGATCTCCATGCCGCCCTCGACGGACGCGATGGAGAGGAAGGTGCGGTTGGTGCGGTCGAGGAGGAAGGAGACGTAGTACTCCTCCACGATCTCCGGAGCCGTCTCGGCGATCATCACCTTGTGGACCGTGTGGCCCTTGATGTCCATGCCGAGGATGTCCGTCGCGCGGGCGACGGCCTCGTCCGGGGTCGCCGCCAGCTTCACGCCGCCGGCCTTGCCGCGGCCACCGACCTTCACCTGTGCCTTGACGACCGACTTGCCGCCCAGGCGCTCGGTTGCCGCGCGCGCCGCCTCAGGCGTGTCGATGACTTCACCGGCCAGCACCGGTACACCGTGCTTGGCGAAGAGGTCCCTCGCCTGGTACTCGAACAGGTCCACGCGCGTCCGTCCCTATCAGTGATCTCGCGGTTCGTTGGATGCGTGGGCGTGCCGCGAAGGGCAACGTGACGTCCGCTGTGTGTCACAAAGGAGGCGCACACGGTGTCCGAGCGCGCGGCATGTCCGTCTCGCAGGCTATCGCTGCTTCCCGAGGGCCTCTAAATCGCAGCTCACACCTGAGCGGTGATACCTGTCACATGATGCCGCGCTCACTGGCACCGCGTGCCGGACGTGCGGGACCTCACCGGGCTGGGGTTGACCCGGTGAGGTCCCTTGAACAGCCCGTAGGGGCACGAATGGCCCACCCCTACTGGGCTCACGGCGGTCGATCCCCACCCCAATGGGGACCGCCCGCCTCGTCCGCCGGGTGCCACCCGAACCCGTCCGACGGTTTTCGGCCGTCCGGGTTTCTCCGACGGAGTCGTTCGATCACTCCGCCGCCGGTCCACGGCAACGGGTGACGGTCATTGGCTTCGCCCGCGGGTTTCGGCTGCGGCTGCGGGCTGCGGCTTTCGGCTGCGGGTTGCGGCTTTCGGCTGCGGGCTGCGGCTGCGGGTTGCGGCTTTCGGCTGCGGGCTGCGGCTGCGGGTTGCGGGTTTCGGCTGCGGGCTGCGGCTGCGGGTTTCGGCTGCGGGCTGCGGCTGCGGGTTGCGGGTTTCGGCTGCGGGCTGCGGGTTTCGGCTGCGGGTTGCGGGTTTCGGGTTTCGGGTTTCGGCTGGGGGGTTCGGCTGCGGCTTTCGGCTACGGATTTGCGGCTACGGGTTTCGGTCAGAGGCACTGGTGGACGTCGCGCAGGGTGATCGAGCCGGCGACGCCCTGCCGAACGGCTGCACGTCCGTCGGCGGCCATGGGCCGGGGCTGCGGTCGCGGTCACCGGCATCGTGGAGGCGACGGGGTCGCGATTCCGGCTCCGATGGCCTTCGTCCGGGCTTGGGGGGAGACGCCTGGGCGGCGGGCACGAACTGTTCCGCCCCCGTGCGACAGGTCCGGCAGGGGAAGTCCCGCCTACCCGGGAAACTCGGCGATGTCCCGGTGTCGGTCCCGGGTCCCATCCGTGGCGACGAGCGTGAGGGAGCCGGGCACGAGGCTCGACGGCGCCCGGCGGGAAGAGGTGACCGCATGCGGTTCGGCGTGGCGCGGCCCACCGCTGTCGATCGCGGAACGCCCACCGAACGCACCCGTCGGGGCACCACCGGGGAACCGCTGCGCGGGCACGTGCGCGGCAGGCACGTCCCCGACGTCGTGTGTCCCCGAAGCCGTGGATGCAGCCGTGGATACGGCCACCGCCGTGCCAACGCCAACGCCAACGCCGACGCCGACGCCGACGCCGACGCCGACGCCGACGCGCGGACCGTACGTCGCCGAAACGGGCCCGACGGCCTGTTCGCCGACCTCGTCCGACTGCCCGGCGGCCGGCTGCTGCGGCGCCGCCTCGGCGGGCAGGGTCTGCCCCGGCAGCACGGGCAGCTCAGGAAGCGGGGGGAGAGTGGGAAGGGTGGGAAGGGTGGGGAGTTCGGGCAGCGCGGGCAGCTCTGGGAGGCTCGGCAGGCCGGGCAGCGACGGCAGTTCGCTCACCGGCGGGAGCTGCTCCGGAGCCTCCACCAGTCCACCCGTCACCGACTCCACGAGGTCACCGACAGGCGTGACAACGTTCTCGGCGACCGGCTGAACGACCAGCTCCTCGACCGGTTCGACAACGGGTTCGACAACCGGTTCGACCGCAGCCTCGGTCACGGCGTCGGTGACGGCCTCGGTCACCGGCCGCACTGTACGGTCGACGGCAGAAGTTCCCGTGGTCTGGCTGTGGGCCGCCCCGGCCACCTCGGTCGCTTCGGTCACCTCGGTCACCTCGGTCACCGAAGCGACCGGCACCCGCTCCGCCGCCTGCGCCCGCTCCCCGCAGAGGAGCCCCAGCGTGAGGATCCCGCCCGCCAGCAGCACCACCTGCAGCAGCCGGCGCCCGGCGAGCCCGCGCGGCAGGCGCGGGGCGACACCGGTACTGGCACCGGCACCAGCACCGGCACCGGGCGGTGCGGTTGGCGAGGTCAAGGCGGGGAGAGCCCTCCGTGCGGCGGAACGAAGCAGTACGGGGCGAAGATGCGAACACCCGTGTGAAGGCTGTGAAGTGCTGCCGATCCTCGCACGGCCCTCCCGCGGTCGCGCAAGCCCCCCGTCACCGACGCGCGGTCATGTCCGTTTTTCAACCTCCCCTGTCCTGTTTCCCCCTCTCGTCACAACCGCGTGTCACTCGTCCCCGGGCTCACACGCCCTCCGGTATCGGCAGCGGCCGCTTCTCGATCGCCGCCGCCATGACCTCGGGGAACAGGTCGGGCGTGCAGGCGAACGCCGGTGCGCCGAGGGCCGAGAGCGCCGCCGCGTGCTCGCGGTCGTACGCGGGCGTCCCTTCGTCGGAGAGCGCGAGCAGCGTCACAAACTGCACCCCCGACGCCTTCATCGCCGCCACCCGCTTCAGCATCTCGTCGCGTATCCCGCCCTCGTAGAGGTCGCTGATCAGCACGACCACCGTCTCCGCGGGCCGGGTGATCTGCGACTGGCAGTACGCGAGCGCCCTGTTGATGTCCGTGCCACCGCCGAGCTGGGTGCCGAAGAGGACGTCGACCGGGTCGTCCAGCTGGTCGGTGAGGTCCACGACGGCCGTGTCGAAGACGACGAGCCGGGTGCTGATGGACCGCATCGACGCCAGCACGGCCCCGAACACCGACGCGTAGACGACGGACGCCGCCATCGACCCCGACTGGTCGATGCAGAGGACGACCTCTTTCTTCACCGACTGCGAGGCCCGCCCGTACCCGATGAGCCGCTCGGGCACGACCGTGCGGTACTCCGGGAGGTAGTTCTTCAGGTTGGCCGCGATCGTGCGGTTCCAGTCGATGTCGTGGTGGCGCGGGCGGTTGATCCGGGCGCTGCGGTCGAGGGCGCCGGTGAGGGTGGCCCGCGTGCGGGTGGCGAGCTTCTTCTCCAGGTCCTCGACGACCTTCCGCACGACGGCCCGCGCGGTCTCCTTCGTCGTCTCCGGCATGGCCTTGTTGAGGGAGAGGAGGGTACCGACGAGGTGGACGTCGGCCTCCACCGCCTCGAGCATCTCCGGTTCCAGCAGCAGCGTGGACAGCCCGAGCCGGTCGATGGCGTCCCGCTGCATGACCTGCACGACGGAGGACGGGAAGTACGTCCGGATGTCCCCGAGCCAGCGCGCCACGGACGGCGCCGACGCCCCGAGCCCCGCCGAACGGTCCTTCCCCTTCTGCGGTTTGTCCCCCTTTCCGTACAGCGCGGTCAGCGCCTGGTCCATCGCCGCGTCCCGCCCGCCGAGCGCGCACCCGGTGCCGTCGGCCGCGTCCCCGCCCAGCACCAGCCGCCAGCGCCGCAACCGCTCGCCGGTCGCCTCCGCCGCCGGCCCCCCTGTACCCGTCGTCCCCGTCGTCCCCGTCGTCCCCGTCGTCCCTGTCGTCATCCGCGCACCCCAGTACGAGGCCGGTCCCAGAGGGGGATCACCGGCACGGTCGTCGCCGGGCGGTCGTCCGGGCGAAGCCCGCGCCCCTGCCCGTGCCGGTCCCCGGCGGCCACCGCTTCGGCGGCCTGCCCCTGCTCCCTCAGTCCGTCGGTCGTCATCCCGCCACCCCCACAAGGTTCTTGTCGTCAATGTCGTTTTCGTCGACGTGCTCCTGGTCGCCGTCCAGGCCGAGCAGCAGCCGCAGCACAGGCAGCACCGCGTCCGCACGGGCGTCGTCCAGGTCGGCGGCGAAGCCCGGTATCCCGGCACCGGAAACCGCAGCACCGACCCTCGCCCCCGGTCCACGCCGCACCAACTCGCCGAGCGTCCGGCGCACCCCCGGTTCGTACGCCGAGAACGTCCGCCGCAGCAACGGCAGTACGTCGGTGAACGCGTCCCCCGGCACCCCGGTCAGCCACGCGTCCACCAAGCCGAGCAGCCGCTCGTCGTGGACCAGCAGCATTCCGCCGCCGGAGCCGCCGCCGACGAACCCCTCGATCCACGCGGCCGCGTCGGCCGGCGCCGTGCCCGGCGAGAGCACCAGCCCCATGAGCCGCGCCGCCTCGTCCTGCGCCAACTCGCCCTCGTCCAGCAGGAGTCGCACGGACCGCCCACGGATGACACCCGGGACGGTGTCTCGCGCGCTCAGCACGCGGAGCACGGAGTGCCAGCGGCCGCGTATGTCGCCCGGAAGCCCATGCCGTATGTCGCCCCGCTCGGCCGTGACGGCGTCCCCCAGGAGGCCCACCGCCCCGTGCACGGCGTCCACATGGCCGCGCAACTCCTGTGCGGCCTCCGCGTCGAGCGCCGCACAGGCGGGCGGCAGGCCGACGAAGACGCGCTCGGCAAGTCCGGCCGCGACGCCGGCCAGGGCCCGGGTGTCCGTGGCGCGGACGTCGCCGTAGCGCAGGGTGCGGACCAGTGCCGGGAGGGCCTGGGCGAGGTGGCCGACGTCCGCGTCGAGGGCGGCGCGGTCGGCGAGCACCCGCATCACCACCGGCAGGGCGTCCGGGAGTTCGGCGAGGAGGCAGCGCTCGGCGAGGCCGGTGATGTCGGCGAGCGACGGGGCGGCCAGGGCGTCCGCCTCGGCCTTCGCGGTCGCCGCCGCGAGCACGGTGGTCCCCCACACCCCGGCCTCGGCGATCCGCACCGACAGCTCCGGCTCCCAGCGCAGCCGCCAGGCCTCCCGGAACGTCCCCGTGCTGCCGCGCGTGACCGCCGGCTCGCCCCACTCGACGCCGAGCAGCCGCAGCCGGTGCAGCAGACGGCTGCGCTCGGTGTCGTTCTCCTTGCGCAGGTCGAGCTCCAGCTCCCGCTCCAGCGCCTCCGGCTTGAGCCGCAGCCGCCGCTGCTGCCGCGCGAGGTCCCGCTGCAAGGGCACCGCCGGCGCCGCCTCGGGCACCTCGCCCAGCACATCGCCGACCACCAGCCGGTCGTGCACCAGCGACAGCGGTACGTCCGAGCCCTCGCACATCACCGCCCGTACGGCGTCGGTGGTCTCGGTCAGCCCGGGCAGCGGGCGCCCGCGCATCGCCGCGAGCGTCTCGGCCAGCCGTACCGCCTCGATGACGTGCGCGGAGGAGACGATCCGGTCCTCCTCGCGCAACAGCCCCGCGACCTTGGTCAGCCAACGCTCCACGGGACGGTCGGGCGCGCCGAACAGATGCCCGTACCAGCCCGGCGAGTCGATGCCCGCGCCGTACCCGCTGGCCCGGGCGAGCCGCCGGTGCGTCCACGGCACCCACGTCATGTCGGCCTTGACCTTGGGCAGCCCCTTCAGCAGTGCCCGGTCGGCGGCGACGGTTCGCCTCTCCCGCAGCGCGGGGACATGCCAGGCCCCGCACACCACAGCCACCTCGCCGTCCCCGAACTCCTTCTGCGCGGCCCGTAGTTGAAGCCGCATGTACGCCTCGCGCACCAGGTCCCGGTCGTGCCCCCCGCTGCCGTACGCCTCCCGCAGCGCGCTCATGGCCTCCTCCAGCGCGGTGAACGGCGCGAAGACGTCTCCACCCGTCCCCCGGTGCTCGACCACGTCCTCCCACCAGCGCTCGGGATCGTCGTACCCGGCGGCTTCGGCGAGCGCGGCGAGCGGATCGACGCGGATCGACGCCTCGGAGGACACCGACTCGGAGGACATGGCCTCAGGGGACGCCGGCTCGGGAGACACCGGCTCGGGAGAACCCTCAGCCGTCTCCTCGTCCTCGTCCGACCCATCGGCGCCGCCCTCGGCCCGCCCGTCCGGGGAACCCTCTCCCGCCGCCCCCGTCTCCTCCTTCTCCCAGGCCAGCGTGTGTGTGGCCGGGAGGTCGATGAAGCGGGCCGGGACCCCGTGGTGCAGGGCCCAGCGGATGGCGATCCACTCCGGGGAGAACTCGGCGAGCGGCCAGAACGCCGAGCGGCCCGGCTCGTCCACCGCGTGGGCGAGCAGGGCGACCGGGGGTCGCATGCCCTCCTCGGCGGCCAGCGGAACCAGAGCGTCCGCTTCGGGTGGTCCCTCGATCAGCACCACCCGGGGCCGGGCCGCGTCCAACGCCGCCCGCACCGCCCGGGCCGACCCCGGCCCGTGATGCCGTACGCCCAGCAGCAGCGGCCCGCCGCCGGAGGTCCTTCCCCTCCCCTCCTGGGCGGTCATGCGCTCACCTCGCGGCAGGCGCGGTAGAAGTCCGTCCAGCCGTCGCGCTCGCGGACGACGGCCTCCAGATACTCCTGCCAGATGACGCGGTCGGCGGCGGGGTCGCGGACGACGGCGCCGAGGATGCCGGCGGCGACGTCGGAGGCGCGCAGGACGCCGTCGCCGAAGTGGGCGGACAGGGCGAGGCCGTTGGTGACTACGGAGATCGCCTCGGCCGTCGACAGCGTGCCGCTGGGCGACTTCAGCTTCGTGCGGCCGTCCGTCGTGACGCCGTCGCGCAGCTCGCGGAAGACCGTGACGACGCGGCGGATCTCGTCGATGCCGTCGGGCGCGGTCGGCAGGTCGAGGGAGCGGCCGATCTGGTCGACGCGGCGCGAGACGATGTCGACCTCGGCGTCGGCGCTCTCCGGCAGCGGCAGCACGACCGTGTTGAAGCGGCGGCGCAGGGCGCTCGACAGGTCGTTGACCCCGCGGTCGCGGTCGTTGGCCGTGGCGATGAGGTTGAAGCCGCGGACGGCCTGCACCTCCTGCCCCAACTCCGGTATCGGCAGGGTCTTCTCGGACAGGATCGTGATCAGTGTGTCCTGGACGTCGGCCGGGATGCGGGTCAGCTCCTCGACGCGGGCCGTCATGCCCTCCGACATGGCCCGCATGACGGGGCTGGGCACGAGGGCGTCGCGGCTCGGGCCGTGGGCGAGCAGCCGCGCGTAGTTCCACCCATAACGGATGGCCTCCTCGGGTGTGCCCGCCGTACCCTGCACGAGCAGGGTCGAGTCGCCGCTGACGGCCGCCGCCAGGTGCTCGGAGACCCATGTCTTCGCCGTGCCGGGCACGCCGAGCAGGAGCAGGGCTCGGTCGGTGGCGAGGGTGGTGACGGCGACCTCGACGATGCGGCGCGGGCCGACGTACTTCGGTGTGATCACCGTGCCGTCCGGGAGCGTGCCCCCGAGCAGATAGGTCGCGACGGCCCACGGCGACAGCTTCCAGCGGGCCGGGCGGGGCCGGTCGTCCTGTGCGGCCAGCGCGGCCAGTTCATCGGCGAAGGCGTGCTCGGCATGCGCCCGCAGCACCTCGCCGCTCGTACGCGCGTTCGCGGGCGCGGACTGGTTGCGGGTCGGGTCGACAGTGGTCGTTTCAATGGACGCAGGCATGGCTGAGTCCCCCTCCAGCTCGGCCGGTTCGGATCTGCTGACCACACTGCACCACGCCACTGACAATCCAGTCTGACCTGCGAAAATCGAGTGGCGCAAGCCAATTGTCAGTGGTGGGATCTACCTTCGGAACATGACTCAGCAGGGGGTGCGCTGGACGGCTGAGCAGGTGCTGGCATCGGCGCCTGACGCAGCGTCGCGCAAAGCCGGAAGCAAACTCGCCGCGGCCGGACCGTGGTCGCAGGCGGGCACTTCGGA
Organism: Streptomyces graminofaciens; assembly: GCF_030294945.1. Taxonomy (NCBI): domain Bacteria; kingdom Bacillati; phylum Actinomycetota; class Actinomycetes; order Kitasatosporales; family Streptomycetaceae; genus Streptomyces; species Streptomyces graminofaciens. Next base: position 8,146,406 of record NZ_AP018448.1, on the reverse strand, counting down.
CGAGGGGACGGTGTGGGGACTGTGCAAAGGCAGTGGCAGCAAGCCGTATCAGACCGTGGTCGACGTCGCGGATCCCTCCGGGCCCGCGTACAAGTGCAGTTGTCCGAGCCGCAAGTTCCCGTGCAAGCACGCACTGGGACTGCTGCTGCTCTGGGCGGCCGACGACGGTGCGGTGCCGCATGGGCAGGCGCCGGACTGGGCGGAGCAGTGGCTCTCCGGGCGCCGCACGCGCGCAGCGGAGAGGACGACGAGGACGGGCGCGGCATCTGGGGCCACGTCCGCTGACCCGGAGGCGGCGCTCCGCAGGGCGGAGCGCCGCGCCGAACGCATCACCGCGGGCGCGACGGAGCTGGAGCAGCGCCTGGGCGATCTGCTCCGCGGCGGCCTGGCCGCCGCGGAGCGGGCGGGGTACGGGCTGTGGGAGGAGACGGCGGCCCGCATGGTCGACGCCCAGGCCCCCGGACTGGCCGCCCGTGTAAGGGAATTGGGTGCGATACCGGGCTCGGGCCCCGGCTGGCCGGTCCGGCTCCTTGAGGAGTGCGCGCTTCTGCACCTCCTCGTCCAGGGCTGGCTGCGTCGCGAACGGCTCCCGGAGGGACTCGCGGCGACGGTCCGCTCCCGGGTCGGCCTGCCCGGCTCCCCGGACGGCCCGCCGGTCCGCGACCGCTGGCTGGCCCTCGCCCAGTACGACACGGCGGACACCCGCCTCACCACCCGCCGCATCTGGGTCCACGGCGCCGAGTCGGGCCGTACGGCACTGCTCCTCTCCTACGGCGCCGCCGGCCGCGCGCCCGAGCTGTCACTGCCGGTCGGGCTGGCGTTCGAGGCGGAGGTGTCGTCGTACCCCGGCGCGGGGCAGCTGCGCGCCGCCTTGGGCGAGCGGTTCACCGTCCCCGAGCCGGCGGCGATACGGCCCCCGGGTGTGACCCCGGCCGAGGCCGCGGCGCGCTACGGCGAGGCCCTGCGGGACGACCCGTGGCTGGACTCGTACCCGGTGACGCTCGCCGGGGTGATACCGACCCCGGACGGCGACGGCTGGCAGCTGACGGACCCCGCCGGCGAGCTGGCCCTGCCCCTGACCCCGTCCGCCGGCACCCGCCCGGGCCTGTGGCGCCTGGCCGCCCTCTCCGGCGGCACCCCCGTCACGGTCTTCGGCGAGTGCGGCCACCGGGGCTTCACACCACTTACGGCCTGGGCGGAAGGGACCGGTGGAGCCGACGGGGCCGACGGGGCCGTGGCCGGGCGGATGGTGACGCTGTGCTGAGGCCCACCAGCGCGAACCCGACCGACTCGGCGTTCCCGACCGATCGTCTCCGTACGAAAGGAACCCTCATGACCGGCACTTCGGCGGCGAGCGCCTGGGAGGAGCTCGTCACCACGGCGTTGCTCGGCACGGACCGTCGTATGCCCGTGGGGGCGGTGCACGGCCGTCAGGCGCCGGTGGCCCTGGTGGACGCGGCGGCGGTGGAGACCGTGCGGCGCAGGGCGGGGATACGGCCCGTACGGGCGGCGGCGCGGCCGGAACCCGCGGCGGCGGACCGGCGGGCGGCGCTGCCACCCGCCGCGACGCGCAGGCTCACCACGCTGCTGGCCGACCGGCCCGGCACGGGCGGTGGCCGCAGGGGCACGGCGCCCGATCTGATGGAACTGCTGCCGCAGTGGCTGGCCCTGGCGAACGCGTACGGCTACGCGGCGCCCCCGGAGGCGCTGCCCGCGCTGCTGGACGCGGCGCGCGGGCGTACCGACCTGCGCCCCGCCGCCCTGGCCTTCGCGGGCCCGCGCGCGCTGTGGCTGGCCCGGCTCAACTCCGACTGGCGGTTCGCGCTGCGCGCCGCGCCGGGCGGCGGTTCGGCCCTGCCCGGGGCGGACGAGCCGGACCGGGTGCGGCGGCTCTGGCAGGAGGGCCTGTTCGCGGAGCGGGTGGCTCTGCTCACCGGGATACGGGCCCAGGAGGCCGCGGCCGCCCGTGAGTTGCTGATGTCGACGTGGGCGACGGAGCGGGCCGAGGACCGGTTGATGTTCCTCGACACGCTCCGTACGGGGCTGGAGTCGGCGGACGAGCCCTTCCTGGAGGGGGCGTTGGCGGACCGCAGCCGGAATGTGCGGGCCACGGCAGCGGAGTTGCTGTCCGCGCTGCCCGACTCGGCGCTCGCGGGACGGATGGCGGTACGGGCGACGGCCTGCGTGGCGGTCGACCACACGGGCGACACGCCCACGCTGGTGGTCGAGGCACCGCACGCGTGCGATGCCGGCATGGAGCGCGACGGTGTGGTGGCCAAGGCTCCCGCCGGACGGGGTGAACGGTCGTGGTGGCTGGGCCAGTTGGTGGAGGCGACACCGCTCGGGGCGTGGTCGGGGCGGTTCGGGGGGCGTACGCCGGAGGAGATCGTGACGTTGCCGGTCGCGGACGACTGGCAGGGCGAGTTGCACGCGGCGTGGTGCCGGGCGGCGGTGCGGCAGCGGGATCCCGGGTGGTCGCGGGCGTTGCTGGGGGCGCCGTCGACGCCCGAGGCAGGGGGGCCGGGGGCCGTGTCGTCGGCCGAGCGGGCCAAGTTGCTGGCGACGTTGGAGGCGGACGAGCGGGCCGCGTGGGTGGCGGGGTTCATCGGGACGCACGGGCTGTCGGAGGCGTTCCAGCTGCTCGGGGTGTGTGCCGTGCCGTGGGCGCCGCCGTTGGGGCGGGCGGTGGTGGACGCGCTCGACATCGCCCGGGACGCCGGGAGCTATCCGTGGAGCTTCAGTGGGGTGATGGGGCTGGCCGAGCGTTGTCTGGACCCGGCGGAGGCGGTGCGGCTGGATCCGCTCGCGGCGACGCCGGAGGAGACGGAGGGCGCTTCGCCCGGGGCCGGGGGGTACTGGGCGGAGGCGTTTCAGCGACTGACGACCACGTTGCGGTTGCGCGCGGCGATGCGAGCGGAACTGACACCGCCGCCGTGACCCCGAAAGCGTCCCGTCCTCGTCGTCGCCTGCCCTACTCGAGCCCGGCTACAGCCGGCCCACCACCTCGGCCACGACCAACCCGCCCCGTCCGGAGGCCTACGCTCCGGCCGGCTGCCGTACGTTCGCCCGCACCCAGTCCACGATCGACGCGGTCGTCGCGCCCGGCGTGAAGATCTCGGCGACACCCTTGTCCTTGAGGGGCTGGATGTCGGCCTCGGGAATGATGCCGCCGCCGAACACGAGGATGTCGGCGGCATCACGCTCGGCGAGCAGGTCGATGACGGCCGCGAAGAGCGTGTTGTGGGCGCCGGAGAGGATGGAGAGACCGATCGCGTCCGCGTCCTCCTGGATGGCGGTGCCGACGATCTGCTCCGGCGTCTGGTGGAGGCCGGTGTAGATGACCTCCATACCGGCGTCGCGCAGCGCCCGCGCGATCACCTTGGCACCGCGATCGTGGCCGTCGAGTCCCGGCTTGGCCACCACCACGCGGATCGGACCGGCTGCCACACCCATCACTGCCTCCATGAAACGACTACACCGACCAGTCCGGCCACTCGCACCCGCGCCGGGGTAGTGAACGAACGTTATCTCCAGCATCCCGCAACCGGCAGTTTCACAGTGGAGGGCGAGGGGGAAATCACACGACAGGACATACGTTCGCAGCGCACGGCAGTACGGACACGGGGAGCGCCCTGAGCGATCAGGTCACCGTCACAGCTCTCCATGAGGGCATACGGGGGAGGACAGAGTCGTCCACCCGCGTGCCGACAGGAGGTCGGGGATGTCGGGGACGAAGGTCACCAAGGCGGTTCAGCCCTTGCTTCCGCTCTACGAGCGGTTGCTGCCCGCCAGGCTGACAGGGCTGTCGATGGCCCTGCTGAAAGCGACCGCGCTGGAGCTCGCGATCCTCGCCGGACATCTGTTGATCTACCCCTCCGGGCTCGTCCAGGAACGCCGTCCGGCCCCCACCGCCCCGTCCGACCCCTCGCCGGATCTTCCCGACCGGACCGCTCAGCTGCCGACCGAGGAGAAGCCGCCCGTCGTCCTGCTGCACGGCTTCATCGACAACCGTTCCGTCTTCGTCCTGCTGCGCCGCTCCCTGGCCCAGCACGGCCGCCGCCAGATCGAGTCCCTCAACTACTCTCCTCTGACCTGCGACATCCGCGCCGCCGCCGAGCTGCTCGGCCGGCATATAGAGGACATCTGCGAGCGCACCGGCCACGACCGGGTGGACGTCGTAGGACACAGCCTCGGCGGGCTGATCGCGCGGTACTACGTGCAGCGCCTGGGCGGCGATCTCCGCGTCCGTACGCTCGTCACGCTCGGCACCCCGCACTCCGGCACCCGGGTCGCACCGCTGGCGAACGCGCACCCGATCGTCCGCCAGATGCGCCCGGGCTCGGACGTGCTCGAGGAGCTGCGCGAGCCGGCGCCGGGCTGCCGTACGCACTTCGTGGCGTTCTGGAGCGACCTCGACCACCTGATGGACCCGCTGGAGACCGCCTGCGTCGATCACCCCGATCTGATGGCGCAGAACACAAGGGTCACCGGCATCGGACATCTCGCGCTGCCCGTGCACCCGGCCGTCGCCGCCGGGATACGCCAGGCCCTGGACACCTCGCAGACCGGAGCCCTGCCCGCCACCGGCCACCCCGGAGGTCTGACCGTGGCGTAGGCCCTGCTCACCAGGGTCCGGCGCCGGCCACACCACGAGGGCCTGAAAGCGCGAGCCCCACCGCGCCAAACCACGCGAAACGGGGTAAACCCCGGTCACCTCCGCACGCCCCCGCCGCACACCCGGCCCGCGACACCCGCCCCACAGCCACAACACGCCCGTCGCCCGCGCACCACGCCCACCCCAGCCGCACGGGAGTCACGCCGGAACCGCTCCGACACCCCGCCGAGGTGGCCCGGGGGCTCGGCACGGCCGTTTCACAGCCCCGGCACAGCCGCCCACAATCGAACGGATTTCGAACCCCAGGCCAAAGTCCTGCCCGCTGATCGCCGAAAGACGCTCGAATGCCCGTTTCCTACAGCCGTGAAACCCGTTGAAGATTGTCGCGCCCGCGTACCGCCGGGTACAGTCACCGCACTGCTCTGCCAGCCCCTGTCGTCGAGGCGAAAGAGAAGTTGGTGAACGATCGTCACCCGTCGGGGACCGCAACACCCCCGGCCCCGGCTTCCGATGCCGACTCGGCGCCCTATGCGTCGCACGGCCACCAGGAGGCCACGTACGGCGACTTCACCACGTACGGCGACTACGGCGCCACGGGTTTTGACGCCGGTACCGGCGCGCACACGCCCGCCACCGGGACCTTCGCGGTCGACCCCCTCTTCGGCGACATGCCGGGCAACGACTCCGGTGCGGGCACCGGTTCGTACGACGCCTCGCAGTGGGCGACGGGCAGCCACCAGACGCTGAACTACGACCCGTACGCCGCGCAGCACCAGGCCGCGTACGACACGGGCAGCTACGACACCACGGACTGGACGACGTCCGGTTACGAGAACCTCGCCCAGGTTCCCGCGCAGTCGACGGGTCCCGACGGCAACACCGGCCAGTGGGACGCGAACGGCTGGCTCCAGGCCGAACAGCTCGACCGGGCCGATCAGTTGGGGCAGAACGACCAGACCCAGCAGTGGGTCGGCACCCAGCACTTCGACACCGGCGCGTACGACGCCACGCAGTGGAACGGCGACGGCGCACAGACGGCCGACGACGAGCACGGCGGCAGTGCCCCCGAGTCCTACGACGCCCACGAGCACCCTTCGACGGACACGTCGGACGAGCGCCCCTCGACCGTCTCGTTCCACGAGCAGGCGACCGCGACCTTCGAGCAGGTCGATCTGTACGGCGAGGCCCAATCCCTCCCGGCGGAGGACGAGTTCGGGGCCGACGGCGACAGCCGTGCCGCACTCCTCGACGACGAGGAAGAGGTCACCCCCGGCTCGGCCAGGAGCGGGAGCGCGGGCAACGGTGGCCGCGCGGCCACCCGTGCCGCCTCGCGCTCGCGACGCAAGGCTCCGGCCAAACGTTCCGCCCTGCTGACCGTCGCCGTTCCCTCGGCGTGCGTCATGGGTGTCGCGGGCATCGCGGCCGCCTCGGTCGGCACCGGCGTGGACGACACGGAGACGACGGCGACCACCAAGTCGGACGTCACCGCGGTCAAACCGTCCACCGCCAACAACAAGCTGGACACCCAGCTCGAAAGCCTCTCCGCCGGAGCGGACGACTTCGCCGACCGGGCGAGCCGTACGCAGGAGCGCATCGACCTCAAGGCACAGCAGGAGCTGGAGCAGAAGAAGGCGGCGGCGGAGGCGGCCCGCAAGGAGCGACTGCGCCCGAAGTTCGCGCTGCCGGTCGCCGCGCACGGACTCAGCGCCTACTACGGCCAGTCCGGCGTCAACTGGATGTCCCTGCACACCGGCATCGACTTCCCCGTCTCGTACGGCACGGCGGTGATGGCCGCGACCGACGGCACCGTCCGGACGCAGTGGAACAGCGCCTACGGCAACATGGTGATCGTGACGGCCAAGGACGGCACCGAGACCTGGTACTGCCACCTCTCCACGTACAAGGTCGCCTCGGGTACGACGGTCAAGGCCGGCGACACCATCGCCTTCTCGGGCAACTCGGGCAACTCGACCGGCCCGCACCTCCACTTCGAGGTACGCCCCGGCGGCGGCTCGGCCATAGACCCGCTGCCGTGGCTGCGCAGCCACGGGCTGGACCCGACGTAACCCCCGGTCTCGGTCAACGGCTTGCATACGCGGAGGGCCCCTGCTCGGTGAGCAGGGGCCCTCCGCGTATGTGCGGCTCTACAGCTTCTCCACCGGCGCGTACCGCAGCAGCAACCGCTTCGGCTTGGTGTCGCCGAAGTCGACCGTGGCCTCCGCGTTCGCGCCCGTGCCCTTCACTCCGACGACCGTGCCGAGACCGAACTGGTCGTGGGTGACTCGGTCGCCGACGGCCAGGGACACCACCGGCTTCTCGGACGTACGGCGGGTCGCGAAGCCCGAGGCACCCGCGGCCGAGGAGCGGGAGCGGGCGGACGACAGCGAGGACGCGATCCCGGCGGCCGGGCCCGAGGACACCGGCGCGGAGGCACCCTTCCGCTTCCACTCCAGGTGGGTGGCCGGGATCTCCTCCAGGAAACGGGACGGCGGGTTGTACGAGGGCTGGCCCCAGGCGCTGCGCAGCGAAGCGCGCGTGAGGTAGAGCCGCTCCCGCGCGCGCGTGATGCCGACGTACGCGAGGCGCCTCTCCTCCTCCAGTTCCTTGGTCTGGCCGAGGGCGCGCATGTGCGGAAAGACGCCGTCCTCCATGCCGGTCAGGAAGACGACCGGGAACTCCAGGCCCTTGGCGGTGTGGAGGGTCATGAGGGTGATGACACCCGAGCCGTCCTGCTCCTCGTCCGGGATCTGGTCGGAGTCGGCCACCAGGGCCACGCGCTCCAGGAAGGCGGGGAGCCCACCGGACACCGCGACCGCAACCGCGCCCGCATCCGCATCCGCACCGGCATCCGCACCGGCATCCGCGCCTTCGCCCTCGGCCGCGCCCTCGCCGCCCCCGGCAGCCGCAGCCTCGGCCGCAGCCGCCTCCTGCTCGAACTCCAGTGCCACGGCGGCGAGTTCCTGGAGGTTCTCGATGCGGGTCTCGTCCTGCGGGTCGGTCGATGCCTGCAACTCGGCCAGATAGCCGGTGCGTTCGAGGACCGCCTCCAGGATCGTCGCCGGACCGGCGCCCGACTCGACGATCGTGCGCAGCTCCTCCATCAGCGTGTTGAACCGTTTGACGGCGTTCGTCGACCGGGCCGCCATGCCGTACGCCTCGTCGACGCGCTTCAGCGCCTGCGGGAAGCTGATCTTCTCGCGCTGGGAGAGCGCGTCGATCATCGCCTCGGCGCGGTCGCCGATGCCGCGCTTGGGCACGTTCAGAATGCGGCGCAGCGGGACCGAGTCCTCCGGGTTGGCGAGGACCCGCAGGTAGGCGAGGACGTCCCGGACCTCCTTGCGCTCGTAGAAGCGGACACCGCCGACGACCTTGTAGGGCAGGCCGACGCGGATGAAGACCTCTTCGAAGACGCGGGACTGGGCGTTCGTGCGGTAGAAGACGGCGACGTCGCCCGCCTTCGCGTCACCCGCGTCCGTCAGTCGGTCTATCTCGTCGGCGACGAACTGTGCCTCGTCGTGCTCGGTGTCGGCGACATAGCCGGTGATCTGCGCGCCCGCGCCCGCGTTGGTCCACAGGTTCTTGGGGCGCCGGGACTCGTTGCGCTCGATGACCGCGTTGGCCGCGCTCAGAATGGTCTGGGTGGAGCGGTAGTTCTGCTCCAGCAGGATCGTCGTCGCGTCCGGGTAGTCCTCCTCGAACTGGAGGATGTTGCGGATGGTCGCGCCGCGGAAGGCGTAGATCGACTGGTCGGCGTCACCCACGACGCAGAGCTCGGCGGGGGGTACGTCCCACTCGTTGGGCGGTACGTCGACCGGGTGCTCGGAGGTGCCGACCAGCTCTCTGACCAGGGCGTACTGCGCGTGGTTGGTGTCCTGGTACTCGTCGACGAGGACATGGCGGAAGCGGCGGCGGTAGTGCTCGGCGACGTCCGGGAAGGCGCGCAGCAGATTGACCGTCGTCATGATCAGGTCGTCGAAGTCGAGGGCGTTCGCCTCGCGCAGACGCGACTGGTACATGGCGTAGGCCTGGGCGAGGGTCTTCTCGAAGCCGTCGGAGGCCTGGGCCGCGAAGTCCTCCTCGTCGATCAGCTCGTTCTTCAGGTTCGAGATCTTGGCGCTGAAGGACTTGGGCGGGAAGCGCTTGGGGTCGAGGTCCAGGTCGCGGCAGACCAGCGCCATCAGCCGCTTGCTGTCGGCGGCGTCGTAGATCGAGAAGGACGACGTGAAGCCGAGCTTCTTGCTCTCGCGCCGCAGGATGCGGACGCACGCGCTGTGGAAGGTCATGACCCACATCGCGTTCGCGCGCGGCCCGACGAGCTGCTCGACACGCTCCTTCATCTCGCCCGCGGCCTTGTTGGTGAAGGTGATCGCGAGGATCTGGCCCGGGTGGACATGCCGCTCGCCCAGCAGGTGCGCGATGCGGTGGGTGAGCACACGGGTCTTGCCGGACCCGGCGCCGGCCACGATGAGCAGAGGGGAACCGGCATGGACCACGGCCGCACGCTGGTTCTCGTTGAGTCCGTCGAGGAGGGCCGCCGGGTCGATGACCGGGCGTGAGGCGCCGTCGCGGTAGTAGGCGTCCCGGTCCGGGGGCGCGTCGAACTTCCCGCCGAACAGATCGTCCGGAATCGGCTCCGGTACGTGATCGTCCTCGGGCGGTGGCGGAGGTTCCTCGGTGTGGGCCCGTGGGGCCTGGAGGTCCGCCAGGAAGCTGTCGTCAAAGAGGCTGCTCATCGCTCTCCGAGTCTAGGCGCCTCCACTGACAGCCATGGGCCGCCCCGGAAAGTCCGCCCCGGCGATCTCCGGAGCTCCCATATGGACGGTGACCACCGGATGCGATCGTTCAAGGACGAATAGTGACTGTTGATCTCACTCATCGCGATCACCGTACTAAGGTCACAAAAACGTATCGGGCCTATCGGACATCAACCTTCACAGGGGCCACAGGAGTTGGCTAGCGTTTTGGGTTGGGTCGTACGACACAACCGGCGAACGTCGCCGGGCCGTTCGGCCTCCGCCGAGTCCGGTGCGTCCCCTGGGGCAGCCGGAGCCGGGGACCCAAACCGACCTTGGGGTGAATCGGCCCGCGTCGCCGCACGCGGCAGGGCCGTAGGGCAAACCTTCCGAAGCTTGCGCCCGAACCCGACAGCTAACTCGGTAGGCGGACAACGGAAGGAGTCGCCGACCCATGGCGCACCGAAAGCCTCGTCCGGCGCGCCCGGGCATACGCACCCCCGCCCTCGCCACCGCCGCCCTCACCTCCGTGGCCCTGCTCTCCCAGACGGCCAACGCGGCCCCCTCGGCCGACGACAAACCGAGCCTCGAAGAGGTCGAGAAGAAGGTCGACGACCTCTACCGCGGGGCGGAGACGGCCACCGAGAAGTACAACTCGGTGAAGGAGCAGACCTCCCAGCAGAAGAAGAAGGTCGACACGCTTCTCGACGACGTCGCCAAGCGCGCGGAGAAGCTGAACGAGGCGCGCGAGGAACTGGGCGAGTTCGCGGCCGCCCAGTACCGCACGGGCGCGGCCTCGCCCGACGCGGCACTGCTCCTGCTGGCGGAGAACCCCGAGGAGTACTTCGCCCAGAACCAGCTGATGGACCGGCTGACGGACCGCCAGCAGACGGCCGTCGACGACTACGTCACGCAGCAGGCCGACGCGGCGAAGCAGCGGCAGGAGGCGACCGAGGGCCTCGAACAGCTCACCGATTCGCAGAACGCGCTGAAGACCAGCAAGGCGAAGGTCCAGAAGAAGCTCGCCCAGGCCCGCGAACTGCTGTCCGAACTCACGGCCGAGGAGAAGGCCCGGCTCGCCGCGATCGAGAAGCGGGAGCAGGAGGAGGCCGACCGCAGGGCGGAGGAGCTGGCGCAGCAGCAGGCGGCGGCCGCACAGGAAGCTCAGCAGGCACAGGAGACCCCACAGGCTCCACAGGCTCCACAGGCTCCACAGGCTCCACAGCCACAGGAGACCCAGCAGTCCCAGGAGACCACACAGCCACAGGGATCTCAGCAGACCCAGCCCCAGGAGGACACCTCGACCGCGGTCGAGGACTCCACATACGCCTCGAAAGCCGCGAGGGCCCTCACCTTCGCCCGCTCACAGATCGGCAAGCCGTACGTCTGGGGCGCCACCGGCCCCGGCTCCTACGACTGCTCCGGCCTCACCCAGGCAGCCTGGAAGGCCGCCGGAGTCGACCTCCCCCGCACCACGTACGACCAGGTGCACGCCGGCACGACGGTCTCCCTCTCCACCGCGAAGCCCGGCGACCTGATCTTCTTCTACGACAACATCGGCCACGTCGGCATCTACATCGGCAACGGGATGATGATCCACGCGCCGAAGCCGGGGGCGTATGTGCGCGAGGAGTCGGTCTTCTACGACGGCGAGGGGTCGATCCACAGCGTGGTGCGGCCGGCGTAGGAGTCAGAGCCGCTGCGGCAGCTCCATCATCCGCGGCGTCTCGTGCCGATACCGGTTCACCACCGCCCATGCCGCGTCGGGTTCCGCCGCGAGCTTGGGGCGAGCGGTGGTGAGCCGGTCGATGGGCCCGGGGCCCGCGGAGTTCAGCCGGTCGAAGCGCAGGGCCAGGTCGGCGGGGCCGCCTTCCGCGAACGTGCGCAGGAGGGTCGTGCAGAGGGCGAGATAAGACTGCACCTGCTCCACGGCACGACGGGTCTCGAATTCGTCAGGGGGAACCGTGGGCGCGGCGTAGATCAGCTGTTCCCAGTCGGTGAGGTCGAGGGGCGCCTGCGAGGCCTCGGCGATCCAGCGGGCGGCCGCCGGTGCGTTGGCGCCGGTCAGGGTGGCGGCGTGCCGGGACTGGGCGGAGAGTACGGCGTGCGCGTCCTCGGTGATCAGCTCCCTGGCCAGTTCATCGAGTTCGCTGATGTTCCGCAGGGCCTTGGCCGTGGCGAGGCTCATCACCGCGCGCAGCAGATCGCGCGGCAGCCCGCCGGAGAGCACCTGGCACAGCCAGAGGTAGGGCTCCGGAAGCCACACGCCCCGTAGCTCCAGCAGGGTGCGGGCCTGCGCCAGGTCGAGCGGCGGTACCGCCACCACCTTGTCGAAGGCACTGTCGAACGCGGTCCGTACGTCGAGGACGTGCCGTCCGAAGGCGGTGAGCGCGTCCTCGGAGACGGCGACGAGGAAGTGACAGCCCCGGATCCCGAAGACGACCTTGAGGTCGTTGAGGAACCGCTCGGCCTCCTCCGCGCTGCCCAGCTTGTCGAGTTCGTCGATGCCTATGACGACCCGGCCGCCGAGGGGTCGTCGCTCCAGCGCGACGAGGTCGAGCAAGGCCCGGAAGCGGGCGACGAGTTCGGGGTAGGTGAGCACCTGTTCGGTGTGCTGGACCTGCTGTGCGTCGGCGACCTGGAGCCCGGCGGGGAGCGCGAGCTGGTTGGTGCGGGAGCGCATGATGGTCAGCTGGTAGTGAAGGGTGCGGAGGTGGCGTACGGCGGCGGCTTCCGCGCCGCCCGTGCGCTGCTCGGGTTCGCGCCCGGCGCGTCCGGACAGGACGAGCGCCCAGACGATTCCGGCGATCGCGAGCAGGTATCCGCCCGTGCCTATGAGCAGGCGGGGATTCCTCGACCACCACCGGCCGAGACCCGACAGATCGGGCCACAGGATCGCGCCGATCGTGGCGAGCACCCCGACGACGACGGCGAGCACGGCCCCGATCCGCTGCGCCCGCACCGCGCGCCGCCCCGGCTCGGGCCCCGGCCGCCCGTCGGCGGAGGCGTCCTGCCCGGTGATCCTGCGGCAGACCTCCGCGAAGAGGTGGATCAGGAACTCCCGGGGGTCGTACGACGTCGGGGCGGGCACGAGGACGAGCAGGTCGTCAGGGGCGGTGGACATGTCGGGGGCGCAGAACCGCTGCATCAGGCTGCTCTTGCCCGCCCCGCGCGGCCCGCTCACCCCGATGCTCGCGCTCTCCAGCTCCCTCAGGTGGTACTCGGTCTGACGGGCCGCCTCCGTGGCCACGAACTGGTCAAAGCGGCGGGTTCCGGTGAGGCGGGAGGGGTCGATGGTGGGGAAGGTCAGGTTCTGCGGGTCCTGGGCCACGCGCAGCCTGCTGCGGAGCAGAGGCATCACTCCGTCGCGGGCGAGGGCGGTCAGCCAGTCACGGCGGGCCTGGAGGGCGGCGTCGCGGTAGCGGGACCGGGTGGCGGGGACCTCGGGCCAGTGGGCCGGGTCCTCCGAGTGGAGGGCGCGGTGGGTGGTGGCGTGGGGGCGGGCGTTGAGGTAGGCGAGGAGGGTGAGCGCTGTGAGGGCGGCGGACACGAGGGCGACGGTGGGAAGGCGGCCGGGGTGGACGGGCGTCAGCGCCAGCAGACCGGCGTAGGGGGCCAGGATCATCGACAGCGGGGTCGCCCAGTTCTTGCGCCGGGCCACCAGGAAGCCGCTCTGCCGGACGACGAGCCCTATGACGATGGTCGGCACCCACACCAGGAGCACGACGTCGCCGCCCACCCTCACCAACCCCATGGCGTTGAACAGGACGATACCGCCGGCATAGGCGAGCGCGCCGTACGCGAACGTGAGGGCGCGTCCGGCCCACCACGGCCGCCGCTGCACGGCGACCATGCTCAGGTGGGCCTGCCGGAAACGTTCGTACGCCTCGACGCCGGCCTCGGCGATGGTCGGCAGGTCGTCGTCGAACGCCCTCTCGGCCAACGAACCGACGTGCTCCGCAGCCCGCTGCTCGGCCGCCAGATCGCCGTCGGACGTGTAGGCGATGTAGGCGACGGCTTCCGGCAGCGCGAGGGTCTCGTCCACGACCTCCTGTCGAAAGCGTCGGACGGTGTCCCGGTGGGAGTTGTTGTCGCCACCGCGCGCCACGAGCGCGTCGCGCACCAGGTCGTGCCGGAAGGCGTGACAGCCGTCGCCGTATCCCTCCGGGGTGGTCAGCAGCCCTTCCGCGGCCGCCCGGTCGAGGAAGCTCTGCAGCCGCCACGGCAGTTCCTTCGTAGCGGCCAGCCAGGCGTGGACCAGGCGGTAGCGGCCCCAGGCGCTGTCGAGCAGCAGCACGACGCCGAACCAGAGCACACAGACGGACGCCAGGACGGTCCAGCCCCGCGCGGACAGTTCGCCCCACCACGCGTAGCTCATCGGGAGGCCGACGAGGGCCGTGAGAGAGGACGCCGTCAGCAGTGCCGCGCGCCTGTCCTGCCCCAGGTCGCCGAAGCGGTGGTCGGACGGCGGGACGGCATCGGTTCCACGCGCCGCCCCGGATCCCAGGGCGAGGCCGACGCCGGCGGACAGACAGACGAACACCACAGCCAGGTCGGCCGGCTCCACGCTCCGGCCGTCCGGGCGGGACCCCACCGCGAGCGCCACGGCCAGGGCCCCGGAGACACAGCCCGCCAGACCCCCGAGGAGCGAGCGCGCGATCCGCCGGATGCGCGGTGCGCCCGGTTCCCGTCCGCCGATACGCCTGGGTGCCTCGCCGTCGAACACCACCAGAAACAGTTGCAGGAGGACGGCGACGACAAGGGATCCGGCGAACAACGGGTCCGAACCGCCCAGGCGAGCGAGCAGCGTCGAGAGGATCAGCGACAGCGTCCGCATGGCCGGCACCGACCACATGGGCTGGTAGGCCGCCGCCATCCGCCACCACAACAGCAAGGTGTCGTCGGCGCTGCCCATGGCTCGCGTCGCGACCCGCAGCCAGCGGCGCCGGTCGGCGTCACGCCAGAGGTCGAAGTTCGCGGTCGGGTCGGCCGTGTCGAGGATGCGCCGGGTGATCTCCTCGGCTCCCGGGAACCGTTCGCGATCGAGGAGTTCGGCCGGGTCACGCCGTTCGTAAGCGCTCAGCGCCAGCACGAGGATCCAGGGCGAGGAGAAGGCCTGGGCCAGCGGGCCCTCGGGGTCGGTCTCGATGGCCAGGGCCACGGGCTGCCAGCGTGCCTCGTCCTCGGGGCTCCGCCACCGCGCGCCGGACAGAATCGTGCGCGCGTCCAGGGGCAGCATCCGTACGATCCGGCCGAGGCGGGTCGCGCGGATCCCGAAATGGTCCTCCTCGGCGACGTTCGTACGGCAGGTCAGCACATACCCGCCGCCCCCCGTCCAGGCCCACCTACCGCGTGCCAACTGCTCGACGAACGCCGCCTGGTGGGATGCGGCGAGTTCGTCGAGACCGTCGAAGACCGGCAGTACCCTCCGAGCCGCCACCAGCGCGGCGGCCGTCCCTCGGGGGAGGCCGTACTCCTCGTGCAGCCGTTCGACCACCCAGGTCCTCCCCCACATTCCCCAGGTCACGGATCCGACGCCCCTCAGCTCCTACCATCAACCGGAGCCACCCCTTCCGCCGAGCGAGGCCCACCCCCATGCCCTCTCCCCCACCCGCACCCCCCTGGTGGACCCAGCTCTCCCCCGCCGCCGGCGCCTGCTCCATGGCCACCGGGATCATCTCGATCGGGCTGCACCTGACCGGCCACGAACTGCTGTCCCGGATCACCCTCGCCCTGGCGGCCGTCGTCTGGACGGTGCTGGCCGTGGACTTCGCGGTCCTTCTGTTGGGTGACCAGGCGCGGTGGCGGGCCGAGGCACGGACCCCGGCCGCGCTGACCGCCGTCGCGGCGACCACCGTGCTCGGGACCCGCGTCTCCACACTCGGCCGGCAGACCGCGGCCGAGGCGCTGCTCGCCCTCTCCGCCGCGCTCTGGCCGGTGCTGCTCCTCGTGGTCGTACGGCATTGGCGGCGCCGCATGTCCGGATCGGTGTTCCTGGCGTGCGTGGCCACACAGGGGATCGCCGTGCTCGGAGCGACGCTCGCGGCGGCCGAGGACGTGGCGTGGCCGGCGCACGCGGCGCTCGTGCTGTTCTGGCTGGGGCTCTTGCTCTACGCCGTCGCGCTCTACCACTTCGACCTGCGGCAGGTGGCCGTCGGCGCCGGGGACCAGTGGGTCGCGGGCGGTGCGCTCGCCATCTCCGCGCTGGCCGGGGCGAAGCTGCTCACCGCGGCCGGGGACGGTGGACCGTACCTGTGGAACGACGACGACAACGACGTACTGCGTACCGCGACCGTCGCCCTCCTCGTGCTCGATCTCGCCTGGTACTGCGTGCTGGCGATGGCCGAAATCGTGTGGCGACGGCCCCGCTACGACACCCTCCGCTGGTCCACCGTCTTCCCGATGGGGATGACGGCGGCGGCGACGCTCTCGGTGGCCACCGCGGCCGACGTGCCGTGGCTGCGCGGGCCGGGGCAGGTGTTGCTGTGGATCACGGTGGCGGTGTGGCTCGTGGTCTTGGGGGGTGCGGTGAGGGCGGTCGGCGCGCCACGGACCTAGATTCTCAGGTCCGGCCGTCGGCCCGCCACAGACCTGGATTCTCAGGTCCGGCCGTCGGCCTGCCACCGACCTGGATTCTCAGGTCCGGCCGTCGGCCCGCCACCGACCTGGATTCTCAGGTCCACAACACCGCGATGAAGATGTTCGCGGTCGTCAGCAGGCCGACCAGGCCGAAGAGCGGCTTCTCCACCGTCTCCTCGTCCCGCTTCACGTACACCAGTCCGAGAATCACGATCAGCAGCGCCAGCTTGATGCCGATCTTGATGTTGTTGACGCTCTGGTCGTCCGCCTGATTGAGGCCGACGAGGATCACGCCGGTCACCAGCATGGTGAGGGCGCCATGGAGCATGGCGGGGACGAAACGGGCCGTGCCCTGGCCCATCGCCTTCATCTGGGTGAGGAAACCACCGAGGAGGGAGGCGATGCCGATGATGTGCAGGGCGACGAAGAGGTGGATGAGTACGTCCATGGGGCGGAGCCTAATGACGGGCCCGCGCGCCGAAGGACACGGGGCCCGGCCGACGCCGCGACCGGCAACTGACCTCGCATATATGCACCCATAGCACCGCTCCGCCCCCGCCCGAATCGAAATCACCTCATCGGTCATCGCCCCGCTGAAGAAGACGGCGCCATCACCGGCTCACGGTCACATACGGTCACTCCAGATCGACCCACGCCACTTCCGCACAACGCGTTACCCCGCCGTCACACTCAGGTTTAGCGTCCTCCCCCAGGTGACCGGCTCCCCACCGCCGCCCGGGCCAGGGGCGGCAGTCGGCCACCACCGCCGAGAAGGTCCGGCGGCGCCCCGCTCCCCCCTGTGCGGGCCGCCGCCGGACGCGCAACCGCTCCCCCAGGCGGTCTGTACGGACAGACGGCGGTCGTACGAGAGGACGTGGCCCCCACGTGGCAACGCACCGCAAGCCCAGACAGCGCTCGCTCGGCGGTCACACGGCTCGGACCGCCGCCACGCTCGCGCTCGCGGGCGCGGCGACCGCGACCGGGTTCGACGGCACCGGGTACGCCGACCCACAGCTCACACCGGAGCAGGTCAAGGCGAAGGTGAACAAGCTGTACGAGGAGGCGGAGGTCGCCACCGAGAAGTACAACGGCACGAAGGAGAAGGCCGACAAGGCGCAGGAGAACCTGGAGGAACTGCGCGACCAGGCGGCCCGCCGGACGGACCTGCTCAACGCGGAGCGCGACAAGCTCGGTTCGCTGGCGGCCGCGCAGTACCGCAGCGGCGGCATGGCCCCCTCATGGCAGCTGGCACTCTCCGGCGATCCCGACCAGTACCTGGACGGCGCCGCCCTCGCCGACCGGGTCGGCAACCGGCAGGCGACGGACGTGGCGGGCGTACGGAAGCAGCTGCGGGAGATCGAACGACTGCGCGGGGCCGCCCGGGTCGAGCTGGCCTCGCTCAAGATCAAGCAGACGGAGCTGAAGAAGCAGAAGAAGACGATCACTTCGAAGCTCGGTGAGGCGCGACGCCTCCTCGACCGGCTCAGCGACGCGGAACGGGCCCGGTTCGACGCGGCGGGAGGCTCGGGCCACGCCTCCCGCTCCTTCGGCCGCGACACCATGACCGACGGCCCGGCCCCGGTGGCCGCCACGGCCTGGACGGCCTCGACGGCGGGCATGCAGGCCCCCGACTCCCGTGTCGCGAGCGCCGTCTCCTACGCCTACTCGAAGCTCGGCAGCCCCTACGTCTGGGGCGCCACCGGCCCCAACGCCTTCGACTGCTCGGGCCTCACCCAAGCCGCGTACCGCGCCGCCGGCATCTCCCTGCCCCGCACCACCTACGCCCAGATCAACGCGGGCCACCGCGTCTCCCGCTCCGAACTCCGCCCGGGCGACCTGGTGTTCTTCTACTCCGGCATCAGCCATGTGGGCATCTATGTCGGGAACGGCCAGATGGTCCACGCCCCGAGACCGGGAGCACCCGTACGTGTGGCCCCGCTCGACGAAATGCCGTTCGCGGGAGCCACACGGGTCGTGTGAACCACCGCGCACCGCCGGGCCTTCCTGTCGTTTCGTGCACCGCCAGGCTGTCCCGTCGTACGTCCGCCAGGCTCTCCCGTCGTGCACCGCCAGGCTCCCGTCGTACGTCCGCGGGCCGTCCCGTCGTGCATTGCCGGGCCGTCCAGTCGTACGTTCCCGGGGCAGCGGGGGTACGACGCGGGGGTCGCTGTAGTGCGCCCCGGCCGACTTCGTCGCCAGCAGCGCGGCGACGAGGACAGGGCCTGGTGTCGTCGGCCCGAACGCGAGAGCGAGGCGAACTCAGTAACAGGGGCAGGGGTCGGGCGCGAGCGGACGCAACGGGAGCAGGTGAGGGTGAGCAGGCGATCGGGGAGGGCGAGTAGCGCAAGTAAGGAAGGCAAGCGAGGTCGGGGGCTGGGGCCGAGGCTGGGGCCGAGCTTGAGGCGGAGGGCGGTTGAGGCAGGGCTCGGGATGGCTGGGCCGCCCGGCCCCGGCCCCGGCCCCGGCCCGCAGTCTCCGGCGATCAGACCAATCGGCGTGCCGTCGCCCATCTCGTCAGCTCGTGTCGGTTGGAAAGCTGCAACTTCCGCAGCACGGCGGAGACATGGGACTCCACCGTCTTCACCGAGATGAACAACTGCTTGGCGATCTCCTTGTACGCATAGCCACGGGCGATAAGACGAAGCACCTCACGCTCGCGCTGGGTCAGACGGTCCAGATCCTCGTCCACCGGCGGCGCATCCGTGGAAGCGAAGGCGTCGAGAACGAAGCCGGCCAGGCGCGGCGAGAAGACCGCGTCGCCCTCCTGCACACGGAAGATGGAGTTCACGAGGTCCGTGCCCGTGATCGTCTTGGTGACATAGCCCCGAGCTCCGCCACGAATCACCCCGATCACATCCTCCGCCGCGTCCGAGACGGACAGGGCGAGGAAACGAACCGGCTGCTCGGCATCCGCCATCAACGCCGAGCAACGACGCAGCACCTCGACACCGCCGCCTCCGGGAAGGTGGACGTCGAGCAGCACCACCTCGGGCCGCGTGCTCGTGATCACCGAGACCGCCTGATCGACGTCCGGCGCCTCCCCCACGACCTCGACGCCCGTACGCTCCGTCTGCCCGATCTCGGCCCGCACCCCCGTACGGAACATACGGTGATCGTCGACCAGCACAACCCGAACATGCCGCCCGGGCGGGGAAACCCTCACCCCGGCCGAGTCCACGGCTTCGCCAGCCACGCCGGCCACGCCGGCCACATCAGGCGCACCGGACGCACCGGACGCACCGCGTTCATCGGACGCACTCACGTCGTCGGGCACGCTCCCTCCGGAGGAGGGGCTCACTCCGGCAGACGGACGGACCTCACCAGATGCTGCGGCTTCGCCGGCACTCGACCCGGCTGGCTGCGTGGACGCGGTTGCCGGAACAGCCCCGCCCCCGCCCGGGACGGCAACCCCCGGCGAATCTCCCGCACCGGTCGAGGCGTCCCCCACAGCCGACCCACCCGGTCGCACCGCACCGCTCCGCGCGGCCGGACTCCCCGGCTCCCCGATCGGCGCGGCAGCCGAAACACCCTGACCGGCAAGGCCGTTCACCCAGCTCGCTCCGTTCTCCCCGTTCGCGTCACTCATGACGTGGTCTCCGCCCTCTCCATCTCCAGCTCGACCTCCGTACCGCCGTCCGGTACGGCGCGGAGCCGTGCCGTCCCCCCGTTGCGCTCCATGCGGCCGATGATCGATTCTCTGACGCCCATGCGGTCGGCGGGTATCGCGTCGAGGTCGAAGCCGGGGCCGCGGTCGCGGACGGACACGAAGACCGTCCTGCCCTCGACTTCGGCGTAGACCTGTACGGCGCCGCCCTGGCCACCGTACTTGGCGGCGTTCACCATCGCTTCCCGCGCGGCCTGCATCTGCGCGGCCAGGCCCTCGTCGAGTGGGCAGTCCCCGACCACGACCACCTCAATGGGGACGCCGTGCTTGTCCTCGACCTCGGCTGCGTTGCGTCGCACGGCCTCGGCGAGAGTGCCCGGCTCGTCGTCCTCGTCCTTGCCCGTACCCTCGGGTTTGTACAGCCAGTTGCGCAGGTCTCGCTCCTGGGCTCGGGCCAGGCGGCGGACCTCGTTGGCGTTGTCCGCGTTGCGCTGTATCAGTGTCAGGGTGTGCAGCACCGAGTCGTGGACGTGGGCCGCGACCTCCGCACGTTCCTGGGCGCGGATGCGCATCAGGCGCTCCTCGGAGAGGTCCTGGGTCATGCGGACGAGGTACGGGCCGGCGAGCAGCGTTATGCCGACGAGGACCGCGAGCGCCGCCTGCAGCACCGCGCTGAGATGGACGGCGGAGCCCTGCAGGACGAATATCCCGGAGACGCCCGCGGCGACCAGCAGCACTCCGCCCACCGTGCGGAGCAGCGTGATCGTGCGCCTGCTGCGTCCGACCTCCGCCCAGCGGGCCCGTCGCGCGTTGTCCGCCTGGCGCCAGACCAGGGCGACACCTGCACCGACGAGCACGGTCGGCCACAGATACGCCCGGGCACCCCCGCCCAGATTCACATTGCCGACGAAGACCATCGCCACGACGACCATGAGGAGGAGGGCGACGATCTGGCCCCGGTCCGGCTTGCGGGCCACGAGTCTGCGACGGCCGTCGGGTGAGGTGTCGGAAGTGATGGTCGGCGGTCGCTGGCTGCCCACGCCGCCCATACCGAGCGGTACGAAGAACCAGAACGCCGCATACAACAGCGCGCCGAGGCCGTCTGCCATCAGCAGGCCGACGAACACGAGCCGCACCCAGGTCACAGGCAGCCCGAGATGCCCGGCGAGCCCTCGCGCCACGCCACCGAGCCAGCGTCCGTCGCTGCTGCGGTAGAGCTTGCGCGGGGGCCGCGGGGTGTCGAGTGGCAGTGCTGCGGCTTCCGGCATGCCATCGATGTTCACACGCATGGCGGACCGAGGCATCAGGGTCGACCCCCGAGACGCCCCTGATCTTCGGTCCGGCCGTGATCGAACGCATCCCCGGGGCGATATCAGGGTTCGGCCAGGGTCATCCCGACTGCCATCGGACGGGCTCGCCGGTCACGATGGACGCATGACGGATCACCAGCACGCGGCACCGGAACCGGGCCCCGGCTCGGCCCCCCAGCGGCCGGACACCCAGCCGCAGGACGCCACGCCCACACCGGGCACGGCAAAGGAGCCGCGCGCGCACGAGGGCGCGCCCGCACACTCGCACGCGAGCACAGGCACGCATCCGGGCACGGGTACACCCGCGGATCGAACGGCGTCCGCCGGCCCGGCGGGACAAAGGGCCTCCGGGAGCAGAGCCGATCCAACCGACCCGGTCGACACTCCCGCCGCTCCACCCAAGTTCCGCCGTAACCGGCAGTACAAGATGCTGGGCGGTGTCTGCGCCGGGCTCGGGCGGCACTGCGACATGGACCCGGTGATCTTCCGGATCGTCCTCGCGGTGTTGTCCGCGACCGGCGGCCTCGGTCTCATCTTCTACGGCTTCGTCTGGCTGTTCGTGCCGTACGACGACGAGGAAGAGGAGAACGAAGTTCGCAAGTTGCTGACCGGGCGGGTCGACGGCCATGCCCTGGCGGCCGTGCTCTTCGCGCTGGTCGGCTGTGGAGTGTTCCTCACGCTGCTCAACAACAGCACGATCCTGGCCTTCGCCGTCGTCGTTTCCCTGCTCCTGGCGGGCGCGGGGTACTGGTCGCAGCAGCGCGGCGATCCAGACCCCGATCCGCTCGCCGCGCAGGCCGCCGCCGACGCTCCGCCGGAGCCCCAGGCGCCGCCCATCGCCATCTCCTACCCCTCCTGGTGGCGTGACCCGATAGTCAAGGACGGCACCCATGTGGGGGGCACGGGCTATCTGTGGGGACCGCGGGAGTCACGGGAGCGCGACATCATGGAATCCGTCACGGTCGCTCCGGGCGCGCTGCCGCACCGGCACATACGCACCGAACGCGAGCCGAGGCCACGCGGCCCGCGCTGGATAGGCAGCTGGGTCTTCCTGCTCGCGCTGCTCGCCGGAGTCGTGAGCGCGAAGGCGACCTGGGAGGACCGTGAGCCGGCCGCCGCGCTGCAGACCGGTCTGGCCTGCGCACTGATCGTGTTCGGCCTGGGGATAGCGGTGAGCGCGTTCCTGGGCAGGACGGGAGCGGGGTCGATCTTCCTGGCCGTGGTCACCGCCGGGCTTCTGGCGTGCTCGGCGGCGCTCCCTGCGAACATCAGCTCCGACTGGGTCCGTACGGAGTGGGCACCGAGGAAGGCGGCGAATGTGGCCGCCCGGTACGAGTTGGGCACGGGCGTGGGCACGCTGGACCTGTCACGGCTGAAGCTGTCGAAGGGCCAGACGCTGACGACCGGCGTGGAGGTGGGAGCGGGGAAGGTGAAGGTGGTGGTCCCGCCGGACGTCACTGTGAAGCTCGACATCGAAGTGGGACTTGGCGACATCCAGTTGCCGGGCGACGGGAAGGAGGACGTGGACGTGGCGCCGGACAAGACCAAGCAGTTGACGTTGCCGCCGGTGAAGGGCTTGAAAGACAGTGGCACGATCACTGTCGACCTCGAAGTCGGTGTGGGACAGGCGGAGGTGACCCGTGCCGCGTCATGACGTCCGGCCCGGCAAGCTCACAGCCGGCTTCTTCCTCGCCCTCACCGGGGTCCTGTACCTGGGTGACGCGGGCGGCGCCTGGAAGACCCCGTGGTTCATCGCGTTCCCCCTCGTCATCGCCGGGCTCTGCCTCGCGGGGGCGGTGGCGTTCCTGAACCACGCGATACGCGGTCACCGCGTGTCCCGGCGGGCGAACGGCCAGGGCGGACCGGAAGCGGGAGGCGTGGGAGAGCCGGGAGGACCAGAAAGAGCGACAGGCAAGCCGGGAAGGAAAGCGGAGGACATACGGCCGCCGGATGCGGGCGTGCAGGGGTGACCAACGCGGCACCACCCGGTGGGAAGCACGCACAGTGTCACCGGATGGACGAATAACTGAAAAGTGAGCCATAGAGCGCATCCGCGTGATGACCGAACCATGTCCCAGCGGACGTTCGTCCAGATCCTGCGACCCCGACGAATGCGACAGCATTGCGAGGTGACCCTGGCCCGCGGTGGGGGGTGCCACGGGGTCCCCTCCGGGCCACGAGGTCCCCTTCGGCTCCCCCGGGGCGTTCGTAGTCCAGCCGACGCCCCCTGGCACCCCAAGCACCGCCCGTCGCCGCAGAGTCGTGAGTGGGCGAGGTCACCCCACCCCCAGAGCTCAGCGGTATTCGGCTGGTCGTCGTCTGCGGCGGGAGCGGATGACCGCGTCGAGCGAGAAGATCGAGGCTCCGGCGAGGATGAGGGGGAGCCAGGCCATGAGGTACGGGAGGTCGTTGCCGTAGTAGTAGGGGTCGGAGGCCCAGCTGACCGTCAGCCACAGGCTGAGGGAGATCAGGGCGCCACCGACGGCGGCGAGGCGGGCGAAGAGTCCGATGAGGGTGCCGATACCGACGGCCAGTTCGCCGAGGGCCATGGCATAGCCGAACCCCACGGGGTTCTTGAGAGCCATGTCGATGAGGGCCGGAATGGCGGAGGCGTCGCGGGCCGCGCGCATCGTGTCGCCGATGGAGCCGGCGCCGGAGTCGGACAAGAAGGCGCTGTCGGTGAGTTTGTCCAGGCCGGCGTAGATGAAGGTGACGCCGAGGAAGACGCGTAGGGGTAGCAGGGCGTAGCGGGTGGCTGTGTCCCGCCAGTCGCGGCCGCCGCCGTCGTAGGGGGCGTGGGTGTTCGTGCGAATGCTGTGAGTCATCAGTCTGCGCCGCCTCTCGCCCGCTGTGCCGTGACCCCTCGACGAACGATACGTTCGGACGGGTGGAGGCGCTCAATGCCGCGTCGGCCTTTTTGTTGGCTCGTGGCCGTCTGGTGCGGGCGATGTGTTTGTGACTGTGTTCGCCCCCGCTGCCTTCGCCGCTCTTGCCCCTCCCGGCCTGGGCCTCTGTGCGTCCCGTCCTGAACCGAGGCCGTCGCCCCCAGGCCTCACCGGGCTGCTTCCCTGTGGGGGCCTGCCAGCTGATCCTCGGCGCGGTCGAGCCGAATGTCCGATGGCCCGGCAGTCCGTGGCCCGGCAGTCCGATGGAGCCGCGTATCCGGTGCAGCCCCGCAGCCCGCTTCGCCCCAGCACCGGGGCCCTGTGGGGAGCGCGTTCCCGGCCGCGTGCCGTGTCCACCGCTGCCCTGCCAGGGCCACTCTCGGCGCGCGATCCCAGGCCCGCGTCCCATGCCCCCGCTGCCGCGGCTCCGTCCCTCAGTCGGCCGACACCTCGATCGCGTAGCGGTTGGTTTCCACGCCGGCCGCGGTGACGACCTGGACCTCGACCTTGCCGGGCTCCACGTCGGCGGGGACGGGGACGGTGAGGACGGCGTCGGTGGGGTTGTTGAAACCGCCGGCGACGGGGACGAGGGGGACGTGGACATGGACGGGGCCGATGCGGACGACCATGCGGGAGAGGCGGTCGGCGGACTGGGCGCCCGGGGGGACGAAGCCGGCGCCGCGGATCTCGATGTCGTCGCCGTTGCGGATGGGGGCGTCGAGGTCGCCGGCCTCGCGGGAGCGGACCACGGAGAGGATGACGGGGCGGCCGCCCTCGGCGTACTTGCCGGCGACGTAGGTGGCAGCCGAGACCAAGACGAGGAGGGCCAGGCCCCAGGGGAGGTCGGGGAGTTGGTCGGGGCGGCGGGCCAGCCGTACCGCGGCGAAGGCCAGGGCGACGGCGCAGATGATCACGTACTGGATGTCGGTGAAGCTGCCTCGACCGGAGTCGTCGGTCAGCAGGTCGGCGGCCCGCGGGCGATGGGCCCGCACCTTCTGCAGTCGCTGGCCGAGGACGCGGAGGCCGACCACGCGGCGGACCAGTACCGCGATGCCGCAGACGACGGCCAGGACGGTCACGATGCCGGCGCCGCGGGCAAGTTCGAGTCCGGCGATGAGTGCCTCGCGCTCGCGGTGGTCGGAGGCGGCGGCGAGGCGGCCCACCAGTACGAGGACGGCGAAGACCACGAACAGCACCCAGCTCGCCGCGATCGCGCGGGAGGTGGAGAGACGGTTGTCCTCGCCGATGACCGGGGCGAGGGTGCCGCCACGGGCCCGGTGCAGATAGCCGGCGCCGGTCAGCGCCGCGCCCACCAGCAGGGCGGCGAGCAGGCCGACCGTACGCGCGACCGTCCAGCCCGTGCCGATCGCGGTGAGTGCCTGGACGAGGAGGAGGGTGATGACGGCGGCCCAGACGACGATCGCCGTGCGCAGCCACAGACGGCCGAGCCAGGCCTCACCCTCGATCCGGCCGCGCTCGGCGACGACTGCCGCGGACTGGGTGAGTTCGTCGGAGACCCACTGGCGGGAGGCGGACGGGGAGTGTGCGACCGCTGCGGGCAGGCCCTGCCCCGACGCGAACTCCTCACGTTTCAGCAGGAACTCGGCGACCGCGCGCCGGTGTCCCGCACGCGCCCCGTGCGGGCAGTCCCCGCATGTGCACCCGCCGTCATGGGGACCCGCGCCCATGCCCCCTCTCGCCTCCTGTACCGCCACGCCCGAGCCCGCCTTCCCACGCCGCGTCCGCTTCCGCGGCCGCTGCTCATCTCGTTCTTCGCCGTCACAGCCCTCGTCGTCGAGGACGACGTCATGCACGCCTTCGCCACCGGCGACGTCATCACCGTCATCGCCGTCCGCACCGCCACGGACGTCGTGATCACCACGGTCGTCGTCACGGTCGTCGTCGCCATCGCCGCCACCGTCGTCGTCATCTCGCCGACAGCACGCGTCGTACGTACGTCCGCTCACTCCCACAACCGTGCGGCCGTACAACTGCCCTGTGATGACAGCGAATTGTGCCGTACTGGACACCGCCCGCGTACGGCAGGGGCACTCCGCGCAAGCGGGGCGCGGGGTGAAGTGCCGATCCCCGTGTTGACCTGGCTGGGAGAGTCCTGGTGTTCCGGCAGACGTAGGGGGAGATCCCGGTGCCGCTGGACGCGGTGTCCGGCGTCGTCCGCGAGCGCGAGAGCAGGTGCGGACCGCTTCAGCTGCGGCTTCGCGTGGTCATGAAGGCGGGTTTCCGCCCTTTGTGTCGCTCGCGCGGCCGTGCTCTCGAAGCTCCCGCCCGGGAAGGACCCGTTCGCCCTTGGCCTGTGGGGCGGCACCCGCCGCGATCCGGTGACGACGCTCGTCGCGATGGCCGTCGCCGCCCGGCTCCCCCATCCGTCCACCCGCTAGCTCAACAGGTCCGGTTCGCTGCGGCTGATGTCCTGCCACAGGGGTTGGTAGTTGATCCAGGCCACCAGGTCGCCGCCGGTCTGTTCGCGGGTGGCGACGGCCAGCCGGTGGTCGATGAGGATCGGGCGGCCCGCCGCTCTGGCGGTCAGCTGGACCTGGGCCGACCGTTCCATCGACAGGAACCACCAGGCGGCCGCATCCACCGAGTCGCCCACGGTCAGCATCCCGTGGTTGCGCAGCACGAGCGCCTTGCGGCTGCCGAGCGCGGCGGCGATCCGGCGGCCCTCGTCGGTGTCGACGGCGACGCCCGTGTAGTTGTCGTACAGCGCGTGGTCCTCGTAGAAGGCGCAGGACTCCTGGGTGATCGGGTCGAGCAGGTCGCCGAGCGCGGCCAGCGCGCGCCCGTGCACCGAGTGGCAGTGGGCCACCGCGACGACGTCCGGGCGGGCGGCGTGCACCTGGGCGTGGACGGTGAACGCGGCCTGGTTGACGTGGTAGCTGCCCTCGATGACCTGGCCGTCCTCGTTGGCGAGGACCAGATCGCTCACCGTGACGTGCTTGAACGGCATGCCGAACGGGTTGACCCAGAAGCAGTCGCTGAACTCGGGGTCGCGCGCGGTGATGTGCCCCGAGACCCCGTCCTCGAACCCCAGCCGCCCGAAGATCCTGATGGCCCCGGCCAGCCGTTCCTTGCGGTGCCGCCGTTCGTCCGCCGGTGACTCGTGCATCGGCGGCATGGCGAACCGCAGCTGGTCGGTGGGTAGGGGCAGGGGCGGTGTGGGCCCGTGCATGTGTCCTCCAGGCTGGGTTCCTTTACGAAGCGGAAGTTACCGTCGGTCGCTCGAACAGAACAGGGTCGTCCGGTGAAGAGTGTGCGCAACCGTTACGCAAGTCACGGATGCGCATCAGTAGACAAGGGTGTTCCGCCCGTTCCGTTCATGCAGGGCTGGGAGCCGCTTTCCTCCGGAAAGCCGGACAGAAGGTGTCGGGTATCCGCGTCAGACTCTTGCGTATGCCAGACAACCCTGAGAACGGCGAGAGCCGTGCGGCCTCGTCGAACTGGGCGGCCTTCGTCGCCGCCGCGCCCGAGCTCGCCAGGACCGTCGAGGAGCGGTTCGCCGCCTTCACACACCACGTCCTCGCCACCCTCCGCAGGGACGGTTCCCCGCGTACGACCGGGCTGGAGGTCCGCTTCGTCGGCGGTGAGCTGTGGCTCGGGATGATGCCGGACTCGCTCAAGGCGCTCGATCTGCGCCGCGATCCACGGTTCGCGTTGCAGGCCAACCCGGGACCGGGCACCGAGATGGGCGGTGGAGACGTCCGGGTCGGCGGGCGGGCGATCGAGGTCGACGATCCCGCCGTCAAGGCCGCGTACGGCGAAGAGGTGGAACCGCCGGAGCCGTTCCACCTCTTCCGTACCGAGCTGACGGAGGTCGTACGGACCTACGTCGAGGACGACAAGTACCTGGTCGTCCAGGTCTGGAAGCCCGGCGAGCCCGTGCGCACGATCAAGCGCGCCTGAGCCTCACCAACAACCAGCAACCAACAGAAGGCCAACCAGCAGGAGGCCTACTCCCACTCGATCGTGCCCGGCGGCTTCGACGTCACGTCGAGGACGACTCGGTTGACGTCGCGCACCTCGTTGGTGATGCGCGTCGAGATCTTCGCGAGCACCTCGTACGGCAGGCGCGACCAGTCGGCCGTCATCGCGTCCTCGGAGGACACCGGGCGAAGGACGATCGGGTGGCCGTACGTCCGGCCGTCTCCCTGGACGCCGACGCTGCGGACGTCCGCGAGCAGGACCACCGGGCACTGCCAGATGTCGCGGTCGAGGCCGGCCGCCGTCAGCTCCTCGCGGGCGATGGCGTCGGCCTCGCGGAGCAGGTCGAGGCGGTCCTTGGTGACCTCGCCGACGATGCGGATGCCCAGGCCGGGGCCGGGGAACGGCTGGCGCTGGACGATCTCCTCCGGCAGGCCCAGCTCCTGGCCGACCATCCGGACCTCGTCCTTGAACAGCTTGCGCAGCGGCTCGATGAGCTGGAACTCGAGGTCCTCGGGGAGGCCGCCGACGTTGTGGTGGGACTTGATGTTGGCCGTGCCCGTACCGCCACCGGACTCGACCACGTCGGGGTACAGGGTGCCCTGGACGAGGAACTCCACCGCCGGGCCCTCGTCCGCGATGATCTCGGCCTGCGCCTGCTCGAAGACGCGGATGAACTCGCGGCCGATGATCTTGCGCTTCTCCTCGGGGTCGGAGACCCCGGCGAGTGCCTTGAGGAACCGCTCCTCCGCGTCCACGACCTTCAGCTGCACGCCGGTCGCGGCCACGAAGTCCTTCTCGACCTGCTCGGTCTCGCCCTTGCGCATCAGGCCGTGGTCGACGTACACGCAGGTCAGCTGGGAGCCGATGGCCTTCTGGACGAGGGCCGCGGCGACCGCGGAGTCCACGCCGCCGGACAGTCCGCAGATCGCGCGCCTGTCGCCGACCTGCTCGCGGATCGCGGCGACCTGCTCCTCGATGACGTTGCCCGTGGTCCACGAAGGCGTGAGCCCGGCGCCGCGGTACAGGAAGTGCTCCAGCACCTGCTGGCCGTGCGTGGAGTGCATGACCTCGGGGTGGTACTGGACGCCGTACAGCTTCTTCTCGTCGTTCTCGAAGGCGGCGACGGGTACGACGTCCGTGGAGGCCGTGACCGCGAAGCCCTCGGGGGCGGCGGAGCAGGCGTCGCCGTGGGACATCCACACCGACTGCTCGTCCGGGGTGCCCTCGAAGAGGGTGGAGCCGGCCTTGGAGACATGCAGAGGCGTACGGCCGTACTCACGCGCTCCCGTGTTGTCGACCGTGCCGCCGAGGGTCGTGGCCATCAGCTGGAAGCCGTAGCACATGCCGAAGACGGGGACGCCGGCCTCGAACAACGCGCGGTCGACGGTCGGGGCGCCCTCGGCGTACACCGAGGAGGGGCCGCCGGAGAGGATGATCGCCGCCGGGTTCTTGGCGAGCATCTCCGCGACCGGCATGGTGCTCGGGACGATCTCGCTGTAGACCCGGGCCTCGCGGACGCGACGGGCGATGAGCTGGGCGTACTGCGCGCCGAAGTCGACGACCAGGACGGTGTCGGGGGCGGCGTGGGTCGCTGATGACACGGGGTGCCTTCCGGCGGTTGGGCGGGGGTCTGTGCAGCCGAGTCTACCGGGGTGGCGTCTCGTCGAGTGGGCCACTGGGGGCTCCGCTCCCGGACCCCGGCCACCACCCGCCTCGGCCGGACGAAAACGCGCCGTGCCATACTGACCCCATGCTCACGCACCCGACCTTCCTCTTTACCTATGGCAACCGGCCCACCGGCTGCCATGGTCGTGCTGCTTGAGCAACTGACAAGCGACTTCCCAGGCGCCCCGGGCCGACAAGGTCCGGGGCGCCTGGCGTTTTCGGGGCCTTGCCGCTCCGGGGCACCCCTTCCGACGAGGAGCCCCGCATGACCGCCATCGACGTGACCGGCGCCCGCACCACCGAGGCCGCCGACGTGATCACCGGCGCCCGTGAGCGTATCGACGCGCTCGACGACCGGATCATCGGCCTGATCCAGGAACGGACGGCGGTCTCCGCCGTCATCCAGGAGGCCCGGATCGCCTCCGGCGGCCGCCGAGTGAACCTCTCCCGCGAGATGGAGGTCCTCTCCCACTACAGCGACGCCCTCGGCAAGCCCGGCACCGCGCTCGCCATGACCCTGCTGGAGCTGTGCCGGGGCCGCATCTGAGCGTCCGACCACCGCGACGCGACCGCAACCGCAACCGCGACCGCGACCGCGACCGGCGGGGCGTACGCACGTACGCACTCGCTCTCACCCGTACGGCGCGTGACCGCCGTGCGACACGCTTCGTTGGTAGCGGTGTCCGGGCCAGCCAGGTCCGGGCCCGATAGAACCACGCGTGGCTCCGCTGGGGCGATGAGGCGTACGGATCGTGCCGTGCGCCGTGGGACCTCGCTCCAGGGTGGTGACCGGACGGCAGGGGACAGCAGCCCGGCCACTCAAAAGAACGGTCGGCTCCGGGGACGCCCGGGGCCGTCCGGCGGAATCCGTTCACCTCATGACCCGCGGCGCACCCCCCTGCGCCGCTCCGAGGCACCGGCGCTGCCCTGACGTCGGTGCTGACCGAAGAAGGGCCCCGCGGTTTCCGTCCCGCGGGGCCCTTCGTCATGTCGTCCACGACCGGACGGGACGATCGGGCCGTGACCTTGTGACCTTCTCCGGCTTCGCCGACCGGGCCTCGGTCGGCGCGGCTTCTCCTTGTCGGCGGGCTTCTCCCTATCGGCGGTCCGCGCCGTGGAGGCGGCCCGCGCCACGGCGGCGGCCGACTCGTTCCCCGCGTCCTTGTTCTCGCCACCACCCCCACCCGGAGTGACTCAGGTCACACGAAAAATCTGTTATCCGGAGGGCAACCCTTCGTATTCCTCGTCGGTCACACCTGCAAGAAGTCACACCTGTGACTCCTGAGACTGCGAAAGGCGTTCATTCGCCTCGCACAAAGGAGAAGGACCCGCACTCGGAGGGGGGTGCGGGTCCTTCTTCTGTCCCGGGTTCCTTCGGCTACTTCTTCGGCGGCACCGTCGCTACTTCTTCGGCGGCACCGTGGGCACCGCAACGAACGGCAGTCGCAGCGCGCCGAACGCGTCGGCCGGGACCGCCGGGTGCGTCGGCTCCACCGGGCGCAGTCGTTCGTACGCCTTTCCGGGGGCCGGGCGCGGGTCGGGCTCGTCCTTGTTGGGCCAGTACGACATCGCTCGCTCGGCCTGGGCGGTGATGGTCAGCGACGGGTTGACGCCCAGGTTTGCGGAGACCGCGGCGCCGTCGACGACCGAGATACCGGGGTGGCCGTACAGCCGGTGGTACGGGTCGATGACGCCCGCGTCCGCGGTCGCGCCGATCGGGCAGCCGCCGAGGAAGTGTGCGGTCAGCGGGGTGCCCATCAGTTCGCCCACGTTGCTGCCGGCGAAGCCGTTGATCTCGGCGGCGATCGTGGACGCGGCGGTGGAGGCGGCCTCGATCTGCTTGGGGTTGGGCGCGCCGTGGCCCTGGCGTGCCGTCAACAGGCCCTTGCCCGGGCCCTTCGGCTTCAGATACGTGGTGAGGGAGTTGTCCAGGGACTGCATGACCAGGCCGATGATGGTCCGCTCCGACCAGCGACGGTTGGAGAGCGAACGGGCCACGAGGAGGGGGTGCTTGGCCGCGTGCGCCAGCCAGCCGAGGACGCGTGAGGCACCCGACGCGGTGCCGCCCGCGTACGGGACCTGGAGGATGGACAGGCCGCCCATCGCGTTCGAGCCCTTGCCGTAGCGGACCGGCTCGATGTGCGTGTTCTCGTCGGGGTGGATCGAGGACGTGATCGCGACGCCGCGGGTGAAGTCGACCTGCGGCGCGCCGTGGGCCTTGCGGTAGCGGCGGCTGTCGGTCTGGGCGCCGACCAGGGCCTCGGAGTTGGTGCGGGTCAGCATGCCCAGCCGGTCGGAGACGTAGGGCAGTTGGCCGTTCGCCTTCATACGGTGCAGCAGGGTCTGGGTGCCGTAGGTGCCGGCCGCGAGGACTACCCGGCGGGCCTTGAGGACTCGGCCCTCGCCCTTGCGTCGCCGGTCGGTCGGGAGGGTCGTGACGGCGTAGCCGCCCTGCGAGTCCTCGGTGAGGGCGACGACCGTCGTCATCGGATGGACGACCGCGCCCGCCTTCTCGGCGAGGTGGAGGTAGTTCTCGTTCAGGGTGTTCTTCGCGCCGTGGCGGCAGCCCGTCATGCACTCGCCGCATTCGGTGCAGGCCTTGCGGGCGGGGCCCGCGCCGCCGAAGTAGGGGTCCGCCACCTGGTCGCCGGGCGCGGCCTTCGCCGTCCCGTCGGCGTCCTCGCCGTCACCGAAGAAGACCCCGACCGGCGCCATGTGGAAGCTGTCGCCGACGCCCATCCGCTCGGCGGCGGCCTTGAGGTGCACGTCGGACGGGGTCATGGTCGGGTTGAGCCGTACGCCGAGCATGCGGCGGGCCTGGTCGTAGTACGGCTTCAACTCCTCCTGCCAGTCGGTGATGTCCTTCCACTGGGGGTCGTCGAAGAACGGCTTGGGCGGGACGTAGAGGGTGTTGGCGTAGTTGAGCGAGCCGCCGCCCACGCCGGCCCCGGCGAGGACCATGACGTTGCCCAGCAGATGGATGCGCTGGATGCCGTACAGGCCGAGCCCGGGCGCCCACAGGTAGTTCTTGAGGTCCCAGGAGTTCTTGGGGAGGGTGGCGCGGGTGAAGCGGCGACCCGCCTCAAGGACGCCGACCTTGTAGCCCTTCTCGGTCAGACGCAACGCGGTCACGCTGCCGCCGAAGCCGGAGCCGACGACGATGACGTCGTAGTCGTAAGCGTCCTGAGGCACGTGTGCTCCTCGTCGAGTGTCCGTGCGGGTCGAATGTGGTTGCTCGCGCTCACGCGGCGGAGCCGCATGTCGATGCGGCCCCGCGCCCACTACCGAGCGCTACCTGAGCCTCAGTGCCTTCATCGCCCGGAGGCTGCGGTTCATGAACTGCGCGTACTTCTCGTCGTCCATACCCAGCGACGGGGCCATGGGCAGCAGTCGCTGCTGGGCCACCGTCTGGGCCTCGGTGTACTTGAGGATGCCCTCGGAGCCGTGGCGGCGGCCGAGGCCGGAGTCCTTCATGCCGCCCATGGGGGACTGGACGCTGCCGTAGGCGGAGGCGTAGCCCTCGTTGACGTTGACCGTGCCGGCGCGCACGCGGGAGGCGACCTCGCGGCCGCGGCGGCCGTCCTTGGTCCAGACGGACGCGTTGAGGCCGTACGCCGTGGAGTTGGCCTCCTCGATCACCGCGTCCTCGTCCGAGAAGCGGTAGATGGAGACGACCGGGCCGAAGGTCTCCTCGGCGCACACCGCCATGGGTTCGGAGACGCCGTCGAGGATGGTCGGCTCGTAGAAGTAGGGGCCGATGTCGGGGCGGGCGACGCCGCCGGCCACCACCTTCGCGCCCTTGGCCACGGCCTCGTCGACATGCCGGGTCACGGTCTCCAGCTGGCGCTCGCCGACCAGGGAGCCCATCTCGGCGCCGTACGCGAGGGACTTGCCCAGGCGCATGGCCTTCGTGCGGGCGGCGAAGCGCTCCAGGAAGGCGTCGGCGATCGACTCGTGGACGTACAGCCGCTCGATGGAGATGCAGAGCTGACCGGCCGAGCTGAAGCAGGCCCGGACGGCACCGGCGGCCGCCTTCTCTATGTCGGCGTCCTTGAGGACCAGCATGGCGTTCTTGCCGCCGAGTTCGAGGGAGACGCCGACCAGGCGGTCCGCGGCGCCCCGGGCGACCTCGCGGCCGGTGCGGGTGGATCCGGTGAAGGAGACGTAGTCGGCGTGCCTGACGACCTCCGGGCCGACGACCGGGCCCTCACCGAGGACGACCTGGAAGACCTCGGCGGGCAGACCGGCCTCGATGAGCAGGTCACGGGCCCACAGGGCGGTCAGGCAGGTTTCCGTGTCGGGCTTCATCACGACCGCGTTGCCCGCGACGAAGGCGGGGATCGCGTCGCCGACGGAGAGTTCGAGCGGGTAGTTCCAGGGGGCGATCTGGCCGACCACACCGCGCGGGTGACGCAGTTCGGTGACCTTCGTGAGGGTGGGTACGGCGCCGGTGTGCCGCTTCGGCTTCAGGTACGAGGGGGCCTTGCGCCCGTAGTGGCGGGCCGCGACCGCGACGGCCTGGACCTCCTCGTGGGCGTGCAGCCGGGCCTTGCCGGTCTCCAGCTGGATCAGGTCGAGCACCTCGGCCTGGCGTTCCAGGACCAGGTCGTGGAAGCGGAGCAGCACGGCGGCGCGTTGATGAACGGGCACCTGGGCCCAGACGGCCTGGGCGGCGCGGGCGCGCTCGTAGGCCTTCTCCACGTCCTCGGGGGTGGACTCCGGCAGGTCGGCGAGCTTCTCGCCGGTGAACGGCGTGTGGTTGGCGGTCCGGCCGGAGCCGACCACACCCTTGGTGAGCTGGGCTATCAGCTCCGGCGTGACCACATCGGCGGCGGTGCGGGCGCCCTGCGGGGCGGGCGCGAGGGGGTTGGTGCCGGTCGTCCGTGCCGTGCCGGTCTTTTCGGGGGCCTGCGAGTCCGTCATGACGCGCAGGGTATTCCGGACCGGACGACTTTGGGTACCCGGCGGTAACAGGGTTTCACAGGCCCCGCCCATCGCGCCAGTGATCAGTGGCATGAATATGCTGATCAGCGCGTTGGGCGCCCACGGTCGCGACTTGGTCACATCGTGGAGATCCGTCTCGGCCACGTGGTGGAGATCCGTCTCGGTCACGTGGTGGGGATCGGGCCCCGGTCACGTGGTGGGGATCCGGCCCCGGTCACATCGTGCGGATCCGTCCCGGTCACATCTGGGGATCTGCCCCGGTCACGTCGTGGGGATCTTCAGGCGGTCCCGGGCGCCCTTGAAAACCGCGGTGCCCTTCTTCTCGTCCGCCGTCCCCTTCGGCATGTCCACGCGCAGCTCGTACATCCGGTCGTCGTCGGTGCGGACGATCAGCTCCATGACGCGGGTGGGCGTGCCGTCCAAGTAGTGGGTGGTGTCGGCCAGGACGGCCTCCTGCTCGTGGAAGCTGGTGGAGGTGTACTGCGCGGTGGACTTCACGTCGTTCCCCACGATGTCGGTGGAGTCCTTGGCCTGCTTCATGGGCGAGGCGGGCGCCTCGTCCCACAGCGTGAGCCGGACCCGGATGACGTCCTCGCCCTCGTATGTGACCGTGCGCGGCTGGTCGTCCTCGCCGCCCTGCGCGCGGAGCCGTTCGTAGGGGCTCGGGAGGGAGAGGACGGCGTCGAGGGCCTTCTCGCGGTGTTCGACCCACCGCGCGCCCGGGGTGGGGCTGGTCGCGACGGGGCTGTCACCACCCCCGTCCCCGGGCGTTCCGCTGCCCATGACCAACTCGCCGCCGTCGTCCTTGACGAGGGACGTCCCGAACCAGACGCCTCCAGCGGCGAGCAGGGCGCCGGTGACCGCCGAGACCACGAGGAGCCGGCCCGAGCGGCGCCTGGGCGGGCGGGGGGTGGGGCGGTGTCGTACGACCGGGGGCTCTGTCGGGAGTTGTGCCTGGAGGTCTTCAGGGGGCTCTTCCCGTACGGCTTCCGGCGCGTCCTCCCGTGAAGAGGGCCGGGCAGGGGCACCCCCGAGCCGTACCGTGCCCACGTCCTCGCCCAACTGCTGGAGCCCGGCCGGACGCTGGGCGCCCAGCTCCGGCTCGTCCGGCTCACGGCCCGCCGCCACCGCCTCCAGGATCGCGGCGACCTCGTCGGCCTCGGGCCGCTCCGCGGGGTCCTTGGCCAGCAGACGGACGACGACCGGGGCGAGGGGGCCCGCCCGCTCGGGCTTCGGCGGCTCGTCGGAGAGGACCGCGGCGAGGGTCGACTCCAGGGCCGGGCGGCGGAAGGGGGACCAGCCCTCGACGGCCGTGTACAGCAGGACGCCCAGGGACCACAGGTCGGAGGGCGGGCCCGCGGTGCCGTGCCCGGACATGCGCTCGGGGGCGACGAACTCCAGCGAGCCGACGAACTCCCCACTCACGGTCAGCGATTCCTCGCCCTGGACGTGGGCGATGCCGAAGTCGGTGAGGACGACGCGGCCGTGCGGTCCGAGGAGGACGTTGGCGGGCTTGACGTCACGGTGGACGATGCCGACGCTGTGCGCGGCGTGCAGCGCGCCGACGACGGCGAGGCCGATGCGGGCGGACTCGGCGGGGGAGAGAGCGCCACGCCGGAGCACGTCCTGGAGGGACTCGCCACGGACCAACTCCATGACGATCCACGGGAGTCCGTCCTCGTTCACCACGTCATGGATGGTGACGGCGGACGGGTGGTCGACGCGGGCGGCGGCCCGGGCCTCACGGTAGAGCCGGTGGGCGGCCCGGCGGCGGGCCTCGCCCTCCGGGTCCTCCGGGTCGCGCGGCAGCCTGGGTTGTTTGACGGCGACTTCACGCTCGACGCGCCCGTCGACGGCCTTCCACACGGTGCCCATGCCACCGGAGCCGATGCGTTCGGTGAGGCGGTAGCGGTTGCCGATCAGCCGACTGGTCGGCAGACCTTCGCCACCCGAAAGCCCGCTGTACGATCCGTCACGCGATCCGTCACGCGATCCGTCGTACGAAAGTCCGTCGCGCGAATGTTCGCCCTCGCTCATGCCCCATCACTACCGCGCGGGCACGGACCTTGTCGACGTACCACTCGGTCGGCCCCTCCCCCACTGGCGGGGGAGTTCAGCGCCACCGGTTCCACATGTCCTGCGCCCACCCGTACCGCTCCCGGTGCTTCGGCAGGGCCGTGCGGCCGACCGCCGCCGCGAGCTTGCGCAACCGGCGCCAGTCCAGTGGCGGTTTGGGCTCCGGTACGCCGGGCCGGTCGCGCGGCACCCGTACCCGCAGCGCGCCCGGCGCGATCCGGCACGAGACAGGTGTGGGCAGGACGAGTGCCTCTCCGTCGATGCCGACCTCGATGGTGTCCTGGTCGGCGTCCACGACGACCTGGTCGGCGACGAGGAGGCTGATCCCGGGCGCGTTCGCCCCGAGCAGCAGCTGGGCGGCCTCGGCGGCGCTGTCGACCCGGACGCCGATGACCCCCATCACCCCGGCGTCCAGCCGCTCCCGGCGGCCGAGCCCGACGAGGTCGTCGCTGCGGTAGACGTTGTTGCTGACGAGCACCGCCTGCGGCGCGTCGATCACGGAGTCCCCGATGCGGGCGGTGAGCCGAGGCCCCCGCTGGTGCGTGAGCAGCTCCGGCAGCAGCTCCAGCGTCGTACCGACCTTGTCGTCGCGGTACGCCGGGCTCTGCACGACAGCGGCGTACGCGCCGAACGAGGCGTTGTTGACGAAGGGGTGGCCGCTCGCGTAGCCGAGGTCGACATGCAGTTCGACGCCCTTGTCGGTGAGGGCGTCGAGGCAGGCGGCCGGGTCGCCGCGGTCGAGCCCGAGGTCCATGGCGAAGTGGTTGCGGGTGCCCGCGGAGATGACGAGGAGGGGTACGTCGTACGCCGCCGCGATCGCGGCCACCTGGGCCTGGGTGCCGTCCCCACCGGCGACGCCGAGCAGGTCGGCCCCGTTCCTGACGGCGTCCCGCGCCAGCACGGCGACGTCCTCGTGGTGCGCGGGATCGAGCAGATGGACCGTGGCCCCGAGCCGCTCGGCCTTCTCCTTCAGCCGGAACCGATCGACCTTCCCGCCCCCGGACTTGGGGTTCATGATGAGGAAGGGACGCGTGGGCGGGGGCGCATGATGCTCGGGGATGTGCACGTGGTGCGACTTGGTGCTGCTGAGCGCGAACTTCCCGGACCAGACGGCCACGCCCCACAGGGCCATGGACACGACCACGACCCACAGCAGGTTGACAACGGCGAACCACCAGATCACGCCGACCGGCGCGGCCACGGCCAGCGCGCCCGCCGCCGCCCGGACGATCCCGCGCCGGGTCAGTACCCACCAGAGCGAGGCCAGGGTGAGGCCGACGCCGATCAGGACCCCGGCGACGAGCAGCAGGCTCGCCTCCCGCGCGTAGCCGAGCGGCAGCAGTACGGCGAGGCCCGCGCAGCCGAGCGCGCCCCTCGCGGCCCATCTCTGTCTGGCGTGAGCACGCCCGTCGAGAAGCTCGATGCCCACGCCCGTCCACCTCTTCCGCTCGACCCGCTCAACTCGCTCGACCGCTCAACTTGCTCGACCGCTCAACTCGCTCGTCCGCCGATCATGCACGCGACACGGGCATCGTAGGGGGTGGAGGGGCGCCGGAGGTCACGGCCGGCTACAGGTTGTCGATCTCCAAGGTCTCGACCACCGTCCTGGCGATCTCCCGGCCCTCCTCGGTGAAGTGGCCCTTGCCCGGGCAGTCGATCCACAGCCGGTACATGTCGCCGCCGGTCGCCCTGTAGTAGAGGAACCGGGCCTCGCGGAGGCGCGGGGCTCGCGAGTCCGTCGTCGTGTAGACGACGGTGTTCTCGGCGGCGTCGCGGCCCTGGTACTTGGTCTCCTTCGGCCCGCCCTTGGGCGCGGGCTCGTCGGCGATGTCGATGGTGTACTCGCCGTCCTTGAGGCCGGTCCAGTCCTCGAACGCCTTGTCGAGCGCGGTCTCCGGGATCTCGCCCTCCTCGTCGTCCTTCTTGATGTCGCGGTCCACGGCGATCCGGATCAGTCCGCTCGGGTCGCTGTACTGCGCGATCGTCCCGTCCGTCTCCTCCGGGTCGATCTTGTCCTTCGTGAACTCCGCGGGCATGCCGATGCTCACGCCGACCTTCGTACCGAGGTCCCGCTGCTTCCACCCGTCCGGCAACGGCCCCGCGAACGGGTCGGCGACCACCAGATACGCCGTCACCGCCGCCGCGACGACCGCCGCGCCGAGGCCGAGGAGGGTTTTGGGGCCGAGCCGTACGCCCTTGCCGACGGCCGGGGCGGCCAGGGCGGCCGTGTGGTGGACGACCTGGGTGGGGGCCGGGGCCGGCGGGTTCGCGGCCTGTTCCAGCAGGTCACGGACGCGGGCGGCGGTCGGACGGCGCGCGGGGTCCTTCTCCAGCAGGCCGTTGATGACCTCGGCCAGCGGCCCGCTCGCCGAAGCGGGCGGAGCGGGCGTGGAGTTGAGCACGGACTGCAGGGTCGCCGGGGTGTTGCTGCGGCGGAACGGGGAGACGCCCTCCGTGGCCGCGTAGAGGACGACCCCGAGCGACCAGAGGTCCGAGGCAGGGCCGGGGCGCTGGCCGAGAACCCGCTCGGGCGCGATGTACTCGGGCGAGCCGACGAAGCCGCCGGTGTCCGTCAGATTGGTCTCGCCCTCGATCTGGGCGATACCGAAGTCGGTGAGGACGACCCGGTCGTGGCGGCCGAGGAGGACGTTGTCGGGCTTGACGTCGCGGTGCAGGATGCCCGCCGTGTGCGCGGCCTCCAGCGCGCCCAGCACCTCGAGGCCGATTCTCGCCGCTTCACGCACCCCGAGGGTGCCCTCCTGGAGCGCGGCGCCCAGCGAACGGCCCCGCACCAGCTCCATCACGATCCACGGCCGGCCGTCCACGACGGCCACGTCGTGCACGTTGACGACCGACGGATGGTCGAGCCGGGCCGCCGCGCGCGCCTCCCGCCGCATCCGCTCGTAGGCGTTGGCCCGTTCACGCTCGGAAAGATGGTCCGGTACGCGGGGCTCCTTTACGGCGACCTCCCGGTCCACCGTCTCGTCCTTGGCCCGCCAGACCGTACCCATACCGCCGTGCCCGAGCTTGGCGAGCAGCCGGTAACGACCAGCGATGAGGCGTCCGGTACCGGGGTCCTGGAGCGACGGCGGGGGCAACTGGGGAGCCACTTGCGCGGGTTGCGCATACGGGTTCCCCGGATACGGCACGATCGGCTGCGGCGGTTGCAGTTCGAAACTGGTCGTGTCGTCGGACCCGTAAGGGGCTCCCCCGTTGCTGCTCATACGCTCATCTGTATCGCGACAAGCGCTTCTGCATCCACTCTCGTCGCTTTCCAGTCACAGACCCGTGACGCGAGATGCCACTTATCTCCGCTTTAGTTACGTACGAAGGTGTCCACCGCCACGTCGAAGTACTCCTTCGCCTCGCTCACGTTCCCGACCGGCGCCGACACCCACACGTCGTACAGGCGTCCGTCCTGCTCCCAGCAGAGGTCGTACGTGTGCCGCGCCCCCTCGGCCTCGCTGAAGCCGTCCCAGGTGAACTCCCAGAGCGCGGCGGGCCGGCCGTCGTGCGTGGTCTCGGTGACCCGGCCGTCGTGGTACCCGGGGTTCGTGGAGGGCCCCTTCGCGTGCGCGCGCCGCATCACGCCGAGTGGCCCGCCCTCCTCCGGCTCGGCGAGTTTGATGCCGATGCGGAAGGTCTCCCCCGGCGACATGTAGAACACCCGCTTCCCCTGCGGCACCCGCGTGAAGTCCTCCGGCACGGCGAGGCTGAACCCCCGCTCGTCCTCGGCGAGCCGGTACCCGGAGGGCACGGTGGGCGCGGTGGCCGCCCCCGAGCGCGTGTTCGTCGCCGAGGGCGTCACGGACGACGGGGTCGAGCTGGAACCACCGCTCGGGGTGGTCGGTGTTCCCCCTGTTCCCTGCGTTTCCGCCGGCTCCGATGCGTCCGGCGTACGGGGAGCCGAACTCGTCGGCGTACCGACCCCCTCGCCGCTCCCGTCCCGCAGCAGCAGGGCCGCCGCCGAGA
The DNA here is from genome assembly GCF_030294945.1 of Streptomyces graminofaciens. Lineage (NCBI taxonomy): Bacteria > Bacillati > Actinomycetota > Actinomycetes > Kitasatosporales > Streptomycetaceae > Streptomyces > Streptomyces graminofaciens. The sequence goes on along the minus strand of NZ_AP018448.1, from coordinate 8,106,081 downwards.
CGCCCGCACCGGCCATGGCCGCCACCAGCGCGGCCGCGACCAGCACACTCCGCGTGGAATGCGGTCGCGGCGGCTGCTGTTGCGGTGGCGACTGCAGGGGCTGTTCGCGGTGAGCTGCCTCCGAGGGACCGGGTCCCTCAGCGGGCTCGGGCCCGGCCCCGGCATCGTCGTGCACCGGAGGCGGGGACGGGGGCGGTGTCGGATGCGGTACGTCCCGCCGGGTCGGTGTGTACCGGCCAGGCAGATGAAGCCCGGGGGTGTGCCTGCCCGGAGTGTGCCTGCCGTGCGTGTGCCTGCCCTGTGTGTGCCCCGTCGCCGGCTTCGGCGTACGGCCCGTGTCCCGGAAGGCCTGCAGCAACCGCTCCGCCTCGGCCGCGTCGAGCCGTAGGTCCGGGTCGCGCTCCAGCAGGCCCCGTACGACGGGGAGCAGGGGCGCGGCCTGTGCCGGTGGCCGGATCTCGTCGAAGACGACGGCGTGCAGGACCCCGCCCAACGAGTCCCGCCGGAACGGCGATTCACCGCTCAGGACCGTGCAGAGCAGCGCGCCCAGCGACCACAGGTCGGACTCCGGCCCGGTGCGGACGCCGGACATCCGCTCGGGTGCCGTGTACTCGGGCGAACCGACGAAGGCACCGCTCTCGGTGAGCGTGGTCGCGCCCGCGACCTGGGCGATGCCGAAGTCGGTGAGCACGACCCGGTCGGTACCCGCCTCCACCAGGACGTTCGCCGGCTTGAGATCCCGGTGCAGAACCCCGGCGTCGTGGGCCCGGCGCAACGCGCCCAGCAGATCGATGCCGATCCGGGCGGCCTCGCGGGCGTCCACCGGGCCATGCGCCGCGATCCGCTCCGCGAGCGAACCGCCGTCGATCAGCTCCATCACGATGTACGGGCGTTCGTCCTCCTCGACGACGTCGTGCACGACGATGATGTGGGGGTGGCTCAGCCGTGCGACCGCCCGCGCCTCGCGCAGGGTGCGCTCACGCTGCTGCCGGGACTCCTCCTGCGGGAGCGAGGGGTCGAAGGCGAGCTCCTTGACCGCCACGCGCCGTCCGAGGAGCTGGTCGGTGGCACGCCATACGATGCCCATACCGCCGCGGCCGATTCTGGCCTCCAGCCGGTATCGGCCCGCTATGACACGGACGCTCTCCCCCTCGGTCCCCATGCGCCCCATCATGCCGCACCGGACCGAAACCCTCCGGTGCCCGGCACCGGCCTGGCCGACAAGCGACGTACGCGCGCCGCGCGTACGCCCCCCACCGAGGGCTCAACGGCGTCCGACGGCCGCCCCACCCGCCACTTCCGCAACTCCTGCCGTCAGTTCCGCGGAGGCCGCCAGCCGCGCAGCACCGCGTCGAACTGCTCTTTCGCGGTGGCCCAGTCCGCCGCGGGCGCGGACATGTAGATCGTGTACTCCACGCCGTCCCGGTCGAGATACGTCTGTTCGACGGCCCGGCGCGGCCCGGGGAACTCGGTGTCCTTCGCCAGCGCGGTCCAGGTGAAGTCCCACAGCGCGCCGGGCCGGTCGCGGTAGGTGTTCTCCTCCAGGCTCACCCTCTGGTAGCCGCTGAGCCGCTGCAACTGCTCCTCGAGGTCGAGCTGGTGGTGATAGGGGCTGTCGAAGTCCGGCGAGTCGTCGACGGCGACCCGTACGAAGTGCTCACCGCCGTCGGGCGTGTAGTCGATCTGCGCGCCGTCCACCTGCCGCTTCCAGCCCTTGGGCAGGGCGAGGCCGAAACCCGCCGGGTCGTCGACACGCACCCAGCCGTCGGGTACACCGCCGACGGTCCGCTGCTCGTCGTCGGTCCGCTGCTCGTCGTCGGTCCCCTTGTCCGGCGTACCGGTTGATTTGGACGCACCCGTCGCACCCGTCGCACCGGACTCCCCGGACGTACTGGAGGAGTCCTCCTGACGCCACTTGTCCGCGAAGTACATCGCCGCGGCCCCACCACCTCCGACGAGCGCGGCCAGCAGGATGACGATCACGAACTTACGACCGCGGCCGCGCTGCTTCGCGCCGACGGAGGACGGCTGATGGGCCATGACGACAGGTGGGATGGGTGTGGCGGGTGTGACGGCCCCGGAGTGGTAGGCGGCCAGGTACGCCCCTCCGCCGTGGGGGCCGCGCGGAACAGTGACTCCCGCCGAGGACGTGCCCGCCGCCGCGGCAGTCGTAGCCGCCGAACCCGCCGCGGCAGTCGTAGCGGCCGTACCCGTCGTGTCGCCCGTACGCCCTGTTCCCGCAGCCCCTGCGGTACTCGGCGTTCCCTCCGCCCCCGTCTGCCGCTGCGTGGGCACATGTGCCTGTGCCACCCTCGGCCGTCGGCCCTCCGCCGCCTCCGCGAGCATCTGCTCGGCCTCCGCGATTCCCGGCCGTACGGCGGGGTCCTTGCACAGCAGCGCGGTGATGACGGGCGCCAGCGGGCCCGCGGCCGTCGGCTCGGCGGCCTCCTCGCCGACGACGGCCTGCATGGTCGTGAGCGGTGTGGTGCGCCGGAACGGCGACTTGCCCTCCACCGCCGTGTACAGCGTGGCGCCCAGCGACCAGAGGTCGGAGCCGGGCCCCGGCTCGTGCCCGCGCACTCGTTCGGGGGCGATGTAGTCGACGGAACCGACGATCTCCCCGGTGCGAGTGATGGTCGTGTCGCCCTCGACCTGGGCGATGCCGAAGTCGGTCAGCATGACCCGGCCGTCCTCGGCGAGCAGCACGTTCCCCGGCTTCACATCGCGGTGCAGCACCCCGGCGTCGTGTGCGGCCCGCAGCGCGCGCAGCACCCATAGGCCGATGCGCGCCGCCTCGCGCCCCTCGACTCGCCCCGCGTCCCTGACCTCGTCGGCCAGCGAGCGTCCCTCGACCAGTTCCATGACGATCCACGGCCGGCCGTCGTGCTCCAGCACGTCGTGCACGGTGACGACGGCCGAGTGGTTGATCCGCGCGGCCGCGCGCGCCTCGGCGCGGGTCCGCTTGAGCAGTACCGTCTGCTCGTTCTCCGACACGTAGAGTGCCGCGGTCAACTCCTTGATCGCGACCGCCCGGTGCAGCACCTCGTCGTGCGCACGCCACACCCGGCCCATCCCACCACTGCCCAGGATGTCGACGAGCCGGTAGCGGCCCGCGAGGAGCAGGCCCTGCATCTGATTCACGTTGCCCCGCAATGCTCTTGACAGGCACAGATTAAAGAGGGGGCTACCGCTCGGGGAAGGCGGCGGGTCCGTACAGAGACCGCACTGTGACGGTTATCGCTTCCACCGCCGCACGGGAACCGTTCGTGACCCCAATGTCGCGTCAGACCATGGACGTACGTCGTGTCAGTCCGTGGCCCGATAGGTCGCCGACGCCTGCTCGTACAGCCGTGTGACCTCATCCCGCTCGGCCTCCGGCCCACGCAACTGCACCACGTGGTACCGCCCGTCGACCAGGATCGCCAGATTCCGTACGAAGACCCCGCGTCCCTCGGCGTCCTGCCAGGTGAACTGCCCCTCAGCCATGGTGAGTCCGCCGACCTCGATCTGCCGCATCCCGGCGGACGTCGCCCATGACGAGTCGCGGAACGGCTGCAACTCGCGCTCGTCCTCCCGCTGGTACTTCAGCGGATCGCTGCCGTACGTCTTCGTGCTGTCCCGTCCGGGAACCAGGATCAGCTGGAAGCGGCCCTGGGAGTAGACGATCTGGCCGCGCCCGTTCTTCGGGCTGCGGTCCCATCCGTTGGCCACGGCGACCTGGAAGCCCTCGGTGTCCTTGCGCAGGGTGAACCCCTGGGAGACATCGGGATCACCGGTCTGCGTCTGCGTCGAACCGGACGACTTGGAAGGGCTCGCCTCGCTGTCGTCCTCGCCCTTCTCGCCGCCGTCGGGCGAGTTCTGGTCGGGCCGGGGCTCACTGCTCGCATCCGGCACGGAACTCACGTCCCCGGCGGTTTCGGTACGACCGCCCGTGCTGTCGCCGTCGCTGGGCTGGGCCTTCGGCATGAACATCACGGCGTAGGCGACCGCCGTGACCAGCGCCAGCAGTATCAACAGAAGCAGGTTCCGGCCCAGCTTGCGTGGCTGCTGCGGCCGCTCCTGCCGGGTCCGCTTGTGGCGGGCGTGCGGGCTGTTGGCGGGCAGCCCGGCGCGACGCCTGCGGACCAGCTCGCCCCGGCGCCGCACGATCGGCAGCCGGCGCGCGTCCACGGGCGGCGCGGGGACGACGTGCGCCCCGGCCTCCGGCTCCGGCGCAGAACGCACGAGCGAGCGCAGCCAGCCACGCAGTTCCTCGAAGTCCAGCCGCTCGGTGGGGTCCTGACGCAGCAGGGACTCCACGACCGGCCGCAGCGGCCCGCACTCCTCGGCGTACGCGGGAGGCTCCGCGCACACCAGCTGCACCAGCTCGGCGGTGTTCTCCTCCGGGTACGGCGCGTGGCCCTGCACGGCGCGGAACAGCAGCGCGCCCAATGCCCACAGATCCGTCGCGGGCCCGATCGGCGCCGCCAACTGCCAGTTCTCGTGCACCGGCCCGGCCTGCTCGGGCGCCCAGCGCTCGGTGACCGGCCCGACCACGGCCATCCGCGCCTGCCGTGCCCGCTCGGCGGCGAGCGCGGTGGCCGGTCCACGGCGGGGGGTGGCACCGCCCACGGCGACCTGGTCCCATCGCGCGGGGCCCGGGGCGGCGCCGGAGCCGCCGACCGCGTCGGCGAAGCCACGTGTGCCGGTGCCGGCCGGACCCGTCGCGCCGGCCGAGTAGTCGACGGCCGGAAGCGCCGGCCGATCCTGGCCGGTGCCGGTGCCGGTGCCGGGCGCGGGCGTGCCGCCGCGAGGCGCTGCTCCATGCCAGGCGGTCGTACCGGCCCCGTTGGAGCGGACGCCGTACGGATCGGCGATCTGACCGGGCGGCACAGGGCCCGCCCCTTGGCCGAGTTGCCCGGGAACGGGCTGTGCGTCGCCCCGGTACCCGGTGGCCGACGGTGCCGCGCCGTCCCCCGCCGCCCCGGACGGGGGCCGCTGCGCGGGCAACTGCGCGTCCTGGCCGCCGCCCCGCTGGTCCTCCTGTACGCGCGCCGCAGCCCGCGCTCCCGCCCGGTACGCCGCGATCGCGCCCGCCCGAGCCGCTCTGACGTCCCCGCCGGCCTCCAGCGCGCGTCGGCCCTCGGCGGGGTCGGGAACCGGCCCCCCGCTGCCTGCCCGCGCCTCGATCGCGGCCCGCCGCGCCGCCTCCGGATCCACGGCGGCACCGCCGGCCGGAGCCCCGCCGAGCGCGCCACCGGGCGCCGCAGCACCCCGCGTCCCCACGGCCCCGGCCGCTCCCAAGCCACCCCGGGGCGAGCCGCCGCCCCCCGGCGAACCCGCGGTCGTACCCGGGCCCTGAGGCACCCCGGCATCACCAGACCCGTCGAACTCCCGCACCGGCACCGGGTCGTACCCGCACAGCGCCTCCTCCGCGGCCCCGGCCGCGAGCCCGGTCAGCATCACCCGGCCGTCGTCACAGACAAGCACCGTGCGCGCGGTGATGTTGCGGTGCACCCAGCCGTGGGCATGCAGAGCGCGCAGCGCGGTCAGCACGTCGGAGGCGACCTCGGCCGCCCGATACGGCGTCAGCGGCTGCTCCGCGAGCAGGGCGGCGAGCGGTCGCGCGGGCACCCATTCGCTCACTATCCACAACGAACCGCCCTCGGCGAACACGTCGAAGACCTGGTCGAGCCGAGGATGGTCGGGGATCTGCGCGGCGGCCTGCGCGGCCTCGATCGCCCGCTGCACGCCCGGGTCGGCGGGCCGGCGGGTGGCACGGGCCGCGGCCCGGCGTGCTCCGCCGTCCCTCGGCACATACCCGTCGGGCAGTCCGTCGGCGTCGAGCACCTCCGCCTCGACGACCTCGGGCAACGGCACCTGACGGACCATGACTTCTTGTCCGCTGTAGGTGTCGAAGGCCACGGTCTCGGCGAGTTCGTACTCGTCGGAGGGCGGCAGCGGCAGTCGGTAGCGGTCCGCGAGTACCCGTCCCGCGTATTCGTCCACGATGCCCTCCCCCGGCCGCCCGATCGGTCGAATCCGTTCGCCCTGCGTCCCGTTCCATTCTGAATTCGTACGGTCCGCAGCCACTCACGATACGTGCCGGAGGCAACCCTCCAAGGGGGGATGCCAGATCTCGCACGCCTCGAATGTGCTCGAACGCCCTCGACCTTCCCCGTAACGCGCATCCGCGAACTCACGCACCGCCGAGAACTCCCGGAACCGAGTTCACAACAGCGAGCCCCACCCCGCCGCACGCCACCTCACGCCCGACGCACACCACTTCGCGCGCCGCCGCGCGCCCCCGTGCCGCCCTCAGGACTTCGGCTTGAACGTCTTCGTGAACGTCCGCCAGGTGTCCTTGCGCAGCTCACCGCTCCACTCGGCCGACTTCGCCGTGTACATCAGCCCGTATCCGAGGCCGGAGTTCACGACGAACCCGCGGTCGATCGACCGGTACTTCGTGCCGCTCTCGACATAGGTGAACTCCCAGTCGGCGGTGTTCCAGCCGCGGTAGTTCACCGCCTCTATTCGGACGCGCTTGTACTGCGAGCGCGTCATGTATTGCTCTTGGTCCTTCCAGTCCGCGACCGGGTCGTCCTTGGGCGTGGTCGTCCACCCCACGAGCAGCTTCTGCCCGTCGGGACCGGTGAACCGGGCCCCGGCCGCGCTCGTCGACTGGTACTTCCACCCGTCGGGCAGCCCGATCGAGAACCCCTGGCTGCTCTTGTACGTCTTCTCGGCGATGTCGCCCGAGCCTCCGGCGCCATCGGCCTCGCTCGACGCGCTCGTACTCGGGGTGTTGGCCTGCGCCCCGTCCGACTCCTTCGCCTCCTCCGTCGTGTTGCCGTCGGGGGTGGGGGCGGAACCCTTGTCGTCGTCCTTGTTCTTGCCGCTGTTCCCCGAGGTCACGTCGCTGGACGCGGCCGCCTTGGTGTCACCGCTCTTGCTGTTGTCCGAGCTGCCGTCGTCGCCGAGGGTGAGCGCGAGCACGGTCCCGAGCACAGCGAGCACCACGGCCACCGCGATGACCGCGAGGGTCCGCCGCGACACCACATCGGTGATCGGCGCCCTGGGCACGGGCCTCGGCGGCAGATCCGGCGGCGGCATCTCCGGCCACCCCGAAGTCCGCCCCGGGGAACCGACACCGCCCATGCCGACACCGGAACCACCGGCCCCGGCGCCCACAGCGGCACCGCCCGCACCGGCGTACCCCGAACCGCTCCCGCTCTTCTCTGCGGCACCCGGCCCGGACGTCCCAACGCCCCTCCCGGCAGCGGGCGTCGCACTCCGGGCACCGGCGCTCGCGGGCCCGGCGATCCCCACCGAGCCCATGGCCGCGGCCGAGGCAGCACCGGCCGAGGCAGCCGCCGTCCCGGCACCGGCCGCGCCCTTGCGCATGGACCAGCGCGGCGCGCGAGGCCGCTCCCCGGCCTCGTCACTCCGCTTGGCACCGCCCGAACCGCCCTTCTTCGGACGCTCCTCCGGCACCGGCGGCAACGGCACGACCCGCGTCGCGTCCAGCGGCTCCGCCTCCTTCGGGTCGGGCCCGTGGATCACCGCGTTGAGCATCACACGCGCGCCCGCGTCGTCGAGCCGCCGCGCGGGGTCCTTGGTGAGCAGCCCGAAGATGACGTCCTTCAGCGGCCCCGCGCTCTTGGGCTCCGGCACCGGCTCGGTCATCACCGCGGTCAACGTCGCTATGGCCGAACCCTTGTCGTACGGCGGCACCCCCTCGACCGCCGCGTAGAGCAGACCGCCGAGCGACCAGAGGTCGGCCGCGGGCCCGGGCTTGTGGCCGCGCGCCCGCTCCGGCGAGATGTAGGAGGGCGCACCGACGAGCATGCCGGTCGAGGTGATGGACGGGTCGCCCTCGACCTGTGCGATACCGAAGTCGGTGAGCACGACCCGGCCGTCGTGCTTGTCGATCAGCACGTTCGACGGCTTGACGTCGCGATGCAGGATGCCCTCGCGGTGCGCGGCGCGCAGGACGTCGAGAATCGCGAGTCCCACCTCGGCGGCGCGCCGCGGATCGAGCAGCCCGTCCTCGCGGATGACCTCGGCGAGCGACTTGCCCTCGACCAGCTCCATCACGATCCAGGGCCGGTCGTCCTCGTGGACCACGTCGAACACCGTCACCGCGGCGTTGTTGCGGATCCGGGCGATCGCCTTGGCCTCCCGCAACGTACGGGTGATCAGGCGCCGCTTCTCGTCCTCGTCGATGCTCGACGGGAACCGCAACTCCTTGACCGCGACCGTACGGCCGAGCGTCTCGTCCTTGGCCCGCCACACCGTGCCCATACCGCCGCGGCCGAGCACCCCTCCCAGCCGGTAGCGCCCGGCGAGGAGACGTTCGTTCTTGTCCTGGCGGGATTCCCCAGCCCGATCCGCCTCCGACATGCGTCCCCTCATACAACCCGCCCTGACAGAGCTTCCATTGTCCCCCACCCGACAAGCGCCCCTCGCCCTGGGGGCCCTTCAACGGCGCATCCCGGCCGCCGGGCCCCGCCCAACCCTCTGCCAGGTCCGTCCCGCATGATGTGCCGCAGCAAAGGAGGAGGAAGGACCGGCATGCCGTCGACGAGGACACCCAGGACGCTGCTGACCGTCGCCGTGTCCCTGCTTCTCCTTGCCCTGGCCCCAGCCGGTTCACAGGCACGGGTCACCCCTGCCACGGACTCGGTCCTGCCGCTGCTGGTCACCCGGGGCCACGCTCCCGCCGCCGCTCTTCTCGCCGACGAGGAGTCAGGCACCCGCTTCGCCCACGCGAAGGCAGACCCGACCGGCACCGGCGGTCAGGGCGCCACCGCCGCCCACACCGAGACCCGCCCCGAAGCCATCCACCGCGCCGACCACTTCCGCGCCGGCAGCATCACCAAGACCTTCATCGCCACCGTCGTACTGGAACTGGCCGCCGAACACCGGCTGTCGCTCTCGGACTCCGTGGAGGACCATCTGCCCGGTCTGGTCCATGGCGAGGGCAACGACGGTCGCGCCATCACCCTGCGCGCCCTGCTCACCCACACCAGCGGCCTCGCCGACTTCACCGCGGATACCAAGGGGACCGTCCCCGTGACCCCGCGTCAGGCCGTGCTCATCGCGCTCACCCACCCTCCGGCCACGCACGGCCGCTTCTCCTACTCGAACACCAACTACGTCCTGCTCGGCCTGGTCATCGAGCAGGTCACCGGCCGCTCCTACGCCGCCGAGGCCGAACGCCGCATCATCACTCCCCTCCAGTTGCGGGGCACCTCGTTCCCAGGCGCCCGCTCCTCCCTGCCCGAGCCGCACGGTCGCGCGTACTCCGCCGACGGATCCGACGTCACCGACCTCGACCCTCGTGTGGCCGGCGCGGCGGGCGAGCTGGTCACCACGCTCGCCGACCTGAACCGCTTCTACGCGGCCCTGCTCCGCGGCGACCTGCTGCCGCCCCGCCAACTGCGCGAGATGCTCGACACCAGCACCGCACACGGCACGTACGGCATGGGCCTCTATCCCGTGAAGCTTCCGTGCGGCACCACCGTGTGGGGCCACAACGGCCGTATCTCCGGCAGCTACGTGCGCACCGCAGCCACCGTCGACGGCCGTCGCGTCCTCACCTTCCGCGTGAACACGGACGGACTGGCAGACCCCGACCTCGAACCCGCCCTGCTCTCGGCCGAGTTCTGCCCCCGCACCTCGTAAAACGGCCGAGATCCGAGCAAAGATCCGAGTCCACTACACCCGTTCGGGTGATATCGGGCGACTGCGGGAGATCTCCACCACCGGCACGACACCAGCTGCGCCGACACCAACCCGCCGAGAGCCATCGCCTCCGGCTACAGCGGCACGATGTCCGGCGCCCCCAGTCGCGCCGCGTCGGCCGTCAGATCGTCCGGCTGTCGCTGCGACTCCCGCTCGGCCTCCACCCGCTTCTTGTAGTGCTGGACCTCCCGCTCGATCTGGTCCTTGTCCCAGCCGAGGACGGGAGCCATCAGCTCCGCCGACTCCCGCGCACTGCGTGTCCCCCGGTCGAAGGTCTCGATCGAGATCCGCGTCCGCCGGGTCAGCACGTCGTCGAGGTGCCGCGCCCCCTCGTGCGAGGCGGCGTACACCACCTCGGCCCGCAGATAGTCCTCGGCGCCCTGAAGCGGTTCGCCCAGTGAGGGGTCGGACGTGATCAGGTCGAGCAGTTCCTCGGCAGCCGCCCCGTACCGGTTCAACAGATGCTCCACCCGCACCACATGGAGCCCGGTGCGGGCGGCTATCCGCGCCCGCGCGTTCCACAGCGCCCGGTATCCCTCCGCCCCGAGCAGCGGCACGTCCTCGGTGACGCACTCGGCGACCCGCTGGTCGAGCCCGTGCACCGCCGCGTCCACGGCGTCCTTGGCCATGACCCGGTACGTCGTGTACTTGCCGCCGGCCACGACGACGAGCCCCGGCACGGGATGGGCGACGGTGTGCTCGCGCGAGAGCTTGCTGGTGGCGTCGGACTCCCCCGCGAGGAGCGGCCGGAGCCCCGCGTACACGCCCTGCACGTCGTCGCGCGTCAGCGGCACCGCGAGCACCGAGTTCACATGCTCCAGCAGATAGTCGATGTCCGCGCTGGACGCCGCCGGGTGCGCCTTGTCGAGGTCCCAGTCGGTGTCCGTGGTCCCCACGATCCAGTGCCGGCCCCAGGGGATCACGAACAGCACGGACTTCTCGGTGCGCAGGATCAGCCCTGTCGTCGAGTGGATGCGGTCCTTGGGCACGACCAGATGGATGCCCTTGGACGCCCGTACGTGGAACTGCCCCCGCTCGCCCACCATCGCCTGGGTGTCGTCGGTCCACACCCCAGTGGCGTTCACGATCTGCCGGGCGCGGATCTCGTACTCCCCGCCCCCCTCGACATCCTGCACCCTGGCACCGACAACGCGTTCACCCTCGCGCAGAAAACCCGTCACGCGCGCACGGTTGGCGACTTTGGCACCGTACGACGCCGCCGTGCGCACCAGGGTCGCCACATAGCGGGCGTCGTCCATCTGGGCGTCGTAGTACTGCAGGGCCCCGACCAGCGAGTCCTTCTTCAGACAGGGCGCGACGCGCAGGGCGCGACGGCGCGACAAATGACGGTGCACGGGCAGACCCCGGCCGTGGCCGCGGGCCATCGACATCCCGTCGTACAACGCGACGCCCGATCCGGCGTACAACCGCTCCCAGCCCTTGTGCTGCAACGGGTACAGGAACGGCACCGGCTTCACCAGGTGCGGCGCGAGCCGTTCCAGCAGCAGCCCGCGCTCCTTCAACGCCTCCCGTACGAGGGCGAAGTCGAGCATCTCCAGATAGCGCAGTCCGCCGTGGATCAGCTTGCTCGACCTGCTGGAGGTGCCCGAGGCCCAGTCGCGCGCCTCGACCAGCCCCGTGGACAGGCCTCGTGTCACCGCGTCCAGCGCGGTGCCCGCACCGACCACTCCCGCACCCACGACCAGCACATCCAGCTCGCGCTCGGCCATACCCGCCAGTGACTCGGCTCGCTGCGCCGGTCCCAGTGCCGCTGTCCTCACCGCTGCCTCCCGCTGTCTGTCGCGCTGGCCTCACCCGTCAGGCAAGACCCGGCTCACATCCCCCATGCCCAGAATTCTGACCGGCTTGCCCGAGTTCGGCCACCACCCGCCCCCAGCCTGTGGACAACTCTGCGGGACGCGCGAAGAAATACCGTCACCCAATCCAGCATATCGGTCATATTTACTCCTAGTCTGACATTGCGCTCGCTCGTCCAGTCCACAGGGCTTGCGCGCCTGTCCCGCTTCGGTTACTGGGAAGGACGGCCCACGCCATGCCCGCAGATCTCGCCGTCATCGGACTCGGCCCGCTCGGCATGCCGCTGGCCCAGGCCGCCGTCGCCGCCGGCATCCCCACGCTCGGTTACCGCACCGGTCCCGAGAGCGGCTCCCTCACCCCCGCCGAACTGCGCCGCATGCTGGCCCAGGGCTTCAGACCCACCACCAGCCCCGCCGAACTGGGTCGCGTCCGTACGGCCGTCATCTGTGCGCCCACTCCCCTCGGCGCCGACGGCACACTGGACCTCACCCAGGTCGAGGCGGCCGCACACACCTTGGCCGCACGCCTGCGCCCGCACACCACGGTCATCCTGGAGTCCCCGGTCCCCCCGGGCACGACCGACGAATTCCTCCGCCCCCTCCTCGAAGAGGGCTCCGGTCTGCGCGCCGGCCGCGACTTCCACCTCGCGTACTCCCCCGCGCGCGTCGACCCCGGCAACCGGGACTTCAGCCCCGCCAGCACCCCCAAGGTGATCGGCGGCCTCACCCCCGCATGCACCGAGTCGGCCGCCGCCTTCTACGGCCGCCTCACCGACAAGGTGGTACGCGCGCGTGGACCACGCGAAGCGGAAACCGTACGCCTACTGGAGACCAATTACCGGCACGTCAACATCGCCCTCGTCAACGAGATGGCCGTTCTCTGTCACGACCTGGGCATCGACCTGTGGGACGTCATCCGCTGCGCCGAGACCAAACCGTTCGGCTTCCAGGCCTTCCGCCCCGGCCCCGGCGTCGGAGGCCACGCCCTCCCCCAGGATCTGGCCGCCCACACGCCCCGCTCGCTCCGCATGGTCGAACTGGCCCAGCAGGTCAACAGCCACATGCCCCGGTACGTCGTCCAGCGCGCCGCCACGCTCCTCAACGAAAACGGCAAGTCGGCCCGCAGCGCCCGAGTCCTCCTCCTCGGCGTCACCTACAAGCCCGATGTCCCCGACCAACAGGGCACTCCCGCTCACGAGATCGCCCGCCGCCTCCTCGAACTGGGCGCCCACGTGAGCTACCACGACCCCTACATCCCCACCTGGCACGTCCTCGACCGCCCCGTCCCCCGCGCCGACTCCCTCTACGAGTCCGCGGCCGACGCCGACCTGACGATCCTGCTCCAGCACCACCGCACGTACGACCTCCAGGGCCTTTCGGTAAAGGCGCAACTCCTCCTGGACACAAGAGGAGCTACTCCGACCGGAGCAGCACACCGGCTCTGACCCACCGATGCCGCCATATACAGAGGCCCGCCCATGGAATGCGCGGGCCTCTGCTTTTGAAAAGGAGTTACCGATTACTTCGCGGAGTGCTCGTACCGGTATCCAATGGCCTTACGGGCAACACCCTTGGTCACGAACTTCCCGTCAAGCTTGCTGTAGGCCTTGAAGGAATACACCTTGTACAGCGGGTAGGCCTTCAGCGCGCCGAACTTCCCCTTCGGAACGGTGTAGCTGCCGGCCATCGCCTGCGTACGGGACTTGGTCACGTCGAACTTCACGGCCGAGGACACCGACCCGGCGGTCACAGAGATGTCCGAGCTCTTCGAGTTGCTCACCGTCACGGTCGACGTCAGCGTCAGCGTCATCGGCCCCTTGCCCTGCGCGAGCCCGACGTAGTTCTTGCCCTTCTGCACGCCGATGTACTTGACGTTCTTGATGTTACAGAAGTTCATCGTCTTGTAGCCGCCGAAGGTCTTCTTGATCTTCGCCACGCACTTCTTCTGCTTGCTCGCGGCGGCGCTCGGCTCCGCCGCCATGCCGATCGTCCCCATAAGCGCGGCCAGTACGACCACGGAAGCCCGACCCGCGCGCCCGAAAGCAATCGTCCTCATGGACACAGGAATTCCCCTCGTATGTGCGGAACCTCAACTGCGGGCCGTCCGCAGGAGTTTCCGCCCCCGTTCGAAAAAGACACTACATCCGCTCCGCAACGAGAACGATCAACGATCGTCTTATTTGAGCAACACCTGAGGACAACTCGCCCAATCGATACGGAAGTAGAGAGGAAGAACGGAAAGGGCCCGGACCACCCCAGGTGATCCGGGCCCCTTCGGGCGTAGTACGGCTTATCGTCGGTGCTGCGAGTCCGCCACCGTCACCTCGACGCGCTGGAACTCCTTCAGCTCGCTGTACCCGGTCGTGGCCATCGCCCGCCGCAGGGCGCCGAACAGGTTCATGGACCCGTCGGGCGTGTGCGAAGGCCCGGTGAGGACCTCCTCGATCGTGCCGACGGTGCCGAGGTCGACCTTCTTGCCGCGCGGCAGCTCCTCGTTCACCGCCTCCATGCCCCAGTGGTTGCCCTTGCCGGGCGCGTCCGTGGCGCGAGCCAGCGGCGAACCCATCATGACCGCGTCGGCGCCGCAGGCGATCGCCTTGGGGAGGTCGCCGGACCAGCCGACACCGCCGTCGGCGATGACGTGCACGTACCGGCCGCCGGACTCGTCCATGTAGTCGCGGCGGGCCGCGGCGACGTCCGCGACGGCCGTGGCCATCGGGACCTGGATGCCGAGCACGTTGCGCGTGGTGTGGGCCGCGCCGCCGCCGAAGCCGACGAGGACGCCGGCCGCGCCCGTACGCATCAGGTGCAGGGCGGCCGTGTACGTGGCGCAGCCGCCCACGATCACCGGGACGTCCAGCTCGTAGATGAACTGCTTCAGGTTCAGCGGCTCGTGCGAGCCGGAGACATGCTCCGCCGACACGGTCGTCCCGCGGATGACGAAGATGTCGACACCCGCGTCCACGACGGCCTTGGAGAACTGGGCCGTGCGCTGCGGGGAGAGCGCGGCGGCGGTGACCACACCGGAGTCGCGCACCTCCTTGATGCGCTGCCCGATCAGCTCCTCCTTGATGGGAGCCGCGTAGATCTCCTGGAGCCGGCGGGTCGCGGCATCGTCGGGCAGCCCGGTGATCTCGTCCAGCAGCGGCTGCGGGTCCTCGTACCGCGTCCAGAGGCCTTCGAGGTTCAGTACGCCGAGGCCGCCCAGCTCGCCGATGCGGATCGCGGTGGCCGGGGAGACCACCGAGTCCATGGGAGCGGCCAGGAAGGGCAGCTCGAAGCGGTAGGCGTCGATCTGCCAGGCGATCGAGACCTCCTTCGGGTCCCGCGTACGGCGGCTGGGGACGACGGCGATGTCGTCGAAGGCATACGCCCGGCGGCCGCGCTTGCCGCGCCCGATCTCGATCTCAGTCACGTCTGTGGCCTTTCCCTGATGCGTTCAGCGTCTACCAGTATCGCCGACGGGCACGACGAGGGCGGCCCCGGATGCACCGGGGCCGCCCTGGCCGCAGCGTGGCAAGGCCCGCTGTCTACTTACGGCTGTAGTTCGGCGCCTCGACCGTCATCTGGATGTCGTGCGGGTGGCTCTCCTTGAGGCCCGCGGAGGTGATCCGTACGAAACGGCCGTTGGCCTGGAGGTCCGGGACCGTGCGGCCGCCGACGTAGAACATCGACTGGCGCAGGCCGCCGACCAGCTGGTGGACGACCGAGGAGAGCGGGCCGCGGTAGGGCACCTGGCCCTCGATGCCCTCGGGGACGAGCTGCTCGTCGGAGGCGACACCCTCCTGGAAGTAGCGGTCCTTGGAGAACGACTTGCGGTCACCGCGGGACTGCATGGCCCCCAGGGAGCCCATGCCGCGGTAGGACTTGAACTGCTTGCCGTTGATGAACATCAGCTCGCCCGGCGACTCGGCGCAGCCCGCGAGCAGCGAGCCCAGCATCACCGTGTCGGCGCCCGCGACCAGGGCCTTGGCGATGTCACCGGAGTACTGCAGGCCACCGTCGCCGATGACCGGGATACCGGCCTCCTTGGCGGCGAGCGAGGCCTCGTAGATGGCCGTGACCTGCGGGACACCGATGCCGGCGACGACACGGGTCGTACAGATGGAGCCGGGACCCACGCCGACCTTGATGCCGTCCACGCCGGCGTCGATCAGGGCCTGGGCGCCGTCCTTCGTAGCGATGTTGCCGCCGATGACATCGACGCCCGACGAGTTCGACTTGATCTTGGCGACCATGTCGCCGACCAGGCGGGAGTGGCCGTGCGCGGTGTCGACGACGATGAAGTCGACGCCGACCTCGATGAGGGCCTGGGCACGCTCGAAGGCGTCACCGGCGACACCGACGGCCGCGCCGACGAGGAGGCGGCCCTCGTCGTCCTTGGCGGCGTTCGGGTACTTCTCGGCCTTCACGAAGTCCTTGACCGTGATCAGGCCCTTGAGGATGCCCGCGTCGTCGACCAGCGGAAGCTTCTCGATCTTGTGCTTGCGCAGCAGCTCCATGGCCTCGACGCCGGAGATGCCGACCTTGCCCGTGACCAACGGCATCGGCGTCATGACCTCGCGGACCTGACGCGTACGGTCGGACTCGAAGGCCATGTCGCGGTTGGTGACGATGCCGAGCAGCTTCTTGTTGCCGTCGGTCACCGGGACACCGCTGATGCGGAACTTGGCGCACAGCGCGTCGGCCTCGGCGAGCGTGGCGTCCGGATGCACGGTGATCGGGTCGGCGACCATGCCGGACTCTGAGCGCTTGACCAGGTCGACCTGGTTGGCCTGGTCCTCGATGGACAGATTGCGGTGGAGTACGCCGACGCCGCCCTGGCGGGCCATCGCGATCGCCATGCGCGACTCGGTGACCTTGTCCATGGCGGCGGACAGCAGCGGGATGTTCACCCGCACGTTCCTGGAGACGTACGAGGCGGTGTCGATCTCGTCGGGCGCCATGTCCGACGCGCCAGGCAGCAGCAGCACGTCGTCGTAGGTCAGCCCGAGTGTCGCGAATTTGTCAGGCACTCCGTCGACGTTGGCAGTCATGACACCTTCCCCAAATGGCCTTGCTCGGTGCGGATGTCCATGCTAACGGGAAGCATGGGTCTCTCATTCCACGGTACGGAGTGACCTTGGGCTTCGTATGTTCGTACGGAAAAGGCGCCCCGCCTGTTCAGACGGGGCGCCCTTCAAGCTATTCCGAACGCATGCGCTACTGCTCCGCCAGCGCCCTGAGCCTGCTGAGCGCCCGGTGCTGCGCCACCCGTACGGCCCCCGGCGACATCCCCAGCATCTGCCCGGTCTCCTCGGCCGTCAGCCCGACCGCGATCCGCAGGAGCAGCAGCTCCCGCTGGTTCTCGGGGAGGTTGGCCAGGAGTTTCTTCGCCCATTCGGCGTCGCTGCTGAGCAGCGCGCGCTCCTCGGGCCCGAGCGAGTCGTCGGGGCGCTCCGGCATCTCGTCCGATGGGACGGCCGTCGACCCCGGGTGCCGCATCGCGGCGCGCTGGAGGTCGGCGACCTTGTGGGCGGCGATGGCGAAGACGAACGCCTCGAACGGCCGTCCGGTGTCCTTGTAGCGCGGCAGCGCCAGCAGGACGGCGACGCAGACCTCCTGCGCCAGGTCCTCCACGAAGTGGCGCGCGTCACCTGGCAGTCGGGACAGCCGGGTACGGCAGTAGCGCAGGGCCAGAGGGTGGACATGGGCGAGCAGATCGTGCGTGGCCTGCTCGTCCCCGTCGACTGCGCGATGCACAAGCGCACCGATCACAGTCGTCTCGTCGTCGCGCATCGGTCCATGGTGCCTTGCGGCCGTCCGGTCCGTGGCACCGCGTCCGTTGTTGTGCACCGAAGCGTTATGAGCAGGCGCGCCGGATGTCATCTCCTGCGCCCTCCCCTCCCGCTCGTCCGACTCGTCCCCGAGGAACTCCACACCTCAAGGATGCGGCATCCGCGACGAAACGAGCAGCGGGCACCCGGCGGTCCGTGTCCGCACCCCCGCCCACCTCGCGGTAGGCGGGGATTCCCGTGCCCCCGTCAAGGCCCACTCAGCGGACCAGACCCCAGCGGAAGCCGAGCGCCACGGCGTGCGCGCGGTCCGAGGCGCCGAGCTTCTTGAAGAGGCGCCGGGCGTGGGTCTTGACGGTGTCCTCGGAGAGGAACAGCTCTCGACCGATCTCGGCGTTGGAACGGCCGTGGCTCATGCCTTCCAGGACCTGGATCTCGCGCGCCGTGAGCGTCGGCGCGGCGCCCATCTCGGCCGAGCGCAGCCGACGCGGGGCTAGCCGCCAGGTCGGGTCGGCGAGGGCCTGCGTCACCGTGGCGCGCAGCTCCGCGCGGGAGGCGTCCTTGTGCAGATAGCCCCGCGCGCCGGCGGCGACCGCGAGGGCCACGCCGTCCAGGTCCTCGGCGACGGTGAGCATGATGATGCGCGCCCCGGGGTCGGCGGACAGCAGCCGCCGTACGGTCTCGACGCCGCCCAAACCGGGCATGCGTACGTCCATCAGAATCAGGTCCGAGCGGTCGGCCCCCCAGCGGCGGAGGACTTCCTCGCCGTTGGCCGCCGTGGTCACGCGCTCGACGCCGGGCACGGTTGCCACCGCGCGGCGCAGCGCCTCTCGGGCAAGCGGGGAGTCGTCGCAGACGAGGACGGATGTCATGGCCGCCCTCCGCAGCTGATGCGCGTCACCTTGAGCCTCCAGGCTGGTACGAAATCGTCACCTGTGCGGTCGACGCTCACGAGCGGACACCAACGCCTGCCCGGGCGCTTGTTCCTTCAACCGCCTCCGCCCTCTCAACGACGGTCACTCGAAAGAGTTACGGGATGGCAGGTCATCTTCGGCACTCTACGTGAGGGGGCGGACACGGTGCAGACATGCACAACAGACCCTCAATGTTTCACCACAACCTATGCCCCATTCAGCCGTTTTTCTTCCCGTTTACTGGTGTCTGGGGCTAGATTCGCAATGAGTCATATTTTCATCTCCTTAGATAGTCGATGTACGGTCGTGGGCATGGATCACCCAACATCTGCCCAGAACGGCAACAAGGGGACACGCAATGGCAGATTTCTCCCGCCTTCCCGGACCGAACGCTGATCTATGGGACTGGCAGCTCCTCGCGGCGTGCCGTGGGGTCGACAGTTCGCTCTTCTTCCACCCCGAAGGGGAGCGCGGTGCGGCACGAAGCGCTCGTGAGAACTCGGCCAAAGAGGTCTGCATGAGATGCCCGGTACGCGCGGAGTGCGCGGCCCACGCCCTGGCGGTACGCGAGCCGTACGGCGTGTGGGGCGGGCTGACCGAGGACGAGCGCGAAGAACTCATGGGCCGGGCGCGCCACAGGCTGGTGTCGGCGTCGACCTCCGGCAGCGACACCGCTTCGAACACCTGAAGGAACGTTTCTTCAACGTCCCGGTGCGACCTGTCCCGGACGAAGGGCACGCGCGCGTGCCGATGTTTTCGCCCCTGTCCGCGCCTTCTCAGGCTCTGTCAGCGCTTGGGACCCACTGGTACTGCTCGGCCCTACCTGGCAGCGGCCTCGGCCAGTCGGTCCAGAGTTGCCGCCACGGTGGGCACTTGGGCCAGGTCCGGCAGGGTGAGCGCCACGATCTCGCGGCGCACGACCGGCTCCAGCCGTACCGTCCGCACCCCCTTGGGGCGCACGGACTCGATGGCCAGCTCCGGCAGGACCGCCACCCCGAGGCCCGCGCCGACCAGGCCGACCACCGCCGGGTAGTCGTCGGTCGCGAAGTCGATGCGGGGTGTGAAACCCGCGCCTTCACAGACCTGGACGAGATGTCCGCGGCAGCGCGGGCAGCCGGCGATCCACGGCTCCCCCGCGAGTTCTCCGATGCCGACGGTCTCTTTACGGGCCAGCCGATGCCCCTGGGGCACGAGTCCGACGAGGCGGTCGGTGAGCAGGGGGCGTACGACCAGGTCGTCCCACTCCTCGGCGCCCGCCGCGCCTTCGTAGCGGAAGGCGAGCGCGATGTCGCAGTCGCCCTCGCGCAACATTTCGACGGAGCCGGGCGGTTCGGCCTCTTCCAGGGAGACACGGGTGCCGGGGTGCGCGGCGCGCAGCGCGGCCAGTGCGCTGGGTACGAGGGTGGAGCTGCCGCTGGGGAAGGAGACGAGGCGTACGCGTCCGGCCCTGAGTCCGGCTATGGCGGCGACCTCCTCCTCGGCCGCAGTGAGCCCCGCGAGGATTCCGGCCGCGTGCCGCACCAGCGATTCCCCCGCCTGGGTCATCCGCATCCGGCGACCGGTGCGGATCAGCAGCGGGGTGCCGACGGAGCTTTCCAGCGCCTTCATCTGCTGGCTGACGGCGGGCTGAGTGCAGCCGAGTTCGCGTCCCGCCGCCGAGAAGGAGCCGGTGGCGGCGACGGCACGCAGCACGCGGAGATGACGAGCCTCGATCACGCCCTGAGCATAAGCCCACCTTGGGCATGGAGCCCAAAATTGCGTCGACTCTTTGGCCTCGGCTCGCCTAGCGTGCGCGTATGAAGCTTCTGTCACTGAACGTGGGGCGCCCGAGGGCCATCGACAACGCGGCGGAGTCGAAGAGCGCGACGGGCATCGACAAGCGGCCGGTGGGCGGGCCGGTGCGGGTGGCCGCGCCCGGGCGGAAGGGCGTCGCCGGGAGCGGAGTGGCCGGGGACGCGGTCTGCAGCAGACAGCACCACGGCGGAAACGACCAGGCGGTGTACGCGTTCGCGCGTGAGGATCTGGACGGCTGGGAGCGCGAGTTGGGCCGTACGCTGCCGAGCGGCTCCTTCGGTGAGAACCTCACGACCCAGGGCCTGGACATCTCCGGCGCGCTGATCGGGGAGCGCTGGCGGATCGGTCCGGAGGTGGTCCTGGAGGTCACCACCAGCCGCATTCCCTGCCTCACCTTCCAGCAGCACATGGGCGAGCGGGGCTGGGTCAAGCGCTTCACACGGAAGGGCGCGCCCGGGGCGTATCTGCGGGTGATCACCCCCGGTGAGATCCGTGCGGGCGACCCGATCGAGGTCGCCCACCGCCCGGATCACGACGTGACCGTCGCCCTCACGTTCCGCGCCGAGATGACCGAACGCGAGCTGCTGCCACGTCTGTTGGCCGCAGGGGACGCTCTGCACCCGGAGGTGTGGGACGAGGCGCGGAAGTATGTGGAGAAGCAGAGGAGTGGCGGGGGCGCCGGGTGATCGGGGGCCGGGCCGGGGGGCTCGGGGGGGGCGGGGGGCCGGGTGACTGAACCGCGCAAGCGGTCGTCGAGGGAGAGGCACCGAGCAGGTGAAAGGCCTGGGCGAAACGGGTGAAGGGCGTGATGGCTGACGACCCGTGAGGACCAAGTGGTCGTGCGACTCCTATGGCCTGTCCGACAATTCCCGTCGTCCGCCCGGAGCGCCGGCCGCACGCGGCGTGTGGGTACTTCCCGCTCGAGCGGAGCCGAGAGTGGGGGAGCGTGCTCTGGGCATGTCGGGCGCAGAGCCTCGTACTGGACATACTTGGGTCTGCGCCCGGTGCGGCGAGGGGGTGTGCATGGCGTCGCGAGGCAGACGGGGATTGTCGGACAGGCCCTAGGGGCGACCCCGGGGAGGCGGGCAGGGGTCGGATCAGGGGCGGGCCAGGGGCGTTCCCTGATGTTCGCGGCTCGGCGGGCCGGGACTCTTGAGGCATGTCGCGGATCATGCGTGTCCTCATCGTGCTCGGCTCGGCCGTCACCGTCGTGGTGTCGGCCGCGGCCGGCTTCTTCGACGCCGTCGAGCGGCGTCCGGGACGTCGTGCGCGGTCCGGTGGCATAGCCGGAGCAGCAAGCGGATCCGCACAGTCCAGGCCCCTACCCTTGGGCCATGACTACGGCTTTGATTACGGGATCGACCGCGGGCATCGGTGCTGCCTTCGCGCGGCGGCTGGCGGCGGACGGGCACAACCTCGTCCTGGTGGCGCGCGACACGAAGCGACTGCGGGAGCAGGCCACGGAGTTGCACGACCGGCATGGCATCGAGGCCGAGGTGCTGACGGCGGACCTGGCGACGGACGACGGCATCGAGACGGTCGCCGAGCGGCTCGCGGACCGCAAGAACCCGGTCGACCTGCTGGTCAACAACGCGGGCTTCGGCAACAAGGGCCGTTATCTGGACGTGTCGATGGCCGACGAGCTGAAGATGCTCAAGGTGCACTGCGAGGCGGTGCTCCGGCTGACCTCGGCGGCGACCGAGGCGATGCGGGAGCGGGGCCGGGGCGGGGTCGTCAATGTGGCGTCGGTGGCGGCATTCGTCCCGCGCGGCACGTACGGGGCGTCGAAGGCGTGGGTCGTGCAGTTCACCCAGGGCGCGGCGCGGGACCTGGCCGGCAGTGGCGTTCGGCTGATGGCGCTGTGCCCCGGCTTCGTACGCACCGAGTTCCACGAGCGGGCGGGGATGGGCACGGAGAACATCCCGGGCTGGATGTGGCTGGACGCGGACAAGCTGGTCGCGGCGGCGCTCGAGGATCTGTCCCGCGGCAAGTCCCTGTCGATCCCCGACCCGCGGTACAAGGCGCTGATGGGTGTGGTGAAGGTCGTGCCGCGCGGGCTGCTGGGCGGCATCAGTTCGCGGACGGGGCGGAAGTACGGGCCGCAGTGAGAGGTGGCGCCGCGTTCCCCGTGGGAAAATGGGCGTATCAACCGGACCCAGGGGGGCCGGGAGGCGGCGTCATGACGTTTGTACAGCTCATCGACTGCAAGACGAGCCGGTTCGACGAGATGAACCAGCTGATGGACACATGGGTCGAACGGACCAAGGGGAAGCGGACGGCGACGCACAGTGTGATCGGCAAGGACCGGTCGGACTCGTCGCACATCATCGAGATAGTGGAGTTCCCGTCGTACGAGGAGGCGATGCGGAACTCGAACCTGCCGGAGACCGACCAGATCTTCCGGGAGATGGTGGCGCTCTGCGACGAGATGCCGACGTTCACGGATCTGGACGTGGTGCGGGACGAGCAGTTGTACGCGGCCAACGCCCGTAGGTTCTTCGCCACGCTGGCCACCAAGGGCGAGTTGCCCCCGCTCGACGACCTCCTTGTGGAGGACTACCACGACCACAATCCGTCCAACGAGCAGGACGACATCGGGATGGACGCGTTCCGGCGTGACTGTGAGCAGTGGCGGGGCGCGTTCGACTTCGAGTTCACCGTCGAGGACCAGATGGCTCAGGGGGACCGGGTGTGCAGCCGGTGGAGCTGGAGCGGGACACACAAAGGGGACTTCTTCGGGATATCACCCACCGGAAGGACGGTGAGCATGACCGGGATGACGATTCACCGGTGCACGTCCGACGGGAAGATAGCCGAGGGCTGGTGGCAGTACGACAATCTCGGGCTGATGGGGCAGCTGGGGGCGCTGGACGCGCTGGAGCAGTAGTACGCGGGAGCGTTGGAGCAGTAGTACGCGGGAGCGGGATGGGAGAAGCCCCCGTCCGCGGGGGCGGAACGGGGGCTTCCCTCAGGCGGTACAGGCGGTACGTGCCTCAGTGGGCGTGGCCGTGGCCGTGGCCCGCGTCGGCCGGCTCCTCTTCCTTCTTCTCGACGACCAGGGTCTCGGTCGTGAGGAGGAGGGAGGCGATGGAGGCGGCGTTCTCCAGGGCGGAGCGGGTGACCTTGACCGGGTCGATGACACCGGACTTGACCAGGTCGCCGTACTCGCCGGTGGCGGCGTTGAAGCCCTGGCCCTTCTCCAGCTCGGCGACCTTGGAGGTGATGACGTAGCCCTCCAGGCCGGCGTTCTCCGCGATCCAGCGCAGCGGCTCGACGGCGGCCTTGCGGACGACGGCGACACCCGTGGCCTCGTCGCCGGTCTTGCCGAGGTTGTCCTCGAGGACCTTCACGGCGTGGACGAGCGCGGAGCCACCACCGGAGACGATGCCCTCCTCGACCGCGGCGCGGGTCGCGGAGATGGCGTCCTCCAGACGGTGCTTCTTCTCCTTCAGCTCCACCTCGGTGGCGGCGCCGACCTTGATGACGCACACGCCGCCGGCCAGCTTCGCGAGGCGCTCCTGGAGCTTCTCGCGGTCCCAGTCGGAGTCCGTGTTCTCGATCTCGGACTTGATCTGGGCGACGCGGCCCTGGACGGCCTCGGAGTTGCCGGCGCCGTCGACGATCGTGGTGTCGTCCTTGGTGACGGTGACACGGCGGGCGGAGCCGAGCACGTCCAGGCCGACCTGGTCGAGCTTGAGGCCGACCTCTTCGGAGATGACCTCGGCGCCGGTCAGGGTCGCCATGTCCTGCAGCATCGCCTTGCGACGGTCGCCGAAGCCCGGGGCCTTCACGGCGACGGCGTTGAAGGTGCCGCGGATCTTGTTGACGACCAGGGTCGACAGGGCCTCGCCCTCGACGTCCTCGGCGATGATCAGCAGCGGCCGCGAGGCGTTGGACTGGATGACCTTCTCCAGCAGCGGCAGCAGGTCGGCGATGGCGCCGATCTTGCCCTGGTGGATCAGGATGTACGGGTCGTCGAGGACGGCCTCCATACGCTCCTGGTCCGTGACGAAGTACGGCGACAGGTAGCCCTTGTCGAAGGCCATGCCCTCGGTGAAGTCGAGCTCCAGACCGAAGGTGTTGGACTCCTCGACGGTGATGACACCGTCCTTGCCGACCTTGTCCATGGCCTCGGCGATGAGCTCGCCGACCTGGCTGTCCTGAGCGGACAGACCGGCGACGGCGGCGATGTCGGACTTCTCCTCGATCGGGCGGGCGGTCGCGAGGAGTTCCTCGGACACGGCCTTGACCGCGGCGTCGATGCCCTTCTTCAGGGCGGCCGGGGAGGCACCCGCGGCGACGTTCTTCAGGCCCTCGCGTACGAGCGCCTGGGCGAGGACGGTGGCGGTGGTGGTGCCGTCACCAGCGATGTCGTTGGTCTTGGTCGCCACCTCCTTCACCAGCTGGGCGCCGAGGTTCTCGAACGGGTCCTCGACCTCGACCTCGCGGGCGATGGTGACACCGTCGTTGGTGATGGTGGGAGCGCCGAACTTCTTGTCGATGACGACGTTGCGGCCCTTGGGGCCGATCGTCACCTTGACCGTGTCGGCAAGCTTGTTGACGCCGCGCTCGAGGGCGCGACGGGCGTCCTCGTCGAACTTCAGGATCTTCGCCATGACAGCGTGAGCCCTCTCGGAAATCTGTGGGTGAAAACGGCACTGCGCCCCGGGCGCCCGGCCTTTTAAGTGGTCGCGGGGGCCAGGGGCGCAGCGTCAAGCAATGTGTTCGAGATGTCTTACTTCTCGATGATCGCGAGCACGTCGCGAGCCGAGAGGACGAGGTACTCCTCGCCGTTGTACTTCACCTCGGTGCCGCCGTACTTGCTGTACAGCACGATGTCGCCGGTCTTGACGTCGAGCGGCAGGCGCTCGCCGTTCTCGAAGCGGCCCGGGCCCACGGCCAGGACGACGCCCTCCTGGGGCTTCTCCTTGGCGGTGTCCGGGATGACCAGGCCAGAGGCGGTGGTCTGCTCGGCGTCGAGCGGCTGGACCACAATGCGGTCCTCAAGCGGCTTGATGGCAACCTTGGAGCTGGTGGTCGTCACGATCCGACCTCCCCCTTCGGAGATCTCACGGGGTTAACTGTCTGAGGTGGCGACCAGGTCGATCCGTCGTCGCGGGTGCCGGATCTGCCCGTCGCGTGTTGGCACTCTCCAGGGGGGAGTGCCAGACCTGAGACTATGACCGCGATTAGCACTCGGTCAAGCGGACTGCTAATTGCCGACGGCGCGGCGGTCAGAGGTAGTCCTCCAAACGGCCCACTGTCAGCCCCTGTTCCTGGATGCGGCGCAGGAGGCTGGTCGTCATCTGTGCCTGCGTCGCGCCGTTCGGCTCGGCCGGGCCGCGGAAGTGGGCGAGGATGATGTCGCCGGGTCGCAGGCGGTCGCCGACGGCGTAGCGCAGATCGTTGACCTGCATGGATGCCCGCCACAGGACGACCGCGGAGATGCCGCAGTCGGCGGCGGCGCGGAGTGTGGTGGTGTCGTACGTGCCGTACGGCGGGCGGAAAAGGGTCGGGCGGATGCCGAAGCGGTGGCGCAGTTTCGCCTGCTGACCGCAGATCTCGGCGCGCTGTCCTGCGTAGGGAAGGCCGCGCAGGGCGGTGTGGTCGAGGGTGTGGTTCTGTACGGTCGCGCCGACCGAGCGGAGCTTGGCGAAGTGGCCGTAGCCGGGGCCGACGACGCTGTCCGTGAGGAACATGCTCACCGGAAGTCGCAGTTCACGGACCATGTCGACGAATAGGGGGTCCTTCTCCGCGCCGTCGTCGTAGGTCAGGAAGACGACCTTGTCGCGGGTGGGGACGTGGTCGACGACCGGCGGCAGGCCTGGGCCTGGGATGCGGAGCTTCGGTGGCCGGTCGGGCTTCGCGGGCGCGGGGGCGAGAGGGGCGGGGAGGCCCCAGCGGAGGTGGACGGGGTGGGGTGCGTTCGGGGCGGGGGCGGCCGGGTTGGGCGGAGCCGCGGGGGCTCCTGGGTGTGGTGCGCCGGCGGCCGGGCGGGGTGGGTTCGGGGCCGTCTCCGCCGCGCGTGAGTGCGGGGGCCGGGCGGACGTCGTGGGGGTGTCCGGTGCCGGGTTCCGCGTTCGTACGTTCTCCGGCGCCTTCGGTCCGGGGTGCCCGGTGGGGGCGGCGTGGCCGATGTGGTCGTGCGAGGCGGCGGGGTGGGCAGGGTGCGCGAGGCCTGTGGGGGCGCCGCATCCGGCGAGGAGCGCGGCGGTCAGCGCCCCTCCCGCCAGCACACGCGCCCTGCGCGCCCCGGGCAACCCGTACGCCCGAGCCACCCCGCGCTCGCTCGCCGCCTTGCGCGCCCCAAGCGCCCCAAACACCCCAGGCACCCCAGGCACCCCCAACGCTTCAGACGCTCCGCGCACTTCAGGCACCCCCAGCACCCCCAGCACCCCCAGAGGCTTCGCGCTCCCCTGGCGCCTCCCCCCGCCCCCTCACAGGTAGTCCTCCAGTCGGGCCACGGCGTACCCCTTGTCCGTCACCAGTTTCAGGAAGTGGCGGATCATGTCGGGCATGGTGCCCTTCCACTCGCCCTTGCCTCGGAAGTGACTGAGGACGATGTCGCCGGGGCGGAGGTCGCGGTCCCCTTCGCGGTAGTCCCAGCGGTCGACGAAGACCTCCTCGTTCCAGAGGGGGACGGCCTTGATGCCGCAGGTCTTGGCGGCGCGCAGGGTGTCCCTGTTGTAGCTGCCGTAGGGCGGCCGGAAGAGCGTGGGCCGTTTGCCGTACCGCTTCTCGATCACGTCCTGCATGCCGCAGATCTCGCGCTTCTGGGCGTCGTAGGAGAGGGCGCGCATGTAGCGGTGGTGGAGGGTGTGGTTGTTGAGTGCGACCCCCCGCTCGCGCATCTGTTTGAAGTAGCCGTAGTCCTCCTTGATCAGGCAGTCGCTGAGGAACGCGGTGTACGGGATCTTCAGTTCGCTCATCATCCGCAGGAACGCGGGGTCCTTCTCGGCGCCGTCGTCAATGGTCAGGAAGACGACCTTGTGGGCGGTGGGGACGGTGGTGAAGACAGGGGGCAGGCCCATCTCCTCGTGGCCGGCGACCTCGAAGCCCTTACGGGTGGTGAGGGCCGGTCTGCGGGCCGGGGGTTCGGGTGGGAGGAGGGGGAGCTTCGCCAGGCCCCATCGTTTCGCCGCGGCGACACGGGCGGCGTGCGCCCGGCGCAGTCGCTCGGCGTACGCGCCGAGGGCGTGGGCGGCGGGCGCGGCCAGAAGCGGCCCAGCGGGCTGCCCACGCCGACCATCCTGCCCCTGCCGGCCTTGACCCTGTTGGCCCTGACCTTGCCGGCCCTGACCTTGCCGGCCTTGCTGACCCTCCTGGCCTCGTTGGCCTTGTTGGCCCTGTCGATCGGGCTGCCAACCCTGTTCGGGCTGCTGGCCATGGACCGGGCTCGCCGTCCCTGAGCTGCGGGCCTTCGGCAAATCACTCCGGTCGGCGCACGCGGACACGATGGCGGCGACAGTCAGTACGGCTGCACCGCCCCGCACGCCGGAGCCGCGCCGCACCCTCCGACTCCCTCTCCCACTCCCTCTCCCTCTCCCTCTCCCCCGCAGACTTCCCCCATTCGCACCACTTACATCATTTTGTCGCACAAGTCGCATGGCGCTGCATCCTCGCAGGACACCCCCTCCCCACAGTCCCGACACCGCCACTGCCGCCGCCACCATCCACCGACTGGCCCACAATGGCCAGGTGAACGACCGCACTCCCGACGCACGCCCGGACACGCCCCCGGCCGCCGACTCCCCCACGGGCTCCCCCGCCGGCTCCTCTGTCGACTCCCCCACCGCCTCCCTCACCGCCCTCCTCACTCCTCAGGGCCGCGCCCTCCTCGACGAGGTGCGCGGGACCGAGCCGGCCCAGGAGTTGGCCGTGGCGACGCGGCTGCGCCGCACGTACCCGGTCGAGCTCGTCTCGGCGGCGCTGGGCCAGGCGCGGCTGCGGCAGCGGGCGGCGGCGAAGTTCGGGGCGGAGGACGCGGAGCGGATGTTCTTCACGCCGAACGGGGTCGAGCAGTCGACGCGGACGACGGTGGCGACGTACCGGGCGGAGCGGATGCGTGCGCTGGGCGTGCGCTCCCTCGCCGACCTGTGCTGCGGCATCGGCGGTGACGCGATCGCCCTCGCCCGGGCCGGGATCCGGGTCCTGGCCGTCGACCGCGACCCCCTGACGGCGGCGGTGGCACGGGCGAACGCCGAGGCGCTGGGCCTGTCCGACCTGATCGAGGTGCGGGAGGCGGATGTCACGGAGGTGGACGTCTCGTCGTACGACGCGGTGTTCGTGGACCCGGCGAGGCGCGGCGGGCGTGGCCGGATCTTCGACCCCGAGGCGTACTCGCCCCCGCTCTCCTGGGCGGTCGAGACGGCTATCAAGGCGCCGCGCGCCGCCCTGAAGATCGCCCCCGGCATCCCCCACGAGGCGATCCCCGCCGAGGCCGAGGCCGAGTGGATCTCGGACGGGGGCGATGTGAAGGAGGCGGTGCTCTGGTTCGGCTCGGAGGCCGAGGGCACCGTCCGCGCCACGCTCCTCCCCGGCCCCCGTACCCTGCTCGGCCGTGGTCTGCCCGATCCCGAAGTCCGGCCGGTGGGGCGCTACTTGTACGAGCCGGACGGTGCCGTCATCCGCGCGCATCTGGTCGCCGAGGTCGCCGCGGAGCTCGACGGGGGTGGCCTGATCGACCCCACGATCGCGTACGTCACCGCCGACGTCCTCCGTCCCAGTCCCTATGCCACCGCGTACGAGATCACCGACCAGCTTCCCTTCAACGTCAAGAAGTTGAAGGCGCTGCTGCGGGAGCGGGGGGTCGGTGTCCTCACCGTGAAGAAGCGGGGGTCGGCCGTCGAGCCGGAGGAACTCCGCAAGAAGGTGAAGCCGCAGGGGCCGCATTCGGCCACGGTCTTCCTGACCCGGGTCGCGGGCGCACCGACCATGCTCATCGGGCACCCGTCCTAGCCTCCACCACCCGGCCCGGCGCGACACGACCACCGGGGCCCGGCTCGACGCCACCCCCCGGGCCCGGCTCGACACCACCACCCAGGCCCGGGCTAGGCACCACCACCCCGGCCCGTCCCAACCCCCCGCCCCGGCTCGGCCACCCTCCCCACCGAACCGGCCGCCCTCCCCACCGAACCGGCTGCCCTCCGCAGCAGCAACTCCCGCTCCCGCTCATTGCGCGCCAGCCCCGCCGCCCGAGCGAACTCCGCCCGGGCCTCCTCCGTACGCCCGAGCCGTTCCAGCAGGTCGCCCCGGACGCTGGGCAGGAGGTGGTAGTCGCGGAGGGCCGGTTCGGTGGCGAGGTCGTCGACGATCCGCAGGGCGGGGGCCGGGCCGTCCGCCATCGAGACGGCGACCGCGCGGTTCAGTTCGACGACCGGGGACGGTGAACGGGCCGCCAGCAGGGCGTACAGGGTGGCGATTCTCGGCCAGTCCGTCTCCTCGTACGTGTACGCCTGGGCGTGGCACGCGGCGATGGCGGCCTGGAGGGCGTACGGGCCGGGGGCGCCCGTGGCGGTGGCGGAGGCGCGGCCGAGGGCGGTGACGCCGCGGGCGATGAGGAGGCGGTTCCAGCGGCGGCGGTTCTGGTCCTTGAGGAGGACCGGTTCGCCGGTGGGGCCGGTGCGGGCCGCCGCGCGGGACGCCTGGAACTCCAGCAGGGCCGCCAGCCCGTGCACTTCGGGCTCCTCGGGCATCAGCTGGGCGAGGACGCGGGCCAGGCGGAGGGCGTCCTCGCACAGGGCGGGGCGCAACCAGTCGTCGCCCGCGGTGGCGGCGTACCCCTCGTTGAAGATCAGGTAGATGACCTCCAGTACGGAGTCCAGCCGGGCCTCGCGGTCGGGGCCGTACGGGACCTCGAAGGCGACGCCCTTGGTGGCCAGGGTCCGTTTGGCGCGGACGACGCGCTGGGCGATGGTCGGTTCGGGGGCGAGGAAGGCGCGGGCGATCTCGGTGGTCGTCAGGCCGCCGAGGAGACGGAGCGTGAGGGCGATACGGGCCTCGGCGGAGAGCACCGGGTGGCAGGCGGTGAAGACGAGGCGGAGCAGGTCGTCGTCGATGTCGTCCGGGTCGGACGGCTGATCGAGGGAGGGCCCCGCCGCCTCCAGGTCCCGGCCCACCTCCGCCAGCTTCCGCGCATACCGTTCCCGGCGTCGTACGAGGTCGATCGCGCGGTGCTTGGCCGTGGCCATGAGCCAGGCGCCCGGGTTCTCCGGAACACCGTCCCTCGGCCATTGCTCCAGCGCCGCGACCAGGGCGTCCTGTGCCAGTTCCTCCGCGATGCCGACGTCCCGCACGATCCGGGCGACGCCGGCGATGACGCGGGGGGACTCCAGGCGGAAGACGGTCTCCACGACGGTCTCGACGGCGGTGCCGGTGGCGGCGGTGGGCTGTGGGGTCACAGCCCACCATCAGACACCCGCACGGGTGTGCGGCCAAGGAAACAGGACCGTCAGCCCTCCTCGATCTCCCGCACCTCGCACGTCACCGTCCAGTGTTCCTCGTGCACCTTCAGGAACCGCTTGGTCCACTCGATCGCCTCGGCCATGTCCTTGCACTGCATGAGCGCGTAGCCGCCCACGACCTCCTTGGTCTCGGTGAACGGCCCGTCGGTGACCGACAGCTGCCCACCCTCCCAGCGCACCCGCTTCCCCTTCGCGGACGGCCCCAGACCGGCGGTGTCGAGCATGACCCCCGCCTTCGTGATCTCCTCCAGCAACTCGCTCATCCGCTCCATCAGCTCGGGGCTCGGGCCCTCGGCGGGCGCGGACGTCTCGTCGATCCGGACCATCGACAGATAGCGCGGCATGGTGACTCCTCGGGTAGGAAGCAGCGGGGTCTCTCCCCGCCTCTCACCCTTGCGTCGAACAAGCCGTTCCCGGATCGACACGGCCGCGACAGTTCTTCGAAGATTTTTCCGGCCGAGCCTCCCCGTCACCCAGGACCTACTTCAACGACTCCCACAACTCCCCCGCCTCCGGCTCGTCCGCCACCACCCGGTTGCGGTCGTACGGGGCCGTCACCACCGGCATCATCACGGTCTTCGTGTCGTCGGAGGACAGGCCCTTCAGGCTCTGGCCGAGGCTCATCAGTTCGCTCAGGGAGTCGAGGCCCGTGTCGGTCGTGAGGCTGCCCGTCACCGCGTCCGCGACCGCGTACAGCTGCGTCGGGTCGGTGAGCAGGTTCGTCGAGGCGATCTGTTCCAGCAGGGCCTTCACCAGTTTCTGCTGGAGGCCTATGCGGCCGAGGTCGCTGCCGTCGCCTATGCCGTGGCGGGTGCGGGCCAGAGCCAGCGCCTGCTCGCCGTCCAGATGATGCGTGCCGGCCTTCAGCTTCAGATGGCTGTCGTCGTCGTCGATGTCCTCGTCCGTCGTGACCGTGACCCCGCCGAGCGCGTCGACGAGCTTCGCGAAGCCGGCGAAGTCGATCTCGATGTAGTGGTCCATGCGGACGTTCGTCAGGGACTCGACGGTCTTCACGGCGCAGACGGGGCCGCCGACCGAGTACGCGCTGTTGAACATCGCGTTGTACGCCACCGCCGTCGACCCCCCGGACGCCAGCGGGCAGGAGGGACGCGTGACCAGCGTGTCGCGCGGGATGCTCACCACCGTCGCCTCGGTGCGCCCTTCGTCGATGTGGACGACCATCGCCGTGTCCGAACGGGCGCCCGAATCCTCGTCACCGCCGCCGAGTTCGGCGTTCTCCTTGCCGCTGCGGGAGTCCGAGCCGAGGACCAGGATGTTCAGGGCACCGCTGGGCAGAGGCTCGGCAGAGGCCGACGGAGACGGCGTCGGCTCGGACCTCGCGGGGCGGTCGTCGCCGAGCGCGCTGTTGATGTCGACGCTCTTGATGTTGTCGTTGAGCTTCCAGTACGCCCAGCCCGCGCCGCCCGCGCCGAGTACGAGGACGCCCGCGAGCGTCCCGCCGGCAATTTTCAGCCAGCGGGACCGTCTTCTCCCGCCGCCGCTGTCGTCCCCGTACTCGTTTTGTTCACCAGTCACACACAAGAACGTACGTCCGAATTATTACGTGCAGGAACCACCCGCCACGCATCCTTCGAAAATTCTCATGCTCAGCCCAGCGTCACTGTCGGCACCGGATTGCCGCCGCTCCAGGACGAGTTGAAGCCGAACGTCACCGAACCGCCGCTCGGCACGCTCCCGTTCCACGCCGCGTTCGCACAACTGACCGTCGCGCCCGACTGTGTGCAGCTCGCGTTCCAGGCCTGGGAGATCTGCTGCCCGGCCCCGAAGGTCCAGTTCGCCCGCCAGGAGGAGAGCGAGGATCCGGCGGCGCAACTGATCGTCACACTGCCCGTGAAGCCCGTGTTCCACTGGCTCGTGACGCTGTACGCCGCCGAGCAGCCGGTCGGTGTCGGGGGCGGGGTGACCGTGCCTCCGAGCGCGCTCACGATGCCGTAGTACGCCGGTTTCGGGGCGTAGTTCTCGTCGTACGGGGTCGCCGCGCCCTGCCCCGGGAAGGTGTCCGGGATCCAGGAGTCGGAGTCGGTGAAGCCCCAGACCGTGGCGCCCACGCACCGGGACACGGCCATGCACGCCTTCACCACCGACTCGTACTCGGTGCGCTGCTGCGCCAACTTGGCCTCGCTGGAAGGCAGTTGCATCCGGATGTCGAGTTCCGTGATGGCGACGTCCACGCCCAGGTCGGCGAAGCGCTGGATGTTCTGCTGGAGCGTGGAGGGGACCTGACCGAGGATCAGGTGGGCCTGGAGCCCCACCCCGTCGATCGGGACGCCGCGCGCCTTCAGGTCTCTGACCAGGTTGTACAGGGCCGTGGACTTCGCGTTGACGCCCTCGACGTTGTAGTCGTTGATGTAGAGCTTGGCGGCCGGGTCGGCGGCTCGGGCGGCGGTCAGGGCCTGGGCGATGTAGTCGGCGCCGAGGCCGTTGTACCAGAGGGTCTGGCGATAGGTGCCGTCCTCGTTGAACGGTTCGTTCACCACGTCCCAGGCGGCCAGGCGGCCCTTGTAGCGGCCCACCTCCAGCGCGATGTGGTCGTTCATCAGCTGGCTGAGCTGGGCGGCGGTCCAGCTGCCGTTCGTCAGCCAGCTCGGGTTCTGGCTGTGCCAGACCAGGGTGTGGCCGCGTACGTCCTGGTCGTGGGCCTCGGCGAAGGCCACGATCTGGTCGGCCTCGGTCCAGTTGAAGTTGCCGCGCGTCGGCTCGACCGAGCCCCACTTCATGGCGTTGCCGGGGGTGAGCCAGTTGAACTCCCGGCCCGCGACGTCGCCGTACGTGCCGGTGAGCTTGGAGCCGGTGACCGCCGTGCCGATGGCCTTGCCCTTGGCCGCGGCGAGGTCGCGCAGCGGGGGGTCGGCGGCGTGCGCGGCGGGGGCCGCGACGAGCAGGGCGGCGAGCGCGGCGACGCCGGTGAACAGTGATGCGAGGGTCGAGCCGGTCCTCAGAGATGTCGAGCGGTTTCTCAGAGATCTCATTGCGGGTGCCTCCGAAAGTTTCGGCCGTGCATCCGATTGACTTCGGAGGAGTGTGGGGCTCCGTAAAGCACTCGTCAATACAGCACGCGCAACACTCGTCAATGCGGCAACACGAACTCCCCCGCGCCACAGCGTGACGCCCGCTACACCGCCGGCGGCTCCCCCGTGCTGCTCCGCACCACCAGACTCGTCGCCAGCTCCACACTCGTCGCCGCGCCGCCGGCCCCCTCCTGCCGCCCGAGGTCGAGCACCAGCCGCGCCGCCGCCTCCGCCATCTCCATCAGCGGCTGCCGTACGGTCGTCAGCGGCGGCCCCACCCAACGGGCCACCGGCAGATCGTCGAACCCGACCACGCTCAGGTCCTCCGGAATGCGGAGCCCCAGCTCACGGGCGGCCTCGTACAGACCGAGCGCCTGGAGGTCGTTCCCCGCGAAGATCGCCGTCGGCCGGTCCGGGCGACGCAGCAGCTCGAGCCCCAGCCGATAGCCCGTCTCGTGGTGGAAGTCCCCGGCCTTGATCAGCTCGGGGTCGACGGGCAGCTCGGCGGTCTCCAGCGCGGCCCGGTAGCCGTCGACGCGGGCGCGGCTGCACATCATCCGCGAAGGGCCGCTGATCGCGCCGATCCGTTCATGACCGAGTTCGATCAGATGGCGGGTGGCGGCGAGCCCGCCCTGCCAGTTGGTGGCGCCGATCGACGGCACGTCGGCGCCCGGGTCGCCTGCCGGGTCCATCACCACGAAGGGGATGGACCTGCTGGTCAGCAGCGCGCGCTGGGACTCGTCGAGCCCGGACAGGACGAGCACCACGCCGTGCGGGCGGCGGGCGGCGACCTGGTCGGCCCAGGTCCGGCCGGGCGTGAGCCGACCGGCGCTCTCGGACAGGACGACGCTCAGGCCCTCCTCCCGCGCCACGTTCTCCACGCCCCGGATGACCTCCATCGCCCAGGCGCTCTCCAGCTCGTGGAAGACCAGGTCGATCAGAGGCGACCGGGTCGCCTCGGCGCGTCGGCGCCGGTAGCCGTACTCGCGCAGCAGCTCCTCGACCCGGGTACGGGTCGCCGGGGCCACGTCGGCGCGGCCGTTGAGCACTTTCGAAACAGTCGGAGCGGAGACCCCGGCCTGACGGGCGATCTCGGCGAGCGTGGCGGTCTGCGTGGACGGCGACACCCGCGCTCTTGTCTGGGTTTCCTCGGACTTCGGAGCCTTCATGAGCGGGATCGTATCCCTGCACACCCTCTTGACGAACCCTTTCGACGGCCATACGTTCCCGGAACATTCGAAGTGCCACCCGAAACATTCGCGCACCCCCGGGGGTCTCAGCCCCGGGCATCCGTACGTCCGAACATTCGCGAGAGGTG
Source organism: Streptomyces graminofaciens (assembly GCF_030294945.1). NCBI lineage: Bacteria > Bacillati > Actinomycetota > Actinomycetes > Kitasatosporales > Streptomycetaceae > Streptomyces > Streptomyces graminofaciens. The sequence goes on along the minus strand of NZ_AP018448.1, from coordinate 8,071,246 downwards.
CTGTCATGGAGTCGAACAGAGGGCGGTCGTTCAGCAGGCGCTGGTTCCTCGGCGCCGGTACCGCCTCGTTGGCCACCGCGGGACTCGGTACCGGACTCACCGCCTGCGGCTCCAGCGGCGGCGCGGGCGGCGACGGCAAGACGCTCACCGCCTTCGTGTACGGCGACGACGCGGTGAAGGTCCAGCAGGCCGCCGTGGACCGCTTCAACAAGTCGGCCGCGGCGAAGAAGGCCGGCGGCACGATCAAGCTGCAGAAGGTCCCCGGCTCCGACTACTCCCCCAAGCTGCGCACGGCCATGGGCTCACCGAGCGCCCCGGACGTCTTCTTCAACTGGGGCGGCGGCTCGATCAAGGCGTACGAGGAGGCGGGCAAGCTCGTCGACCTCACCGGCATCATCGAGGACGACCCGGTCCTGAAGGACGGCTTCCTGCCCTCCGTTCTCGCCGCCGGCGATCTCAAGGGCCGCCACTACGGCATCCCCATGCGCGGTATGCAGCCCGTGATCCTCTTCTACAACAAGTCCGTCTTCACCGAGCACAAGCTCCAGCCGCCCACCACCTGGGACCAACTCCTCGACATCAACGCCAAGCTGAAGAAGGCGAAGATCACTCCGTTCGCGCTCGGCGGCTCCGACATCTGGCCCGATCTGATGTGGCTGGAGTACCTGGTCGACCGGATCGGCGGCCCCGAGGTCTTCCGGCGCATCCAGGACGGCGACGCGGAGGGCTGGGGCGACCCGGCGGTCCTCAAGGCCGCCGAGCTGGTGAAGGAACTCGTCGACGACGGCGCCTTCGGCTCCAAGTTCACCTCCGTGTCGTACGTCAACGGCGGTGCCCCGGCGGTCTTCGCCAAGGGCAAGGCCGCCATGCACCTGATGGGCTCCTGGGAGTACTCGACGCAGCTCGGCAAGTTCCCCGACTTCGCCAGGAAGAACCTGGGCTGGGCCGCCTTCCCGACCGTCGAGGGCGGCACGGGCGACGTCCGCAACGTCGTCGGCAACCCCACCAACTACTGGTCCATCAACAGCCGTATTAAGAACAAGGACCTGGCGATCGCGTTCCTGAAGGAGTGCGCCTCGCAGGCGTACGCCAAGGACCTCGTCGCCCTCGGTGACGTGCCGACCACCTCCAACGCGTCCGAGCTGCTCTCCTCCGCGCCGAACCCCGAGTACGCGAAGTTCCAGTACGACCTGGTCGCCAAGGCCCCCGCCTTCACACTCTCCTGGGACCAGGCCCTCGGCGACGCGCTCGGCACGAAGATGCACACGGAGATAGGCAAGCTGTTCGCGGGCAAGTCGTCGCCGAGCGAGTTCGTGGCGGCGTGCAAGGGGCTGAAGTGACGGCAGTGGTCGAGAAACGGCCCCCCGGAGAACGGCCCACCACCAAGGCCAAGGCGAGCAGCATCGGCCGCCCGCACGCCGCCTGGGCCCTCCCCGGCGTCCTCTTCTTCACCTTCTTCGCGGTCGTCCCGATGGCCCTGGCCGTCTACCTGTCCTTCACCAGCTGGGACGGCCTCGGCGACCCGCGCCCGGTCGGCCTCGACAACTGGCAAAAGCTCCTCGACGACCCGCGCATGACACAGTCCCTCTGGCTGACGGTCGTCCTGACGGTCGCCAGCTGGGCGTTCCAGACGGTCGTGGCCCTGCTCCTGGGTGTCTGGGCGGCGGGCCGCCAGCGCAACCGGGCGATCCTCTCGGCGATCTTCTTCGTCCCGTTCCTGCTCTCCTCCACCGCCATCGCGATCCTCTTCTACGCCCTCCTCGACCCGAACTTCGGCATCATCCAGAAGGACACCCTGGGCTCGCAGAGCGGCGCGTTCCTCGCGATCGTCTTCGTCGGCGGCTGGCAGTTCATCCCCTTCCACACCCTGATCTACCAGGGCGGGGCCCGCCAGATCCCCGAGGTCCTCTACCAGGCGGCCGCCATCGACGGCGCCGGTCCCTACCGCCAGTTCTTCTCGATCACGCTCCCGCAGCTGCGCCACACGATCACCACGTCCACGGTTCTGATGGTCGTCGGCTCACTGACGTACTTCGAGACGGTTCTGATCCTCACCAAGGGCGGCCCCGGCACGGACACCGCGATCCTGCCGTACCTGATGTACGAGGCGGGCTTCAAGACGTACGACTTCGGCTACGCCAGCGCCATCGCGTCCTTCCTCGTCATCGCGGCCACGGGCCTGTCGCTGGTCCTGGTCCGGCTGACGGGCTTCGGCTCCATGCGCAGTACCCGCGAAGGGATGTGACGGAGTGTCACACGACACATTGCCGCGCCCCACGAAGACCAGGCAGCCGACGAGCCTGCCGACCCCGGCCGGCCGCCGCCGCAGGCACTGGACGAAACGCGCCAACCCGGTCGCGGGCCTCGGCTCCTTCCTCTGGCTGATCATCGTCATCGTGCCGATCTACGCGATGCTGTCGGCATCCCTGACGAGCGCGGACAAGGCCCTGACGGGCAACCCCCTCAAGCCCCCCACCGACCCCACCCTCGACAACTACAACACGGTCCTGACCAGCGGCTTCGGCCATCTGTTGAGCAACACGGCGATCGTGGCGGTGTCGGTCGTGGGCATCGTCCTGGTCCTCTCCATCCCCCTCGCGTACGTGGCGGTCCGCACCCGCGACCGCTGGTCGAACGCGGCCTTCCGCCTGTTCCTGCTGGGCGTGGCGATCCCGGCCCAGGCCGTAGTGGTCCCCCTCTACCTGCTGATCGCCAAACTCAACCTCTACGACACGCTCCTGGCCGTCATCCTCCCGACGGCCGCCTTCGCGATGCCGGTCTCGGTGCTGGTCCTGGTCGGCACCCTGCGGGACGTGTCCGAAGACCTGTACGAGGCGATGGCCCTGGACGGCGCCTCACCCCTGCGGGTGCTGTTCCAGCTGACGATCCCGCTGGCCAAGGGCGGCATCAGCACGGTCGTCATCTACGCGGCGCTCCAGGCCTGGAACGGCTTCCTCTTCCCGCTGATCTTCACCCAGTCCGACGAACCACGGGTCCTCACCCTCGGACTCTTCAACTACGTCAGCCAGTTCGGCGTGAACATCCCCGCGCTGCTCGCCTCGGTGGTCCTGTCCGGCATCCCGATCTTCGCGGTGTATCTGGTGGCGCGGCGGGCGCTGGTGGGCGGGTTGATGGGGGTGGGCGGCAAGTGAATCCACCAGCTTCTGAAACTCACCGACCCCTGACAGGAGTTTCATGACCAGTCTTCCTTGGCGCGACTCCGACCTGCCCCCCGAAGCGCGCGTCGCCGACCTCCTCTCCCGGATGACTTTGGAGGAGAAGACCGCGCAGCTGTACGGCGTGTGGGTGAAGAACGACGCGAACGGCGAGGACATCGCCCCGAACGAGCACGACATGAAGGAGTCGTTCGACTTCGACGAGCTGATCACCAAGGGCCTCGGCCAGCTCACCCGTTCCTTCGGCACGGCCCCCGTGGACCCGGCGCTGGGCGCGCAGGCACTGGCCCGCGCCCAGCGTCGCATCATGGCCGCGAACCGTTTCGGCATCCCGGCGGTCGCCCACGAGGAGTGCCTGGCCGGCTTCACCGCCTGGCGCGCGACCGCGTACCCGGTCCCCCTGGCCTGGGGCGCGACCTTCGACCCTCAGCTCGTGGAGGAGATGGCCCGCCGGATCGGGCGGGACCTGGCGTCGGTCGGCGTGCACCAAGGACTGTCCCCGGTCCTGGACGTGGTCCGCGACCCGCGCTGGGGACGGGTCGAGGAGACGATCGGGGAGGACCCGTACCTGGTGGGCACGGTCGGCGCGGCGTACGTCCGTGGCCTGGAGTCGGCCGGGATCGTCGCCACGCTGAAGCACTTCGCCGGGTACGCGGCGTCCGTCGGCGCCCGCAACCACGCGCCCGTACGAGCCGGGGTACGGGAGTTCGCGGACGTGACCCTGCCCCCGTTCGAGATGGCGATCCGCGATGGCGGCGCACGGTCGGTCATGGCGGCGTACACGGAGACGGACGGCGTTCCGGTCTCGGCGGATCCGAAATTGCTCACCGAACTCCTCCGGGACGACTGGGGCTTCACCGGCACGGTCGTCTCCGACTACTTCGGCGTCGGCTTCCTGGAGACGAACCACCGCGTGGCGGGCAGCCGCGCGGAGGCCGCCCACGCGGCTCTGGCGGCGGGCCTGGACGTGGAGCTGCCGACCCTGCGCTGCTACGGCGAGCCCCTGGCGGAGGCGGTCCGCGCGGGCGGGATCCCCGAGTCCCTGGTGGACCGGGCCGCCCGCCGGGTCCTGCTCCAGAAGTGCGAGCTGGGCATGCTGGACGAGGGCTGGGCCCCGGAGCCGACCACGTCCGCGGTCGACCTGGACTCGTCGGAGAACCGCGCCCTGGCCCGCCGCCTGGCCGAAAAGTCAGTGGTCCTGCTGGACAACCCCGACGACGTACTGCCCCTCGCCCCGGACCTCAGGATCGCGGTGGTGGGCCCCCGCGCGGACGACCCCCTGGCGATGCTGGGCTGCTACTCCTTCCCCTCCCACGTCCTCCCGGCCCACCCCGGCACCCCGCTGGGCATCGAGATCCCCACGGTCCTGGAGTCCCTGCGCACCGAACTCCCCGACGCGAAGATCACGTACGCGGCCGGCAGCGACGTGGACGGCGAGGACACCGGCGGCTTCCCGGAGGCGGTCGCACGGGCGGCGGAGGCGGACGTCTGCGTGGCGGTACTGGGCGACCGGGCCGGCCTCTTCGGCCGGGGCACCTCCGGCGAGGGCTGCGACGCGGAGGACCTCCGTCTCCCCGGCGTCCAGGCGAAGCTGCTGGACGCGCTGGCGGCCACGGGCACGCCGGTGGTGCTGGTGCTGCTCACCGGCCGCCCGTACGCGCTGGGCCGCTGGGAGGGGCGGTTGGCGGGCGTGGTGCAGGCCTTCTTCCCGGGGGAGGAGGGCGGCCCGGCGGTCGCGGGAGTGCTGTCGGGCCGCGTCCCACCCTCCGGCCGCCTCCCCGTGAGCGTTCCGAACCGCCCCGGGGGCCAGCCGTGGACGTACCTCCAGCCGCCCCTGGGCCTGGCCGGCGGCGCGAGCAACCTCGACCCGACCCCGCTGTATCCCTTCGGGCACGGCCGCGCGTACACGTCGTTCGCGTGGGAGGACTTCGGCGCCACACCGGCAGCGGAGATCACCACGGACGGCACGAGTACGTACGACGTGTCGGTGACGGTCCGCAACACGGGTGAGCGGTCGGGCGCCGAGGTCGTCCAGCTCTACCTGCACGACCCGGTGGCCTCGGTGACCCGCCCGGACGTCCGCCTGATCGCATACCAGCGGCTGGAGCTGGAGCCGGGTGGGTCGCGCCGGGTGACGTTCCGCTTCCATCCCGATGTCTCGTCCTTCACAGATCGGGAGGGCCGCCGTGTGGTCGAACCGGGCGCGCTGGAACTCCGGTTGGGAGCGTCGAGCACGGACATCCGCCATACGGCGAGGCTGACACTGACGGGCCCGGTACGCGAGGTGGGCCCGGACCGCCGCCTGCACTGCGAGACAGAGGTCCAGGCCCTGGAGAGCTGACGTTCAGTCCGCCTGGGCCGCCGCGTACGAGACGAAGGCGGCCCAGGCGGAGGGGCCGAGGCCGAGGTGGGGGCGGGTGGTGTCTTTGGAGTCGCGGATGTGGATGGTGGCGGGGGTGAGGGCGACTTCGATGCAGCTGTCGGCTTGGGGGCTGCTGTACGTGCTCTTGAACCACGTGAGGTGGGTGCTCATAGTGCTCCTCGGATGCGCCTGAGCAGGTCCTCGGAGTCTTCGGGCGGCAGGGCCTGCGAACGCAGTGTTGCATACCGCTGGCCAAGGGTAACGACCTCTTTTACGTCCGCGATCAGCCGCCCGTGCTGCTGGCCTTCGGCGTACGCGTACCGCCTCCCGTCCTCCGTCTCCAAGAGCTGGAGTGGGCCCGCGAGGCAAGCGTGCGCCTGAAAGGCCATCGGCATGATCTGCACATCCACATTGCGCGCCTCCACGCAGGCGAGAACGTGGTCGAGCGCGTCGCTCATGACCGCCGGACCGCCGAGGCGACTCCGCAGCACAGCCTCGTCGACGATGAAGCTGAACGACGTGCCGGGGCGCTCGCGCAGAAGCTGCTGCCGCTCCATCCGCGCACGCACCTGACTCTCCATCTCCTCCTCGTCGACCAGCGGGATGTTGTTGGAGAACGCGGCCCGAACGTACGCCTCCGACTGCAACAGTCCCGGCAGGATGCGGCACTCGTACGTCGCAAGATGGACGGCCTCCCGCTCAAGCCGCGCCCACGTCCTGAACCACGCCGCCAACCCCGGCTGTCGAGCCATGTGCTTGAACGCACCCCGAACGGCCCCCGTGTTGCCCGTGGCTTCCTCCGCCAGCTCCACGAACCGCAGGTCGGCGAGCCTGCGCCCCAACTCGATCGAGGCGACGGAGTGTTTCGACAGATGAACGAGCGCCCCGAACTCCTCCCGGCTCAGCCCCGCATGCTCCCGCAGCGCCTGCACCACCGCCCCGAACGCCTTCATGCTGTCCGACGACTCGGGCTCGCCACCCGGCCCCTGTGACGCCCACTCAACACCGTGCACCATCAACCCAGAGTGACCGTCCGCTCACCGTACTGTCCACCGAACAGCCACGTACTCCCCCCTCAGTACGCGCCGTTCACAGTGATGAGCTATAACGAGGCCCTGCGAACGGGGGCTCCAAATGAGTGACGGGATCGAGCGGGAGTACCGCAAGACTCGGGGGGTACCGTCCACGTACCTCGTGCTGATGGCCGCGGGCATACTGGTCAGCGTCAACGCGGCGCGCGCGATGACGGAGTTCGGGCCGTCGGCCTGGAACGCGCTGGCCCTGGTGGTCTGGCTGGTCGCCATCGGCCGGGTGGCGCTGGAGCAGTGGCGCGCGCATACGTCGATCACGGCCGACGGGGTCACCGTACGCGGGCCACTGCGCACACGTACCTGGGCCTGGTCCGAGATCTACGGCATCCGGGTCGAGGACAACAAGAGGGGCAGCACCCCTCGCTGGTCGGGCTATCTCTACGCCACCGACGGCCGCCGGGTCCGCCTCCCCCACCTCGACGATTACCAACTGACGGACCTGATCGCCGAGGTCGCCGACCTGTACGCCACCGCCGTACGGCTCGGGCTCACGTCACCGGAGACGCGGCCCGACGTGGAGGAGCGCATCGAGCGCGGGGCGCGACGGCGCAAGGCGTTGCAGCGTGCGGCCCTCGCCAGCGGGACCGTCGCGGTCGTCATGTTCGCCCTCGACTTCTGGATGATCCTCGCCGACCGGCCGACGCACACGTTCCTGCTGGTCCTGTGCCTCCCGCTGCTCTGCCTCCCGGTCTTCTTCCTCGTCCTGGACCGCGTCGGCGAGGCCCAGGCCGCCCGGCAGACCCCAGGCCACGCCTAGGGCCTGTCACTCGCCCAGTGACTCGAACCGCCACCGGTGCACCGCCCGGGTGACCAACTCGCCGCCCGGCTCGGGGAGTTCGGGCAGCTCGGCGTCGTACGGCGCGTCCCACCACGTGACGACGAGGACGCGGTCCTGCGGTGCGCGGAAGGTCTCCCGGCGCAGAGGCGCTGCCGCGAGCTCCTGTGCCCGCGCCCAGGCCAGCAGCTCCTCGCCCCGCCCCTCGACCGCCCGGGCCTCCCACATCAGCGCGACGGTCACGAGTACAGGTTGTCCTTGCTCACCTCGTGCACATGATCATGACCGTGCGCGTGCCGGGTGCCCGGCACATGCGGGTCGGTCACCGGCAGCGAAGAGTCCGCCGACAGGTCCCAGTCCGAGGCGGAGCGCCCCCGCGCCACCATCTCCGCGCCCAGCGCGGCCACCATCGCCCCGTTGTCCGTGCACAGCTTGGGGCGCGGTACCCGCAGCCGGATACCGGCCGCCTCGCAGCGCTCCTGCGCCAACACCCGCAGCCGGGAGTTGGCGGCGACACCCCCGCCGATCATCAGATGGTCGACGCCCTGGTCCTTGCACGCCCGCACGGCCTTCCGCGTGAGCACATCCACCACGGCCTCCTGGAAGGAAGCGGCCACATCCCGCACCGGCACCTCCTCCCCGGCCGCCCGCTTGGCCTCGATCCAACGGGCCACGGCGGTCTTCAGCCCGGAGAAGGAGAAGTCGTACACGGGGTCGCGCGGCCCGGTAAGCCCGCGTGGGAAGGCGATGGCGGACGGGTCGCCCTCCTTCGCGTACCGGTCGATGACCGGCCCACCCGGGAAGCCGAGATTGAGCACGCGCGCGATCTTGTCGAACGCCTCGCCCGCCGCGTCGTCGATCGTCGCCCCCATGGGCCGTACGTCGGACGTGATGTCCGTCGACAGCAGCAGCGAGGAGTGCCCGCCGGACACCAGCAGTGCCATCGTCGGCTCGGGCAGCGCACCGTGCTCCAGCTGGTCCACACAGATGTGGGACGCGAGGTGGTTGACACCGTACAGCGGCTTGCCCAGCGCGTACGCGTACGCCTTCGCGGCCGAGACCCCGACGAGCAGCGCGCCGGCGAGCCCGGGCCCGGCGGTGACGGCGATGCCGTCCAGGTCCCTGGCGCTCACCCCCGCTTCCTTCAGCGCGCGGTCGATGGTCGGGACCATCGCCTCCAGATGCGCCCGGGACGCCACCTCGGGCACGACTCCGCCGAAGCGGGCGTGCTCGTCGACGCTGGAGGCGATGGCGTCGGCCAGCAGTGTCGTACCGCGCACGATGCCGACACCGGTCTCGTCGCAGGAGGTCTCGATCCCCAGGACCAGGGGTTCGTCAGCCATTGATCTCGGTTCCTTGTACGGAGGTTGAGGGGTCGTGCAGGCGCATGACGAGCGCGTCCACGTTGCCCGGCTGGTAGTAGCCGCGGCGGAAGCCGATCGCCTCGAAGCCGTAGCGCTCGTACAGCTTCTGGGCGCGGACGTTGTCGACCCGGCATTCGAGCATCACCTCGGCGCACTCGAACGCGGTGGCGGCCCGCAGCAGCTCGGTGAGCAGCTGTCCGCCGAGCCCGGTGCCCCAGTGTTCGCGGGCGACGGCGATGGTCTGTACGTCGCCGAGGTCGCCCGCGGCGGACAGCCCCGCGTACCCGACGAGCCGCTCCCCCGTCTCCGCCACGACGTACCGCCGGGTGGCCTCGGGCCCGCGCGCATGGGCCAGCTCGGACCAGAACATGCCCCGAGACCAGGCGTCCTCGGGAAAGAGATCCTTCTCCAGTTCGAGGACGGGATCGATGTCCCACCAGCGCATCTCGCGCAACACGTATGCCTGTGGGGTCACTTGGGGGTGACCACCTTGTAGTTCTTGGGGACCTGGGCGTCGGGCCGGCGCAGATACAGCGGCCGCGGGGCCTGAAGCTCCTCGCCCTTCCCCAGCCGCTCGGCGGCGAGCGAGGCGAGGGCGGCCGCGGAGACGTGCTCGGGCTCGCGGGCGTCGGGGAAGGCGTCGGGATAGAGCAGCGCGCCCGCGCCGACGGCGGGCAGCCCGGCCACGAGCTCGGCGATCTCGGCGGGCCGATCGACGGCGGGCTCGGTGACTCTGGTCCGGGGGTCCTCGTAGCGCGCCCAGTAGACCTCCTTGCGCCGGGCGTCGGTCGCCACGACGAAGGGGCCCTCGACTTCGGCCGCGTACGCGAGCCCGTCGAGCGTGCACAGGCCGTGTACGGGGACCCCTAGGGCGAGGCCGAAGGTGTCGGCGGTCATCAGGCCGACGCGCAGCCCGGTGTACGGACCGGGGCCGACGCCGACGACGATGCCGGTGACCGCGTCGAGGCGGGTGCCCGCCTCGGCGAGGACCCGGTCGACGGCGGGCAGCAGCAGTTCCCCGTGGCGACGCGCGTCGACCTGGCTCGACGCGGCGACGACGTCCGTGCCGTCGTGCAGCGCGACGGTGACGGCGGGGGTGGCGGTATCCAGAGCGAGCAAGAGCACGCAAACAGCCTACGGCGCTTCGGCCCTGCCCACGGCCGCCCCGGCACACGGCCCCTCTGCTGCTACCGTCACAAGCGAAGACGTACGTATCAACGGTGGTACGTACGCCGGTACGAGAGGTGGGGCACAGAAGGTGGCCAGTAGCAGCTCGGGATTCGTGGCCGGGCTCACCGCGGCGGCCATCGCCGCAGTCGGTTTCCTCGCCTACCAGGCGTCGGCGAACGTGCCGGACGACCTGGGCAAGGGGTCCGCCTCGAAGTCGCCGGAGCCCAAGAAGTCCACGGCTCCCGCCGAGCGGGACAAGGGCAAGGACAAGGACGACAAGGCCCTGCCCGACGACTCGGGCACCGGCGAGCGTGTCGTCTACGACCTCGACGAGGACCGCGTCTGGCTGGTCGGGGCCAACGAGAAGGTCACCCGCACCTTCGAGGTCACCCCCAGCACGGTCGACCCGACCCCCGCCACCTACTCGGTCACGTCCCGGGCCAACGCGATCACCGGCTCCGACGGCACCCCCATCGAGCATGTGGTCCTCTTCGCCACGGCCGACGGCGTCCCCATCGGCTTCAGCGCGGCGGTCGACGGCTCGACCCCCGAGCCCGACCCCACGGTCAAGACGGGCGGCATCCGGGAGTCCCGAACAGACGGCAAGGCGATGTGGGACTTCGCGGGCATCGGCACGAAGGTGGTCGTGGTCGAGTAGGGAGCGCGATCCGAGGCAGCGGGTGCGCACCGGAGGAGCGCGGGGAACCGCGCGACAAGCCACAACGCCCCGCGGCCGCGCCACGGCCCCGAGCACCCTTCCCGGCGCGCTACGCGGCTTTGGGTCGCCGCACTTCAACAGGCTTGGCCACGGGCTCACGCGGCGGAGTGGACACGACCTTCGCCGCCGCACAGGACGCCAACAGATCCCGCATGGACACCCCGGCAACCCCCGAGGGCCTCGACTGTGATCCCCGCATGGACGCCTCCCGATGCCGTCGGCGAACCAGAAGTTAGGTACACCTAACTACGCACTGGCTACCATGTGACCACGCCAGGACGCCCGACGCAACACTTTGCCGACACGCTGTCGGAACCTCCGAGCCGGGTCAGGCCGAGAGAACACCCAGCTCCACCGGCGGAGCCCACCGCTCCCCCAGCCCGGTCACCGTCACATGCCGCACCTCGTCGGTCGTGTCCCCGACCGCCCGGTGGATGACGACATGCAGCCGGTCGTCGGTCAGCTCCTCGACCTTGCCCTCGCCCCACTCCACGACGACGACGGAGTCCGGCAGCGAGACATCCAGATCGAGGTCCTCCATCTCGTCCAGCCCGCCGCCCAGGCGATACGCGTCGACGTGCACCAGCGGCGGCCCGTCCCCCAGCGCCGGATGCACCCGGGCGATCACGAACGTCGGAGACGTGACCGCCCCCCGCACATCCAGCCCCTCGCCGAGTCCGCGCGTGAGCGTCGTCTTCCCGGCGCCCAGCTCCCCGTTCAGCATCACGAGATCCCCCGCGCGCAGCAGCTTGGCCAGGCGGCGGCCCAGCTCGCGCATCTGGTCGGGGGAGTTGACGGTGATCTCGACGGACGACGAGGCGGACGACGAGGCGGACGACGACACGGACATGGGCTGCTCACCCGGGTTGTGCGGTGCTGCTGGCGCTTCCATAGCCACTAACCGTAGCCCCTGCGGGCACGGCACCCGCGCGGGTGAGCAGGTCGGCGAGGCGGTCGGTGACGACCTCGGGGTGCTCCAGGATGACGAGATGCCCGGCGTCCGGAACGAGCACCAGCTCCGCGTCCGGCAGCAGATCGGCGATCGCCTCGCTGTGCTCGCTCGGGGTGACGAGGTCCTTGACCCCGGCGAGGACGAGCACCGGCAGCTCGGCGAAGGCGGCGAGCGCCTCCGTCTTGTCGTGCTCGGTGAACGCCGGGTAGAACTCGGCGACCACGTCGATCGGCGTGCCCTCGATCATCCGCTCGGCGAACCGCGCGACCGCCGGGTCGACGTCCCGGGACGCGAACGAGTACCGCTTGATGATCCCGGCGAAGAGATCGGCGGTGGCCCGCCGCCCCCGCTCCACCAGCGCGGCCTGCTGCCCGAGCGCCTTGAGCACCCCGGGCAGTACCCGCCGTACGACGTTGACGCCCGCGACGGGCAGCCCGAAGTTGACCTCGCCGAGCCGCCCCGACGACGTACCGACCAGGGCGACGGCGACCACCCGCTCCTGGATCAGCTCGGGGTAGTGGGCGGCCAGGGCCATGACGGTCATCCCGCCCATGGAGTGCCCGACGAGCACGATCGGCCCCTCGGGCACGGCCGCGTCGAGCACCGCCTTGAGGTCGCGGCCGAGCTGGTCGATGGAGACCGGCTCGCCCTCCTGGAGCTGGCCCACGCCGTGCGCCGAGCGGCCGTGGCTGCGCTGGTCCCAGTGCACGGTCCGCACGACCCCGCGCAGCGCGGCCCGCTGGAAGTGCCAGGAGTCCTGGTTGAGGCAGTAGCCGTGGCTGAAGACGACGGTGACCGGCGCCGGTGCCTTGCGGCCGAAGAGCCGGCGCCTGCGGGGGGACAGGGCGACCTCGGGGTCGATGTCGTCGACCTCGTAGTACAGCTCGGTGCCGTCGTCGGCGTACGCCTTGCCGGGGGTGCCGCGCAGCGCGCCGTACGGGCCCGTGGAGTCGAGGGCCAGCCGGGCCTTCTGGCGCATGCCGCGCCCCACCGTGAGCCGCTCTATGGCGACCCCGGCGGCGGCACCCGCGGCGACCACACCTATCGCGGCGCCCACGACGCCGGCCTTGCGCCAGTTGCCGGCGTTCCCGGCGGCGGAGACGGCCGTGGAGGCCGCGCTCGCGACGGCCTCCACGGCCTCCGCGCTGCTCTCGCTCACGTCCTGCTCCTCTTCACCGGAATCTGCACCGGAATCGCGTTCACCGGAATCACGGTCTGCTCATGTGCACACCTGTGCCGGGGTTACCCGTCTCGTTCGCTTATCACGTACGCGCGTTCGAAAGTGGCCGTTCACTCATCGGCGTTCACACACCGGTGTTCACGTAGACGCGCGGAACGCGCGTTCCGATGCGCGTCACGATCTCGTACGCGATGGTGCCCGCCGCCTTCGCCCAGTCCTCGGCCGTCGGCTCGCCCGCGTCACCCGCTCCGAACAGCACGGCTTCGTCCCCGGCCGCGGGCTCGTCCCCGCCGAGGTCGACGACGAACTGGTCCATCGCGACCCGCCCGGCGACCGTCCGCCACTTGCCGCCGACCAGGACGGGCCCGGTCCCGGAGGCGTGCCGGGGGATGCCGTCCGCGTAGCCGACGGGGACCAGGCCGAGGGTCGTGGCGCCCGGGGTGACGTAGTGATGTCCGTAGCTGACGCCGTGACCCCCCGGTACGTGCTTGACCAGGGCGAGCGAGGCGCTGAGCCGCATGACCGGGCGCAGCCCGAAGTCGGCCGAGCTGCCCAGTTCGGGGCTGGGCGAGATGCCGTAGACCGCGACGCCGGTCCGGACGAGGTCGAAGTGGGTGTCGGGGAGGGTGAGCGTGGCCGGTGAGTTGGCGATGTGCCGCACCTCGGGGCGTACGCCCTGCTCCTCGGCGTACGCCACCAGCTCGCGGAAGCGCGTGAGCTGGGCGGCGATGGAGGGGTGCCCGGGCTCGTCGGCGCAGGCGAAGTGCGACCAGAGGCCGGTGACACTCACGAGGCCCGCCGCCTCCGCGCGCAGGGCCTCGGCGACCAGTTCCGGCCAGTCGTCCGGCTGGCAGCCGCCCCGCCCGAGGCCGGTGTCGGCCTTGAGCTGCACGCGCGCGCGTACGCCCGCCTCGCGTGCCGCGCGGGTGACTTCGCGCAGCGCCCACATGCCGCCGACCGAGACGTCCAGATCGGCCTCGACGGCCTCGCGCCAGGGCCCGCCCGGGGTCCAGAGCCAGCACATGATGCGCCCCGGCAACCCGGCCGCACGCAGGGCCAACGCCTCCTCGGGCGTGGCCGTGCCGAGCCAGGTCGCCCCCGCCTCGACTGCCGCGCGGGCACACGGCACCGCCCCGTGGCCGTACGCGTCGGACTTCACGACGGCCATCAGAGCAGCGCCCGGCGCGAGCGCGCGGAGCGTACGCACGTTGGCCCGCAGGGCGGCCAGATCGATCTCGGCACGGGCCCGCAGGGCCTCGATCGGAAGGGGAACGGTCTCAGTCATGGCAGCCCCAGTGTCTCAGAGAGCTCCGACAGCCCCTGGCTCGCCCTGGAATGGCTCACGGGGATCACAGGCCCACTCGCCGCCCCCACACGAACACCCGGTCCTTCGTCTTCAGCACGTCCCACAACTTCCGCGCGTCCGCCAGCCGCATGTTCACGCACCCCATGGACCCGATCTCCGTGTCGAGGGACCCGTACACCGCGTGGAACGCCTGCCCGCCGCTGAAGAACTGGCTGTACGGCATGGGCTGGTTGTAGAGCGTCGACCAGTGGTTCTTGTGCTTCCAGTACACGCTGTGCCAGCCGGCACGGGTCGGGTACTGCTTACGGCCGCTGCGGATCGGCGCCGGGCCGAACAGCACCTTCTTCCCCTTCTGCACCCAGGTCAGCTGCCGGGAGAGGTCCACACAGGCCACCCGGTAGGTGCGCACGGGGCACTTCCCGGCCGCGTTGGGGTTCTTCCTGGCGGACAGCAGCCGCATCTTGGCCCAGGTCACCGGCCCGGCGAAGCCGATCGCGGGCTTGATGAGGTACTTGAGCTGGAAGGCCCGGATCGCGAGACAGTCCGCCCGCGACTGCTTCCCGTCCACCTTCAGCTTCAGCCACCGCTCCACCTGACGCTGATAAGGGCCGGTCAGCTTGGTGCACGACACCTCGACCCCGCGCACCGCCTCACTGAGCGGCACGTACTCGATGAGGTCGTACGTCCCCGGGGGCGCGTCCTTCGGCTCCCTCGCCTCCTCCTCCGCGCTCGGCGTGTACACGCGCGGCGGCAGCGCCTGATCGGGCGTGTCGAGCTGCCAGGGCTGGTGGGGGCCCGGCGGCACTCCGGGGACGAGTTGCTCGGCGCGCGGCTTCGGCGCGGGCGGCGCGGGGTCGGCCGCGGCGGCGTCCATGGGGAGCGCGGCGGTGAGGGCGAGAACGACCGCGACGCCCCGGAACACCAGATGTCTGTTTGTCATGCGATGTCTGTTTGCCATGCGATCAGCGATACGTGGCGCACGCGCGCGTGGGGGTGCGCCGCGCTCGGGAGGTCACCCGATCCGAGGGCTCACCGAGCGCCACAATGTCACGTACAGTAACTACAGGCACACAACAAGTCGCTTCGCAGTCGCTTCCCGGTGGTCCTGAAGGGGTTGGGTTCGGTATGTGCGGAATCGTGGGATACGTGGGCTCGCAGTCGGCGCTGGACGTGGTCCTGGCCGGGCTGAGGCGGCTGGAGTACCGGGGGTACGACTCGGCGGGCGTGGCGGTGCTCGCCGACGGGGGCCTGGCCGCCGCCAAGAAGGCGGGGAAGCTGATCAACCTGGAGAAGGAGCTCGTCGGCAGACCGCTGCCGACGGGCTCGACCGGAATCGGCCACACCCGCTGGGCGACCCACGGCGGCCCCACGGACACCAACGCCCACCCGCATCTGGACAACGCGGGCAGAGTGGCCGTCGTCCACAACGGCATCATCGAGAACTTCGCCGCGCTGAGAGCCGAACTGGCCGAGCGGGGCCACGACCTGGCCTCCGAGACGGACACGGAAGTGGTGGCGCATCTGCTCGCCGAGGAGTTCTCCTCGTGCGCGGACCTGGCGGAGGCGATGCGGCTGGTGTGCCGCCGGCTGGAGGGCGCGTTCACGCTGGTCGCGGTGCACGCGGACGAGCCGGGCGTGGTCGTGGGGGCGCGCCGGAACTCCCCGCTGGTGGTCGGCGTCAGCGAGGGCGAGGCCTTTCTCGCCTCGGACGTCGCCGCGTTCATCGCCCACACGCGGTCGGCGATCGAGCTGGGCCAGGACCAGGTGGTGGAGCTGCGCCGGGACGGCGTGACGGTGACGACGTTCGACGGCCGCCCGGCGGACGTCGTCTCGTACCACGTCGACTGGGACGCGTCGGCGGCGGAGAAGGACGGCTACGACTACTTCATGCTCAAGGAGATCGCCGAGCAGCCGAAGGCGGTCGCGGACACGTTGCTGGGCCGGATCGACGGCTCGGGCTCCCTGACGCTGGACGAGGTCCGGATCAGCACGTCGGAACTGCGCGAGCTGGACAAGGTCGTCATCGTCGCGTGCGGTACGGCTTTCCACGCGGGCATGATCGCCAAGTACGCCATCGAGCACTGGACCCGCATCCCGTGCGAGGTGGAGCTGGCCAGCGAGTTCCGCTACCGCGACCCGATCCTCGACCCGCGCACGCTGGTGATCGCCATCTCCCAGTCGGGCGAGACGATGGACACGCTGATGGCGCTGCGGCACGCCCGCGAGCAGGGCGCCAAGGTCCTCGCCATCTGCAACACCAACGGCTCGACGATCCCCCGAGAGTCGGACGCGGTGCTGTACACGCACGCCGGCCCGGAGGTCGCCGTCGCCTCGACGAAGGCGTTCCTGACGCAGCTGGTGGCCTGCTATCTCGTCGCGCTGTACCTCGGTCAGGTTCGCGGCACCAAGTGGGGCGACGAGATCCGGGCGGTGATCCGCGACCTCTCCCGCATCTCGTGCGAGGTGGAGCGGGTCCTGGAGACGATGGAGCCGGTACGGGAGTTGGCGCGCACGCTCGCGGCCAAGGACACGGTCCTGTTCCTGGGCAGACACGTCGGCTACCCGGTCGCCCTCGAAGGCGCCCTGAAGCTCAAGGAGTTGGCGTACATGCACGCGGAGGGCTTCGCGGCGGGCGAGCTGAAGCACGGGCCGATCGCCCTGATCGAGGAGGACCTCCCGGTGGTCGTCGTGGTCCCGTCCCCCGCGGGCCGCTCCCTCCTCCACGACAAGATCGTCTCCAACATCCAGGAGATCCGCGCGAGGGGTGCCCGCACGATCGTCATCGCGGAGGAGGGCGACGAGGCCGTGGTCCCGTACGCCGACCATCTGATCCGCGTCCCCGCCACCCCCACGCTCCTCCAGCCCCTGGTCGCCACGGTCCCCCTCCAGGTCTTCGCCTGCGAACTGGCGACGGCCCGCGGCAACGAGGTGGACCAGCCGAGGAACCTGGCGAAGTCGGTGACGGTGGAGTGAGCGCGGGCGAAGCCGTGTTGGGGGTGGGGGCACCGTAGGGTGCAGTCCATGCCCATCATCGGAGTCGGGATCGACGTCGCCGAGATCGACCGCTTCCAGGCCGCCCTGGAACGCACCCCCAGCATGGCCGAACGCCTCTTCCTGCCCGCCGAGTTGCTCCTCCCCAGCGGCGACCGGCGGGGCATCGCGTCCCTGGCGGCCCGCTTCGCCGCGAAGGAGGCCCTCGCCAAAGCTCTCGGCGCCCCCGCCGGCCTGCACTGGACCGACGCGGAGGTCTGCGTCGAAAGCTCGGGCCAACCCCGCCTCCGAGTGACCGGCACGGTGGCAGCCCGAGCCGCCGAGCTGGGCGTCAAGTCCTGGCACATCTCCCTGAGCCACGACGCGGGGGTGGCTTCGGCGGTGGTGGTGGCGGAGGGCTAGCCCCGCCGTGGCTGCGGACTACGGGCACGTGCCGCTGGGGCCGCACAGCTGCGGGCATTCGCGCCGCTGGGGCCGCACAGCTGCGTGCATTCGCGCCGCCCCTAGCTGCGTGCATTCGCGCCGCCCCTAGCTGCGTGCATTCGCGCCGCCCTTAGCTGCGGGCATTCGTGCCGCTGGGGCGGCACGGGTGGGCGCAGCGGCACCCCGTAAGCGCCGGGCCGTGCGACCTCCCCCGCCCAGCAAGAGCCCCCGGCTCCAGGCAGGGAACCCGCACCACAGGCCTCCGTACCGAAACCCCGCGCTCCAACACCCCGTACCGCCACCCCGGCAGCAAAACCCCGCCTCAAGCCCCCCATACCGCCTCCCATACGGCCCCCCAGGCTGCACACCCCACCCCCCACCAGGCAGACTCGACCCCATGCGCTCAGCCCACCGCGTAGAAACCGTCCGCTCAGCCGAACGCACCCTCATGGCCCGCCTCCCCGACGGCGCCCTCATGCAACGCGCGGCCGCAGGCCTCGCCGCAACCTGCGCCGACGCCCTCGGCAGGGTCTACGGCAGCCGCGTACTCCTCCTCACCGGCAGCGGCGACAACGGCGGCGACACCCTCTACGCGGGCGCCCGCCTCGCCAGACGCGGCGCAGCCGTCACCGCGATCCTCCTCAACCCGG
Organism: Streptomyces graminofaciens; assembly: GCF_030294945.1. Taxonomy (NCBI): domain Bacteria; kingdom Bacillati; phylum Actinomycetota; class Actinomycetes; order Kitasatosporales; family Streptomycetaceae; genus Streptomyces; species Streptomyces graminofaciens. The sequence continues at coordinate 8,053,088 of NZ_AP018448.1, read as the reverse complement.
ACCGCACCCACCCCACCGCCCTCAAGGCCCTCCTCCAGGCGGGCGGCACCACAGCGAGCCCCCAGGCCGCCCCCGCCCTCATCCCCCGAGCCGACCTCGTCCTCGACGGAATCGTCGGCATCGGCGGCCGCGGCGGCCTCCGCCCCGAAGCCGCCCCCCTCGCCGAACTCGCCGCCGCCTCCCCCGCCATCGTGATCGCCGTCGACCTGCCCTCCGGCATCGAACCGGACACGGGCGAGGTGCACGGCCCGGCCGTCCACGCCGACCTCACCGTCACCTTCGGCACCCACAAACCGGGCCTGCTCATCGACCCGGCACGCGCGTACGCCGGCTCCGTACGCCTGATCGACATCGGCCTCGACGACACCCTCCCCGCCACCCCCGACCTGGAGTCCCTCCAGCACCCGGACGTGGCCGCCCTGCTCCCCCACCCGTCCCCGGAGAGCGACAAGTACCGCCGAGGCGTCGTGGGCATCGCGGCGGGCTCGGCGCGCTACCCGGGCGCGGCCGTACTCGCCGTCGCGGGCGCCCTGCGCGGCGGCGCGGGAGCAGTCCGGTACGTGGGCCCGGCCGCGGACTCCGTCCTCGCCCGCTTCCCGGAGACCCTGGTCTCGGACAGCGGCCCGAAGAAGGCCGGCCGGGTCCAGGCATGGGTGGCGGGCCCGGGCGTGGGCGACGACGCGGCCCCCGTCGCCGAGGCCCTCGCCACGGACGTCCCCGTCCTCCTCGACGCCGACGGCCTGCGCCTGGCCGACCGCGACACGGTCCGCACCCGCACGGCCCCCACCCTGATGACCCCGCACGCGGGCGAGGCGGCGGCGCTCCTCGGCGTCTCCCGCGAGGAGGTGGAGGCCGCCCGCCTCACCGCCGTACGCGACCTGGCCCGCGCCTACGACGCGACGGTCCTCCTCAAGGGCTCCACGACCCTCGTCGCCGACCCGACCCCCGGCACCCCGGTCCGCGTCAACCCCACCGGCACCCCCTGGCTCGCCACGGCAGGCAGCGGCGACGTCCTCTCCGGCCTCGCGGGCTCACTCCTCGCCGCGGGCCTCACGCCCCTGGACGCGGCGAGCGCGGCCGCGTACCTCCACGGCCTGGCGGGCCGCTACGCCGCTGACGGCGCCCCGGCGGGAGCGCACGACGTGGCGGAGGCGATCCCGGCGGCCTGGCGCGACATCACGAGCTGACCCGTCACCGAAGAACCGCTCACTCCCCGTCCTCGATCCGCTCGATCGCCTCCTGCACCATCCCCAGATACTCGACCTCCTCACACCGAGGCTTGCTCCCCATCCGGTACATGTCGATGCAGTCGTAGAGGTACTCCCCGAGGTCCTCGTCCGGCAGATCGACCGACAGTTCGCTGTACACGCGCCCGGCGAGGTCCGGTTGATCATCGCGCGTAGATCTTGGACGCAGGACGTTCTGGAAACGCATGGCGGCAGACACCCCAAACCCGCGTGGACAGCCGGAAGGCGGCTCCCTTCCGACTGCCCGGACGCTAGCCCCGTTCACCACTCCAGGTCCATACCTTCGACACGGTTCACCCACAGGAGGCACCCGAGTACGCCAGGCGTGACGGACCCCACCCGCCACCCCGTTCGAACTCCGTTAACAATGGACTGTGATCTCACCGGTCTCCTCGTTGCCGCGGAGCGCCCACCGGCCCAGGCCGGAGGCGACTCCCTACGTCGACCTCACCCGTACCGAGTGGAGCGCGCTGCGCGAAAAGACGCCGCTGCCACTGAATGCCGAGGAGGTCGAGAAGCTGCGCGGCCTGGGCGATGTCATCGACCTCGACGAGGTACGGGACATCTATCTGCCGCTCTCCCGCCTTCTCAACCTCTACGTCGGCGCCACCAACGGCCTGCGCGGCGCCCTGAACACCTTCCTCGGCGAACAGGGCTCCCAGTCCGGCACCCCGTTCGTCATAGGCGTCGCCGGCTCGGTGGCGGTCGGCAAGTCCACCGTCGCCCGCCTGCTCCAGGCCCTCCTCGCCCGCTGGCCCGAACACCCGCGCGTCGAACTGGTCACCACGGACGGCTTCCTGCTCCCCATGCAGCAGCTCCAGAACCGCGGCCTGGTCTCCCGCAAGGGCTTCCCGGAGTCGTACGACCGCCGCGCGCTGACCCGTTTCGTCGCCGACATCAAGGCGGGCAAGGACGAGGTGACGGCACCCGTCTACTCCCACCTCATCTACGACATCGTCCCCGAGCAGCGGCTCACGGTCCGCCGCCCCGACATCCTCATCGTGGAGGGCCTGAACGTCCTCCAGCCCGCCCTCCCCGGCAAGGACGGCCGCACCCGGGTCGGTCTCGCCGACTACTTCGACTTCAGCGTGTACGTCGACGCGAGCCACGACGACATCGAACGCTGGTACCTCAACCGCTTCAAGAAGCTCCGCCAGACCGCGTTCCAGAAGCCCGACTCGTACTTCCGCAAGTACACCCAGGTCTCCGAGGACGAGGCCCTCGACTACGCCCGCACTTTGTGGCGCACCATCAACAAGCCCAACCTGGTCGAGAACATCGCCCCCACCCGGGGCCGCGCCACGCTCATCATCCGCAAGGGCACGGACCACAAGGTGCAACGCCTCAGCCTGCGCAAGCTGTGAGGCCGTTCAAATCTGTGAGGCGTCCGGGAGGCCGTAACCACGGCCTGTTAGAAAGACGTCATGCTGCATCTGCGCCTCATCACCCCGTCCGACAGTACCGACGAAGTGGTCCGCCTGATCGAGAAGACGGTCGGCACGACCCACCTCGTCGTCCTGGCGGGCGCCGCCCGCAACCCCGCCGGCGACGTCGTGATGTGCGACGTCGCCCGTGAGGCGGGCGACGAACTGATCGGCGCGCTAAGGGCGTTGGACCTCGACAAGACGGGCTCGATCGCCGTCGACAACATCGATCTGTCGCTCTCCAGGCGCGCCGACAAGGCCGAGGAGGAGGCGCCGGGCGAGGGGGCGGACGCGGTGCTGTGGGAGCACCTGGCGGACGCGACGCACGAGGAGTCGACGCTCTCCGTCACCTACATCGCCTTCCTCACGCTCGCCACGATGATCGCGGCCTGCGGTGTGGTCCTCGACAACGCGATCCTGATCGTCGGCGCGATGGCGGTGGGCCCGGAGTTCGGCCCCCTGGCCGGTCTCAGCACGGCCATCGTCCAACGCCACCCACGCCTGGCGCTCCGCTCCCTCACCGCCCTGATCGTGGGCTTCGCGGTGGCGATGGCCGTGACGGTCGGGTTCAGCCTCCTCATGGACGCACTCGGCCAGTTCAGCCTGGAGCAGCTGGACGACGACCGCCCCAACACCGGCTTCGTCTACGCCCCCGACGCGTTCTCCTTCGTCGTGGCGGTCCTGGCCGGCATCGCGGGCACCCTGTCCCTCACCTCGGCCAAGTCGGGCGCCCTGGTGGGCGTGGCCATCTCGGTCACGACGGTCCCGGCAGCCGCCAACGCGGCGGTCGCCCTGAGCTACGGCGACACGACCCAGACGGTCGGCTCCACCAACCAGCTCCTCCTGAACCTCCTGGGCATCGTCCTGGCCGGCACGCTCACCCTCTTCTTCCAGAAGTGGCTGTGGTCAAGGCAGCGCAGCCGGTTCAGCAACCTGTAGCCAGGAGGCACATGGGAAAGGGGCGCGGGGCTCTGCTGATTCGCGGCTCAGCCGCGTGGGCGCGACAAGCCACGCATCACCCGCAGCCCGCGAACCACAGAACCCCACGCCCCTACCCGGCGATTCAGCCGAGCGCGGACTTCACCACATCAGCCAGCCGCCCGGCAACAGACCGAGCCTGCTCGATGTCGGAAGCCTCGACCATCACCCGAACCAACGGCTCGGTCCCAGAAGGCCGAAGCAGCACCCGCCCCGTGGACCCAAGTTCCCGCTCGGCCTCAGCCACGGCCTCGGCCAACTCCACAGACGTCCCCACCCGGGCCCGATCCACATCGGGCACATTGACGAGCACCTGAGGCAACCGCTCCATCACCCCGGCCAGCTCCTTGAGCGTACGACCGGTCCGAGCGACCCGAGCCGCGAGCAGCAGCCCCGTCAACGTACCGTCACCGGTGGTCGCGTGATCCAGCACGATCACATGCCCGGACTGCTCACCACCGAGGGCGAACCCGTGCTCCTTCATCTCCTCGAGCACATACCGGTCCCCGACCGCGGTCTGCACCAGCCGCAGCCCCTCCCGCTCCAGCGCCAGCTTGAAGCCGAGGTTGGACATGACGGTGGCGACGACGGTGTCCGCGCGGAGCGCCCCCCGCTCCCTCATGTCCAGCGCGAGCACGGCGAGGATCTGGTCGCCGTCGACCTCGTTGCCCTCGTGGTCCACGGCGAGGCATCGGTCGGCGTCCCCGTCGTGCGCGATACCGAGGTGCGCCCCCTGCTCGACGACGGCGGCGCGCACCTTCGCGAGGTGCGTGGACCCGCACCCGTCGTTGATGTTGAGCCCGTCGGGCTCGGCCCCGATGGTGACGATCTCGGCCCCGGCCCGCCTGAAGACCTCCGGCGAGACCCCGGCGGCGGCACCGTGCGCCTCGTCGAGGACGACCTTGAGCCCGTCGAGGCGGTTGGGGAGCGCGGAGAGCAGATGCTCGACGTAGCGCTCGAACCCTTCGTCGTACGAGCTGACGCGCCCGACGCCCGCGCCGGTGGGCCGGTCCCAGGGCGCCCCGGTCCGGTGCTCCTCGTAGACGCCCTCGATCCTGTCCTCCAGCTCGTCGGCGAGCTTGTGGCCGCCGCGGGCGAAGAACTTGATGCCGTTGTCGGGCATGGCGTTGTGGCTGGCGGAGAGCATCACGCCGAGGTCGGCGCCCAGCTCGCCGGTGAGGAACGCCACCGCGGGGGTGGGCAGCACACCGACGAGCAGGACGTCCACGCCCGCGCTGGCGAGGCCGGCCACCACGGCGGCCTCCAGGAACTCCCCGGACGCTCGCGGATCACGCCCGACCACCGCCACCGGCTTGTGGCCCTCGAACGTTCCCGCCTCGGCGAGTACGTGTGCCGCCGCGACGGAGAGTCCGAGCGCGAGCTCGGCCGTCAGATCCGCGTTGGCGACACCGCGCACGCCGTCCGTGCCGAAGAGTCGTCCCACTGTGGTGTCCTCCGAATTGCTGAGAATGTGCGGCTCGTACCAGGTATCCACTGAGTGTCCCGGCACTCCCCGGACCAAGTACATCCCCTGAGACTGTCCTCCCCCTATAGGGGTTGTACCGGCAGTCTGTGGATAACCCTGCGAAAAACGCCCGCCCCGGCTAAGCCTGGCGGCCCCCGAAAACAGACCGCCCCGGCGGCACGAAGCGTGCCACCGGGGCGATACCTGCGGTGCAGCGAAGCGGCGTGATTAACGCTTGCTGTACTGCGGAGCCTTGCGGGCCTTCTTCAGACCGGCCTTCTTGCGCTCGACCGCACGGTCGTCGCGGCGGAGGAAGCCGGCCTTCTTGAGCGCGCCGCGGTTGTTGTCGACGTCGGCCTCGTTCAGCGCGCGGGCGACACCGAGACGGAGCGCACCGGCCTGGCCGGAGACGCCGCCACCGGCGATACGGGCGATGACGTCGTAGCGACCCTCGAGCTCAAGAACCTTGAACGGCTCGTTGACCTCCTGCTGGTGCACCTTGTTCGGGAAGTAGTCCTCGAGCGTACGCCCGTTGATCTTCCACTTGCCGGAGCCCGGAACGATCCGGACGCGGGCGATGGCGTTCTTGCGACGGCCCAGGCCGGCGGCCGGCTGCGGGTCACCGAAGCGGGAGGCGAGGGACTCGGAGGTGTACTCGCCCTCGACGGGGACGTCCGACTCGGTGGTGTAGCTGTCGATGTCGACGAGCTCGGTCTCGGTCTCTTCGACCGGCTGCTCGACAGTGGTCTCGGCCACGATTCTCCTCAGATTCTTTTTCGTCTTAGGGGGTGGCCGGAACTACTGCGCGACCTGGGTGATCTCGAACGGCACCGGCTGCTGGGCAGCGTGCGGGTGCTGGTCGCCCGAGTAGACCTTCAGCTTCGAGAGCATCTGACGGCCCAGGGTGTTCTTGGGGATCATGCCCTTGATGGCCTTCTCGACGGCCTTCTCGGGGTTCTTCGCCAGCAGCTCGTCGTAACGGACGGAGCGCAGACCACCCGGGTAACCGGAGTGGCGGTACGCCAGCTTCTGGGTCTTCTTGTTGCCGGACAGGTGAACCTTGTCGGCGTTGATGATGATGACGAAGTCGCCCATGTCCATGTGCGGGGCATAGGTCGGCTTGTGCTTGCCCCGGAGGAGGTTAGCTGCCGTGGTCGCCAGACGACCCAGGACGATGTCCTGAGCGTCGATGACGTGCCACTGGCGAGTGACGTCGCCGGGCTTGGGGCTGTACGTACGCACGGTTCGTAGCCTTCGCTTCTTCAGTGAATGGTCCTGACAAGGTCACCGAAGACGATCACGACAGCCCGGACCGCACTGCGGTGACGCATACCGCGTGCTGGTCGCTGGTCATCGGCCCGGTGGACCGGTGTAAGGGCCCCTCACGTGAGAATGAGCAAGCCAATACACATAACGAAAATGCAGAATACCCGCGCGCCCCCACACGGGTCAAAACGAGCCCGCCGCAGCGCTCACTCACCCCCGAGCTCGAGGGCGCGGCGGGGCCGAAGGAGCGGCAGCCCCTGGTGACGGGACGGGCAGGGACTGCGGGGGCGAAACCCTCCGACGAGCCACCACCCACCAAGCCGCGCCCCCACCCACCACACACAGACTCAAAGCATCCCGGAAGGCCCGCCGAGTCGCCACCTCCAGAAAGGGCCAGGTGAACCCGGGCACCTGCGGCACCATCCCCACCCAGAACCAGGGACTGCGCGCCACACCCCCCACCCGCAACACCCCCGCCACCAGCACCGGCACCACCACCAGCAGGTAGTGGTCGTACGACGGCCGGGACACCAGAAACGCGGAGAGCATCACCAACGCCCCCGTCTCCCCCACGCGCGCCCCCTCCGCACCCACGCCCCCGTCCTCCCCACCCCGCCGCCACCTCAGGAACGCACATCCCACCCCCACCGACGCCCCCACGACCCCCACCCCCACGGCCACCCCCTCCGGCACCCCCACCCGCATCAGCACGGCCCCCGGCGACGCCTCGTACAGCCGTACGAACCGGTCCTCGCCCCGCGCCAGAAACGGCAGGGTCCGTGTGAAGAACCCCACCGGATCCGGCATCACCAGCGCCGCCCCACCCGAGGCCACCACCGGCACCCCCACCATCACGCCCAGCTCCCTCCACCGCCGGGCGAACACGAACAGCAGCGCCATGGGCGCGAGCAACGGCTTCAGAGCGACCGCCGCCCCGAACACCAGCCCCGCCGCGCCCCACCGCCCCCGGACCACCGCCAGCAGCCCCAACGGCAGCGCGGCCGCCGCCACCGCCGTCCAGTTCCCGAGCCGCACCAGATGCCCGAAGGGCGCGAACCCCATCGCCAGCCCCACCAGCCCGACCACCGCGAACCGACTCCGCCACGGCACCCCATGGACCCGCAGCGCGGCCGCCCACCCCACCACCAGCAGCGAGGTCACCACCGCGGGCACGACCAGCCGCAGCGCCTCCACCGGCAGCACCGCCTCCGGCACAGCCGCCAGCACCGCACTCGGCAGATACAGAAAGTGCGGATCGTCGTACGGCGACCCACCCGCCAGCCACGTCCGCGCCGCCCGTACGACGATCGCGTTGTCCATCCCGCCGTCCGCCGACCCCCGCGCCATGTTCACCACCGGCGCGCACAACACGACCCCCAGCACCACCCACGCCGGCCACGAAGCGGAACGCGCCCACCATCCGAGGGCGCCGGTCCGCTCGCCCGACGCCCGGCGCGCGATCGTCCCGGACCACCCACAGTTGCCACTTTTGCCCGTGCTCACTCAGGTCACGCTAGGGGCTCAAGTCCCCAAGGAGACCGAGCAGCACGCCCCTTCACCCGTCTTGACCCGTCTAAAATGCGGCCCATGAGCTATGGGCAGGGGGGGTCCCAATGGAGCCCCGGGGGTTCCCACAATCCGTGGGGCGAACCGCAGCAGCAGTGGGGTTCCTCGAATCAGACCCCGGACTGGGCCGCCATGGCCGAACAGTCCGAATCACGCAACAAACGCCGCAGACTGATGCTGATCGTCGGCGGCGCGCTCGCCACGGTCGGCATAGGCGCCGCGGTGGCCATGGCCGTCGTCAGCGCCGACAGCGGCTCCACCACGGCCAACCAGCCCACGAACGACCTGCCCGCCACCGCGGACATCCCGAGCGCCAGCGCCAAGGCGGACCCGTCCTTCGCGCCGACCTCGGCCCCTCCGGCGCTGAACCCGAAGGACTTCATCTCCGATGTGAAGAAGGACAAGGCGGCCATCAGCCCCGACATCCTCTTCCCGGGCTCCCAGGTGACGGACGATGACGACGTGGTGTACCGCAAGGGCCCCACGGCCTCCACGACCGACTGCGCCTCGGCCGTCCAGGGCACCCTCGACAAGGTCCTGACGAAGAACGACTGCACCCGCGTCATGCGCGTGACGTACTACAAGGGCAAGATCGCGGTCACGGTCGGCGTCGCCCTCTTCGACACCGAGGCCCAGGCGACCAAGGTGAAGGCGGACTCGGACAAGAAGAGCATCATCACCTCGCTCTCCGGCGACGGCGTCCCCGACTTCTGCCGTACGACGTTCTGCTACACGACCACCAACTCCTACGGCCGCTACGCCTACTTCACGGTGTCCGGCTTCACCGACGGCAAGGACGTGACGGAGAAGGACACGGCCGTCCTCACCGCCGGCAACAACCTGGGCGAGTTCACATTCCGCCAGATCCGCCGCCGGGGCGAGGCCCAGGCGTCGGCGGCGGCCGACGCGCAGTAGCCCACAAGGCCGTCCGGGGTCAGCAGCAGCCGGCCCCGGGCGCGCCCGGCAGCGTCCGCTTGTTCCGCGCCTCCTTGTTCCGCGCGGCCAGCAGCTCGTCCGCCGGATACCCGACCTCTTCCAGGGTCAGCCCGTGCGGCCGTACGACATGCACGGCGGAGTCCCGCACTCCGGCGCCCAGCACCTTCCCGGGCCAGTCGGCGTCCCGGTGCCCGTCCCCCACGAACAGCAGCGCCCCGATGAGCGAGCGCACCATGTTGTGGCAGAACGCGTCGGCGCGCACGGTGGCGGTGATGATCCCGTCCTCGCCCCGCACCAGGCTCAGCTCCTGGAGCGTACGAATGGTCGTCGCCCCCTCGCGCCGCTTGCAGTAGGCGGCGAAGTCGTGCTCGCCGAGCAGCCGCCGCGCGGCCTCGTTCATGGCGTCCACGTCCAGCGGCCAGTCGTGCCAGAGGACGTGGTTACGCAGCAGCGGATCGACCCCGCCCGGGTTGTCGGTGACCCGATAGGCGTACCGCCGCCACACGGCCGAGAACCGCGCGTTGAAGCCGCTGGGGGCCTCCCGCAGGGCCCACACCCGGACGTCCCTGGACAGCCGCCCGGCGAGCCGCTTCAGCAGCTTCTCGTGATGCTCACGCCAGACGCTCTCCGGCAGATCCACATGGGCCACCTGCCCCCGCGCGTGCACCCCGGCATCCGTCCGCCCGGCCACGGTCAGCTCGTAGGTGGTGCCCCCGGCCCGCGTCACGGTCCGCAGCGCGTCCTCGATCTCCCCCTGCACGGTCCGCCGCCCCCCGGCCTGCTTGGCCCACCCGGAGAACTCGGAACCGTCGTAGGAAAGATCCAGCCGTACCCGCACGAACCCGGGCTGTACTTCGTCACTCACTCCTGGATCCTCTCAACAAACGCGGAACGGGCCCGCCCTCAAGGGGCGGACCCGTTCACTGCAAGGCAGAGCCTCAGGCGTCCTTGGACTCCTCAGCGGCGTCCTCGACGACCTCGTCGGCCTTGGTCTCCTCGGCGGCCTTGGCCTCCTCGGACTCCTTGACCGCACGCTTGGTGGCGGCCTCGGCCTCACCGGTCGCCTGCTGCGCAACCGTCAGCGCCTCGACCAGCTCGATGACGGCCATGGGCGCGTTGTCGCCACGGCGGTTACCGATCTTGGTGATACGGGTGTAGCCACCCGGGCGGTTCTCGTAGCGCGGGCCGATCTCGGTGAAGAGCGTGTGGACGACGCTCTTGTCCGTGATGACCTGGAGCACCTGACGGCGGTTGTGAAGGTCGCCCTTCTTCGCCTTGGTGACCAGACGCTCGGCGTACGGCCGCAGACGGCGGGCCTTCGCCTCGGTGGTGGTGATACGGCCGTGCTCGAAGAGGCTCTTCGCCAGGTTCGCGAGGAGCAGCTTCTCGTGCGCGGCACTGCCGCCCAGACGGGCACCCTTGGTGGGCTTCGGCATGGTGTTTCTCCTAGGTGTCTGCCCCGGCCGTATCAGGTACCGAGGTCAGTATCCGAGCAGACGGTCGTCTGTCGGAGATCCGGGGTCCGCTGACGCGAACCCCGGAGGTGGTGGAGATCAGTACTGCTCGGTCTCCACGAAGCCCGCGTCCGCGTCGTCGTCGGCGCCGAAGGCGTCGGCGGCGGCGGTCGGGTCGAATCCGGGCGGGCTGTCCTTGAGGGCCAGGCCCATGCCGGCCAGCTTCGCCTTGACCTCGTCGATCGACTTCGCGCCGAAGTTGCGGATGTCGAGCAGGTCGGCCTCGGAACGAGCGACGAGCTCACCCACGGAGTGGATGCCCTCACGCTTGAGGCAGTTGTACGACCGAACGGTGAGCTCCAGCTCCTCGATCGGCAGCGCCAGATCGGCGGCGAGCGCGGCGTCCGTCGGGGACGGACCCATGTCGATGCCCTCGGCGTCGATGTTCAGCTCACGGGCCAGACCGAACAGCTCGACCAGGGTCTTACCGGCCGACGCCATGGCGTCACGCGGACGCATGGCCTGCTTGGTCTCGACGTCGACGATCAGCTTGTCGAAGTCGGTGCGCTGCTCGACACGAGTCGCCTCGACCTTGTACGTGACCTTGAGAACCGGCGAGTAGATGGAGTCGACCGGGATACGGCCGATCTCCTGGCCCACCTGCTTGTTCTGCACGGCGGAGACGTAACCGCGGCCGCGCTCGACCGTCAGCTCCATCTCCAGCTTGCCCTTGCCGTTGAGCGTGGCGAGGACGAGGTCGGGGTTGTGCACCTCGACACCGGCCGGGGGCGCGATGTCGGCGGCGGTGACCAGACCCGGGCCCTGCTTGCGCAGGTACATCACGACCGGCTCGTCGTGCTCCGAGGAGACGACCAGCTGCTTGATGTTGAGGATCAGGTCGGTGACGTCCTCCTTGACGCCCGGCACGGTGGTGAACTCGTGCAGGACACCGTCGATACGGATGGACGTGACCGCCGCACCCGGGATCGACGACAGGAGCGTACGGCGGAGGCTGTTGCCGAGGGTGTAGCCGAAGCCCGGCTCCAGCGGCTCGATCACGAACCGGGAGCGGAACTCGTCGACGACCTCTTCGGTCAACGAGGGACGCTGAGCGATCAGCATGTTGCGTTCCTTCTGTCAGGGGCGCCCGCTATTTGACGCCCTGCCACCGGGCGGTAGCCCGAAATTGATGCTGCTGACAAGGGTACGGGCGATATGGCCCCGAAGAGCCATACCGCCCGAAAACCTCAGACCAAGCGGCCTGCGTCAGATCTGTCGAAGATCAGACGCGGCGGCGCTTGGGCGGACGGCAGCCGTTGTGCGGGGTGGGCGTGACGTCCTGGATGGAGCCGACCTCGAGACCGGTCGCCTGCAGCGAACGGATGGCCGTCTCACGACCCGAGCCCGGGCCCTTGACGAACACGTCGACCTTGCGCATGCCGTGCTCCTGCGCGCGACGGGCGGCCGACTCGGCGGCCATCTGCGCGGCGAACGGCGTGGACTTCCGGGAGCCCTTGAAGCCGACGTGGCCGGCGGAGGCCCAGGAGATCACGTTGCCCGACGGGTCGGTGATCGAAACGATGGTGTTGTTGAACGTGCTCTTGATGTGCGCGTGGCCGTGAGCGACGTTCTTCTTTTCCTTGCGGCGCACCTTCTTGGCAGCGCCCTGACGACCCTTGGGGGGCATCTGTACTCCTACGGGAGGTGGTCGGTCCTACAGCGAAGACCGCTGGACGGTATGTCCGCTGTGGACTACTTCTTGCCCGGCTTCTTCTTACCGGCGATGGCGCGACGCGGGCCCTTGCGGGTGCGGGCGTTGGTGCTGGTGCGCTGACCGCGGACGGGCAGACCACGACGGTGACGGAGACCCTGGTAGCAGCCGATCTCCACCTTGCGGCGGATGTCGGCCTGGATCTCGCGACGGAGGTCACCCTCGGTCTTGATGTTGCTGTCCACGTACTCGCGGATCGCGACGAGCTGCTCCTCGGAGAGGTCGCGAACGCGGGTGTTCGGGTTGACGCCGGTCGCTGCCAGCGTCTCCTGGGAGAGGGTCCGGCCGATGCCGAACACGTAGGTGAGGGCAACCTCCACGCGCTTGTCGCGCGGGATGTCAACACCGGAAACGCGTGCCATTCAATGGCTCCTGGTGATCTTCGGAGGTCTTCCGCAGGACCGGCTCCCAGCCGCCGTACCAGGTACGAACTGGGTCCCCGGCCTCCGACCGGGGGTATCAGGCGGACACTCGTCCGTCTGGGTCCTGCGTATGAACACGTTCAGCTCGCGTCGCGCGAATCCCTGCGATATCGATGCAGAGGGAACGGTCGATCGTGCGTCAGCCCTGGCGCTGCTTGTGGCGCGGGTTCTCGCAGATGACCATGACCCGGCCGTGACGGCGGATCACCCTGCACTTGTCGCAGATCTTCTTGACGCTCGGCTTGACCTTCATTGGGTGAGGTTCTCCGGGTCAGTTGCCGACAGCCCGCTCACACGGGACGTGGGCAAGATCTACTTGTAGCGGTAGACGATCCGGCCACGCGTCAGGTCGTACGGAGACAACTCCACCACGACCCGGTCGTCAGGGAGGATGCGGATGTAGTGCATACGCATCTTGCCGCTGATGTGTGCCAGGACCTGGTGGCCGTTCTGGAGCTCGACCTTGAACATGGCGTTCGGAAGAGACTCGACGACAGTGCCCTCGATCTCGATGGCACCTTGCTTCTTGGCCACGCTTCGCCCTTCGAATCGACTACCTTGATCGACTCCTGATGTCCCGTCCCTTAAGGGCGCATGCGGACATGCGGGTACACGAGAGCCGACGAGTCAGTCTACGTCAGCGCACCCGGAAAGACGAATTGGCTCCAGCCGTCACTCATGACGATGCCCCGTCCATCGGCGCGGTATGCGCGACGGACGGGGCGGGCCGATCGGGTACGACTACGGCACGTCCTAGTCGTGGACCGTCACACAGGCGGTCCCGTTGGAGGCGGTGCCCTCGACGAAGGCCTGGACGCAGACGTCGGTGCCGTCGGGCCAGTTCTTGTCGATGTTGACCTTGTAGAAGGTCTGCCGCGTGCCGGTGTTGTAGTACGTGGCCAGCGGCGACCACTTCACGTAGTGCGCCTTCTCCGCGTAGATCTTGAACTTGCCGTGGAACCGCTCGTCACCCGAGTAGGCCTTGATCCAGTCGACGTGGAGCTTCGAGCCCTCGACACGCACACAGGCGGACGAGTGACAGCCACTCGCGGACGCGGAGGCGGGCGCGACACCCACCACCGTGGCAAGGGCGAAGAGACTAGACCCGCCATCGAACACAAAAGCGAACCATGCGCTTTCAAGATCGGTTCATGCGCTTCCTTTGCCCCTGTTTTGCGGCCCCGCCGGCCCACACGGACCAAGGGCCCGCAAGCCGACCTCAGCCCAACGGATCCGGCGCCGCCGTGACCCCGTACTCCGCCAGCTTCGCCTTGCCGCCGTCGGGAGCCGTGAGCACCAGCGGTCCCGCCTCGGTCAGCGCGACGCTGTGCTCCCAGTGGGAGGACCACGTGCCGTCCGTCGTCACGACCGTCCAGTCGTCGGCCAGGACCTGGGTCTTCGGTGTGCCGAGGGACACCATCGGCTCGATCGCCAGGCAGAAGCCGGGCACCAGCTTCGGGCCCTTGCCGCGCCGCCGCTCGACGTAGTTCAGCAGGTGCGGGTCCATGTGCATCTCGGTGCCGATGCCGTGGCCGCCGTAGTCCTCGACGATGCCGTACTTGCCGCCGCCCGGCTTGGGCTGCCGGCGGATGTACGTCTCGATGGCCCGGGAGATGTCCACGAGGCGGTTGCCCTGCTTCATCGCGGCGATCCCGGCCCACATGGACTCCTCGGTCACCCGGGAGAGCTCCAGGAGCTCCGGAGCGTGTCCGGAGCCGACGAAGGCGGTGTACGCCGCGTCACCGTGCCAGCCGTCGACGATCGCGCCGCAGTCGATGGAGATGATGTCGCCGTCCTTCAGGACGACCTCGTCGCTCGGGATGCCATGGACCACGACCTCGTTGGCCGATGTGCAGATCGTGGCCGGGAAGCCGCCGTACCCCAGGAAGTTCGACTTGGCGCCGTGCTCCGCGAGCACCTTGCGGGCCACGTCGTCGAGGTCCTTCGTGGAGGCGCCCGGCACGGCCGCCTCACGGGTGGCCGCGTGGATGGCGGCGACGACCAGCCCCGCCTCGCGCATCTTGGCGATCTGCTCGGGGCTCTTGATCTGCACCATGGGGGCCTGCGCTCTCCGTCTTCTCTGCCTCAGGGGCTTTTGCGGGGGGATTGCCTACACAACAGTACGGCCGCGATGCCCTTGTCGGGCACCGCGGCCGGAGTACCGCCGACGACCTTACTTGGCGCCGTCCTCGCTCTTGAGCGCATCCATGGCGCGCTCGGTGACCTCGTCCACCTTGCCGAGCGCCGAGATCGTCACCACGAGGCCCTGGGCCTTGTAGTAGTCGATGATCGGCTCGGTCTGCGTGTGGTAGACCTCCAGGCGCGTGCGGACGGTCTCCTCGGAGTCGTCGTCGCGCTGGTACAGCTCGCCGCCACAGAGGTCGCAGACACCGTCGGCCTGCGGCTTCTTGTAGGTGACGTGGAAGACGTGCGCAGAGTCGTTGCGGCAGATGCGCCGGCCGGCGATCCGCTTGACGACCTCCTCCTCGGGGACCTCCAGGTCGAGAACGGCGTCCAGCGTCATGCCCTCGGACTGGAGCATCTCGTCGAGGGCCTCGGCCTGCGAGACGTTCCGCGGGAAGCCGTCGAGCAGGAAGCCGTTCTCCGCGTCGGGCTTCTCCATGCGGTCCTTGGCCATCCCGATGGTGACCTCGTCCGGTACCAGGTTCCCCGCGTCCATGTAGGACTTGGCGAGTTTGCCGAGCTCCGTCTGCTGGCTGATGTTGGCACGGAAGAGGTCGCCCGTGGAGATGTGCGGGATCGACAGGTTCTTGGCAAGGAACGCGGCCTGTGTTCCCTTGCCGGCACCGGGCGGCCCGACGAGGACGATTCGCATCAGCGGAGGAACCCTTCGTAATTGCGCTGCTGGAGCTGGCTCTCGATCTGCTTCACCGTCTCCAGACCCACACCCACGATGATCAGGATGCTGGTACCGCCGAACGGGAAGTTCTGGTTTGCCTGGAAACCAGCCAACGCCATCGTCGGAACAAGAGCGATCAGACCCAGGTACAGCGAACCCGGCCAGGTGATCCGGTTGAGTACGTAGCTGAGGTACTCAGCGGTCGGTCGGCCAGCCCGGATGCCCGGGATGAAGCCACCATACTTCTTCATGTTGTCCGCGACTTCCTCGGGGTTGAACGAGATGGCCACGTAGAAGAAGGCGAAGAAGACAATCAAGAAGAAGTAGATCGTGATGTGCACGGGCGCCGCGGTGTCCGCGAGGTTCTTCTGCACCCAACTCGCCCAGCCCGCAGTGGAGTCGGAGAAGGTCACGATCAACGAAGGGATGTAGAGCAGCGAGGAGGCGAAGATGACGGGAATCACACCCGCCTGGTTCACCTTCAGCGGGATGTACGTCGAGGTACCGCCGTAGGACCGGCGGCCGATCATGCGCTTCGCGTACTGCACCGGGATACGGCGCTGGGCCTGCTCGACGAAGACGACGAGCGCGACCATGACGAGGCCGACGGCGATGACGGTGCCGAACTCGATCCAGCCGTCGGCGAGGTCGCCCTGCTTCTTGATCGTCCACAGCGCGGCCGGGAAGGTGGCGGCGATCGAGATGAACATCAGGATCGACATGCCGTTGCCGATGCCGCGGTCGGTGATGAGCTCACCGAGCCACATGACGACGGCCGTACCGGCGGTCATGGTGACGACCATGACGATGGTGGTGTAGATCGAGCGGTCCGGCACGATCTGGTCGGCCAGCTGGCAGCCGTTGAACAGCGAGCCGCTGCGGGCGGTGGCGACGAGGCCGGTGCCCTGCAGGATGGCGAGGGCCACCGTCAGGTAACGCGTGTACTGCGTGATCTTCGCCGTACCGGCCTGGCCCTCCTTCTTGAGGGCTTCCAGGCGCGGGATCACCACGGTCAGCAGCTGCAGAATGATGCTCGCCGTGATGTACGGCATGATGCCGAGCGCGAAGATCGTGATCTGCAGCAGCGCGCCACCACTGAACATATTGACCAAGCCGAACAAGGTGCCCTGGGTCTGGCTCGCCTGGTCGATGCAGAACTGGACAGACTTGTAGTTGACGCCCGGGATCGGAATGTGCGTACCGACCCGGTAGATCACGATGATGCCGAGCGTGAAGAGCAGCTTCTTGCGCAGGTCGGGCGTCTTGAACGCCCGGGCGAACGCGGTGAGCACGGTGCCTCCTGCGACCCCCGCGTTACGCGCGTGAGGGTGACGATTTAGGTAAGTGAGTGAGTACAGGACACGGCAGCCCAATGAGATGAGCGCAGACTGCCGGGATACTAACAGCGGCTACCCTACCGGCCCCTGGGGCGAGCAGGAAACACTCGATGTGGCATGCCAGCGGCCGTTGACCGGATGGGCACCTCCCTTTTGGACATCAGACTTTCGTCGAGCGTGTTGCCGACCAAGGAACGTGATGACACGGCCTGTAGTTCCCCGAAGACTGTTCGAGCGGCTCCGGTGGTACCGGATCCACACATTTGCAGCCGAACAAACGGGGAACTACGCATGATCAAGTCACTGACTGTCGCGGGCGCCGCCGGCGTCGCCCTGCTGGTGGGTTCGACCGGTGCCATCGCGGCGTCCGCACCGGCTCCCGCGAAGACCACCTCCGTGGTGAGCGCGCAGAAGGAGGCCACGCCCGCGGCGGCGGCCGCCACGTGCAACGTCGCGCTGGGCAAGCCGTGGAAGGAGAACATCGCGAAGGTCGGCCGGAGCGACCACGCGCGCGCCAAGTACCACACCGTGAACAGCTGCTCCGGCTTCTCTCTCAGCGCGACCCTCCAGTACAAGCGCTGGGACGGCTGGCGGGCCCTGGACAAGGACACCTGGGCGGGCAACCGCAAGAAGGACCGCATCCTCCAGTGGAAGTGCCAGGGCAAGGGCACCTTCACCTACCGGGTGGCGGGCACCGTCAAGGGCGGCTGGACCGGCGACGAGCCGCGGGTCGGCCGGGGCAACGGGCCGGAGCGCCGCTTCAGCTGCTGACGCGGCTCCCGCAGGGTGTGCCGGGGCCGTTCATCACCGTATGAGCGGCCCCGCTCGCTGATCCATCAACCGATCAGGACCAGGTCATCATGATGAAGAGAACCTTGGCGGCGCTCGCGGTGGCCGTGGCGGTGACGGGCGGGGCCATCGCCTTCGCGGCTCCCGATGACGGACCGGACGGCGACAGGACCGGAGCGGCCTTCACCCACATCCAGTTCGACGAGACGACGCTGGTCGACACCGAGGAGTCCGGGTCGGCCGACCGCCATGTGGACATCTTCGCCGAGCA
Source organism: Streptomyces graminofaciens (assembly GCF_030294945.1). Classification (NCBI taxonomy): domain Bacteria; kingdom Bacillati; phylum Actinomycetota; class Actinomycetes; order Kitasatosporales; family Streptomycetaceae; genus Streptomyces; species Streptomyces graminofaciens. The sequence goes on along the minus strand of NZ_AP018448.1, from coordinate 8,035,302 downwards.
CCGGTCCGACGCGGTCAGCAGGGCCAGGTTCGTCACCACGAGCGAGGGCAGGGTCCTGGAGGAGCGCCTCTGGGACTCGGATCACCCGGAGTCGATGACCGTTCGGAACTGGGACACCTGCCAGGCGGTCGACGAGGCCACTCCGGATCCTCGCCCGGACAGCCTCGACCTGATCGTCACCCAGTACTTCGGCCCGCGTGCTGTTCCGGACGACGCCGAGAAGTTGGCCCACGGCGTGGCCCGTTGGGAGATCCCGGCAGGCATGATGACCACGGAGTACACGGACAAGGGCGGCACGTATCCGGACCGGGTCGTGGAGATCAAGGGTCCGAACGGAGAGGTCGGCTCCACCATTCGGGACACCTCGGTCCGCGACACCTCGGCGCTCCCCGGCTGGCGCAAGGGCTGGGAGAGCTGCCGACCTGTGGACGGCTCCTCCTGAGCGGCTCCAACGCCCCTTCGCCCCTCATGGCGGACGCAAATCGGAAGCTCATATTCCACTCAATTGACCCCCGCTGGTCAATACGGCTCGGTTACACTCCCGATCACGCTCGGGGCGGAGGACCGACCACAGCATTTCCGCCCCCACTTCGCCATTGGAGCCACGGGGGCTATGAACCAGACGAAGAGTGCCGCTGTCCTTGTCGTTGACGACCACCCCATGCGCACACTCGGCATGGTCCACATAGTCGAGCGATTCCCGTACGTGACCGCGGTCGCCGCGAGCACGGTCTCCGCGCTCTACGCCGCGGCCGTCCGCCTCAGACCCGACATCGTCCTGTTCGGACCCGTCTGTCTGCCCGACGGAGAACCGGCGACCTTCACCCGCCTCCGGCAATTGACCGGGGGATGTCGATTCATCACTTATGACGACTCGACCCATTCACGTGTCAACCCGCCGAACGTATCGGCGGGCCTCTGTGCGTTCCTGCCTTCCATGGCGACCCCCGAGGACTTCGACCGCGCCTTTTCCGCAGCTCTCGCGGGATTCACGTATTTTCCGCAGGACTTGGCCGCGGAACTCATCCATGGCCGCATTCAATTCCCGCAACTGAGCCCGCGGGAACAGGAAGTACTCAACCTTCTCTCCGGCGGCCTGAGCAATCACCGCATTGCGCGAACCCTCGGCATCAAGGAGACCACGGTCAAGATGTACGTGACCCAGGTGCTCGCCAAACTCAATGTCGAAAGCCGGCTGCAGGCCTGTCTGAAGGCACGGGGCCTGGAGGCCGCGGCGGCCTGACCGGCTCCAGGGCGGTGTTCGCAGAGCCCACACCAGCGAACCACCCGCGCACCGAGCAACAAAAAAGCCTGGCCGACGCCCGCGAGGGGCATCGGCCAGGCTCTGCTGCGTCAGTCGTGAACTCAGATGAGCTCGGTGACCGAACCGCCGGCGGCGGTGATCTTCTCCTTGGCGGAGCCGGAGACGGCGTCGACCGTCACCTGCAGCGCCACGGAGATCTCGCCCTGGCCCAGGACCTTGACGAGGCTGTTCTTGCGAACCGCACCCTTGGCCACCAGACCCTCGACGGTGACCTCGCCACCCTCGGGGTAGAGCGCGGCCAGCTTGTCGAGGTTCACGACCTGGAACTCGGTCTTGAACGGGTTCTTGAAGCCCTTCAGCTTCGGAAGACGCATGTGGAGGGGCATCTGGCCACCCTCGAAGCGCTCCGGAACCTGGTAACGAGCCTTCGTACCCTTGGTACCACGACCGGCCGTCTTACCCTTCGACGCCTCACCACGACCCACACGGGTCTTGGCGGTCTTGGCGCCCGGGGCGGGACGGAGGTTGTGGATCTTGAGCGGGTTGTTCTCCGCCATGATCAGTCGACCTCCTCGACCGACACGAGGTGGCGGACGGTGTGCACCATGCCGCGGAACTCGGGGCGGTCCTCCTTGACGACCTGCGTGTTGATGCCCTTGAGACCAAGGGAGCGCAGGGTGTCGCGGTGGTTCTGCTTGCTGCCGATGTAGGACTTGACCTGCGTAATCTTGAGCTGCGCCATGATTACGCACCCGCCCCGGCACGCGCACGGAGCAGAGCCGCGGGGGCGACGTCCTCGAGGGGCAGACCACGGCGGGCCGCGATCTCCTCGGGACGCTGCAGACCCTTCAGGGCCGCCACGGTCGCGTGCACGATGTTGATCGCGTTGTCGGAGCCGAGCGACTTCGACAGCACGTCGTGGATACCGGCGCACTCGAGCACGGCACGCACCGGGCCACCGGCGATAACACCGGTACCGGGGGACGCGGGCTTGAGCAGGACGACGCCGGCAGCCTTCTCACCCTGGATGGGGTGGGGGATGGTGCCCTGGATACGGGGGACCTTGAAGAAGTGCTTCTTGGCCTCCTCAACACCCTTGGCGATGGCGGCCGGCACCTCCTTGGCCTTGCCGTAACCGACACCCACGGTGCCGTCACCATCGCCCACCACGACCAGCGCGGTGAAGCTGAAGCGACGACCACCCTTCACAACCTTGGCGACGCGGTTGATCGCGACAACGCGCTCAACGTACGCGGTCTTCTCGGCGGCAGCTGCGCCGCCGTCACGGCCCTTCCGGTCCCGCCGCTCGCCGCCACCGGCACCGCCACCGCGGCGCTGGGGTCCAGCCATTGGATTTACCTCTCTCTTTCCGCTAGCTACGCAGCGAGCTCAGAACTTGAGCCCGGCCTCGCGGGCGGCGTCGGCGAGGGCCGCAATGCGACCCGCGTACCGGTTACCACCACGGTCGAACACGACGGCCTCGACACCAGCGGCCTTGGCACGCTCGGCGACCAGTGCGCCGACCTTGCCGGCCTGGGCCGACTTGTCTTCCGACGCACCACGGATCGACGAGTCCAGGGTGGACGCCGACGCAAGGGTGTGACCCTTGAGGTCGTCGATCACCTGGGCCACGATGTGGCGGTTCGAGCGGGTCACGACCAGGCGGGGACGCTCAGCCGTACCGTTGACCTTCTTACGGATCCGGATGTGGCGCCGCTTGATGGCAGCACGCTTGTAAGCGTCGCCCTTAGCGATCTTCGTACCGTATGCCATGGCTTACTTACCCGCCTTTCCGACCTTGCGGCGGATGACTTCGCCCTCGTACTTGACGCCCTTGGCCTTGTACGGGTCGGGCTTGCGCAGCTTGCGGATGTTGGCCGCAACCTCGCCGACCTTCTGCTTGTCGATGCCCTCGACCGAGAAACGGGTCGGAGCCTCCACCTTGAAGGTGATGCCCTCGGGCGCCTCGACGGTGATCGGGTGGCTGTAGCCGAGCGCGAACTCGAGGTTCGAACCCTTGGCCTGCACGCGGTAACCGACACCGCTGATCTCGAGCTTCTTCACGTAACCCTGGGTCACGCCGGTGATCATGTTCGCCACCAGCGTGCGGGACAGGCCGTGCAGGGCCTTGCTCTGACGCTCGTCGTTGGGGCGGGTGACGTTCAGAACGCCGTCCTCACCCTTGGCGATCTCGATCGGCGAAACGACGGTGTGGGTCAGCGTGCCCTTGGGGCCCTTGACCGAGACCGTCTGGCCGTCGATGGTGACGTCCACGCCGGCGGGAACCGTGATGGGGAGCTTGCCAATGCGCGACATAGCTGTTTCCTCCGTTCCCTTCCGCTACCAGACGTAGGCGAGGACTTCTCCGCCTACGCCCTTCTTGCCGGCCTGCTTGTCGGTGAGGAGCCCGTGGGACGTGGAGATGATCGCCACGCCGAGGCCACCCAGCACCTTGGGCAGGGAGGTGGACTTCGCGTAAACCCGGAGACCGGGCTTGGAGATCCGCTTGATGCCCGCGATGGAGCGCTCACGGTTGGGGCCGAACTTCAGCTCCAGGACGAGGTTCTTGCCGACCTCGGCGTCCTCGACCTTCCAGCCCGTGATGAAGCCCTCCTGCTGGAGGATCTCCGCGATGTGAGACTTGATCTTCGATGCCGGCATCGTCACGGAGTCGTGGTATGCCGAGTTCGCGTTCCGCAGACGCGTAAGCATGTCTGCGATCGGATCAGTCATGGTCATGAATTGGCCTTCGGCCTCTCTCGCCGGGGTTTCCTGGTGCACCATCCCTCTCCCCGATCCGAGACGGGGCGGGTGCGGCGCGGTGGACCTACGGCGTAGTAAGTCGTACGGGCGGCAACAGGCGCCCAACCCTCCAAGCCTAAGCCATGGAAGGGTGGGCGCCTGACACGCCCAGTGCTTACCGAGAGCTTCGGGAATCCCTGAAAGTGGGGATTACCAGGAGCTCTTGGTCACGCCCGGCAGCTCGCCACGGTGAGCCATCTCACGAAGGCACACGCGGCAGAGGCCGAACTTGCGGTACACGGAGTGCGGACGGCCACACCGCTGGCAGCGGGTGTAGCCGCGCACGGCGAACTTAGGCTTACGAGCAGCCTTCGCGATCAGAGCCTTCTTCGCCATCTCGCTCACGCCTCCTTGAAGGGGAAGCCGAGGTGACGGAGGAGCGCACGGCCCTCAGCGTCGTTGGTCGCCGTGGTCACCACGGTGATGTCCATACCCCGGGTGCGGTCGATCTTGTCCTGGTCGATCTCGTGGAACATGACCTGCTCGGTGAGACCGAAGGTGTAGTTGCCACGGCCGTCGAACTGCTTGGGGGACAGACCACGGAAGTCGCGGATGCGCGGGAGCGCGAGCGACAGGGTGCGGTCCAGGAACTCCCACATGCGGTCGCCACGGAGCGTGACGTGGGCACCGATCGGCTGGCCCTCACGCAGCTTGAACTGCGCGATGGACTTACGGGCCTTGGTGACGGCCGGCTTCTGACCGGTGATCGTGGTGAGGTCGCGGATGGCGCCCTCGATCAGCTTCGAGTCGCGGGCGGCGTCGCCCACACCCATGTTGACCACGATCTTGACGAGGCCGGGGATCTGCATGACGTTCTCGTACTGGAACTCGTCACGCAGCTTGCCCGCGATCTCCTCGCGGTACTTCGTCTTGAGACGCGGAGTGGTGGTGGTAGCCATCAGATGTCCTCACCCGTCCGCTTGGCAACGCGAACCTTGTTGCCCTCGTCGTCGAAGCGGTAACCGACGCGGGTCACGACCTTCTTGCCGTCCTTCTCAACGACCAGCTGGACGTTGGAGACGTGGATCGGCGCCTCGGTCGTGACGATGCCGCCGGCCTGCGAACCGCTGGCGGTCGGACCGGCCTTGGTGTGCTTCTTGACCCGGTTGACACCCTCGACCAGAACACGGTCCTCGCGGGGGAAGGCCGCGATGACCTTGCCCTGCTTGCCCTTGTCCTTACCGGTGATGACCTGGACCAGGTCGCCCTTCTTGATCTTCATGCTTACAGCACCTCCGGAGCCAGCGAGATGATCTTCATGAACTTCTTCTCGCGCAGCTCACGCCCGACCGGGCCGAAGATGCGGGTGCCGCGAGGGTCGCCGTCGTTCTTCAGAATGACGGCGGCGTTCTCGTCGAAGCGGATGTACGAGCCGTCCGGACGGCGGCGCTCCTTGACGGTGCGAACGATGACCGCCTTGACGACGTCACCCTTCTTCACGTTGCCACCGGGGATCGCGTCCTTGACGGTGGCGACGATGACGTCACCGATGCCCGCGTAGCGGCGACCGGAGCCACCGAGCACACGGATGCAAAGGATTTCCTTCGCACCAGTGTTGTCGGCGACACGCAGTCGCGACTCCTGCTGGATCACGTCTATCTCCTGTTTGTCTGCCGGTTCCCGGGGCGGGTGCGAAAGTTGCACACCCGCCCCGAGCCTGGCGGAACTGACCTGCGGGATTACCCCCGCAGGAAATTACTTGGCCTTCTCGAGGATCTCGACGACGCGCCAGCGCTTCGTCGCGGACAGCGGCCGGGTCTCCATGAGGAGGACGCGGTCGCCGACACCCGCGGCGTTCTGCTCGTCGTGCGCCTTGAGCTTGTTCGTACGGCGGATGACCTTGCCGTACAGCGCGTGCTTGACGCGGTCCTCGACAGCGACGACGACGGTCTTGTCCATCTTGTCGCTGACGACGAGACCCTCGCGGGTCTTGCGGAAGCCGCGCGCCTCAGTGTTCTCAGTCACGTTGTTCTCGCTCATCAGGCGTTCTCCACCGTTTCGATGCCCAGCTCACGCTCGCGCATCAGGGTGTAGATCCGCGCGATGTCCTTGCGGACCGCCTTCAGACGGCCATGGTTCTCGAGCTGCCCCGTCGCCGCCTGGAAGCGGAGGTTGAACAGCTCTTCCTTGGCCTCGCGGAGCTTGTTGAGAAGCTCCTCGTTGCCCAGCTCGCGCAGCTCGGACGCCTTGGTACCGGCCGACATCACGCTTCACCTGCCTCGCGCTTGACGATCCGGCACTTCATCGGCAGCTTGTGGGCGGCGCGAGTCAGGGCCTCACGGGCGATCTTCTCGTTCGGGTAGGACAGCTCGAACATCACCCGACCCGGGTGAACGTTCGCGATCCACCACTCGGGCGAACCCTTACCGGAACCCATGCGGGTCTCGGCGGGCTTCTTCGTGAGCGGGCGGTCCGGGTAGATGTTGATCCAGACCTTGCCGCCACGCTTGATGTGGCGGGTCATCGCGATACGGGCCGCCTCGATCTGGCGGTTGGTCACGTACGCCGGCGTGAGGGCCTGAATGCCGTACTCGCCGAACGCAACCGTCGTACCGCCCTTGGCCTGACCACGACGCTTCGGGTGGTGCTGCTTGCGGTGCTTGACCCTACGGGGGATCAGCATGTCCCTCAGGCCTCCGTTCCGGTGCTCTCAGCCGGAGCGGCAGCCGGAGCCTCGGCCTTGGGGGCCTCGGCAGCGGGAGCCTGCTGCGGCTTACGACCGCGACCGCCACGCTCGCCACCGCGGCCACCACGGCCGGCGGGGCGGTCAGCGCCACCACGGGCCGGGCGGTTGCCGGCGCGGGCAGCGGCGTTCTCGGCGCGGACCTCGGCGATGTTCTTGACGTCGCCCTTGTAGATCCAGACCTTCACGCCGATGCGGCCGAAGGTCGTCTTGGCCTCGAAGAAGCCGTAGTCCACGTTCGCGCGGAGCGTGTGCAGGGGCACACGGCCCTCGCGGTAGAACTCCGAGCGGGACATCTCGGCGCCGCCGAGGCGGCCACCGCACTGGATCTTGATGCCCTTGGCGCCGGCCTTCATCGCCGACTGCATGCTCTTACGCATGGCGCGGCGGAAGGAGACGCGGGAGGAGAGCTGCTCGGCGACGGCCTGAGCAACCAGCTGAGCGTCCGTCTCGGGGTTCTTGACCTCGAGGATGTTCAGCTGGACCTGCTTGCCCGTGAGCTTCTCGAGGTCACCGCGGATGCGGTCGGCCTCGGCGCCACGGCGGCCGATGACGATGCCCGGACGCGCGGTGTGGATGTCCACGCGGACACGGTCACGGGTGCGCTCGATCTCAACCTTCGAGATACCGGCGCGCTCCATGCCGGACGTCATCATCCGACGGATGGCGACGTCTTCCTTGACGTAGTCCTTGTACAGCTTGTCGGCGTACCAGCGGGACTTGAAGTCCGTGGTGATGCCGAGCCGGAACCCATGCGGGTTAACCTTCTGGCCCATTACCGGGTTCCTTCCTTGCTGCTGACGACCACGGTGATGTGGCTGGTCCGCTTGCGGATCCGGTAGGCACGGCCCTGGGCGCGCGGCCGGAACCGCTTCAGGGTCGGACCCTCGTCGACGTACGCCTCGCTGATGAACAGCGACGTGGCGTCCGGGTGGTCGTAGTTGTGCGCGGCGTTGGCGATGGCGCTGTCGAGCACCTTGCCGACGGGCACGGAAGCGGCCTGCGGGGCGAATCGCAGGACCGCCTGAGCCTCCGTGGCGTCCATGCCACGGATAAGGTCCACCACGCGGCGGGCCTTCATGGGCGTGACGCGGATGTACCGCGCTTGGGCCCTGGCTTCCATGGTTGTCCCTCTCAGTTACTTACGTGTCTGAATGCGATCCGCGGTTAGCGGCGCTTCGACTTCCGGTCGTCCTTGACGTGACCCCGGAAGGTACGCGTCGGCGAGAACTCGCCGAGCTTGTGACCGACCATCGACTCGGTGACGAACACCGGGATGTGGGTCTTGCCGTTGTGCACCGCGAGCGTGTGGCCGAGCATGGCCGGCACGATCATGGAGCGACGGGACCAGGTCTTGATGACGTTCTTGGTGCCGGCTTCGTTCTGGGCGTCCACCTTCTTGATCAGGTGGTCGTCGACGAAGGGCCCCTTCTTGAGACTGCGCGGCATCTAAACCCGCTCCTAGCGCTTCTTGTTCGTCTTGCGGCGGCGGACGATGTACTTGTTCGAAGCCTTCTTCGGCGAACGAGTACGACCCTCCTTCTGACCCCAGGGGCTGACCGGGTGGCGACCACCGGAGGTCTTGCCCTCACCACCACCGTGGGGGTGGTCAACCGGGTTCATCGCCACACCGCGAACGGTCGGGCGGACGCCCAGCCAGCGCTTGCGGCCGGCCTTGCCCCAGTTGATGTTGCTCTGCTCGGCGTTGCCGACCTCGCCGACGGTGGCGCGGCAGCGCACGTCGACCAGGCGGATCTCACCGGACGGCATGCGGAGGTGGGCGTAGGCGCCCTCCTTCGCGAGCAGCTGCACGGAGGCACCGGCGGAGCGGGCGAACTTGGCGCCGCCACCGGGACGGAGCTCGATCGCGTGGATCGTGGTACCGACCGGGATGTTGCGGAGCGCCAGGTTGTTGCCCGGCTTGATGTCGGCCCCGGGGCCGTTCTCCACGCGGTCACCCTGCGACAGGTTGCGGGGGGCGAGGATGTAGCGCTTCTCGCCGTCCGCGTAGTGCAGCAGCGCGATGCGCGCGGTGCGGTTGGGGTCGTACTCGATGTGCGCGACCTTCGCCGGCACGCCGTCCTTGTCGTGACGACGGAAGTCGATCACGCGGTAGGCGCGCTTGTGTCCGCCACCCTGGTGGCGAACGGTCACACGACCGGAATTGTTACGGCCGCCCTTGCTGTGCAGGGGACGGACCAGCGACTTCTCCGGCGTGGACCGCGTGACCTCGACGAAGTCGGCGACGCTGGAGCCACGACGGCCCGGCGTAGTCGGCTTGTACTTGCGGATTCCCATTTCTCAGTCCTCGTCCGATATCGGACGATCCGACCCGCTTACGCGGTCGGACCGCCGAAGATGTCGATACGGTCGCCCTCGGCAAGGGTCACGATGGCGCGCTTGGAGCCGGCACGCTGACCGAAACCGGTCTTGGTGCGCTTGCGCTTGCCGATGCGGTTGAGCGTGTTGACCCCAACGACCTTGACGTCGAAGACCGCCTGGACGGCCTGCTTGATCTGGGTCTTGTTGGCGCCGGGCGCGACGACGAAGGTGTACTTGCCCTCGTCGAGCAGCGCGTAGCTCTTCTCCGACACGACCGGCTTCAGCAGCACGTCACGGTGGTCCGTGTACGCCTTGCTGGGCGCGGTGACGACGGTGTTCTTGCCCTCGGCGGCGTGGCGACGCGCCTTGGCGACGCGCGCGGCCTTGGCGGCCTTCGCAGCCTTGGAGGCGATGGAGGGGTGACGGATGGCCATCAGACCTCAGTCCCTTCGGTGTCGTTGGCCTTCGGGCCGGCGACGAAGGACTCGAGAGCGGCCTGGGTGAAGACCACGTCGTCCGAGACGATCACGTCGTACGTGTTCAGCTGGCCCGGCTCCAGGATGTGGACCTGGGGCAGGTTGCGGGCGGACAGCCACGCGGCCTCGTCGGCGCGCTCGACGACCAGGAGCAGGTTCTTGCGCTCCGAGATCTTGCCGAACAGCGTGCGAGCGGCCTTCGTGGAAGGAGCCTCGCCCTCGATCACGCCGGAGACGACGTGGATGCGGTTGTGGCGGGCCCGGTCGGTGAGGGCGTGACGCAGGGCGGCAGCCTTCATCTTCTTCGGGGTCCGCTGCGAGTAGTCACGCGGCACGGGACCGTGCACGACGCCACCACCGGCGAACTGCGGCGCGCGGGTCGAGCCCTGACGGGCGCGGCCGGTGCCCTTCTGGCGGTAAGGCTTCTTGCCACCACCACGGACTTCGCCACGGGTCTTGGTCTTGTGGGTGCCCTGGCGGGCAGCCGCGTTCTGCGCGACGACGACCTGGTGGATCAGCGGGATGCTGACCTTCTCCACGCCGAAGATCTCCGCGGGGAGCTCGACGCTACCGGTCTTCTCGCCTGCAGGCGAAAGGATGTCAACAGTGCTCATCGGTTACCTCAGGCCCCCTTGGCCGCGGTGCGGACCAGGACGAGGCCGCCGTTCGGACCGGGAACCGCGCCCTTGATGAGCAGCAGACCCTTCTCCGCGTCAACGGCGTGGACGGTCAGGTTCTGGGTGGTGACGCGCTCGTTGCCCATGCGACCCGCCATGCGGAGGCCCTTGAACACGCGGCCCGGGGTGGCGCAGCCACCGATGGAGCCGGGAGAGCGGTGCTTGCGCTGGGTGCCGTGTCCGGCGCCGAGGCCCTTGAAGTTGTGACGCTTCATGACACCGGCGAAGCCCTTGCCCTTGCTCTTGCCGGTCACGTCGACCTTGATGCCGGCCTCGAACACCTCAGCGGTGATCTCCTGGCCGAGGGTGTACTCGCTGGCGTCAGCGGTACGGATCTCGACGAGGTGGCGGCGGGGGGTGACGTCGGCCTTGGCGAAGTGGCCCTTGAGGGGCTTGTTCACCTTGCGCGGGTCGATCTCGCCGAAGGCGATCTGGACCGACTCGTAGCCGTCGACGTCGTTCGTACGAACCTGGGTCACGACGTTGGGGCCGGCCTTGACGACGGTGACCGGAACAACACGGTTGTTCTCGTCCCACACCTGCGTCATGCCGAGCTTCTCGCCCAGGATGCCCTTGATCTGCTTAGCCATTCTCAGCTCACCGACCCCTAGAGCTTGATCTCGATGTCGACACCGGCCGGGAGGTCGAGTCGCATCAGAGAGTCAACGGTCTTGGGGGTGGGGTCGAGAATGTCGATCAGGCGCTTGTGCGTGCGCATCTCGAAGTGCTCGCGCGAGTCCTTGTACTTGTGCGGCGACTTGATGACGCAGTACACGTTCTTCTCAGTGGGCAGCGGCACCGGGCCCGCGACCGACGCACCAGTGCGGGTCACCGTCTCGACGATCTTCTTCGCCGAGGAGTCGATGACCTCGTGGTCGTAGGCCTTGAGCCGGATGCGGATCTTCTGTCCCGCCATGGCTACTCAGTAGTCCTTTGTCTCGTTTAACGCTCTGGAACCCGGTGTTCCGTCACCCGCTCCTCCGACCCACGCGGTCGGGTGTGTCGCGCTTCCACTGACACAGATGCCCCTTGGTTCGAGCATCCCCATCCGGGAAACACGGCCCTTCCGGAACCGCGGGCCGGGGGCGGAAGGCCCACCGGGTGCCTGGTCTGTGCCGCACTGACACTTCCCGGAAGATTCCCGTACGTCCGCCCCAGCGCTGCCGTAAGGCAGTTAAGGCGACGAGTACCGTGGGACTCGCTTCCAGTCCTCCCGGCGGGAGGCGCGCAGCATCAACACTCGACCGAGCAACCCCGCTAGTCTGCCATACAGGGCAGGGGCTCCGCCAATCGAGCCGGAGAGACTACCCCGAGAGTGACGCAGGTCAAACCCGGCGCCGTTCCACCGAGGGACCGGGGCCACGAGTGGAGCGCTCGCGGAGGCCGGGGAAGGGGTTTCACGACGGGACCGGCTTCACCCGGCCTGGTTGATGACGGGACCCCGAGCCGCCGGTAATCCGCTCGCTCGCCGCTGCCGCGCGCTCCTACGCTGATCAGGTACGTCGGCTGTCACGGGGGAACGTTCACGATGCGTACGCACTACCCGCGGACCAGGCATCTGCCCTGGTCCCCCGGCGCGACCGCCGATGATCTCCGGGTCACCGACCTGTCCGGCCTGCGCGGTCGCGAGGTCGTCGTGACCGAGAAGCTCGACGGCGAGAACACCACGCTGTACGCCGACGGCCTGCACGCCCGCTCACTCGACTCCGCGCACCACCCCTCCCGTACCTGGGTCAAGGCGCTCCAGGCCCGCGTCGGCCACGCCGTTCCGGCGGGCTGGCGGGTGTGCGGGGAGAACATGTTCGCCCGCCACTCCATCCCCTACGACGACCTGGACAGCTGGTTCTACGGCTTCTCGGTGTGGGACGGGGACGGGCGCTGCCTGGACTGGGACCGGACGGTGGCCTTTCTGCGCGGACTCGGGGTCCCCGTGCCGCGCGTGCTGTGGCGGGGCGTGTTCGACGAGCGGGCGCTGCGCGCGCTGCGGCTGGACCTCGGGCGGCAGGAGGGGTACGTCGTCCGGGTCGTGGACGGCTTCGGCGCGGAGGAGTTCGGCGCCCGCGTCGCCAAGTGGGTGCGGGCGGGGCATGTACGGACGGACACGCACTGGATGCACGCGGCCGTCGTCGAGAACGGCCTCGGGGCGGGGGCCCCGCTGTGGGCGGTGCGTTCCGGGGCGCCCGTGGACGCGGGGGCGCTGGCGGAGGCCGTCGGGCTGCCCGCCGAGGGGGACCGGGAGGCCGTCGCCCGCTTCGATGCGGCCGGGCGGACCGGCGACGACCGGCTCGTCGGCGTACTGGCCGCGCTGCTGCACGGCCACGACCACGGCGGCCGGCGGGCCCGGCTCGCGGCGCGGCTGGCCGGGGTCGTGGGTATGCCGCTCGCGCGCCGGGTCGCCGACCTCGTGGGGCTGCACCCCGCGCTGCACCGGCCGTATCCGGACGAGGACCGCCGGACCGGCCTGGCCCGGCTGTCCCTCGCCGCCGACCTCGGGCTGCTGCACGCGGTCGCCCGTGCCACGGCGGTGACGGACGAGGCGCGCGAGCAGGTGGAGTGGTCGGCGCTGCACGCCGAGGAGGTGCCGGGCCTGGACGAGGGCGCCCTGCGGGAGGCGTTCGCCGGGCTGCCGCCCGACGCGGCCGTCCGCTGCCGGGCCGAAGCGCGGGAGGCGTATGCGCGGGGGCGGATGGGCGGGGGCGGCTCCGGAGCCGCCGACGAGGCCGTCGCCGCGACGTGGCGGTGGCGGTCGGGGGCCTTCCCGAGGCTGATCCAGCTGGTCGGTCCGGCGGGCAGCGGCAAGAGCACGTTCGCCCGGGGGCTCACGGGCGTGGACGCGTACGTGTCGCTGGACGATCTGCGCGAGGCGCGCGGCGCACGGGCCGACCAGCGGGCCAACCCGGACGTGCTGCGCGCGGGGCTCGACCGGCTGGACGGGGCGCTGGCCGCCGACGGGACGGTGGTGTGGGACGCCACCTCGCTCAACCATCAGCAGCGCTCGCTGGTGCACGCGGTCGCCCACCGCCGCAACGCCCTGATCACCCATGCCGTGGTCCTGGTCGACGAGGCCGAGCTGATCCGACGCAACACCCGCCGCGAGCACCCGGTACCGCCCGAGGTGCTCACGGCGCAGTTGCGCCGCTTCGCCCCGCCGTATCCGGGCGACGCGCACCGCACCTGGTACATCGGGGCGAGCGGGACCATAGAGGAAGAGGTCTGAGGAACCGTGCGTACGAGCGAGGAGATCTATCACCGGGTGCGCTGGGACGCGCGCTTCGACCCGGCCCGCTTCGTGCTCGGCGTCCTTCAGCGGAACGCCCCGCCCAAGCGGGTCCCCCTGCCCGCGTTCGTGCCCGGCGGCGAGATCCCGTGGCACCGGGTGCTGTTCTTCGAGGCGGACGGCGAGGTGGTCTGGGACCGGGCGACGGGTGTGGACCGGATCGACGCGACGGAGGCGGGGCGCGTACGGGAGGCCCGTCTGCTCCGGGCGCCGTTCTTCACGGCGCGCACGCCGCACGCGTGGGACGGGGAGAGCTGGGTGCCCACCCGCTCACCGAGAGGCGCCGGCTCCGAAGGTGTACGGGTGCTGACCTGGAACACCCTCTGGGATCGGTACGACGCCGACCTGATCGACAGCGCCGGGCGCAGGCCGCTGCTGTTGCGTGCCCTGCGTGACGCCGAGGTCGACGTGATCGCGTTGCAGGAGGTCGAGCCGGAGCTGCTGGCCATGCTGCTGCGCGAGCCCTGGGTGCGGGCGGGCTGGACGCTGGGGACGGACCCGCGCGGGCGGGACGTGGACGAGTGCGGTCTGCTGCTCCTGAGCCGGCTGCCGGTCCGCGAGGCCGCGTTCCACGCGCTGGGCCCGCACAAGGCGGTGACCGCGATCGTGGTGGAGACAGCCACGCGGCCCCTCGTCATCGCGGCCACCCACCTGAGCAGCGATCATTCCGAGAACGGTGCCGGTCGCCGCACCGCCGAACTAACCCGGTTGGCCGAGGGACTGGCGGCCCTGGAAGCCGATCTGGTCCTGTTGGGCGACTTCAACGACGGCGGCGACACACCCCAGCTGACGCTCGGGATGCGGGACGCGTGGAGCGAGACGCACGGCCCGGACGACATGACGCCGACCTTCGACCCGGGCGCCAACCCGCTGGCGGCGGTCTCCTCCCTGACGGGGCGGGTGTCACGGCTGGACCGGGTGCTGGTGCGCGGGCAGGGTCTGGGGGTGCGGTCGGCCGACCTGTACGGGGACGCGCCCTCGCCGGACGGGCTGTACATCTCGGACCACTACGGCGTACGGGCGGAGGTGGGGCCTGACGCCCCGGACACCGCCTTCGCATGCCTCGACGCCCGGCCGACACCCCGTACAGCCCTGGCGTGGCTCCCTCCCGAGGAGCTGTGGCCGCCGCTGCAGGACATCCGCCGGGAGCACGACCCGCAGATCCACCGTTGGCCCCCGCATGTGAACCTGCTCTTCGGCTTCGTACCGGAACACGCCTTCGAGCAGGCGGCCGCGGTGCTCGCGACGGCCACGACGACTCCGTTCGACGCCCGGCTGGAGGGCGTGCACTGGTTCGGCCACCGGGACGACGCGACGGTGTGGCTCGACCCGGCGGCGGTCGGCGAGGAGCCCTGGGCCGAGCTGCACAGCACCCTCGTACGCCACTTCCCGCGCTGCCGCGGCCGCCACGAGGGCTTCACCCCGCACCTGAGCCTGGGCCGCGCCACCGACCCGAACACCCTGGCCGCCGTCTGCGCGGCCCGGCTCGCCCCCATGCCGGCCAGGGTCGGCGAGCTGGCGCTGCTGTCGCGACGCGGGGACGAGCCGATGCGGGTGCGGGGGACGGTGAGCCTGGGGACGGGAGAGGTGCGCTGGCGGGAGGAGCCGACACCGTACGAGATCGGCGGGGACGACGAGGTCGGCGAGGTCGGCGACGCCGCCGTGGCGGACCGGGTCACTCGCCTCGTCGCGGACGCGTTCCCCGGCGGCGTCGTGCATGTCGTCGGCTCCCGGCGCATGGGCTGCGCGCTGCCCGGCGCGGACCTGGACCTGGTGGCGGCCCTGCCCGGTACGGTCGAACTCGCCGCTGTACAGGCGGATTTGAGCGAGGCGACGCGTGAGGCCGGCGACGTGCGCGAGGTGGTCGGGGCGCGCGTACCCGGTCTGCGGCTGCGGCTGGACGGGCTGGACGTGGACCTGGCCGTCGTGGCCACCGGATCGCTGGACCCCACGGAGGCGGTGGACCGCCGGGCCGAGTTGGGCGAGGCGGCGGCGATCGCGCTCAGCGCGGTGAGCGACGCCGACGCGGTACTCGCCTCGGCGGGCGCCCACGGGCCGGCCTTCGCCCGGCTGGCCAGGCAGGTCAAGGCCTGGGCGAAGGCGCGGGGCCTGGACTCGGCACCGTTCGGCGGCCTGCCGGGCCTGGCCTGGTCCGTCCTGGCGGCCCGCACCGCGAGCGAGGCGGGCGACCTGCCGCCGGCCGACCTCCTACGGCACTTCTTCGCGACGTGGGCGGCGTGGGACTGGCGTGAGCCGGTGGGACCCACGACCGAGTCCTCCCAGGCCCTCCCCCTGACCATCGCGACACCCTCGGCCCCGGTGCGCCCGTGCACGGACCAGGTCACGACGGGCATGCGCGACCTGATCACGCAGGAGCTGTTCCGGGCTTGGGAGTTGCTGGAGGAGGGCTGTCCGTGGGCCGACCTCCTCGCCCCTCCCCCACTCCACCGCCGCCACGCCGCCTGGGCGATCGTGACGGTGGAAGAGGGTGCGGACGAGGGCCGGGTACGGGGCAGGATGCGGGCCCTGATCACCGACCTCGCCGAGGCGGCCCCGGAGTGCCACGCCTGGCCCCGCCCCTTCACCACGGCCCCCGCCCGCTACGCCATCGGCCTGGGCCGGACCCCACCGGCCGCCGCCGAGCTGACCGCCGTGGCGGAACGCAGGCTGCGCGGTCTGGCGGGGGTCGCGCTCACGAGGGCCGAGGGCGGCGAGACATCGACGCTCCGCTGACCGCCGGAGGTCAGCGCACGTCGACGTAGGCCGCCGGGCTGGTGGCGACGTCGGTCGTCGAGTTGCCGTGGTACACCCAGCGGTAGAAGCCGTCGGCCGAGGCGGTGGCCGTGGTGTTCAGGGCGCCGGTGCCGCTGGTGGTGACCTTCTTGACCGTCTTGAAGGAGGTGGCGTCCGAGGCGCGGTACTGGAGGCTGACCGTACGGCCGCTGTAGCCGCCGTACTTCTTGGTGCTCCAGTTCGCCCGGGTCAGCTTGCCCGTGACGGTGATCTTCCTGCCCTTGGTGACCGTCTCCGGCGTGGCGTCGACGGTGACCTTGGCCGCGCGCTTGAGCTGCACGGTCTTGGACCGGGTCTCGTACTCCTCGGTCTTGAGTCCGCCGTTGGCCTTCCACAGACGCAGCACGACGGCGACCTTCCAGGTCGTGGCGTCGTTGTTGGAGTTGACCTGCTTCCGGCTCGGGTGCGGGTCGATGTGGAAGGTGCCCTCGCACCGGGCGTGCTTGGAGTCGGTCTCGAAGCAGGTGTAGATGCCCGGCCCTATGTAGTTGTCAGCGCTCTCGGCGGCCGTCTTCGGGCTGCCGCGGTAGATGAAGGGGTGCGCGCTGTAGCGGAACGGGTCCGCGGTGCTGTACCCGGGCGGCAGGGCGATGTTGAAGCTGATGGGCGGCCGCACCTCCTTGGACGTTCCCACCACGATCGGCTTGCCCATGTTGATGACGATGTCCGACACGGTGATTCCGGTGTCCGCCGCGTGGGCCGCCGGCGCGTTCAGCACCGAGAATCCCAGCGCCCCCACGAGCGCGGCCACCGCGACGGTTCGTCTGCCTGACTTCATTCACACCTCTTCAAAGGGCGCGGATACGGAAGGCGGCAGATTACCAATGACGTGGTCATGCCCCCGACACAGTTCGGAAGCACCTCCGGCGGCGGTCTCGCGAAGACCTGGACGAAGACCTCGACATATCGTCGACCTGACGATATAATCTCGTCGAGATGACGAAACCGAGTGGACGGCCGCCGACGCAGCCACTTCGACCGACTCCCCCGCCACCGAGAGGCCCTCCCACGCGGCCCGGGTCGCCCGGGAGAACGGCGAGGGCGAGCACATCGCGCCCGCCTACCCGCCGGGGCTGGAGAACCTCACCGGCCTGGACGCGCCGAGGAGCCTCGACGCCTGGGGAAACGTCCACCGCGCGCTCCCGCCCGCTCTGCGCAGCAGCCGGTCCCTGAAGGGCGCCACCGCGGACCCCGCCCGCGGCAGCGCGCTGCGCGCCCCGGACGGCACACCGCTCGTCCCGCTGCACCCTGTCACCGTGGACGAGGAGGACCTGCGCGCCCTGGGGCGCGCCCTCACTCCGCGTCACCCACCGCCCCGACGGCTCGGCGGACATCGAGAGCGTGGCGAGCCCCGGCGAGTACGTCGGCCGGTCGACCGGACCGTCGCGGTCCTGGCCCTCGCCCCCGACGAGGACGTCGAGACCCTGGCCGCCGCGCTCACCCCCGACCGCTTCGCCGGGGGCACACGCCGCGTCACCCTCTCCGACAGCGAGTACGCGGCCTACGACCGCTTCGCGGACCGGCTCGCCGCCGCGGCCATGACGGGTCAGTTCATGGGCGACCGGGCCCTGTTCAGAAGCCGCTACCGACCCACGGAAGCGGGAGGCGATGAGTAGGCACTACTTGCGACGGCCGTCGGCCAACCCCGCCCGCAGCGCCCCGTACGCCGGCTTCCGCCCGTACTCCTCGTCCATCGGCGTCGCCGCCCCCTGACCGCCGAAGACACCCGGCACCCACGAGTACCTGTCCGTGTAGCCCCAGACCGTGAACGACGTGCAGCTCCGCGCCCCCAGGCAGGCATCCAGCAGCTTCCGGAAGTAACTCGCCTGGGTCGCCGACTTCGTCGCATCCACCGGCAGGATCATCCGCACGTCGACCTCCGTGAACGCCGTCCGCATCCCCAGCGCCCCGAACCGGGCCAGGTTCTCCGCGACCTGCTCCGGGAATCCGTACTGGATCGCGAGATGCCCCTGGATGCCGAACCCCTGCACGGGCACGCCCTCCGCCCGCAACCGCTTCGCCAGTTCGTAGTACGCCGTGGACTTCGCGTTGACGCCCTCCACGTTGTAGTCGTTGAGGAAGAGCTTCGCCTTCGGGTCGGCGGCGTGGGCCCAACGGAAGGCGTCCGCGATGTAGGAGGGCCCCAGCTCCTGCAACCAGATGGAATTCCGCAGGCTGCCGTCCTCCTCGAAGACCTCGTTCACCACGTCCCACTGCTGGATCTTCCCCTTGTACCGCTTCACCTCCGTCGTGATGTGGTTCCGCAGAATGCCCCGCAGCTCCGCCGAGCCGATCGACCCGTCCGCCACCCCGGACGTCAGCCAGCCCGGCAGCTGGCTGTGCCAGACGAGGGTGTGGCCGCGGACGACCTGCCCGTGGGCGCGGGCATAGCGGACGAGGTCGTCGGCCGGTTTCCAGTCGTAGACGCCGCGCTGCGGCTCCACCGATTCCCACTTCATGACGTTCTCGGCGGTCACCGAGTCGAACTCGCGTGCGGTCGTCCCGCGGTACCTGCGGTCCTCGGCCAGCGCGTTCATGTCCACTGCGGTGCCGATGCGTACGCCGGCCCGGTCGGCGAGCCTCCGCAAGGACGGGTCGTGCGCCGAGGCCGGCTGCACGGCCACCGCCGTGGACAGCAGCGCCCCTGCGACCAGGGCGAGCACGGGCGTGCGGAAGCGGTTCGTGTACTTCATCTGCGGGTCCCTTCTCAGATCCGGTGGCTCTCCAGCGGCCCCAGATACGTCGGTGTCAGCCCACCCGTGTCGATCACCAGCCGTTGCAGCACCACCGTCGGGTCGACCATCCAGAACTTCAGCCGGTGCACCCCGGGCCGAGCGATCGCATGCCTGGTCGCCGTCACGTTCACGTTGTCCGAGGTGTTGCGCGCCCACTGTCTGTTCATGAGCCCGTCGTCGGCACCGGTGACGGCGTTGATGTCGACCGTCCGCACGGCACCCTCGTCAAAAGAGATCCCGTACCTCAGGCCGCCCGTCGGCAGCGCCGGGTTCCTCGGCGAGACATACGCCCAGACCGTCACCTCACCCGTCGCCGGCACCGACAGCAGGCTCACCTCGTACTCCAGACGCGGCCCGGTCCCGCCCGGTGTCTGGCGCGGCGCCGTCACCGGCCAGGGCGTCACCCCGGCTCCCGTACGGCCGATCCCCTCGATCCGCCGCCACCGGATGCCGTCGGCGCCGACCGCCCGCGCATGGTGCTCCGCGTCGATCGCCACATACCCGCCCGCCTCGACGAAGCCCCGCAGCCCCCGCGCCGACGGCTTCTCCGCGACGGCCTTCACCGTCACCGACGCCCCCGCCCCGCTCACCGTCAACGTCCCCTCGGCACCGCCCGCCGGCACCCGCCCCCAGTCCACCCGCACCCCAACCCGCACTTGCTCCTCGACCCGCCCCCGCGCCCGCTCCACCACCAGCCACGGCACCGACGACTCGATGCGGTACGAGAAGGGCGTACGCCCGCGGTTGAAGACCTCGACGTACTGCCCGGGGCGGGTCTGGTACGGGCTGAACACCGGAAGCACGGCCTCCGCAGCGGACCGGGGCCACCACTTGCCCGCGTCCTCCGAACCGTCCACCGCCACCCCCAGCTCGGCGGCCTCCGGTACCTCCACCCGCCGCACCTTGGGAAAGATCTCGTCCGGCAGCGCCACATTGTTCCGCTCCGGCTGCTGCCACCCCGCGTTCGGGCCGTACCGCTCCACGTCCCCGTACCCGATGTGCGGCTGGGTCTGGAAACCCCGCCACTTGCCGCCCGCCGCCTGTGAGTTGAAGCGATCGGCCAGCGCGAGGTCCCGCTCCAGAGCCGCCTCCGCCGCGGCCGCACACGCGTTCGTCGCCGCCCGCCCCTGGCCCGCGTACAGCAGGTTCTTGAACTCCGCCTCGCGCAGCGCGTAGACGTTCGCGGTCGCCTCCACCTGGTACCCGACCAGCTCGAACCACGTGTCCCGCAGCCGCGCCGGCAGCCGCCCGCCGACCCGCTCCGCCCGCTTCGCCAGCGCCCGCCACTCCTCCGTGACCCGCTCCAGCTCCCGGTGGCCGAAGTAGAAAGGCGTCTCCTCGTCGTCGTAGACCACCTCACCCGTGCCCTCGGCCACCGTGATCCGGCGGTTCAGCAGCTCGGGCTTGCGGCGGGCCTGGAGGCGGCCGTACGCGCTCAACACCTCGGCGATCTCCGCGGAGGCCCGCTCCCCGAAGTTCTGCCGCGCGTACCTCCGCTCCCACTCCCCCAGCTTCTCCAGGCCCCAACGCCCGGGATTCCAGGCGTAGTCCAGGAAGAACTCGGTGGGCAGCTCGTTCCCCTTCAGATCACCGACGTTCGCCACCCACAGCCCGCGGTTCCCGAAGGACATCGCCTCGTGCAGCTGCTCCCACAGATTCGCCAGGTTCGCCGTGTCGACCCACTTGTAGTTGCGCCCGACGCCCACGTAGTCGAAGTGGTAGTACAGGCCGAAACCCCCGAGGCGCGGCTCACCGGGGTCCGGGTGCTTGCGGATGTTCCCCCAGTTGTCGTCCGTCAGCACGACCGTGACGTCCTCGGGCGCCCGCAGCCCCCGGTCCCAGTACCGCTGGACCTCCTTGTAGAGAGTCCACACCTGCGGGGTCTCCTCCACCGGCCGACCGGTGACCTCCGCGATGATCCCGCGCTGGGTCGCGATGATCTCCCGCATCAGCTCGATGCCGTCGCCGTCCGGCAGGCTCGTGTCGCCGTTGCCCCGCATGCCGAGCGTGACGACGCCCTCGAAGTCCTCGTCGACCATGCGCTTGATGCCGTCGCGCCAGTACGCCTTGATGGCCTCGGCGTTCCGCCGGTACGACCACTCGCCCGTGCCCCCGTAGGGGTCGCGCCCTGGGGTCACCACATTGCCCGCGCTGTCCCGTACCGCCGGGACCGCGTGCCGGTTCCACTCCTCGATGCCCCGCATCATGGGCGCCTCGTGAGACGTGCCCATGACAACCCCATAGGCCGTCGCCCGCGCATGGTTCTCCGGGTCGTCCTCGGCGAAGGCCCGCCCCCACACCGCCGGCCAGACGTAGTTCCCCTTCAGCCGGAGCAGCGCCTCGAAGACCTTCGCCCAGAAGTCCGCGTTGAAGCCCCCGGGGTGACCGGGCGCCTTCCCCGGCCCGAAGTACACCGGCGCCCAGGTCCCGAGCGCCGGGTTCTCGTCGTTGATGAAGATCCCCCGGTACTTCACCGCCGGCGTGCCCTGACTGAAGCGGCCCGGCAGGACGTACACCTCGTCCCGGTGCGCCGGGGGCACGTCGTCCCACCAGTACCAGGGCGAGACCCCGATGCCGTACGAGACGTCGTACACCCCGAAGATCGTTCCGCGCGGATCGCTGCCCGCGACGACGAACGCCCGCTCGACCCCCGGCATCGGCCGCTCGACGACCGTCTGCAGCGAGGTCTCCCACTCGCCCCGCACCCCGCCGACGTCCAGCTTCCCGGACTCCACCAGCCCGTCGATCAGCGGACTCCGCCCGATGGTCCCCACCAGGACCACCTCCCGCGCCAGGGCCCGCCCCGGCCGTACGCCCGTCACCCGCTCGAGGTCGTCACGGAGGTCCCCTGCCACCCGTACGACTCCCGGGTGATCCTCGGGGCTCACGACGACCGGGGCACCCACGAGCGGAAAGGCGCCCCTCGTCGGCGAGAAGGAGAGGTACGCCCCCGACTCCGTCGACGCGAACCCCTCGGCGTCGGCCGCGCGTGCCACCCCCGGCAGTACCGGCAGTGCCACCACCCCGGCCCCCACCCCGAGAACGGCCCTGCGGCTGACGCGTCCAGACATGCCTCACCCCTCGACCCGAAGACGTCCCGTATTTGCTCAGCGGCATGACAAATGGTGAGGGGAGTGAACCGTGGGAACAACGGGTCGTACGCGTCGAATAGTTTCGAAGCCTGCGCACGCGTCCTCGCCGCCTTCGCACGCGCACCCGTCCGGGCCTGGCAACCGGGCATGGCGGCGGGGCATGACAAAGAGGCCCGTACGACCGAAGTCGTACGGGCCTCTTCGAGACCTACCGGGTCAGTTCAAGATCACTTCGTGATCTTGATGACCTGGCCGGCGCCCACGGTCCGGCCACCCTCACGGATGGCGAACTTCAGGCCCTCTTCCATGGCGATGGGCTGGATGAGCTGCACCGACATCTCGGTGTTGTCACCCGGCATGACCATCTCGGTGCCCTCGGGGAGGGTCACAACGCCCGTCACGTCCGTCGTACGGAAGTAGAACTGCGGACGGTAGTTGTTGAAGAACGGCGTGTGGCGGCCACCCTCGTCCTTGGACAGGATGTAGGCCTGGGCCTCGAACTCGGTGTGCGGCGTGACCGAACCGGGCTTGATGATGACCTGGCCGCGCTCGACGTCCTCGCGCTTGATGCCGCGGAGCAGCAGACCGACGTTCTCACCGGCCTGGCCCTCGTCGAGCAGCTTGCGGAACATCTCGATGCCGGTGACCGTGGTGGTGGTCTTGTCCTGCTTGATACCGACGATGTCGACGGTCTCGTTGACCTTGAGGACACCACGCTCGATACGACCGGTGACGACGGTGCCACGACCGGTGATCGTGAAGACGTCCTCGATCGGCATCAGGAACGGCTTGTCGACGTCACGCTCGGGCTGCGGGATGTTCTCGTCGACGGCCTGCATCAGGTCGAGGACGGACTGGCCCCACTCCTTGTCGCCCTCGAGCGCCTTGAGCGCCGAGACCTTGACGACCGGCAGGTCGTCGCCCGGGAACTCGTACTCGGAGAGCAGCTCACGGACCTCGAGCTCGACGAGCTCCAGGATCTCCTCGTCGTCCACCATGTCGGCCTTGTTCAGGGCGACGACGATGTACGGAACGCCGACCTGGCGGGCCAGGAGCACGTGCTCCTTGGTCTGCGGCATCGGGCCGTCGGTGGCGGCGACAACGAGGATGGCGCCGTCCATCTGCGCCGCACCCGTGATCATGTTCTTGATGTAGTCCGCGTGACCGGGGCAGTCGACGTGGGCGTAGTGACGGGTCTCCGTCTGGTACTCGACGTGCGCGATCGAGATCGTGATACCGCGCTGACGCTCCTCGGGAGCCTTGTCGATCTGGTCGAACGCCGAGGCCTCGTTCAGGTCCGGGAACGCGTCGTGCAGCACCTTGGTAATGGCGGCCGTGAGGGTCGTCTTACCGTGGTCGATGTGACCGATGGTGCCGATGTTGACGTGCGGCTTAGTCCGCTCGAACTTCGCCTTCGCCACTGGGGTCCTCCTGTGGAGTGGTTCTGAACGCCTTGCTTCATCGGCGCCAGGTGATCTTTGCTGGAAAATCCGGGTCCCGGGGCAAACATCCGTGTTTGCGGGTGTTTGCCCCTTGAGGCTCCGGAGTCAAGCCTAAAGCGTGGGAACGCGGTGCGTTACTCGCCCTTGGCCTTCGCGATGATCTCCTCGGCGACGTTCCGCGGAACCTCGGCGTAGGAGTCGAACTGCATCGAGTAGCTTGCGCGACCCGACGTCTTGCTGCGGAGGTCTCCGACGTAGCCGAACATCTCCGAGAGGGGCACGAGACCCTTCACGACGCGGGCACCGGCCCGCTCCTCCATGGCCTGGATCTGGCCACGGCGGGAGTTGATGTCGCCGATGACCTCACCCATGTAGTCCTCGGGCGTGGTGACCTCGACGGCCATCATCGGCTCGAGCAGCACGGGGCTGGCCTTGCGCGCGGCCTCCTTGAAGGCCTGCGAACCGGCGATCTTGAAGGCGAGCTCGGAGGAGTCGACCTCGTGGTAGCCACCGTCGATGAGCGTGACGCGGACGCCCGTCATCTCGTAGCCCGCGAGGATGCCGAACTGCATGGCCTCCTGCGCACCGGCGTCCACCGAAGGGATGTACTCCTTCGGGATACGGCCACCGGTGACCTTGTTCACGAACTCGTACGAGGCGTCGCCGCCCTCGATGGGCTCGATCGCGATCTGCACCTTGGCGAACTGACCGGTACCACCGGTCTGCTTCTTGTGGGTGTAGTCCACGCGCTCGACGGCCTTGCGGATCGTCTCGCGGTACGCGACCTGCGGCTTGCCGACGTTGGCCTCGACCTTGAACTCACGGCGCATACGGTCGACCAGCACCTCGAGGTGCAGCTCGCCCATACCACCGATGATGGTCTGGCCCGTCTCCTCGTCCGAGTGGACCTGGAAGGAGGGGTCCTCCTCCGCGAGACGCTGGATGGCGACACCCAGCTTCTCCTGGTCACCCTTGGACTTGGGCTCGATGGCGACCTGGATGACCGGCGCCGGGAAGTCCATGGACTCCAGGATCACCGGCTGCTTGTCGTCGCACAGCGTCTCACCGGTCGTGGTCTGCTTCAGACCCATGACGGCGATGATGTCGCCGGCGCCCACCGAGTCGATCTCCTCACGCTTGTTCGCGTGCATGCGGTAGATCTTGCCGATGCGCTCCTTCTTGCCCTTGACGGAGTTCAGCACGGCGGTGCCGGACTCCAGGCGGCCCGAGTAGACCCGGACGAAGGTGAGCTTGCCGAGGTGCGGGTCGCTCATGATCTTGAACGCCAGCGCGGACAGCGGCTCGTCGTCGGACGGCTTGCGCTTGACGACCTCCTCCGCGTCGTTGACGGCGTGGCCCTCGATGGCCTCGACGTCGAGCGGGGTCGGGAGGTAGCGCACGACCGCGTCGAGCAGGGGCTGGACGCCCTTGTTCTTGAACGCGGTGCCACAGAACACCGGGGTGACCGTGACGCCGTCGGACTTGCCGGTCGCGATGGTGATGCGACGGATCGCGGCGTACAGCTGCTCCTCGGTGGGCTCCTGGCCCTCCAGGAACAGCTCCATGATCTCGTCGTCGTTCTCCGCGACGGCCTCGACCAGCTTGCCGCGGTACTCCTCGGCAGCCTCGGTGTGCGTGGCCGGGATGTCGACGACGTCGTACATCTCGCCCTTGGCGGCCTCGGCGGACCACACGAGCGCCTTCATGCGGACCAGGTCCACAACGCCCTTGAAGTCCATCTCGGCGCCGATCGGCAGCTGCATGACGAGCGGGACGGCACCCAGGCGGCTCGAGATCATGTCCACGCAGCGGTGGAACTCGGCGCCGGTACGGTCCAGCTTGTTGACGAAGCAGATGCGCGGTACGCCGTAACGGTCGGCCTGACGCCACACCGTCTCGGACTGCGGCTCCACACCGGCGACACCGTCGAACACCGTGACGGCGCCGTCGAGGACGCGGAGCGAACGCTCCACCTCGACGGTGAAGTCGACGTGCCCCGGGGTGTCGATGATGTTGATGGTGTGGTCGACACCCTCGAGCGGCCAGTGACAGGTGGTGGCAGCAGAGGTGATCGTGATGCCACGCTCCTGCTCCTGCTCCATCCAGTCCATGGTGGCAGCGCCGTCGTGGACCTCACCGATCTTGTAGCTGACGCCGGTGTAGAAGAGGATCCGCTCGGTGGTGGTCGTCTTGCCCGCGTCGATGTGGGCCATGATCCCGATGTTGCGGACCCTGGCCAGGTCAAGTGAAGTGGTAGCCATAAGGCTTCGGTCTTCTCTCGGTCTCGATGGGGGTAGCGACTACCAGCGGTAGTGCGCGAAGGCCTTGTTGGACTCGGCCATCTTGTGCGTGTCCTCGCGCTTCTTCACAGCGGCACCGAGGCCGTTGGAGGCGTCGAGAAGCTCGTTGAGCAGACGCTCGGTCATGGTCTTCTCGCGACGGGCGCGGGAGTAACCGACCAGCCAGCGCAGCGCGAGCGTGTTGGCGCGACCGGGCTTGACCTCGATCGGAACCTGGTACGTCGCACCACCGACACGGCGGGACTTGACCTCGAGGGTCGGCTTGATGTTCTCCAGCGCGCGCTTCAGCGTGATGACCGGGTCATTGCTGGTCTTCTCGCGCAGGCCCTCCATGGCGCCGTACACGATGCGCTCGGCGGTGGAGCGCTTGCCGTTCAGCAGCACCTTGTTGATGAGCGACGTGACCAGAGGAGAACCGTAGACCGGGTCGATGATGACCGGGCGCTTCGGGGCGGGGCCCTTACGAGGCATTTCTACTTCTCCTTCTTGGCGCCGTAGCGGCTGCGGGCCTGCTTGCGGTTCTTGACACCCTGGGTGTCGAGCGAACCACGGATGATCTTGTAGCGAACACCGGGCAGGTCCTTCACACGGCCGCCGCGCACGAGCACGATCGAGTGCTCCTGCAGGTTGTGTCCCTCACCCGGAATGTAAGCGGTGACCTCGATCCCGCTGGTCAGACGCACACGCGCGACCTTACGCAGGGCCGAGTTCGGCTTCTTCGGGGTGGTCGTGAACACACGCGTGCAGACGCCGCGACGCTGGGGCGAACCCTCGAGTGCGGGCGTCTTGTTCTTCTCGACCTTGTCCTGCCGGCCCTTACGGACCAGCTGCTGGATCGTAGGCACTACTTCTCCGGTTTCTGTGTGCCGAATGGTGAAGCTAACCCGGAACATTCACCGACCCACGCGGTCGGGTGTGTCGAATACTGCGGACCCCCGCCGCGAGGCAGAAAGGCACAGATCACGGTGACCGCTTACGACTCGCCGTGCGGTTGAAGGCACGCACGCGAGCCAGGGCACACCCCAGGCACAAGGTCTGAGCGTACCTACCTCATTCGCTACGGTCAAAACAAATGGGCATGCGGTGGTTTAACGCCACGCGCGGCCCCGCCGTCCTGGTCATCCGCTGCTCGACGCGACCCCCGCGATGATCATGATCGTGAGGAAGAACGCCCACCCCGCCACGGACAGCCACCCGAGGATGAGCCCGGCGAGCGCGAAGCCCTCGCCGCCCTCCCCCGTGCGCCGGATCTCCGCCTTGGCCATGTGCCCGAGGATCACCGCGGGAATCCCCGTCAGCCCCATCGTCATGGTGCTCACGACGCCGCACACCATGGCCCCCACGGCCTTGCCGTTGGTGACCGGCGGCGGGACGGGCATGAAGGTCCTGGGCACCATGGGCGGCCCCACGGGCACCATCGGCGGCCCCATCACAGGCCCTGGATGCATCGCGGACGGCCCCTGCGGCAGATCGGCGACCAGCAGGGAGAGCTCTCCCACGGTGCGCGCCTGATAGGCCCTCTCGATGCGCTTCTCGTACTCCTCCTGCTGGAGGCGGCCCTCACTGAAGCCCGCCCTGAGGACATCCACGGCCCGCTCACGGTCGGCATGGGCGGCGAGCATCGACGGGCTGCTGCTCTGCGCCTGCCACGGCATCGGCTGCCACGAAGGATTGGACACGAGAAACACTCCCCCGGACGGTTGTGCCTCCATGATGCTGCAACACACGGCGCACGGCACGGGTTCCCCGGCCGGACTTGTGTACCGGTTCTGCTACCGCGCGTCCCACACCCCGTACCCGGAAGAAGCCGCTCCGCAAGAGCCGCGCTCCGGCCACGCCTGGCCGATTGCGGCCCGTTGCCTGCGTGTCCGCCTCAAGTACGTTGACTGATTGCGAGGCTCAGAGGCATCGGCACAGGTGAACACGGGGGCGGGCATGACCGCGGGGACGGCCGGAAGACGTGCACACGCGTGGGACGACGACGGCTTCGACGACCGCGTCCCCTTCCTCGCGCGCATCGAGAAGAACGACCGGGTCGCGCTGCTGGCCACCGGCCGCCCGCTGCGCTACCGGCCGCGCAGCGTGATCATGCACCAGGACGAACCGTCCACCCATGTGGTGCTCCTCCTGCACGGCTGGACCAAGGTCACGGCCATCGCGGCCAACGGTTACGAGGCCCTGCTGGCCCTGCGCGGCCCCGGCGACATCATCGGCGAAGGCGCCGCGCTCAGCGGACGCCACCGGGCGGCCACGGTGACGGCGTTGGAACCGGTCGAGGCGGTGGCCATCGACCAGTCCCGCTTCACCGCGTTCCTCGCCGGCAGCCCCCAGGTCTCCCTCCAGCTGCTGGGCCTGGCCACCGACCGTCAGCGGTCGACCGACCGCCGTCGGCTGGAGTGGGCCGCCCTCACCGTGCGCGAACGGCTGGCCGTCCTGCTGC
Source organism: Streptomyces graminofaciens (assembly GCF_030294945.1). NCBI lineage: Bacteria > Bacillati > Actinomycetota > Actinomycetes > Kitasatosporales > Streptomycetaceae > Streptomyces > Streptomyces graminofaciens. The sequence goes on along the minus strand of NZ_AP018448.1, from coordinate 8,006,999 downwards.
TCGAACTCATGCGCACCCATGGCAGCCGTACCGACGAGGGCGTCGAACTCACCATCGGGCTCAGCCAGCAGGAGTTCGCCGGCTCGGTCGGCTCCTCCCGTGAGGCGGTGGCCCGCCTCCTCAAGGACCTGCGGGCCAAGCAGGTCGTGGTCACCAGGCGCCGCCGCATCGTCGTACTCCGCCCGGACGTCCTGCGGCGCATCATCGGCGAGGGCTCCGCCTGACGCCGTGCCGCTGCCGGACGCCCGCCGTCCGTTCTGTCTGTGCACACGGTTCTGTCTGTGCACACGGTCACAGTTCGTCCATGTCATCGGTCCTCGGCCGCGCGCCGTCCGCCCGCCATCGTGCTTCGTGCCGATGAAACGGACCGACTCGCGAGAGGCAGACAGGGACAGACATGGCCGACCCCGTATTCCGCACGATCCTCCTCTTCGACATCGAACAGTTCGGCAGCCGCGACGATGTGGAACAGGCGTTCCTTCGCCGAGTCCTCTACGACGTCGTCGACGACACGCTCGCCGACATCGACGCGACCATCCGGCTGCGCGCCGACCGCGGTGACTCCGTCATGGAACTCATCGACGCCCAGGTCTCCGTACCGACCCTGCTGAAGACCCTCCTGACCGAGACCCCGGCGCTGCTCCACAACAAGAACCGCCTGCTCGCGAGCAGCGCGCGGATGCGACTGCGGATCGTGCTCTCCTCCGGCTACGTGGCCGTGGACGAGCTCGACGGCTGGGTCGGCTCGGACCTCAACCACGCCGTACGCCTCCTGAACGCCGACCCGCTGCGCGACGCCCTCAAGCAGTCGGACGCGGACGGCGTGCTGTGCGTGTCCGACGGCATCTACCAGGGGGTAGTACGCCACGGCCCGCTGGGCGTGCGCCCGGACGACTTCCACCGCGTCACCGTGGAGACGAAGGAGGGGCCGACGGTGGCCTGGCTGCACGGCGGGCCGGGGACCGACATCGACGCCCGGCCGTCCACGACGGCGTCGGCCGCGGCCCCCGACACGTCAGGAACCCACACCCACATCGGCGGCGACCAGTACGGCGTGACCGGCGGCACCGTCCACGGCGGCCTCCACTTCGGGCTGCCCGACCGGGGTGAGCGGCGGTGAGCCAGGACGCGGTGGCCGGCTCGGCGAAGGCCACCGAGCAACCGAAGGACGACGAAGAGAAACAGGAGGAGTCGTCCCAGGCCCCGGAACAGCGGCAGAAGCCCTGGGAGGCGCGGCAGGACCTGGTCAGGCACACGGCCCGCGCCTTCGCGTCCACCCTGATCGACGGCGACCAGTTCGGGCAGACGGGCGGGACCCACTACGGCGACACGATCTTCCACTTCGGAAGCCGCGGCGAGCCCCCTCGCCGGATCTCGGGCCCGATCGCGCAGGCGGACGTCGACGAGCTGACGGCCGTCTTCCGTGACGGCCCCCGCTTCGACGAGGCGCTCGCCCGGCTGCGCGCCGAGCGGGTCGTGATCCTGACCGGCGGGCACGCCACAGGTCGCCGGTCCGCCGCGATGATGCTGCTGGCCCGCCTCGGCGTCGACCGACTGCGCGACCTCGATCCGCACACCACGCCCACCGCCCTGCGCGACGAGTTGGACCACCCCGACGGATACGTCCTGTGCAACTGGGCCACCGGCCGCCACCGCCCGCTGCGCGCCCCCTTCCTGGCGGGCCTGCGCGAGCAACTGGAGCGCGTCGGCGGCCGTCTGGTCATCACGGTCGAGCCGTCCGCGGTGCCGGCGGACGTGCCCTCCGTACCGTGGGAGCCGCCGCCCACCGAGGACGTGCTGCGCTCCCACGTCACCCGGGCCGTGGGCGAGGCGCCCTGGGCGGAGCTGAGCGGACAGCCGTACGCCAAGGAGTTCCTCGAGCGGGAGCATGCGCCGCACGAGACCGCCCAGTTCGCGAAGCGCCTGGACGCGCTGCACCGGGGCGAGATCGACTCACAGGAGCTCGCCGCCCACGGGGAGGCCGCCGCGGTGGCCCAGATCGACCGGTGGCTGACCGGGGAGACGCCGAAACTGCTCGACAAGGCGTTCCTGATCTCTCTGGCCGTGTTCGACGGCGCCCCCTACGCGGTGGCCGCCGAGCTGGGGGACGGCCTCTTCAAGCTCCTCCACAGGACCGAGAACCCTGACGAGCCGCCGCGCATCCCCGTCTTCGGCAGCCCCCGCGCCGAGCGCCTCCAGCTCGCCCGGGCGGAAGGCCAGGTGGAGACCGAGGCCACCGAGTCGGGCCTGGTCGGCCACTTCGTCGCCCGGTTCCAGGACGAGCGGATCGCCCGGCTGCTCCTGCGCGAGGTGTGGAACCTCCACCCCTCGGCGCGCCCCGGCCTGGTGGGCTGGATCCAGCAGCTCGCCAAGGACGGGCGCCCCCTCGTGCGCACCCGGGCGGCCGGTGCCGCCGCGCTGCTCGCGCAGGCCGAACTCGCCTCCGCGATGGCTCACCTCATCGAACCCTGGGCCGACTCGAACAGCTTCAACGCCTGGCTGACCGCCGCGAACGCACTGACTCTGGCCGTGCTGCTGGAGGTTCCGCCGGTCCCGGCGATCCTGCACAGCTGGTGCACCGGCGACCACCGAAGCCGACGCTGGACGGCCGTCCGTGCCTACGGCCTGCTGGGCCACGCCCACCACGAGGCGACCCTGCGCGCCTTGCTCGACGCCGTCCGTCGGCCCCTCGACGGCGAGGACGAGGAGGAGGACGTCCAGCAACTCGCGGACGCGCTGGAACTGCTCCTCCTCACGGTGAAGGGCCCGGTGCTCACCACGCTCGCCGAGTATCTGCACCCCCACCCCGACCGTGCCGTCCGTGACCGTGCGCTGCGCGCCTTCGTCCAGGCGTGCGACCAGTACGAGGAGAACGGCGACCGCCCGATCGTCCTCGACTGGTACTCCCGGGTCGTGGCGGACCACGAGAGCGAGGAAGCCCAGTACCTGACCGCCTTCTGGGAGGCCGCCCTCGGCGACCACGAGCAGACCGCTCCGGCCCTGCGGGCCCTGCGCCGCTGGATCCTCACCGCCGGCCGCGACCGGAGGTCCGAGGTCGCACTCGCCTCGCTGCTGCCCGCGCTCGCGGCCACCCCCGCCAACGAGCAGCGCGTCACCCACCTCCTGCGCACCGTGCGCGACTCCGACGAGGACACCGCCGAAGTGGCCGCACGGCTGCTGACGGTCGTCGCCTGACCGATCCCACCAGGAGCAGACCGACCCCACCAGGAGCAGCCCATGAACGAGAAACACCCCCAGCCCGACGAACCCGACTGGCTGGAGGAGCCCCCCTCCCCGACACCGTCCCCCTTGTTCCCCGACCCCGTCCTCAGGGTCTGGCAGCTGCCCCGCCTCCGCCTCGGCGGCCGCCGTTTCGTCAGCCGGATCGACAACGCCCTGGTCTTCGTGACCCGCAAGGGCACGTACGAGACCTTTCTGCCACCGGCCCGGCCCACCACCGTCCGCCGCTACGTCGCCCTGTACGAGGTGAACACCGAGCCGCACTCCTTCCAACTGCGCGAACAGCTGCCCAGTCAGGTCGACAGCTTCGAGTTCGACGTCGTCGCCGACATCACCTGGCGCGTCATGGACCCGGCCCGCTTCGTCACCAGCCAGGAACGTGACGTACCGGGCCTCCTCAGCCGGGAACTCGTCCCGCTGATGCGCGCCGCGAGCCGCGGTCACGCCATCGCCGAGAGCTCCCACGCCGAACAGGCCGTGCAGCGGGCGCTGAACGACGCCGCGCCGATCGGCGCCGACCAGGGCCTGCGAGCCACCGTCACGGTCCGCCTGCGACTCGACGCCGCCGAACGCACCCACCAGGAGCGGCTGCGCAGCGCACGCCACGAGGCGGAGGCGGCCCCACCGGAGCACGCGGCCTCGGCCCAGCGGCAGCAGTACGAGGCCGCCATCAGGGCCGAGAGGATCACGTTCTACGAGGACTGCCTGGCCAGGGGCGATACAGCCGCGCTCGCGCTCCATCTGACGGAACACCCCGAGGACACCCGACTCGTCCTCCAGCACCTCGGCGAGGAGCGCAAGGAACTGGTCCAGACGCAGCGCCAGCTGATCGACCGGGTGCTCGACAAGGAGGGGCTGGAGAGCTACCAGCTCGAGGAGCCGAGGCAGCTCACGGCCAAGTGGATGACGACCGTCCTGAAGTCCGGCACCGCGCCCGAGGACGAGACCCGCGAGGCTCCGGCATGAGCGCCGTACCCGCGCAGTCGCTCGCCCCGGAAGTGCAGTCGGGCATGCAGTTGCTCGGCGACCTCCGGGCCGAGATCGCCCGTGCCGACACCAAGGCCTCCGTCCTGGTCGGGGCGCTCGGCATCACGGCCGGTCTGCTCGGCGGGCGCGGCTGGAGCCCCGCCGCGCTCTCCCCCACCGCCGCGCTCCTCTGGTGGCTGGGCGCGGCATCACTGGTCACGGCGTTGTTCGCGTTGTTGCTTGCGGTGCTGCCCCGCTACCGGAGAAGCAGCTGGGAGCCCGGCCGGCCCCTCACCTACTTCGGTGACGTACGACGCGCCGCCCGGGCCGGCGCGCTCGCCGAGGCCGTGGCGGAGACCGGGCGCGACCCGGCCGCCGGCCTCTTCACGGCACTGGCCGAGACCAGCCGCATCGTGGCCCGCAAACACCTCTGGATCCGGACGGGCCTGGTCGCCTTCGGCTGTGCCGCGGTCCTGCTCCCCGGATCCGCGCTCATGGCCTGAACCCCGCCCCCGTCCAGCCCCCCGTCCAGCCCCCGACAAGGAGCGCCATGTCCGTGCCGTACGAATCCGACTCCGCCCCGTACGAGTCGGCCCCCGGCCCGTACGCGTCCGAGAACCGCCGAAAGCCTCCGGATGACGTCGACGACCTCGGGCCCCGCGCGGGCCGCGTCCACATATCGGCCCGCCGGCTGGGCGCGGACGCCACCACGCTCGGGAGCCTCGCGCTCCGGTCGCCGCAGGTGCTGATGGGCCTGGCCGTGGTCTTCGTGGTGTCGTACGCCGCCGACGCCCTGTTCGGACCCCCTTGGTGGATCCCGCTCGGCCTCTGGGTCGTGAGCGGGGGACTGACCTTCCACCGGCCCTGCGAACGTCTCCTCGCCCGGTGGCTGTACCGGCTGCGCTACCCCACGCAGGAGGAGGAGCGAAAGCTGACGGCGGTCTGGCTCCAGGTGACCGCGCGGGCCGGTGTGGACGCGGACGCGTTCCAGCTGTGGGTGGAGGACAGCGACGAGATCAACGCCATGGCCGCCGCGGGCCACATCGTCGGGGTCACCAGCCACTCGCTCAGAACGCTGTCGCCCGGTCGGCTCGCCGGTGTGCTCGCGCACGAGTTGGGCCACCACGCGGGCGGCCATGCCTGGGCCTCACTGCTCACGTTCTGGTACACGCTGCCGGCCAGGATCGCCTGGCGGCTGCTGAGATGGCTGGCCGGGCGGGTCGACCGCCTCTCCGTGGGCGTCGCCGCCGTGGTGATCGGCGTACTGGGCGCCGCCGCGTTCGCCCTGGCGACGGCCACGTACGGCCTGGTGCTCCTGCCACTGGCCACGCCCTACCTGGTGGCCGCCGTCTCCCGCCGCTCGGAACTCCGCGCCGACGAACACGCGGCGGGGCTCGGCTTCGCACAGCAGTTGATGACCGTGTTGCGCGAGGACCTCGACCACGCGGAACACGCACGCGCCGGCGCTCCGGCCCTGAACGTCCGCTCCGAGAAGGAGGGAGTGATCGCGCGACTTCTCGCCTCGCACCCCGATGTACACACCCGGCTCCACCACCTGCAGGCCCATCTGGAGAGCGGGCGCTGACGCCGAGCATCCGGCCCGACAACGCCGAAGGGCGGCCACCCCCGTGGGGTGACCGCCCTTCAGTGGACGTACGCCTTACTGGTTGTACGGACCGTAGTCGTAGTCCTCCAGCGGGACGGCCTGGCCGGAGCCCGTGCCGAACGGCGAGTAGTCGATGTCGTCGTAGCCGACGGCCGAGTACATCGCGGCCTTCGCCTCCTCGGTCGGCTCGACCCGGATGTTGCGGTAGCGGGACAGGCCCGTACCGGCCGGGATGAGCTTACCGATGATGACGTTCTCCTTGAGGCCGATGAGGCTGTCGGACTTGGCGTTGATCGCCGCGTCCGTCAGGACTCGGGTCGTCTCCTGGAAGGAGGCGGCCGACAGCCAGGATTCCGTCGCCAGCGAGGCCTTGGTGATACCCATCAGCTGCGGACGACCGGAGGCCGGGTGACCGCCCTCCTGGACCACACGACGGTTCTCGGTCTCGAACTTCGAGCGCTCGACCAGCTCGCCGGGCAGCAGCTCGGCGTCACCGGACTCGATGATCGTCACACGGCGGAGCATCTGCCGGATGATGATCTCGATGTGCTTGTCGTGGATCGACACACCCTGCGAGTTGTAGACCTTCTGGACCTCGCCGACCAGGTGGACCTGGACGGCACGCTGACCCAGGATGCGCAGCACGTCGTGCGGGTTCTGCGTACCCACGGTGAGCTGCTGGCCCACCTCGACGTGCTCGCCCTCGCTGACCTTCAGACGGGCGCGCTTCGAGATCGGGAACGCCGTCTCGTCGCTGCCGTCGTCCGGCGTGATGACGATCTTCTTGGTCTTCTCGGTCTCCTCGATCCGCACCCGGCCCTGGGCCTCGGAGATCGGGGCGACACCCTTCGGCGTACGGGCCTCGAAGAGCTCGACGACACGGGGCAGACCCTGGGTGATGTCGTCACCGGCCACACCACCGGTGTGGAAGGTACGCATCGTCAGCTGGGTACCGGGCTCACCGATGGACTGGGCGGCGATGATGCCGACCGCCTCACCGATGTCGACCAGCTTGCCCGTGGCCAGCGAGCGGCCGTAGCACATGGCACACGTGCCGACGGCGGACTCACAGGTCAGGATCGAGCGGGTCTTGACCTCCGCGACACCCTGGAGGATCAGCTCGTCGATGAGCACGTCACCCAGGTCGGTGCCGGCCGGGGCCAGCACCTTGCCGTCGATGACGATGTCCTCGGCGAGGCAGCGGGCGTACACGGACGTCTCGACGTCCTCCGCCTTGCGCAGCACGCCGTCGGCGCCGACCTCCGCGATGTGGAGCTTGAGACCGCGCTCGGTGCCGCAGTCCTCCTCGCGGATGATGACGTCCTGCGAGACGTCCACCAGACGACGGGTGAGGTAACCCGAGTCGGCGGTACGCAGGGCGGTGTCGGCGAGACCCTTACGGGCACCGTGCGTGGAGATGAAGTACTCCAGCACGGACAGGCCCTCACGGAAGGACGCCTTGATGGGACGCGGGATGGTCTCGTTCTTGGCGTTCGACACCAGACCACGCATACCGGCGATCTGCCGCATCTGCATCATGTTTCCTCGGGCACCCGAGTCAACCATCATGAAGATGGGGTTCGTCTTGGGGAAGTTCGCGTTCATCGCCTCGGCGACCTCGTTGGTCGCCTTGGTCCAGATCGCGATGAGCTCCTGCGTGCGCTCTTCCTTGGTGATCAGACCGCGCTCGTACTGCTTCTGGACCTTCTCGTCCTGCGCCTCGTACCCGCGGACGATCTCCTTCTTCGCCTCGGGAACGACGACGTCGGAGATGGCCACGGTGACACCGGAACGGGTCGCCCAGAAGAAGCCGGCCGCCTTCAGGTTGTCGAGCGTCGCCGCCACGATGACCTTGGGGTAGCGCTCGGCGAGGTCGTTGACGATCTCGGAGAGCTGCTTCTTGCCCACCGAGTAGTCGACGAACGGGTAGTCCTCGGGCAGCAGCTCGTTGAAGAGCGCACGGCCGAGCGTGGTCTTCAGACGGAAGCTGTCACCCTGCTGCCACTCCGGCTCGCCCTCCTCGCGCGCCGGCGGGGTCCAGCCGCGCGGCGGGATGGTGCCCACCGGGAAGCGGATGTCCACCGCGGACTGCAGCGCCAGCTCGCCGGCGTCGAACGCCATGATCGCCTCGGCCGTGGAGGCGAACGAACGCCCCTCGCCCTTGGTGTCACGCAGCTCGCCGTCGGTGGTGAGGAAGAACAGACCGAGGACCATGTCCTGGGTCGGCATCGTCACCGGACGGCCGTCGGCGGGCTTGAGGATGTTGTTCGAGGACAGCATCAGGATGCGGGCCTCGGCCTGCGCCTCCGCGGAGAGCGGCAGGTGGACGGCCATCTGGTCACCGTCGAAGTCCGCGTTGAACGCGGTGCAGACGAGCGGGTGGATCTGGATGGCCTTGCCCTCGACCAGCTGCGGCTCGAAGGCCTGGATGCCGAGGCGGTGCAGGGTGGGAGCACGGTTCAGCAGCACCGGGTGCTCGGCGATGACCTCTTCGAGGACGTCGTACACGACGGTGCGGCCGCGCTCAACCATGCGCTTGGCGGACTTGATGTTCTGCGCGTGGTTGAGGTCCACGAGCCGCTTCATCACGAACGGCTTGAAGAGCTCCAGCGCCATCGCCTTCGGCAGACCGCACTGGTGCAGCTTCAGCTGCGGACCGACGACGATCACGGAACGCGCGGAGTAGTCCACACGCTTGCCGAGCAGGTTCTGACGGAATCGACCCTGCTTGCCCTTCAGCATGTCGCTGAGGGACTTCAGCGGGCGGTTACCCGGACCGGTGACCGGACGGCCACGACGGCCGTTGTCGAACAGCGCGTCGACGGCCTCCTGGAGCATGCGCTTCTCGTTGTTCACGATGATCTCGGGCGCGCCGAGGTCGAGAAGCCGCTTCAGTCGGTTGTTCCGGTTGATCACACGGCGGTACAGGTCGTTCAGGTCGGAGGTCGCGAAGCGGCCACCGTCCAGCTGCACCATCGGGCGGAGGTCCGGCGGGATGACCGGGACGCAGTCGAGGACCATGCCCTTGGGGCTGTTGGAGGTCTGCAGGAAGGCAGACACGACCTTCAGCCGCTTCAGGGCGCGGGTCTTCTTCTGGCCCTTGCCGGTGCGGATGATCTCGCGGAGGCGCTCGGCCTCCTCGTCGAGGTCGAAGGACTCCAGACGCTTCTGCAGCGCGGCGGCACCCATGGAGCCGTCGAAGTACGTGCCGAAGCGGTCACGCAGCTCGCGGTAGAGCAGCTCGTCGCCCTCGAGGTCCTGGACCTTGAGGTTCTTGAAGCGGGTCCACACCTCGTCGAGACGGTCGATCTCGCGCTGGGCGCGGTCACGCAGCTGCTTCATCTCGCGCTCGGCGCCTTCGCGCACCTTGCGGCGCACGTCGGCCTTGGCGCCCTCGGCCTCAAGCTCGGCCAGGTCGGTCTCGAGCTTCTTGGCACGGCCTTCGAGGTCGGCGTCGCGACGGTTCTCGACCTGCTGCCGCTCGACGGAGACATGCGCCTCCAGGGAGGGCAGGTCACGCGTACGGCGCTCCTCGTCGACGTACGTGATCATGTACGCCGCGAAGTAGATGACCTTCTCGAGGTCCTTCGGCGCCAGGTCCAGCAGGTAGCCGAGGCGCGAAGGAACACCCTTGAAGTACCAGATGTGGGTGACGGGGGCGGCGAGCTCGATGTGGCCCATCCGCTCACGACGCACCTTGGCGCGGGTCACCTCGACGCCGCAGCGCTCACAGATGATGCCCTTGAAGCGGACGCGCTTGTACTTGCCGCAGTAGCACTCCCAGTCCCGGGTCGGACCGAAGATCTTCTCGCAGAAGAGTCCGTCCTTTTCGGGCTTGAGCGTGCGGTAGTTGATCGTCTCGGGCTTCTTGACCTCGCCGTGGCTCCACTGACGGATGTCGTCAGCGGTGGCCAGACCGATCCGGAGCTCGTCGAAGAAGTTGACGTCGAGCACTATGCGTCAATCCCTCTCAGGGTTGTAAGTCATGGGGTCTGATACGGGGGTCCCGGGGCCGGAGGCCTTCATGGCGAAGGCCTCCGAACTCCCGTCAGACCTCTTCGACGCTGCTCGGCTCACGCCGGGACAGGTCGATGCCAAGCTCCTCCGCAGCGCGGAAGACGTCCTCGTCGGTGTCGCGCATCTCGATGGACATGCCGTCCGAGGACAGCACCTCCACGTTGAGGCACAGGGACTGCATCTCCTTGATGAGCACCTTGAAGGACTCGGGGATGCCGGGCTCAGGAATGTTCTCGCCCTTGACGATGGCCTCGTAGACCTTCACACGGCCGGTGACGTCGTCGGACTTGATGGTCAGCAGCTCCTGGAGGGCGTACGCGGCGCCATAAGCCTCCAGCGCCCACACCTCCATCTCACCGAAGCGCTGGCCACCGAACTGGGCCTTACCACCCAGCGGCTGCTGGGTGATCATCGAGTACGGACCGGTCGACCGGGCGTGCAGCTTGTCGTCGACCAGGTGGTGGAGCTTGAGGATGTACATGTACCCAATGGAGATCGGGTCCGGGAACGGCTCGCCGGAGCGGCCGTCGAACAGCCTCGCCTTGCCGGTCGGCTGCACCATGCGCTCGCCGTCGCGGTTCGGGATGGTGTGCTGAAGCAGACCGGCGAGCTCGTCCTCGCGGGCACCGTCGAAGACCGGGGTCGCGACGTTGGTGCCGGGGGCGACGGAGTCGGCGCCGATGACCTGCAGACGCTGCGCCCAGTCGTCGGCGAGACCGGAGACGTCCCAGCCGCGGCTGGCGAGCCAGCCGAGGTGGATCTCCAGGACCTGTCCCGGGTTCATTCGGGACGGCACACCGAGCGGGTTGAGGATGATGTCGACCGGGGTCCCGTCCTCGAGGAACGGCATGTCCTCGATGGGCAGGATCTTGGAGATGACACCCTTGTTGCCGTGACGGCCGGCGAGCTTGTCACCGTCGGTGATCTTTCGCTTCTGCGCCACGTACACGCGCACCAGCTGGTTGACACCGGGGGGAAGCTCGTCGCCCTCCTCGCGGTCGAAGACGCGGACGCCGATGACCTTGCCGGTCTCGCCGTGCGGCACCTTCAGCGAGGTGTCACGGACCTCACGGGCCTTCTCACCGAAGATCGCGCGGAGCAGGCGCTCCTCGGGGGTCAGCTCGGTCTCACCCTTGGGCGTGACCTTGCCGACGAGGATGTCACCGGCGATGACCTCGGCACCGATACGGATGATGCCGCGCTCGTCGAGGTCGGCGAGGACCTCCTCGGAGACGTTCGGGATGTCCCGGGTGATCTCCTCGGGGCCGAGCTTGGTGTCACGGGCGTCGACCTCGTGCTCCTCGATGTGGATCGAGGAGAGGACGTCGTCCTGCACGAGGCGCTGCGACAGGATGATCGCGTCCTCGTAGTTGTGACCCTCCCACGGCATGAACGCGACCAGCAGGTTCTTGCCGAGCGCCATCTCGCCGTTCTGGGTGGCCGGACCGTCGGCGAGGACCTGGCCCTCGATGATCCGGTCGCCCTCGTTGACGATGACCTTCTGGTTGACCGAGGTGCCCTGGTTGGACCGGGAGAACTTGGCCAGGCGGTACGTGATGTACGTGCCGTCGTCGTTGGCCGTGGTGATGTAGTCGGCGGAGACCTCCTGGACCACACCGTCCTTCTCGGCCTTGACCACGTCGCCGGCGTCGACGGCGGAGCGGTACTCCATGCCGGTGCCGACGAGCGGGGACTCGGACTTGATGAGGGGCACGGCCTGACGCATCATGTTCGCGCCCATGAGGGCACGGTTGGCGTCGTCGTGCTCGAGGAACGGGATCATGGCGGTCGCGACCGACACCATCTGGCGCGGCGAGACGTCCATGTAGTCCACGTCGTCACCGGGGACGTAGTCGACCTCGCCGCCACGACGGCGGACCAGGACGCGGTTCTCGGTGAAGCGCATGTCGTCGTCGAGCGTGGCGTTGGCCTGCGCGATGACGAAGCGGTCCTCTTCGTCGGCCGTCAGGTAGTCGACCTCGTCGGTGACGATGCCGTCGACGACCTTGCGGTACGGCGTCTCCACGAAACCGAACGCGTTGACGCGGCCGTAGGAGGCGAGCGAACCGATCAGACCGATGTTCGGGCCTTCGGGCGTCTCGATCGGGCACATACGGCCGTAGTGGGACGGGTGCACGTCACGGACCTCGAAGCCGGCCCGCTCACGGGACAGACCACCGGGACCCAGCGCCGAGAGACGACGCTTGTGCGTCAGACCCGACAGCGGGTTGTTCTGGTCCATGAACTGCGAGAGCTGGCTGGTGCCGAAGAACTCCTTGATGGAGGCGACGACCGGCCGGATGTTGATCAGGGTCTGCGGCGTGATCGCCTCGACGTCCTGAGTCGTCATGCGCTCGCGGACGACACGCTCCATACGCGCCAGACCCGTACGGACCTGGTTCTGGATGAGCTCGCCGACGCTGCGCAGACGACGGTTGCCGAAGTGGTCGATGTCGTCGGTCTCGACGACGATCGTCTGGCCGTTGTCGGCGACCGTCTCGGTCTCACCCGCGTGCAGCTTCACCAGGTACTTGATCGTCGAGATGACGTCCTCGACGGTCAGGACGCCCGCGTCGAGCGGAGCCTCCGCACCCAGCTTCTTGTTGACCTTGTAGCGGCCGACCTTCGCGAGGTCGTAGCGCTTGGGGTTGAAGTAGAGGTTCTCGAGCAGCGTCTGCGCGGCCTCACGCGTGGGGGGCTCGCCCGGACGCAGCTTGCGGTAGATGTCGAGCAGCGCGTCGTCCTGGCCCTGGGTGTGGTCCTTCTCCAGGGTGGCGCGCATGGACTCGTACTCGCCGAACTCCTCGAGGATCTGCTCGGTGGTCCAGCCGAGGGCCTTGAGGAGGACGGTCACGGACTGCTTGCGCTTGCGGTCGATACGCACACCGACCATGTCGCGCTTGTCGATCTCGAGCTCCAGCCAGGCACCCCGGGAGGGGATCACCTTGGCGGAGAAGATGTCCTTGTCGGAGGTCTTGTCGATGGAGGAATCGAAGTAGACACCGGGCGAGCGGACCAGCTGCGACACCACGACACGCTCGGTGCCGTTGATGACGAAGGTGCCCTTGTGCGTCATGAGCGGGAAGTCGCCCATGAAGACCGTCTGGGACTTGATCTCGCCGGTCTCGTTATTGGTGAACTCGGCCGTGACGAAGAGCGGGGCGGCGTACGTGAAGTCGCGCTCCTTGCACTCGTCGATGCTGTTCTTCGGCGGCTCGAAGCGGTGGTCGCGGAAGGTCAGCGACATCGACCCGGAGAAGTCCTCGATCGGGGAGATCTCCTCGAAGATCTCCTCCAGACCGGACTTGGTGGGGACGTCCTGTCCGCTCTCGAGAGCCTCCTCGACCCGACTCTGCCAGGCGGTGTTGCCGAGCAGCCAGTCAAAGCTCTCGGTCTGCAGCGCGAGCAGGTTCGGAACCTCGAGGGGCTCCTTGATCTTTGCAAAGGAGATGCGCAGCGGGGCGGTGCTGGCGGCGTTGTTCGTATTCGCGGTCGAGGCGTTGCGCGAGGCGGCCAAGAGGGGGTCCTTCCGAGGGCTCGGACTCACTACGCGCGTACCGGCCCCCTCGACCGGGCGCAGAGATGGAAAATCCCAAGTCAGGGACGGTCCAATCGTCGGTGCTCGAGCGAGGGCATGCCCCTGGTGACGGGCAGGAGGCAGCTAACAGGCAGCGCAAAGGGTCAGTGTAGCCACTTGGCACACTGATGTCCAGTTCGGGTTTTCGGACCCTCGGAAACCCTCGTTGTTCCTCAACAACTGCGGCAAGCCACGCCCTCGATGCACATCGATACTGCCCTCTTCGTCGTCGATCCATGCCTCGGATTCGGATCCGTGTGACGACGCGTCCTGAGAATTGCGCGCTGCGTGCAGTTCGTCAAGGCCCCCATGCCCGAACCAGGTGCCGCGATCGTCACTCGCAGCCGGTCATCAGGGGTGTTCGGAGGCACAACGAAGATCACCATACTCGTCGCGACCGACAGTTCAAGGCAGCCGTCGCTCGACGTCCCGGAACGCCGAAGGGCGACCACCCACATGGGTGATCGCCCTTCAGTGCGTCTGCGTTACAGCCCCGCTTTCAGAGCTGTACGGCGCAGGAGAGTCCGTGCGGACCCGAAGAGGTGTTACTTGACCTCGACGGCGGCACCGGCGCCCTTGAGGGCCTCGGCGGCCTTCTCCGCGGCGTCCTTGGCGACCTTCTCGAGAACGGCCTTGGGGGCGCCGTCCACGAGGTCCTTGGCCTCCTTCAGACCCAGGGAGGTCAGCTCACGCACGACCTTGATGACCTGGATCTTCTTGTCGCCGGCACCGGTGAGGATGACGTCGAACTCGTCCTGCTCCTCGACGGCCTCGGCCGGGGCACCCGGGGCGCCCGGGGCGGCAACGGCGACCGCGGCGGCGGCGGTGACGTCGAACTTGTCCTCGAACGCCTTCACGAACTCGGAGAGCTCGATGAGGGTCATCTCCTCGAACTGCGCGAGCAGGTCTTCCTGAGACAGCTTCGCCATGATGGGCGATCCTTCCACTAATTTCGGCAGGTGCCGGTTGTATCGAAACGGCGGGCGTACATACGGCCCGCTACGACCCGCGCCTCAGGCGGCGTGGATCAATGCGCGAGCCGAGTTACTCGGCACCGCCCTGCTCGTCCCGCTTGGCGCGAAGAGCGTCCACGGTGCGGACGAGCTTCGAGGGAAGCGCCTGGAAGAGCTGAGCAGTCTGGGACTGCTTGCCCTTGAAGGCACCCGCCAGCTTGGAGAGCAGAACCTCGCGGGACTCGAGGTCCGCAAGCTTCTTGATCTCGTCGGCGGACAGCGCCTTGCCGTCAAGGACACCGCCCTTGATGACGAGGTTCGGGTTGTCCTTGGCGAAGTCACGAAGACCCTTCGCCGACTCCACCGGGTCACCGGTGATGAAGGCGACCGCCGTCGGACCGTTGAACAGGTCGTCGAGCGTCGAGATCCCGGCCTCGTTGGCCGCAATCTTGGTCAGCGTGTTCTTCACCACGGCGTACTGGGCGTTCTCACCGAGCGAACGACGCAGCGTCTTGAGCTGCGCCACGGTGAGACCCCGGTACTCGGTCAGCACGGCGGCATTCGAGCTACGGAACTGCTCCGTGAGCTCGGCCACCGCGGCAGCCTTGTCGGGCCTTGCCATAGAGCGTCGGCCTCCTTCCGGGTGATGAGGACCGCTCAGAAGGGGCTGGACAAAACGAAACGCCCCGGCGCAGGCGCTCGGGGCGTAGCTCGACCGGACGAATTCCATACGGAAACGGAACCGGACCAGGAGCAACTTCCACAGTCACCTGCGCGGGTCGTCCGCAGTTCAGCGGATCCTTCGGCCACCGCACCCTCTTGCAAGCGCACGGCAACGACCAGCGGTCTTTGGCTTCTTCGGAAGAGTACGGGACCGAATCGCCGTCAAGCAAATCCGCTCCCGGGGGCCACCGCTCAGCCGGCTCCGCGCGCGTCCACGAGCGCGCCGAGGTCCACGGTGTCACCGGCCGCCGGGGGCTCGACGGTCACCGACGGGTCGACGTCCAGGAAGGTGACGGTCATGTCGAGGGGACCGGTGTCGACCCAACGCCCCTCGCTGTCCAGCGCACTGGTCTCTCCCCGCATCCGGAACTGCTTGGCCCGGCCGTCCTCGTCGACCCACAGATCCATGGCGAGCGCGCTCCCGACCTTCAGGCCCAGGGCCATGAACTGGTCGAAGTTGTTGATCGAGAGCTGCCGGTTCCTCTTGTCCTTGGCGGCCCCCTGGGTTGCTCTCAGCCCCTTGCCCGTGACCGTGCCCTGGTAGTGGGTGGTCCGGGTGCCGTCCACGGTCTCGGTGCCGGTCTTCGTCACGTCCTTGGCCCCGGTCAGGAGCGTGGACTGCGTGAGCGGGCTGCCCTCCAGCTGTCGGGGCAGGACGCGGTAGGACTGGTTGTCCACGCTGAGGCCGCCCCATGCGGCGGGCTCGGCCGTGACCCAGCGCCTCCCGGTGGTGTCGCCGAGGACTGCCGTGTCCCCCCGGGCGTAGATGGCCCCGTCGACGAACCGGACCTCCAGGGGCTTGTCCTCGCTGTCCCCCAGCCCGGTCAGCTCCATACGCAGCACGGACGGCTGCACGCCCATGGACGCCTCGGCCCGCACCTTGCCGTGCTCGGGCAGTGTGCCGGTCACCCGATAGCGGAGGGAGGTGATGTCCGCCGTCTTCTCCGCCGCCCGGGCCACGGCCTCAGCCGGGGCCAGGGACCCGGCCCCGGCTGAGGCCGACTTCGACGCCTCCGGCTCCGCCTCGGCCTCCGTACCGCAGCCGGTGACCCCGCCACCGAGCAGCGCGGCCGCGGCGGCGACGCCGATTGCTCTGCGGCGTGTCGAACCGAGCGCGGAAAACCTCATGTGTCCCCCCAGTATCAGGCGACCCACCCCTGTGGGCCGAAGGGGACCCTAGCCGCGCCCGGACCGGGCTGTCCCGCGGTTTCAGCCGGCCGGCAGGTCCTTCATCAGCTCGGCGAAGTCGACGGTGTCGGTGGCCGGTGGCTCCTTGGGGGACACCTCCACGCCGTAGTCGCTGTAGTAGACCGTCGAGGAGAGCGTGCCGTTCGCCGTCTCGCCCTTCTCGACCTTCTTCACCAGCAGGTCGTCCTCGTTGATCCAGAGGTCGATGGTCTCCGTGGTGATGCCGGCCTGCTCCAGCTGCTTCTGGAGCTCGGCGCGCTTCTCCTCGCCGAGGTTGGAGTTCTGCTCAGCGAGGTCGGCGACGTCCACCGTGCCCGAGTAGTGCGTGGTGTTCTCGCCCCGGACCTTGCTCTCGCCGACCTTCTCGACGTCCCCGGAGGCCAGCAGGAGCTTCACCGACTGGTTCGGCGTGACGTTCTTGAAGATGTCCTTGATGTACGCGCCCGAGGCACCGGCGGAGTTCTCCAGGTCGTCGTACGCGTACCTGATCCAGTGCTTGCCCTCGTACTGCTCGGCGAAGGTGTCGCCCATGTTCGCGTAGTAGGCGTCGGGCAGATAGCGGGCCTCCGTGGAGGTGATGCCCAGCTGGCTCATCTGCTCGGCCGCCTGGCCGCCGGTGTACGTGATCGTCATGGTGCCCTGGAGGCCGTCGGCCCAGTCGAGCGCGCCGTCCGACCTCATGGACATCAGCTCGCCCATGGTGGCCGTGGACTCGATCTTCGCCGAGTCGGCGTCACTCGTGGACTTGTCCGCCAGCCGCAGCGCCGCGAGGAGATCGCCCCCGGAGCGGATCCCCTCGTCGCCCCCGCCCGAGTCGGAGGAGCTGCAGGCCGCCGTCCCCGCCAGCGCGGTCACCGCCGCGATCGACAGGACCGTACGGCACATGCTCGTGCTGTTCATCCGTCCCCCACCCCCATGGAGATTGCCGTGCTCCGCACGCTAGCGCAGGGCACTGACAGTCGTATGCCCAAAAGGGCATTCGTATGCCCATAAGACAAGGCCCCTGCCCAAAAAGGACGAGCCCCGCACCTCGAAAGGTTGCGGGGCTCGTCTCTCAAACGCGTGCGTGACGCGGCTGCCGGGGTGAGCGCGGGGCTCAGACGGCGGCCGGGTCCTCCTCGACGAGGAGGTTGCGGGTGCGGTTGGAGTCGACCGGAATGCCGGGGCCGATCGTGGTGCTGATCGCGGCCTTCTTGATGTAGCGACCCTTGGCGGCCGACGGCTTCAGACGGAGGATCTCCTCCAGCGCCGCGGCGTAGTTCTCCACCAGCTTGGTGTCGTCGAACGACGTCTTGCCGATGATGAAGTGCAGGTTCGAGTGCTTGTCGACGCGGAACTCGATCTTGCCGCCCTTGATGTCGTTGACGGCCTTCACGACATCGGGGGTCACGGTGCCGGTCTTGGGGTTCGGCATGAGACCACGGGGACCGAGCACACGGCCGAGGCGGCCGACCTTGCCCATGAGGTCCGGGGTGGCGACGACGGCGTCGAAGTCCAGACGGCCCTTCGCCACCTCGTCGATGAGTTCGTCGGAGCCGACGATGTCGGCGCCCGCGGCGGTCGCGGCCTCGGCACGGTCACCGGTCGCGAAGACCAGGACCCGGGCGGTCTTACCGGTGCCGTGCGGGAGGTTCACGGTGCCACGGACCATCTGGTCGGCCTTGCGCGGGTCGACACCCAGACGGAAGGCGACCTCGACGGTGCCGTCGAACTTGGTCGTGGAGGTCTCCTTGGCGAGACGGACGGCCTCGAGCGGGGCGTAGAGCTTGTCCCGGTCGACCTTGGCGTCCGCAGCGCGGAGAGCCTTGCTGCGCTTGCTCACAACTGCTCCTGTGTGTTCTGAAAGGAGTCGTGGTACGGGCCGAGCAGGCCCTGCCACGTGCGACGGGCGATCAGAGGATCACCGCCGCAGGGTTTCTACGAAGCTGGGGTTCAGCCCTCGACCGTGATGCCCATGGAACGCGCGGTACCGGCGATGATCTTCGCGGCGGCGTCCAGGTCGTTGGCGTTGAGGTCGGGCAGCTTGGTGGTGGCGATCTCGCGGACCTGCGCCTCGGTGATCTTGGCGACCTTGGTCTTGTGCGGCTCGCCGGAGCCCTTCTCGACACCAGCGGCCTTGAGGATCATCTTCGCGGCCGGCGGCGTCTTGGTGATGAAGGTGAAGGAGCGGTCCTCGTAGACCGTGATCTCCACCGGGATCACCCAGCCACGCTGCGACTCGGTCGCGGCGTTGTAGGCCTTGCAGAACTCCATGATGTTGACGCCGTGCTGACCCAGCGCCGGACCGACCGGCGGGGCCGGGTTCGCCGCACCGGCGTTGATCTGGAGCTTGATGAGCCCCGTGACCTTCTTCTTCTTGGGAGGCATTGCTCTCCGGGTCCTTTCGGGTTGGGTGCGCCCTCACCCGGTTCGCGGCCAGATGAAGGCATACCGCACAACGATAACGGGTATAGATGCGCGGCCAAAAACCGAGCAGGTCAGACCGGCTGCGAAAGCCGACCTGACCTGCTCGGAAGCGATGGGCCCAGTACGAACCGGCTGGCGGCTAGTTCTTCTGGATCTGGTCGAACGACAGCTCGACCGGCGTCTCGCGGCCGAAGATCTCCACGAGACCCTTGACCTTCTTCGAGTCCGCGTTGATCTCGTTGATGGTCGCCTGGAGCGTGGCGAACGGGCCGTCGGTGACGGTGACCGAGTCGCCGACCTCGAAGTCCAGCACCTGGACCTCGACCTTGCGGGCCGGAGCCGGCTTGCCCTCGGCCTCGGCGGCCTCGCGGGCGGCCTTCTCCTCGGCCTCCGGGGCGAGCATCTTGACGATCTCGTCCAGGGTCAGCGGGTAGGGGTCGTAGGCGTTGCCCACGAAGCCGGTGACGCCGGGCGTGTTACGGACGACGCCCCAGGACTCGTTCGTCAGGTCCATGCGCACCAGCACATAGCCGGGGAGCTTGTTCTGCCGGATGGTCTTGCGCTCGCCGTTCTTGATCTGGGCGACCTCTTCCTGCGGCACCTCGGCCTGGAAGATGAAGTCCTCGACGTTCAGCGAGACGGCGCGCTGCTCCAGGTTGGTCTTCACACGGTTCTCGTAACCGGCGTACGTGTGGATGACGTACCACTCGCCGGGCAGGGAACGCAGTTCCTCACGAAGGGCCTCGACGGGGTCGACCGGCTCGGCGGGCTCTTCCTCGGCCTCCGCCTCGGCGGGCTCGTCCTCTTCCGCGTCCTCGTCGGCAGCCTCGTCCTCGTCGATCTCGTCGACCTCAACGAGTTCGTCGGTGTCCTCTGTGTCCGTGCCCTCGACCGTGTCGAGCTCGTCTTCGACGGACTCGTCCGGCTCGATGGCGTCGTTCAGGTTCGGGTCAGACACGTGGCTGCTTCTTCCTGGATACATATGGGTGGAACACGCGAAAGGGGCGCCGGGAACGGCGCCCTTCGCTGTCGGCTCAGCCAAAGACGTACTTGGCAGCCTTGTCGAGTCCGAAGTCAATCACAGTCACCAGACCGATCATGATGACGACGAAGACGATGACGACCGTCGTGTACGTCGTCAGCTGGGAACGAGTGGGCCAGACGACCTTGCGGAGTTCCGCGACGATCTGGCGGTAGAAGATACCGAGGCGCTTGAACGGACCCTTCTTGGCGCGCTTGCCGCCCTTGCGGGTCTTCTTCTTGTCCTCGGGCACCTCGTCCTGAGCATCAGGCGTGTCGATGGAGCCCACGGCGTCCGTCATTCATCCTCACCTGATTCCGGGTCGTGGCCGTGCCGCGCCCGGTCTGAGCCGCACGGCGGTGCATTTCTGTACGTACATGCGCACACATCCTGGCGTGAGGAGTGTGTAGCAGGGCCGGAGGGACTTGAACCCCCAACCGCTGGTTTTGGAGACCAGTGCTCTACCAATTGAGCTACGACCCTTTGTGGTTCTCCCCAAACGTACCGCATCCGCCCGGGTGCTCGGTGTGCACCGGATGAGCGCGGCCGGTGGAGGCCAACGAGGTGAGAGTGTACGTGCTTCGCGGCCGGTCGTCGAACAGAAAGTGCCCGTAGGCGCTTTGTCGACGGAAGATCTACCGGAGGATCGTGGACGGATCGGTTCAAGATCGTCGGCGAGGGATCGAAGATCACCCAGGCCACGGCGGG
This sequence comes from Streptomyces graminofaciens, assembly GCF_030294945.1. NCBI lineage: Bacteria > Bacillati > Actinomycetota > Actinomycetes > Kitasatosporales > Streptomycetaceae > Streptomyces > Streptomyces graminofaciens. The sequence goes on along the minus strand of NZ_AP018448.1, from coordinate 7,986,594 downwards.
AATCCGGACGGTTGTTCCCTGCCGCACCCGTCGCTGTTCAGTCTGTGAAACCCGTGTGCCGGTGGGGTTTCGTGTCTGAAACGATGGGCCCCATGAGCGCTGCAACCCCTCCCACCGAGCGCCGGGTCTCCGCGCGTATCGGCGCGATCTCCGAGTCCGCCACCCTCGCCGTGGACGCCAAGGCCAAGGCCCTCAAGGCCGCCGGGCGTCCGGTGATCGGCTTCGGCGCAGGAGAGCCCGACTTCCCCACCCCGGACTACATCGTCGAGGCGGCCATCGAGGCCTGCAAGAACCCGAAGTACCACCGCTACACACCGGCCGGCGGCCTGCCCGAGCTGAAGGCCGCGATCGCCGCGAAGACCCTGCGCGACTCCGGCTACGAGGTCGACCCGGCGCAGATCCTCGTCACCAACGGCGGCAAGCAGGCCATCTACGAGGCCTTCGCCGCGATCCTCGACCCGGGCGACGAGGTCATCGTCCCGGCCCCGTACTGGACGACGTACCCGGAGTCGATCCGGCTGGCCGGCGGTGTCCCGGTCGAGGTCGTCGCGGACGAGACCACCGGCTACCGCGTCTCGGTCGAGCAGCTGGAGGCGGCCCGTACGGAGAAGACCAAGGTCGTCCTCTTCGTCTCCCCCTCGAACCCCACCGGCGCGGTCTACAGCGCCGAGGACTCCGAGGCGATCGGCCGCTGGGCCGTCGAGCACGGCCTGTGGGTGATGACGGACGAGATCTACGAGCATCTGGTCTACGGCGACGCGCAGTTCACCTCGCTGCCCGCGATCGTGCCGGAGCTGCGCGACAAGTGCATCGTGGTCAACGGCGTGGCGAAGACGTACGCCATGACCGGCTGGCGCGTCGGGTGGATCGTCGGCCCGAAGGACGTGGTCAAGGCCGCGACGAACCTCCAGTCGCACGCCACGTCGAACGTGTCGAACGTCGCACAGGTGGCCGCCCTCGCCGCCGTCTCCGGCGACCTGACGGCCGTCGCCGAGATGCGCGAGGCCTTCGACCGCCGCCGCAAGACGATCGTGCGCATGCTCAACGAGATCGACGGCGTGCTCTGCCCGGAGCCCGAGGGCGCGTTCTACGCGTACCCGTCGGTCAAGGGCCTGCTCGGCAAGGAGATCCGCGGCAAGCGCCCGCAGGACTCGGTCGAGCTGGCCGCGCTGATCCTGGACGAGGCCGAGGTCGCGGTCGTCCCGGGTGAGGCCTTCGGCACCCCCGGCTATCTGCGGCTGTCGTACGCCCTGGGTGACGAGGACCTCGTCGAGGGTGTGAGCCGCATCCAGAAGCTGCTGGCGGAGGCGACGGACTGAGGTCCGTTCTCCCAGGTGGGCCTCGCATACGAATTTTCGTGTGTGGGGCCCGCTTGCTTGTGCGAGCAAGACCACGTTCGGGGATTCCGCTTTCGGGAGGGCGGAGACGTACGGCAGGATCCTTCAATGGAGCGTGTACGTGATCTCTCTGAACTGCCCAAGGCCCATCTGCATCTGCACTTCACCGGGTCGATGCGGCCCACGACCGTGCTGGAGCTGGCCGACAAGTACGGCGCAAGACTGCCCGAAGCGCTGACGGAGGCGCTGACCAGCGGGGAGCCGCCGAAGCTGCGGGCGACGGACGAGCGAGGGTGGTTCCGGTTCCAGCGGCTGTACGACGCGGCGCGTTCGTGCGTCAGGGAGCCCGAGGACATCCAGCGCCTCGTGCGCGAGGCCGCCGAGGAGGACCTGAAGGACGGCTCGGGCTGGCTGGAGATCCAGGTGGACCCGACGTCGTACGCCCCTCGCCTGGGCGGTCTGATCCCCGCGCTGGAGATCATCCTGGACGCGGTGGACACGACGATGCGGGAGACCGGGCTCGGGATGCGGGTCGTGGTCGCCGCGAACCGCATGAAGCATCCGCTGGACGCCCGTACGCTGGCCCGGCTCGCGGTGCGCTACGCCGACAAGGGCGTGGTGGGCTTCGGCCTCTCCAACGACGAACGCCGGGGCATGGCGCGGGACTTCGACCGTGCCTTCGCCATCGCGCGCGAGGGCGGTCTGCTGTCCGCCCCGCACGGCGGCGAGCTGACCGGTCCGTCCTCGGTCCGCGACTGCCTGGACGACCTGCACGCGAACCGGTTGGGGCACGGGGTGCGCGCGGCGGAGGACCCCCGGCTGCTGAAGCGCCTCGCGGAGAAGGGCGTGACCTGCGAGGTCTGCCCGGCCTCGAACGTGGCCCTGGGCGTCTACGAGAAGCCCCAGCACGTCCCCCTGCGCACCCTCTTCGACGCCGGCGTCCCCATGGCCCTGGGCGCCGACGACCCCCTGCTCTTCGGCTCCCGCCTGGCGGCCCAGTACGAGATCGCCCGCCACCACCACGCCTTCACTGACGCGGAACTGGCGGAGCTGGCCCGGCAGTCGATCCGGGCGTCGGCGGCGCCCGAGGAGACCCGGGTGAAGCTGCTGGCCGGGGTGGACGACTGGCTGGCCGCCTAGCGCTTCACGGCGCTGCACAGCCCATCACAGCGCTTCACACGACGAGCCCCGCGACGAGCGTCCGGGCCAGCCGGGCGGCGAACTCCGCCCCCTCCGGTCGCTCCTCCGCCGCGTCGTACGCGAACGCGCGCTGGGCGCAGGCGCCGAGGAGGAGCGAGGCCGCCGCGAAGGTGTCGGCGTCGGGGCGGACGCGGCCGAGGGCCTGTTCGGCGCGCAGATAGGCGTCCAGGCCCTGGATCGGTATGTGCGGCCCTGTCCCCCGCTCCCGCATCGCCTCGTCGTGCCGTCGCTTGAGCTGGGTCTCGGCGTACAGGGACGCGGCGATCGGGAAGCTCTGCTCGTAGAAGAGGCACGCCCGGTGGGCGATCTCGGTGAGGTTCTCCTCCAGGGAGCGCCCGCCCGGCTCGGCGGCGAGGCCGCCGATCAGCGGGCCGAGCGGCGGCAGCCGCTCCGTGAGCACCAGGACGAACAGTTCCTCCTTGCTGTCGAAGTGCTTGTACAGCGCCGCCTCGGAACATCCGGCCGCCCGTGCGATCTCCTTCGTCGTGGCCCGCGCGAGCCCGACCGTGAGCATCAGCTCGTGCGCGGCATCGAGCAGTCGAACCCGGGTCGGCTTGTTCTCCATGGGATGTCCAATCGCTCTTGACGAGTGGGTGAGTACTTACTCACTCTAGAGGGAGGCAGGGGTGAGTGAATACTCACCCACCCAACTTTCGTATGCGGGAGCTCTCATGAAACTCACCGTTCTCGGCGCCACCGGAGGCATAGGCAAGGAACTCGTCCGCCAGGCCCTCGCCGCCGGTCACGAGGTCACGGCCGTCGTGCGTGACCCCGCGCGCATGCCCGTCACCGGGGAACGCCTGGAGGTGTTCCGTGCGGATCTCACCGATGCCGAGGCGTTGCGCCCCGCCGTCGCCGGTCGTGACGCGGTCGTCTCCGGTCTGGGCCCGCGCGGCCGCAAGGACGCCGGGGTCGCCGCCCGGCTGACCCGTACGGCGCTGGCGGCCCTGGAGGCCGAGGGGGTCCGGCGGCTGGTCGTGGTGAGCGCCTCGCCGGTCGGTCCCGAGCCGGAGGGGGACGGGTTTCTCGACCGCGCGATGCGCGGGATCGTCTCAGCGGTCCTCAAGGACGTCTACACCGACCTGCGGGAGATGGAGGCCGACCTGGCCCGCAGCGGCACCGACTGGACGGCCGTACGGCCGCCGCGCCTTCAGGACAAACCGCTCACCGGTGTGTACCGGAGGGTCGTGGGGGGCTTTCCGGTCAGGGGTCGCTTCGTGGCCCGCGCCGATGTGGCGCACGCGATGCTGGAGGCGATCGACGACCCGGCCACGGTGAGGCAGGGCGTGGGCGTCGCCTACTGAGCCCCTTGCGGCGCCCCGGGCCTACAGGCTGACCCCGACGGTCACCGGCTCGTTCACCAGCGTGACCCCGAACACGTCCCGGACCCCGGCGACGACCTCCCGGGCCAGCGTCAGCAGGTCCTCGGTTGTGGCCGTGCCCCGGTTGGTGAGCGCCAGAGTGTGCTTGGTCGAGATGCGGGCGGGCCCGCTCCCGTACCCCTTGGTGAAGCCCGCCTTGTCGATCAGCCAGGCGGCGGAGGTCTTGGTGTGGCCGTCCGCCGCCGGGTACGCGGGCGGGACGGCGTCCGCACCGAGCCGCTCCCGCACGCGCGCGTGGAACACGGCGAACTCCTCGTCCGTGAGGATCGGATTGGTGAAGAACGACCCGGCCGACCAGGTGTCGTGGTCCTCGGGGTCGAGCACCATGCCCTTGCCGGAGCGCAGCTTCAGCACGGTCTCCCGGGCCTCGGCGAGGGGCACCCGGTCACCGGCCTCCACCCCGAGCGCACGAGCCGTCTCGGCGTACTTGACGGGCTCCGACAGCCCGTCCGCGTCCTCCAGTTCGAACCGCACCCGCAGCACGACGTACCGCTCGGGGTCGGCCTTGAAGCGGCTGTGGCGGTACGTGAAGGCGCACTCGGCGTTCGGGATCGTGACCGTCTCGCGCGTGAGCCGGTCGTAGGCGACGACCTCGGTGATGGTGGAGGCGACCTCCTGGCCGTACGCGCCCACGTTCTGGATCGGTGTCGCGCCTGCGGAGCCGGGGATTCCGGCGAGGCACTCGATCCCGGCGAGCCCGGCCTCGACAGTGCGGGCGACCGCGTCGGTCCACACCTCGCCGGCGGCCAGCTCCAGCCGTGTGCCGTCCAGCGCGAAGCCCTCGGTGGCGATGACGAGCGCGGTACCCGCGAAGCCCTTGTCACCGATGACCAGGTTCGAGCCGCCGCCGATGAGCAGCAGGGGCGTTCCGGTGTCGTCGGCCTCACGGACGGCGGCGATCACCTCGTCGTCGGTGGTCGCCGTGATCAGCCGGTGCGCGGGCCCGCCCAGCCGGAAGGTGGTCAGCGGGGCGAGGGGGGCGTCGTGGAGTTCCTGCACGGGCTCAAGAGTACGAGACGGGTCCGACAGTCCTGCCGGGCGCGTGAGCCGGGTGAGGGGCGCGCACGCGTACGCCCGTGTGTACGCCACGCGTAAGGGGCGCCCGCAGTAGCGGACGCCCCTTACCGTTCATCGGCTCTCAGGCCAGCCGTACGACCGCCCGGGACATGCCCAGCACCTTCTGCCCGGCGCTCATCGCCGTCAGGTCGACGCGGACGGTGTTGTCGTCGAGCTTGGCGCCGACCTTGGCGCTGACCTCGATGGTCGCGCCCTCGGCGTCGTTCGGGACGACGACGGGCTTGGTGAAGCGGACGCCGTACTCGACGATCGAGCCGGGGTCGCCGGTCCAGTCGGTGACGACCCGGATCGCCTCGGCCATGGTGAACATGCCGTGTGCGATGACGTCCGGGAGGCCGACCTCCTTGGCGAACTTCTCGTTCCAGTGGATCGGGTTGAAGTCGCCGGAGGCGCCCGCGTACTGGACGAGGGTGGCGCGGGTCACGCCGAAGGTCTGGGCAGGCAGTTCGGTGCCGACCTCGACGTCGTCGTAAGAGATCTTCGCCGTCATCGAAGCCTCAGCCCTCCTCGGCCGCGCGGGCCACGAGCTTGGTCCAGGCGGTCACGACGTGCTCGCCGGCCTCGTCGTGGACCTCGCCTCGGATGTCCAGGATGTCGTTGCCCGCGAGGGACTTGATCGTCTCGATGGTCGAGGTGACCGTGAGCCGGTCGCCGGCGCGCACCGGGCGCTTGTGGGCGAACTTCTGGTCACCGTGCACCACGCGGCTGTAGTCGAGGCCCAACTGCGGGTCCTGGACGACTTGTCCCGCCGCCTTGAAGGTGATGGAGAACACGAAGGTCGGCGGGGCGATGACATCGGGGTGACCGAGCGCCTTGGCGGCTTCCGGGTCCGTGTACGCCGGGTGGGCGTCCCCCACGGCCTCGGCGAACTCGCGGATCTTTTCCCGGCCGACCTCGTAGGGATCGGTGGGCGGGTAGGTCCGCCCCACGAAGGACTGGTCGAGCGCCATGGCTCGGCACCTCCTGGTTGCTCTATTGACCTGGTTGCTTCTACTGGGCGGTATGACCCGCTCAACGACGCGAGGCCGCCCCCGATCTCTCGGGGACGGCCTCGTGTACGAGCCTGATTTATCGCGTTTCGCGGTGCGCGGTGTGCGCGTTGCAACGCGGGCAGTGCTTCTTCATCTCCAGTCGGTCCGGGTTGTTACGCCGGTTCTTCTTGGTGATGTAGTTCCGCTCCTTGCACTCCACGCAGGCCAGCGTGATCTTCGGGCGGACGTCGGTGGCAGCCACGTGAGTGCTCCTTGACGAACGGATAGGATTGATTCAACGCAAGAAAGAGTAGCCGATCGAAGGACCGACCCCGCAATCGGCTACTGTCAGTAGCGGTGACCGGACTTGAACCGGTGACACAGCGATTATGAGCCGCTTGCTCTACCGACTGAGCTACACCGCTGTGATGCGATCGGGCCCCGCCTTGCGACGGGAACCTTTCACACCAGAGCCCCAATACGGAATCGAACCGTAGACCTTCTCCTTACCATGGAGACGCTCTGCCGACTGAGCTATTGGGGCGAGCGATGAAGACATTACACGCCCCACGGCCGATCGCCCAAATCCGTTTCGCGCCCCCCGGTGCAGGGTGTTCAGCGGGCCGTTTCGGGGCGCCGCGCACGCCCCTCGCGCACCACGCCGCACCGCGTTCCCGGCGGTCGCGGACGGCCCTGGGCGGGGTGGACCACACCGGTACGACTATTGCGCTCCTCCGCGCCGAGGGCGGGCCGCGCGCCTAGGCTCGACTCACTCTGCGTGATCGTGTGTCCATCACCGTGCAGCCGTCACCTGACAGCAGTCGTCGAGCCCCGGGAGCGCGATGCCCGACAGTCAGCCGCAGCCGTCCCACTCCTCGTCCGGCTCCTCGTCGGGACCGGGCGGGTCAGACGCCCTGCTGCTGTGCGGGGCACGGCTCACCGACGGCCGAGCCGTGGACGTGCGGCTGGGCGGCGGCCGTATCGAGGCGGTCGGCACGGCGGGCAGTCTGGGCGCGGGCGGGACATCGGCCACGCGCGTGGATCTCGGCGGCTATCTGCTCCTCCCCGCCCCCGCCGAGCCGCACGCCCACGCCGACACGGCGCTGTCGGCGGACACCGGGGGCCCTGTCTCGTACGACGGCCAGGACGTCCAGCGGCGGGCCACCGAGGCCGCGCTGCTCCAGCTCGGGCACGGCGCCACCGCGCTGCGCTCGCACGTGCATGTGGGTGACGTGCCGGGGCTGGGTGCGCTGGAGGCGGTGCTCCAGGCCGGGCGGTCGTTGCGCGGGCTGGCGGAGTTGACGACGGTGGCGATGCCCCGGGTGCTGACCGGGGTGGCCGGGGCGGACGGGCTCGCGATGCTGCATGACGCGGTCAAGATGGGCGCCTCCGTGGTGGGCGGCTGCCCCGATCTGGACCCCGATCCCACCGGGTACGTCGAGGCGGTCCTGCAGGTCGCCTCCGAGCACGGCTGCCCGGTCGATCTGCACACCGAGGGCGACGATCCGGCTCGGCTGGCCCGGTTCGCGGCCATGGCGGGCGGGCTGCGGCCCGGGGTGGCCCTCGGCCCGTGCGGCGGACTGGCGCGGCTGCCGGCCCAGACGGCGTCCCGTGCGGCGGACCAGCTCGCGGCGGCCGGTGTGACCGTGGTCTGCCTCCCGCAGGGCGGCTGCGGCGGCGTGGACGACCGCGGCACGGCTCCCGTACGGCTGCTCCGGGCGGCCGGGGTGCGGGTGGCGGCGGGCAGCGGGGCGCTGCGGGACGTGGCGAACCCTGTGGGCCGCGGGGACCCGCTGGAGGCGGCCTATCTGCTGGCCTCCCGCTACGGGCTGCGGGCCGAGGAGGCGTACGACGCCGTGAGCACGGCCGCGCGAGCCGCCCTGGGGCTGCCCGAGGTGCGCGTGGAGGCGGGTTTCCCGGCCGAACTCCTCGCCGTACGAGGTGATCGCCTCTCAGGGGTGCTGTCGCTCGCGTACAGCCGGATCGTGGTGCACAGGGGGCGCGTGGTGGCGCGGACCAGCGCGGTACGGGAGTTCTGCGGCTCGGCGGCGGGTGCGGCCGCGGTGCTGGATCTGCCTCGGCAGGGGAGGCAGGGGCGTCGGGGGGAGTCGTCGTAGCGGGGCGGGGTCGTGCGGTGCGTGTTGATCAGGGTTCACGCGCGCGTGAAGGTTTTCGTGCTCCACGCGCGCGTGCCCGACATCCAGTCAGAACCCCGGGGGTGCCGACCCGAGCGTGGGGCGGGTCAGAGGACGCCTCCGCCCAGCATTCCGGCGCCGAACGGGCCCCCGAACTCGTCGACCGGGATCTCCGTGGCGTCCTTGGGCGCGGCGACGTCGCCGGCCTTGCCGAAGGTGAGGACCAACGGCAGTTCGGCGCCCTTCGCGTCGTCGGCGAGAACGGCGAGGTCGGTCTCGATGCGGGTCAGGTCGCCGTTCTTGATCGTGAAGTCGACGGTGACCTTCCTGTTCGGGGCGTCCTTCAGGTCGTCGCCCGTGGGGAGCTCGGCACCCGGCGGGAGGTCTTTCTTCAGCGGCTGGAGCTTGTCGAAGACGCTGGTGATCAGGTCACGGAAGTTGGCCTTGGCGGCGATGACTTCGGCGCCGTCCTTGCCGTCCCGGGACTTGAACGTGACCTCGCGGGCGACGACACCGCGCACGGCGTCGAGGATCTTCTTCTGGGTCTTGGCCTCGAGCTCCTCGGCAGCGGAACCCTTGCCGGAGCCCCCGGCGGCCTCCTCCAGCTCACCGGTGTCGATCTTGGCCCACTTGCCCTCGAAGACGGCCCGCAGGCCCTCCTCGCCCTTGGGGAGTTCGTCGGTCGAAGGCATCGGCATGCCCATGGCCTCGCCCATGGCCTCCATGTCGACGCGGTAGTACATGTGGTCACCGACGACCCGGTACTCGACGAAGACGCCGTCGTCCCCGGAGATCTTCACGCCGGTACCGATGATGTCCTTCTCGCCCGAATCGGCCAGCGCCTTGCGGGACTTGACCGAGATGTCGACGCGCATCCCGGTGAGCATCTTCGCCATCTGCGGCGGCATCTCCTCGGCGTCCTCGCCCATCAGCTCGGTGACGGCCTCCGGTTCGGCGTCGAGCCGCAGCCCGAAGGCCAGCGACTTCTGCTCGCCGAGCCGGTCGACGGCGTTGTCCACCTTCTGGCCCGCGGTGAGGTTCTCGACGGTGCCGCAGGCGGCCATCGTGACGAGCACGGCGGCGGCGCAGCCGACTCCGGTGAAGGTCCGCCGGATGACGGTCGCACGGGCGGCGGATGCGCGCTCGATGGACGTACGTACGACGGAATTACGCATGACGGTGATGACGTCCCCCTATGTTTCGGCGTTCGCCGATCACGGCGAACACTGGTGAGACATACGAGGCACCCACATGGTTGTGCTGGGCATGCTTTTTGTGTGCACGGTGGTGCCGGTCGCGCGGCGAACGCGGCCGCCCAGGCGTACGGTCGAAAGCATGCGTATTGTCATCGCCGGAGGTCATGGTCAGATCGCGCTGCGGCTGGAGCGACTGCTCGCCGCGCGCGGGGACGAGGTCGCGGGGATCATCCGCCGACCCGAACAGGCCGACGATCTGCGCGCGGCCGGCGCCGAGCCGGTGCTGTGCGACCTGGAGTCGGCCTCGGTGGAGGAGGTCGCCGCGCATCTGCAGGGCGCGGACGCGGCCGTGTTCGCGGCGGGCGCCGGCCCCGGCAGCGGGGCGGCCCGCAAGGACACGGTGGACCGGGCCGCGGCGGTCCTGTTCGCGGACGCGGCAGTGCGTACGGGCGTACGACGCTATGTGGTCGTGTCGTCGATGGGCGCGGACCCGAAACGCGAGGGCAACGAGGTCTTCGACGTGTATCTGCGGGCGAAGGGCCAGGCCGACGCGCACGTACGCGGTCTGGACGCCCTGGACTGGACGATCCTGCGCCCCGGCATGCTGACGGACGACGCCGGCACGGGCCTCGTCCGCCTGGAGGCCAACACCGGCCGCGGCCCGATCCCCCGCGACGACGTGGCCGCCGTACTGGCCGAACTGATCGACACCCCGGCCACGACGGGTCTGACACTGGAACTGATCAGCGGTTCGGCGCCGGTGTCGGTGGCGGTCAAGTCGGTGGCGGGGAACTGAGGGGGCGGGGCTGGGCCCGGGGGCGGCGGGGCGGCGGCGCTCGCATCGGTGCGCTCGCGTCGGTTGCGCTCGAGTCCGCTGCCGCCGAGTCGCGCTAGAACAGGGGCAGTTGGCCGGGGAAGTCGGGGACGACGTATCCGTCGAGCGCGGGCTGGGCCGCGCCGAGCTGGGCCGGGCTGCGCGAACCGGGGCACGAGACGAGTTCCCCGGTCGCCCCCGGTGGATCGTGCCGCGCGAAGCGCCCGGCCACGACGGCGATCTCCCGACGACACTCGGGGCAGTTCCTGCGGCGCGATGACATGCGGTCAGTGTGCCCTCACGCCGGTGATCAACAACGCATCGGCCGACCACGCCCGCCCGTTCCCGTCACCCCACACACGAAGAAGCCCCTCCGAACTGCTCTCACAGTCCGGAGGGGCTTCCCTCCACGTGGCGGCGCCAGGATTCGAACCTGGGTAGGCTAACCTCGCGCTTTCACGAGGCGGGGTGTCCGAGGCTTGATCAAATAAGCGGAGAGTGCTCCTGACCTGCAACGATGGGACTTGTCTAGGGTCCTGTTGGCTGCACGGAAAGAAGCACTCTCCAGGTGAAGAAGCGTATCGGGTCGTACCCGCGTGTCCGCATCGAGGGCGGCGGCCGGGCGGTGGTCTCGCAGGCCGGGGGCGTGCTGCTGGTCGAGACCGTCCGCAAGGCCGGCCTGGACACCGCGATATCAGCGGCGCTGACGCCGTGGCGGAAAGCTCGGGCGGTGCACGATCCGGGCAAGACCCTGCTGGACGTGGCCCTGGCGGTCGCGCTGGGCGGGGACTGCCTCGCGGATGTCGCCATGCTGCGGGCCGAGCCGGCCGTGTTCGGGCCGGTGGCCTCCGACCCGACGGTCTCTCGTCTCGTCGAGGCCCTGGCCACCTCCGGGGAGAAGGCCCTGCGGGCCATCCGTGCCGCGCGGGCTGAAGTCCGCCGACACGTCTGGCGGTTGGCCGACCGGGAAGCGCCTGACGCGGGCGGGACGGTGACCGTGGACCTCGACGGGGTGCTGGTGATCGCGCACTCGGACAAGGAGGACGCCGCACCCACGTGGAAGCGAACCTACGGCCACCACCCGCTGATGGGGTTCGTCGACCACGGACCGGGCGGCACGGGTGAACCGGTCGCGGCCCTGCTCAGAGCAGGCAACGCGGGATCGAACACGGCCGCTGACCACATCACCGCCGCCCAACTGGCCCTGGCTCAGCTGCCGAAGAAGTACCGGCGCGGACGCCGGACCCTGATCCGCACCGACTCCGCGGGCGGCACCCACGACTTCGTCGCCTGGCTCGCCCGGCGGGGACGGTGGCTGTCCTACTCGGTCGGCATGGTGATCACCGAGGCGATCCACCAGCACGTGCTGAGCGTTCCGGCATCGGCCTGGACGGCGGCCGTCGAGGCGGACGGCGAGATCCGCGACGGCGCCTGGGTCGCTGAACTCACCGGCGACGTTCTGGACGGCTGGCCGGAGGGCATACGGCTGATCGTCAGGAAGGAACGACCGCACCCCGGGGCCCAGTTGCGGCTCACGGATGCGGACGGTATGCGGCTGACCTGTTTCGCCACCAACACCTTGGGCCGGCCGATCGCCGAGCTCGAGCTCCGCCACCGACTGCGGGCCCGGGCCGAGGACCGCATCCGCGCCGCCCGGGCCACCGGCCTGCGCAACCTGCCCCTGCACCGCACCGCCCAGAACCGGATCTGGCTGGAGATCGTGCAGATCGCTCTCGACCTGCTGGCCTGGATACCGATGCTCGCCCTGACCGGCAAAGCCAGGCTCTGGGAACCCCGCCGACTACGCCTCCGCTTGTTCACCGCGGCCGGACAACTCGTGACCACCGGCCGCCGACGGATCCTCCGCCTTGCCCGGCACTGGCCCTGGACCGGCCACATCACCGCAGCCCTCGACAGGCTCACCCACCTGCCCGACCCTGGCTGACCAGCGGATTCCCCGTCCCTTCGACAGCACCTCAACACCCGGAGCAGTGGAATCCGGCGCCATCCCGAGGCGGCACTCGGGCCTTCGGCCTGCGCAAGCTCAGTCCACGGCACGAAAACGGTCCACCGACTCCGTCGGCGGACCGTCAAGAAAGATCGAGGCTAAGCCGACGGATTTACAGTCCGCTCACGAGTAAATTCCTGAGATGGTGCTGACCTGCGGAAACAGAAGTGTCCGCCCTCAAGCCGCTAAAAGTCGTCCACACCTCGTCCAGAGACGCACGGGGCAACAAGTGCGGCACTGCGTGAGCGCTGCCGCAGTCGGAGTCCGCGCTTTGTTCTCGCTTAGGGCGAGGCCGTCACCTCTCAGCGCCCCCGTCCGTTCGGCGCTCAGTCTCCATCCTGCCCTGCCACTTACCTGGGGCCCACGTAACGTGCGCCTTGTCCGCGCGGAACGTCCCCGACGGGCGACTAATGGCCACCCAGATACGCCCACAGACGCCGACCAGCGCAGCAATTGACGCGATGAAAGCGGCCCCCACCCCCAGGTAGGCGAGAGCGAGAACAATGGAGAGAATCCCTACGAAAGCCATGAAGTCAAAGAGTCGAGCGACATTCGAATAGGGGGAGTCCGCACGGGAGTTCAACCGTTTACCTTTCTTCGAGGGGCAGGAGCCCAGGATTACGTGCTGAGTCAAGCTTGCCTGCGAAAGAAGGCGCTGCAGAAGCAGCAACAGGAGTGTTGCTCCCACTTGGCAACACCGTGGTAGGTGTTGCTCTTGCAGCAACGGGCATACTTGCTGCAAAGTTCGAGCACCGCGCACCAGTGTGCCCACAGGCAGCTGACTAGGGCGGACGTAGCGTTGCAGGAGCGCCACAGCAGTGTTGCCACTCCTGCAACGCCTGAGGGGGAGGATGGCGTGGGGACGCTAGAACCTATCGGCGATGCAGTACCCGAAGATCATCGGGCATTCGCTGAGGCCTTACGCACGCTTTTCGATTCGCTCGGCATCTCACTGCGCAGATATGCGGCTCGCTGCTATACCGACGCGGGCACCCTCTCTCGTTACCTCAAAGGCACACGCATCCCACCATGGAACTTCGTTGTCAATCTGCTCGCGCACGTGGCAGAGGAACGGGAGATACAGACCAGCGACGAAACAGTAGCGCTATTGCGTCAACTGTACGTCCGTGCGGCTAAAACTAGCGCGGGGACAAAGAGAGCGGCCGACCTTCAGCGTCTCCTCGAGGAGGCCGACGAGCAAGTGCGGGAGGCCACTTCTCTCGAACGGCTACTCCGGCAGGCACTGCATGAATCCCAGCAGCACGTAGATCAGCTAAATGTGGAACTAAAAGCGTTGCGTGCAGTGCGGGCTGCAGATAGGCAGGCAGCTAAGGCAGAAATTGATCTTTTCACCTCCGAGGCGGACGAACTGCGCGCCGAAAGAGATCAACTGCAGGCAGATATCGCCATCCTCAAAAAGCAGCTTGCAGATGCGACAAGCGCTAGAATTTTGGCAGAGGAACGATGCGATCAACTAGAAAGGCAAATTGAAAGCGCAGAAAACGAAGAGAAAGATAGAGAGAAGACTGAAACGTCACAAGAAGCGGAAGTGGTGATCACCACACAAAAAGTTCGAGCAGCGGCAGACACGGTGGAGGAGCAGCGTGCGGCTCGCGAATTCGCGGAAGCGAGAGAGCAGATGGCGGCAGCTCAGGAGCATATTGCAGCCCTTCAGGCCGAACTGACAGCGGCCAAACAAGAAAAACTGCGAGAACGACTCGCACATGAAGCTGCTGAAGCTTTGAGGCATAACCTCGTATCAGCCTCACCCGAAGAGGAAGCAACTGGCCGCGCTTCCCGCAGTCTGGCTGTTCGCGTTGGTTACGGCCCTGACCAGGTCCTACGAAGGCTAGATGTTGCCAACAGGGTGAGCCCTGAGGACGTGCGTCCGATTCTTGCTAGAGCTTTTGACCTGCAGTCGAAAGATGAGGTCGAACGAACGCGGCGTCTGCTGCAGGTTATGCCCTCTCGTGTGCGACGAATCTTCAGCGACATCGTCGCCCACTCAACAAAGGGCACTGCAGCCCAAGAGGAGCAGCGCCTCAGAGGATGAGGGGGCAGGGCAGACCGAGTCACACTAGCGACTGCCTACACGTACATACCGCCCGCTACGCTGGTACGCACCACGGCAGAACGGAGAGTGCTCCGCGGATGGGACCGAAGACAATCAAGGTCTACGAGACGCTTCGCGCACGGCTCGCCGCCGGCGAGTACGCACCGGGTGACAAGTTCCCCTCGGAGCGCACGCTGGTCGAAGAACTCGACATCGGCCGGACGGCGCTCCGACAGGTGCTAGCCCGACTCGTGGCCGAGGGCGCCTTGGAGGTTCACGGGCGCAGCTCCTACCGGGTGCCTGGCACGGTGAGCGTCAAGACTCCCGAAGGGCTGGAGCCTTGGCGCATCCACGGCGAACGTGACCTCTACGACAACCGATGGGTCAAGCTCCAGCTCTGGGACGTGGAGCCGCCCGGCGTCGAGCGGTTCGAGCATCACGTGGTGAAGCTGCACCACGTTGCCATCACGGCGGTGGTGGACGAGCAAGACCGCGTGCTCATGATGTGGCGCTACCGCTTCGTCCCGCAGCAGTGGGGTTGGGAACTCCCCGGCGGCATCGTGGATGAAGGAGAGGACCCCGCAGACACGGCGCTGAGGGAATTCGTAGAAGAGACCGGTTGGCGCCCGAAGACGCTGAAACACGTCGTCACGTACCAACCCATGATCGGCATGGTCGACTCGCCTCACGAGATCTTCGTGGGTCACGGGGCCGAACAAGTGGGATCACCCACAGATCTTGAAGAGGCAGGGCACATCGAATGGGTGCCCCTTTCCGACATTCCTGGGCTCATGGCTCGTGGTGAGCTGATGGGCTCCGGCACCCTGGTTGCCCTTCTCCACATCCTGGCGAGCCGGGGCAAACCGGGGGTTACAGCTGCTCGCTGAGGAGGTCGACGCGGCGCCGCTGGCGTACGGAGCCGGTACGACTTGCCAGCAATCGCGCCTGCCTCAGGTGGGTGTCCGCGTCGTCGTACTCGTCTCGCGCCAGGTGCGCTTGGGCGAGATCAGTGTGTAGCCCAGCCTTTGCGCGCACGAAGGTTGGGTCTGCCACGTCCAGCGCGTCATAGAGGCTGGTCACCGCCTCGTCGTCGCCAAGCAGGGCAAGGACGTTTCCATGCCATCGGGCCAGGTGCGAGCTGTTGAGGAAGATGCTCAACATGTCCGGGTCGCGGTCCTCAGGGCCCGCCGGAATGCACGCAGCGGCCCTGTCGAGGGCATGTCGGCAGGCGTCCGGCATTCCAGCATGTGCGCACATCTCGGCTTCAGCGGCGTACAGCCATGCCTGGAGACGGGACGATCCGGCTTGCCCCAGGGTCCGCTGCGCGTCGCGGACCAAGTCGACACCAAGCGCCGGCCGACCGGCCTCGCACAGCACGTATGCCTGCTCTGCCATGGCGTGAGCGAGGTACATCGGCGCCTCAGCGTCCCGCGCGGCTCGTTTCGCCAACTCGTAGTGGCGCCAGGCCCGTTCCACTGCCCCCGCATCGATCGCTTGCCATGCGGCCATGGTTGACGCCCCTGCAAGCGCGAGGGCCACAGGGCGGCGCGTATGAGGCAGTACGGCGAAGTTCAGCGCGTCTTCGAGAGCGGCAAGGTGTCCCGTCACCTGGTCCACAAGGCTGGCCGCACCCAACCGCCGGTCCATCGTCCGTAGCAACTCGGTCTGGCCGTTGAACGCCTGGACCATGGATTCGTCGACACTGCTCGCCGAATCGATCCTGCTGAGGAGTTCGTCGTACCCGTCGGCCATCGGCGGAACGACGGCTGATGGGGCGCCCCTCAATTCGGCGTCCGTCACCCCCATGAGCTGACGCAGGATCACCGCGTACCGGTCCGAGATGGAACGCTTGCCGTTCTCCCACTCGGACACGTACACCCGCAAACTCGCGGTCGATGCCACGTCCGTGACGTGCCGCCGGGCGTACTGCTCGATCTCGCGAACCAGTCGTTCCTGCGACCAACCACGTGCCGTTCGCGCGCTCCATAGTCCTGAACTCACAGCCACCGCCCGGCGATCGGTCCCCTTCGCTGACCTTTCCAGCATGCCTCACATCACCGCAGGTCAACAGGGGTTAACAGGGCAGGAGTTAAGTCCTGTTGGCTACCGGACACCCCGTCTCGAACTGTCTCCTAGAGATGCGCCAGGGCGGAGAACTACCGCCCGAATCAGCAAAGCCCCTTGACTCTGGTGCGCACCAGATGCAACCTACTGGTGCGCACCAGATTCGGAGGTGACTCCGATTCACGGCTGCATGCGTAGGACCCCGCCGGACCTGCTTACACGCGGTTCGAGCGGCAGGGGAGACGTAGAAGTCCGTCGTCTTCACGGATCGATCGGTGTCATCGGCTAAGCCGTTGGTCTGACCCTCGGGCGTAGACCCAGGGACCGGATCGCGGGGATCCCGGTGGTTGGGCTGCACCCGGTCCATGACACCCGGAAGGGATGGGCGATCCACTCAGCGAGTGACGACTGAGTGGCGCGGTGACCGCGCGCCGTCCAAGGGAAGGGAGCAAGGCGCGTACGGAGCCGCGAGACGGCAGTGACGGGGTTTCCCGTCACTCGTCATGCGGGCAGGGCGCTGGCGTCACGTCGGTGTCCTGCCCGTTTGATGAGGACTTTCGACAGTCCCACCCGCACCGCTTTCCTGTGCGGTTCCTTTCCACGGCCGCGCGCCCCGTAGAGGCACCTCCGGGGCGCGTTCGGGCCGTTCCACTGTGAGGAGAGATCTCCATGAAGTACCTCGTTGCCGGCCGTGAGGCCGTCACCGCGGCGGAGTTCGCGGAACTGGCGCTGGGCACCCCGGTTGAGCTGTGGCTCGGGGTGGAGGGCGAGACGGAGGAGGAGCGCGCGGCCCGGCTGGACGCGGCCCGTGACATCCTCGCCGACCCCGAGTTCGCCAGCCTCCCCGACGACCTGGTCCGCCTGGCCGCGCGGGTCGTCGACGACCACCCCGAGCTGTTCGACGTGGTCCCGCTGGTCCGCCCCGCCCGCCGCCGTCCGGTACACCGGGGGGCCGCGGCATGAGCGTCCCCGGACAGGTCCTGATGGCCGCGCACGCTGAGGTGAAGGCGGAGATCGCGCGGACCGACACCAAGGCCGGTCTGCTGCTGGCGTTCGTCGGCGCGTTGCTCGCCGGCGGTTGGTCGGTCGCCCGAGACCTGCCCCTGAACCTTCCCGCGTACGCGGTGGGCGGGCTCGGTACGGCTGTGCTGGTCGTCGCGGCCGGGCTGTTGCTGCGGTCGGTCCGGCCGAACCTTCGCGGGCGGCACGGCTTCGTGCTGTGGGCCACGCTGGCGCCGGTGGAGATTCCCGCCGCCGTCTCGGATGACCTTGCTGCCGACATTGCGGGACTGTCCCGGCTGGCGGTGGTCAAGTTCACCTTCCTGCGCCGCGCGATCGACCTGACCTATGCCGGCGGCGCTCTGCTCATCCTGGCGGCCCTGCTCGCTCTGGGGGGTGTGGCATGAGCGAGGGTCTGACGCTGGACGGCCTGGCCGTGCCGCTGCGCGTGCTGCGGCTGCTGGCCGTGGACTTCGGGCATCTGCCCGCGCCGGAGATCGACGTGTCGACCATCTACCCAGACCGGCTGGTCCTGAGGTTCCACCACGACCTGGCCGACTTCGAGGCATGGCGGGATGCCCTGGGTATCGCTCCAGACGACGTGGCGTACCGCGAGCAGAGCGACGGCCGTACGCGGGTGCTGAAGGCGCACGTCGAGTACGCGGGCGCCGTGCTGGAGTTGATCGGCTACGGCGACGTGCAGGCGCCGGTGCCGGTCGGGGTGTCGGTCTGATGGCGGCGTGGGGCAAGTGCTTCGACCCAAACGGCGCCCGGTACGGCATACCCACCTACCCGTGGCGCTGTGCGCCGGACGGGCTGGCGACGAAACGGCAGTTACGGGCCCAGGGTCTGCGCCCCGGCGGTCAGCCGGTCGTGGCCCAGATCCTCCGCCCGCGCTACCGGCGCGGCCCGCTGGTCGCCTACCTCTACCAGGTCGACAAGGCCAAGCCGGTGCGGCCGATGACCGCGGCGAAGCGCCGGGCGCTGGATTGCGCGATGCGCGCTCGCCGTACCTGCCCGCAGTGCCTCACCGAGGCCGAATACGTCATCCCCACCTCGCTCGGGGTGTGCGTCCCCTGTGCCTACCCCGACGACCAGACAGCCGCTGCCTGACCAGCCCGGTCGGGCGGCAACTTCCCTTGAAGGAGTGAGAGATGGAGCGTCCCCCGGAAAGGGCCCTGACCAGGGGCCAGATCATCCTGCTCAGTGCCGCCGCGGTGCCGATGGTCGGCTTCGGCGGTGTCGGTGCGTGGGGTACTTACACCAACATCACGTCCGTGTTCCACCGGTCGGCCACCGCGCTCGGTGTGGTCGCGGCCGGCGAGGGCGCGACGCTGGTCCTGGCCCTGACCCTGGTCGGCCTGACCGCATTGGGGCAGTCCTCCCCGGCGGCCGTACGGATGGGGTTGTGGGTGCTGCCGGCGGTGGCCTCCCTGACCGGCATCGCGGTTGCCGAGTCGACCCGTGACAAGGTGATCTTTGCCGTCACGCCGATTGCCATGTCCGCCTCTGCTGAGGCTCTAGGCCTGCTGGCCCGTCGGATCGTGATCTACCGCACCGGCGTGGATGCCGAAGCGCAGCGCCGCAACGCCGAGGTCATGCAGAAGCTCGCCTACCACCGGGCCCGCGCGGCGAACCACCCGGAGGAGAAGGCACGCGCAGCGTCGCAGCTGGAGTCGTGGAAACTCGCCGAGAAGGTCGGTGCGGGTGACGCTCTGCTTGGGGCGCACCTGGTCGGCGTTCAGCGTGAGCGGATGACGGCCGGTGCGGACGCGGCCCTTGCGGGCATGTTCGACCTCCCCGTCACACTCCCCGCCCTCGCCGTGACGGACACCTCCGAGCCGGCCGCGATCGAGGGTCCGGGCGTCACGGGCGTCACGCCCGGTGTGACTCCGGAAGACACGCAGGTCACGCCCGTGTTCGAGACCGTTCCCTCGGAGCCCGTCACGCCCGTGACGGACCCCGTCACACCCCCCGTGACCCTCGACGAAATCGCGGCCGTCGCCGGGGTGCCCGTGCCGGTGCCGGGGGAGCCGCTGACGGACCAACAGCTCGTGGTCGTCCTGCGGCACCTGCGCTACTCCGACGACCCGCCGCTGTCCTACCGCCAGGCCGTGACCGGCTTCCGCGAGGGCGGGTTCGTCGGCGGGGAAGGGCGGGTTCGCCGGGCGTGGGGCTCGCTGATGTCCCATGAGGAATCCGGCACCTGACCAGCGTTCCGGCACCACCAATGAAGGCCAGCCCAGGGCAATTGGGCTGGCCTTCGTTGCGACTGCCGGAGCAGTCGACCGCACCAGTGAAGCAGACCCGGTGAGCCCCGGCGAGCGGCACGTTCGCAGACCCGGCGCGCAGACCCGGTGAGCCTTCCTCTTCGCACCGCACAGCATCCCAACTGTCCCTCCGATCAAGGAGTTTTGGCTGTGTCCAGCCGTACCCGTGCCCGCGTCGCGAAGACGGCCGCGGGCGTCCACACCGTCCAGATACCGCGCCGGCGCGGGCGCCGCTCTGCCCCATTCGTGATCGTCGTCCCCGAACGCCCCTCCCTGACCCGCGAAGCGCTCGGCTTCCTCGGTCGCGCGCTGTGGGCCGGACGGCGCGGTCTGGCCCCGGTCGGCCTGGCCGTCTTCGTGTTCGCCCTGACCGGTGTCCTGCACGTGAGCGCGTGGTGGTCCGGTCTCGTGCTCGCCCCCGCCGCGCTCGCTCCGACGCTGTGGGTGCTGGTCATGCAGCGCCGCCGCCCCGCGTCCGGCGCGGCGCTCGGCTGGCGTATCGGTCTGACGGTGCTCGCCACGCTTGCCGCCGTGTGGGTGGCGCTGGCCGCCGGGTTCGGCCCGCTGGCGGGGCCGCTGCCGCTGCTGTGGCTGCTGGTCCTGATTGCCGCGCAGACCACGTGGTTCTTCGTCCGCCCGTCCCGCTGACCCGAGGAGAACAGACAGATGGCAAGCAACGGAAGCTCGAACCGGGTCCACAACTTCCGGAATCAGCAGGCTCAGCAGCCGTACCGGCCGCCCACCAACGCCAATACCGGGGGCAGCAACAAAGGCAACAAGTTCGCCAACGCCGGGGCCGCCGCCGGCGGGTTCGTCGGCGCGCTCGGCGGCTCGATCGTCCCGCCGATCAACGTCACCGTGAACAACAACAAGCGCGCGGCTGCTGCGAACGGGCGCCGCCCGCACGCCGAAGCCCTGCTCCCCGCCCCGGACTTCAGCTCCCCGGCGATGGTGCGGCACTACTGCAACACCCTGCGGGCGGCGGCCGTGACGCTGTCCATCGAGGTCGCCATGGGCACCGAGATCCTCAAAGGCGTCCTCGCGGCCGTGCCCGACCCGGAAGGGCGGGCGTTCGGCTCCCGCATCCGCGCGGCGAAGGTGGCCCGGAAGATGAACCGGGCCGCCGATGACCTGCGCAGCGCGGCGAAGAACGCCGCCGCCTGCTACGCCACGTTCCAGCAGGAGTTCGAGGAAGAGATCAACCGTGTCCGTCACCGTGCCCGGCGCCCTCAGGCCCCGGTCATGAACTGGGACCAGCAGTAAGGAGGCTGACCCATGGCAAGGAACAGTAACGGCCGTCGTGTGCGGCACACCGACTTCCTCGACAACGGCATGGTCGCCGAATACACCGGCCCCGGTCTCCTCCCCGGTGAGTCCCATGGTGGCGGCTCCATCGGGGCCTACCTCCTGCACCGGGCGATGCCGCACCTGCCGCCGTGGGTGGCCGCCGCCGGCATCGGTATCGCGGGCGGGCTGGGCAGTCTCCAGTGGGAGCAGAGCGCGGCGGCCGGGGTCGGTCTGACCCTCGCCTCTGTCGCGCTGACCGGGGCGACGTGGTGGATGGGCAAGTCCACCACCCAGCAGCGGCGCCTTCACTCCGCGATCACCGTGGCGGCCGCGTCCGCCTGGACCACCGCCGCCTGCCTCGCGGGCCCGGCTGCCGGGCCGCTGCCCGACATGTACCTGATCGGCGCTCCGGTGCTGGCGCTGTCGTGGAACATCCGGATGATCCTTCGCCGCAACGACGACCCGGCCGGCCAGAGTTCGGACAAGGGCCTGCTGGAGAAGGTGGGGCTGGCGCGGGCGCAGATCGGCAACGCCACGGTGGAGCCCAACCGGGTCACCGCCCCGCTCGCGGTGGAGGCCGGTGAGCAGACCAACGAGGACGTGTCCAAGGCTTTGGGCCGGATCGCGTCAGCGCTGGACCTGCCCACCTCGGCCGTGCGCTACCAGCCCGACCCCGGCTCTTCTCGGCGCGGGGAACTGGTCATCGTCCCTGAGGACATGCTCGCTCAGGCCGCGTACTGGGAGGGCCCGTCGAACCTGGGCGGCTCGATCGCCGATCCGCTGGTGATCGGCCGCTACGACGACGGCTCCCCCATGTACCTGTGGCTGCCAGGTGACCCGAAAGCAGGCCGCAACGGCACCCACGTACTGGTCGCGGGCGGGACCGGGTCCGGCAAGGGCGAGACCGCCCTCAACCTCCAGACGGAGATCCTGTCCCGCCGGGACGTCCTGCTGTGGCTGTCCGACCCGAAGATGTTCCAGGACTTCCGGCCACTACTGCCCGGCATCGACTGGGCGGCCGAGGGCGGCACCCCGACCGAGGTCATGGTGGAGGCCATCAAGGCCGTCATCCCCGCCCGCACGCGCTGGCTGGGCCAGCACAACTACCGGCAATGGGTCCCCGCGGCTGCCGAAGTCCA
Source organism: Streptomyces graminofaciens (assembly GCF_030294945.1). Lineage (NCBI taxonomy): Bacteria > Bacillati > Actinomycetota > Actinomycetes > Kitasatosporales > Streptomycetaceae > Streptomyces > Streptomyces graminofaciens. Next base: position 7,964,662 of record NZ_AP018448.1, on the reverse strand, counting down.
GAACGACCCCGCACACACCTGCCGCACGGACGGCCGGGCCTGCGGCTGCGCGGGCATGCCCTACCTGGTGACGTGGATGGAGGAGGCCGCGAGCACCCTGCGGAACATCGGGGACAACGCCTTCACCGGCATCGCTCAGGAAGCCCGCTCCGCCGGCGTCTCCCTGATCGTGTCGCTTCAGCGGCCGTCCTTCGACCAGATGTCCACCAGCACCCGCGCGTCCCTGCCGTCCGTGATCGCGCTCGGCTGCGACCCGCGCGACGAGTCGTTCTCCCTGCCGGACACCGTGCTGGACGCGGGCGCCCACCCCGGCGCCTGGGGCAACCGCCGCCCCGGCTACTGCTACCTCGTCACCCCCGGCATCGACGAGACCCGCTACGCATCACCGGGCCGCACCTGGGGATTCGCCCCCGACGCGGTCTCCCTGATGGAAGTCCTCGCCGACTGGGCCCAGCGCAACGGCGCGGTAGCCGACCCCATCACCGCCGGCGCCGCCTCCAGCGTCGCCGGAAACGCCTACACCGGCCGCACCGCCCCCAGCCACGGCCCCGCCGGGCACGCCGCCATGGAGGACGACGACGTGGACGAGACCGGGTACGGGCCGCTGGTCGACCCCGAGGACGAGCACATCGACCCCGAAGCCGAACTCCCCGAGTCGCAGGAGGGCGACGACGCCCCGATCTTCGGACGGAACTCCGGCCGCAAGCCGTCACCGGAGGAAGCGCGCCGGCTGTTCGCGGACGCGCTCGCGGAGTTTGAGGCCGCGGGACAGATGGTCGTCGGTCCGAAGGACTTCACGGACTGGTGCGACCGCCACAGCCTCTCCCGCCCGTGGGTCTCCGAGAGGCTGAAGGAAGCCGCCATGGCGGGCCGGTTGGAGGCCACGAACGCCACCGGGCGGTGGCGCATCGTCCCCGCCCCGGTGGCCGCCTGACACCCGTCTGACGCCTGACACTGTCAGGGCCGTCTGACACCCAAACCCTTAGGCAAACCCGGTGTCAGAAACGCGTGACGCCCCGGCGTGACACCCCCTGACACCTGACCCTGACACCCAATCCGCACGGGCCCGCACCACATCTGTGGCGCGGGCCCGCGGCCGTTCCGAAGGGAGTGCCCCCATGGCTCACCGCGATCCGCCCGGACACCTCGCCCCGCACATACCCGCCGACGACTGGAACCGAGCAACAGCCACCGGAACCCCCGTCGTCATCGTCGTCCACCCCGCCACCCACACCGGCATCCCGTGGCGGCGCGTGCTGGTTCCGCTCGCCGTCGCCGGTGCCGCCGGCCTCGGTGGCTGGGGGCTGGTCGTCGCCGTGTGCGCGCTGCTGGACGCCACCGCCCACGCCGTCACCGTCATCGCCACCGCCGCCGGACCCATCGGCGTCGGCGGCATCACCCTCCGACTCACCCGCACCAAGCACTGACCCGAAAGGACCGTTCATGTCGTTCGGAGAGACCCCCGTCACCCTCGTCGGCAACCTGACCGACGACCCCGAGCTGAAGTTCACCGAGGGCGGCGCCGCACTGGCGAAGTTCACCGTCGCCGTCACCCCGCGCAGCTTCGACCGCACGTCGAACCAGTGGAAGGACGGCACCACCGCCTTCTACCGCTGCGCCGCCTGGCGCACCCTCGCCGAGCACGTCGCCGAGAGTCTCGGGAAGGGCTCGCGTGTGGTCGCGTCCGGCCGGATGCGACAGCACGACTGGACAACCCCCGAGGGCGAGAAGCGCTCCATGCTCGCCGTCGAGATCGACGACATCGGCGCATCCGTCCGCTTCACCACCGTCCAGATCAACGCCAAGCGCGCTACGCAGTCCGGCCCGGCCGGTGACGACCCCTGGTCCAGGACCGCCACCCCGACGGGTTCGCAGTCCGGCGACGAACCCCCGTTCTAGCTGCGCCAAGGGCGGCCCCCGCATCTCGCCAAAGAACCGGGGCCGCCCTTGTCAGCCAGCACCCATCAAGGAACTGGAGACCTCCAGCATGACCGACCGCCACATCCACCCGCGACTGCCCGAAGGAACCGAACGGGTCGTCAGCACCAGCATCGAGCCGCGCTCCGACGGAAGCATGATCCTCACCGTGGTCACCGTGGGCGAACCGCTCGAACTGACCGAGCAGCTCCTGTACCTCGACCGGTACGCCACCTGGTCCCTGCTGCGAGCCATGACACGCCAGTTGAACAACCTCCAGGACCCCGGCCCCACCCCGGAGTTCGCCGCCCTGCTCGACGCCGTCCGCACCGGCGACAAGACCGCCATCACCGCCGCCGGTGACGCCCTCAACGACCGCGTCCTCAGCCTGTGGACGGACGGAGGCACAGCCGTATGACGTGCGGCATGAGCAGCGTCCCGCTCCCCAACATGCTCGACCTGCCCACGATCGACCTGAGCCACCTGCACCTGCTCGCCGCCGCGCTGTGCTCCGCAGAGCGCGGCTGGCCCGTCATCCCGCTGCATCCCGGCACCAAGCGGCCAGCCGGGCACCCCGAGCGTTCCTGCCCCGGCACGGGACGCTGCGCGGACGGCCACCGCACCCCCGAGCAACGCGCCACCACCGCCCCCGACCTCATCCAGGCCGCATGGGTGCAGCGGCCGTACAACGTGGGGATCGCCACCGGACCGGCCGGTCTCCTCGTCATCGATCTCGATGTCTGCAAGCCGGAAGAGGAAGAAGGAACGCCTGACGGCGCCGCTTCTTTGCAGGCGCTCTGCGAGCGCGCCGGCGAGACCCTCCCGGCCACCTACCGGGTGCGGACTCCCAGCGGGGGCTGCCACCTGTACTTCACCGCCCCGACCGGCGGGCAGTTGAAGAGCAGCGTCAACCGGCTCGGCGCACACATCGACACCCGCGCCTGGGGCGGCTACGTCGTCGCCCCCGGCAGCACCACCCCCGAAGGCACGTACGAGGTCACCGACAACACCCCCATGGCCCCACTGCCACGCTGGCTCACCGCGCTGCTGGTCGAAGCGCCACGACCCGCCACCGGGCCCGCCCCACTCCTGATTCCCGGCCAGGGGACCCGCCGGGCGGAGGCCGCCCTGGAACGTGAGACGGCGGCCGTCTGGGACACGAAGGAGGGCGGGCGGAACAACCGCCTGTTGGCAGGCGCCCGCGCCCTGGGCCGCTTCGTCGCATGGGGCGAGATCACCCGAGAACGGGTGGAGGAGGCTTTTCAGGGGGCGGGGGAGGCGGCCGGACTGCCGGCGACCGAGTGCCGGGCCACCATCCGCAGCGCCCTGGACTGGGCTATTCGCACCGCCCGTCCCAGGGAGGCCGCGTGAACCCCCAACACCCCGCCCCTGAAAAGCCTCCCGCCCCAGAAGCCAGCAGTCCGCGCCCACCGGTGCCCGACACCGGCTCCGGCCGTGGCACGAAGGACGACGGCCGCAAGGCCGTCCTTTCAGCCCTTTCCGAGGCCCACCCCGCCCACCGCGACACCTGCCCGCTCCGCAACCCTCAGGAAGAGAGGGCCGCCGCATGACCGAGCCCACGACCGCGCCGACCATCGACGGCGCGGCCCTACTCGACGAGGTCGAAGCGTTCCACCGACGCTTCAACGCCTTTCCCACCGAAGCCGCCTACGTCGCCGTCGTGCTGTGGAACGCCCACACCCACCTGCTGGACGCGTTCGAGTCCACGCCCCGTCTGGCGTTCCTCTCGCCGGAACCGGGATCGGGCAAGACTCGCGGGCTGGAGATCTGCGGCACGCTCGTTCCACAGCCGATGGTGGCCGTCAACGCCTCCCCCGCCGCACTGTTCCGCGCGGTCTCCGGGATGGAGTCCGGGCGGCCCACGATCCTCTTCGACGAGATCGACACCGTCTTCGGCCCCAAGGCCAAGGACAACGAGGAACTACGCGGTCTGCTCAACGCCGGCCACCGCCGAACCGGCGTCTCCTACCGGTGCGTCGGAGACGGCGGCCAACAAACCGTCCAGGCCTTCCCGTCGTACGCCGCCGTCGCCGTCGCCGGGCTCGGCTGGCTCCCCGACACGATCCTCACCCGCTCCGTCATCATCCGCATGCGCCGCCGGGCCCCCAACGAGACCGTGGAAGCCTTCCGCAGCCGCATCCACGAACCGCAAGGCCACGCGCTGCGCGACCGCATCGCCGCATGGGCGGACACGGTACGAACCGACCTGGAAGGCGCCTACCCCGAGATGCCCGACGGCGTCTCCGACCGGCCCGCCGACGTATGGGAACCCCTCCTCGCCATCGCCGACGCCGCCGGCGGCCACTGGCCCCAGCGCGCCCGCGAAGCGTGCGTCGAACTGGTCGCAGCCGCCACCGCCGGCGACAAGGCGTCCCTGGGCATCCGACTCCTGACCGACCTGCGCGACGTCGTGTTCAACGGCGCCGACCGGATGCCCACCGCCCAGATCCTCGCCGCACTCAACGCCATGGACGAAGCACCCTGGGCCGACATGGGAGGCAAGCCCCTCGACTCGCGGCAACTCGCCAAACGGCTCGGGGAGTACGTCACCGCCGACAACGCCCCGATCAAGGCACGGAACATCCGTACCGGCGCCGGTGTGGTCAAGGGCTACTACGCCGCCGACCTCCACGACGCCTGGCAGCGCTACTGCCCCATGGCGACGGAATCCGCTACACCCGCCACAGACACCGCGTAGACCCCACCTGACCAGCGGAAACGGCGTAGCGGCTGTTACCCATGTAACCCGCTACGCCCCCGCTACAGACACCCCACAACCGCTACAGCCCCCAGAGGTGTAGCGGACCCATCCGCTACACCCCGGCAAGCCGCTACACCAAAAACAGGCTCTGACCTGCGACGTAGCAGCCGTGGCGCATGTAGCGGACTTCCCAGAGGGGGGCCAAGGGCCCCGTACTCCTGCACGCTTCAGCTCCCCAGGAGATCTCACCATGACTGCCGCTTCCCGTCGGCGCCACGCCCCTGCTGATCCGTGGGTCCCGCTGACCGACGCACTCGACGAAATCGGCATAAGCCGCGCCACCTATTACCGCTGGCGTGACCGTGGCTACGCACCGGAAGTTCGACGCCTGCCAAACGGTCACCTGCGCATGCGCCGAAGCGTCCTCGACGCCTTTCTCAACGATCTGGAGGTCGCGTGACCGAGTGGAGCTACACCGTGCGGATCTGGGCAATCCGCAAGCGGCCGTACCGCAAGCCCTATCAGCTCCGCTGGCAGGTCGGCACCCGCCCGCACTCGGAATCGTTCCTCACCTCCGGGCTCGCCGAGAGCAGGCGAGCCCAGCTCGTCACGGCGACGCGCGAGGGCGAACCGTTCGACGTTGAGAGCGGTTTGCCGAAGTCGATGGTCCAGAAGGAGAAAGACCTCCCCTGGTACCAGCACGCTCGGGACTACATCGAGATGAAGTGGGACCACTCCCCGGCGACCACCCGCAAGAACCTCGCCGAAGCCATGGCGACCGTGACCCCCATCATCGTGAAGGACACGAGGGGCATGGCGGATCACCGTCTCGTGCGACGTGCGCTCTATAGCTGGGCCTTCAACGTCAAGCGGTGGGACGAGGAACCCCCGCCGGACGTGAAGGAGGTTCTGGCGTGGTTTGAGCGCAAGTCGCTTCCCGTCTCGGCTCTCTCGGAGAAGATGCTGGTCCGCCGGGCGTTGAATGCCTGCACCAAGCGGATGGACGGCAAGACTTCCGCAGGTTCCGTGATCGCCAGGAAGCGAGCGATCTTCCATCAGGCTCTGGGCTACGCGGTCGACGCCGAGATGCTGGCAGAGAACCCCATGCACACACTCCAGTGGAAGGCGCCCGAGAAGGTAGACGAGGAAGTCGACCCCGAGTGCGTCCCTGATCCGGAGATGGCGGAACGACTCTTGGCCGGCGTGCGCGCGCAAGGGGCTCGCGGTCGCCACCTGGAAGCGTTCTTCGGCTGCATCCTCTACTCAGCGGCGCGCCCCGGCGAAACGGTCGGCCTGCTGGAGTCAGACGTACACCTGCCCCGTCGTGGGTGGGGCAGGATCATGCTCCGCGAAAGCCGTCCGCGAGCCGGCCGACCGTGGACCGACTCGGGTGAGGCTCACGATAGGAAGGGGCTCAAGCACCGTTCCCGCAAGGCCGTTCGACCGGTCCCCATCCCGCCCCGGCTGGTCGCGCTCCTCCGCTGGCACATCACCGCCCACGGAGTCGCGCCCGACGGCCGACTGTTCCGTACCGCTCGCGGCGGCATGGTGCAGGAGAGCGGCTACGGCGAGGTCTGGGCAGCCGCTCGGCAAGAGGTGCTGACCCCGCAGGAGTGGGCCTCGAAGCTTGCCAAGCGGCCATATGATCTTCGACACACGGCCGTGTCCACGTGGCTCAGCGCGGGAGTGGAACCCCAGATCGTTGCCGCCCGTGCTGGGCACAGCGTGGCCGTCCTCTTCCGGGTGTACGCCAAGTTCCTCCGGGGCGGGGAGGATGCCGCCAACGCGAAGATCTCCGCCCGTCTGGGGGACTGACAGCCCGCCGCCCCCGTCAGCCCTGGTCGGGGCCGAAATTCCCGTCCACGCCCCGTCCAGAACCACTGGTAGAGAGCGGGAAACGCCGAGACAGGGCGAGACAGTCCACCCCGCTCGCGCCTCACGCAAAGGCGCCCCCTGAGCTGCGTTTCCGCAGTTCAGAGGGCGCCTCTATCCACGTGGCGGCGCCAGGATTCGAACCTGGGTAGGCTAAGCCGACGGATTTACAGTCCGCTCCCATTGGCCACTCGGGCACACCGCCTGGGATTTGTCGTCCTTCGAACCGCTTTTCGGCGGCGCTCCGTGGCGACGACGTAAACGATACCTGATGCTCGGGGGTGCTTCGCCACCGGATTGATCAGCACCCGGAGGGGGCTGGGTGGCTAGGCTTGCCCGATGCGGCCCGGGACCAATGCCGGGCTCTGCGGTCGTCTTCCACGCGCGCCAGTACGTCCCCCGTACGCAGCCGCTGGAACCCCGACACACCCCGATACCCCGATACAAGGAGCCACAGGACATGGCCGACTCCAGTTTCGACATCGTCTCGAAGGTCGAGCGGCAGGAGGTCGACAACGCCCTCAACCAGGCCGCCAAGGAGATCTCGCAGCGCTACGACTTCAAGGGCGTCGGCGCCTCGATCTCGTGGTCCGGCGAGAAGATCCTGATGGAGGCGAACTCCGAGGACCGTGTGAAGGCCATCCTCGACGTCTTCCAGTCCAAGCTGATCAAGCGCGGGATCTCCCTGAAGTCCCTGGACGCGGGTGAGCCCCAGCTGTCCGGCAAGGAGTACAAGATCTTCGCCTCGATCGAGGAGGGCATCTCCCAGGAGAACGCCAAGAAGGTGGCGAAGATCATTCGCGACGAGGGTCCGAAGGGCATCAAGGCCCAGGTGCAGGGCGACGAGCTCCGGGTCAGCTCCAAGAGCCGCGACGACCTGCAGGCCGTGATCGCCCTCCTCAAGGGCAAGGACTTCGACTTCGCGGTGCAGTTCGTCAACTACCGGTGAGCCGTCGGCAGTAGTCCGTCATCGCCAGGGCTCGCCCATGGGCAGGCTCGTTGTGCGAGGAAGAGCGGGCACCCGGTTTCGGCCGCGGTGCCTGCCCTTCTCGCCTGGTGTCCGCGGGTCGCGGTGGCGGGCAACCGCTCAGCGACGGGAGTGGCCGAACAGGATGCGGTAGGCGATCAGCAGGACCAGGGAGCCGCCGATCGCCGCGGCCCAGGTGGCGCCGTCGTAGAACTGCTCGGTGATGGGGTGGTCCAGCCAGCGGGCGGATATCCAGCCGCCGATGAAGGCGCCCACGATGCCGATGAGGGTGGTGCCGATGAAGCCGCCCGGGTCGCGGCCCGGCAGCAGGAACTTGGCGATGGCGCCGGCCAGCAGCCCCAGAACGATCCAGCCGATGATGCTCATGCCGTGAACCTGCCCTTCCCTGCTGTACCTAAGCCGCACCTGAGCTGTGCATACCCGTGCTCGCACTGCGTTTTCCGCCGCGGCCGGGCCGTGGCGCGTGCGTACTTCTTGTCTTGTTGTCGTGGAGGACGCCTCCGTGACGTCCGCCGGTTGCGCTGATCAGTAGGGTGCGGCGCATGACACAACCCGGTTCGGACGCCCCACTGCGCCGCACGCTCGGGGTCGGGGACGCGGTGGTCATCGGTCTCGGGTCGATGGTCGGTGCGGGCATCTTCGCGGCGCTGGGCCCCGCGGCACGCGCCGCCGGGTCCGGGCTGCTGCTCGGTCTCGGCGTCGCCGCCGTGGTCGCGTACTGCAACGCCCTGTCGTCGGCACGCCTGGCCGCCGTGTATCCCGCCTCGGGCGGCACGTATGTGTACGGGCGTGAGCGGCTCGGCGCCTTCTGGGGATATCTGGCCGGGTGGTCGTTCGTCGTCGGCAAGACGGCCTCGTGCGCGGCGATGGCGCTCACCGTCGGCGCGTACGTCTGGCCGGAGCAGGCGCACGCCGTGGCGGTGGCCGCCGTGGTGGCGCTGACCGCCGTGAACCACGGCGGCGTCCAGAAGTCGGCCTGGCTGACCCGTGTGATCGTGGCTGTGGTGCTGGCGGTCCTCGCTTCCGTGGTCGTCGTGTGTCTGGGGTCCGGCGCGTCCGATGCCGGGCGGCTGGGCATCGGGGCGTCCGGGGGCGTGGGCGGGGTGCTTCAGGCGGCCGGTCTGCTGTTCTTCGCGTTCGCCGGGTACGCGCGGATCGCGACCCTCGGCGAGGAGGTACGGGATCCGGCGCGCACCATTCCGCGCGCGATCCCTCTCGCGCTGGGCATCGCGTTGGTCGTGTACGTCGCTGTCGCTGTCGCGGTCCTTTCCGTGCTCGGTTCCGGTGGGCTGGGGCAGGCCTCGGCTCCGCTGGCCGAGGCGGTACGGGCGGCCGGGGTGCCGGGGCTGGTGCCCGTGGTACGGGTGGGCGCCGCCGTGGCCGCGCTCGGGTCGCTGTTGGCGCTGATTCTGGGTGTCTCGCGCACGACGCTCGCCATGTCCAGGGATCGGCATCTGCCGGGCGCCCTGGCCGCCGTGCACCCCCGCTTCCAGGTGCCGCACCGGGCCGAGCTGGCCGTCGGCGCCGTGGTCACCGTGCTGGCCGCCACGGTCGACGTCCGGGGCGCGATCGGCTTCTCCTCCTTCGGTGTGCTCGCGTACTACGCGGTCGCCAACGCTTCCGCCTGGACGTTGAGCCCGGCACCGGTTTCCCGGGGCGTACCGGTGGTCGGGCTCGTCGGATGCGTGACCCTGGCTTTCGCGCTGCCTGCGGTGTCGGTGGCCGTGGGCGCGGCCGTACTGGGTGTCGGAGCAGTCGCGTACGGCGTACGGCGGTGGTGGGATGGGCGCCGGGAGCCGTCGAGCAAGCCGTGAGCGGGCACGCTCACTCGGCCTGTGCAGCCGCCGTGCGTATTCGGAAGTCGGGCCAGGAGACCAGTTCCTTCACCCCGCCCGCGTCGTCGTACCCGCTGGTGTCGTCGAGCCAGGTGCGAAGCCATTCAGCGAGGCCTGGCTCTTCCACGTACCAGGCCTGGTCTGCTCCGTTGGCGTTCGCCTCGAAGAACAGGACGGTGCCCTCCGGCGTGGTGCAGTCCACGCACACGCACGCTCCACAGCAGCAATACGCTATGGGTAGGACGCCTTCGGGCCAGGGCCAATTGGTGTCCTCAGGGCCGCTCTCGCGGTTCGCGAGATATTGCGGGACGGCGGCGGGCCCGTCGGCGAACGGGCTGTCGAGCAGGGGCCACAGGCCGGCGTCGGGGCCGAATCCACCGTCCCCTATCCGTAGATAGAGGGCGGCGAGCAGCGGCGGCAGGGCGAAGCCCAGCGTCGCCTCGGCCCTGGCGAGCGCGGCCGTGGTCACGGGCGAGGGGAGTGAAGTCCAGCCCCACGGGCGGGTGTTGCGGGCCTCCTCCGCCACCCTCTCCAGCAACTGCTCGATCTCGGTCATGGATTCATGATGCAGGGTGGCACTAACAATCGGGCGGGCTGTGGATAAGTGAGCGGGCGCTCAGTCGAGGTGGACCTGGATACGGCTCTCCGCTAGGAAAGCGCGGAGTTCCTCGAAGGTTTCCGGGCGGGGACCGATGAGTGGTGTGAGGCCCAGGCACTCGCGGGCGACATGGGCGTCGTGCCAGGCCAGGGTGAAGGGCCAGGTGGCGCCGAAGCCGCCGGCGTTGCGGGCCCGGGTCGGGCAGCGGCCGAACCAGGGCGTGTTTCGAAAGTAGCGTCGTTCGCCTGGAGGGCGGGGCCCGCGGCGTCTGGTGCGGGGCGGTGCATCGCAGGGCGGAGGGTCGTCCGCGTACTGGGCGTACGCGGACGACCCCGACAACGCGGCGAGGTGCCGTGCCAGGCGTCGCGGGGCAGACGGGACTTTCAAAACACGCCCTAGACGCCGGGGCCGTTCACAGCCTCGCCGAGGGCGCAAAGAAGGCCTGGTCGTCGGTGATGGCGGCCGTCGAGGTGGTAGGTGGCGCCGCGGCCGCGTCGAGCTTGGACAAGTGCCGGTTGGTCAAGGCGGTGTCGAACGTGGTGCGCTCCGCAATGGCGGGTCGATGTCCTCGCCGTTGAACTCGGCTTCCCAGTCCTACGACAGCAGGGCGTACTTCGGCTGTCCCTCCCCCCAACACACACAGGCGCCTACCAGCGTCCGGCGAACGGCTGGTCCGTAGAGACGATCTCGCGGCCCAGGGGCAGCAGCGAGAGCGGGACGAGCTTGAAGTTGGCGATGCCGAACGGGATGCCGATGATCGTGAGGCACAGGGCGAGGCCCGTGAAGATATGGGTCAGCGCGAGCCACCAGCCGGCCAGGACGAACCACAGGATGTTGCCGAGGCAGGAGGGCGCGCCCGCGTCACGGCGTTCGATCGTGGTGTACCCGAAGGGCCAAAGGGCATAGATGCCGATCCTGAACGACGCGACGCCGAACGGAATGCCGATGATGGTGATGCACAGCAGCACACCCGCGAGCAGGTAGCCGAGGAAGAGCCAGAAACCGCTCAGGATGAGCCAGATGATGTTGAGAATGGTCTTCACTGGTGACGACCTGCCATCTTTTCGAGCCGGGCGATGCGTTCTGCCATCGGCGGGTGTGTGGAGAACATTTTGGACAGCCCCTGGCCTGGGCGAAAGGGGTTCGCGATCATCATGTGGCTCGCGGTCTCGATACGGGGCTCCGGGGGCAGGGGGAGCTGCTTCGTGCCTGCCTCGAGCTTGCGCAGGGCGCTGGCGAGGGCCAGGGGGTCGCCGGTGAGGTGGGCGCCCGAGGCGTCCGCCTCGTACTCCCGGGAACGGCTGATCGCGAGCTGGATGAGGCTCGCGGCGAGCGGTCCCAGGATCATGATCAGCAGCAGACCGAGGAGGCCGGGGCCATCGTCGTCGTCCGAGCGGCCGATCGGGATCAGCCAGGCGAAGTTGACCAGGAACATGATCACCGAGGCGAGCGCGCCGGCGACCGACGAGATCAGGATGTCCCGGTTGTAGACGTGGCTCAGTTCGTGGCCGATGACGCCGCGCAGCTCGCGCTCGTCGAGCAGCCGCAGGATGCCGTCCGTGCAGCACACGGCCGCGTTGCGCGGGTTGCGGCCCGTCGCGAACGCGTTGGGCGCGTCCGTCGGGGAGATGTACAGGCGGGGCATGGGCTGGCGGGCCTGGGTGGAGAGCTCACGGACCATGCGGTACAGCGCCGGGGCCTCGAATTCACTCACCGGGCGGGCGCGCATCGCGCGTAGAGCGAGCTTGTCGCTGTTCCAGTACGCGTACGCGTTCGTGCCGAGTGCGACGAAGACGGCGATGATCAGGCCCGTACGGCCGAAGAAGCTTCCTATGACGATGATGAGTGCGGACAGTCCCCCGAGGAGTACGGCGGTCCTGAGCCCGTTGTGCCGGCGGTGCACGGTACGCCCTCCAAGTCGTGCGGCAGGGGAACCCTTTGCTTCTGCTGCTGTTGACTCCACTTCTCAGTGGACCCTCCCGTACTGGTCAACGCCAGGCGGGAGACACTAGTTCCCTTGTGCGCGCGGGTCGGCCGGAGGCCGTCCGGGTGACTGCGGGGCATGGCTCGCACACGCGCGTGGGACTCGTACGTGTCCGCGCACGCGCGCGTGGGGATGCCGTACGGGCGCTAGAAGAGGCCCGTGTCGGCGAAGCGGAGTACTAGCTGGGGGGCTCCGGAGAGGGCGATGCCGAGGATCCCGGTGAGGGCGATCGCGGCGGTCAGGGGGGCCGGGACGCGGTGCCGCTGGGGTTCGCCCTCGGGGGCGCGGAACAGCAGCGCGGTCCACTGGAGGTAGTAGAACAGCGCGATCACGACGTTGACGGCCATAACGACAGCGAGCCAGCCGAGGCCCGCGTCGACAGCGGCCGAGAAGACGGTGACCTTGGCGAAGAGGCCGATGATGCCCGGGGGCAGACCGGCGAGGCAGAGCAGGAAGAAGGCCAGAAGCAGGGCGCTGAGGGGGCTCGCCGCGTACAGGCCTCGGTAGTCGCTGACGCGGTTCAGGGGCTTCGTACGGCCTACGAGGGCGGCCACGGCGAAGGCTCCGAGGTTCACGGCCGCGTACATCAGGGCGTACGCCACGGTGGAACCGATCGCCTTCTCGGCGTCCTTGGAGTAGGCCGCGGCCGCGATCGGCACCAGGAGGTAGCCGGCCTGGCCGACGGACGACCAGGCGAGGAGCCGTACCGCGCTGTACGCGCGCGTGGCCTGCTGTCTGAGGGCGCCGACGTTGCCGACGGTCATGGTGAGGGCGGCGAGCGCGGCGAGGGCCGGGCCCCAGACGTCGGCGTACGGGGGGAGGGCGACGACGGTGATGAGGATGAGTCCGGAGAAGCCGACCGCCTTGCCGACGACCGACAGGTAGGCGGCGACCGGCAGAGGGGCGCCCACGTAGGTGTCCGGGACCCAGAAGTGGAACGGTACGGCGGCTGTCTTGAAGGCGAAGCCGATGAGGGTGAGGACGACGCCCGCCTGGGCGAGGGTGTGGAGCTGGCCGTCGACGTCCTGTATGCGCTCGGCGATCTCGGTGAGGTACAGGGTGCCCGTGGTGGCGTAGAGGAAGCTGATGCCCATCAGGCTGACGGCGGTCGCGGTGACGGACGACAGGAAGAACTTCAGGGCCGCCTCGGAGGACCGCTTGTCGCCGTGTCTGATGCCGACGAGGGCGAAGGCGGGCAGAGAGGCGACCTCCAGGGCGACGACGAGGGTCGCGAGGTCGCGTGAGGCGGGCAGGAGGGCCGCGCCTGCGGCGGACGACAGCAGCAGGAACCAGAACTCCCCTTCGGGGAGTTCCTTCTTCGCGTCCTTCAGGGCCGTCATCGACAACAGGGCCGCGAGGAGAGCGCCGCCGAGAACCAGGAACTGGATGACGATGGTGAAGCGGTCCGCCGTGTAGCTGCAGACGTCCGGGTCGCCGGTCAGACAGAAGGTGGCGCGGTCGCCGTCCAGGAGTGGCAGCAGGGCCAGCGTGGAGACGGCGAGACCGGCGACCGACGTCCAACCGAGCAGTGCCTTCTTGGCGTCGCCCACGAAGAGGTCGGCGATGAGCACGGCGAGGCCGACGATCGCGGCGACGGTGGGCGGCGCGACAGCGAGCCAGTCGACGGACTGGACGACGGACTCGGCCAGGGGCTGGGCCAGGGAGCTCATCGGGTGCCTCCTGCGAGGAGCTGCTGCACGGCCGGGTCGGTCAGTCCGAGCAGGGCCGCGGGCCAGAGGCCGGCGAGGACGGTGAGTGCGACGAGCGGGGTCCAGGCGGCGAATTCGTACGTCTGTACGTCGGCGACCTTCGGTCCCTCCTGCGGGGCGGCGCCCATGCAGACGCGGCGGACCACGATGAGCATGTACGCGGCGGTGAGGAGCGTGCCGAACGCGGCGATCGCCATGAAGGTGAGGAAGGCCGGGCGGCTGAGGCCGTCGGCGGGCCGGAACGCGCCGAACAGCGCGAGCATCTCGCCCCAGAATCCGGCGAGGCCCGGCAGGCCGAGCGAGGCGACGGCGCCGAAGGCGAGCAGGCCGCCGAGGCGGGGTGCCTTGCCGTAGAGGGCGGCGCCGGTCTCCTGGGCGAGGGTGTCGAGGTCGGTGGTGCCGGTTCGGTCCTTCAACGCGCCGACCAGGAAGAACAGCAGGCCGGTGATGAGACCGTGGGCGATGTTGGCGAAGAGCGCGCCGTTAACGCCGGTCGGGGTCATCGTGGCGATGCCGAGGAGGACGAAGCCCATGTGGCCCACGGACGAGTACGCGATGAGGCGTTTGAGGTCGCCCTTCGCGCCCTGCTTGGCGAGGGCGAGGCAGGCGAGGGATCCGTAGATGATTCCGACGACCGCGAAGGCGGCGAGGTATGGCGCGAAGGTGCGGAAGCCGTCGGGGGTGATCGGCAGCAGGATCCGGACGAATCCATACGTACCCATCTTGAGCAGGACGCCGGCCAGCAGGACCGAGCCGACGGTCGGGGCGGCGGTGTGGGCGTCCGGCAGCCAGCTGTGCAGCGGCCACATCGGGGTCTTGACCGCGAGCCCGATCCCGATCGACAAAACGGCGATGACCTGCACGGATGTGGTCAGCTCGGGGTGATTGTCAGTGGCGAGTGCCACCATGTCGAATGTGCCCGCCCTGATTCCGATCAGGAGCAGGCCGAGAAGCATGACCACGGAACCGAGCAGGGTGTAGAGGATGAATCTCCAAGCCGCCTGGGTCCGTTGCTCGCCGCCCCAGCGGGCGATGAGGAAGTACATCGGGATGAGCACCATCTCGAACGCGAGGAAGAACAGCAGCAGGTCGAGGACGGCGAAGGTCGCGAGGGTGCCGGACTCGAGGACGAGCAGCAGGGCCACGAAGGCCTTCGGGGACGGGCCCGCGGGCATCTTGAAGTAGGAGTAGAGCGCGCAGAGGAAGGTCAGCAGCGCGGTCAGGGCCAGAAGGGGGAGGGAGATGCCGTCGATGCCGAGGTGGATGCGCACGTCGAGTGCGGGGATCCAGCTGATGTCCGTGCTGGCCTGCATCTTCGACGGATGGTCGTGGTCGAAGCCGAGCGCCAGGGCGATCGCGGCGATGAGCACGGCGCCGGTCACGGTCACGCCGTGGCGGAGCACGGCCTGCTCGGGTGACTTCCCCTTCAGCCCGGGCGGGGCCGGCAGGAGAGCGGCGGCGGCGCCGATGAGCGGTCCGACGACGACGAACGCCAGAAGGAACTGCATCACGGACTCGTTGATATCGATCACGCCTGCTCACGCTCCCGTGGCGACGAGGAGGGCGGCGACCGCCAGGACGACGGTGCCGGCGAGCAGCGCGCTCACATAGGTCTGCACATTGCCGGTCTGGGCGCGCCGCACGGCCGCGCCGAGGAGACGGGGCAGGGCGCCCGCGCCGCGTACGTAGGTCTCGACGACCTCGCGGTCGAGGAATCGGACGAGACTCGCACCGGCCTGGACCGGGCGGACGAAGAGCGCCGAGTACACGGCGTCGAGGTGGAAGCCGGTGGCCGCGTGGCGGTGCAGCGGGCCGAGCAGGAGGCGGCCCGGGTCCGCCGGGTCGGGTGCCGAGGCCAGGTCTCCGTAGGCGGGTGCGTGGCTGGCGATGGCCTCCGCCTCGACCTGTCCGGCGTCGCCCTCGGGGTGGGCGGCGACGGCTCCCAGGGGTACGTCGGCCGCTTGCGCCCTGGTGTACCGCCAGGCGCCGTAGGTCACGAGTCCGCCGGCCAGGGCGACGCCCGTGCCGAGGACGGATGTGGTGAGGGTGGGTGCCAGGTCGTCGCCGTCGAACCAGTCGGGGAGCCTGCCGTAGGCGAACCCGCCGAGGGCGAGGGACGGGACGGCGAGCACCCAGAGCACCACGGTCATGGTGAGCGGCTGGCGGCCGTGGTCGGGGGCTTCGGTGCCCCGGCCGTGGAAGGCGAGCAGCCACAGGCGGGTGGCGTAGGCGGCGGTGAGCAGGGCCGTGAGGACGCCGGCGACAAGGACGGTCCAGCCCGCGGCGCCGGGGATGTTCTCGGCGTGGCCGGTGGCGGCGTGCTCGGCTGCTCCGAGGACGGACTCCTTCGAGAAGAAGCCGCTGAAGGGCGGGATCGCGGCGAGGGCGAGGAGGGCCACGGTCATCGTCCAGTAGGCGTCGGGGACGCGAGAGCGCAGGTTGCTCATACGGGACATGGCGGCGAGGGAGTTGGTGCCGACGGCGTGGATGATCACGCCGGCCGCGAGGAACAGCAGGGCCTTGAAGGCGCCGTGCGAGAGGAGGTGGAAGACGGCGGCGCCGCGGTCGCCGACGGCGAGGGCGCCGGTCATGTAGCCGAGCTGGCCGATCGTCGAGTAGGCGAGGACGCGCTTGATGTCGTCCTGGGCGAGGGCGGCGAGGGCCGAGCCGGCCATGGTGATCGCGGCCATGACGGCGAGGACGACCAGGGCCGCCGAGGAGGCGGCGAAGACCGGGAGGAGCCGGGCGATGAAGTAGACACCGGCGGCGACCATCGTCGCGGCGTGGATCAGCGCCGAGACCGGCGTCGGGCCCGCCATCGCGTCGGGGAGCCAGGTGTGCAGCGGGAACTGGGCGGACTTGCCCGCGACACCGGCGAGGAGCAGCAGGGCGATCAGGGTCGGGTGGTCCAGGCCGCCGTCGGCGACGGTGGCGAGAATCCGGGTGATGCGGAACGAGCCGGCGTCCGTGGCGAGGGCGAACAGGCCGATGAGGAAGGGGACGTCGCCGAGCTTGGTGACCAGGAAGGCCTTGAGAGAGGCGGCGCGGGCCTCCGGGGTCTCCCAGTAGTGGCCGACCAGGAAGTACGAGCAGATACCCATGATCTCCCAGCCGACCAGCAGCACCATCAGGTCGCCGGAGTAGACGACGAGGAGCATCGCGGAGGTGAAGAGGGAGACCAGAGCGGCGTAGGAGGGGTAGCGCGGGTCGTCGCGGAGATAGCCCGTCGAGTAGATCTGCACACAGGTGGCGACCAGGCCGACCAGGACGGCGACGAGGGCGGCGAAGCCGTCGATGTACAGGGCGAGCTCGATGGGGATCGAGCCGGTCGGGGTCAGTTCGGTGGCCGCGTTGACGGCGGCGTCGCCGCCTTGACGTACGGCGACCAGTACGGCCAGGGCGAAGGCCGTGAGGGTCGGGAGTACGGCGAGGGGGCGGACGAAGCCGGGGGCGGTGCGGCCGAGGAGCAGGCCGGCGGCGGCGCCGAGGAACGGGAGGAGGGGGACGAGGACGGCGAGGGTGGTCGTGGTCACGCG
This sequence comes from Streptomyces graminofaciens, assembly GCF_030294945.1. NCBI lineage: Bacteria > Bacillati > Actinomycetota > Actinomycetes > Kitasatosporales > Streptomycetaceae > Streptomyces > Streptomyces graminofaciens. The sequence goes on along the minus strand of NZ_AP018448.1, from coordinate 7,947,501 downwards.
GTGGCCTCAGCCTTCTCGGTCTGCCCGGCCGGGTCTGCCTGGTCTGCCGTGGCGGCGGCCTCGTCCGGGCCGTCGGTCTCGTGGCCCTCGGCGGTGTCGCGGAGCTTGTCGATGTCCGCGGTGCCGCGGTTGCGGTGGACGGCGAGGACGATCGCCAGGCCGATGCCGATCTCGGCGGCGGCGATGGTGATGGTGAACAGGGTCAGGGCCTGGCCCGAGTGCAGGGTCTCCTCGGCGGTCTTGCTGAGCCATACGTCGAAGGCGACGAGGTTGAGGTTGACGGCGTTGAGCATCAGCTCGACGGACATCAGGACGAGGATCGCGTTGCGGCGGGCGAGGACGCCGTACAGGCCGGTGGAGAAGAGGAGGGCGGAGAGCACGGCGGGATAGGCGAGGTGCATCAGCGGGCACCTTCCTGCTCGGCCGGGTCATGTCCCTCGATCGGGTGATTACGGGAATCCGGGACGGCTGGGGAACTGCCGATCACGGCGCGGGAGTTCACAGGGGGAGAGCTCGCATCCGTCTTCGTCTTGCGGGAGAGGACGATCGCGCCGACCAGGGCCGCGAGGAGGAGGACGGAGAGGGCCTCGAAGGGGAGGACCCAGTTCTGGAAGAGGCTTTCGCCGGTGGCCTTGGTGGAGCCCTCGGCGGGGCCGTCGAGGTCGATCCAGGTGGTGCGGAAGGCGTCGACGACAACCCAGACGAGGGCGGCGGCCGCGGCGACGGCCACGGTGAGGGCAGCCCAGCGGTTGCCGGAGTCGGCGTCCGGGGAGCGGCCGATGGGGGCCCTGGTGAGCATCAGACCGAAGAGGAGGAGGACGACGACGGAACCGACATAGATGAGGACCTGCACCCAGGCGATGAACTCGGCGGTGAGCAGGAGGTACTCGACGGCGAGGCCGCCAAGGGTGACGACCAGCCAAAGGGCGGCGTGCACCAGTTGTCGGGTGGTGACGGTGACGAGCGCGGCGCCGAGGGTGACCAGGCCGACGAGGAGGAAGACGATCTCGACGCCGGTCGGGGAGAGAAAGCCGTGTTGTGCCTGGGCGAGGAGGCCGTGTTGTGCCTGGGCGAGGGTCACGACTCTCCTCCCTTGGGTTCGTTCGGATCGGCGGCCTGGGCTGCGAGTTTCTCGGCGGTTTTGCGGGCGGCGGCGAGTTCCTTCGGTTCCTCGGCGGCGGGGTCGAGGGCGGGTGGGGCCGGGACGGTCCACATCCACTCGCGGAGCTTGTCGCGTTCGTGGGTGAGTTCGTGGATGTCGGTCTCGGCGTACTCGAACTCCGGGGACCAGAAGAGGGCGTCGAAGGGGCAGACCTCGATGCAGATACCGCAGTACATGCAGAGGGAGAAGTCGATGGCGAAACGGTCGAGGACGTTGCGGCTGCGCTCGCGGCCGCCGGGGGCGGCGGGCGGAACCGTCTCCTTGTGGGAGTCGATGTAGATGCACCAGTCCGGGCACTCGCGGGCGCACAGCATGCAGACCGTGCAGTTCTCCTCGAAGAGTCCGATGACGCCGCGGGTGCGGGGCGGCAGTTCGGGCTGGGCGTCCGGGTACTGCTCGGTGACGGTCTTTCGCGTCATCGTGCGGAGGGTGACGGCCAGGCCCTTGGCGAGACCACTACCGGGGATGGGGGCCATGGTTACTGGATCACCACCTTGACGACGCCGGTGAGGGCGATCTGGGCGAGGGAGAGGGGGACGAGGAGGGTCCAGGAGAGCTTTTGGAGCTGGTCCTCGCGCAGGCGGGGGTAGGTGACGCGGAGCCAGATGACGATGAAGGCGAGGACGGCCGTCTTCAGGAGGGTCCAGACCCACCCGAGGCCGTCGGCGCCCCAGGGGCCGTGCCAGCCGCCCAGGAAGAGGACGGTGGTCAGGCCGCAGAGGACGACGATTCCGGCGTACTCGGCGAGGAGGAAGAGGGCGAAGCGGAGGCCTGTGTACTCGGTGTAGGCGCCGAAGATGATCTCCGAGTCGGCGACGGGCATATCGAACGGGGGGCGCTGGAGTTCGGCCAGGCCGGCGATGAAGAAGACGATCGCGCCGGTGATCTGCCAGGGGAGCCACCACCACTGGAAGGCGTCGAGGATGCCGGGGAGGGAGACGGTTCCGGCCGCCATCGCCACCGAGGCGGCGGTGAGGAGCATCGGGAGTTCGTAGGCGAGGAGCTGGGCGGCGGTGCGCAGGCCGCCGAGGAGGGAGAACTTGTTGGCGGAGGCCCAGCCGGCCATGAGGGAGCCGAGGACGCCTACGCCCATCACGGCGAGGACGAAGAAGATGCCCGCGTCGATGACCTCGCCGACGGCGCCCTCGCCGGGGCCGATGGGGATGGCGAGGAGGACGAGGAGGTACGGGAGGAGGGCGACTGCGGGGGCGAGTTGGAAGACACGGCGGTCCGCGCCGGCCGGGACGATGTCTTCTTTCTGGGCGAACTTCACGCCGTCGGCGACGAGTTGGGCCCAGCCGTGGAAGCCGCCGGCGTACATGGGGCCGAGACGGCCCTGCATATGGGCCATGACCTTGTGTTCGGTCTGGCCGATGATCAGGGGGAAGGTGAGGAAGACGACGAAGACGAGCAGGAGTCGCAGGGCGACGTCGAGAGCGTCGTTCACTGCGGGCCTCCTGTGGGCGATTCGGGGTCCGTGCCGGGGTCCGTGTCGGGGCCGGTGACGCGGTCAGGGCCGGGGTCACGGTCGTCGTTGGTGGCGGCCGGGTCGGCGGGTGACGGGTCCGACGACGGGTCCCGGTCCGGTGGCGGGGGCGTATCCGTGGGTGCGTCGGGCTTTGAGGCCTGTTGCGGGTGTTCCTCGGGTGACGGTTCCGGTTTCGGGCCGCCGGGGCTGCTTTCCGGCTGGGGCTGCGGTTGGGGTTGTGGGGTCGGCTCGCGGGTCGGCTGAGGTTCAGGAGCCGGCTGGGGCTGCGTTGTCGGTTCCGGCTCGTCGAAGGCCGGGCGGGCGTGGTGCCAGGGGGCGTCTGCGCTGCGGGGGGCCGGGCGGGCGGGGCGGCGTTCCGAGGAGGACTCGCCCGGGGCGGGGGCCGCCGTGGCGGGGCCTTCGGCGGAGGTCGCACGTTGGCTCGCGGAGCCGCCCGAGGCGGTGCGGGCCCGGCGTGGTCCGGCGGGGGGCGTTCGCTCGGGGCGGGAGGGCTGCTGAGCCTGGGTCGCCTGGTCGCTGCGGGACGCGGGCGGGGCTTCGGGTGCCGTTGGCTCGGACGGAGCGGTCGATGCGGCCGACGGAGCCGACTCGGTTGGTTCGACCGATGGAGCCGACTCGGTTGGTTCGACCGATGGAGCCGACTCGGTCGGGGTCGCCGGGGTCGGTGTCTGGGCCGGTTGGGTCGCGGAGCCCTCGCCTGCGGTGCGGGCACGGTGCGCGGTCGTGGGAACGGCGGGGGCTCCGGTCGCCTCGGGCGCCGGGGTGGGCGTCTGGCCGGCCGGACCCTCGGCTGCGGTGCGAGTACGCGGCGACGCCGCCGGAGCGCCCGTCGGCTCCGACGCCGGAGTGGGCGTCTGGCCGGCGGAACCCTCGGCCGCCGTACGAGCCCGGCGCGGCGACACCGCCACACCCGCACCCTCCGACGCCGGAGTGGGCGAAGCAGACGCCTGACTCGCCGAGCCCTCGGCCGCAGTACGCGCCCGGCGCGGCGACGCCGAAGTGGTCGGGGTCTGGCTGGCGGAGCCCTCCGCCGCCGTACGAGCACGGCGTGGTGTCGCAGGAGCGGCCGGGGTCTCGGTCGGGGTCTGGCTCGCCGAGCCCTCGTCGGCTGTGCGGGCGCGGCGTACCGGGCGGTCGCCGGTGGTGCGGGGCGGGCGTTCTCCTGTCGCGCGGGCCGGGGCTCGGGTCGGGCGGGTCGGGGCCGGGGGGAGTTGGCCCTTCAGGGGGCCCCATTCGTTGGGGTCGGGGACGCCTGGGGGAAGCATCTGGCGGCGCTTGGGGCCGCCGTGGGCCGCGCCCGCCGCAGGCTCCCCCGGCTCCTTGGCGCCGGGCCAGGCCTTGGCGACCCGGGCGGCCAGGACGAAGTCCTTGCGAAGGGGGTGGCCTTCGAAGGTGTCGGGCAGGAGGAGGTGGGTCAGGGCCGGGTGGCCCTCGAAGCGGACGCCGAACATCTCGTGGGTCTCGCGTTCGTGCCAGGCGGCACCCGCGTAGACGTCCACGGCGGTCGGGAGGACCGGGGACTCGTGCGGGACCGTGGTGCGCACGAGCAGGCGGCGGACCGGCGTCAGGGCCACCACGTGGGCCGAGACGCGGAAGCCCGTGGCCGGTTCGTCGACCGCGCTCAGCCAGTCGAAATAGGTGCAGCCCAGTTCGTCACGGGCCACGCGCAGCGCGTCCGTCCAGTTCGTGGGCGGTACGTCGACGGTGAGGACCTCGTACGACTCCTCGGCCGTGGCCTCCGTGCCGAACAGTTCGTCGACGGGGGCGGGGAGCCAGCCGACCGTGCTCATCAGGACTCCTCCGAACCCGAACCCGAAGTCGTACCTGAAGGCGAAGTCGAACCCGAAGGCGAAGGCGAAGGCGAACCGGAACCCGTAGGCGATGCGGCAACCGGGGGCTTCACCAGGCCGCTCTGCAGCGCCGTCGGCGACGGGCGCGTCGATCCGGACCCGTACCGCTCCCCCAGCGACTCGCGCGCGATCTTCTCCTGGAGTTTCAGGATGCCCTGGAGGAGGGCCTCGGGGCGGGGCGGGCAGCCGGGGACGTAGACGTCGACCGGGATGATCTGGTCGACGCCCTTCGTCACCGAGTAGGAGTCCCAGTAGGGGCCGCCGCAGTTGCTGCACGCGCCGAAGGAGATGACGTACTTCGGCTCCGGCATCTGCTCGTACAGGCGTTTTACGGCGGGGGCCATCTTGTCCGTGACCGTGCCCGACACCACCATCAGGTCGGCCTGGCGCGGCCCGGGCGCGAAGGGGATCACGCCGAGACGGATGAAGTCGTGGCGGGCCATCGACGCGGCGATGAACTCGATCGCGCAGCAGGCGAGGCCGAAGTTGAAGACCCAGAGCGAGTAGCGGCGGCCCCAGTTCAGGATCACCTTCATCGGCTCGGGGGCGAGGCGGGCGAGGGCGCCCAGCCGTTTCGGCTCCGGCAGCAGCACCGGCTCGGGGGCGTCGGAAGCAGGAGGGGTCACGTCCACGTCAGGACCCCCTTCTTGTAGGCGTAGAGCAGGCCCACGGCCAGGAAGCCGAGGAAGACGAACATCTCCACGAGCGTGGTCGCGCCGTAGCCGGGGTCTGCGAAGACGGTGGCCCAGGGGAAGAGGAAGATCGAGTCGATGGCGAAGATGACGTACAGGAAGGCGTAGACGTAGTAGCGGACCTGGGTGTGGGCCCAGCCCTCGCCGACGGGGTCGACTCCGCACTCGTACGTCAGAAGCTTCTCGGGTGTCGGTACCACCGGGCGCAGCAGGCGGCCCGCGCCGAAGGCCACGGCGACGAAGAGCACGCCGATGGCGGTGAGCAGTCCGACCACCGAGTAGGACTCGAAGTAGTCCGCCGCGACGGCGACGGTCGGTTCCGGCACGTCCGTCCCTCGTTCCTGAGCTGGCGACCTGTGCGTACGCCGCCGTTCGACGATCTGTACGCACGGGAGTCTAGGCCCTGCTAAAGAGAGCGTAAGCAGCCCGTCGCCCCTCGGCCCACCCCGGCCCCGCTCGGCCCCACGCGTCCCCCGGGGTGGGGTTTTCCCCAGAGGTGGGGTTTTCCCCAGGGGATGGGGGCGGTCCGCCTCATGGCGCGGGCCGGTGCCCGCCGGGCAGGCTGGTGGGCATGACCGCAGCCCCTCATTCCTCCGCCGGGTATCCCAGCGCCGGACCCGCACAAACATACGACCGGCCGCTGCCCTCCAGTCGTACGCCCGACGAGCCGCTGCCGCCCGCGCGGTTCGCGTACGAGGGGCAGACGTGGCGGGAGATCGCGCATCTGCTGTCGAATCTGCCGTTCGCGCTGATCGGGTTCACCTATGTGACGACGGTCCTGTTCACCAGCGCGTTTCTGACGTTGACGGTGATCGGTTTCCCGCTGCTCGCGGCCGCGCTGATGGGTGCCCGGCAGCTGGGCAGGCTGGAGCGGACACGGGCGCGGGCGCTGCTGCGGGTGCGGGTGGACGAGCCGAGTCCGCTGCCGATCGGCGGTGGGCGGGGCCGCGGGGACAACGGGTTCTTCGTGCAGCTGCTGATGAGCGTGAAGGACCCGGTCGGCTGGCGTTCGATGCTGTACGAGCTGATCCGGATGCCATGGGCGGTCGTGACGTTCACGGTCACCCTCACGGGGCTGTTCGTGGCGTGGCCGGTGCTGCCGTACATCGTGCGCGGGCTGACCAACGCGGACCGGGTGATGGTGCGCGCGCTGCTGTCGCCCTCCGACGAGCTGGAGCGCCGGATCGCGGAGTTGGAGTCGGACCGGGGCGTCGTGGTCGACACGGCGGCGGCCGATCTGCGGCGGATCGAGCGGGATCTGCACGACGGGGCGCAGGCCCGTCTGGTGAACCTGGCCATGGGGCTCGGCCTCGCCAAGGAGAAGCTGCTGGAGGGGCAGGCCGACGAGCATGTCGCCGCGATGGTCGAGGAGGCGCACGGCGAGGTGAAGCTGGCGCTCCAGGAACTGCGGGATCTGGCTCGTGGGATCCATCCGGCCGTGCTCACCGACCGGGGGCTCGACGCGGCGCTGTCGGCGGTGGCCTCGCGGTGCACCGCGTCGGTGAAGGTGACCGTCGACCTGCCGGCCCGCCCGGCCGCCGCCATAGAGGGCATCGCCTATTTCACCGTCTCCGAGCTGCTGCAGAACATCAGCAAGCACAGCGGGGCGCGGTCCGCGACCGTCGACGTGTGGCGCGCGGACGACCGGCTGCTGATCCAGGTCGGGGACGACGGCCGGGGCGGCGCGCGCCTCGACGGCGGTACGGGGATCGCGGGGCTCGCGGAGCGGCTGGACGCGGTCGACGGGGTCTTCGTGATCGAGTCACCGGTGGGCGGCCCCACGACGGTCACGGCGGAGCTGCCGTGGCGGGGGCGGGAGGGCGAGAGCCGGGGGCAGGGTCAGCCCCATGGCCAGGGGCATGGGCATGGGCATGGGCATGCCGTACGACCGTAGGCGTGGAGGCGTAAAGGCGTGTACGGGCGCGGGTGTGCGGTGTTGGTCGAGTGCCGCTGTGGGCGGTGGCGGCACGCGGGGACCCGGGCTCTGTTGTCGGGGCGGTGCGGGGGGGTGGGGAAAACCCCCGCACTGAGACGCCGACGTGCTCCATGGTCCGTGCGGTCCGGTCCGAGGAGGGTGGGAGTACGCCGTCCGAAGCGTGGGGCGACGGGCGCGGGGCGAGTAGCGGACGAGTAGAAACGGACTACGCCGATGGCCACGGAGTACGGGGACGGGTACGGGTACGACGGCTGGGGTGAGGCCGGTGGGGGGCGGCGGCACCGGGTGCCGGCGCTGCTTCGGGCGCCGTTCGAGGGGCGCGGTTGGCGGGAGTTCGGCTATGTGGTGCTGGGGCTGCCGCTCGGGGTCGTGATGTTCACGTACGTCGTCACGATGGTGTCCCTCGGCATGGGTCTGCTGATCACCTTCCTCGGGGTGCCGGTGCTGGCGCTGGCGCTGGCCGGGAGCCGGGGACTCGGGATGCTGGAGCGGGCGCGGGCTCGGGCCCTGCTCGGGGTGGAGGTGGCCGAGCCGGAGCCGCCGCGGCGCAGGGGGCGCGGGGCGATGGCGTGGATGGGCGCGGTGCTGCGCAGCGGGTCGTCGTGGCGGCAACTGCTTTACGGGTTCGTGCAGTTCCCGTGGGCGGTGTTCTCGTTCGTGGTGGCGGTGAACTTCTGGGCGTACGGGTGGGCGCTGCTGACGTATCCGCTGTGGTTCTGGGTGTTTCCGATGTGGGCCGGGCAGGACGGGCTCCAGCTGTACGGGGACGAGAGCCGTGCCGTCTATCTCGACAACCCGTTCGAGGTGACCGTGACGGCGCTGGTGGGGCTGTTGTTCACGGTGGCCACGCCGTGGATCGTGCGGGCGCTCACGACCGTGGACCGGCTGATGGTGCGCGGGCTGCTCGGGCCGTCGCGGCTGGGGGCGCGGGTGGTGGAGCTGGAGTCCGACCGGGGGGTCGTGATCGACACGGCGGCGGCCGATCTGCGGCGGATCGAGCGGGATCTGCACGACGGGGCGCAGGCGCGGCTGGTGGCGTTGGCCGTGGACCTGGGGATGGCGAAGGAGAAGCTGGCGGAGGATCCGCGGGCGGCGGCGCGGATGGTGGACTCGGCGCACGGGGAGGTGAAGACGGCGTTGCAGGAGCTGCGGGATCTGGCCCGGGGGATTCATCCGGCGGTGTTGACGGATCGGGGGCTGGACGCGGCGTTGTCCGCGGTCGCCTCGCGGTGTGCGGTGCCGGTGGTGGTGGATGTGGAGCTGCCGGCGCGGCCGGTGCCGGCGATCGAGGGGATCGCGTACTTCACGGTGTCGGAGTTGTTGCAGAACGTCAGCAAGCATGCGGGGGCTTCTCGGGCGACCGTGGATGTGTGGAAGGTGGAGGGGCGGTTGATGTTGCAGGTGATGGATGACGGGGTGGGGGGAGCCGATGTGAGCGGTGGGTCGGGGCTGGCGGGGTTGGCTGGGCGGATCGGTGCGGTGGATGGGATTTTGGTGGTGGACTCGCCGGTGGGGGGGCCTACTCGGGTGACTGCGGAGTTGCCTTGGCGAGGGCGGGTGTAGGAAGGCGGGTATGGGGGCGGGGTCTTTTTCTCTCGCTCCCGCCGCCCCTACCCGTCCCATCCTCGAGATGGGGGCCGCCGCCCCCAGGCCCCCGCGTCCTCAAGCGCCGGACGGGCTGAGGGGGGGAGGGCTGGAAAGAAAGAGGGAGGGCTGGGGGGAGAGGGGAGAGCGGAGGGGAGAGGGCGGAGAGGAGAGGGCGGCGGCTGAGGGTGGGCGGGGTCCTGCCCGTCCGTGGGGGGGGTGGATCGCCCTTCGGGCTCGTCCTCAAGCGCCGGACGGGCTGGTTGTTGCCGTGCTCGGCTCCGACGCGGTTGCGTCCTGAGAAGTGGTGTGCGGGCTCAGACTCTGCACAGGGCCAAACGACCCGTGCCCGTGATCATCAGCTCCGCCACACAGTCTTCGGCCGGGTCTGCCCTCACCCGCTCCAGCACTCACCGTTCAACCGACCGTCCCCGGCTCCAGCACTCACCGTTCAGCCGACCGTCCCCGGCTCACCCCCCTCCCCTCGTCTCCCCTCCCCTCCCCTCCCCTCCCCTCCCCTCCCCTCCCCTCGTCTCCCCACCCCTCGATCACTCCCGCCCCATTCCCCCAGCCCCGCCCACCTCACCCCCGTTTACTGGAATGCTGGGGACTGTCGTGCAGGTCGGGCCAATACGGGGGTCGGCCGCTGGTGCGGCGGCTTGGGGGCCCGGATCGTGGAGGACAGGGTGCGTGTGGTCATCGCCGAGGACTCGGTGCTGCTCAGGGAGGGGCTGACCCGGCTGTTGACCGACCGGGGGCACGACGTCTTGGCGGGGGTCGGTGACGGGGAGGCGCTGATCAAGACCATCACCGAGTTCGCGGCGCAGGACGCGCTGCCGGACGTCGTCGTCGCGGATGTGCGGATGCCGCCCACCCATACCGACGAGGGGGTCCGGGCCGCCGTACAGCTGCGCAAGCGGCATCCGGGGCTCGGGGTGCTCGTGCTGTCGCAGTACGTGGAGGAGCGGTACGCCACAGAGCTGCTCGCCGGGTCCAGTCGTGGGGTGGGCTATCTGCTCAAGGACCGGGTGGCCGAGGTGCGGGAGTTCGTGGACGCGGTGGTGCGGGTGGCTCAGGGGGGTACCGCGCTGGACCCCGAGGTGGTCGCGCAGTTGCTCGGGCGGAGCCGGAAGCAGGATGTGCTGGCGGGACTCACCCCTCGGGAACGGGAGGTGCTGGGGCTCATGGCCGAGGGGCGGACCAACTCGGCGATCGCCCGGCAGCTCGTCGTCAGCGACGGGGCCGTCGAGAAGCACGTCAGCAACATCTTCCTGAAGCTCGGGCTGTCCCCGAGCGACGGGGACCACCGGCGCGTGCTGGCGGTTCTCACCTATCTGAATTCCTGATCGCTCTTGATCATGTGACGCCGCGCCAGACGGCCGCGCCGGACGGCCGCGCCGGACAGCCACGCCGGACAGCCACGCCAGACAGCCACGCCAGACAGCCACGCCAGACAGCCACGCCGGACGGCCGCGCCGGACACCGCACCAGACGGCCACTCCAGACACCACTCCAGCCACAGCACCAGACGCCGCACCAGGCGACCGCCACTCGCCTGCCGCGCCCGCCGCGCCCGCCGTGCCTGCCGCGCCCGCCGTGCCTGTCGCCCCTGCCCTGCCTGTCGCGCCTGCCGTGCCTGTCGCGCTCCGGCGAATTCCCGCCAACCCGCGTCGTGATCCACCAACCCTCGCGCCCCAGAACCGACAATCAGCGGGGAGCGTCTTCCAGAGCAGTGCGGTGGGGTGCAAATCATGACAAGCCAGGGCGTCCGACCGTCTCAAAACAGCGTCCACCATGTGAATGGCCAAGGGAAGGGCCCCCTTACCGACGTAGGGTTGGCCTTGGGGAGGTCCGCGGGACGGCCCCTCCCGGACAGCCGCATCAAGGGAGGTCCAGATCAGTGACCAGCCAGGTCAGCAGCCCAGCGGAACAGGCCGATGAGGCCGTTGTGGGAGAGCAGCGCAAGCCGGCCGGAGTGAAGGATGTCCGCCGGGTCGATCGGGTGATCATTCGTTTCGCGGGGGATTCCGGTGACGGGATGCAACTCACCGGGGACCGCTTCACCTCCGAGACCGCCTCCTTCGGAAACGATCTGTCGACCCTGCCGAACTTCCCGGCCGAGATCAGGGCGCCCGCAGGAACCCTGCCGGGTGTCTCGTCCTTCCAGCTGCACTTCGCCGACCACGACATCCTCACCCCCGGTGACGCGCCCAATGTGCTGGTCGCGATGAACCCCGCCGCTCTGAAGGCGAACATCGGGGACGTGCCGCGCGGCGCGGAGATCATCGTCAACACGGACGAGTTCACCAAACGGGCGATGCAGAAGGTCGGGTACGCGGTCAGTCCGCTGGAGGACGGATCGCTGGACGGATACAGCGTCCATCCGGTGCCGCTGACCACCCTGACGGTGGAAGCCCTGAAGGAATTCTCCCTCACCCGCAAGGAGGCCGAGCGCAGCAAGAACATGTTCGCGCTCGGCCTCTTGTCGTGGATGTACCACCGGCCCACCGAGGGCACGGAGACGTTCCTGAAGTCGAAGTTCGCCAAGAAGCCCGACATCGCGGCCGCCAACATCGCGGCGTTCCGTGCCGGGTGGAACTTCGGGGAGACGACCGAGGACTTCGCCGTCTCCTACGAAGTCGCTCCGGCCACCACCGCTTTCCCGGTCGGTACCTACCGGAACATCTCCGGGAACCTGGCGCTGTCGTACGGGCTGATCGCGGCCTCACGTCAGGCGGATCTGCCGCTCTACCTCGGCTCGTACCCGATCACGCCCGCCTCCGACATCCTGCACGAGCTGAGCAGGCACAAGAACTTCGGCGTACGGACGTTCCAGGCCGAGGACGAGATCGCGGGGATCGGGGCCGCGCTGGGGGCCGCCTTCGGGGGGTCTCTGGCCGTCACGACGACCTCCGGGCCGGGTGTCGCGCTCAAGTCCGAGACCATCGGGCTCGCGGTCTCGCTGGAGCTGCCGCTCCTCGTCATCGACATCCAGCGCGGCGGGCCGTCGACCGGGCTGCCGACCAAGACCGAGCAGGCGGATCTGCTCCAGGCCATGTTCGGGCGCAACGGCGAGGCACCGGTTCCGATCGTCGCGCCGCGCACACCCGCCGACTGCTTCGACGCGGCCCTGGAGGCGGCGCGGATCGCCCTCACCTACCGCACGCCCGTCCTCCTCCTCTCCGACGGCTACCTGGCCAACGGCTCGGAGCCCTGGCGCATCCCCGAGACCGGGGAACTCCCGGACCTGACCGTGCAGTTCGCCCAGGGTCCGAACCACACGCTGGACGACGGCACCGAGGTCTTCTGGCCGTACAAGCGCGACCCGGAGACCCTCGCCCGCCCCTGGGCGATCCCCGGCACCCCGGGGCTCGAACACCGCATCGGCGGTATCGAGAAGCAGGACGGCACGGGCAACATCTCCTACGACCCCGCCAACCACGACTTCATGGTGCGGACACGACAGGCGAAGATCGACGGCATCGACGTACCCGATGTCGAGGTCGACGATCCGCACGAGGCCAGAACCCTGGTCCTGGGCTGGGGGTCCACCTACGGGCCGATCACCGCCGCCGTACGACGGCTGCGGACCGCCGGGGAGTCCATCGCGCAGGCCCATCTGCGGCATCTCAACCCCTTCCCGCGGAATCTGGGCGCGGTGCTCGGGCGTTACGACAAGGTGGTGATCCCCGAGATGAACCTCGGCCAGCTCGCCATGCTCATCCGGGCGAAGTACCTGGTCGACGCCCACTCCTACAACCAGGTGAACGGCATGCCGTTCAAGGCGGAGCAGCTCGCCACGGCTCTCAAGGAGGCCATCGATGGCTGAGACGTCCACTGAGGGTCAGGGCACGGTCGAGGCGCTCTCGCTCGTCCCCAAGGCCGAGGCACGCCAGTCCATGAAGGACTTCAAGTCCGATCAGGAAGTGCGCTGGTGCCCCGGCTGCGGTGACTACGCGATCCTCGCCGCCGTGCAGGGCTTCATGCCCGAACTGGGCCTCGCCCGCGAGAACATCGTCTTCGTCTCCGGCATCGGCTGCTCCTCCCGCTTCCCGTACTACATGAACACCTACGGGATGCACTCCATCCACGGGCGGGCCCCCGCCATCGCCACCGGCCTCGCGACCTCGCGGCGGGATCTGTCGGTGTGGGTCGTCACCGGTGACGGCGACGCCCTCTCCATCGGCGGCAACCACCTCATCCACGCCCTACGCCGGAACGTCAACCTCAAGATCCTGCTCTTCAACAACCGCATCTACGGGCTGACGAAGGGCCAGTACTCCCCCACCTCCGAGGTCGGGAAGATCACCAAGTCGACGCCGATGGGGTCGCTGGACGCGCCCTTCAACCCGGTGTCGCTGGCGATCGGGGCGGAGGCGTCCTTCGTCGCCCGGACCGTCGACTCCGACCGCAAGCATCTGACCGAGGTGCTGCGGCAGGCCGCCGCGCACCCGGGCACCGCGCTCGTGGAGATCTACCAGAACTGCAACATCTTCAACGACGGCGCCTTCGAGGTCCTCAAGGACCGGCAGCAGGCCGAGGAGGCCGTGATCCGGCTGGAGCACGGCGAGCAGATCCGGTTCGGCGCCGACCGCGCCCGGGGGGTCGTGCGGGACGAGCGGACCGGCGATCTGTCGGTCGTCACCGTCACGCCCGACAACGAGTCGCGGATCCTGGTCCACGACGCCCACTCCGCGTCCCCGACCACGGCCTTCGCCCTCTCCCGGCTGGCCGACCCGGACACGCTGCACCACACGCCCATCGGGGTGCTCCGCTCCGTCGAACGGCCCGTCTACGACACCCAGATGGCCGACCAGCTCGACGCGGCCATCGAGCAGAACGGCAAGGGCGACCTGTCGGCACTGCTCACGGGCGGGGACACCTGGACCGTCGTCGGCTGAGCACCGCCGCCGCTCCCCGGGGCCCGGGTCCTCACCTGTTCTACGAGACCCGGGCCTCTGTTCCACGAGAACCGGGCCTCTGTTCTACGAGACCCGGGCCTCGTCGCGTTCCTGGCGGGCCTCGTCGTACGTCCGCCGCGCCTTCTCCACGTCGTCCATGCGCTCCTTGGTCCAGGTCGCCAGTACGCGCACCTGCTCGGCGGCCTCACGGCCGAGGTCGGTGAGGGAGTAGTCGACGCGGGGCGGGATCACGGGCTTGGCGTCGCGGTGGACGAGCCCGTCGCGCTCCAGGGTCTGCAAGGTCTGGGTGAGCATCTTCTCGCTGACGCGGCCGATGGCCCGGCGCAGCTCGCTGAAGCGGTACGGCCGCTCCATCAGCTCGATCAGGACCAGCACGCCCCAGCGGCTGGTGACATGCTCCAGGACGAGGCGGTACGGGCACATCCCGTCGCCGTCCATGTCGTACCTGGTCGCCGGTCCGCTCGTCCGCGCCCCTGCCGAGCCGCTCGTCCCATTCGTCTGAGCACTTACTCCCATGCCAGTACCTTACTTCAAAGTGGGTACTTTCGCAGAGTTAGCGCACCTCCTAGGGTTAGCGACGCACCCGCCCCCTGGAGGAGTCCTCATCATGAGCATCATCGTCACCGGAGCCACCGGAAACCTCGGCAAGTTCGTCATCGAGGGACTGCTGGAGAAGGTCCCCGCCGAGCAGATCACGGCCGTCGTCCGCAGCGCGGAGAAGGCCGCCGGGTTCGCGGCGCGCGGGGTGAAGATCGCGGTCGCCGACTACAACGCCCCCGAGACCTTCGACGGTGTCATAGCCGCCGGTGACAAGGTGCTGCTCATCTCCGGCAGCGAGGTCGGCTCCGACCGGGTGGCCCAGCACCAGGTCGTCATCGACGCCGCCAAGGCCGCCGGCGCCGCCCTCGTCGCGTACACCAGCGCGCCGGGCTCCCTGACGGCCGCGCTGGCCGACGACCACCGCGGCACCGAGAAGGCGCTGCTCGCGTCCGGCCTGCCGTACGTACTGCTGCGCAACGGCTGGTACAACGAGAACTTCACCGAGCAGCTGGCCCCGGTGCTCCAGTACAACGCCGTCACCCAGGCCGCGGGTGAGGGCCGGGTCTCCTCCGCGACCCGTGCCGACTACGCCGCCGCCGCGGTCGCCGTGCTGACCGGTGAGGGTCACGAGAACAAGACGTACGAGCTCGGCGGCGACGTCGCCTGGGGCTTCGCCGAGTACGCGGCCGAGCTGAGCCGGCAGACCGGCAAGGAGATCGCCTACAACTCCGTCTCCGTCGAGGCCTACACCGGGATCCTGGCCGGCGCCGGGCTCCCCGAGCTGCTCGCCACGATCCTCGCGGGCGTCGACGCGTCCGTCGAGAAGGGCGAGCTGGTCGTCGACTCCGGTGACCTCTCCCGGCTGATCGGCCGCCCGACCACGCCGATCGCGGACTCGATCGCCGCCGCGCTGAAGGCCTGACCTCCGGACCCCCCTGCGAGGGTCTGACCGCCGGCCCCCTGCGAGGGCCCGACCGCCGGACGCCCCCGCGAGGGCCCGACCTGCGAGGTCACGGCACCCCGAAACCCCCACTCCCCCCGGGGGATCCCCGTCTGTCATGACCGTATTCCGATACGGGCATGACAGGCGGGGTGTTCGGCGTTACCTTCGTGATGCCTGGGGGTCGCGCGGTGGCGGCCGGGTGCGAAGGAGGGGTCAGTGGCCGGCCAGTCGAGGGGCGAACACCGGACAGGGCTGCTGAACGGCTTCGCCGCGTACGGGATGTGGGGGCTCGTCCCGTTGTTCTGGCCGCTGCTCAAGCCCGCCGGGTCGGTGGAGATCCTCGCCCATCGGATGGTGTGGTCGCTGGCGTTCGTGGGTGTCGCCCTCATCGTGCTGCGCCGCTGGGCCTGGGCCGGTGAGCTGCTGCGACAGCCGCGCAGGCTCGGCCTGGTCACGGTCGCGGCGGCGGTCATCACCGTCAACTGGGGCGTCTACATCTGGGCCGTGAACAACGAGCAGGTGGTGGAGGCCTCCCTCGGGTACTTCATCAATCCGCTCGTCACCATCGCCATCGGCGTACTGCTGCTGAAGGAGCGACTGCGGGCCGTGCAGTGGGCCGCGGTCGGTGTCGGCTTCGCCGCCGTCCTCGTCCTGACCATCGGATACGGGCGACCGCCCTGGATCTCCCTCACCCTCGCCTTCTCCTTCGCCACGTACGGGCTGGTGAAGAAGAAGGTCAACCTCGGCGGCATCGAGTCGCTCGCCGCGGAGACCGCGATCCAGTTCCTGCCCGCGCTGGGCTATCTGCTGTGGCTGGGGGCCAGGGGCGACTCCACCTTCGGCACGGAGGGCGTGGGGCACGCCGCCCTGCTCGCCTCGACCGGCATCGTGACCGCGCTGCCGCTGGTCTGTTTCGGGGCGGCGGCGATCCGGGTGCCGCTGTCCACGCTGGGGCTGCTGCAGTATCTGGCGCCGGTGTTCCAGTTCCTGCTGGGCGTTCTGTACTTCGGTGAGGAGATGCCGCCCGAGCGGTGGGCCGGGTTCGCGCTGGTGTGGCTGGCGCTGTCGCTGCTGACGTGGGACGCGTTGCGGACGGCACGGGCGGTAAGGGTCGCCGGGCGGGACGCCGAGGCGCAGCTGCGGGTGGCCGTACGGGCGGCCGACGTCGACAACCCGCCGGTGCTCGACCGCCCTTGACCGGACACCTCGGGCCCGACGACCCCGGCCCCACACCCCCGGGATCCCACAAGCCGGTCCGACACCCGGTCCCACATCCGGTCCCACGCCCGGTCCCACGCCCGGTCCCACGCCCGGTCCCACGCCCGGCCCCACACCGCTGACCGGATTCCGCCGACCGAATAGCACCCTTGACGGAGAGTCAGCCCCACCCGCACCATCCAGGCACCTCATTCACGCGGATTCGCCATGGACACGCCAACAGTGGGTCCATGGCGAACCCCATGGAATTCGGAGCCCCCCACTATGAAGCTCTCTGTTCCTGTCACCGGTCGCGCCGCAGCCACCGTCGCCGTCGCCGTGGCCACGCTCTTCACCACCGGTTCCATAGCCGGGGCGGCCCCCGCCCCCAAGGTGGCCGCCGCGCCCGACATCTCGGTGACCAACGTCAAGGCCCATCTGTCGCAGCTCCAGTCCATCGCCACCGCCAACGGCGGCAACAGAGCGCACGGCCGTGCCGGTTACACGGCCTCGATCAACTATGTGCGGGGCAAGCTGGACGCCGCCGGGTTCACCACGACCCTGCAGTCCTTCACCTCCGGCGGCCGTACCGGCTACAACCTGATCGCCGACTGGCCCGGTGGTGACACCAACTCGGTGATCATGGCCGGCTCGCACCTCGACAGCGTCACCTCGGGTGCGGGTATCAACGACAACGGCTCCGGCTCCGCGGCCGTACTGGAGACCGCGCTGGCCGTCGCCGCCGCCGACTACCAGCCCACCAAGCATCTGCGGTTCGCCTGGTGGGGCGCGGAGGAGCTGGGCCTGGTCGGCTCGAAGTACTACGTCAACAACCTCTCCTCCGCGAACCGGGCCCGGATCAGCGGCTACCTCAACTTCGACATGATCGGCTCGCCGAACCCCGGCTACTTCGTCTACGACGACGACCCGACCATCGAGCAGACCTTCAAGGACTACTTCGCGGGCATCGGCGTGGCGACCGAGATCGAGACCGAGGGCGACGGCCGCTCCGACCACGCGCCGTTCAAGAGCGCCGGCGTCCCTGTCGGCGGCCTCTTCACCGGCGCGAGCCGCACCAAGACCGCCGCGCAGGTGGCCAAGTGGGGCGGTACGTCCGGGCAGGCCTTCGACCGCTGCTACCACTCGTCGTGCGACACGACGTCCAACATCAGCGACACCGCGCTGAACCGGAACTCGGACGCGGCGGCGTACGCGGTGTGGGAGCTGTCGCAGTAACTCCCGAATCTCACAGCTCTACGGGGTCGGTCGCCGGGGTGGTCCCGCGGCCGGCCCCGGCTGCGTGCCGACCGCCCCGGTCGCCGTGCCGCCGCGCTTCGTCCGGCGTTCAGCCGAGTGGGCGTGGGCGGCGGTGTTCGGTGCGTGACCTCGGCGGTGAGCCGGAGCCGTGCCTGCGGGCCGGGCCGGGTCGGGCCGGGTCGGTCGGACGTCAGCTCATCGTGCAGGCCAGCTCGTTGACGTGGACCTCGACGCGGGGGCGGGGCCGGAGGGAACGTCGCCGTCCCGCCCGGCCTGTCCGCCGCCCCTCGGGCTCCTGCTCACTGGCCCTGGGCGTGCGGGCTCTGCGCGTAGGGGCCCGCGTCGAGGGAGCGGGCGCGTTCGGTGAGGCGGCCCATACGGGTGCGGGCCTTCTCCAGCTGCTCCACGTCCTCGGCGGCGGGGCCCGCGTCGGCCGCCAGCTCCGACCACACGCCGATCAGGTCACGGCCCAGGTGCAGGCCCTGCAGCGGGTCGCGGACCGCGCGCCAGGCCGCCGCCGCGCTCTGCACGTTGCCGTACGCCGCCCGGGGGTCCTGCTGTTGGTGGCGGATGCGGGCGAGGTCCAGGGAGAGGTGGAAGGACCTGAGCGCGTCACCGGCCAGGTAGGCGATGTAGGCGGTCAGTTCGCGCAGCTTCAGCGTCTCCGCGTGGTGCGGGCCGAGGGTGACCGTCGCCTGGGAGACGGTCTGCTCGGCCATCTCGGCGGCCGTCTCGATCCGGCCCATCTTCACGGCCTCGTTGATCCGCAGCACGGACTCCGCGAACGGTGACGGCGCGCCGCCGTCGGCGTCCGCCTCCCCCGGGTCCAGCACGGACTCGGCGACCGCGTCGAACTCCCGGACGGGGGCGGGCTTGGGGTCGGTGTCCTCGTCGGCGACCCTCCACTCGGGGACCGAGTAGGGGTCCGCCGCGGACTCCTCCGGAGGGGTCAGCGGGAGGGGGTCAGGGGCGGATACGGGGGTGGGTGCGGGGGTGTGTTCCGGCTGCGGGTCCGTGGGGGCCGGTCGCGCGGTTGCCCGCGCCCCTTCGGGGGCGCTGTCCGGCTGCCAGGCGCCGAACTCACCCGTCGGAGGGGAGACCGTGCCTGTCTGCGGCTGGGCCAGCGGACCCTCCTTCGGTTCCGGGATCGCGCGCAGGACGAACGTCGACGGCTTCGGGGCGGCCTGGCCCGGTTCCTTCGCCGCCCTCAGCGGCATCGTCCGGGGCTCCTTCTTGGGCTCCGGGGGCGCGACCGGCTCGGGGGCGGCGGGCTGCGCCGCCTGCAGCCGCAGGGTGCTGGGCTCCGGCTTCGACCGGGGCTGATGCTGGGGCTGGGGCTGAGCGGGGAGCTGCGGCTGAGCGGGTGGCTGCGGCTGCGGCTCCGGTGCGGTCACCGCCGCCGACTCCGGCACCGCCCGCAGCACATGCGTGGACTTGTCCCGGCGCGGCTCGGGCGCGGGAGGCTCGACGACGGGTGCGGCCATCGGGGCCGGTGCCTGGGCAGGCGCGGCCGGGGCCGTCGTCATGCCCCGCGGCTCCCCCACCCGCACCGGCTCCCCCGCGAATTGGCTGGAGCCGTCCACGTACACCTGGAGCGGTACGGCGTAGCCGATGCGTTCGTCGTGGACCGTCGCGAGGACCGGGTGGCCGGTGGCGAGGGCGAGGCGGTGGAGGTAGTCCAGGACGGCGGACTGGAGTGGCTCGGTGGCAGTCGGGGGTACCGGCATGCCGCCGACCGTCGCGCCGCCCTCGGCGGAGACGCGTACGTCGATCGGGGTCACTCCGGCCGGCGTGCGCCCCGCCCGCTTGAGTTCCCGCTTCTGTTCGCGGCTGAGTCGAGTCATCGTTCCCTCACTCGGGTCGTTCAGAAGGAGAAGTAGCAGCAGAGGATGTAGCAGTAGAAGAAGCAGTGGACGAAGAAGCAGCAGAGGAAGTATCCGCAGCAGAAGGTGTTGCCGACGGTGGTGCCGCCGCCTCCACCGTACGCACGTCGTCCACCCGCCAGGGCCCGCCCTTTGCCGAGCGCACCAGCTTCACGTAGACGGTGGCCTGAGGGCCCGTTCCCGTCCAGCCGTCGCGGCCGTGCGCCTCGCCGTCGACGAACAGCGCTCGGTACGCCGCCGTCCTGGTGTCCGCCGGGGCGTCGCCGTCGTCGTCCGACTCCACCTCGACCGTCGTCCACGCCTTGTGGCCCGCCCAGGTGTTCCAGATCTCGCCCGCCGCGGCCGCGGGCCGGTACGAGCGCTCGGCCTCCGCCTTGTCGGCGGTGAACCAGCGCGCCGCGCGCAGCACCGCGTCGTGCGGCCCGGAGTCGTACTTGGTGTCGTAGCCGTACGCCACCTCGGTCCAGGCCTCGGCTACGGCCGTCGCGTCCTTGTCGTCGACCTTCTTCGGCGTCGGCACGTGGGCGTCGGGGCCCAGCGGTCTGCCGGACGGCAGCGGGGCCTTGGGGGACACGGACGGGAGGGACGAGGCCTTGCCGTCGCCGGTGTCGGCCGCGTCGCGGTAGTCCTTCAGACCGCACGCCGACAGCATTGCCACGCCGGTGACGGTCGCGAGCGCGACCGCCACGGCCCTGCGAAGCCTGGTGTCCACCTTCGTCCCCCTCCTCACCCCAGTGTCCTTCCTCACCGCCCGGGTTGTCGCCACCCGGGCCGACGTCCGGGCCGTCCCGGCCGTCGCCCTCACCTCAGCCCCAGCCAGGGCGCCGGGTCCACGTACTTGCCGTTCCGCATCACCTCGAAGTGGAGGTGCGCGCCGGTCGAGTAACCGGTGGAGCCGACCGCGCCGACCCGCTGCCCGACCTTGATCGTCTGACCGTTACTGACGCTGATCGCCGACATGTGGTTGTACGTCGTGGAGATCTCTGCGCCGTCGATCGTCCCGTGGGAGACGACCACACGGTTGCCGTAACCGTTGGACCAGCCCGCGAAGGTGACCTTCCCGTCCCGCGCGGCCAGCACCGGCGTACCCGACGGCACCCCGAAGTCGGTGCCGGTGTGCAGCTTGTAGACCCCGAGCGTGGGGTGCAACCGCATCCCGTAGGGAGAAGTCACGGGTGGGTTGCCGGCCAGCGGCATCGCCATCTTCTTGCCGGTCGGCAGTTCGCCCGGCGGGTCGTCCACCGACTCGTACTTGGCGATGAGGGACTTGATGCGGACGACGTAGTTCTGTGTCTCGGTGTAGGGCGGGATGCCGCCGTACTTCTGCACCGCGCCCGGGCCCGCGTTGTACGCGGCGAGCGCGAGGTCGAGCGTGTCGCCCGAGGCCTGGCCGCGGTCCTTGTAGCCCTGGACCTGCTCGGCGAGCGCGCAGTCGTAACGGCCCTGCGCCATGATCGCGTCACCGGGGTCGTACGGCGATATCCGTCCGTTGCCGTCGTCGTCCTTGCCCCAGGTCGTCCAGGTGCCGGGCATGAACTGGCTCAGCCCCTCGGCGCCCACGGGCGACTTGGCGTTCGGGTTCCAGCCCGACTCGGCCTCGATCTGCGCCGCGATGACGGCCGGCTTGATGACCTCGCACATGGCGCCCGCCTTGAGCACCCACGGCACGTACTGGGCCGGTACCTCGCCGGTCGCGAGCCCGCCGCCGACGTTCTGGTTCTGCCCCTCGCCGCCCGCGCCGCCGCTCACCGCGACGATCATGACCATCGGCAGGACCACTGCGGCCACACTGCCCCCGACCACCCAACTCGCGCCGGATCCGCCCCCGTTGGACATCTGCTCCCTCAGCGTCACCCCGTTGACGACTGGTTCGGGAGCGGGACTTCGGCTTCCGGACTCGGCTTCCGGTCATGCTCCTGCCAGTCGATGTCTGCGGACGAGTCTCGCCGTTCACCCCCACTCCCCCCGTCACCGTGGCGTCACAGACTCGTCCCAGGAACTCCCGCCCCGCTACCGGTACTGTCCGCACGCCGTGAAGATCGGTGTCGGACGAGGAGGAGAGCGCGATGCAGGGCCAAGGACACCAAGCGCAGCAAGGGCACCAGGGGGTGGACGGGCCGGAGATCTGGCTCCGCGGGCCGGTGATCGAACCGGAGCAGGCGCGGGCTCAGAGCGAGGTACCCGCCCAACTCGCCGCGACGCCACGGCGGTTCTCCTGGATCGCCACACACGGCGGGGCCGGCGCCACCACCCTCGCGGCGGTGTTCGGCGGTCATGACGCCGGGCGCGAGTGGCCGCGGCCCGACCGCGGCGAGCCGGAGTCGGTGCTCCTCGTGGCGCGTACACACGCGGCGGGGCTCGACGCGGTGTCGTACACCCTCGACATCTTCCGCCGGGGTGACGCCCCGCCAGGTCTCGACCTGAACGCGATCGTGCTCGTCGCGGACGCGCCTGGGCGGTTGCCGCGTCAGCTCAACCAGCGCGTCAAGGTCATCAATTCGGTCATCGACGTCTACCGGGTGCCCTGGGTGCCCGACTGGCGCACCGGCGACCTGACCGGCCCGCCGCCGCGCGAGGCGCTGGCACTGGCCCGGCTGACCGGGGCGGTCGCCGCGCCGAACACCGGGAAGGGCAAGTGATGAGCGTCGGGAACACCACGGGGAGTACGAGATGAGTCTGCTGCACGCCATGGACGCCGCCCTGGCCGATCACGGCCCCGCGCTCGCCGCGGTCGGCGACGGGCCCAGCGGCAAGGTGACCGGCCCGCTCAACGACGTGCTCGGCTATCTCGCGTGGATCGTCACCGCGGCCGGTGTGGCCGGGCTGCTGATGGTCGGGACGCGGATGGCGATCTCGGTCAGGTCGGGCGAGGGCGAGGAGCATCTGAGCCAGTTCCTGACCGTCATGGGCGCCTGTGTCATCGGGGCGACGGCCGGGCCGATCGTCTCCTTCGTCATGCCCTGGCTCGTCTGACCGGCCGTCATCCGCGTATCGACGCGCGGGTGACGGTTGATTTGTCTGTCATGAACCTGACCTAACTGCCGACTCATACGCCCAGCTCAACCCGCCGATCCGCGTCGCGACCCGCCCTCGGATATGACGAGAGCTTCCCGTGTGTCACGGACACGTCACCGCAGAGTGCTGGATCCCTACATCGCTTGGCCCGGACCGCGTTCGTCGCCAAGCTCACAGAGTCACCGGGGACTCCGGGGCCACACCGGCCCCGAGGACCCGACCACCGGCTACGGGGAGAAAGCATGTTCAAGACCATCGCGGCCAAGGCGCACGAGACCATCGTCCTGGCCGACGGCACGGTCCCCGATCCCACCCGCGACGCGCCCGCCGCGCTGACCGACAAGGTCGACACGGTCCTCGGCATCCTCGCCTGGGCCGGCACCGCCGCGGGCGTCGCGGGTGTGCTGATCACCGGCGCGATGATGGCGATATCCATGCGCCGCGGCGAGGGCTCCGAGCACATGGGCCGCCTCGGCATGGTGCTCGGCGGCTGCGTCCTGGTCGCCACGGCGGGCCCGCTCATCACCTTCGTCTTCTAGTCCGGCCGAGCCGAAGGGAGAGCGACCATGCTGAACTCCGGCCGGCCCCGAGGGGGCAGCGGCGAGTGGGAGCAGCCGTTCTGGCAGCAGCGGGGCTGGATCGCGTCGGCCGGGTTCCTGCTGGTCCTGCTCGTGCTCGGCGGTGTGGCGATGGCGACGCGCGGCGACGGCGGGGGTGACCCGGCCCGCGCCGGAGCCGGTCCGAGTCCCTCGCCGACCGCCGACGCCGGCGGCAACGGCGGCGGTGGCGGGAAGGGCGACGACGGCAGGCCCGCGGGCTGCCGTACCGACGACAGCGACCAGGCCAAGCCCTCGAAGGCGCCCAAGGACTTCCGCTGGAAGGCCAACGGCACCGGTCTGGTGCCGGTGTCGAAGACGGTGGGGCCGCTGAAGTACGACGGGCCGGTCTGGTCCTGCTTCGCGCACACCCCGATGGGCGCGGTGCTCGCCGCCCACTCCATCACCGACCACCTCAGCTACACGGGCTGGCGCGAGGTCGCCGAGCGGCAGATCGTGCCGGGCGCCGGGCGCGACGCGCTGATCGCCGAGCGCGCGAAGGTGGAGGACAAGCCGACCTCGGGCAAGCCGGACGTCGGAGGCTACGAGGGCTTCACCGTCCTGTCGTACGACAAGGAGGCGGCCACGCTGATGCTGCTGATGCGCGGGCCGGGCAACGAGTACGCGAGCACGTCGGTGACGGTCCGCTGGCAGGACGGCGACTGGAAGCTGGCGCCCGACACGGACGGCACGATCTACGCCGGCATGTCGAAGGTGAGCGACAGCCGCGGCTTCGTCACCTGGGAGGTGTGACATGGCGTGCAGCTGGAAGTTCTACGACTGTGTCGGCTCGGCCCTGGAGTGGGGCATCGGCGAGGTCGGCGAGGCCGCCGCCGGCGGTGCCGTGGAGGCCTTCGCCAAGGCGATCGGCGAGGCCACCGCCCATGTGCTCAAGGCGCTGAACGGCGCCTGGATCGGCATCGACGCCGGTGACTCGACCGCCCCCATCACCCGTATCCAGGCCGAGACGGACTGGATCGTCGCCTACGCGGCCGTGGCCTCGCTGCTGTTCGCGGCGATCCGGATGGCCGTCGACCGCAAGGGCCAGACCATGAAGCAGGCCTTCAACGGCATGTGGAAGGTCATCCTGATCGCGGGATTGGCGACCCTCGTGGTCCAGAAGCTGACGACGGCCTCCGACCAGTACGCGTCGGAGCTGTACGCCAGCGCGGATCTCGGCGACACCGCCGACACGATCCTCGGTGTCATGACCCTGCAGTCACCGGGTCTGGTGCTGATCTTCGGTCTGCTGGTGATGCTGTCGAGCTTCGTGCAGATCTGTCTGATGTACATCCGCATCGGCGTGATGATCATGCTCGTCGGTACGCTGCCGCTGGCCGCCGTCTCCTCGATGACCGGGTGGGGCGAGGGCTGGTGGAAGAAGCACGTCGGCTGGCTCGCGGCCTGGCTGCTCTACAAGCCCGCCGCCGCGCTGATCATCTACTCGGCGACCGCGATGACGCAGAGCGCCAAGGGCCAGAGCAACGACGCCGGTCAGCTCAACCAGACCATCGCGGGCATGGGCATGCTGATCCTGGCGGTCTTCGCGCTGCCCGCCCTGCTCAAGCTGATCGTCCCGGCCACGGCCGCCCTCGGCTCCACCTCCGGCGGCACGGTCACGCTGAACGCCGTCAACAACGTCGCCTCGGGCGCGGTCAACATCGCGGGCTCTGCCGGCGGTGGTGGCGGAGGCGGGGGCGGTGCTCCCGGTCCGCAGGGCTCGCCGTCGTCGGGCGCGGGTTCCTCCGCGGGCGGCGCCGGGGGCGCGGCCGGAGGCGCCGGAGCGGCGGGTGGCGCGGCGGCCGCGGGCGGTGCGGCGGCGGCCACCGGCGGCGCGAGCGTCGCGATCCAGGCGGCCGCACTCGCCGCCCAGACGACGATCGCCGCCGCCTCGGAGGTCACCAACTCCCTCGGCGACAACGACGGGATGAAGGGCCACAACCAGTAGGAGGACGCCTTCTGAGCGTTCCTCGCGCCTTTCAGGGGCGCGGGGAACCGCGCGAGCGACCACGACGAACCCGCAGCCCCAGCCGCCGCCGTCGCCGTCGTCGCCGTCGCAGAGAAGCCCCGAGCTCGTAGGCGCCAGTCACCAGGCACCCAGAACCCGCCGAACCTCGCTGGAAGAAGGAACCCCATGTCCACCGACGCCCTGACGCGTCCCACCTACGGGAACTGGCGCAGACCCCGCCGCCCGGGACTGGGCCCGCTGGGCCTCCTCGGCACAGTCGTCGCCTTCGGCGGACTGCTCGTGGCGCTCCTCGCCTCGCTGGTCTCGCTGGCGGCCGCAGTCGTCGTCCTCATTCCCGTCGGCCTGTTCCTCGCGCCGCTGGCGCTGCGCACGGTCGACGGCCGCAACGTCTACCAGGTGATCGCCGTGCGTATCGGATGGTTCAAGCGCAAGGCCAACGGCTCGCACACCTATGTCTCCGGGCCGCTCTCCAAGCGGCCGGGCGGCCGCTACCAGCCGCCCGGGCTGCTGGCCCGCACCAAGATGTACGAGGGCCGGGACGCCTACAACCGCGCGTTCGGGGTGCTGCACCACCCCGGCCGCAACCTCTACACGGTCGTACTGGCGTGTGAGCCGGACGGCGGTTCGCTGGTCGACCCCGAGCAGGTCGACATCTGGGTGGCGTCCTGGGGCGACTGGCTCGCCCGGCTGTCGCACGAGCCCGGGCTGCGCGGCGCCCAGGTGGTCGTCGAGACCGCGCCCGACACCGGGACGCGGCTGGCCGCCGAGGTGCTGCCGCGGATCTCGCCGGACGCCCCGGCCGCGGCCCGCGCGGTGATGGAGGAGGTCGTCGCCCGCTACCCGTCGGCGTCGTCCGAGATGCACACGTACATCGCACTGACGTACGGCCCGACCGGCGGTCCCAAGCGGGACACCGAGGATGTCGTCACCGATCTGTCGATGCGGCTGCCCGGTCTGCTCTCCGGACTGGTCGCGGCGGGCGGCGGCTCCGCCTACCCGCTCTCCGCCGACCGGCTCGCGGAGATCGTCCGGGTGGCGTACGACCCGGCCATCGCCCCCGATGTGCTGAGCGCCCGGGCCGAGCACTCGACGACCGGCCTGGAGTGGGCGGACGCGGGTCCGGCGGCCGCGGTCGAGTCCGTGCAGTCGTACAAGCACGACTCGGGTGTGTCGCGGACGTGGATGCTGACGCTGGCGCCGCGCGGGACGGTCCGTTCGAGTGTGCTGCGGGGTCTGCTGGAGCCTGCGGCCGGTACGCGGCGCAAGCGGGTCTCGCTGGTCTACCGGCCGATCGATCCGGCGACCTCGGCGCGGATCGTGGAGTCCGACCGTCGTGCCGCGCACTTCATGGCGGGGTCGAAGCGGGGGCTGGTGCAGGCGCGGGCCAGTTCCGAGATGCAGGCGGCCGAGCAGACGGCGGCCGAGGAGGCGGCGGGCGCCGGGCTCGTGGAGTTCTCCCTGATGGTGACGGTGACCGTCGACAGCGAGGAACAGCTGCCGGACGCGGGCATCACCGTACGCAACCTCCAGGCGGCCTCCCGCATCCTGATGCGCCCCGCCGACCGTATGCAGGCGTCCGCGTTCACCTGCACGCTGCCCGTCGGCCTGCTGCCGTGGGAGCACACCCTCGTTCCGTACCAGATCCGGGAGGCGCTGTGAGCAAGTCCGTCATGAGGCCGCAGATGGCGCCTCCGCGTGGGTGGCTGGGGCCCGGCGGCGGCCAGGTCGGGCATGTCGACCCGCCCGCGCTGTGGCGCGCGACGACCGTGCAGGCGTGCGGGCTGTGGCCGTTCGCGGCCGGGTCCGGCGCGCCGATGACGGGGGTGCCGCTGGGGCAGCACCTCCAGACCGGCGCGACGGTGTGCGGCGACCCCATCTCCTGGTTCACCCGGGCCCGCTACATCTCCAACCCGTCGCTGTTCATGCTCGGCATGCCCGGCCTCGGCAAGTCGACACTGGTCAACCGGATGCTGATCGGCATGTCGGCGACCGGCATCACCCCGCTGGTGCTCGGCGACCTGAAGCCGGACTACGCGGACACCGTACGGGCGCTGGGCGGCCAGGTGATCTCCATCGGGCGCGGGGTCGGCGGCATCAACGTCCTCGACCCCGGCGCGATGGGTGAGGCGGCGGCCCGGATCGGCGGCGAGCGGGGCCGGGTGCTGGCGGCGGAGGCGCACGGCCGTGTCCTGAACATGGTCGCCGCGCTGATCACCATCGTCCGGGGCCGCCCGATGGACGACCACGAGCAGTCGGTGCTGTCGGCGTGCCTGCACCACCTGGCGGAGCGTACGAAGCCGGGGCGGGCACCGCTGCTGCCGGACCTGCTGAAGGTGCTGGACGAGGGCCCGGACCGGGTCCGCGCGGTCACCCT
The DNA here is from genome assembly GCF_030294945.1 of Streptomyces graminofaciens. NCBI lineage: Bacteria > Bacillati > Actinomycetota > Actinomycetes > Kitasatosporales > Streptomycetaceae > Streptomyces > Streptomyces graminofaciens. The sequence goes on along the minus strand of NZ_AP018448.1, from coordinate 7,920,092 downwards.
GGACCGTGGCGACGTGGCCCGCTACCAGGAGGCGGTCGACCCGCTGCACCGCTCGCTGCTGGGCGTCCTCGACGGTCCGCTGGGCGACACGTTCGCGTCGGAGACGTCGACCCGGATCGACCCGGCGTCGCCGGCCGTGTGCGTGGACATCTCCCGCATCGGCGAGGCGGACACACAGCTCACGGCGGCGGCGATGCTGGCTGCGTGGTCGGACGGGCTGGGCACGGTGGCCGCGGCGCACGCGCTGGCGGACGCGGGGCTGGCGCCGCAGCGCTGGTTCTTCACGGTCCTGGACGAGCTGTGGCGCCCCCTGCGGGCGGCCTCCGGCATCGTCGAACGCATCGACGCGCTGACCCGTCTGAACCGCTCCCTCGGCCTGGGCGACGCGAAGATCACGCACACGTTGAAGGACGCGGAGGCGCTGGGCAGCGAGGCGGACCGGGCGAAGGCGCGGGGCTTCGTGGAGCGCGCCGGGATGGTGGTGTGCGCCGGGCTGCCGCGTACGGAGATGAGGGAGCTGGGCGAGATCGTGGGCCTGTCGGAGCGGGAGATCGACCTGGTGTCGTCCTGGTCGTCGCCCCCCGGCTGGGCGAGCACGGGCGGGAACGAGGAGCCGCCGGGTCGTGGCCGCTTCCTCATCAAGGTGGGCGGCCGTCCCGGGATCCCGATCAAGGTGTCGATCACGGACACGGAGCGGGAGCTGCACAACACGAACACGAGGTGGACGGCCAAGCCGTCGCTTTCCAAGGCCGGGCGCCTTTGAGGGTGGCGGGTGGGGGGGTCGTTGGCGGCTGCGGGTGGGTGGGGGCTGGTCGCGCCCACGCGGCGGAGCCGCAAATCGACACAGCCCCGCGCCCCTCAGGAGCACAGGCCCTGCGGGCCTGAAGGCAACGGCCCTGCGGGCCTGAAGGCAACGGCCCTGCGGGCCTGAAGGCAACGGCCCTGCGGGCCTGAAAAGCACGGGGCGCAGCCCCGGCTTTTCAGGGGCGCGGGGAACTGCGCGAGCAACCCGATCGAACCGGCACCCGCCGACGAACCCCACCCACCCGAGCTCTCCCGCGCCCACCCCACCCAAGCGATCGGGGTCGAAGGGGCAGCGCCCCTGGGGATGGGACGGGTAGGGGCGGCGGGGGCGAAAGAGAACACCGCACATCAACAAGTCCACGGGGGAACCGAATTGACCACCACCCGCACACCACGACACCACACCACCGGCGACGACTTCCTGCCCTGGCTCATCCCCGGCACCGCCCTCCTCGTCGCCACCGCCTTCCTCGGCGCCTGGCTCGGCGGCACCCTGGGCGCAGCCCTGAGCGGCGCCGGCTGGAACCCGCCCCCCTTCTCCCTGGAAACGATGTCGGCCCTCGTGCAGGAGGGCCCGGCAGCCGTGTGGCCGACGGCGTCGACCGGCGCGGTCACGGCAGGCATGGGCACGGTGTTCGGCGGCACCCTGGCCCTCCTCATCACACTCACCCTCCTCGTCCGCCGCCGCTCCGCCCGACCCACCGGCCTCGCGGGCCGCCGCGAACTCTCCGGCCTCCTCCCGAAGGGCGCCGCCACCCGAGCGAGACAACTCCGCCCGTCGCTCGCGAAGTCGGGCCGCCTCGCCCCGGACGACACCGGCAACCTGCTGGGCAACCTGGAACCCGGCGGCCCGGAGCTCCGCAGCAGCTACGAGGACGTGGAGCTGGACCTGATGGCCCCGCGCGCGGGCAAGTCCACCGGCATCGCGGTCCCCCGTGTGCTCCGGGCCCGCGGCAGCGTGCTGCTGACCTCGAACAAAGCGGACGTCTACAGCGTCACGCGCGCGGAACGCGAGCGGGCCGGCCGGGTGTGGACGTTCGACCCGCAGGGCATCGCCCACACGCCCCGCACCCTGTGGTGGGACATGCTCGCGGACGCCGCCACCATCGAGGGCGCCCGCCGCCTGGCCGGCCACTTCGTCGGCGCGGTCAACGACGACGCCTCCAAGCGGGACTTCTGGATCTCGGCCGCGCAGAACACCCTGACGGCCCTGTTCCACGCCGCGAACCGGGGCGGACGCCAGGTCGGCGAGGTGCTGGGCTGGCTGGCGGACCCGGCCGACCGTACGCCGATCGACCTGCTGCGGGACGCGGGCATGTCCGCACTCGCCGACCAGCTCCAGGGCACGGTCCAGGGCGCGGTGGAGACCAGGGACGGCATCTACGAGACGGCCCGCCAGTGCGTGGCGTGCCTCCTCGACCCGACGATCGCGGCCTGGGTCAGCCCGGATGCGGCCCTGCCGCAGTTCCTGCCCGAGCGGCACGCGCTGTCCTGCGACACCCTCTACCTCCTCTCCAAGGACGGCGGCGGCTCGGCGGCCGGTGTCATCGCCGCGTGCGCGGACTCCGTGCTGCGCGCGGGCGTGGTCGCGGCCGAGCGGATGGGCGGACGGCTCGACCCGCCGATGACGGCCGTGCTCGACGAGGCGGCGAACGTCTGCCGTATCTCCGACCTGCCCGATCTGTACTCCCACTTCGGCTCGCGCGGCATCAACGTCGTCACCCTCCTGCAGAGTTACCGCCAGGGCACCCGGGTGTGGGGCGAGGCGGGGATGGACGCGCTCTGGGGCGCCGCCACCATCAAGCTGCTCGGCGCGGGCCTGGACGACGCGGACTTCGTGGAGAAGGTCTCGCGGCTGGTCGGCGAGCACGACGTGTCGACGGTGAGCTACTCGCGCGGCAAGGACGGTCGGTCGCGCTCCACCTCGTACCGCCTGGAGCGCATCCTGCCCGCCGACCGTATCCGCGCCCTCCCCAAGGGCACCGCCCTCCTCCTCGCCACCGGCGTCAAGCCCGCCCTGGTCCGGCTGCGCCCCTGGTACGCGGAACCGGGCGCCGACCGCATCGCGACGGCGGCCCAGGCGGAGGTCAAGGCCATCACGGCCCGGGCGGCAGAGGCGATCGCCCGATGAGCACCGACCGGAACCCACGCGTCCACGGGATCCACGGAACCCACCGAGCCCACCGAGCCCACCGAGCCCACCGAGCCCACGGAACCCACGGAACCCACGGGAGCACTCGATGACCTTCGCGCCCGAACAGCAGCCCGCCGCCCCGCCGTTCATCCTGTATCTCGACGGCGAGGAGTACGCCGAGGAGATGCGGAGCCTGGCGCTCTGGGTCGGCGATCTGCTCCTGCCGGTGTACGGCCGCGAGGTCACCTCCCAGCAGCCCTGGTGCCCGCGCTGGTGGGAGCACCTGGAGGCGGTGGCCCGGCTGCACGGGCTGTGGCTGGCCTGGCAGGAGCTGACGGACCCGGCGGCGGGGCCGTCAGGACCCGCCGTCTGGCACCGCGACCACCTCGGTCCCGTACTCATGGAACTCCGCTCCCCCACCGGCCCCTTCGCGGGCTGCAAGCAAGGCGGCCATCGGGCGAAGCCCGCGCCGGTGGTCGAGGCCTACGACGGCTGACGGAGGAGCCCCGCGACGCGGACGCGTCCAGCGGGTAGGACAAGATCGCGAGGCCCGTCCATCGCGTACCACAGGAGGAACACATGACCGACCATCAGGGGCAGGCAACCGCCTACGAGCAGCTGTACTCGGCGGCGGCCCGCATGCTGTGGTCGCAGGAGAACCCGGACTGGCGGCCGGGCTACGAGGACGAGCAGTACGGGTGGCCGCGGGAGCGCCGGGTCGCCTGGCAGGCGTTGGAGAGCTGCCTGCGAGCGGCCGACGGCGAAGGCGCGTCGGCCGGCGAGGCCGGTGGTGGGGACTCGTGGACCGGCGAGGCCGGCGGTCGGGACTCGTGGACAGGTGAGCCGTCCGACTCCGCCCGGCATCTGCTCGCCCGGCGCGCTCCCGGTGACGACGACCGGCCCCTGTCCTTCCGCGCGGCCCTCGCCGACTGGACGACCCGGCTGGACGCCGACCCGGGATATCTCACGGCCGGCGACACCCTGCGGCCCGGCGCCTGTGTGCTGCTGCCCGCCTCCCGGCACTGGGTCATGGTCTTCGCCCTCCAGGAGCTGGCGTACCGGCTCGCCCCCGGCCGCCCCCCGGTGACGGTCGGCGCCGACGCGGCGCGGCTGAGCACGCTGGCGCACGAGGCGGCGCAGGCGCTGCGGGCCCCGCTGGGCGCGCCCGCGCCGAGCCCGTACGAGCCGGGGGCCGCGCCCTGGGTCTCCCCGGTGTCCCGGCGGGTCGGCGAGGGGCCGGACGCGCGGGCGTCGTTCGAGGAGCTGCGTGAGACGGCGTGGCGGGCGGCGGAGGCGATTCCGTCGCCCGAGGAACTGAAGGCGAACCCGGACTTCTCGGTGACGCTGGAGGCCTCGATCGCCGCCTCCGACGTCCTCGCCCTGCTCAGTGGCCGTCCCGCGCGGGTCTGGCGCGAGCAGCGCGACGGGATCGACCCGGCGCGCCATCTGCTGTGGGGTTCGTCGGCGGCGGCCGGTGCGCAGGGGCAGCCGAAGGGGTTCGTGGAGGAGGCGGACTCCTGGGCCGAGGCGTTCGCGGGCGGGCCCGCGCCGTGGACGCCGACGGAGTACGTGCTGCCGCCCGAGCGCGACCGGGGCGAGACCGATGTCGTGCTGTCGGCGACCCGGGCGCTCGTCCTCGCCGAGCTGCTCGACGAGCTGGCGGCCCGGCTGCGGCCGGGTGTGCACAGCGGCCTGATCCACTACGGCGCCTATGACCTGGGCCATTTCGTCAACCATCGGTTCCGGCGTGAGCTGGGCGCTCACGTCGGTCTGTGAGGGGGGAACCGTCCGTGCCGGACGAACAGCGTCAGAAGATCCTCGTGCTCTGCGACGAGAGCGGCATGGGCAAGGGCGGCGTGCCGGTGTTCAACCAGCAGATCAGTGTCGCCCTCGCCGCGCAGGGACACGATGTCACCCTGCTGACCGTCAAGCCGGTGGAGAGCGAGCACGACGGTGTGACGCTGCGGACCACGGCTCCGCTCCCGGACCACGTCGAGGGGCGCGACTGGCTGAAGCAGCAGTGCGCGACCCGGAATCCGGCGGAGCTGGGCCTGCCGGACCCGCGGCAGCAGCAGTTCGACCTGATCATCGGCCACTCGCGGTTCTCGGGTCCGGCGGCGGTGGCGATGCGGGACGCCTGGTATCCCGAGGCCCGGGTCGCCCACTTCCTGCACACGAGCCCCGAGCGGCTGCCCCAGGTCAAGTACGCCGACAACCCCGCCAAGGCCGCCGAGAAGGGCTCCGAGCACTCCGGGATCGAGCGGGTGGTGATGGCCCGTGTCGACCTGGTCGTGGGGGTGGGGCCGCTGCTGACGGACGAGGCCAAACGGCTGGCGGCGAAGAACGAGCGGGTGCCGAGCGCGCACGAACTCGTCCCCGGCACCAGGATCGAGCCGTTGGTCCAGCGGAACCCGCAGCAGCAGGAGGGGCCTCTTCAGCTGCTGGCCCTGGGGCGCGCGGGCGACCCCCTGAAGGGGTTCGAGGACGCGGCCCGTGCCGTGAAGCTGCTCAACGACCAGGGCGTCGCCGTGCACCTCACGGTCCGTGGCGCGCCGGAGCATCTGGTGCCCGGTCTCCAGCAGCAGCTCAGCGACCTCAGCGGCGGGCATGTCACCCTCCGGCCGTTCTCCGACAAGCCGGACGCGATCGCGAACGACATCAGGAACGCGGACGCCGTCGTCATGCCCTCCAAGCACGAGGGCTTCGGCCTTGTCGCCACGGAGGCGCTGGGCCACGGTGTGCCCGTGCTCGTCAACGAGGAGAGCGGTGCCGCCCGTTTCCTCAAGGACGCGAACCGGGTCCCCGCGGAGCTGAGCGCCTCGTCCGTCGTCCCCGAGCCCGCCAACCCTGCCCACCGGGTCAAGGCGTGGGCCGCCGCCATCCACCAGCTGAAGGAGCAGCTGCCGCAGCGCGTCGAACAGGCCGGTCGGCTGCGTGAGTTCCTGAAGTCCTACAGCTGGGAGAACGCGGCGACCGCCCTGGCCGAGGCGGCGTCCACGGCCCCCGTGCCGGGCACCGGCCCGACGGCCGCGCAGCAGGCCCGGGCGACCGTGCAGGGGCCGCAGGGCACGGTCGTACAGACGTCTCAGTCAGCCACGCAGTCGCCGGGGTCCCCGGCCCAGGGCCCGCAGTCCCCGCTGGCCAAGGCGGCCGCGCTGACCTCACGGGGGCGGAGCGGCACGGGTGGTGCCGCGCAGGGCGGCGGCTCGGGCACGCAGGGCCCGGCGCAGCAGCGGTCCGCGCCCGCCGCCCGGCCGCAGGTCCCGCAGCCGCCGAAGCCGCAGGGCGGTGGGCCGTCCCGCTGAGGAGCGGCTCCGGGGGCCGGCGTGGGCGTCCCGTCGGCCCGGCCGCCGTGGCGGCTACGCCGTGACGTCCTTCGCCGTGAACCTCGCCCACGCCGCCGAGCCGAACACCGCCGCGTACAGGGCCTGGAGGCCGAGGTTGCGCCGGAGGTCGTCCCAGTAGACCGGCTCGCGCATCAGGTCGGCGAAGGAGAGCCAGTAGTGGGAGAAGAAGTACGGGTGGAGGGCGTCGAGCTGGGGTATCTGGTCGAGGATCTGGACGGTGATGAGCAGCCCGACCGTGGTCGCCATCGCCGCGACGCCGCTGTTGGTGAGCGTCGATATGAACAGGCCGAGGGCCGCGATCCCGATCAGTGACGCGGCCACGACCAGCGCGATCAGCAGCGCCCGCAGCAGTCCCTCGGCGAAGCTGATGCGGGTGCCGGAGATCGTGGTCAGATCGCCCAGGGGGAACAGCAGCGCCCCCACGGCGAGCGCGGAGGCCGCCACGACGAGGGTGGCGACGAGGCAGAACGTCATCGTGGTCGCGTACTTGACGAGCAGCAGGCGGGTGCGGCCCGCCGGGGCCACCAGCAGATAGCGCAGCGTGCCCGCGTTCGCCTCCCCCGCTATCGCGTCGCCCGCGATCACGCCGATGGCCATCGGGAGGAAGAAGGGGAGCGTCGCGGCCAGCGCCGTGAACACCAGGAACAGCCCGTTGTTGGTGATCTGCGCCATGAACGCGGGTCCTTCGCCGCCTCCGCCGCCTCCGCCACCCGGGCCGCCGCCCCCGCCCCCGTCACCCGTCTCGATCCTGACGGCGATCCCGACGAGGATCGGTACGGCCGCGAGCACGGCCAGCAGTGCGAGGGTGCGCCAGCGCCGGAACGTGGTGACCAGCTCGCTGCGGAACAGGCCGAACGTCCAGAGCGGGCTCGGCGCGCGCGTGGCCACGGCGGCAGGGGCACGTACATCCGCGACCTCAGCCCGCGACATCGAATCCCTCCCCCGTCAGCGCCACGAACGCGTCCTCCAGCGAGGCCCGTTCCAGTCCGAATCCGCGCACACGGATCCCCGCCTCGACCAACGCTCCGACCAGCTCGGCGAGTTCCCGCTCGGGCGGCGGGGCCTCCCCCGTCACCCGGCCCTCGGCGCCTTCCGCCGTCTCCGCGACCACGACATCGCCGACGCCCTGCTCCTTGAGCACCCGGGCCGCGTCCGCCGTGTCGGGCGTGGTGACGACGAGCCGGCCACGCGTGCCGGCCGCCAGGTCGGCCACCGGGCCCTGAGTGATCAGCCGCCCCTGCGCCATGACGGCGACATGGGTGCACACCTGCTCGATCTCGTCGAGCAGGTGCGAGGAGAGGAAGACGGTGGTCCCGTCGGACGCCAACTCCCTCACCAGGGTGCGGATCTCCCGCATGCCCTGCGGGTCGAGGCCGTTCGTCGGCTCGTCGAGGACCAGCAGCCGACGGGGCTGGAGCAGCGCCGCCGCCAGCCCGAGCCGCTGCTTCATGCCCAGCGAGTACGCCTTCGCCTTCTTGCCGCCGGCCGCCGTCAGCCCGACCCGGTCCAGCGCGGCCGCGACGCGCGTACGCCGGGTGCGCGGGTCGGCGGTCGGGTCGGCGGCGTCGTAGCGCAGCAGGTTGTCGCGGCCGGAGAGGAAGCCGTACAGGGCGGGGCCCTCGATGAGGGCGCCCACCTGCGGCAGTACGGTCCGGGAGGCGCGCGGCATCGGCTGTCCGAGCACGCGTGCCGTGCCCGACGTCGGCTCGATCAGGCCCATCAGCATGCGGATGGTGGTGGTCTTTCCTGAGCCGTTGGGCCCGAGGAAGCCGAAGACGCTGCCCGCCGGGACGGTCAGATCGAGCCCGTCCACGGCGAGCTGCCCACCGCGGTAGCGCTTGGTGAGCGCGCGGGTGGCGATCACCGCCGTGTCCGGGTCCGCGGTGGACAGTTCCTCCATGGGCTCCCTCGCTCCACGAGAACGGTTGCGGCCTACTCGGCCGCGTTCGCCGCCTTCACCAGCGCGCCCTTGGTGACCGCGCCGGCGTACACCTTGCCGTCCTCGGTGAAGAGGACGTTGATCAGCCGGGTCGAGAAGACCGTGCCGGAGCCGAAGTCGCCCTTGACCTGGTCGCCGAGGGAGTTCAGGAAGCCGTCGACGCGGCCGTCGCCGGTGCCCTCGGTGGGCACGCCGCCCTCGCTGCCGCTGTCGAACGTGGCGATGGAGGTCCAGCCCTTGCCGATGGTCTTCAGCCCGCCGGGCCCGCCGAGCCCGTCGGCGAACTCCTCCTCCTGCCCCTTCGTGGCGGAGTCGTGGAAGCCGTCGCTCTTGTTGTCGTGGTGGCCGGACTTCTCGACCGCGTCCTCCTCCTCGGTGACCTTCGCGCCCTTGGGGGGTGTGAAGTCGAAGGTGGCGGCGCTGGGCGCGGAGAAGTCGACCTTCGTGAAGCCGGCGTCCACGACGGCCGAGCCGCCGCTCGTCGGGGTCAGCGTGAACTTCAGCGGCAGCCCCGTCTTGGCGTCGACGGCGATCGAGATCGCGCCGACCGTGGAACCGGACTGCTTCGGTTCGATGACCAGCCTGTACGCGTCCCGCCCGGCGACCTGCGCGGTCCCGTCCACGGTCACGGAGGTGGTGTCGTCGACGGCTTTGAGCGCCTCTTCGGCAAGCTTCTGCGGAGTGACGTCGTCAGCCATCTCCTCGGGGCTCCCCTTGTGCCCCTTCCCCTCCTCGGACTTGGCGTCGGTGGAGTGGAACACCTCGTTCGAGGCGCTGTCGTACGCCCATACGTCGTCGCCGTTGTGGATGACGCTGTACTCGGCGGCCTCGTCGAGCAGTGACAGCTTCTGCTTGTCCGGCCCGTCGGCGGCGATCCGCAACGTGTGGGTACCGGAGGCGAGTTCGAGCAGCTTGGACGAGGGGTCGGCGGACGCGCCGTCGCCGCCCTGTGCCGACCCGAGGCTGCTCGCCAGACCGCCCAGGTCGGGCAGGCCGAGATCCGTGCTGATCTTCACCGTCCCGGAGATCTGCTGTACGTCCGAGGCGGCGATCTTCTCGATGAGTTCCTGCGCGCTGATCTTCGGCAGATCGGGGTCACCGGAGCCGGCGAAGGCCGGGACGAGCCCGATGGTCGCCGCGGCCAAGCCCACCACGGTGACCGGAACGACGTACCGCGCGGCCTTGCGTCGCCGCATCGCCCGCGCCTCGTCGACTTCGGCCGCGGCGACGGCCGCGCTGTCGTCGGTTTCGTACGGTGCCATGTGTGCCTTACCTCCGTCGTCGGCGGCGGCGTCCATTCCGAGCCGCCATTCTCACCCGAATCGGTGAGGAGTGGTGCTCTCATGTCACCAAATCAGCCGCCGAGAAGCGTCACCCTGCGGGATCAACTAGGCGTACATCTACGGGATGACGGGGCCCTAAGGGACGCTCCCGTAAGGGGCGCGGGCCACTCTCCGATGTGCGGCTCCGCCGCGCGGGCGCGAGCGACCACAGCGAGCAACCACAACGAGCGGCCACAACGGGCGGCCAGACGACGAAGACAAGGGGGCCGGGGGCACAGCCCCAGGGACGGGACGGGTAGGGGCCGCGGGGGCGAAGCCCTCTCCCGGCCCCGTAACTCACCCGGCCCGATGCACCACCGCATCACAAAGCTCCACCAACGCCGCCTTCGCCCCGCACTCGGGCAACGGCGCCAACACCCCCCGCGCCTCCTCGGCATACCGAACGGTGTCCCGCCGAGCCTGCTCCAGCGCAGGATGCACCCGCAGCCGGGCCAACGCCTCCGCGTGCCGCGCGTCATCGCTCAGATCGGAGTCCAGCAGCTCGCAGAGCGCGACGTCCTCCGCCACCCCCAACCGCTCCGCCCGCTCCCGCAGCCGCAGCACCGGCATGGTCGGCACACCCTCGCGCAGATCCGTCCCCGGCGTCTTCCCGGACTCGTGGGAGTCGGACGCGATGTCGAGCACATCGTCCGCGAGCTGGAAGGCGACCCCGAGCCGCTCGCCGTACTGCGTGAGCACGTCGACCACGGTCTCGTCCGCGCCGGCCGTCATCGCGCCGAGCCGCCCGGCCACGGCCACCAGCGACCCGGTCTTGCCGCCGAGCACATCGAGGTAGTGGTCGATCGGGTCGCGCCCGTCGCGCGGTCCGGCGGTCTCCAGGATCTGCCCGGTGACGAGCCGCTCGAAGGCCTCGGCCTGGATGCGGACGGCGTCGGGCCCGAGGTCGGCGAGGACGTGCGAGGCCCGGGCGAACAGGAAGTCCCCGGTCAGCACGGCCAGCGAGTTGCCCCAGCGCGCGTTCGCACTCGGCACGCCCCGGCGCACGTCGGCCTCGTCCATCACGTCGTCGTGGTACAGCGTGGCGAGATGCGTCAGCTCGACCACCACCGCCGAGGGGACGACACCCGGCGCGTACGGGTCACCGAACTGCGCGGCGAGCATCACCAGCTGCGGCCGGAACCGCTTGCCGCCCGCGCGCAGCAGATGCTGGGCGGCCTCCTGGATGAAGGGGACCTCGCTCTTGGTGGCCTCGAGCAGACCCTCCTCGACGGCCGCCAGTCCGGCCTGGACATCGGCTTCGAGAGCCTGGTCCCGCGCGCTCAGCCCAAACGGCTCGACGACGGTCACGAGGGTTCTCCTGTCTGCTGACGTCTGCTGACGGTCACACGGTCGGTCTAGGTCGGTCTCACGGTCGATGACATGGTTTGTCGATCTGTCGCTGCCATCACTCGAGTCAGCGTATCCGGTCACCTTTCGATCACCGCTAGCGCCCACGGGTTCGACCCGGGCGGTATCGGATCACGCCCCCTCGCGACCCCGATGCTCACGATCGGCCGATATGCCCGAATATCTACCGACTCGAACATCTCATCCCTACTATCCGAATTCTTGCTCTACATTTCACTTCGCCCGAATAGTTCCGTGAGTTGAGTCACGCGAACCCAATTCCCCACCCCGACCTTCCCACCTCTCCCGCCCTTTGCGGAAGGCAAGTTGAGCACCATTCCCCCACCCCGACCAGCCCGCCATTTCCACCAAGACCAAGGTCAAATAGCCCTTAAGCGAATTTCGGGGCTTGTTCCCGTCATGTGCTCTCGCATACGTTCACTTCGCCATCCGGACGGAACGCCGAATCCTGCCGCCGCCCGGACTCCCCACTGACCACTCATCCACGCACGGCAGGAGCGGGGGACCCAGGTAAGTCCGCCGGCCCGACTTCCCCACCGGACCGGCTCGGGGTGAAGCCGCGCGCAGTTCGCACAGCCCGGTTCCGTGCATGCACGGCCGGTCCGGTGCGCTCTGCGACCTACGCGGCCGGGCTATCTCCTGCCCGAACCCGACAGCTCACCTCGCAGGCGTCGGAGAGGAACGCACCATGCCCGGACGAGGCAAACACCGCCGCCCCAGAACCAACCCGCTCACCCGTGGCGTGGTCGCCGCCGGCACGGGAGGGGTGGCACTCGCCCTCCCGCTCACCGCCGCGACGACCGCGAGCGCCGCCCAGCCGACCCAGGCGACCGCCGCCTCCATCCAGTCGGCCGCACGGTCCGCCGTCCAGTCGGCGCCGACGGCCATACAGGTCATGCCGCGCACGTACACCGTGGTCCGCGGCGACACCCTGTCCTCCATCGCCCACCGGTACGACACGAGGGGCGGCTGGCGACAGCTCTACCAGGACAACCGCAAGGCCATCGGGAGCAACCCGCGGCTGATCCGCCCGGGCCTGAAGCTGTCGCTGAAGACGGCGAAGGCGAAGGCGACGAAGACGACGACGGCGACGACGGCGACGACGACCAGGAGCGCCACCACCTCCGCGTCGACCGGGGCGGTCAAGGCGACCCCCGCGTCCGTCACGACGTACCCGAACAACCTGGACGGCTGGATCCGCGAGTCGCTGGACATCATGGCGCGGAACGGGATCCCCGGGTCCTACGACGGGATCTACCGCAACGTCATGCGGGAGTCGTCGGGCAACCCGCAGGCCATCAACAACTGGGACTCCAACGCCGCCGCGGGCACCCCGTCGAAGGGGCTCCTGCAGGTCATCGACCCGACCTTCGCCGCGTACCACGTGGCGGGCACGGCGGACGACCCCTTCGACCCCGTCGCGAACATCACGGCGGCGTGCAACTACGCCGCCGCGCGCTACGGCTCGATCGACAACGTGTTCGGGGCGTACTAGGGCCCGCCGGGCACTGCCCGTTCCCTGTTCCCCTGGGTCGGCGGACTCAGGGGAACAGGCGTTCCAGCACCACCGCGATCCCGTCCTCCTCGTTCGAGAGGGTCACCTCGTCGGCGACGGTCTTGAGCTCGGGGTGGGCGTTGGCCATGGCGACTCCGTGGGCGGCCCAGTCGAACATGGGGATGTCGTTGGGCATGTCCCCGAAGGCGATGGTCACCTCCGGGGTCAGCCCGAGGTGCTCGGCGGCGAGCGCGAGGCCGGTGGCCTTGGTGATGCCGCACGGCTGGAGCTCGACCGTGCCGGGCCCCGACATGGTGACCGTCGCCAGCGAACCGACCGCCATGCGTGCCGCCGACGCCAACTCGTCGTCGGACAGATAGGGATGGCGCAGCAGCACCTTGCTGATGGGCTCGCACCACAGGTCGTCCCGGCGCGGCACGCGGACGGCGGGCAGCGTGGGGTGCGGCATGAGGTAGCCCGGCTCGATCAGGGTCAGGCCGTCGACCCCGTCCTGGTCGACGGCGGCGTACACCTGTCCGACCTCCGCCTCGATCTTGCCGAGCGCGGTCTCGGCCAGCTCCCGGTCGAGGGTGACGGACCAGAGCAGCCGGTCCGCGCCGACGTCGTACAACTGCGCGCCCTGTCCGCACACCGCGAGCCCCCTGCTGCCGAGGTCCTCCAGCAGCGGTCGCACTCTCGGCGCCGGCCGCCCCGTCACCACGAGGTGCTGAGCACCGGCCCCCGTGGCCCGCGCCAGCGCGGCGAGGGACCGGTCGGAGAGCGTGTCGTCACTGCGCAGGAGCGTTCCGTCCAGGTCGGTGGCGATGAGCGAATATGCGGTGGGAGCGGCCATGATCAGAGAATACGGATGCGGCGCCCCATCGGTTCGACGCGTACCGGACGACGTCCGGTATCCCGACCCTCACACGGCTCCCCCTCGTCAACACCCCTTTCCCGAACCGCTGTTCACCCGAGCGGCTGCGGACCGCGCTCCCAAGGGGCGCGGGGAACCGCGCGATCAACCGCATGCGAGCCGCCGCCCGCGAACCGCAGCCCCACCCGGGCTCACGCCGACTCACCCATGCGCGGCGGCCAAGTGCCGAGCCAACCGCGGCGAAGCGAACCCCGTCCCACACACGAACCGCATCACCGGCCCGTACGACGCCGCCGCGGGCAACCCCGTGAAGTACAACCCCGCCATGGAGGACCGGAATCCCGCACCCAGCCTCGGCGTCCCCCGGCTCACCGCAAGCTCCGTACGCAGCTCGTGCCCGAGGAAGCCCATCGCGCCGAGGTCGACGCGATACCCCGTGGCCGCGATGACGTGATCGGCGGACAGCTCCTCCATGCGGCCCTGGTGGCTCCGCACGGTGAGCAGCGGACGCCCGTCGACGACACCGGCCCGCACGACCCGCGCCACCTCCCGTACCTGGACGTGGCGTTGGAACCGCTCGCGCAGCCACCACGCGCCGAGCGGGCCGAGCACCCGGCGGACCAGGTAGTGCCGGGTGGCTTCGGGCAGGTGGCGGTACGGCTGCGGGTAGTAGCTGAGCGCGTACAGCGACCAGGCGCGGCCGAAGGGGGACTCGGGGCGCAGCCGGGGCTGCTTCCACGGGGGCGCGCCGAAGTCCACCGCGCCCCGGCCGCGCGCCACCACGCGCACCTTGGCGCCGGCCTCGGCCGCCAGTACCGCGGTCTCCAGGGCGGACTGGCCCGCGCCGACGACGATCAGATCCTTGCCGGCGAACCGGGCGAGGTCGTGGTGCTGGGAGCTGTGCGAGACGGGCCCGGTGGGGGTGGGTCCGTCGACGGCGGCCCCCGCGAGTTCACCCGGAAGGTGGGCGAGCCCGAAGAGCCCACTGGCCACGACGACGGCCCGCGCGGTGAACAACTCGCCCGAGTCCAGCTTCAGTTCGAATCCGGCACCTTCAGTACGACCGCGGTCCACGGAGACGACCCGCACCCGCTCCAGCTCGGGCACGAGCCGCTGCTGGAACCACTCCCCGTAGGCGATGAACGTCTCGACGGGGATGATGTCCTCGTCGGTCACCAGGCGCGGTATGCCCGCCGCGTCGCAGTAGTCGGCCAGGGTGTTTCCGCGTTGCGGGGCGTCGATGCCGGACGCTGCCGGGGTTGATTTCAGGAGCATCCCGGCGGGCATGTTGTCGCGCCAGCTCACCATGGGTTCGCCGAAGACACGTACCGGAATGCCCCGCGCGCGCAGATGCGCGGCGGTGGACAGACCGAACGGCCCGGCACCGATGACTGCTACCGGTTGAATCACGAAGTCCCTCCCCAGGACGCGATGTGCGTACTTCGTGTGGTGCGTGTGGTGCGTGTGGTGCGTGCGGTGCGAGTGGCCGTGTGGTGCGAGTGACGCGTTGCTCAGTTGCCCACCGGCGGGCGGACATGAGTGCTGCCGCGGCGGCTGGTCCGCCACAGCTGACAGAGGTGATTTGCGCCCGGTCGCACGAAGCGCGCGAGCATCGTGAGGAACGGCAGCGGGTCGTCACCCGCGAGCCAGGCCAGCTCCGTACCGCTCGCGTGGGCGGGCGCGTGCGGTGTGGTGTACCCGCTGCGCCGGTAGGCGAGCAGGGCCGGCAGGTCGATGTTCTCCACGATGTAACGACGCCCGGTGAGCTGCTCCCCCTCCGGCACCGAACGCCCGGTCAGATCGAGATGCATGGCACGCACGACATCGATCCCGGCCTCACTCTCGAAGAGCCGGAACTGCGCGCCCATCCGCGGATTGAAGTCAAGGAGCTTGTACTGCCCGTCCCTTCTGTCGAAGCGCAGATCCAGATCGACGACGCCACTGAAGCCGATCTGTTTGATGAAACGTGCGGCCAGGTCAGCGAGTTCCGGATTGTCGACTATGTAGGCATTCGCCGTCATGCCCGCGTGCGGCGGCCACGACCGCACCTTCACCCCGGTGAACAACGCGCGCGGCATGGAGTGCGCGTCGAAGTAGGCGTGCACGATCCAGTCCTCGGCGTCCTCCCGGGGCAGATAGTCCTGGAGGATCACCCCCGGCCGCTCACCCCAGTCCCGGGCGAGCCGCAACAGCCCCTCCCGCGTGGCGATGCGCGTGGTGCCGTTGACAGCGGGCCGCCTGCGCCGTTCGAAGGCCTCCCGGTTCTTGGCCACCAGCGGGAAACGCGCACGCTCGGCGAACCGCTCGATCTCCTCGTACGACTGCGGAAAGGCCGCCGCCGGGCTGGGTATCCCGTGCTCGGCGCACAGTTCGTGCAGCCCCTGCTTGCTGGCGAGCCGCCGGGGCAGTTCGGCGTCGACGCGCGGGAACAGGAACCGCTCGGCCAACTCCCCCTGATGCTCGGCGATGAGAACGGCGGCCTCTTCGTCGGTGGGCACGAGCACGGTCGGCCGTCCGATGGACCGCCCGATCCGCAGCAGCCCCTCCACCAGCTCCTCGGGCTCCTCGGTGCCCGTGGTCGGCCACACGAACGCCCGCCGCAGATAGCGGGAGACGGCGGCCGGCGTGTACCGGTCCTCCGTGATCGCGTACATGGGCACACCAAGGCGCCCGAGACTGCGGATCGCACCGACCCCGCCGTGGTGCAGCGGATAGCCGCCGAACTTGACGATGAGCCCCGGAACATCCCGATCCACAGGGATCGGCCCGTTCCCGGACTTCCTGGCCACGGGTCCCCCCACGTGTCCCCCCTACCGGACCCGGACCCACCCCGTCCGCGTCCCTCACAGGACGCTAAGCCAGAATTTCCGGATCCGACCCCCCTTAACAGGACATTGTGAACTCTTCAGACACTCCCCGTTCCCGTCACCTCCCCGTAACGTGTGGCGCGACCAGACGGAACGACGGCAGAACACGAGAGCGAGGCAGCACCAATGCCCCCCTTCGATGCCCCCGAGGGCGACCCCTTCGACGTCCCCGAAGGCCACCCCTTCGGTCCGCACAACCTCCCCTACGGGGTGTTCAGCCCGGCCGGCTCCGACACCCGCACGGTGGGCGTCCGCCTCGGTGACCACGTCCTGGACGCGGCCGCGGCGGCACAGGCCCTCGGCTCCCCGTACGGCGCCCTGCTCGCCCACCCCACCCTCACCCCCTTCCTCGCGGCCGGCCGCACCGCGTGGTCGGACGTCCGCCGGGCCCTGACGGCCTGGGTGACGGTCCCCTCCCACCGCGAGACGATCGCCCCCTTCTTCCACCCCCTGCCCTCCGTCACCCTCCACCTCCCCTTCGAGGTGGCGGACTACGTCGACTTCTACGCCTCGGAGAACCACGCCCGGAACGTCGGCAAGATCTTCCGCCCCGACTCCGAGGACCCCCTGACCCCCAACTGGAAGCACCTGCCCATCGGCTACCACGGCCGATCAGGCACGGTTGTGGTCTCCGGCACCGAGGTGGTACGCCCCTCCGGCCAGCGCAAAGCACCCACGGACCCGGCGCCGGTCTTCGGCCCGTCCATCCGCCTGGACATCGAGGCGGAGGTCGGCTTCGTCGTGGGCAAGCCTTCCGCCATGGGCACCCCGGTCGACCTGTCCTCCTACCGCGACCACGTCTTCGGCCTCTGCCTCCTCAACGACTGGTCCGCCCGCGACCTCCAGGCCTGGGAGTACGTCCCTCTCGGCCCCTTCCTCGGCAAGTCCTTCGCCACCTCCGTCTCCGCCTGGATCACCCCCCTGGACGCCCTGGACGCGGCCCGCGTGACACCCCCGCCCCGCACCCACGACCTGCTCCCCTACCTGGACGACGCCACCGAGGACCCGGGCGGCTACGACCTGCGCATCACCATCTCCATCAACGGCCACCCGGTCTCCGAGCCCCCCTTCTCCACGATGTACTGGACGGCCGCCCAGCAACTGGCCCACATGACGGTCAACGGCGCGTCCCTCCGCACGGGCGACCTCTACGGCTCGGGCACGGTCAGCGGCCCCGCCCCCGCCCAACGCGGCTCCCTCCTCGAACTCACCTGGAACGGCCGCGACCCCCTCGACCTCCCCACCGGCAAGCGCACGTTCCTGGAGGACGGCGACGAGGTCACCCTCACCGCCTGGGCCCCGGGCCCCGACGGCACAAAGGTGGGCCTGGGCGAGGTGACGGGCAGGATCGCGGCAGGCGACTGAGGCGACGGCGGCGTACGTACGGCACGACCACCTGGGGCGGCAGGGCAGCCGCGTACGGCGAGGGAGGGGGTGTGCCAGGGCGCCGTGGGGGTGTGCCGGGGGGCCGGGGGCCGGGGGCCGAGGGCCGGGGGGTGCCGGGGTGTCCGCTCGCAGTGGCCGACGCGTCAACTGGTCGGACTTTTTCCAGCAGTCCGATTCCCCGCCGGCCTGAGGACGGATCCCCCCGGCGCGCCCCCGACCCCGTACGGACCAAAGGTGAACCACCCACGACGGACCTGTACGGACCAGAGGCGAACCGCCCACGACGGACCCGTACGGGCCAAAGACGAACCACCCACGACGGACCGGCTGCGCACCAACCCGAACCAGCCACCCGCGGATCACCCCAGACTGGCAGATCTTCCTCACACTCCAGGAAACACCGCAGGTCAGCGGCGTATCCGGCGGAGCGTCAGGTGGCGCAACACTTCGGCAACACTTGATTCCCTACCTCATCGGTATGGTTCCGGACATGCCCACCGACCGTATCCGCGACCACGCCGGCCAAGGCGCGACCACCGTCGCCGCCCACCGGCGGCGGCTGCGCGCGGACCGGGCCAGGCAACTCGCCGACCTCCTCCGCCACCAACTCCTGACCGCCGGCTTCCCGGGCGGCGCCCTCCCCCACGAGTCGATCCTCGCCACCGACTACCGCGCCTCCCGCAACACCGTCCGCCAGGCCCTCGACCTGCTCCGCGCCGAGGGCCTGGTCGAACGCCAGCCCGGCGTCGGCACGGTCGTCGTCGCCCAGAAGTACCCCCACGGCCTGGACCGCCTCATGGGCCTGGCGGAAACCCTCCGCGAACACGGCCACGTCACCAACGAGGTCCGCACGATGGGCCCCGTCCCCGCACCCGCCCCGGTCGCCGACCGCCTCCGGGTACCGACAGGCACCGACGTCCTCTACATCGAACGTCTGCGCCGCCTGGGCGGCCTCCCCCTCTCCCTCGACCTCACCTACATCCCGCTCGACCTCGGCACCGCCCTGCTCGACGCCGACCTGGAGAACACCGATGTCTTCCGCCTGCTGGAAGCCATCACCGGACAGCGCCTCGGCCACGCCGAGATCACGCTGGAGGCGGTCAACGCGGACGCCAACTCCGCCGCCGTACTGGAAGCTCCGCGCGGCGCGGCCGTCCTCATGCTGGAGCGCCTCACTCACCTCGCCGACGGCCGCCCCGTCGACCTGGAGTTCATCCGCTTCCGCGGCGACCGCATCACCATGAGCGGCCTGCTGCACCGGTCCCTCTGACAATCCCTGCTCGCACATTCCTGGAGACACCCATGCCTCTGGTGCCCCAGCGGGCCGACGTGCCCGTGACCATCGACGAGTCGAAGTGCATCGACGGCTGCACGCTCTGCGTGGACATGTGCCCGCTGGACTCCCTCGCCATCGACGAGAGCAACGGCAAGGCGTACATGCACGTCGACGAGTGCTGGTACTGCGGCCCGTGCGCGGCCCGCTGCCCCACCGGCGCCGTGACGGTCAACATGCCCTATTTGCTCCGCTGAACCAGCTCCGGCGACCAGCCCAGCCCGCTGAGAGGCACCGAACTCCATGAAGCGCACCGCACTTGCCGTCTCCACCACCCTTCTCCTCCTCCCGCTGAGCGCCTGCGGCGGCAGCGCCGAGGCAGGCGACGGCTCCACGATCACCGTCCACGTCGGCTACCAGTCCAAGACCATCAACACGGTCACCGCCGGAACCCTGCTCCGCTCCCTCGGCTACTTCGAGAAGCAGCTCGACGCCCTCCACGACGGCCACACCTACAAGGTCGACTGGCAGGACTACGCCACCGGCGCCCCCATCACCGCCCAGATGACCGCCGGAAAGATCGACATCGGCTCGATGGGCGACTTCCCACTGCTGATCAACGCGGCCCGCGGCAAGCAGCTGGGCAAGCCAACGCACCTGATCTCGGTCACCGGCTACAACCTCCGCGGCGGCCTCAACACCATCGTCACCGCACCGGACTCGAAGCTCGCCTCCCTGAAAGACCTGAAGGGCAAGAAGGTCTCCACGAGCATCGGCTCGGCGGCCGACGGCACCCTCGTACGAGCCCTGCAACGCATCGGCCTGGACGCGAACAAGGACATCGAGAAGCTCAACCAGCAGCCGGCCGTCGGCGCCTCGGCCCTCGCCTCCGGCAGCACGGACGCGCTCTCGCAGTTCGTCGCCTGGCCCGGCCTGCTCGCCTACCAGGGCAAGGCGAAGGCCCTGTACGACGGCGCGCAGCTGAACCTGCCGACCTTCCACGGCGTCACCGTGCGCGAGGACTTCGCGAAGCGGAGCCCCGCCGTCGTCGACGCCTTCCTCAAGGCCCAGGCGCAGGCCACCGACTACCTCGACGAACACCCCGTGGCCGCCGCCGAGAAGGTCGCCGACGCCACCCAGCTCCCCGCCGAGGTGGTCTACCTCTACAACGGCGCCCACGGCATCTCCACCTTCGACCCGGCCGTCAAACCGCAGCTCGTCTCCGCCCTGAAGAAGGACGTACCGATCCTCAAGGCGGCGAAGCTGACCGGCGACGTCGACGTGGACTCCTTCGTCGACGACAGCTACGTCAAGAAGGCACTGGGCCAGGACTACGCCGAGCGCCTCTCCTCGACCCCGCCGCCGGCCGCGAGCGAGGTCTGGCCGAAGGACGCCACCGAGACCCGCCCCTTCAAGACGCCCGCCGAACTGCTGGCCTACGTCGCACAGCACAAGGACGGCATCCGCGCCGCCTACGTACCCGACGCCACCACCGGCACCCTGTGGTTCGCCGACCGGGCGGTGTGGGTCGCGGACGGCGAGAACCTGCTCCCCTTCGTGGCCCCCGCGACAGCGAAGGCGTACATCGCGGAGCACACCGGCGCCCGCGTCATCACCTACGCCGACGCGCTGAAGCAGGCGTCGTGACCCGGTACGCACTGAGGGCGGCCTCGCTGACGGCCGCCCTCGGCCTCTGGCAGCTGCTGACCAGCCTGGACGTCGACCTCTGGCTGCGCTTCTCGCAGTTCCCCACGGTCACCGACGTGGCCCGCGCCTTCGCCGACCGGCTGACCGGCCCCGACTACTGGACCGACCTCACCGACAGCCTCACCCGCATCCTCAGCGGCTTCCTGCTCGCCGCGGTCCTCGGCGTGGCCGTCGGCGTCCTCGTGGCCCGCTCCCGACTCGCCGAGGACCTGCTCGGCCCGGTCCTCGAAGTCGCCCGCCCGATCCCCGCGATCGCCCTGGTCCCCGTGGCCATCCTGCTCTTCCCCTCCAACGAACAGGGCATCGTCTTCATCACCTTCACCGCCGCGTTCTTCCCGGTCCTCGTCTCCACCCGGCACGCCGTCCGCGCGCTGACACCGGTGTGGGAGGAGGCGGTCCGCACGATGGGCGGCGGCCGGTGGCGGGTGCTCGGCTCGGTCGTCCTGCCGGGCGCCCTGCCCGGCATCTTCGGCGGCCTGTCGGTCGGCATCGGCGTCTCCTGGATCTGTGTGATCTCCGCCGAGATGATCTCCGGCCAGTACGGCGTCGGGTACCGCACCTGGCAGGACTACACCGTCGTGAACTACCCGGGCGTCTTCGTCGGCATGGCCACCATCGGCGTCCTCGGCTGGCTCACCTCGACAGCCGTGGAAGTCCTGGGCCGCCGCCTCACCCACTGGCTGCCCCGCACGTCCACGTCGTACGTCCCGCCGCGACGGCCGAAGGCGGGCGGCATGCCACCAGCCGCCACCGCGGGGACGCCCGCCACCGACCCCGTACGCAAGGGAACCGCGTCCCAGACCGAGGAGGCACGCGATGAGCACCTCGTCTGAGATCTCCACCGCCACGGCGGCCGAGGCGCCGCCGACCGCACGCGGCACCCGCCTCACCCTCACCGACGCGGGGCTCGGCCGCCCCGGCGCGCCCGTCCTGTCCGGCGTCGACCTGGACGTCGTACCCGGCGAGATCCTCACCGTCGTCGGCTCCTCCGGCTGCGGCAAGTCCACGCTGCTGCGCACCCTGGCCGGCCTGCTGCCCCTGCTCACCGGGGAGATCACCCAGGACGGCCGCCCACTGACCGGCCCCAGCGCCGAACGCGCCCTCGTCTTCCAGGAGGACGCCCTCCTCCCGTGGCGCACCCTGCGCGCGAACGTCGAACTGCCGCTCGCCATCGCCGGAACACCACGCGCCGCACGCCGTACCCAGGCCGAGTCATGGCTGGCCAGAGTCGGACTCGCCGACCAGGCCCGGCAGCTGCCGCACCACGTCTCCGGCGGACAACGCCAGCGCGCACAGCTGGCCCGCGCCCTCGCCGGGCGCCCGCGCGCCGTCCTGATGGACGAGCCGTTCGGCGCGCTCGACGCCCAGACCCGGGCCGGCATGCAGGACCTGCTGGTCGAGGTACTGCACGGCACGGGCGCGACCGTCGTCTTCGTCACCCATGACGTGGACGAGGCCCTGTACCTCGGCGACCGCGTGGCGCTCCTCGGCGCGGGCCGCCTCACCGCCGTACGCGACATACCGCGCCCCCGCGACCGCACGGCGCACGACGACCCGGCGCGCGCGGCCCTGCGCCGCGAAGTCCTCACCTCGCTCGGTACCTGAAAGGCCCACCGGTGACCACCCCCGCGAACACCCCTGCGCACACGCCTCTGCAGATCCCCGCCCTCACCGACGCCGAGGAGCTGACCTGCGACGTCCTCGTCATCGGCGGCGGCACCGCGGGCACGATGGCCGCGCTGACGGCCGCCGAGCACGGCGCGAACGTCCTCCTCCTGGAGAAGGCCCACGTCCGCCACTCCGGCGCCCTCGCCATGGGCATGGACGGCGTCAACAACGCTGTCATCCCCGGCCGCGCCGAACCCGACGACTACGTCGCCGAGATCACCCGCGCCAACGACGGCATCGTCGACCAGTCCACCGTCCGCCAGACCGCCACCCGCGGCTTCGCGATGGTGCAGCGACTGGAGTCGTACGGGGTGAAGTTCGAGAAGGACGAGCACGGCGAGTACGCGGTCCGCCAGGTCCACCGCTCAGGGTCCTACGTCCTGCCCATGCCCGAGGGCAAGGACGTCAAGAAGGTCCTGTACCGGCAGCTGCGGCGGCGCGAGATGCGGGAGCGGATCCGCATCGAGAACCGGGTGATGCCGGTACGCGTCCTCACGGCGCAGGGCCGCGCTGTGGGGGCGGTCGGCTTCAACACGCGCACCGGCGCGTTCGTGACGGTCCGCGCGGGCGCGGTGATCCTCGCGACCGGCGCGTGCGGCCGCCTCGGCCTGCCCGCCTCCGGCTACCTGTACGGCACCTACGAGAACCCGACCAACGCGGGCGACGGCTACGCCATGGCGTACCACGCGGGCGCCGAACTCACCGGCATCGAGTGCTTCCAGATCAACCCGCTGATCAAGGACTACAACGGCCCGGCCTGCGCCTACGTCGCCAACCCCTTCGGCGGCTACCAGGTCAACCGGCACGGCGAACGCTTCGTCGACTCCGACTACTGGTCCGGCCAGATGATGGCGGAGTTCGCCGCCGAGATCGCCTCCGACCGGGCCCCCGTCTACCTGAAACTCAGCCACCTCCCCGAAGAGTCGATCTCGGCCCTGGAATCGATCCTGCACTCCACGGAACGCCCCACCCGAGGCACGTTCCATTCCGGCCGCGGCCACGACTACCGCACCCACGACATCGAGATGCACATCTCGGAGATCGGCCTGTGCGGCGGCCATTCGGCCTCAGGTGTCCGGGTGGACGACCACGCCCGTACGACCGTCCCCCGCCTGTACGCCGCCGGTGACCTGGCCTGCGTCCCGCACAACTACATGATCGGCGCGTTCGTCTTCGGCGACCTCGCGGGCGCGGACGCGGCCCAGTACACGCCGTACGAGGGCGAACTGCCCGCCGACCAGCTCCACGAAGCCCACGACCTGATCTACCGCCCGCTGCGCAACCCGGACGGCCCCCCGCAGCCCCAGGTCGAATACAAACTGCGCCGCTTCGTCAACGACTACGTCGCCCCACCCAAATCCGGCGCACGACTGTCGCTGGCCCTGGAGGCCTTCGACCGCATGCACACGGACATCGCCGCGATGGGCGCCCGCACCCCGCACGAACTGATGCGCTGCGCCGAGGTCAGCTTCATCCGCGACTGCGCCGAAATGGCAGCCCGCGCCTCCCTGGCCCGCACGGAGTCCCGCTGGGGCCTCTACCACGACCGCCTCGACCACCCCCACCGCGACGACACCTCCTGGTTCCACCACCTCGACCTCCACAAGTCCCCCTCCGGCGCCATGGAGTTCACGGCCCGGCCCGTGGCTCCCTATCTGGTCCCGCTCGACGACTTCACTCCGGTCGGCGGCCCGTCGCGCCACCTCGGCGAAGTACATCCGGAGAACGTGGCGACGGCGGGGTCCCGGGAGCGGGCGCCGGTGGCTTCGGGAGTGGGGGCGGGAGTAGAGGCGGGAGTAGAGGCGGTTGGGGGTGGGGAAGGCTCGGGGGCGGTGTCGGGCTTGGACTGGGGGGCGGGGTTGGACTCGGGGTCGGACTCGGGATCGGGATCGGACTTCATCTCGGGGAGGGGGCCCCTCCCCCTCCCCTCCCCACCCACCCCCGCGCCCTCCTCCACCCGCCTCCTCGAACTCGTTGCCCTCGCCGAGGAGCAGCCCGAACTCGCCACCCTGCGGCCGTACTTGACCGACCCCGCCCCCGCCGTCCGTCGCGAGGCCGTGGCCGTACTGACCGAGACTCTGCCGACCGGCACGGGTCCGGCCCTGGCCCAGGCGCTGCGCGACACCGCCGCCGAGGTCCGCGCCGCGGCGGCCGCGTCACTGCGCGAACTCGTCGAGACGCTGCCACCCGAACCGGCCCTGCGCGACGGCCTGGCCGCCGCCCTGTCCGAGCCCGACCCGGTCGTCCGCGCCGCCGCGCTCGACGTGCTGCGCGCCCTGCGGCTCGGCGACGCCGCACTGTTCGCCGGGGCTTTGACCGACGCGGAGATCTCCGTCCGCATCGAGGCCGTGCGCGCGCTCGTCTCGGTCGACGCGGCGGAGTCGCTGGCCCGGGCAGCGGGCGACCCGTCCCGTGAGGTGCGGGTCACCGTGGCCAAGGCGCTGGCCGGCGTCGACGCGGGCCACCCGGCGCGGACCGCCCTGCACCGGCTCACCGAGGACCCGGATCCCCTGGTGCGCGGCGCCGCCTTCGGCTCGCTGGCTTCCGCCCCCTGCCCGGCTCCGCTGAGCGCCCGGGCCGTCGAGGCCCTGGACGACGAGGCCTGGCAGGTCCGTGCCGGCGCGGCCACCGCCCTCGCCACGGCGGATCCGTCCGTGGCGGTCCACGCCCTGACCAGGTCCCTCGCCGACCCAAACGCCGACGTCCGCAAGGCAGCGGTCCTGTCCCTCACACGGCACACGCCCGACGAGAACGCCCGCACGGCCCTCAGCACAGCCACCAAGGACCCGGACGCCGACGTGAGGGCGTACGCGTCACGCGCTCTGTGACGGCACCAGTCGCCCTGCTCGGCCCGGTCCCAGCCGGCCGGCCGACGGGCTGTTGTCAGCGGTAAGGCCCGGGGGCGCCGGATACGGCGTCCACGGCGAGGCCGGGCGTGTTCGGTGCGGCCGCCCGGCCACTCATATTTCCGGAAGCACCCGCTCGAAGAACTGCCGGTCCTCGGCGAAGGTCGGTTCCAGTTCCAGGAATTGCCCCACCGTCACCCACCGCGCGTCGCTCACCTCGCCGGGCTGCGCCACGACCTCTCCCTCCGCCACGTCCGCGGTCCACCAGTGCAGCCGGAACCGCCGGTCGTCCGTCTCCGACTCCCATACCTTGGCCAGCGGGGACACCTTCAGTCCGACCTCTTCTCGAACCTCCCGGACCAAGGCCTCCGCCTGACTCTCGCCCGGCTCGACCTTTCCGCTGAGCGGTGCCCAGTAGCCCGACCGCCTGGCCTCCGGGCCGCGCTCGATGACGAGCACCCGATCGCCCCGGCGCAGCACGGCCACGACGGCGTCCCGCTGCCCCTCCCGGCCCGGCAGCGCCGGCTCGTCCCGCTGTCCCTCCCCGTCCGGCCGCGCCGGCTCGTCCCGCTGGTCCATCGCTCGTCTCCTACGCCCAGTCGTCCGGCTCGGGTTCCGGCTCGACGTCCGGCCAGTCGAAGGCGTCGTCCGCGTCCGCGTGGCCCGCTTCGTGCACCGGGCCTACGGCCGCTTCGGCGACCGAAGGTTCGTCCGGCGTCGCCCCGCCCAGCGAGGCCAGCACCCCCAGCACCCCCTCCCCGTACGTCGCCAGCTTCTTTTCGCCGATGCCGCTGATGCCGCCGAGCTGGGCCACGGAAGTGGGTCGCAGTGTGGCGATCTCGCGGAGCGTGGCGTCGTGGAAGATGACGTACGCGGGGACGCCCTGCTCGCGGGCCTGTTCTCCGCGCCAGGTGCGCAGGGCCTCGAAGACGGGTTGCAGTTCCTCGGGCAGCTCGACCGCCGCGGCCTTGGGCTTGCGCTCGCCCCGGGCAGAGGCCGCCTTCGGTGTCTCCGGCTTCTTCGGTTCCTTGCGCAGCGGCACCTCCTGCTCGCGCCGCAGCACCGCCCCGCTCGTCTCGGTGAGCACCAGCGTGCCGTACTCGCCCTCGACCGCCAGCAGCCCCTGTGCCAGCATCTGTCGGACGACGCCCCGCCATTCGCCCTCGGCCAGTTCCTCGCCGATGCCGAACACGGACAGCTGGTCGTGGTCGAACTGGATCACCTTGGCCGTGCGCCGCCCGAGCAGGATGTCGACGATCTGCACGGCTCCGAACTTCTGCCCCCGCTCCCGCTGGAGTCGGACCACCGTGGACAGCACCTTCTGTGCGGCGACCGTGCCGTCCCAGGTCTCCGGCGGGGTGCGGCAGGTGTCGCAGTTGCCGCAGCCGCCGGGCTCCGGCTCCTGGCCGAAGTACCGCAGCAGCTGTCCTCGTCGGCACTGGGCGGTCTCGCACAGCGCGAGCATGGCGTCCAGGTGCGCGGCGGCCCGGCGCCGGAACGCCTCGTCGCCCTCGCTTCCCTGGATGAGCTTGCGCTGCTGTATGACGTCGTTCAGCCCGTACGCCATCCATGCCGTGGAGGGCAGTCCGTCGCGCCCGGCGCGGCCCGTCTCCTGGTAGTAGCCCTCCACGGACTTCGGCAGGTCGAGGTGGGCGACGAATCGTACATCGGGTTTGTCGATGCCCATGCCGAAGGCGATCGTGGCGACCACCACCAGCCCTTCCTCGCGCAGGAACCGCGCTTGGTGCGCCGCGCGCGTGCCCGCGTCGAGTCCCGCGTGGTACGGCACCGCCTGGACGCCGTTCTTGCTGAGGAACTCCGCGGTGCGCTCCACGGAGTTGCGCGACAGGCAGTAGACGATGCCGGCGTCGCCCGTGTGCTCCTGTCGCAGGAAGGACAGCAGCTGCTTCTTCGGGTCGGCCTTGGGCACGATCCGGTACTGGATGTTGGGCCGGTCGAAGCTGGCCTCGAAGTGCCGGGCCGTCGGCATGACCAGCCGTTCGGTGATCTCCCGGTGGGTCGCGTGGGTGGCCGTGGCGGTGAGCGCGATGCGGGGGACGTCCGGCCAGCGCTCGCCGAGCAGTGACAGGGCCAGGTAGTCGGGCCGGAAGTCGTGGCCCCACTGGGACACGCAGTGCGCCTCGTCGATGGCGAAGACGGAGATCTTGCCGCGTGAGAGCAGGTCCAGCGTGGTGTCGAGTCGCAGCCGCTCCGGGGCGAGATACAGCAGGTCCAGCTCCCCCGCGATGTACTCCGCCTCCACGACGCGCCGCTCGTCGAAGTCCTGCGTGGAGTTGATGAACCCGGCGCGTACGCCCAGCGCTCGCAGCGCGTCCACCTGGTCCTGCATCAGTGCGATCAGGGGGGAGACCACGATGCCCGTGCCGGGTCTGACCAGGGCCGGAATCTGGTAGCAGAGCGATTTGCCGCCGCCGGTCGGCATGAGCACGACGGCGTCGCCGCCCGCGACGACGTGCTCGATGACGGCTTCCTGCTCGCCACGGAAGGCGTCGTATCCGAAGACCCGGTTGAGGACGGCGAGTGCCTCGCTGTCTCCCGGCAGGCTCGCGCCCACTTGCGGCTGCCTGACTCCGGCTGCCACGGTGCCCACTCCCGGCTCGACCGTGCCCGCTCCCGTGCCCGCTCGCGGCGCGCCCGGGGACGCACCCGTCCCGGCCGTACCGCTCTCTTCCACCGTCATCACGCCCGTCCCGCCCGTCCCTGTCATCGCCTGTCCCCCGTGTGTCCCGCGCCGCCCGTTGGTTCCTTGTGGTTCCTCCAGCCCTTGCCACGATAGGCGCCCGCACCGACAGCGTCGGAGTTATCCACAGGCTCCACCCTTCGGGGTGCCTCGAATCCCCGGTACAGCCCGATGACCCGCCCCGCCCGCCCCGCCCCGCCTGGCAGGCCCGGGTCGGCCCGGCCAGCCTGCTGACGCGGGTCGGGGGAGGCCCGCGTGCCCACCACGACCGACTGCCGTTCGACCAGCGCCTTCGCAAGGGGCCGCAGGGGGGCCGCAAGGAGCCCCTTGTATGTCTCCGCTCAAGGCCGCCTGCGCCCTCGCCCTGACGGCCGTGCTCCCCCTGGTCGCGGCCCCGCGCACGCCGACTCCGCCGACGATCCACGGCCGTCCGCCTGATCGGATCTCGTCAAGGCGTAACGCACAGGTAGGACCCGGCCCTCGAAGGAGCCGGGTCCTACCGTGTGTCTGTCGGACGAGCGGAGCGTCAGCGCACGAACACTCCCGCCTGCCCCGCCAGATCCAGGAAGTACTGCGGCGCCACACCGAGCACCAGCGTGACCGCCACACCGACGCCGATCGCCGTCATGGTCAGGGGCGACGGCACGGCGACCGTCGGCCCCTCGGGGCGCGGCTCGCTGAAGAACATGAGCACGATCACACGGATGTAGAAGAACGCGGCGATCGCCGACGAGATCACACCGACGACGACGATCCCGCCCGCGCCGCCCTCCGCCGCCGCCTTGAACACGGCGAACTTCCCGGCGAAGCCGGAGGTGAGCGGAATGCCCGCGAAGGCCAGCAGGAACACCGCGAACACGGCCGCCACCAGCGGTGATCTGCGTCCGAGCCCGGCCCACTTGGACAGATGGGTGGCCTCGCCGCCCGCGTCCCGCACCAGGGTCACCACGGCGAACGCGCCGATCGTCACGAAGGAGTAGGCGCCCAGGTAGAACAGCACCGACGAGACGCCGTCGGGGGAGGTCGCGATGACACCGGCGAGGATGAAGCCGGCGTGCGCGATCGACGAGTACGCCAGCAGTCGCTTGATGTCGGTCTGGGTGATCGCGACGATCGCGCCGCCCAGCATGGTGACGATCGCCACGGCCCACATGACCGGCCGCCAGTCCCAGCGCAGGCCGGGCAGGACGACGTAGAGCAGCCGCAGCAGCGCGCCGAAGGCCGCGACCTTCGTGGCCGCCGCCATGAAGCCGGTGACCGGCGTCGGGGCACCCTGGTACACGTCCGGGGTCCACATGTGGAACGGCACCGCGCCCACCTTGAACAGCAGGCCCATGACGACCATGGCGGTGCCGATGAGCAGCAGCGCGTCGTTGCCCGTGGTGTCGGCGAGCGCGGGGGTGACCTCGGTGATGGTGCCGTCGACGACCTTGGCGATCGTCGCGTAGTTCACCGAGCCCGAGTAGCCGTACAGCAGGGCGATGCCGAAGAGGGTGAACGCGGAGGCGAAGGCGCCGAGCAGGAAGTACTTGACCGCGGCCTCCTGCGACATGAGGCGCTTGCGGCGGGCCACGGCGCACAGCAGGTACAGCGGGAGCGAGAAGACTTCCAGGGCGATGAACAGGGTCAGCAGGTCGTTGGCCGACGGGAAGATCAGCATGCCGCCGATGGCGAAGAGCAGCAGCGGGAACACCTCGGTGGTGGTGAACCCGGCCTTCACCGCGGCCTTCTCGCTGTCGCTGCCGGGCACGGAGGCGGCCTGCGCGGCGAAGGAGTCGACCTTGTTGCCGTGCGTCTCGGGGTCGAGGCGCCGTTCGGCGAAGGTGAACACGCCGAGGAGGCCGGCCAGCAGGATCGTGCCCTGGAGGAACAGGGACGGTCCGTCGACGGCGATGGCTCCCATCGCCGCGATTCCCGCCTTGGTGGTGCCGTATCCGCCCGCCGCGAGCCCGATGACCGCGGCGAAGGCGGCGGCGAGGGCGACGACGGACACGAACACCTGGGCGTAGTAGCGGGCCTTGCGTGGCACGAAGGCCTCGATCAGGACCCCGACGATCGCCGCTCCGATGACGATCAGGGTGGGCGACAATTGCCCGTATTCGATCTTCGGCGGGTCGATCTTCGTGATCGGATCCGCCGCCGTTGTCCACAGGCTGTGGACGGCTGTTGCGCTCACTTGGCCGCCTCCACCTCGGGCTGGGGGTCCTTCTTCTGTACGTCGGACATGGTGTGCTCGACCGCCGGGTTGACGATGTCGGTGAGCGGCTTCGGGTAGACGCCCAGGAAGATCAACAGCACGACCAGCGGGGCGACCACCACAAGTTCCCGCACCCTCAGGTCGGGCATCCCCTCGACCTCGGCCTTCACCGGGCCAGTCATCGTCCGCTGGTAGAGGACGAGGACGTAGAGCGCGGCGAGGACGATGCCGACGGTGGCGATGATCCCGATCGCCGGGTAGCGCGCGAACGTGCCGACCAGGACGAGGAACTCACTGACGAACGGGGCGAGCCCCGGCAGCGACAGCGTGGCCAGGCCACCGATCAGGAACGTGCCGGCGAGCACCGGCGCGACCTTCTGGACGCCTCCGTAGTCGGCGATGAGCCGGGAGCCGCGCCGGGAGATCAGGAAGCCGGCGACCAGCATCAGCGCGGCCGTCGAGATCCCGTGGTTGACCATGTAGAGCGTCGCGCCCGACTGGCCCTGGCTGGTCATCGCGAAGATGCCCAGGATGATGAACCCGAAGTGCGAGATCGACGCGTACGCCACCAGCCGCTTGATGTCGCGCTGGCCGACCGCGAGCAGCGCCCCGTAGATGATGCTGATCAGCGCCAGTACGAGGATCGCGGGCGTCGCCCACTTGCTGGCCTCCGGGAACAGCCCGAGGCAGAAGCGGAGCATCGCGAAGGTGCCCACCTTGTCGACGACCGCCGTGATCAGTACGGCGACCGGTGCGGTGGACTCCTGCATCGCGTTCGGCAGCCAGGTGTGCAGCGGCCACAGGGGCGCCTTCACCGCGAAGGCGAAGAAGAAGCCGAGGAACAGCCAGCGTTCGGTGCTGGTCACCATGTCCAGCGAGCCGTTGGCGCGGGCCTCGGCGATCTCCGGGAGCGAGAAGGTCCCGGCGACCACGTACAGCCCGATCACCGCGGCCAGCATGATCAGGCCGCCGACCAGGTTGTACAGGAGGAACTTCACGGCGGCGTACGACCGTTGCGTGGACGCCGCCTCCTCGCCGTGCTCGTGGGCACGGTCTCCGAAGCCGCCGATGAGGAAGTACATCGGGATGAGCATGGCTTCGAAGAAGATGTAGAAGAGGAAGACGTCGGTGGCCTCGAAGGAGATGATCACCATCGCCTCGACGGCCAGGATCAGGGCGAAGAAGCCCTGGGTGGGCCGCCACCGCTTGTTTCCGGTCTCCAGCGGGTCGGCGTCGTGCCAGCCCGCGAGGATGATGAAGGGGATCAGCAGGGCCGTGAGCGCGATGAGCGCCACGGCGATGCCGTCCACGCCGAGCTCGTATCTGACGCCGAAGTCCTTGATCCAGGCGTGGGACTCGGTGAGTTGGTAGCGGTCGCCGTCCGGGTCGAACCGGAACAGGACGATCGCGGCGAGCACGAGCGTGGCCAGCGAGACGAGCAGCGCCAGCGATTTGGCGGCGTTGCGCCTCGCGGCCGGCATGGCGGCCGTGGCGATCGCCCCGAGGGCCGGGAGCGCCGCCGTCGCTGTCAGCAGAGGAAAGGACATCGGTATCAGACCGCCCTCATCAGCAGGGTCGCGGCGATGAGGATCGCAGCGCCGCCGAACATCGAGACCGCGTACGACCGGGCATAGCCGTTCTGGATGCGGCGCAGGCGCCCGGAGAGGCCGCCCATCGAGGCCGCCGTGCCGTTGACGACGCCGTCGACCAGGGTGTGGTCGACGTACACCAGGGAGCGCGTGAGGTGCTCTCCACCGCGTACGAGCACGATGTGGTTGAAGTCGTCCTGGAGCAGGTCGCGCCGGGCGGCCCGGGTGAGCAGCGACCCGCGCGGGGCGACGACGGGGACGGGACGGCGCCCGTACTGGACGTAGGCGATGCCGGCGCCGATGACGAGGACGACCATCGTGGAGAGGGTGACCGTCATGGCGCTGACCGGCGGGTTGCCGTGCGCGTGTTCGGTGACGGGCTCCAGCCAGTGCAGGAACCGGTCGCCGATGCTGAAGAACGCTCCCGCGAACACCGAGCCGAACGCCAGCACGATCATGGGGATCGTCATGGACCTGGGCGACTCGTGCGGGTGCGGCTCGTGTCCCTGTTCGTCCGGCTGCCAGCGCTTCTCGCCGAAGAAGGTCATCAGCATCACGCGTGTCATGTAGTAGGCGGTGATGGCGGCGCCGAGGAGGGCGACGCCGCCGAGGATCCAGCCCTCGGTGCCGCCCTTGGCGAAGGCCGCCTCGATGATCTTGTCCTTGGAGAAGAAGCCGGACAGGCCCGGGAAGCCGATGATCGCGAGGTAGCCGAGGCCGAAGGTGGCGAACGTGATCGGCATGTACGTACGGAGACCGCCGTACTTGCGCATGTCGACCTCGTCGTTCATGCCGTGCATGACCGAGCCGGCGCCGAGGAACAGCCCGGCCTTGAAGAAGCCGTGCGTCACCAGGTGCATGATCGCGAAGACATAGCCGATCGGGCCGAGGCCCGCGGCGAGGATCATGTAGCCGATCTGGGACATCGTCGACCCGGCGAGGGCCTTCTTGATGTCGTCCTTCGCGCAACCGACGATCGCACCGAAGAGGAGCGTGACCGCGCCGACCACGGCGGTGGCCAGCTGCGCGTCCGGGGCGCCGTTGAAGATCTCCCCGGAGCGGACGATCAGATAGACGCCCGCGGTCACCATGGTCGCGGCGTGGATGAGGGCCGAGACCGGGGTCGGGCCCTCCATCGCGTCCCCGAGCCAGGACTGCAGCGGCACCTGGGCGGACTTGCCGCAGGCGGCGAGCAGCAGCATCAGGGCGATGGCGGTGAGCTTGCCTTCACTGGTCTCGCCGGTGGACTCCAGGACCGGCCCGAAGGTGAAGGTCCCGAAGGTGGTGAACATCAGCATGATGGCGATGGACAGGCCAATGTCGCCGACGCGGTTGACCAGGAAGGCCTTCTTCGCGGCGGTGGCGGCGCTGGGCTTGTGCTGCCAGAAGCCGATCAGCAGGTACGAGGCGAGGCCGACGCCCTCCCAGCCGACGTACAGCAGCAGGTAGTTGTCGGCGAGGACGAGGAGCAGCATCGCCGCGAGGAACAGGTTCAGGTAGCCGAAGAAGCGGCGTCGGCGCTCGTCGTGCTCCATGTACCCGATGGAGTACAGGTGGATGAGCGAGCCGACTCCGGTGATCAGCAGGACGAACGTCATCGACAGCTGGTCGAGCTGGAAGGCGACGTCCGCCTGGAAGCCCTCGACGGGGATCCAGCTGTACAGGTACTGGCCGATCTCGCGGTGTTCGGCGTCCTTGCCGAGCATGTCGACGAAGAGGACGACGCCGATGACGAAGGAGACGGCGGCGAGGGCCGTGCCGATGAGGTGGCCGACGGCGTCCAGGCGCCGGCCGCCGCACAGCAGGACGGCCGCTCCGAGCAGGGGCGCCGCCACCAGCAGCGCAATCAGGTTCTCCACGATTCTTCCGACCCCTTACAGCTTCATCAGGCTGGCGTCGTCGACCGAGGCCGAGTGGCGGGAGCGGAACAGCGACACGATGATCGCGAGTCCGACCACGACCTCCGCGGCGGCGACGACCATCGTGAAGAAGGCGATGATCTGTCCGTCGAGATTGCCGTGCATCCGGGAGAAGGCGACGAGGGCGAGGTTGCAGGCGTTGAGCATCAGCTCGACGCACATGAACACCACGATCGCGTTCCGCCTGATCAGTACGCCGGTGGCGCCGATCGTGAACAACAGGGAGGCGAGGTACAGGTAGTTGACGGGGTTCACTTCGATCCCTCCCCGCTCTTGCCGCTGTTGCTGCGCTCCAGACGGTCCTCGGCGCGCTGCTCCAGGGCCTTGAGGTCGCTGATCGCCTGCGCGGACACATCGCGGACCTGGCCGCGGTCCCGCAGCGTCTTGCTGACGGTCAGCTCGGACGGGGTGCCGTCGGGCAGCAGGCCCGCGATGTCGACCGCGTTGTGCCGCGCGTACACACCGGGGGCCGGGAGCGGCGGGAGGTGCTTGCCCTCGCGTACGCGCTCTTCGGCCAGCTCGCGCTGGGTCTTGGCGCGCTCGGTGCGCTCGCGGTGGGTGAGCACCATGGCGCCGACGGCGGCCGTGATGAGCAGGGCGCCGGTGAGCTCGAAGGCGTAGACGTAGTCCGTGAAGATCAGGGCGGCGAGGCCCTCCACGTTGCCGCCGGTGTTCGCCTGGCCGAGGCCGGTGAACTCCTTCAGCGAGGCGTTGCCGATGCCCGCGATCAGCAGGATGCCGAAGCCGAGGCCGCACAGGAGGGCCAGCCAGCGCTGGCCCTTGATGGTCTCCTTCAGCGAGTCCGCGGCCGTGACGCCGACGAGCATCACCACGAACAGGAACAGCATCATGATCGCGCCGGTGTAGACGACGATCTGCACGATGCCCAGGAAGTAGGCGCCGTTGGCCAGGTAGAACACCGCGAGGATGATCATGGTCCCGGCGAGGCAGAGGGCGCTGTGCACGGCCTTCTTCATGAAGACGGTGCACAGGGCGCCGATCACCGCGACCGTGCCGAGGACCCAGAACTGGAAGGCCTCACCGGTGGAGGTGGTGTAGGCGGCGATCTGCGCGCTCATGCGCCCACCCCCTCTTCTTCGGGCTTCTCGCCCTTGGATGTGGCCACTTGGCGGACCGTGCCGGGCGCGGCCTCGGTGACCAGCCCCCGGTAGTAGTCCTGCTCGTCGGTGCCCGGGAAGATCGAGTGGGGTGAGTCGACCATCCCCTCCTCCAGACCGGCGAGCAGTTGCTCCTTGGTGTAGATGAGGTTGGCGCGGCTGCTGTCCGCCAGCTCGAACTCGTTCGTCATCGTGAGCGCGCGCGTGGGGCACGCCTCGATGCACAGGCCGCACAGGATGCAGCGGGCGTAGTTGATCTGGTAGACGCGGCCGTAGCGCTCGCCCGGGGAGTAGCGCTCCTCGTCCGTGTTGTCCGCGCCCTCCACGTAGATCGCGTCGGCGGGGCAGGCCCAGGCGCACAGCTCGCAGCCGACGCACTTCTCCAGGCCGTCCGGATGGCGGTTGAGCTGGTGCCGGCCGTGGAAGCGCGGGGCGGTGGTCTTCTGCTGCTCCGGATACTGCTCGGTCAGCCGCTTCTTGAACATGGCCTTGAAGGTCACGCCGAAGCCGGCGACGGGGTTCTGGAAACCGGGCTTGGTCTCCTTCGGCTCCTCAGCCATCGGACGCCTCCTTCCCATTCGAAGATCCGTCACTGTCAGTATCGGACCCACCACTGACAATCAACTCCCGCTCGCGGCGCGGACGCCTGCGCGGCACCGGTGGGAGGGTCTGTCCGGGCAGGGGCGGTACGGGGAATCCACCGGCCATCGGGTCGAAGGCGGCCGGTTCCGCGGGCTTGTCCTGGGCCTCGCGCCGGTCACGGAACATGTCCGCGACGAACGAGAGCAACAGCAGGATGAGGACGGCTCCGCCGACGTACAGGGCGATGTCGGTGAAGTCGTAGTTCTCGTTGCGGAGGGTCCGTACGGTCGCGACGAGCATCAGCCAGACCACGGAGACCGGGATGAGGACCTTCCAGCCGAGCTTCATCAGCTGGTCGTAACGGACGCGCGGGAGTGTGCCGCGCAGCCAGATGAAGAAGAACAGCAGCAGCTGCACCTTCACCACGAACCAGAGCATCGGCCACCAGCCGTGGTTGGCGCCCTCCCAGAAGGTGCTGATGGGCCAGGGGGCCCGCCAGCCGCCGAGGAAGAGGGTCACCGACACGGCCGAGACGGTCACCATGTTGACGTACTCGGCGAGCATGAACATCGCGAACTTGATCGACGAGTACTCGGTGTTGAAGCCGCCGACCAGGTCGCCCTCGGAC
This sequence comes from Streptomyces graminofaciens, assembly GCF_030294945.1. Classification (NCBI taxonomy): domain Bacteria; kingdom Bacillati; phylum Actinomycetota; class Actinomycetes; order Kitasatosporales; family Streptomycetaceae; genus Streptomyces; species Streptomyces graminofaciens. Next base: position 7,884,328 of record NZ_AP018448.1, on the reverse strand, counting down.
TCCGGCATGTCGAAGGGGGCGCGGTTGGTCTCGCCGACCATCGTGATGATGTAGATGACGAAGGAGACCGGCAGCAGCACGATGTACCAGCGGTCCTGTTGCGCCTCGACGATCGCCGACGTCGACATCGATCCGGAGTAGAGGAAGACCGAGGCGAAGGCCGCGCCCATGGCGATCTCGTACGAGATCATCTGCGCGCAGGAGCGCAGGCCGCCGAGCAGCGGGTAGGTGGACCCGGAACTCCAACCCGCCAGGACGATGCCGTAGATGCCGACCGAGGCGACCGCGAGGATGTAGAGCATCGCGATCGGCAGGTCGGTGAGCTGCATCGTGGTGCGCTGGCCGAAGATCGAGATCTCGTTGCCGGCCGGGCCGAAGGGGATCACCGCGATCGCCATGAAGGCCGGGATGGCCGCGACGATCGGTGCGAGGACGTAGACGACCTTGTCCGCGCGTTTGACGATGAGGTCTTCCTTGAGCATCAGCTTGATGCCGTCGGCGAGCGACTGGAGCATGCCCCAGGGGCCGTGCCGGTTGGGGCCGATGCGCAACTGCATCCAGGCGACGACCTTGCGTTCCCACACGATGGAGAACAGCACGGTCAACATCAGGAAGGCGAAGCAGAAGACGGCCTTGATGACGACCAGCCACCAGGGGTCGTGGCCGAACATCGAGAGGTCTTCTGCGGCGAGGTACGGGCTCATGCCTCCACCTCCTCGGGGGCCTCGGCGGCGAGTGTCGCGGGGCCGATACGGACGAGTGCGCCGGGCACCGCCCCGGTGTCGGAGGCGACGCCCGAACCGGTGGAGTTCAGCGGCAGCCAGACCACGCGGTCGGGCATCTCGGTGATCTGCAGGGGAAGTTCGACGGTCCCGGAGGGCCCGTTCACCGCGAGCAGGTCGCCGTCCTTGACGCCCGCCTCGTCGGCCGTGGCAGCGGACAAGCGCGCGCGTGCGGCGTGCCGGGTGCCGGCGAGCGCCTCGTCGCCCTCCTGGAGGCGGCCCTGGTCGAGCAGCAGCCGGTGTCCGGCCAGTACGGCCTCTCCGGCGGCCGGCCGCGGCGGCTGGGCCGCGATCTCCAGCGGGTCGGTGGCGCGCGCCCCGTCCCAGGCGCCGAGCCGGTCCAGCTCCGCGCGGGCGGTGCGCAGGTCCGGCAGGCCCAGGTGGACGTCCATGGCGTCGGCCAGCATGTGCAGGACTCGCTGGTCGGCGGGTGCCAGGCGGCGCGTCATCTGGTCGGGCTTCAGCGCGGCCTCGAACAGCCGTACGCGGCCTTCCCAGTTGACGAAGGTGCCGGCTTTCTCGGCGACGGCGGCGACCGGGAGGACGACGTCCGCGTGCTCGGTGACCTCGCTGGGCCGCTGTTCCAGCGACACCAGGAAGCCGACCGCGCGGAGTGCCTCACGCGCGCGTGCCGGTTCGGGAAGGTCGGCGATCTCCACGCCTGCCACCACCAGGGCCCCGAGCTCTCCGGTGGCGGCGGCCTCGACGATCTGACCGGTGTCCCGGCCGTAGCGGTGCGGGAGTTCGGCGACACCCCAGGCGACGGCGACCTCCTCACGCGCGCGTGGGTCGGTCGCCGGGCGCCCGCCCGGCAGCAGCGTCGGCAGCGCGCCCGCCTCGATCGCGCCGCGCTCCCCGGCCCGGCGCGGGATCCACGCCAGTCGGGCGCCGGTCATGGCCGCGGCCCGTACGGCGGCGGTGAGCCCGCCCGCCACGGCCGCGAGCCGCTCTCCGACGACGATCACCGCGCCCTCGGTGCGCAGCCCCTCGGAGGCCTTGGTGCCGTCCTCCTCCAGTCCGAACCCGCTCGCGAGGGCGTCCAGCCACTCGGTCTCGGTGCCGGGTGCGGCGGGCAGCAGCGTGCCACCGGCCTTCTGAAGGCCCCGGGTGGCGTGCGTGGCCAGGGCGAACACCTTCTGGCCGTGGCCTCGCCAGGCCTTGCGCAGCCTCAGGAAGACGCCGGGCGCCTCCTCCTCGGCCTCGAAGCCGACCAGCAGGACCACGGGCGCCTTCTCCAGGGAGGCGTACGTGACGCCCGTACCGTCGAGGTCACGGCCGTGTCCGGCGACCCGCGCCGCCAGGAAGTCGGCCTCCTCGCCGCTGTGCACGCGCGCGCGGAAGTCGATGTCGTTCGTGTCGAGCGCCACGCGCGCGAACTTGCTGTACGCGTAGGCGTCCTCGACGGTGAGCCGGCCGCCGGTCAGGACACCGGTGCGGCCGCGCGCGGCGAGCAGCCCCTGAGCGGCGGCCTCCAGGGCCTCCGGCCAGGAGGCGGGCTCGAGTTCGCCGGACTCACCCCGTACGAGCGGTGTCGTCACCCGGTCCCGCAGCTGCGCGTACCGGAACCCGAACCGTCCCTTGTCGCACATCCACTCCTCGTTGACCTCGGGGTCGTTGGCGGCGAGCCGCCGCATGACCTTGCCGCGCCGGTGGTCGGTGCGGGTGGCGCAGCCGCCGGAGCAGTGCTCGCACACGGAGGGCGAGGAGACAAGGTCGAAGGGGCGGGAGCGGAATCGGTACGCCGCCGAGGTCAGCGCGCCGACCGGGCAGATCTGGATGGTGTTGCCGGAGAAGTACGACTCGAAGGGGTCGCCGTCGCCGGTGCCGACCTGCTGGAGCGCGCCCCGCTCGATCAGCTCGATCATGGGGTCGCCCGCGACCTGGTTGGAGAACCGGGTGCAGCGGGCGCACAGCACGCACCGCTCGCGGTCGAGCAGCACCTGTGTGGAGATCGGTACGGGCTTCTCGTAGGTGCGCTTCCTGCCCTCGAAGCGGGACTCGCTGTGGCCGTGCGACATGGCCTGGTTCTGCAGGGGGCACTCGCCGCCCTTGTCGCAGACGGGGCAGTCCAGCGGGTGGTTGATGAGCAGAAGCTCCATCACACCCTTCTGGGCCTTCTCGGCGACCGGGGAGGTGAGATGAGTCTTGACGACCATCCCGTCCGTACAGGTGATCGTGCAGGACGCCATGGGCTTGCGCTGGCCCTCGACCTCGACGATGCACTGGCGGCAGGCGCCGGCCGGGTCGAGCAGGGGGTGGTCGCAGAAGCGGGGGATCTCGATGCCGAGTTGTTCGGCGGCCCGGATGACCAGGGTGCCCTTGGGCACGCTGATCTCGGCGCCGTCGATCGTCAGCGAGACGAGATCCTCCGGCGGGACCGCCGCCTCCCCGCCTCCGGAGGGAGCGCTGGTGGTCACGGTCATGCGTTCACCTCCGCGTGCTTGTCCTTGTCGGCCCAGGCGGTCGACTTGGCGGGGTCGAAGGGGCAGCCCCGGCCCGTGATGTGGTCCTCGTACTCCGCGCGGAAGTACTTGAGGGAGGAGAAGATCGGCGAGGCGGCGCCGTCGCCGAGGGCGCAGAAGGACTTGCCGTTGATGTTGTCGGCGATGTCGTTGAGCTTGTCGAGGTCGCTCATGACGCCCTTGCCGGCCTCGATGTCACGCAGCAACTGCACGAGCCAGTAGGTGCCTTCGCGGCAGGGTGTGCACTTGCCGCAGGACTCGTGGGCGTAGAACTCGGTCCAGCGGGTGACGGCACGGACGACGCAGGTGGTCTCGTCGAAGCACTGGAGGGCTTTTGTGCCGAGCATGGAACCTGCGGCACCCACTCCTTCGTAGTCAAGAGGGACGTCGAGGTGCTCGTCGGTGAACATCGGGGTCGAGGAGCCGCCCGGCGTCCAGAACTTGAGGCGATGCCCGGGTCGCATGCCGCCGCTCATCTCCAGGAGCTGGCGGAGGGTGATGCCGAGCGGGGCCTCGTACTGGCCGGGACTGGCGACATGGCCGCTGAGCGAATAGAGCGTGAAGCCGGGGGACTTCTCGCTGCCCATCGACCTGAACCATTCCTTGCCCTTTTGCATGATGGCGGGAACCGACGCGATCGACTCGACGTTATTCACGACAGTCGGGCACGCGTAGAGGCCCTCGACAGCAGGGAAGGGGGGACGAAGCCGCGGTTGTCCACGGCGGCCTTCGAGCGAGTCGAGCAGTGCGGTCTCCTCACCGCAGATGTACGCGCCCGCGCCCGCGTGCACGGTGAGGTCCAGGTCGAGTCCGCTGCCCAGGATGTTCTCGCCCAGGAAGCCCGCCGCGTAGGCCTCACGTACGGCCTCGTGCAACCGCCGCAACACGGGAACGACTTCACCACGCAGATAGATGAAGGCATGCGAAGACCTGATGGCATAACACGCGATGACCATGCCCTCGATGAGGCTATGCGGGTTCGCGAAGAGGAGCGGAATGTCCTTGCACGTTCCGGGTTCCGACTCGTCGGCGTTGACAACTAGATAGTGTGGTTTTCCATCACCCTGGGGAATGAACTGCCATTTCATTCCGGTGGGGAATCCCGCGCCGCCGCGACCACGCAGTCCGGATTCCTTGACGTACGCGATGACTTCGTCCGGGGACATGGCGAGCGCCTTGCGAAGTCCCTCGTAGCCCTCGTGCCTTCGGTAGACGTCCAGCGTCCACGACCTGTCCTCGTCCCAGAAGGCCGACAGCACGGGTGCGAGCAGCTTCTCGGGGCTGGTGCCCTTGATCTCGGGTGCCAATGTCATCACTCCCCCTCCTCGGCGGTAGGCCCTGCCGGGTGCGCGGGGTCGGATGCCGATGTCTCCTGCGGCGCGTCGTGCGAGCTGAGGTGTTCGGTGGGTGACGGCTCGTGCACCCTGTCCTGCGGCGCGTCGTGCGGGCCGCCGTCCCGCGGATGGACCACGCGCGCGGATGCGGCCTCTCCCCTTGCCAGGCGGAGGCCCACCAGCGAGGCGGGTCCCGCACCGCCGGTCGCCTCGACGGCCCCTGGCCGCTCGTCGGGGAAGCCGGCGAGAATCCGCGCGGTCTCCTTGAACGTGCACAACGGAGCGCCGCGCGTCGGTTCGACCTGTGCTCCCGTGCGCAGGTCGTCGACGAGGCGCTTGGCGCTGTCCACGGTCTGGTTGTCGAAGAACTCCCAGTTGACCATCACGACCGGGGCGAAGTCGCAGGCCGCGTTGCACTCGATGTGCTCCAGGGTGACCTTGCCGTCGTCGGTGGTCCCGCCGTTGCCGACGCCCAGGTGGTCCTGCAGCGCCTCGAAGATCGCGTCGCCGCCCATCACCGCGCACAGGGTGTTGGTGCAGACACCCACCTGATAGTCACCGGAGGGCCCCCGCCGGTACATGGTGTAGAAGGTGGCGACGGCGGTGACCTCGGCCGTGGTCAGACCGAGCACCTCGGCGCAGAACCGCATGCCGGTGCGGGTGACATGGCCCTCCTCCGACTGCACGAGATGCAGCAACGGCAGAAGGGCGGAACGGGAGTCCGGGTAGCGGGCGACGACCTCGGCGGCGTCCCGCTCCAGCCGGGCTCGAACGTCGTCCGGGTAGTCGGGCGCGGGCAGCTGGGGCATGCCCAGGCTGACGCCCTCGGGGGTGGTGGTCACCGGTCGACGCCTCCCATCACGGGGTCGATGGACGCGACGGCGACGATGACGTCGGCGACCTGGCCGCCCTCGCACATCGCCGCCATGGTCTGCAGATTGGTGAAGGACGGGTCGCGGAAGTGGACCCGGAAGGGGCGGGTGCCTCCGTCGGAGACGACGTGCACCCCGAGTTCGCCCTTGGGTGACTCGACCGCCGCGTACGCCTGTCCCGGCGGGACGCGGAAGCCCTCGGTCACCAGCTTGAAGTGGTGGATCAGGGCCTCCATGGAGGTGCCCATGATCTTCTTGATGTGGTCCAGGGAGTTGCCGAGCCCGTCGGGTCCCAGGGCGAGCTGGGCGGGCCAGGCGATCTTCTTGTCGGCGACCATGACCGGGCCGGGCTGCAGCCGGTCCAGGCACTGCTCGACGATCCGCAGGGACTGGCGCATCTCTTCGAGGCGAACCAGGAAGCGGCCGTAGGAGTCGCAGGTGTCGGCGGTCGGGACGTCGAAGTCGTACGTCTCGTAGCCGCAGTACGGCTGGGCCTTGCGCAGGTCGTGCGGGAGGCCGGCGGAGCGCAGGATCGGGCCGGTGGCGCCGAGGGCCATGCAGCCGGACAGGTCGAGATAGCCGACGTCCTGCATACGGGCCTTGAAGATGGGGTTCCCGGTGGCGAGCTTGTCGTACTCGGGCAGGTTCTTCTGCATCTTCTTCACGAACTCGCGGATCTGGTCCACCGCGCCGGGCGGCAGGTCCTGGGCGAGTCCGCCGGGCCGGATGTACGCGTGGTTCATGCGCAGGCCGGTGATCAGCTCGTAGATGTCGAGAATGAGTTCACGATCTCGGAAGCCGTAGATCATGATCGTGGTGGCGCCCAGCTCCATGCCGCCGGTGGCGATGCACACCAGGTGGGAGGAGAGCCGGTTCAGCTCCATGAGGAGCACGCGGATGATCGTGGCGCGGTCCGGGATCTGGTCCTCGATGCCGAGGAGCTTCTCCACGGCGAGGCAGTACGCCGTCTCGTTGAAGAACGGCGTCAGGTAGTCCATGCGCGTCACGAACGTGGTGCCCTGGGTCCACGTGCGGTATTCGAGGTTCTTCTCGATGCCGGTGTGGAGGTAGCCGATGCCGCAGCGGGCTTCGGTGACGGTCTCGCCGTCGATCTCCAGGATGAGCCGGAGCACACCGTGCGTCGACGGGTGCTGGGGGCCCATGTTGACGATGATGCGCTCGTCGTCGGACCTCGCCGCGGTCTCGGCGACCTCGTCCCAGTCGCCGCCGGTGACCGTATATACGGTGCCCTCGGTGGTCTCGCGCGGAGTTGCGTGCTGCGTGCTCATGAGTACGACCTCCGCTGGTCCGGAGCCGGGATCTGGGCGCCCTTGTATTCGACGGGGATGCCGCCGAGGGGGTAGTCCTTGCGCTGCGGGAAGCCCTGCCAGTCGTCCGGCATCATGATCCGTGTCAGCGCGGGGTGGCCGTCGAAGACGATGCCGAAGAAGTCGTACGTCTCGCGCTCGTGCCAGTCGTTCGTCGGGTAGACGGGGACGAGCGTCGGGATGTGCGGGTCGGCGTCGGGGGCGGAGACCTCCAGGCGGATCAGCCGGTTGTGGGTGATCGAGCGCAGGTGGTAGACGGCGTGCAGCTCGCGGCCCTTGTCGCCGGGGTAGTGGACTCCGGAGACGCCGGTGCACAGTTCGAAGCGGAGGGCCGGGTCGTCGCGGAGGGTCCGGGCGACGCTCGGCAGGTACTCGCGCTCGATGTGGAAGGTGAGCTCGCCGCGGTCGACGACCGTCTTGTCGATCACGTTCTCGGGGACGAGGCCCTGTTCCTCCAGGGCGCCCTCCAGCTCGTCGGCGACCTCGTCGAACCAGCCGCCGTAGGGGCGGGCGGTGGCGCCGGGGAGCCGGATGGAGCGGACCAGGCCGCCGTAGCCGGAGGTGTCGCCGCCGTTGTTGGCGCCGAACATGCCGCGCTGGACGCGGATCTCCTCGCCGCCGTCGCCGCGCTGGCCCGGGAGGTTGGAGGCGGCGAGGTCCTTCTCGGGGTTCACCCCGTTCGCGTCGTTGGCGCCGTTCTTGTCGCTCATCGCAGCAGCCCCTTCATCTCGATGGTGGGGAGCGCCTTGAGCGCCGCCTCCTCCGCCTCGCGGGCCGCCTCCTCGGCGTTCACGCCGAGCTTGGACGTCTGGATCTTCTGGTGGAGCTTGAGGATCGCGTCCATCAGCATCTCGGGCCGTGGCGGGCAGCCCGGGAGATAGATGTCGACCGGGACGATGTGGTCGACGCCCTGGACGATCGCGTAGTTGTTGAACATGCCGCCCGACGAGGCGCAGACCCCCATGGAGATCACCCACTTGGGGTTCGGCATCTGGTCGTAGACCTGCCGCAGCACCGGCGCCATCTTCTGGCTGACCCGGCCGGCCACGATCATCAGGTCCGCCTGGCGCGGCGAGCCGCGGAACACCTCCATGCCGAAGCGCGCCAGGTCGTAGCGGCCCGCGCCCGTCGTCATCATCTCGATGGCGCAGCAGGCGAGGCCGAAGGTGGCCGGGAAGACGGACGCTTTGCGCACCCAGCCCGCGGCCTGCTCGACGGTGGTCAGCAGGAAGCCGCTCGGCAGCTTTTCTTCGAGTCCCATGGCTAAAGGCCCCTCAGTCCCATTCCAGACCGCCGCGCCGCCAGACGTACGCGTAGGCGACGAAGACGGTGAGCACGAAGAGCAGCATCTCCACGAGCCCGAAAACACCCAGGGCGTCGAAGGTGACGGCCCAGGGGTAGAGGAAGACGATCTCGATGTCGAAGACGATGAAGAGCATCGCCGTCAGGTAGTACTTGATGGGGAAGCGCCCGCCGCCGGCCGGCGTGGGGGTCGGCTCGATTCCGCACTCGTAGGCCTCGAGCTTGGCCCGGTTGTAGCGCTTCGGGCCGATCAGCGTGGCCATGATCACGGAGAAGATCGCAAAGCCTGCCCCGAGGGCTCCCAGTACGAGGATGGGCGCATAGGCGTTCACCGCTCCTCGCTCCTCTCAGTCGGCACTGACTGCTGGCGGATTGATGGACCGGCTCTCCTGCCTCATCTGTCCCGCCAGCCCCGCCGGTCCCAGGCGAAGATCGCGAACATGTGAAGCAGGTCACAAGCCCAACTGCCGTGCATCCTATGCCCGGCGGTCTGTGATCTGCGACACGGGGTACGGCACCGAGTTTGTGATCTCCACCACCTGACGAAGGATCATGAAGTCGGATGAGCGGCGATCTTCACACACGAAGCGTCAGAGTGATCACCAGAAGTGACATTTTCATTCATCGCCGCAGGTCGCAAGGGGCGTCTCCATATCAAGAGAGTTCCTCTGCATGCAAATTGGCGCTGGACGAGGGTGCTTGATAGTGGGCCGCGTTCACACCTCGGAGGGAGGTCCGGTGTGGAATGTGGACGCGTGCACGCGTTCACGAGCTCCGGCGGGCGGGCGGGGCGGGGCGGATACCCACGAGGCGCGGTCACACCGGTGACCGTTCCGTGACCTGCGCCACACCGATACGAGATCAAATCAAGCGGGCTTGGCCACCCGTCCCGTTCGATGGTAGGCGCGGGGCAATCCGGACGTAATTGCGAAAGCCCTTGATCACGGGCCCGATAGGGCGTGTCCATAATGCCCGTTACGGCGTCAATAAAGGCTGACGCGCTGAGATTTCAGGGGGCTGATTGAACAACTGTGGCACAGGACACGTTTCTTGAAGGTATGGAGCAGCCCCTGGTACCGCTTGTACCCATGTCCCACACCGCTCACATACGCAGCCACCGGAAGCCCCGCCGCAACACGTCGTCGATCGTGATGCGTGCGGGCGTTGCCAGTGGTGTCCTCGGCACCGTGGCAGTGGCCGGCGCAACGTCGGCGTTCGCCGCCGACGCGACGACGCAGACGCTCGAACTGCCCACGCTGACGGCCGACCTGGCCACGCAGGCAGCACAGTCCGCCGACGCCACCCAGCAGATGGCGGCCGACTACCAGCTGCAGGCCGAGCGGGACGCCGCCGCCGAGGACGCGGCCAAGCAGGCGGAGAAGGACCTCGCCAAGGCGAAGCAGGCCGAGGCCCGCAAGAAGGCCGCCGAGGAGGCCGAGCGGAAGGCCGAGGAGCGCGCCTCGCGCAACAACGAGCGGACCACCCTCACCTCCACCTCGACGACGGCGAGCGCGCCCGCCAGCGGCAGCGTCGCCACCGTCATCAGCTTCCTCAAGTCGCAGCTCGGCGACGCCTATGTCCTGGGCGCCACGGGCCCCAACGCATGGGACTGCTCCTCGCTGGTCCAGGCCGCGTTCAAGCAGGTCGGCGTGGACCTCCCCCGGGTCTCGCAGGACCAGTCGATGCAGGGCACCGACATCCCGCTGTCCCAGATCCAGGTCGGCGACATCCTGTACTGGGGCTCGAAGGGCTCGGCGTACCACGTGGGTGTCTACATCGGTAACGGCCAGTACCTCGACGCGGCGAACCCCTCCAAGGGCGTCGTCATCCAGGACCTCTCCGGCTACCCGGCGTCGGGTGCGGTGCGCGTGCTCTGACGCGCGGACGCCCCGCACGGGCGTTTTCCGGGCCTTCTGGAGGGCCGCTTCCCCGATGGGGGCAGCGGCCCTCAGGCCTGCCCTCGAAGGGGCGCCGAGGGCCATGCGGGGGCTCTACGGGGCATGTCCGTGCGGACGCAGTCGCCCGCGAGGAAGAAGTCCGGGACGGCCGTGCGGGCCGTGGGGCGGTCGTAGAGCGCGCCCGTAGTGGAAGAGGAGCCGTTCACGGTTCTGCGGGTCGGGCCGCCGAAGCCCGTCTCGCCGGAGTCGTTGAGCGCGTCCCGGAGCTGGGCCCAGCACTCGGCGGCTGCCTACTCGTGGACGGTGACGGCGTAGCCGCGTTCGGCGAGTTCGTGCGCGGCGCTGAGGCCGGAGGCTCCGCCGCCGAGGACGGCCACACGTTTGCCCGCGGCGGGGACGGGAGCGGCCGCCGCGGGCGGGGCGCCCCTTGAAACGAGGGCGTCGGCGGGTGGGGAGGTGGGGACGGGACGGAAGGTAGCGTCCCGATCGCCCACAGCACCCTTGCACCGGGCTCACCGGGCTCACCGGGCTCACCGGGTCATCCGGCTCACCCGGCGGGTTCACCCGTCACGCCTTGGGTGCCACCTTGCTCAGGCCGTTGATGATGCGGTCCATCGCGTCGCCGCCCGTCGGGTCGGTGAGGTTGGCGAGGAGCTTCAGGGTGAACTTCATCAGCAGCGGGTGGGTGAGACCGCGCTGGGCGGCGATCTTCATGATCTTGGGGTTGCCGATGAGCTTCACGAAGGCGCGGCCCAGCGTGTAGTAGCCGCCGTAGGTGTCCTTGAGGACCTGCGGGTAGCGCTGGAGGGCGAGTTCGCGCTGGCCGGGGGTGGCGCGGGCGTGGGCCTGGACGATGATGTCGGCGGCGATCTGGCCGGACTCCATGGCGTAGGCGATGCCCTCGCCGTTGAAGGGGTTCACGAGGCCGCCGGCGTCGCCGACGAGCAGCAGGCCCTTGGTGTAGTGGGGCTGGCGGTTGAAGGCCATGGGGAGGGCGGCGCCGCGGATCGGGCCCGTCATGTTCTCCGGGGTGTAGCCCCACTCCTCGGGCATGGACGCGCACCAGGCCTTCAGAACCTCGCGCCAGTCCAGCTCCTTGAAGGCGGCGGAAGTGTTGAGTACGCCCAGGCCGACGTTGCTCGTGCCGTCGCCCATGCCGAAGATCCAGCCGTAGCCGGGGAGGAGGCGGTCCTCACCCGGCCCGCGGCGGTCCCACAGCTCCAGCCAGGACTCCAGGTAGTCGTCGTCATGGCGCGGAGAGGTGAAGTACGTCCGGACGGCCACGCCCATCGGGCGGTCCTCGCGGCGGTGCAGGCCCATCGCCAGCGACAGGCGGGTGGAGTTGCCGTCGGCGGCCACCACCAGCGGGGCGTGGAAGGTGACTTCGCGCTTCTCGTCGCCGAGCTTGGCGTGGACGCCGGTGATACGGCCCGTGCGGTCGTCGATGACGGGCGCGCCCACGTTGCAGCGCTCGTGCAGCCGGGCGCCCGCCTTCTGGGCCTGGCGGGCGAGCTGCTCGTCGAAGTCGTCGCGCTTGCGGACGAGTCCGTAGTCCGGGTAGGAGGCGAGATCCGGCCAGTCGAGCTGGAGGCGGACGCCGCCGCCGATGATGCGCAGGCCCTTGTTGCGCAGCCAGCCCGCCTCTTCGGAGATGTCGATGCCCATCGACACGAGCTGCTTGGTGGCGCGCGGGGTGAGGCCGTCGCCGCAGACCTTCTCCCTCGGGAAGCTGGTCTTCTCGAGGAGCAGTACGTCGAGGCCGGCCTTCGCCAGGTAGTACGCGGTGGTGGAACCGGCTGGCCCGGCCCCGACGACGATCACATCGGCGGTGTGTTCGGTAAGGGGCTGGGGCTCGGTCACGACGGTTTCTCCCCAAATGCGTAGAAGGTTCGAAGCGAATGGTTCTCTGGAAGACCAGAAAACATGTGCCGACAGGCGTCGGACATGGGCAGTCTATTCAGCGGTACCGATCACTTGGCTGAAGGGCTGCCCCAGTGAACCAAGCTCTCCCCGACGCACGGCCCCTTCCCGATGTACGGCTGCGCGTTCCCACCGACGAGGACGCCATCGCCTGGCACCGGATCTTCGACGACCCTGACGTCATGGAGTTCCACGGGGGCAGGTCCGCCGAGCTGTCCGTCTACGAGGAGCTCACCGCACGCCAGCGTCGTCATGACGCCGAACGCGGGTTCTGTCTGTGGAGCATGCTCGACGAGGAGGACCGGGTCATCGGCTTCACGGGCGCCCAGCCCTGGCCCCGGGACTGGGGCCCGGCCGGCGAGATCGAGATCGGGTGGCGGCTCGGCCGCGAGCACTGGGGCAAGGGATATGTGACGGCCGCCGCCCGGCAGACCCTGGAGCGGGTGCGGACGGCGGGCGTGACCAGCGTCGTCGCCATGGTCAACGCCCGTAACGAGCGCTCCATCGCGGTCACCAGACGGCTCGGGATGGAGCTGGCGGAGACCTACACGACACCCGTTTCGCAGCAGCAGGGGCACTGCTTCCGGCTCGGGCTCTGACGGGCGGTACGCCGAGCGGCACGGGGTGGCGTTGAGGCCGCCGCCGCAGGGGCGGCCAGTCGTCCGGGCGCGGGTTGTCTCTGGTTGCGCGGGTTGCCTCTGGTTGCTCGCGAAGCTCCCCGCGCCCCTCGGAAGCAGGGGCGCGGGTGTTCGCCTCTTCGGTTACAGGTGCCCTTACTTCTGCAGGAGCAGAATCGCCGCCGCCGCGCCTCCGCCGATCACGAACGCCGCCGTGATCGTGATCGTCCAGATCAGGGTCTTGTTGCGGGGCTCGGGGGCCGGTGCGGCCGGGAGCTGGTGGCCGAGTTCGACCATCGGCATCTCGTGCGGGGACGGGACCGACGTGGCCTGTACCGGCGTCGACGGAACCTGGGGCGGGATCGAGTGGCCCGCCAGGGCGCCCGGCATGGCCGGCAGCGGTGGGGCGATCACTCCCGTGCGGCCACCCACCATCTGGACCAGATACGGCGCCAGGAAGGCCGCCGCGAAGATCCAGAGCAGGCCGAAGAGCATCGACTCGGGGATGTTGAGACCGATGTCGGCCTTGCCCGCCGCGGACAGTTCGCTGCCGAAGTCGCCCGAGGCGTAACCGGAGGCCTCCATCGAGAATCCGCCGATGCCGGCCAGCAGGAGGAAGAGGCCGAAGAACACGCCGGCGGCCAGGAGTTGTTCGCCCCGCCCGGCCGAGCGGCGGGCCGCCAGTACACCGAGGGTCAGGGCACAGACCGTACCGAGCGCCAACGCGCCCACGACCGCCCAGGAGTTGACGGCGTCGCCGAGCTGGGAGAGCCCGAACGACTCGTGCTCATAGGCGCCGTACGGGCTGGAGTCGCCGAACCCGTAGTCGTCCGAAGAGCCGTAGTCGTCCGACGAACCGTCACCGTACGAAGAGCCGTCGCCGTACGAGGAGCCGTCGCGCTGGTACGACGTGGGGCCGCCCTCGCCCTCGACGGACGCGCCCCAGGAGAGGCCGAGCAGATGGATCGCGAGGTTCGGGAGCAGGAACAAGGCGACCAGGAGCGGGGAGACCTCGCCGTCCATCTCGGACTTCAGCTCGTCGCTCTGGGCGACGACGATGAACGCGACGAGCGAGCAGAGGGCGACGACGATCGCCATGGCGCGTACGGCCGTGCCGGTCGCCCGGAACAGGGCCTGCGGGCCGGGGCGGCTGGCCAGCCAGGCGGCCAGGTCGTCGCGTTGCAGCAGCGCGCCCGAGACGACGGCCGCGACCAGCAGCGCGCCCAGCGCCGCGAGCCACGGTGACGTGGAGATCTCGACGAGGACGACCGTGGGCTGGGCGAACAGGCCGAGCAGCAGGACGGCGACGGTCACCAGCAAGGTGACCCGCAGGGCCGCTTCGAGCCCGGCGGTACGGCCACCGACACCCGCACCCGCACCGGTGCCCCCGGCGCCAAGGGTCCCCCAGGCTCCGCCGCCACCGGCTCCGGCCATGCCGTACGCCCCGCGTGTCGCCAGTCGCGTACGCAGCTGCCGTACGCCGATGACGAGCGCGGCGATGAACAGGACCGTGACCGTGAGCGGGACGAGGGTGACGTTGAAGGCGGCCTCGGCCGTCCGGAGGTCGCCGCCGCTGTAGCCCCTGTTGGCCTCCGTGATCTCGAAGCCGCCGCCGAGGCCCTGGAGGAGGGCCGCGAGGGCGATGCCCAGCCGGTCGCCGAAGCCGACGGCGACCTCGTCCTCCTGGCCGTACGACGGGATGGCCAGCGCGATGGCGGCCACGAGCAGCAGCCCGATCGGCCAGAGCGCGGCCAGCGCGGATCCGGCCCAGTCGCCCCGGAAGGCCCGGCCGAGGAAGGCGCCCACGGGTGAGGGGCGGGCGGGGACGGGGGCGTAGCCGGGAGGAGCAGGCGGGCCGAGTGGCGGGGCTCCCGGCGGAGCGACGGGGGGCGTTCCCGGTGGGGCGAACGGCGGTGCCCCGTACGGAGCCGCCGGTGGAGCGGCGGGGAACATTCCGGGCGCGGTCGGCGGTACGGCCGGGGCCGGCACAGCTCCGGGCGGGGCCGCGGGCGGCGCGGCCGGGGCCGGTGGCGGCGGGGCGGTGGGCGGAACGGGAGGCGCCCCGGCGCCGACCTCGGCGCCGACGGCAGCTTCGGAAGCGGCACCGGCCTCGGCACCGGTCTCCGCCCCGCTCGCCTCAGCCGGTACGCGTTCCCGCCCGCACTTCATGCAGAAACGCGCCTCGTCGGGACCGGGTGTCCCGCAGTGCGGGCAGTAGGACGTCATGGGAACGCTCCGTCATCCAGAAAACTCGTGCCGTGAGGGGACGTGCTGACACGTCCCGGACGTACTCGGACGTATTCAACGGACGATGTTTTCTGTTGACCGGTTCCCGTCAATATGACGCCCTTTACGGGCATCCCCCTTACGAGTGAACCTTGAACCCTCGATGCAGCGCGACGACGCCCCCTGTGAGGTTGCGCCACGCCACCTTCGACCAGCCCGCCTTGGTCAGCCGGTCGGCGAGACCGGACTGGTCGGGCCAGGCCCGGATGGACTCCGCCAGATAGACGTACGCCTCGGGGTTGGACGACACCGCGCGGGCCACCGGCGGCAGGGCCCGCATCAGGTACTCGGTGTAGACGGTCCGGAACGGCGCCCATGTCGGGTGCGAGAACTCGCTGATCACGATCCGGCCGCCGGGCTTGGTCACCCGGTACATCTCGCGCAGCGCCGCGTCCGTGTCCTGCACATTGCGCAGGCCGAAGGAGATCGTCACCGCGTCGAACGTGTCGTCCTTGAACGGCAGCCGTGTCGCGTCGCCCGCGGTGAACGGCAGCCAGGAGTTGCGCTCCTTGCCGACGCGGAGCATGCCGAGGGAGAAGTCGCAGGGCACGACGTACGCGCCGGCCTGGACGAAGGGCAGTGAGGAGGTGCCCGTCCCGGCCGCGAGGTCGAGGATCTTCTGCGCGGGGCGCGCGTCCACCGCCTTCGCGACCTCCTTGCGCCAGCGCCGGTCCTGTCCGAGGGACAGCACGTCGTTGGTCAGGTCGTACCGTTCCGCCACGTTGTCGAACATCGAAGCGACTTCGTGCGGCTGCTTGTCCAGGGATGCGCGGGTCACGGGCCCATTGTGGCAGTACGGGCCGGACGCCCCCACGTCCGGCCCACCCACCCGCGTAGGTACGCGGTCTACGGCAACAGCTTCGGTTCCTTCTTCGCCGCGACGTCCTCCACCCAGCCGCACACCAGGACGAACACCGCGATCAGGACCCAGCCGATGCCGAACATGAACCACTGGCTCTCCAGCGGCAGCCACTTCTCGAAGGCGGGTACGTTCCAGAACTGGTCGATCAGCGGGACGGCCAGGATCAGCGCGATCTCGTGCCAGAGGTAGATCGTCACGGCACGCGAGTTGAAGATCGTGACGACCCGGTCGAGGCGCTTGCGCCGGGCCAGCCAGGCGAAGTCGACCTCGAAGTACCCCTTCGCGTACATCAGCAGCGTCACGAACCCGGCGGAGAAGAATGCCTGTGCGAGCGGGATGTCGTCGAGGTCGTACGAGCCGGTCTCCTCCTGGTGCGTGAAGGCGTACCAGGCGCCGAACCCGAGGGCCGCGAGCGAGAACGCGGTGACGGCGAACGGCTTCAGCCGGGCCAGGACGCCGTCGCGGTGCGCGAAGCCGAGCATCCAGCAGAACAGGAAGGTGGCCAGGTCGGTCAGGGCGTTGCCGAGGCGGTTGTCCGGGGGCTCCCAGAGGAAGTGGAAGGCCAGGACGGGGGTGAGGGAGGCGAGCAGGACCGGGACGGGGGCCAGCCGGAACGCCCTCAGCAGGAGGGGGGAGAGCAGGACGAACCAGAGGTAGGTGCGCAGGTACCAGAGGATCTCCCAGGCCTGCTCGCCCCAGGCGTTGCCCGGGGGGTCGCCGAGCGGGACGACCCAGAAAACTATCTGCCAGCCGGGCATCCAGTCGTGGATCAGCATGGCGACGACGACGAAGAAGCCCCAGAACCAGAAGGGTGGCAGGAGACGGCGGACGCGGCTTCTGATCACCTTCAGGGGTGGGCGTTCCAGGGACTTGGCCATCAGGGTGCCGGCCAGGGCGAACATGACGCCCATGGAGGGGAAGGCCATACCGGCCCAGGCCCAGCCGAAGGTGTGGTAAGTGACCACGCGTACCAGGGCGACGGCTCTGAGGGTGTCGAAGTAGCGGTCCCTCGGCGGGGGCGAGGGGGTCCGCTGCACCTGGACCCTGATTTCAGGCTCAGTCACCGCTGCTCTCCTGTGCGACCCCATCAGTTCGCCCCGGCCGGTGTGCCGACCTCGCCCGTGCGCTTGAGTTTCTGCCAGCGCAGGCGGCCGCCCGTGAGGGCCGTGATACAGGAGTGGATGAGGACGAGGTACATCATCTGGCGGTAGGCCAGTTGCTGGAGCGGGAGCATCAGCAGATAGCGGTACTTCTCCTTGTCGAGCTTGAAGGCGTAGGCGGCGCAGATGAGTTGGACGGCCAGGACCGCGAGCCAGGCCAGCAGTGACGCCTGGAAGTCGACGAAGATCATCGCGTAGACGGTGAAGACGTCGATGAGGGGGGCGAAGACCGGGGTGAGGATCTGGAAGATCACGACGAGTGGCATGCCCACGCGGCCGAAGCGGCCCGACGGGCCCTTGTCCGTCAGGGACTTGCGGTGCTTCCACAGGGCCTGCATGGTGCCGTACGACCAGCGGTAGCGCTGGGACCACAGTTGCTTCAGGGAGCCCGGGGCCTCGGTCCAGGCGCGGGCGTGCTCCTGGTAGACGACGCGCCAGCCCGCGCGGTGCATGGCGATGGTGATGTCGGTGTCCTCGGCGAGGGTGTCCTCGCTCATGCCGCCGACCTCCAGGACGGCGTCGCGGCGGAACGCGCCGATCGCGCCCGGGATGGTCGGCATGCAGCGCAGCAGGTCGTACATGCGGCGGTCGAGGTTGAAGCCCATGACGTACTCGATGTGCTGCCAGGCGCCGATCATGGTGTTGCGGTTGCCGACCTTGGCGTTGCCCGCGACCGCGCCGACGCTCGGGTCGGCGAAGGGCTGCACGAGCTTGGCGACGGTGTCGGGCTCGAAGACGGTGTCGCCGTCCATCATCACGACGATGTCGTAACTGGCGTTCCGTACGCCGTTGTTGAGGGCGGCGGGCTTGCCGGCGTTCTCCTGGCGGATGACGCGGACGTTGGGGTAGCCGAGCGCCTCGGCGATCTCCTTGGTGCCGTCCGTGGAGCCGTCGTCGACGACGATGATCTCGATGGGGTGGGTGCTCCGGGCGAGGGAGTGCAGCGTGTTGGCTATGCACTCCTTCTCGTTGTACGCGGGCACGATGACCGTCACCGGGCCGGTGATCGGCGGCCCCCAGCTGAACCGGCGCTTGTTTCGCTCACGGAAGTGGCGTCGGGCGAGGATGAGCATCATCCCGAAGCGGCCCATGACGGCGACGCCGACGACCATCAGGCCGACGGAGAGCGACGGGACGGTCCACTCGGCGACGTAGACGGCCGCGACGAGGGCCCTGCCCTCGTAGAGGGTGGCGCCGGTGGCGGTGCGGTGGGCGGCCTGCGGGTCCGAGGTGCCCGGGGTGCCCTGCCCGTTCGCGGCCGCGCCGCCCTGCGCGTCGGATCCGGGCGCGCCGCCGGGAGCACCCGCCTGGGCCGTACCGCTCGCGGCCTCGTCCTTCTGCAGGGCGCCGCTGACGGTCGTGAAGGTGTACCCCTTCGCCTTCATCTTCTCGATGTACGTGCCGAGCGCCTCGACCGTCTGGGAGCGGTCGCCGCCCGCGTCGTGCATGAGGACCGAGGCGCCCTCGCCGTCGTCCGGCGTGGCCCACTTGATGATCTTCTTGACGCCGGGCTTCTTCCAGTCGTCGCTGTCGGTGTCGACGAAGACGCTGGTGTAGCCCTCCTCGCCGAGCTTCTGGTAGACGGGCCAGCTGAAGTTGTCGATGGCGTCCGTCTCGGAGGAGTACGGGGCGCGGAAGAGCGTCGTCGTGATGCCGGCCGCGCCCGCGAGCGCGAGTTGCGTCTGGGTCATCTCCCGGGTGATGCGGGCGTCGCTCTGGTACGACAGGTCGACATGCGTGAAGGTGTGAATGCCGATCTCATGGCCGTCGTCGACCATGCCCCGCACGATGGCCGGATAGCGCGACACCATCGAGCCGACCACGAAAAAGGTCGCCGGGACGTCGTACTTCTCCAGGACGTCGAGGATCTTCGGTGTCCAGGTCGGGTTCGGACCGTCGTCGAAGGTGAGCGCGATGGTCTTGTCCGGCACGGACCGGGTCTGGGCCTCGCCGCCGCGGAAGGTGAGGATCGGCCCGCCGTCGAGGATGTCCTCGGGTACGTCGCCGGAGCCGGCCCCGGTGCGTACGCGCTGGTCGCCGCCGACCTCGGCGCGCAGATAGCCGTCGAGCAGCATCACGCTGGTCAGCCCGAGCAGAAGCAGCAGGGCGAGGATCACCCGGGGCTTCTGCAGGGCGGCGGCCCTGCCGGTGGCCCGCTGGAGCTTGGAGGGGGCGCGTCGGCGGCCGCGGGAGGGGGTCGTCGTGGTCATGAGAGTGGCTGCCCTTCCGTCAGTTCGCGGAGGCGGACGCGGACGGTACGGCGGTGGGGGCGCCCGAGGGCGGAGTGCCGCCCGGGGCTCCGCCGGGGGCGCCGGAGGGAACGCCTTCGGGGGCGATGCCGCCCTGGGGCTGCGGGCCGTTGCCGCCGCCGGGCGCGCCGGTCCCGCCGCCTCCGCCACCGAAGGGGAACAGCTCGGACGGGGACGCGGAGATGCCCCAGCCCATGAACGCCATGCCGAGGAGGACGGCATAACCGAGGCAGACGACTCCGAGGAAGACACCGAAGTGGCGCAGCAGCCTGGCCCGGCGCCCGGAGTTGTCGACGAACACGGGCCCCTCTTCGGCGGCCCCGGCCCCGGCCCCGTTTCCCCGTTTGCGGCGACGACCGCGGGCCGGTGTGCCGGCTGCGGAGGCTGAGTTTTCGATTGCGGACTCGCTTTGCATTCCCCGGATATTAGGGAGGCTTTATGTGGTCGATTCTCGGGTTCTCATGTGAGACGCCCATGAGAAACGTCTTAACCTGTCCGTTTCCTTAGAGAATCCAAGAACGCCTGTGAAGCGGGGAGAGGTTGCCTTCGGGGCGATATGCACTGGTTCAAAGGTCCGGATCGCCTGTTGGATACCCCTTTTCCCATGCACAGCCCATGGAATGGCGATCTTCATCTGGCACAGGCTGATGTGATTCTTTTCCCTGGCACAAACACGCTTTGTTTCCATCCTGCGACGAAAATCACGAGCGACCACGAGAGCTGGTGCATACGCGATGAGGTATTTCCCGAAGCCGGTCGCCGGGCTGTTGTGCCTGGTGGCGATGGCCTGCGCGGGCTGCTCCGCGGAGAGCTCGGGGGGCAGTGCTTCGGCGACGACCACCCCGTCCGCGTCGACGCCGAGCGCCACGGCCACCGCCGAATCGACGACGACGTACGCCCCCTATGTGGACGCCACGTCCGCGTCCGACCTCGACGACGCCGGGTCGGCGGCCGCGTACAACCTGGCGTTCGTGATCGCGGACGGCTCGGACTGCACACCGGCGTGGAACGGGACGACCGCGATCGACGACTCGTCCGTCAAGTCCCGCGTCTCGGCGCTCACGGAGTCCGGGGCGTCGGTGCGGGTGTCGTTCGGCGGGGCCGACGGGAAGGAGCTGGCGGAGGCCTGCGACAGCGCGTCCGCGCTGGCCGAGGCGTACGGCGCGGCGCTCGACGCGGCCGGCTCGACCGAGGCCGACTTCGATGTCGAGGGGGACGCGCTGGCGGACTCCGACTCCGTGAGCCTGCGCTCGAAGGCGATAGCCCTGCTCCAGGAGGACCGCCCCGACCTCTCCGTCTCCTTCACCCTCCCGGTCATGCCGGACGGCCTCGACGACGACGGCGTGGCCCTGCTGGAGTCGGCCAACGACCACTCCGTCCAGGTCTCCACGGTCAACATCATGACCATGAACTACGCCAGTTCGTACGGCGGTGACATGGGCGACTACGCGGAGGAGGCCGCCTCGGCGACGCACGAGCAGTTGATGGACGTCTTCGGGACGTCGGACTCCACGGCGTGGGGGGCGTTGGCGTTGACCTCGATGCTCGGCGTCAACGACGTGGACAACGAGACGTTCACGTTGGAGGACGCGGCGCAGGTGCGGGAGTTCGCGGACGATAAGGGGGTTGCCTGGGTTTCCATGTGGGCGGCTTTTCGGGACCGTGCGTGTGATGAGGATTCGTCCTCGGACGACCCTTTGACGAATTGCAGTGGGATTGAGCAGGAGGACGGGGCGTTCGGGGAGGCGTTTTCGGGGTGAGGTCGGGGGTTTCGGTCGTATGCGGACCGCGGGTTCGTCGTTGCTTGTCGCGTAGTTCCCCGCGCCCCTTTGGTGCTCAGCGGCGGCGGTGTACGAGCCGTCCGCCCAGGACAGTGGCCACACAGGTGCCCGCGCCCTTCGCCGTCAAAGCGGACTCGTCCTCCACGTCGAACACGGCGAAGTCGGCCAATTCCCCTACGGCGAGCGGGCCGTGGACGGTGCCCGGCAGGTCGTAGCCCTCCACGAAGGGGTCCAGGGCCGGGCCGTCCCATGCCGGGGCGGCCTGCCGCCAGGCGTCCGGTACCTCGCGCAGGCCCGAGCGGGTCACGGCCTGGCGTACCCCGTCCGGGAAGGGGCCGCCCAGATGGGTCGTGCCGTGGGCGAGCATGCGTTGGAGGCCGCGTCGTACGCTGCCGGCCATGCGGGTCGCGTCCGGCGCGAGGGTGTCCAGGGCCGCGCCGGTGATCGGCTCGGTGCCGAGGGTGTCGGCCTCGCGGGGGTCGGGGTGGTAACAGCGGGTCAGCAGCCAGCGGCCGTGCAGCTGTCGCAGGCCGGGGGTGAGCACGCCCGGCCAGCGGCGTACGCGTACACCCTCGTCGGCGATGTCCGCGTAGCGTCCGATCGCCGCGACGCGGTCGCCCTCGACGAGGACGGCGCCGTCCACGACGGGGGCCGCGCCGACCGGCAGGACGAGCGGCGCCGTGTGAATCGTGCGCATGGGGGGCCTAGTTGGTGCTGAGCAGCTTCAGCTCGGGGTGGGCCGTGCCGCCCTCGATCGCCGTGGACGAGATGTGGGACATGACGCGCTCGTCGACCGGGTCGTTCGCCGGGTCGTCGTGGACGACGAGGTGCTCGTAGGTCGTCGCGCGCTGAGCGGGCACGCGCCCGGCCTTGCGGATCAGGTCGATGATCTCCAGGCGGTTGGAGCGGTGCTTGGCTCCGGCGCTGGAGACGACGTTCTCCTCCAGCATGATCGAGCCGAGGTCGTCCGCGCCGTAGTGCAGGGACAGCTGGCCGACCTCCTTGCCCGTGGTCAGCCACGAGCCCTGGATGTGGGCGATGTTGTCCATGAACAGGCGCGCGATGGCGATCATGCGCAGGTACTCGAAGATCGTCGCCTGCGTACGGCCCTTGAGGTGGTTGTTCTCGGGCTGGTACGTGTACGGGATGAAGGCTCGGAAGCCGCCCGTCCGGTCCTGTACGTCACGGATCATCCGCAGGTGCTCGATGCGCTCGGCGTTGGTCTCGCCCGTGCCCATCAGCATGGTGGAGGTGGACTCGACGCCCAGGTTGTGCGCGGTCTCCATGATCTCCAGCCAGCGCTCGCCGCTCTCCTTCAGCGGGGCGATGGCCTTGCGGGGACGGGACGGAAGCAACTCGGCGCCGGCGCCCGCGAAGGAGTCCAGGCCGGCGGTGTGGATGCGCTGGATGGCCTCCTCGACGCCCACCTTGGAGATACGGGCCATGTGCTCGACCTCGGAGGCGCCGAGGGAGTGGATGACCAGCTGCGGGAACGCCTTCTTGATGGCGGCGAAGTGCGTCTCGTAGTACTCCACGCCGTAGTCCGGGTGGTGGCCGCCCTGGAACATGATCTGTGTGCCGCCCAGCTCGACGGTCTCCGCGCAGCGGCGCAGGATGTCGTCGAGATCGCGCGTCCAGCCCTTGTCCGTGGCCTTCGGCGGGGCGTAGAACGCGCAGAACTTGCACGCCGTGACGCAGACGTTCGTGTAGTTGATGTTCCGCTCGATGATGTACGTGGCGATGTGCTCCGTGCCCGCGTACCTCCGGCGGCGTACGGCGTCGGCGGCGGCGCCGAGCGCGTGCAGCGGGGCGTCGCGGTAGAGGTCGAGCGCCTCCTCTGGCGTGATCCGCCCGCCCTCGGCGGCACGGTCGAGAACGGACTGGAGGTCGGCCTTCTCGGTCACCGGGAGCGTCCCCTTCGTAGTGTTCCTAAGGGTTGAACGGACCAGGCCAGACTACGCCAGCGGTTCGGATCGGCCGACGTCAGCCCGTCCGCCTGTGGACAACTCGGGGCGAAGGGTGTGGCGTGTGTGTCGGGTCAGGCCGCGTACGCCTCCAGCAGGAGCCCCACGAAGGCGCCCGCGATCATGAAGGGGCCCAGGGGGACCGACTGGCCGCGTACCGCGCGGCCCCGCAGGGCGAGCGCCACCGTGTAGAGGCTTCCCAGGAGCGCCCCGGCGAACGTGCCCAGGTACAGCGCGCCCCAGCCGTACCAGCCGAGGGCCGCGCCGAGGCCGACGGCCAGTTTCACGTCGCCGAAGCCGAGGGCTATGGGGCGGATGAGGAAGAAGAGGAAGTAGAAGCCGCCGAGGGCCAGGGCCCCGTAGACCGCCGTGCGCCACTGGCCCGCGTGTTCGGGGACGAGGGCGACGACTCCCAGGAGGGTGAGGGCGAGGGCCGCGAGGGGGAGGGTGAGGGGGTCGGGGAGGCGCTGGACTCTGAGGTCGACGAGGGTGAGGAGTACGCCGAGGGGGGCGAGGAGGAGCCATACGGCCAGTTCGGGGCGGGTGCCGGTGGCCAGGGCGAGGGCGGCGCAGACCAGGGCGGTGGTCAGGGTGACGGTGGGGGTGGCGGGGCCGTACGGGGTGCCGTCCGGGGAGCGGGCGGGGCCCAGCCAGCCACGGGCGGGGCCGGTGAGGGGGTGGCCGGCGGGGCAGGTGTCCCGCCAGGGGGCTTCCTCGTCGACGGCGAAGCGGTATGCGGCGCGGGGGAGCAGCGTGCCGGTGGCGGCGCCCCAGAGGAGGGCGACGGTGACGGTGAGGCCGAGGACGAGATCCACGGCGGCAACCCTATGAGCCACCGGGGACTTTTTCGCCCCCTCCGCCCCTGCCCGCCCCTGCCCGTCCCGTCCCTGGGGGCTGCGCCCCCGGACCCGGGTGAGTTGTTGGCTGCGAGCCGGTGGGGGCTTGTCACGCGGTTCCCCGCGCCCCTTGAAAGCAACGGCCCCACCCACCCCCACGCGGGGCGAAAACCCTGCCCGCTACTCCACTACTCCACCTTCGCCATCCGCGCCGTCGGATCCCCCGCCTTCGCGTTGTCCGACGCGTACTGCAATTCGTCGCCCATCGGAGTGAAGGTCACCTCATGGGTGTTCGTCGTGCACGTACCGGGGTTGTCCTTCTCCGCGACGCTCGTGACGACGATGTGCTTGGCGGCGACGGACTTGAGGATCAGCCGGTCGTCGCAGTTGCCGCCGAGGAGGTCGGTGGAGCGGAACGTGCCGATCTCCTCCCCGACTTCGGCCGACTTGAGCGTCACCCGGAACGTTCCCGCGGGAAGACTGCCGTTCAGGGCGTAGCCGTCGCCCTCCCAGGTGCCGAGGTACTTCGCGGGCACGGCACCGTCGTCGCCGCCCATGTCCGCGTCCGACCCATCGGTCGCGCTCGCACTCCGCGACGGCGCGGGCGCGGCCGCCCCGTCCTTGCTGCCGGCCTCGTCGTCCCCCAGCATCCCGAACACGAACACCGACCCCACACTCACCGCCGCGAACGCCCCCGCGACAGCCAGCGCGACCGTACAACTCACCTTCCGGCCACGTCCGTTCACGTCACTGGTGGAGGTCGCAGCCACGCTGACGGACAACTTGCCGGCCCCCGCCCCGGCGGGCACCGCGTCCTCCGGGCCGGCCACCACCGGCTGCCCCGGCACATACGTGGGCGGCGACGGCACCATGACCGGCGGCGGCCCGAACACCCCACCACCGGAACCAGCTCCTCCGGAAGCCGCGTCCGCCCCCGGCTCCCCCACCGACGGGCTGCTGAACCCCACGACCCCGGACACCGCGCCGACGCCGTCCACCGCGTCCAGGTTGAGCAACTGCACCGCGCTCCGGCCGACCTGTTCCACCATCGGCCCCGGCAGCCACCCCGCCGCCACCAACCGGGCCGCGCCCTCTGGCGCCAGGGCCCGGGCGACTTCGTCCGGGCCCGGACGCGCGCTCGGCTCCTTGGCGAGGCAGCGCTCGACCAGCTCCCGCAGCTCGCCCTCCAGGGAGCCCAGCCGGGGCTCCTCGTGGACGACCTTGTAGAGGAGGGCGGCGGACGAGTCACCGGGGAAGGGGGACTCGCCGGTCGCCGCGTACGCCAGGACCGCGCCCAGGGAGAAGACGTCGGCCGCGCCGGTGACGCCCTTGCCGAGGATCTGCTCGGGAGACATATAGCCGGGAGAGCCGACCGAGACGCCCGTGGACGTCAGCGACGCCGTGCCGTCCGTGGCGCGGGCGATGCCGAAGTCGATGAGAAGAGGGCCGTCGACGGTGAGGAGGACGTTGGAGGGCTTCACATCACGGTGGACGAGGCCGAGCGCGTGCACCGCCGAGAGCGCCTCGGCGAGGCCTGCGCCCAGGACCCGTACGGAGTGCGTGGGCAGCGCGCCGCCGTCGGCGATCGCCGCCGCGAGGGAGGGGCCGGCCGCGTACGCCGTGGCCACCCAGGGCACGGACGCCTCCGGGTCGGCGTCGAGCACGGGGGCCGTCCAGGCGCCGCCGACCCGCCGGGCCGCGTCCACCTCACGCCGGAAGCGGGCGCGGAACTCCTCGTCCAGCGCGAAGTGCGGGTGCACGACCTTGACGGCGACGGTACGGCCGCCCGAGCTGCGCCCCAGGTAGACGCGGCCCATCCCGCCCGAGCCGAGCCTGCCGAGCAGCCGGTAGGGCCCCACGACAGTGGGTTCGCCCGCGCCGAGTGGTTGCATGACGCCCACACCTCCCCCGTACGTCCTGCTCTCCACAACTCTCCACGCCTCCCCAGCAGGGTAGTGCCGTACGCCCGAATGGGAATGCGAACGGCGGCCGCCGGTTCCGGGGCCTTGCCACAGACCCCGGAATTCGTCAAACGAATTTTCCGGAACCCGCGGGAAGTGAATGCTCAACAAACGGAGGAAATGTTCATCAATCTTGCGGAAGCGGGGAAAGCAGTTCCACCTTCACGTCCGCCGGAAATCCGGTCGTCGGGCCGACCCGGCGCGCGAACTCGGCGACCGCCGCCAGCTGCGGGCCGCCGAAGCGGAAGTCGAGGGTGGTGAAGTACCGCTCCAGGACCTCCTCGTCGAAGGACTCCCAACGGGCGGCCTGCTCGGCGACCTTGCCGACCTCGTCGAGGGAGAGGTTGCGGGAGGCGAGGAAGGCCTCGTGGACCTGACGGGTGATGACCGGCTCGCGCTCCAGGTAGTCGCGGCGGGCGGCCCAGACGGCGAAGACGAAGGGCAGGCCCGTCCACTCCTTCCAGAGCGTGCCGAGGTCGTGCACTTCGAGGCCGTAGCGCGGGCCGTCGAGCAGGTTGGCGCGCAGGGCCGCGTCGCCGATGAGGACGGCGGCCTCGGCCTCCTGCATCATCAGGCTCAGGTCGGGCGGGCAGGTGTAGTAGTCGGGCCGCACTCCGTAGCGATCCGTCAGCAACAGCTGGGCGAGGCGGACGGAGGTGCGCGAGGTCGACCCGAGGGCGACCCGGGCGCCGTCCAGTTCGTCCAGCGGGACCTTGGAGACGATCACGCAGGACATGACCGGGCCGTCGCAGCCGACCGCGATGTCGGGGAAGGCGACCAGGTCGTCGGCGTTCTTGAGGAACTCGACGAGGGTGATGGGCCCGATGTCGAGCTCTCCCCGCACGAGCCTCTCGCTGAGCTTCTCCGGGGTGTCCTTGGTCAGCTCGAAGTCGAGCAGCGTGCCCGTTCTCGCGAGCCCCCAGTACAGGGGCAGGCAGTTCAGGAACTGGATGTGGCCGACGCGCGGCCGGGTGCGAGAATTGTCCACATCGCGAGGCTAGACCTCGCGGGGTACGGAGCGGGCTTCGGGGTCGTATCGGTGTCAACACGGCGCCCCGGCGGATCAAACATCCGGGTGACGTGATCTTGCCCTCTATTGCATTCCGGTGCCTGCGTGCTAGGCTCGCCGCAAGTTGCAGTT
This sequence comes from Streptomyces graminofaciens, assembly GCF_030294945.1. Taxonomy (NCBI): domain Bacteria; kingdom Bacillati; phylum Actinomycetota; class Actinomycetes; order Kitasatosporales; family Streptomycetaceae; genus Streptomyces; species Streptomyces graminofaciens. The sequence continues at coordinate 7,857,573 of NZ_AP018448.1, read as the reverse complement.
TGGTTTCCCTTGCAGTACAGAGCCTGCGGAGCATGTGACCGCGGGCTCTCGTCGTTTTCAGACGTATGCAGTTGTGCGGCATCTTGTTTTCACACTTGCAGGGTTCTGGAGCAGGGCAACCCTTTGGGCCCAAGGAGGGCTTATGGCTACCGGAACCGTGAAGTGGTTCAACGCCGAAAAGGGCTTTGGCTTCATCGCCCAGGAAGGCGGCGGCCCCGACGTCTTCGTCCACTACTCCGCCATCAACGCGAGCGGCTTCCGTTCGCTGGAGGAGAACCAGCAGGTCTCCTTCGACGTGACGCAGGGCCCGAAGGGTCCGCAGGCGGAGAACGTCACCCCCGTCTAATTCGAGGGATGCCCCTCTAAAGACGTCTGAGAGCAGTACCCAAGGAGCCCCTCGCCGTTCGCGGTGCAGGGGCTCCTGCCTTTCCCGGCCTGGAGGGCCAGGGCCCTGATGGATCTCCGCGGAGATCCATCAGGGCCCTAGATGTGCTGCATCACGAGCACGAACGTCGTGCCCGGCGCCAACGCCTCGTACGAGTGCGGTACGTCGCCCCGGAACGCCATGTAGTCCCCGGGGCCGAGTTCGACCTCCTCACCCCGCGGGCCCGCCTTCACCAGGCCCGTGCTCACGGTCAGATGCTCGACCGTTCCCGGAATGTGCGGCTCCGACTCCCGTACCGAACCCGGCTCCAGTTGCGTCCGGTAGATGTCCCGCCGGGCGCCGGGCGGGCTCGCGGAGAGCAGGACCGCCGTGTAGCTGGACCGCTCGGAGTGGACGGTCGGACCCTCCCCCGCGCGGATCACCTGGACCGCCGGTGCCGGCGGCTCGATCAGCGTGCTGAACGGGACTCCGAGCGCGACCCCCAGCGCCCAGATCGTCTCCATGCTCGGATTGCCGCCCGCCGCCTCCAGTTGGGAGAGCGTCGACTTCGCGATGCCGGCCCGTTTGGCCAACTCGGACAGGGAGAGCCCGGCCCGGGCGCGCTCGCGCCGCAGGGACGCGGCGATCCAGTCGAGGGGGAGACGGGAGGGCGGGGAGGCGCCTTCGGACATGTCGTTCGCTCCATCGGTACGTTCGTTCGCCTTGACGAACATCGGCCGCTCTGTCCATTGTAGAAAACATGCGTTCGCCACTCCGAACACCCACGGCTGCCTCCCTTGTCCGCGACAGCTCCCTCGTCTGGCTCGCCGCCGGTGTCGTCGGGGTCTCCTTCGGCGCGATCTCCGTGGCCGGTGGGCTGCCGGTGTGGGTGCCCGTGGTGATGTCGCTGGTGGTGTACGCGGGATCGGCGCAGTTCAGCGCGGTCGGGGTGCTGCTCGCCGGGGGCGGGCCGGTCGCGGCGGCGGCCACCGGGCTGATGCTGAACACCCGTACGGCAGCGTTCAGTCTGGCGGTCGGCGACATCCTCGGACCCGGCCGCGCGGCCAGGCTGCTCGGCGCCCATCTCGTCACCGACGAGACCGTGGCCTTCGCCCTCGCCCAGCGGGACCCGGCCCGGCGCCGGGCCGCGTTCTGGGTCTCCGGGATCGGGCTCTTCACGGTGTGGAACGTGTGCGTGCTGGGCGGTGCGATCGGCGGTTCCGCGCTCGGCGACACCGCCGCGCTCGGCCTGGACGCGGCGTTTCCGGCCGTGCTGGCCGCCCTTGTCCTCCCGGCGCTGCGCGACGACCCCGGCGGCCCTGATGACGCCGGGGCCCCGGGCGGTTCCACCCTCTCCGGCCTGCGGCGGGCCGCGTTCGCCGGGGCGGTGGTGGCTCTGGCGGTCACGCCGTTCGTGCCGGTGGGGGTGCCGGTGCTGCTGGCGCTCGCCGGTCTGGCGCTGGTGGGGCGGAGGGCGCCGGCATGAGCGCGACGGTCGCGATGATCCTCGTCCTCGCCGTCGGTACGTACGCCTTCCGGCTCACCGGCCCGCTGCTGCACGGGCGGGTCGACATCCCCGTACGCGTACGGGAGTTGCTGGCCGCGGCGGCCGTGGTGCTTCTGGTCGCGCTGCTGGCGACGGGCGCGCTGACCGAGTCCGGCGGATTCGCCGGGTGGGCGCGGCCCGCCGGGGTGCTGCTGGGTGCCGTACTCGCGTGGCGGCGGGCCCCGTTCGTGGTGGTGGTGCTGGGGGCGGCGGTGACCACGGCCGCGCTGCGGCTGGCGGGTGTGGCTTAGGGCCCTTCCGGGGCGAACGTTTCGCCGGGCTCCCGCGTCGTAGGGGCGCAGGAGTGGGACGGGCAGCGGAGGGGAGCGGCAGTACATGACCAGTACACGTGGGGCCGTACGGCGGGGCCGGGCCGCGGTGGGTGGCGTCGTCGTGTTTGTGCTGGCCACGGGGTGCGGGGGTGTCGTTGTCGGCGAGGGGGCCAATGAAGGGGACAAGGGGCAGTCGGCCGCCGAGTGGGTCGCGTGCTCCACGACGATGGCGGTCGGTGATGTGGCCTCCGTGCGGAAGTCCGCCGAGGAGGGGAACATCGTGGTGACCTTCGAGGTCACGGAGTGGCTGAAGCCGGCTCGGGGGGACCGTCGGATCACCCTCGATGTGGTCGACCCCGGCACGCACGACGACCAGCAGCGGGTGAAGGCCGGGCAGCATCTGCTGATCGCGGTTCCGGAGCGGGACGATCAGGCGCTGGGTGTGGTCGAGGGCGACGGCCTGGCGCTGCAACGGCGTCAGATCAAGAAGTACCTCGACGAGGCGGAGACCACGGCCTGCCCGTCGCCGTGGAAGGCGGGCTGATCCGGGCGGCGGGAACGGCCGCCACCTCGGGACGTATGCATCAACTCGCATATATCTTGCGGTAGTTGATATTCCGGTGCCTAATGAGGCTCATGTTGCCCGTGGGGTGAGCGCGCGCCTCGCGGGGTGTGTTCGACCGCAACGCGCAAACGGGGGATTTGGGGGAATCTTGACGCATGTTCCGATCCATGGTGCCCGCCGGGTCGCCGGGGCTCTCGCCCTGGCGCTGGGGGCACTGTTCCTGACCGCGCCGTCCAGCCCGGCTGCCGACCTCGACGCGGACGCGGCGGCGGCCGGAGCCATCGACAACATCGCGCCGACCGCCCACTACGACGTGCCGTGCCGCAAGGGCCTCGTCTGCCAGACCGACAACGCCACGCTCACCTATTACATGGACTCCGGCGGCGGCAACAAGCTGGAGGCCGACGACAAGGCGACCGTGCGGGACGTACTGAACAGCGAGTACGCCCCGACCGACCTGTCCGTCAGCTACGACTCGTCGCCGTCCTGGTCCGGTGACGCGGAGACGGACATCTACTACAGCGAGGGCACGGTCTCCGGCAGCGACGACGGGTTCACCTACTGCGAGAACCCCGCGTCGGGCATCTACAAGTGCGACCAGCAGTACATCAAGATCGAGCCCGGCTACTGGTCCTACGGCCTGACCTGCCACGAGACCGGGCACGCCGTCGGCCTGCTGCACGGGATGGACTCGCAGCCGACCGTGGGCGCACAGGACTCCCGGCTGGGCTGCATGAAGAAGTCGGTCGGAGGCGAAGGGCTCGGCGACAACAACAAGCGCAACATCAACAGCGTCTACTGACACGGGGGTTGGGATGACGAGAGCATCAAGGACACAGGTCGCCGTCGGTGTCGGCGCGGCGGCCGTGGTCGTCGCGACGGGGCTGGCGATGGCCGTCACCGGGGACAAGGCCGGTGAGAAGGCGGGCGAGAAGGGGCGGTCGGGGGAACGCGCGGTCATCCTCGCCGAGGGCAGCGACCGCTTGCCCGCGCAGACCGCCGAGGACTGGGTGACGTACGCGGACCACGCGGTCGTCGTCACGGCCGTCGACGAGGCGGCCGTCGAACCCGATACGGCGGACCCGGACGACCCGGCGGGCGCGGCCGGTCCGGTCATGCGCGAGGTCACCCTGCGCGTCGACAAGGTGCTGTGGTCCGCCGAGAACCCCGCCCACTCGGCCCCCTCGTCCTTCCGGTGGGACGCGTACGGGTGGCACCAGGACGAGGACGGCGGGCGTGTGGAGATGTCCGGCGCGAACGAGCCGCGGATCGAGCCCGGCCACACCTATGTGATGGCGCTGCAGTGGGAGCCGCCGCGGTGCCCGCCGGGGGACGAGCCGATTCCGGGCCAGTGGCGCGGCCTCGGCGACGAGTCGACGATCCCGTACGACGGCCAGGTGCTCGGCAAGGGCGAGTTCGAGGGGGAGACGCGGACGGCGGAGGCGGCGCGGTCCGCCGAGTCGGGTGCGTCGGGTGTGTCCGCGCTCGACACGGAGCCCGAGGGGGAGCCGGAGTACGTCGTGCTGAGGGACGAGTACAGCGGCCGTAGCGCGGAGGAGCTGGCGGGGAAGCTGAAGAGCACCGAGCCTGTGGCGGCGGCGGAGGAGAGTGGAGCGCCTGGCGCGGCTGCTCTGGCCGCCGCCGACTGCGAGTAGCAGCCGGCGCGGGCACTGGCCCCGCGGGCACTGGCCCCGGACCCGATCGGTACCGGTCAGGCGCCCCGGGCCAGTGTCTCCAGCACCCGGCGGGTGGTGGTCCCCTGTCCCGGGAGGTCGGGCTCCAGTCCCTGGGCGCGCAGGAGGGCGGTGAGGGAGGCCTGGACGACCTCGGCGCCCTCCGGGGCGACGCGTTCGGAGACCTCGAACCAGTCGAGCCGCTCGCCGCCATGGCCGGCGGCGGGGCTCAACGTCCAGTGCTCCAGGGTCACTTCGTGGTGGTCGAGGCGTACGCCGTTCCAGCGCACCGCGTCGACCGGGCCGAGTATGTCGAGGGCGTCGAAGGGGACGTGGGCGTCGGCGCAGTCGGCGAGGAAGGCCCGCTGCCGGTCGGAGAAGACCGACTCCAGGGGCTTCGCGCCGGCGACGGCCGCCTCCACCGCCGTACCACCGCAGTCGGAGGTGAGCGCGGCCGACAGGGCCTGGCGGTCCCCGGACCAGGCGCTCGCCAGAAGGAGGGAGTCCGGTCCCTGCTCACGGAAGCGCAGCCACTGTTCCGAGAGCCGGGACCGGCGGCAGGGTCGCAGTTCCGCTGTCGCGACCCCGCCCCGCCCGCTCCCCGCCCGTAGGCACAGGATCAACCCCGCATCCAGAAGCGGCAGTTGACCTGGCGCCGTGGAGCGGGCGAGGGCCTCACAGAAGTAGACGCGGCGCCGGGCTCCCCCGGTGTCCGGCGCCAGCGCCCGGGTCGCGGCGGCCGTGCCCGCATCCGAGAACGTCACCTTGATCTCGACCGAGTCGAGCCGGTCGGGCTCAGAGGTGAGGTCCCCGCGAATCTCGGATGCCGGCATGAGCCGTCCCCCTTGTTCCGCGACCTGCTTGGTTCCCCGTGTCGTGCTGGTGGTGCGAATGGTGCTTCCCCCGTTGCTTCGCTGTTCCCCTTGCTTCGCTGTTCCCGGTTGTTCCTTTGTCCCCGTTGTTCTTTGTCCCCGTTGTTCTGTTGCTCGTTGTGCCGTTGCCCGTTGTTCCTTCTCCATTGAAGGCCTGGCGTGGCCGGCCCGCTTCAGGGAAGTCCCTACATCTCCCCCTGATGTCTCCCTCAGGGGCATGATGGACGGGCGGGGCAGGCAGGGCGGGCACCAGGGGGTGGCGCATTGCGTGGCGGACTCGTCGGCCGTGGGCGGGAACGGCGTCTGATGGACGACCTGCTCGTGGCGGGTGGGGCTGGTGGGGCCGCGCTGCTGCTGTGGGGCGAGCCGGGCATCGGCAAGACGGCGTTGCTGGACTACGCGGCGGAGCGGGCGGCGGGCGACAGGACCGTGCTGCGCGCCCGGGGCATCGAGACCGAGACCGTACTCCCGTTCGCCACCCTCGGCGACCTGCTCATGCCCTATTCATCCCATTTCAGGGAACTCCCCGGCGCGCAACGGGCCGCCCTGGAGTCCTGCCTCGCGCTGGGCGGCGACCCGGCCGACCCGCCCGGCAACCCGTACGCCGCCTGCATGGGCGCCCTGAACGTCCTCGCCGCGCTGGGCGACGAGCGCCCGGTGGTCGTCCTCGTCGACGATCTGCACTGGGTGGACCCCTCCTCCCAACGTGTCCTGCTCTTCATCGCCCGCCGGCTGTCCAGCGAACGGGTCGCCCTGGCCCTCGGTTCCAGGGAGGACCACGGGGAGTCGGGGCCGCGCCGCAGCGTTCCGGTGGTGCAGCTCGGCGGTCTGACGGCGGAGGAGTGCGCCGCGCTGGTCAACGCAGGCGGCGACGGGGCCGCCCCCGTCAGCGGCCATGGCCGTACGGTCGCCCCCAACGTCCTCACCGACCTCGTACGCATCAGCGGCGGCAACCCCCTCGCCCTGCGCGAGATAGCGACGGGTCTGACGGACGAACAGGCGCGCGGCGAGAGCCCGTTGCTGGACCCGCCCTCCCTCGGGCACCACCTGGAGCGTGCCTGGTCGACCCGGATCGACGCCCTCCCCGACCCGGCCCGCCGCGCGCTGGTGGTGCTGGCGGCGAGCAGATCGACGGCGGCGGGCCCGCTGCGGAAGGCCCTGGAGGCGGCAGGGCTGTCGCTCGACGCCCTCTCCCCCGCCGAGGAGGACGGCCTGATCACCGCCACGGCCGACGGCCTGGACTTCCACCACCCGGTGCTACGCCCCCTCGTTCTCGGCCGTGCCCCCCTCGCCCACCGCTACGCCGCCTTCCACGCGCTGGCCGAGGTGAGCGAGGGCCCGTTGCACGCCTGGTACCGGGCGTCGGCGAGCCCCGGCCCCGACGAGGAGGCGGCGGCCGCGCTGGCCGAGGCGGCGCTGGAGGCCCGGCGCCGCAGTGCGTTCGGCGAGTCGGCCCTGGCCTGGCGCCGGGCCGCCGATCTCACCCCCGACCCGGCGCCCCGCGCCGACCGCCTCCACCATGCCGCGTCCGACGCCCTGCTGAGCGGCTCCCCGGCGGGCCCCCAGTGGTGCGAGGAGGCGCTGCGCATCACCCCCGACCCGGCGATGCGGGCCGTCATCCAGGGCCTGCTGGGCCGTATGTACACGTGGAAGGGCGAGACGGCCCAGGCGTACGGCCTGCTCATGAACGCCGCCGAGGCCGTACGCGCCACGGACCCCACCCGCGCCTGCCTGTTGCTGGCGGAGGCGACGGCGGCGGCCCGCCTGGACGGCAACGTCCCCACGGCGGTCCGCGTGGCGGAGGACTCCCTGGCCCTGGCGACGGAGGCGGGCCCCGAACGCTGGTACAGCCTCACCCTGCTCGGCGCCGCCCTGATCATGAACGGCCGTACGGCCGAGGGTCGCGCGATGCTGGAAGCCGCCGACCGCCACAGCACGGGCGGCGACCCGGTCCGCGACCAGCAGGTGTACGCGATCGCCGGCCAGGCGTGGAGCCGTGCGGAGGAGTTCACGCGGGGTCGGCAGCTCCTCAACACGGCGGTGGAGTCGGCGCGCAGACACAGCGCGGTAGGGGTGCTGGGCTTCACGCTGGCCGTACGCGGTGAGCTGGAGACCCGTATCGGCCAATGGGCTTCGGCGCGCGGAGACTTGACGGAGGCGCTGCGCTGGGCGGAGGAACTGGGTCAGCTGACGGCCGTGAGCTACTCCCTCTACTGCCTCGCCCGGCTGGAGGCGCTGCGCGGCAACCGGGTGGAGTGCGAGGAGCATGTGGCCCGGGCGCGGCGGGAGTGCGGGGCGTACGGGATCGGCTGCCAGGAGTACCACATGACGGCGGTCCTGGGCCTGTCGGCTCTGTCCTACGGCGACTACGACACGGCGGCGGACCAGATGGAACAGACCCTGGCGCTGGCGATCGAACAGGGCATCGGCAACACGGAGGTGGTCCCGTTCGCGGCGGACCTCGCGGAGGCGCACATCCGGGCGGGGAACCCGGTCCGGGCCGCCGAGGTGGTGGAGTGGCTGGAGACGCGGGCCCTCGAAACCGGCCTGGCGTCGGCGGAGGCCGGGGCGGCGCGGTGCCGGGGCCTGCTGGCGACCACGCCGGAGGAGGCGGAGGCGCACTTCGCGGTGGCTCTGAAGGCCCACCAACGAACAACAGGCCCCTTCGACTTGGCCCGGACGCAGCTGTGCGAGGCGGAGGTGCTGCGCAGGCACCGCCGCCCCGGGGCGGCCCGCGCACCGCTGGCATCGGCCCTGGCCTGCTTCGAACGGCTGGGCGCGACCCCGTGGGCCCGCCGCGCGGCCGGCGAACTGGCCGCCGCGGGAGGGATGCCGACCCCCCAGTCCACACCGGGCGGCGGCATGGGCCGCACCCTGGACCAGCTCACCCCGCAGGAGTTCCAGGTGTCGCGCGCCATCGCCCGCGGCCTGAACAACACGGAGGCGGCGGCATCGCTGTTCGTGTCGAGGAAGACGGTGGAGGCACATCTGACGCGGATCTACCGGAAGCTGCGGGTGAGGTCGCGGACGGATCTGACGCGCTTGCTCACGGCGGCGGACATGGTGGACTAGGTGGACTGGATGTCACTCGGGCATGTGAAGCTCGGCCCACACGGCCTTGCCGAGGGCCCGATTCTCGACACCCCACCGGTCGGCGAGCGCGGCGACGATCAACAGCCCCCGCCCGGTCTCGGCGTCGACGGCCACCGGCCGCGTCTCCGGCCGTCGCTGCTTGCACGCGTCGGCCACCTCGATACGTACGGTGCCGGTCATCCACACCACTCTGACCAGAAACCCGTGCCCGTAGACGCGCCCGTGAGTAACCGCGTTGGCGGCGAGTTCCCCCATGACCGGAGTGGCGGCGCCGTTGATCTCGCTGCTTGCGTTCACCGAGGACGGTGGGGGTTTCCGAATTAATGTCACTCAGCGTGGTCGTCCGGTTCTAACCTGACCAGGGGCGACGGCGGGACGCTATGTAGCCGTATGGGTGCGGTGTGCCAGGTGTCGGGTTGTCGACCGTGACCACGACGAGGTGCGGGCGGTACGGGCGTGACGGACGAGCGAAAGCCGGAGACCCCGGCGGAGGCCGACGGTACGACGGGGTTGTTCACGGCGGTGGGCAAGCTGCTGAAGCTGCTGCGGGAGCGAGCGGGCCTCACGCAGAAGGAGCTCGGCGAGGCGGTCGGATACGGCCCGGACGCCATCAGCGCGATGGAGCGAGGGGTACGGGTGACCCGGCCGGAGGTGTTGGAGAAGGCGGACGAACTTCTGGGCGCCGAGGGGTTGTTGGTGGCGATGGTCCCCGAGATCAAGGAGGGGATGAAGAAGGCGCGGACTCGGCATCCGGAGTGGTACCGGAGCTATGCGGGGCTGGAGGCGGAGGCGGTTGAACTGCACTTCTACGCCAACCAAGGCGTGCCGGGGTTGTTGCAGACGGAGGAGTACGCGCGGGCTGTGTTCTCTCAACGGCGACCGTTCCTAAGCGAGGAGACCATCGAGAAGCGAGTGGCGGACAGGCTCTCCAGGCAGCAGGTTTTCGATCGCTGGCCGCCGCCTGCCGTGAGTTACGTACTCGAAGAGGTCATCCTGAACCGACCGATCGGACCGGCTCTCTTCGCGGCGCAGCTTCGGCATCTGCTACGCATCGGCGGCATGCGGAACGTCGAGATCCAGGTGATGCCGACCCAGCGCGAGGAACACCCCAACCTGGACAGCGCGTTCAATCTGCTGACCCCCAAGGGGCACGCCTAGGTGGCGTACACGGAAGCGCAGGGCTACCCACACCTGATCACGGGCCTGGAAGAGGTCCGGAAGATCGCCGACCGCTATGGGATCATGCGCGCACTGGCCCTCAGCCCCATGGAGTCCCGGGCCCTGATGGAGAAGAAACTGGGGGAGCTATGAGCACTGAGCGATGGAACTGGTTCAAGTCCAGTTACAGCAGCGGCGAGGGCGGCGAGTGCGTAGAGATAGCGGCCCTCCCCCACACCATCCACATCCGCGACTCCAAGAACCCCACCGGCCCCCACGTCACCCTCTCCCCCACCGCCTGGTCGGCCTTCCTCGAAGGCCAGGAGAAGTGAACGTCGAGGAGCCTCAGACGTTCGCTCCACTCCCCGACCGCGCGCAGGACGACCAGGCAAGAGCATTCCAACAACAACTGGCGCGACTGGTCGAGGAGTTCGGTACCCCCGACATGTTCACCGACTTCCCGCAGACCTGGACGTGGGAGCAGATACCGCACGGCATGCGACGCAAGGCCTTGGCCAAGGAAAAGCGGCTCCTCGAAGCCCTCTTCGACACGCTGCTCCGTACGGCGGTCTACGACCCGAACCCCGGCTTCAGCCGATGGTTCGTCGAGCCGGCGGTCAACGCGTACGGCCGCGTCAGGGTCCAGACCGCGCTGCTCGACCATCTCCGCACGGGAAGCAACGCGGAGCGAGCGGGAGCGGCACGCTCGTGGTACTGGACGGGCCACCCGGAAGACCGACAACCAGGCGGACGCCGGCCTCTTCCACACCTTCCAGCAGGCCGGCCCCCGCGAGTTCGTGGCCAACGACGCCCTGGACGTACGCCGCTGCATCCCACAGCGCAGGGCTCCGGACGATCCGCTTCCACGACCTCCGACACTCGACCGCCACCCTGCTCCTGGAGCAAGGCGTCGATCTCGTCGTCATCAAGGAACTCCTCGGCCACGCCCACATCGGCGTCACCGCCGGCGTCTACGCCCACGTCCGACTCCGCCTCCAACGCCAGGCCATCGACACCCTCAACGTCGCACTCGGCGGGGTCGCCGACCTCCCCGACGACCCATCCACCACAGCCGTCGTCCGCTGACGTTGCCGTCAAACCGTTGAAGAGCCCCACCGGAACACAACTCGGTGGGGCTATTCAGGCCGATCGACTCACCTCAAAGGAGATCGCTGCCGACGCCGCCTAGTCGGTCGTCCACAGCCGCGCGAACTTCGCTCCAGGGGTCGTGCCGAAGGGATTCCAATGTCTCCCTCGACGTATTCCTGTGCTGCGCGACCCTCATTCTGATCGATTCGTCCACATCGTGAGCGAGGCGCGCGAGAAGGTCCGGTGACAGTTTCCGCTTCATGGCCACCATGAAACGGACGCGAGTATCAGGGTCGTCGATCAGTATTTCCAGAACAGCCAACGGCACCGTCTTGTTCTGGACAACCGCCACCCGTTCTTCCGGATATCGATCGACGACCTCCATCCACACCTGCGCGGGCGCCTCCTCAACTGCCGCCCTGCGGCATTCCTGTGGATCTGAGCTGTTGCGCAGCCGTACGAACTCGTCGGCAGTCTCGATCATCTCTTGACGCCCCGCAAATTGCTGTTCGGTATAAATTTCCCCGTATCGCCCTTCCACTTGTCCGGCATGTAGTCGCCGTATTTATCGGCATCCGATATCCATTCGAGTCCCTTACTGGTCTCCCGATAGACCTTGAACGCCGATTCACCGTGGCCGGTCACGTCCGGAGTCCACCAGGTACCGTCCGAGGCACTCTTATAGAAGGTGGTCTTGAACGGACCTCCCTTTAGGAGTTTCGTCGAGCCTTCCTTGGTTAGCTGCCAAAGCTCTCGGCCAGCAACATCACAGTTGCTGTTATGAACGAGTACCGGCGTCTCGTCCGCCAGCACATAGTACGTGTGCTCGCTCGGGGGCCGTCATCTGCGTTTTCGCAGGTGAGCGCTATTCGGCTTGTACGCAGGTGTGCGTGGAAGTGCCGCGTTGTGCGCCCCTGTTGCCGTCGGCGTTGCCGTCAGACGGCTTTGCGCGTGAGGGAGGTGGAGTGGGCTTTGGCCGGTGTCCTGCCCGGGTTGGGGTCGGGCATGGTCAGGGGGCCGTACGCTGGCCCGGCAACTCGGGCAGGCTATGCCCCTGCCCGGAATTTGAACGAGTGGCCCCCTGGCCTTGCCCGACGCGGGCCCCGCCCCGGGGAGGTGGGTAAAGCCCATGGAGCCGACCGACCCCACCGCCGCTCTGCGCACCGGCCAACTCCCGTCGCCGCCTCGCCGTCGGCCTGGTGCTCGCCGTTCGGGAGCGTCTGGTCTTCGCTCGCTTCCGGTCGTCCGCTACGCGCTTCTGCGCGGCCTGGTCGCTGGCTGGCCCGCGGTGGCGGAGCCGAGAGCGGGCCGGGTGGGCGGCCGTGCCGCGCGCGACCCGCGTCAGCGGGTCGCCTTGAAGACGTAGAGAAAGTTTGGACGCATCCCGCCTTGGTGCTGTGCCCTGGCCGTCGGCTGGTCGTTCGGCTGGAGTGCGGTCCGAAGCGTCGGACTGGCAGGTGTGGTTCTGCGGGCAGCCGGGGTGATCGTTGTTCAGCCGGTCCGGGGCCGTGTTGCAGGGGTACCGTCTGAGTGTTGCCGCAGAACGGAGTTCGCCGTGTCGCAGAGCATTGAGGAGCACACCGGCGCTCGGATCGCCCGTATCCGGAAGCAGCGCGGCCTGACGCAGCAGGGGCTGGCGATGCGGGCTCACGTGTCGAAGTCGTTGCTGTCGAAGGTGGAGTGCGGGCAGAAGGCTGCCTCCCCGGCTCTTGTCGCTGCCTGTGCCCGCGCGCTGGGCGTCTCCACGTCCGATCTGCTGGGGCAGCCGTACGCCGAGGAGTTGCGCCGGGACCGCATGGACGCCTTGATCCAGCCGATCCGTGAGGGACTGGAGAACTGGGATGTCGCGCTCGACTGGGAGACAGTTCCGCGCCCAGCCGCGTTGATCCGGGCTGATGTCCAACGGGCCCTCGTACAACGCCGGCAGGCGCAGTACACGGACATGGTGCGCGACCTGCCCGGGTTGATCGATGAGTCGGTGCAGGCGGTGCACACCAGCACCGGGGAGGAGCAGCGGCTGGCCTACGAGTGTCTGGCGGGGACGTTCCGGTGTGTGTTCACCGTGGCGTGGAACTTCGGCTATATCGATCTGGCCACCGTTGCGCTGGACCGGCTGGCGTGGATCGCGCCGCGCGCCGACGAGCCGGGGCTGGCCGCCATGTATGCCTATCTTCGCGCGCAGACCACGATGTCGTCCGGCCGGTACGACGTGGGTCTGCGGGTGATTGACCGCGCTCTGCGGGATCTCGACGGCCTGGATGCGCGCCGCCCGGCAGGCGTTGAGGCCATGCAGGGTGTGATGCATCTGCGGGCTGCGGTGATCGCGGGGCGGATGCAGGACCGGGATGAGGCGGATGCCCGCCTTGCCGAGGCCCGCTCTCTGGCCCGGGCCACGGGCGAGTTGCCCGATTTCGGCGTCACCTGGGGGCCGGTGAACGTCGGTGTGCATGCGGTGGCCATCGCCTCGGAGATGGACGACTTCGGTCGCGCGATCGAGCTCGCCCAGGATGTGCACATCCCGCGAGGCTGGACCCGTTCCCGGGCCGGACACCACTGGATGGACCTCGGCCGCTCCCATGCCTGGGCCGGCCACCCGGAGGAAGCGCTGGACTGCCTGCACCAGGCCCGGCGCATCGCGCCACAGCAGACCCGCTACCACCCGACCGTGAGGGACACCGTGCTGGCCCTCAAACGGCAGGAACGGACGCGTAACAGTTCGCTGGCGCAGTACGCGGAGTGGGTCGGGATATAGCAGGTTCCCGGCGAGAGGAGTTGCACCGCTTGGTGCAACCGGTGTGCATCGCCAGTCGGCAGGCTGACGCTCAGTCAGGACCCCCGCGACCGGGCGAACGGTCCGGGGGCGTGGCCAACGCTGACAAGGAGCGCCGACGTGCCGCACTGTATCGCCCACATCTTCGAACCACTGCTACGGCTGCTACGGCCCGCGCCAGGCCGCCACCGCGCACCGGATTCCCGCCCCACCCTCCCCGTTGTGGAGGCATCCACTGAATGTCCGCCTCACGTACCCGTTGCCCCGGTGCTGCACGGTGAGGACACCGGACTGGTCCGCCCGTACCTGCTCGCGCACGAACAGCGGGAGCAGCAGCGCCGACGGGCACCGCGGCGCGCACTGTGGTTGGCCGTGCACGGAGTCGACAGCGGTCCCCTGCTGACCCGCAGCATGGAGGTGGGGGCCTGATGAGCCTCACGAATCAGGTCCGCCTGCTCCCCTGGGCCGGGCCGGAAGGAAAACCCTGCTACCTCGCAGGCGACGGGACCGGATACCTGTCACGCCTCGCTGACAACATGGAGTCGGCCCAACTCGGCCTGGCCGGTGAACTCGTTCAAGAGGCACAACACACACTGGACGGACGCCAGTGGACGCCTGGCGAACTGCACCTGCTGGCAGTCCAGTTGACCGAGGCATTGACGAACGTCCACCGGATCGCGGTGAGCCGGGGAGCACGTCTACCCGCCCCCGCCTACGACGACCTCGACACCCTGGACGACCTGGAGACCGAAGACGAGGAGCGGGACAGCCGCCGCCCCGTCCCGCTCGACTGACTGCCCATCACGATCTCCTGTTCCAGCCGGCGCCCGTCGCACCCGGTCGGATAGGGCCGCAGCGGAAATCCCCGGAAAGCCATGGCTCTCCGGGGATTCTCACTGCATGCAGTCAGGCGCCCTTGGGGCGCTTGGCTCCTCGGCCCTGGCTTGCCTGCTCCAGGCGCTCAAGACGCTCGCGCATGTCGGCCATCTGCTCCAGGATCAGGTCCAGCTTGCCCGCCAGGCCGACGTCCCAGGACCCGGGCGGCGCGGACTGCGGCAACTGTGCGGAACCGTCGCCGGTACCCCCCGCGTCTGCCGGTTCTTCCCAGAAGAGGCTTTCGCCGATGACGTAGGCCAGTTCTTCCGGCTGCGGCTCGCTCGGCCGGGTGCGGGAGGGGATCTCCTTGCGCGGGTTCTTGTAGACCTTGCGGGCATGTCCTTCCAGGGCCAGCGCGGCCAGGGCCTGCTCGGTGTTCTCTTCGCTGTGGCCGATGGCCTCGGCGGCCTCCGCTCCGGTCAGCCGGGTGCCCTTGGGCAACGAGCCGTTGCGGATCTTCTGGACGAGGGCCGCGTGAGCGAGGTGCCGCCCGAGGGCGGGATCGTCCGCGTCGCGGACATAGGCGTCGTGGCTGCGCTCTTCGTCCTCGTAGCGAAGCCATTCGTTGCGTACAAGCAGGCTGACCGCCGCGTCGATGACACGGACCGGTACCGCGTAATGGTCGGCGAGCGCTTCACGGCCCGGCAGCTTGATCCCCGGCGTGAGGCTGCCGGAGCGGATCTGGCGTTCCAGATCCTTGACGACTTTCTCGAAGGCGTGCTCGAAATCCGCCGACCTGCTCACGAAGGTGCCCTTGCCCTGGCGGGTCATGACCCAGCCCTCGCTGCGCAGGAGCCGCACCGCCTTCTGCACGGTCAGACTCGATGCGCCGTACGCCTCCATCAGCTGGCTGTGCGACGGCAGCAACTGCCCCGGCTGGAGCTTCTCACCACGGATCTGCTGCTTGAGATCGTCCGCGATGCGCTCGAACGCCAGGCGTGCCTCGTCGGCAGGAGCCATCGTCTTCCCTCGGATCGGCGTATGTCGGTGGTGGAAGGACGGGCCGGCCGCCGTTCCCGCAGCACAGCACGCTGCACCGGCCAGATTAGCGACCCCATGGACAGGGCGGGAGCAGAACAACAACGAATAGGGATGGATAGAGTTGGATTGAGTCAGGTAGGGTCGGGTTGAGCGATCACCCGCATGGGTGATTCGCACCCTTCTACCTGGAGGTTTGCCGTGAAGACCATGCCCATCGACCAGTCCCAGGCCTTGGTGATCCTGGCCTCCGAGCCCCGGCCGCGTTTCAAGGACCGTGACGGCCGGGAGCCCGCGATCGACCGCACGACCGGCGCCCACCTGCACCAGGTGGACGTGATGTTCGCGTTCAACGGCCGCGCCGAAGTGATCACCGTGAACGTGCCCGAGCCCGGCCTCGGCAAGGGCCTCAAGGTCGGCATGCCCGTCGCCTTCACCGGCCTGGTCGCCTCGGCCTGGGAGAACGAGATCAACGGCAAGGACCGGCACGGCATCTCCGTGCGCGGCGACGCCGTTACCGCCAAGGCGGGCGCCTGATGCCCGGGACCTCTCTCGGGCTCGCGCCCCTGGCCGTCGTCGGCCTCACTGCGCTCGGGCTGCTCGGCTGGGCCGGGTTCTGCTTCGCCCGCTGGTACCGCACCGATGCGGAGACCCGGGCCAGTCTGCGGCAGGCGCGGCAGATGCGGTGGGGCTGGAAGCGGCTGGCGCCGATGCTGGGCCTGGCGGTCAAGGACGCCACCCCGACCGTGCTCCAGCAGTACGGTCCGCAGGAGCAGGCGACGAAGCCGCGCGTGCTGGTGCCGCGTCTGCACACCTGCGCCGACGGCTTCGGCGTCACCGTCACCGCCGATGCGCTGCCGCAGGTCGGGCTGAGCGCCTGGCAGGAGGCCTCTGAGGGCCTGTGCGACGCCTGGGGCATGCGCCGCATCCGGATCTGCCAGCCCAAGCCCGGAGTGATCGTCGCGCGTGGGTTCCGGCGTGAGCCGCTGGAGGCGGTGATCCGCTCACCGCTGCTCGGCCCGGACGGCTCCCCGGTCTGCAGACCGGGTCAGTTCGTCTCCACCGATGACGTGCTGCTCGGCTGGGACGAGGACGGCACCCCTGTTGTGCTCAACCTCGCTTACTCCGCGCACGCGCTCATCGCCGGCGCCACCCGCTCCGGCAAGTCGATCACCGTCAACACCCTGCTCGCCCAAGCCTCGCTCATGCGGGACGTGCGTCTGATCGTGATCGACCCCAACCTCGGGGCGGTCGCGCCCTGGTGGCGTACCGCGTACAAGGTCTCCGACGCCATCCATCCCGACGAGCCGACCGAGATCCTGCGCTGGGTGCGCGAGGAGATGCAGCGTCGCGAGCGGTTGTTTTGGTCCGGCCGTACCGACCGCATCACCGCCTTCAGCGAAGAGCTGCCGCTGCTGCTTGTGGTGATCGACGAGGTGGCGAACTACACCCGTCACCCCGACCGCAAGGCGCGCGAACGGTTCGAGGCCGAGCTACTGGCCGTCGCCAGCCAGGGCGCCAAGTTCGGCGTACGGCTGTGGCTGCTCACTCAGAAGCCCTCCGCCGACGTTCTCACCACCGCCGTACGCACCAACCTGTCCGCCCGGATCTGCCACCGCGTCGACACCGTCGAGGACTTCCTGCACCTCTTCCCCGACGGCCGGGAACTGGACATCACCGCCGCCGACCGCACCATGCCCCAGGGCGTCTCCATCGCCTCCATCGGCGACATGCGCACCCCCGTCCGGCTGCGCTCGGTCTACCTGCCCACCGAAGCCTGCTGGCAGATCAACGACTTGATGTGCGCCTCCGGACTCAAAGTCCGCGAACTGCCCACCCGCATCGACCTGGACAAGGCCGCGTGAACCCCACCGGCCGCTCCCGGTCCCGTACCGCAGTGATCCCCGGCAAGGGCGTGTAGTCGCCAAACCCTCGCCCCTGCCGGGGCCTCCCTCCCCATCCGTTCACGGCACACGCGTGTGCCGCAGTGCAGAGAGGTCCCGCCAGCATGCCATCGCACGACCGCACCACCGCCATCCCACGGCCGCAACCGGCCGCCGCCGACCTGGCGGTGTTCGCCTCCTACCGGAACCTGCCGGGTCTCGTCCGGCAGTTGTCTTCGCTCGGCGGCTGCGCCCAGCCCATCCGCCTCGAAGGCCACCGCACCGAGATCAACGCCGCCACCGGCGAAATCCTGCGCGAACTGAAGTCCAAGGAGTTGCCCGCCGGGCACCTCCTGGTCCGCTGCGGCAACCGTCGCACCACCCGTTGCCCCTCCTGCGCCGAGCTGTACCGGCAGGACACATTCCATCTCATGGCCGCCGGTCTGCGCGGCGGGAAGAACATCCCTGAACAAGTCGCCGCCCATCCACGGGTGTTCGTCACGCTCACCGCCCCGTCGTACGGTCCGGTTCATGGCAGGCGCTCCAGTTCCGCCGCGCGCTGCGGGTGCGGACATACCCACGCCAAGGACGACCCGGCCCTCGGTACCCCGCTCAACTCGGACCGGTACGACTACACAGGTGCCGTCCTGTGGAACGCACACTCCCCCGCCCTGTGGGCCCGCTTCATGCTCCACCTGCGCCGCACCATCGCCGCCGTTGCCGGAGTCCCGCAGCGCCTGCTCTCCAAGCTCGTCCGGGTCTCGTATGCCAAGGTCGCCGAGTACCAGCGACGCGGGCTGATCCACTTCCACGCCGTGATCCGCCTCGACGGCCCCGCAGGCGGCCACACACCGCCGCCCACCTGGGCAACCCCCGAACTGCTGACTGACGCCGTCCACGCTGCCGCCGCCCGCGCGCACGTCGACGGACCGGAGATCGACGGCCATGCCTACGCCTTCACCTTCGGCAAGGAGCTGGACGTCAAGGTCATCCGGTCCACCGCCTTCCAGGACGGCACCACCATCACGGAAGGCAAGGTCGCCGGGTACGTAGCGAAGTACGCCACCAAAGGCGCCGAAAGCGCGACCGGCACCCTCGACCACCGCCTGAAACTGATCGCCGAACTCGGCCAGGAAACCATCCCCAACCACGCCGCCCGCATGATCCGCACCGCTTGGGCCCTCGGAGCCCGCCGCGACCTCGAACACCTGAAACTGCGAGCCTGGGCCCACATGCTCGGCTTCCGCGGCCACTTCTCCACCAAGACCCGTACTTACTCCACCACCCTCGGCGCCCTCCGCGCCGCCCGCGCAGACTGGCACCGTCGCCACACCCCCATGCCCGAAGTAACCACGCTCGTACTCGCCCACTGGGCCTACGACGGCATCGGCCTCACACCCGACCTCGAACGCCTCGCCGCGCTCATCGTCGGCAGCACAGGCGCAGAGGCGGTAACGGCCAGTGCATGACGACGAACTCCTCACCGTTCCCCAGGCCATGGCCCGTCTCAAGATCAGCCGCTCCGCGCTGTACGACCTCATCCGCACCCGGAACCTGGCCTCGCTGACCATCGGCCGCGCCCGCCGCATCCCCAGCCACGCCCTGGACGACTACATCCAGCGCCATCTGGAAGAGGCCGCCCGATGACCGCTCCCCGCAAGAAGACCCGCGCGAACGGCGAAGGCACCATCTACCAGCGCAAGGACGGCCGCTGGGAAGCCGCCGGCTACGTGCTCGCCGCCGACGGCAGCCGCAAACGCGTCCGTGTCTACGGCACCACCCGCAAGGACGCCGCCAACAAACTCGCCGAGAAGATCACCGACAGCAACCGAGGCCTGCCTGTGGCGGCGGCTGACAGCACCGTGGGCATGTACCTCGCGTACTGGCTGAGCAGCGTCGCCATCCACCGACTCCGCGAGAACACCCATACCCGCTATGCCACCTGCATCCGCCTCCACCTCATCCCCGGCCTCGGAACAAAGAGGCTCGCCCGCCTCACCGCTAAGGACGTACGCACCTTCCTCGACCGCCTCCGGACCACCTGCCAGTGCTGCGCGCAGGGGCTTGACGCGGCCAAGCACCATTGCTGTGCCGTCGGCGAGTGCTGCGGCAAGCGGCTGTCCCCGCTGACCGTGACGTACGTCCACTCAGTCCTCAAGTCCGCCCTGGAACACGCCGTCCGCGAAGACGAACTACCGCGCAATATCGCCCGGAACGTCAAAACCACTGCGCCCAGGCCTCGCCGCTTCACACCGCTCACCGCGGCTGAAGCCCGACAGCTCCTCCTGGTGTCCAAGACCGACCGGCTGCACGCCCTGTACGAACTCGCCCTGCGCACCGGACTCCGCAAAGGTGAACTCCTCGGCCTCCGCTGGGAAGACCTCGACCTCGATGCAGGAACCGCCAGCATCCGCCGCTCCCTCCAGCGCACCCGCACCGGCGGTCTGACCGCCCTGCCCACCAAGACCCGCGCCTCCGAACGCCGCATCGCCCTGCCCACCGAGTGTGTCCACTCGCTGAAGAGCCACCGAGAACGGCAGGAAGCAGAACGCAAGGCAGCTGGGGCGCGATGGAAGAACAGCGGTCTCGTCTTCGTTGTACCGAGCGGCGGACCGATCGACCCGGCCAACTTGACCAGGCGCTTCGGCCGACTCCTCGACCGAGCAAGCCTCCGCCGGGTCCGCTTCCACGACCTACGCCACTCCACCGCCACCCTGCTCCTGGAACAAGGCGTCGATCTCGTCGTCATCAAGGAACTCCTCGGCCACGCCCACATCGGCGTCACCGCCGGCGTCTACGCGCACGTTCGGCTCCGTCTCCAACGCCAGGCCATTGACACCCTGGGCAACGTCCTCAGCCCGATCGACGACGACCCCGACGTCCCACCCGCCGCAGCCGTCGTCCGCTGACGTTGCCGTCACCGTTGCCGTCAAACGGCACGAGAGCCCCGCCGGGACGTGCCGGCGGGGCTCCTCATGGACGGCTCTGGCCTGAGCGTCGCAGCGTCTTATTGACGGACGATGGAGGAAACCCAGATCGTCACATCGATTGCGATCCCTGACACGTCGCCGCCGGCAACAACTCGATGCTCACGCGTTTCCGGATTTCGATACTCGACTTCGAGCCGACTATCTGAATCCAGAGTCACAACGACGTACCATCGGTTTTCACCCCCCTGCGGCTCGATCGTAAGAAACGAGTTGTCGGGGTAATTCAGCTCGCCAACCAACTCGAAGAGCAGGTCTTCCGAAATTCCATCAAACGACTCACCGCTCTCTGTTTCCACAGTGTATGGAATTGTCGACATGCCGCCTCCAGCGTTCTCCCAGGCCAAGCACCTAACCGCCATCTCGATCCCTAAAGAACCCGCCGCCAGTAACGTGTCGCAGATCCTGCTCCCAAGACTGCGTGGGCGCTACAGACCCTCTATGCGGCTCAAAGTTCAGCGGCCCGGGGTGCCTCTCCGTCATATAGCGCTCCACATCAAGAGCATCTCGCCTGGAGTCGTAGTTCCTGAGAATCACCATCCGAGTCCCGCCCTCGTAATCCGAGTTCTTGTAGCGACCGACAGGATTCTTCGATATTCCCCATTTGAGCAATTCGCCATTCTTCGGGTTCACTAGCGCGTACAAGGACGTTTGCCCAGCGTCGGGAAGTGGACCACTGATTGGCTTTCCAGTGGCGAAGGACGGACATGATGAGTTGTGAACGAGTACCGGCGTCTCACCCGCCAGCACATAGTACGTGTGCATGCCACTGACGGTGAGGTTGTACGTGATCGCCCGGTCCGCGTACGCCCGGTTTCCTGTGACTATGACCGTGTCGCCGCCATCCGTGCGCAGGGTCATGCCCCGAGAGAGGTCGCCAGCCTCGATCCAGTCGCTCTCTGACGGTGACCAGAACGGGTGCTCGTGCGTCGCCGTCAGTTTTTCGATGCCGTCGTCGGTGGCGATGGACAGTTCGTTGAAGTGCTTGTCGTCCTTGGTGACGATGAGGCGGGTGACCTCGCGGGCGCCGGTTTCGCCGGTTTCCGGGTTGGTGGCCTGGACCGTGTCGCCGAGTTCGATGTCCTCGATGTCCTTGGTCGTGCCGTCGGCCATGAGGACGTCGGTGCCGGCCAGGAAGCACTTACAGCTGCCCCCTGCGCCCCTTGCGCCTCGCGCCCCCTTTCCAGCAGCAGTTCCACGGCCGCCGGTCGCACCGGCCGCCATAACAACCGACGCGAATCCCGAGGCCTCGTCCCTGAATCTGGTCTCCAAATCCTTCGGGCAGGTTTTCATGGCCAGGCAAACGTTATATCCATAATTCGCCAGCCATGCCATACCTCCCTCATTTTCTGGGTCGGCGAAACCACTGAGTATGAGGGAATGGGGGTCACCGTCCGACAAACCGTCCATGAGCGAGTAGAAGCGCTTCGTGAACTCTTCTCGCCCCTTCCAGCCCGTCGGGACCTCGACCCCCGTGAAGACGATCGTCCGGTCCTTGTTCATGTAGAAGCCGGTGTCGCGCCACGCCCCTCCCCCATGCGACTTCTGCGTCGTGAATCGGACCGGGTTGGACTTGGTCGTGCCCGTTCCGCCGATGGGGTAGCCGATGCCGCATACGTCCGGTCGGCACAGGCCGGTCGGGTCGGTGAAGGTCAGGGGGTTGTTGCCCGCGTAGGTGTAGCCGTTGAAGGACTGCGGGTCGGTGGGGGTCATGATCGGGTCGACGCTGATGAAGCGGCCCAGCGACGGGTCGTATTCGCGGGCGCCCAGGTGGATCAGGCCGGTGGACTTGGTGTCGTCGGTGCCGCCCACGAAGGCCTTCGTGCCCGCCCAGTCCGTCGGTGCGCCTCCCCGGAAGCCTCCGAAGGGCAAAGCTCGGCGCTGGTTGAGCTTCTGGGTGGCGCCGTCGATGGAGAGTTGGGCCGTGCCGTGATGGTCGGCGAGGGTGATCGACACGCTGCCGTCGTCCTTCTGGACGGCCTGGTGTCCGCCGCCGAGGTCGATGTAGCGCGTGGCCTTCGGCGTCGTGCCCCCCTTCGCCAGAGTGATCTCGGTGGTTCCGAGGTAAAGCGTGGTCTCCGTGGAGGTCCGGCCGATCAAGCGGCTGCCGTCCGTGTCGTACAGGTATTCCGTGACCTTGTCGCTGCTGCCGGCTATCGGCTTTGTCACCTTGGCGAGGTGGCCCTCGGCGTCCCAGAGGAGAGACTCGGTGTCACCGCCCAGCGTGCGGGTGGTGGTGTTGCCGATCGTGTCGTAGCCGAAGGAGTCCTTGGCAGTGCCGGTGGAGTCGGTCGTGGTGACGGAGGACAGGGTGTGCGGCTGGGTCTTGCCCGCACCCGGGTACTCGTACGTCCGCTTTGTGTCGTTGGCCGTGTTGCCGGTGACGTCGTGGAGCGTTTCTGTCTTGCGGTTGCCCACCACGTCGTACGTGTAGGACTGCCAGTACTTGGCCGGACCGCCCAGCACACTGCCGCTGGGCTCCGTGGCGCAGCTCGTCGTGCCCTGGGTCCAGGCCTCGGTCAGGCGGCGCAGGTAGTCGTAGGTGAAGCACTGGTTGTCTGTGCCGGAACGGGAGACGTCCGACACGGACAGCACGTTGCCCGCCTCGTCGTACCGGTATGTACTGCTCTGGTCGACACCCGCGACGTCCTGGCGATGTACGGAGACGTTGGCCAGGCGTCGGGTGCCCTTCTCGTAGGAATTGTTGACCATGATGTTTTTGCCGCCGGCGGCGGACAACCGGTAGTCCAGGGGCTTGCCGGTCAGGCTGTAACTGGTGGTGGCGTTCAGCCCCTGGCTGCCTGCGATCGCGATCGGACGCAGAGTGGCGTCCTCGTAGGTGTAGTTGACCGTCGCGGCCGGCAGAGATCCGGCCTTCGGGTAGCCGACGCCCTTGATCACGCCCGAGAGATCGTACGAGGTCGTCGACACGTATGTGCCTTGCAGCGCGCCTTCGGAGGACGGGATCGCGACCGACGTGCGCGTCGGCCGGTACAGGCTGTCGTAGGCGACGACCTTGGAGGTGTAGGCGTTGCCGCCGCTGTAGCGGGTGGATTCGGCGAGTTGCCCCTGGGCACCGGTGACCGTGTCGTAAACCCACTTGCTGCGCAGAGTGCCGCTGGACGAGCCCTCCCGTACCTCCGTCCTGCGGCCGAGGTTGTCGTAGCCGTGCCAGAGTGCCGGGCTCGCAGAGTTCGCGCGGGAGTCATCGACCAGGGTCAACTGGTCGCGGTCGTCGTACTCGCTGACCGTGGTGCCCCTGTCCGGGTCGGTGGCCTCGATCTGTCGGCCGAGCAAGTCGTACTTGTATGTCCAGCTGCTCTTGCCCGGGTCCGTCACCGTCTTGAGCTCACCGCTCGGCGTGTAGCCGTATGTGGTCGTGTCATAAGCGGCCGTGGCACTGCGCTCGTGGTGCTGGCGCAATTCGGTGGTCTGGCCGCGGGCATCGATGAGGGTGGTGGTGGCCATGTCGCCGAACGGCGGGATGACAGTCGTGCGGTCGCCGCCGTAGATGGTCTTGGTCGTGGCCAGGACCGCTTCACTGTCGCCGTCGCCGGCACCACGAATCTGTTTGGCCTCGGTCTGACGTCCCAGCCCGTCGTAGGCGTAGTGATTCTGGGTCTCGACGGCCAGTGCCTTGGCGGGTGGGAACAGAACCGTGGACGGAGCATCTGACGCGTAGTAGGTGGCGTACTCCTTGCTGACGAGCCCACGTTCGTCGTAGAAGGCATCGGTCAGGAGGGTCCCGCCGCTCGGTCCGGGGTCCTGGCTCTGGCGTAGCCGGAGGAAGCCGTCGTAGAGAGCGTAGGAAATGCGCTGGGCTCCGCCGTTGCCGATCGTCTTGGTGGCGACCGCGACGATCTTGTCCTCAGCGATGGTGTAACTGAACTCGTAGCTCGGAGTCTGTCCCGTCGCGCGGTCGGGGAGCCACACCTTGGACGTGCGCCCCAGCGCGTCGTAGGCGAAGTTGGTGACCTTGCTGTTGGTGTCGGTCTGGGTCAGTGGCAGACCTCGGCGGATGTCGTGTCTGGTGGACGAGCTCTGTGCCGTGGCGGCCTGACCCGCGGTGGCCGGAGGAGTGGTCACCTTGGTCGTGGTGGGGAAGCCTGTTGCGGGAGTGTGTTCGGTCGTCGTGGTGCGGCCGTCGGTGCGCGCGGTGCGCGTGAGTGTCCCGCCACTGGTGACCTTCACGTCGGCGGTCAGGTCCGTGCTCGTCAGCTGACGGCCGTATGAGTCAAAGGTCACCCCGGACTCGAGGTAGACAGCGGTCGTGCCGTCGTGCTTCTTCAGCCGCGCGATCGCCGTCACATCGCCCTTGCTGGGCGGTTCGCCATAGGGGCCGCCGTCATAGGCGGTGCGGATGTCGGAGATCACGTCCGCGGGGTAGCTGACGGACTTGTCGCACGACTTGGCCACGGTCGCCACGTGGGACGGAAGGGTGACGATGTCCGACGGTGTGGTGCTGAGCTGGTAGTTGATACGAGTGCATTGGTTGTCGTCGGAGGTGGAGTTGTCTCCGAAGTCGTCGATGTGGGTCACTCGACCCGCCACGTCGTCGAACGAGGTGGCGGAGGAGGTGATCCGCCAGGCCGTACCGGCACCGTCGTCGAGGGACGTGAAGGTCTTCGCGTGACCCGTGCCGGTGAAGTTGGCCGTCACCGTGCCCCAGGTGCGTTCCTTCTTGGCAGTCTGCTTGTGCCAGGGTCGGCTGACGCTCTTGGAGAGCACCTTGCCGCCCGGACCCGAGTAGTTGACCGTCTTGTAGGCGAACCCGACCGCCGACTCGTGGTCGCTGATCGGGTCCCCCTCTCCCTCCCCGAGGGTGACGGTCACGGATTTGGTGCCGCCGCCGGCTTCTTGGCGGTCGCCGTCCATGCCGCGCAGGAAGTACGTGTCCTGCTGTGACTGCTTCTCCGAGGAGCTGCCCAGACCACCGGTCTGCACACGGACGTGTCCGTAGCCGCGCCACTGGGACCAGGTCTTGAACTTCTCCTTGGTCAGCCCGTCGTCATCGTCGTAGTGCCAGGCCGCGCCGCCCAGGTAGTCGTACGCCGTGAACTGGTCGGGTGAACCGCCTGTGCGGTCTTTCGCGGTGACCGAGGCAACCACGTATTTGTTGAACCACTGCAACTCGGGGTCGTCCGAGGAACTGCCGCCGATGTACTGGGGAAAGCACCGGGTCGTATTGGTCTTCGGAGTCGGCAGCGAGTCCCAGTCGCAGGATGGCTCCGAGTAGTTGACGACGACCTGTCCGCCGGACTCGTCGGCGACGCCCGAGAGGCGGTCCTTGACGAAGGGGGCGTAGCCGTCGCCGATCTTATCGAGCCTGTTGGCGTGCTGGGAGTAGGTGAAGGTGGTCTTCGGCAGGGTGATCGCCGGGTCGGCGGAGTGCCCTGTCCGCTGGACCGAGTCGAGCAGCAGCTGGTAGTCGATGTCCGACTGACCCCAGCGGTGGCCCAGCTTCCAGGAGTCGACGTTCTTGTAGGCGCTGCCGTCGTAGACCTGGGTCGTGACCTCGGTCAGCCTCTTGCGGGTGAAGAACGACGGAGAGAAACGGCCCTCGTCGCAGTCCGTGCCGCTGTCGCAGTTCAGGTCCCACGGGGTGTCGTACCAGTAGGACGCGTCTGTACCGATGGACGAGCAAGTGGTCGAGGAGTTGGGCAGGCAGCGCTCGCTGTTGGTGAAGTCGACCAGGCCCAGTGCCTTGGTGCTGTATACGGATGTCTTTTTCAGACCGAATTCGGCGCGGTCGAGCGTGCCCCCGCGGGCGTAGCGCGTGTCGTCGCTCGCCTTGAGATTGCGGCCGTAGGAGTTGGTCTCCTTGTCGTAGTAGTAGGCGATGGCGTTGCCGTGAGTGTCGACGACGTAGTCGAGATTCCACCGCCAGCCCTGCTGGCACCACGAGTCGGCGAACGTCGAGGCGTGACACTCGTCCTTTTCGTCATCGCCGAAGACGGGGACGGTCCAGGTGGAGTCGGTCGTCTCCTTGCCGTTCTCCCAACCGGGAAGACGGTTGTAGCCGAAGAAGTACTGCGTGCCGTCAGGTGTGGTGATCTGCCAGTACTCGTCCTTGCGGGCACCGTTGTCGCGCACATCACTGCTGGATCCGTAGATGCGCGTGATCTTGGTGCCGTCGTCGCTCTTCAGCTTCCAGGAGTTCTCGCCGTCGGGGACCAGTTCACCACCCTTGCCGTTGAACGAGATGAACGCGTTGTCGTATGCCCAGCACAGATCGGCCGGCTTGTTGCCGTCCGCGTGTTCCACGCCGTCGTCGGCGCACGGCTTGTAGCGTCGCTCGATATAGCCGGGCCACAGGTCGAAGCCGTCGCCCACCCAGGAAGCCTGATTGTTGGTGTTGCTCGTACGTCCGTCGATACCGCCCGAGGAGTACGACAGCCCGACCTTCGGGGTCAGCCCACCGGGCACATCGGGAACCGGCATGTCGTACGACCAGGCGAAGTCGCCGGTGTTGAGGTTGGTCTTCCACGTCGCCGACGGCGAGAGGGATGTCGCCTTGTAGTCGCCACTTCCGCTGTCCGCCGCCGCCACGGCGGCGAGCACGGTGGGAGCAGCGGCTTTCAACGCAAGGTTCGAGGCAGTGAGCGTCTGCTTCTCAGTGTCGTTGGCCGTCACCACCGGCTCGGTGGTACGGCACTTCCGCTTGGCAGGAGTCGTCAGCGCGCAGGCGGGCAGTTCGACCAGGGTCAGCCTGGAGGCGTAGCCGCCGCCGAAGACTTCGGCGAAGTCGGAGTAGTCGAGGTGGGCTCGTACCCGGCCCGGCTGCCCGTTCTTCGCCGTGTTCTTGGAGCGCAGCGTGAAAAGAAGGCCGTCGGTTCTTGTCTTCTTCGCTGCCGCACGGCTGAGAACGCGCGCCTCGACGGCACCGGTGGCGGGCTTCTTCGCGGCCTTGCCGCGGGTGTCCAGTGTCAGGGGCAGGCCTTTGAGCCGTACGGATGCGGGCGCGCCGCTCTTCGCGGTGGCCGTGGGCAGCTGAACCAGTGCGGTCGCAGCCTTCGGCCATGTCGCTTCGGGCGGTGTCTTCGGTGTACGGGGCTCCTTCATCCGGAGCCTCGGTTTGACCTTGACCTTGGTCTTGGACCGGGGCACCGGCGTCTCGGTCCAGGAACGGTCAGCACTGCCCGTTCTGTCCTTGCGGTCGTCCACAGCCGCAGCCGGTTGTGTCACCGCTTGCAGGAGTGTGCCGACCATGACCGCGGCCGAGGCCAGTGCGATGCGCCGCCGCAATTTCCGGAACCGCTTGCTGGATCTGCCGTTCATCCTGTCCTTCGTCCTTGGCTTGGCGCACCAGCAGCGCGGTCGGCGCCGGCGTGGGGCGGAAGTGGGGGTGCGAAAGGCGGCTGCCTCGGGTGCGCCGGACAGCCGACGCACCCGAAGTCGCTTCCGTCAGAAATCGTTCGGGACCTCGGTGGCCATGCCGGGCTGGCCGATGGCGAGCAGTCCGATCTGCTCCTCGCTCAGCGCGCCTTGGAAGGCCCAGACATCGGATACGGCGCCCGGCCAGTAGCCGCCCCAGGTGGTCGCTCCGGTCTTGGCCCGGCCTAGTTGCAGGGGCCGGGTGGACTTGAAGGACTGCACGTTCTCCGCCCAGGAGAACGTGTCCGCGCAGGTGGGCACGTCCTGCTCACCGTCGCCGTCCGCGTCTTCGCAGGCCACCTCTTCAGGTCTGCCGTTGACGTACAGCGTCAGCTGCTTGGTGAGCCCGTCGTACACGAGTGCCAGGTGCGTCCAGGAGGCGACTGTGGAGAACTGAGCGTTGTCGACCGTTGTGATCCTTGCGTCGGCGGTGTCCGTGGCGGCTGTCGTGATCCGCCAGCGCCCCGGATCGGTTGCCGGGTCGGCCCCCGGCTCGTAGCGCACCGCGAACGCGTCCTTCGTCGCACCGGGCACGCTCAGCAATGCCACGCCCTTCTCCGGAACGGCTGCCGCCTCCGCGAACGCCGTGATGGTGAAGCTGCCGGTGGTGTCGACCGGTGTGGTCGACGTCACCCCGTAGTCGTCGACACCGTCGAGCACGACGCCGCCGTCTACCCATCCAGAGCCGAACTGCGTCACGCCGTGCAGTGTCATGGCGTTGCCCGCCTCCGACGAGTCCGGAGTCACCAGCGGCGACCCCGAGGCCTGCTCGAACGTCCAGCGCCCCTTGACAAGCGGCCGTTGCTTGAGTGCCTGCCGCACTTCCTCGGCGGAGAGCGGGCGGTCGTACAGCCGAACGTCGTCGATCGTGCCCGGGAAGTGGCCCTTCATCTCGCCGTTGTAGGAGCCCGCCCCGATGTACATGGACTGGTCCGCATAGAAGGCGCTGGTCAGCTGCGTCGATCCGGCTTTGACACCGTTGACGTACAGCGTCAGTGTGTTCGCCACGGTGTCGTGCACACCGACCAG
Source organism: Streptomyces graminofaciens (assembly GCF_030294945.1). NCBI lineage: Bacteria > Bacillati > Actinomycetota > Actinomycetes > Kitasatosporales > Streptomycetaceae > Streptomyces > Streptomyces graminofaciens. The sequence continues at coordinate 7,829,044 of NZ_AP018448.1, read as the reverse complement.
ATGCACCCACTCGCCCGTGCGCGCTGTGGTGCCGTCGGGCTGCATGGCTCGGATCGGTGTCGCGTCCACCGCGTCGGAGGAGTACTGGTTGAATGCCCAGCGGTCGTAGGTCTTGGAGTAGTACAGCTCGAAGCCCGGGGCGTATTGGCCGGCTTGAGCGGTGATGATCGCCGCTCCGTCCGGCTTCCTGTCGAGCCTGGTCCACGCAGAGACCGTGAAGCTGCGGGAGGAGTTGATGTGTGGTGCCCGCTGCTGGCCGATCCTCGCGTAGCCGTCGGTGCCGTTGAACTTGGCTGCCTTGCCCGCCACTCCGGGAACACCGGTCGTGACACCGCCCGTGTACTTGGCCGGGATGACTCCGCCGTGGGCTTCGATGGTGTCAGCGTCCGCCTTTTCGTCGAGAGAGAAGATGGCGACGGCGGGTCGGCCGGGGTCTCCGACGGTCTGCTTGGCATACAGCTTGTCGACTTCGTCCTGGGCGACCGCCTTGTCGAAGAGCTGCACCTCGTCGACCGTGCCGGGGAAGAAGTCCTTCAGGGCACCGCTGTTCTTTCCTGCCCCGATTTGCAGGCCGCGCCGCGCGTTCCAGGTCATCTCGTGGGTGACCTCGCCCGTGAGTTTGCCATTGACGTACAGCCGCAGTTTCGTGGCCGCCGGGTCGTAGGTGCCCACCAAGTGGGTCCATGCCCCGGCCTCGGCTCCGCCCGCAGTGTTCGCCATGGCGCGCTTGGCCGTGGCTCCCTGCGTATCGGTTGCCAGGGTGCCGAACACCCAGCGGTCGTAGGCGGACGAGTAGAGCAGCTCGAAGCCGGCAGCTTCGTTGCCGATCTGGGTGGCCACCATCGCCCCGTGGTCTGGCTTGGTGTCCAGCTTGGCCCAGGCCGAGACAGAGAAGCCTGTGGTGGTGTCGACGGCCGACAGGTCGGTGGACCCGTAGCCGGTCGTACCGTCGAGGGCCAAGGCGGTACCGAGTGTGCCACTCGCTCCGGGGGTCGCCCCGCCCTCGAGGGCGAGTGTGCGTGCCGGAGTCGAGCCCACGGCCTGAGTCGCGCCCCGATCTTCGTCCAACTGCCAGGTCGCGCGCTCCGGTTGGCCGTTCTTGACCCGAAAACTGTAGCTGGACTCGGCGGAATTGCCAGCGGTGTCGAAGGCCCTGACGAACAACGTGTTGATACCGGCCCGGGGTGGCAGCAGTTTGATCGTCCTGGCGGCACCGCCCGTGGTCGCTACCTCGTTCTTGGACGTGGGGTCGGCGTTGAGGCCGTACCAGTACCTGGTGACGTCGGCCTCGCCGGCCTTCATGTCGAACGTCCCATACCTGCCGATCCCGTCGTACCAGGGATCGTTGGGGTCCTCTGCCTCAAAGGCAGGGTAATCGCCGGACGTGACGGTCGGTGGCTTTGGAGCCGAAGTGTCGTAGACGAAGTAGCAACCCGTGGCGTCACCGGCGTAGGACCACGGTGAGAAGACGCCGTCGTGGCCGTCCAGCCCCTTGTCCTTGACTCGCACGTACCAGTGGATCTGCTTGTTCGTCGGGATGGATTTGGGCAACGAGACAGTGAATCTGGTTCCGGAGTCGTCGAAGGCGCTCAGCCCCGGTTTCCATCGGGCGATCAGCCCCTTGCCGTCCCCGGCGTCCCACTTCGCCTGGATCTCAACGGCCACCTTGTCGCCGTCCGGATCCGTGACGTCGTCGACTGAGATCGTCCCCAGCGAGCGCATCCGCACCACGTTCTCGGGCTTTTTGCACGTACCGCCGTACTGCATCGTCAGTTGCGACATCTTCAGCTGTGGAGGCGGCCGGTTGTAGTACACCCGCAGATACGCGTCGTCCGAGAACCGCTTCCAGCCATACGGGTCATCCTCGTTGGACGCCTGCAGGCCGAATGTGATGCTCGACCACTTTTTGTCCGCGGCCTGCTGAATGACCGACTTCACGTTGAACTCCGCGTCCTTGGCGGAACAACCCTCGAACCCGTGCGCGAACGACTCGGTGGTCAGATGGTCGATCCAGAAGCCGGAACGGTTCTGTGAGTTCCAGGTCGTCGACTTCGAGATGTCGCCGGTCCGCCACAATTGGACGCCTCGCGCATCGCAGGACGCGGACCACGTGTTGCGGACGGTGAACTCGGCGGAGAGGATCTTCTTGCCCACGAACTTCGCGACGGGAACGCGGTAGAAGAGCCGCTTGGTGTCAAACGGCTGGCAGTACCACCAGGCGCAGTAGCCCATCCCCGCGTCGGACTCGCCGTTGAACTTCCACTGGGGCGACGAAGCCCAATACTTCGACGCCATGGTCCACGCTGTCGCCTTGGGCGCGCGCATCTGCGGGTCGATGAACACCGGGTACACGGTGTCCTTGCCCTTGAGGACCTCGGTGTCCGGTTTAAGCACGAGCGCGTCCTGAGTAGCGGGCACGTCCACGCCGACAGGGGCCAGTTTGCCCGACTCGGCGGCGCCGGGCTCGCCAACGGTCGGGCTGGCTTTCACAGCCGTGACCCGCGCCTCAGCGGTTTTCTGGGCGGTGGCCTTCTGGCCAGCCGTACCGGACACGGTGCCGCCCGGGCTGGAGTCCCACATCACCGGTTCCGGCGCTTCGAACACCGCGGTGCCGGCGCCCTTGTCCACAGCTTCCAGGCCACCGCCATTGGTCTCATGGACGTCCAGGCCTCGCGTGTCCATCTGCAGACGCAGCTCGGCCAGTTCCTCACTGGCCGCGGCCTCCGCCGACTTCACGACGAGCAGCTGCGTGTAGCCGTCCCCCTGTGCCCCGAGTCTGAGGTCGACGCCGGGCAGGACATTCGCATAGGTCGCGGTGTCACCGTCCAACTGTGGGGATGGGAGATCGCCCGGCCACGACAGCTCCAGCGTCCGCCCGGCCTTCGTCATCCGCACCATCGGGGCGTCACCGCCGCCGGAGAACTCCAGGCCGATCGTGGCGGCCTTCGGAGCCACCATCCCGTCATCGGCCTTCGCCAGATCGGTGTCGACGGCCTTCCAAACGCCGTCTACGCGCGTCCACACCGGCCGCAGATATTCGCGTGCCTCCAGCTTGCCGTCCGGAGTGGCGAACACCTCGCTGCTCTCACCGCGCTGGGAGACGACCTCCACGGAGCTGTCCGTTCGTTTGGCCTGCGCGAAGGCCTCGGATTCGCTGAGCGCGGGTTGCTCGGCGGTCCGCGTTTCCTGCTTCGTTTGCGCCGGCGTACCTCTGGACGTCGCCGCCAAGACGTCCACTGGCGCCAACGCGCTCAACGTCACCGCGGCGGATAACACCAATCCAGCAGCGCACAACCGTCTACCTGCAGGCATGAAGCACCCTTCCCCCCAGGGACTCCCCAGACCCTGCCTATCCGTGACTGGTCATCCACAAATCGTGAAGGGAGGGTAAAGCCCGCATCAATAACAGATCCAGAGCGTCACAAGCGGACATCGCACCCTCATGCGAACCAAACGCCACATGACAACGAGTGATGTGTGCCACAGGAGGGGCTCATGCGGCCCACAGTATTCCCGATTGCGATGCCCCAGAGGCTCAGCCTCGGCGATATCGCCCGTGCACCAACCATCGGGACAAAAGCCCACCATGTCCGCCGGTGCGAGTACTGAGGACTTCGCTGTGCAACCAAAGTGCAGTCAGCGAGATCTGTAAGGACTACCACCCACACTGCTCGCACCGAACCGACAGGACAGCGACGATGACGAAGAAGTGGTTCTTCCTGCTGTGCGGCGGGCTGTTCCTCGTCGCCGGGGTCGCCGTGGCCGTGTGGTGGATCTGGTTCCGGGCTCCCTACGCCCTCGCCGACTCGCCCGGGATCGATGTGACCGTGCGGGCGGAGAAGTCCAGGTATCCCGATGTCCAGGAGACCGCCGAGGACGTCGACACCCTCGTGCGCGTCTACATCCAGCGGCTCGAGGCCGGGGACTCGGAGGGCCTCGTCGAGCTTGCCGCGCCCGCTTACGACGGCGATCTCAGGGCAGCCGCCGACGAGTTCGTGCGCGAGTACGGCGAGGCGGCCGGTGGGCATGTCGACGTCACCGTGTTGGAGGGGTCCGTCGACTACTTCAATCCGATACGGGTGACATACGACAAGACCGGGCAGCAGCAGGAGCTGCTGCTCCTCAAGGATGAGGGTCACTGGTGGCTCGGCCTGGGGGAGGGCGACCCTGCGGCGGGCAAAGCCGACGAGTAGGCCTGCGGCAGGCGACAGATGGGCTCGGCTTCAGGACCGTTGCGCCTTCCGTAGTCGCTCGATCTGCTCCTCGATGACCTGACGCGGGAAGTTCCCCTTCCTCTCGGATTGCACCTGGCTGAATACGGCGATGGATGTGCCCGTTCTCACGAAGATTTCTTCCCTGCCCCCGAGCGCTTCTTCCGCCTCGCCCGACAGCTTCAACGGAATGACCGTACGGAAGGCGATGGCCTCGTCCCCGATGTCCGGCGCCTTCCCCACCTCGACCTCGGCGTCGTATTCACCCCCATTACTCACACCGGAGTAGGACTTGCACTTCTTGAGCGCTTTCCGCAGCCGCTGGAATGCCCGCTCGGCGCCGTCGTCGGCGTAGGAAGCGAGCGTCGCGGTGCCGGGCCAGATGTTGTCCTTCCAGTTGAAGATGCTGCTCACCGAGGCGGTCGTATCGTCGGCCTCCACGGTGTCGAGCACTGTCCGGCATGACGTGTCGGACACCGGTGGGAACGTGTTCTCGCTCTCGGGAGCGGAATCCTCGATGTTGACGCTCATGGCCTGCGGAACGTCTTCGGTGGTAAGAGCCGAAGATCTGAGTTCTTTGAGAGTGAGCACGCGTTGAGCGGATCTGCCGGGAGAACTCCCCGCTTCCGAGACCCCGCTTCCCTTCGGCTCCTGCTCCCCCGCGCAGCCGGGAACGGCGAGAATCACGACACCGGCCAGAGCTGATATCGACAGCTTTCGGGCGCTCAGCAATTGAACCCACCCCCGTGATGATCAATGTCCAGAGAGTCGGCCAGTAAAGCACAGAAGGTGAACCAGTACACGAGGATTTACGGGGCCGTGACCCCCTGGTCGTCCACTCGGTGAGATCGGGATCTAGCTCCCGTACAACCCTTCGATCTCCTCGGCGAACGCCTCCTCCACCACCTCCCTGCGCAGTTTCATCGAGGGCGTCAGGTGGCCCGCCTCCTCCGTGAAGCCCCCGGGCACCACCGTGAAGCGGCGGATGGACTCCGGGCGGGAGACCAGGCGGTTCGCCTCGTCCACGGCTCGCTGGAGGACCGTCAGGAGCTCCGGGTCGTCCGCGATGAGTTCCGGTGGCACCCCGTGTTTGCCGTTCATCTGGCGCCAGTGCGTGATGCCTTCGGGGTCCAGGGTCAGCAGGGCGGTGACATAGGGGCGGCGGTCGCCGATGACCATCGCGTGGGCGATCAGGGGGTGGGAGCGGAGCCAGTTCTCCAGGGGAGCCGGGGCCACGTTCTTGCCGCTCGCCGTGACCAGGATCTCCTTCTTACGGCCGGTGATGGTCAGGTAGCCGTCCTCGTCCAGCTCGCCTATGTCGCCCGTCGCGAACCAGCCGTCGGGGCCCGCCGGGACCACCCCGCCCCCGTGCGGATCCCAGTAGCCCCGGAAGATCTGGCCGCCGTGCAGCAGCACCTCGCCGTCCGTCGCTATGCGGACCCGCGTGCCGGGGAGCGGCCAGCCGACCGTGCCCAGGCGGGGGCGGATCGGTGGGGTGACCGTCACGGCCGCCGTCGTCTCCGTCATGCCGTAGCCCTCGAAGACCTCGATGCCGGCGCCCGCGTAGAAGGCCGCGAGTCTGCGGCCCAGGGGTGAGCCGCCGCAGATCAGGTAACGGACCCGGCCGCCCAGCGCATTGCGGATGCGCCGGTAGACGAGGGGGTCGTAGAAGGTGCGGGCCGCCTTCAGGAAGCCGGACGGGCCGGGTCCCGTGCCGTGCTGGTCGGCCTCCAGCGCCTCGCCGTAGCGGCGGGCGACCGTCGCCGCGCGGTCGAAGGACGAGGCGCGGCCCATGCGTTCGGCGGAGGCCCGGGCCGTGTTGAAGACCTTCTCCAGGACATAGGGGATGACCAGGAGGAAGGTCGGGCGGAAGGACTTCAGGTCCGCCAGCAGGTCCTCGGTGCGGAAGCTCGGCGAGTGGCCCAGGCGGACCCTCGCCCGCATACAGCCGATCGCCACCATGCGGCCGAAGACATGGGCGAGGGGGAGGAAGAGGAGGGTCGACGCCTCCTCGTCCGTCCTGGCCCGGAAGATCGGGTACAGGAGGTCGATCGCGTTGTCGACCTCCGCGAAGAAGTTGCCGTGGGTCAGCGCGCAGCCCTTCGGGCGGCCCGTCGTGCCCGAGGTGTAGATGAGGGTCGCCAGCGTGTCGGGGCCCAGCACCCCACGCCGTACGGCCACTTCCTGGTCCGGCACGTCACGGCCGCGCTCCGCGAGGCGTTCCACGTGGCCCTTCTCGAAGACCCACATGTGGCGCAGGTCGGGGATGCGATCGCGTTCGGGGCCGAGGGCCGCCGCCTGGCTCGTCGACTCCACCGCCAGCGCGACCGCGCCCGAGTCCTGGAGGATCCAGCGGGTCTGGAAGACGGACGAGGTGGGGTAGACGGGGACCGTCACCAGGCCCGCCGCCCACGCCGCGAAGTCCAGGAGCGTCCACTCGTACGTCGTGCGCGCCATGATCGCGAGACGGTCGCCCGGCATCAGGCCCTCCGCGATCAGGCCCTTCGCCACCGCGAGCACCTCGGCGGCGAAGCCGGCCGCCGTCACGTCCCGCCAACGGCCGTCCCCTTCGCCCTCGTCCGCGTACTTGCGGCTGAGGACCACGGCGTCCGGTTCCTGGGCCGCGTTGTCGAACGGGATCTCGGCGAGCGAGCCGTAGGTGACGGGCGTGGCGAGCGGCGGTACGTATGCCTCCCGCACGACGCCGTCCAGCCGCTTCAGCTCGGGGTCCACGAGCACGGGTTCGGTGCGGTCGAGGCTGGACACGGGCGGCTCCTGGGCCGGAAGAGCTACGGCTGAATAACGACGACGGAAGGACGACGGCGGAAGGACTACGGCGGAAGGACTACGGCGGAACGAGGGCTGAGAACCGGGATCGTACGGGGCGCCTGTGTGAGGTTGGTGTGAGTGTCGAGATGGTCCGGCGGTGGTCCGGGGCCGGGGATGTGCAGTCTCGTGGACCCTCCATGCGCTGCTCACGCGCAGGTCAAGGGCGCGCCAAGTTACCTGAGGGTCGTTCATCTCCCCCCTCCGACCATCACGCCGATCATCACTTACCTCGGGTAACCTGACTCCGGAGTAAGAAGCCGCGCGCACGAGCAAGTCCCGCGAGGAAGGGCGGACCGTTCGATGCACACCCTCACTCTCACCGGCGCCCCCTCACTCGGCCCCCTGCTCGCCCGGGGCGCCCTGCTCTCACCATGCAAGAGCCTCAGGCCGCCCCGCCTCACCGCGCCCTCGGGCCCCCGGCTCGTACTCCCCGGCGTGCGGATCGACCTCGCGCGCCTCGCCGCGTACGAGCGGGTCTGCGGCTTCCCCACCGGGGAGGACGCCGTCCCCGTCACTTACCCACACGTCCTCGGCTTCCCCCTCGCCATGCGGATCATGGCGGCCCGGGACTTCCCGCTGCCCCTCCTCGGGCTCGTCCACACCTCGATCGAGATCACCCGGCGACGACAGTTGGCCGCGACCGGTGAGTACGAACTCACCGTGTACGTCGACGAGTTGGCGCCCCATCGGCGGGGCACCGAGGCCACCGTCGTGACCGAGGTACGGGACGGGGGCGGGGTCGCCTGGGAGTCGCGGAGCACCTATCTCGCCCGGCACCGGACCGACGGCACCCAGGCTGTCGACGCCCGTTCCGACGGCGCCCGTTCCGACGGCGCCCGTTCCGACGGCGCCCGTTCCGACGGCGCCCGTTCCGACGGCGCCCGTTCCGACGGCGCCCGTTCCGGAGGCACCCGGGGCGGCGGCACCCGGGGCGGCGGCGGTGAGCGGTCGCGGGCGGAGCGCAAGCCGCTGCCGCCGGTCGCCGAATGGCGGCTGGGCGAGGATGTCGGGCGGCGGTACGGCACGGTGTCCGGCGACCGCAACCCGATCCATCTGCACCCGCTCGCCGCCCGCCTCTTCGGCTTCCCCCGGGCCATCGCGCACGGCATGTGGACGGTGGCCCGCTGCCTCGCCGAGCACGGCACACCGGCGGCGGTCCTCGTCCGTGCCGAGTTCAGGGCACCGGTACCGCTGCCGAGCACGGTGACGTACGGCGAGGACGGGACGGTCGGCGGCGGCTTCGAACTTCGCGGGGGCCCTCCAGGCGGGCAACGCGTCCATGTGACGGGCCACGTCCACCCGCTGGCCCTCTGAGGGTGGCGCCGGCGCTGCCCAAGCGGGGCGCCGCGTGACCACTCCCCGTTGAACTCAGTCGGCCGGTGTCCAGGGGCGGCCCTCCATGAGGTTGCCCAGGCCCGCCCAGGCGAAGTTCATGAGGGTGGCCGCGGCCTGGCGGGCGGAGACGCCGGGGGTGGTGTTGGCCCAGGCGGCGAGGGACTCGGCGGCGCCGACCAGGGCCTCGGCCAGGCCGGCGACCTCGCGTTCGGGAAGGTGCGGGTCCTGGCGGGCCTCACGGGCGCCGGCCAGGATCAGCTCGGTGACGAAGACCACCATCTCCGCGCGCATCGCGTCGGTCTCGGCGGCGAAGGGCTCGCCGTGCGTACGGGCCTGGAGGTGCAGCACGGACCAGGCGTCCGGGTTCCGCGCGGTGTGCGTGAAGAACGCCTGGAGCCCCTCCCAGAGCTGGCGGTCGGCGGGCAGACTCCGGTCCACACCGGCGTAGACGGCGCTGGTGAGCGCCTTGGCCTCGCGGCGGATGCAGGCGGTGAAGAGGTCTTCCTTGGAGTTCAGGTACAGGTAGACCAACGGCTTGGACACGCCCGCCAGTTCGGCGATCTCGTCCATCGACGCGGCGCGGTAGCCCCGCTGCCCGAAGGTCCGTACGGCCGCGTCCAGCATCTGCTGTTCCCGCACGGCGCGGGGCATCCGTTTGTTCTTCACAGCACCCATGCGGGCAAGCGTACGGTTCGATCGCCGGGGTTCGGTTCGGCGTGCGGGCGGTCGTGGGCGCGGGCTACGGGGTCTTGCCGTCGTGTGCCAGCGCCGCCGCGTCCACCGCGTCGTCCTCCTGGGTGCGGTTGGCCTCCAGGTTGGCCTTGGCGCGGTCGACGCGCTGGACGATCTGGACGGAGGCCTTGTCGCGCTCCTTGCGCAGCGCGACGAAGCTGATCGGCGCGGAGATCACGAGGGCGAGGAAGACCATCCACATGCCGTTGGAGGCACCGAGGCCGCGGGGGGCGAGGCCCGCGTAGACGAGGCCCCAGACGACCCCGAGGCAGCCCACGAAGATACCGAGGCGCATCAGTGTGTAGCGGAGCATCTCAATCCACTCTTCCGTTCCGGACCGGTCCCATAAAACGTTCCCAAAGGGGCACCGTCCAGTGAAGCACGGTCGGGGTGCGATCTTGCACCGGGGTACGGGCCGTCGCGGGACCCTCAGGTGAGCTGCAGCAGCATGACGATGTCGTCGCGGTCGTCGCCGGGCGCGACGCGGATGGCGCCCGGGACGCGGCCGACCTCCTTGTAGCCGCTGGAGGTGTAGAAGTGCTCAAGGCCGAGGCCGCCGCGGCAGGTGAGGCGGATGGCGTCGATGCCGTCGAAGCGGCGGGCGGCCTGTTCGGCCGCGTGCAGGAGGGCGCGGCCGTAGCCCTTGCCCTGGTGGGCGGGGTGGACCATCACCGTGTAGAGCCAGACCCAGTGGGTCATCAGGCGGTGGGTGTTGAAGGAGAAGAAGGCGGTGGCGGCGACCGTGCCGGTTTCGTCGAGGCCGACGAGGAGGCGGATACGGCCGTCCGCCATCGCGGTGACGTGCTTCAGCAGTTCCGGCCGGATCACCTCCGGCGTGACCGGCGGCACGAAGCCGACGGCTCCGCCGGCGTTGGAGACGTCTGCCCAGAGCTCGAGTATGCCGTCGTGGAGGGTGGGGGTGAGGGGCGGGTCGAGCTGGAAGGTAAGGGGCATGGGGGGAGGGTAATTATTACGGGGTGGGGCTTCAAGTGCGGGCGGATTTCCTCGCCCACGCCGCGTTCCCCGCGCCCCTTGAGAGGCGCGGGGAACTGCGCGAGAAACCACGATGAACCCGCGCCCACCGGCCGAACAACCCGCCGGCGGTCAGACGCGCATCGGCTGGGGCGACTCCCGGCGCGCCGGGTCCGGGCCCTCGTACTCGCGGATGATCTCGTAGCGCGTGTTCCGTTCCACCGGGCGGAAGCCGGCGTCGCGGATGAGGTCCAGCAGGTCCTCGCGGGTCAGCTTGTTCGGCGTGCCGTAGTTGTCGGCGTCGTGGGTGATCTTGTACTCCACCACCGAGCCGTCCATGTCGTCCGCCCCGTGCTGCAGCGCCAGCTGCGCGGTCTGGACGCCGTGCATGACCCAGAAGACCTTCACATGCGGGACGTTGTCGAAGAGGAGGCGGGAGACCGCGAAGGTCTTCAGCGCCTCCGCCCCCGTCGCCATCTGCGTACGCGCCTGGAGCCGGTTGCGTACCTTCCCGTCCTTCACGTCCACGAAGTCGTGCTGGTAGCGCAGGGGGATGAAGACCTGGAAGCCGTTCGTCTCGTCCTGGAGCTCACGGAGACGGAGGACGTGGTCGACCCGGTGCCGCGGCTCCTCGATGTGGCCGTAGAGCATCGTGCACGGGGTCTTCAGCCCCTTCTCGTGCGCGAGCCGGTGAATCCGCGACCAGTCCTCCCAGTGCGTCCGGTGGTCGACGATGTGCTGCCGGACCTCCCAGTCGAAGATCTCCGCGCCACCACCCGTCAGCGACTCCAGACCCGCGTCGATCAGCTCGTCCAGGATCTCCGACGCCGACAGACCGCTGATCGTCTCGAAGTGGTGGATCTCCGTCGCCGTGAAGGCCTTCAACGACACGTTCGGAAGGGCGGCCTTCAGCTCGCGCAGCGACCGCGGGTAGTAGCGCCACGGCAGGTTCGGGTGCAGGCCGTTGACGATGTGCAGCTCGGTGAGGTTCTCGCCCTCCATCGCCTTGGCGAGCTTCACCGCCTCCTCGATGCGCATCGTGTACGCGTCCTTCTCGCCCGGCTTGCGCTGGAACGAGCAGTAGGCGCAGGACGCGGTGCACACGTTCGTCATGTTGAGGTGGCGGTTGACGTTGAAGTGCACGACATCGCCGTTCTTGCGCGTGCGCACCTCGTGGGCCAGCCCGCCCAGCCACGCCAAGTCGTCCGACTCGTACAGCGCGATGCCGTCCTCACGGGTCAGCCGCTCACCGGCCCGGACCTTGTCCTCCAGCTCGCGCTTGAGCCCGACGTCCATGCTCACTCCCACCATCTCCGACAGATCCGACCCACCGTACTCCCCCACCCTTCGGGCGGGAGGTGCCCCCATGGGGCGCCGAGCGCCTAACGCTCCTCAGGCAGCTCACCCACCCGGTTCTCCCACTTGGTGGAGAGCACGATCGTCGTACGGGTCCTCGACACGCCCTTCGTGCCCGACAGACGACGGATCGTCTTCTCCAGGCCGTCCACGTCGGACGCGCGGACCTTGAGCATGAACGAGTCGTCGCCGGCGATGAACCAGCAGTCCTCGATCTCGTTCAGATCGCGCAGCCGGTTGGCCACGTCCTCGTGGTCGGCGGCGTCGGAGAGGGAGATGCCGATGAGGGCGGTGACGCCGAGGCCGAGCGAGGCGGCGTTCACCGTGGCGCGGTAGCCGGTGATGACCCCGGCCGCCTCCAGCCGGTTGATGCGGTCGGTGACACTGGGTCCCGACAGACCGACGAGGCGTCCCAGCTCCGCGTAGGAGGCCCGGCCGTTCTCCCTCAGGGCCTGGATGAGCTGCCTGTCCACCGCGTCCATGCGATCGGTTGCCTTCCGGTGAAGAGTTGCGTTGTCGACTGAAGAGATGTCAGAAGAGATGTCTGAAGAGATAGAGGGGGCAGAGGTGTTGGAGGTGCCCGAGGTCGGCGTGATCGGGGCCGCTCAGGCTCCGGTTCCGGCTCCGGTTCCGGTTCCGTTGGTACTGGGCGTGCGCGCGCCGCCGATGTCGCCCTCCCAGCGGCGGTACAGGGTGTGCGGGACGCCCGCCGCGTCCAGCACCCGGCCGGCCACGAAGTCCACCAGGTCCTGGATGTGGCCGGCGCCCGCGTAGAAGGCCGGGGAGGCGGGCAGTACGGTCGCGCCCGCGTCGTCCAGGGCGACGAGGTGGCGCAGGGTCTGCCCGTTCAGCGGGGTCTCGCGTACGGCGACGACCAGGGTGCGGCCCTCCTTCAGGGTCACGCTCGCCGCCCGCTGCAACAGGTCCTTCGACAGACCGAGCGCGACGCCGGCGACGCAGGCCGTGGAGGCGGGGACGATCAGCATGCCCCTGCTCGGGTACGAGCCCGAGGAGGGTCCGGCGGCCAGGTCGCCGGTGGCCCAGTACCGTACGCGGTCGCCGTCGACGTCCACGGCAAAGGTGCCGGGCTTGCCGTCGGCGCCCCTGGCCAGCCATTCCCGCAGGTCGTCGCGCCAGTGGGCGTCGCGGAAGGAGATGCCGGTCTCGTCCAGCAGGGTCAGCCGGGAGGCCCGGGACACCACGAGGTCGACGCTCTCACCGGCGGCGAGGAGGGCGCGCAGGACAGCCGCGGCATATGGGGTGCCGGATGCGCCGGACACCCCTACGATCCAAGGCGTACGCGGCGTCTCTCCTGGCTTGACTGGGTTCACGAGACCGAGCCTATCCGGCGTCGCGGGGCGGGAACCGGCCAAGGGGGCTTGGCCGTTTCCCGGAGGGACGAGTTGACACGGGGGTTGTCATGACGGCGGGTGGCGTAGCGGGCTCGGAGCAGAGATGGACGGGCGGGGACCGAGCGAGGGCCGCGGCCAAGGTGATGGTCGGCTGGGTGGCGTTGCTGTGGGTGCTGGAGGTCGTGGACGTGGTGAGCGGCCACGCCCTGGACGACCTCGGGATCGCTCCGCGTGAGCCGTCCGAGTTGGTGGACATCGTCCCGGCGGCCTTCCTGCACTTCGGCTTTGGCCATGTCGCGGCGAACAGCGTGCCGTTGCTGGTGCTCGGGTTCCTGTCGGCGCTCGGGGGGCTGCGTCGCTTCTTCGCGGTCTGTGCGCTGATCATCGTGGCCGACGGGCTCGGGGTCTGGCTGATATCCCCGTCGAACACGAACACGGCGGGGGCGTCCGGGGTGGTCTTCGGCCTCTTCGGTTTCCTGCTGGTCAGCGGTTTCGTCGAGCGGCGTTTCCTCGGGGTGCTCGTCGGGTTCGGCATCGCGGCGGCCTGGGGTGGCTCGATCCTCGCGGGGCTCGCGCCCACGCAGACGGGGATCAGCTGGCAGGGGCATCTGATCGGGCTGGTGACGGGGGTGGTGGCGGCGTTCGTGTTCCGTCGGAGGGCGGCTGTCGGGTGGGGCTGATTCCTGCCCCGTCGGCCGCCCCGTTGGGCGGACGAGCTCGGGTGGATGAGGTTGTCATCCGGCGGGTGCAGGTGGGTGGGGGCTGATCGCGCGGTTCCCCACGCCCCTGAGGACAACGGCCCGGCCCTCCGGGCCGCCGCGTTGCGCGCCTTGGCTTGCCGGGTTCGCTTGTCGCCTTGGCTTGTCGCCTTTGCTTGTCGGCTTCGCTTGTCGCCTTGGCTTGTCGGCTTCGCTTGCCGGCTTCGCGCTCCTGGGTGAAGACCAGGGCGCAGCCTGGTCTTCTCAAGGGCGCGGAGAACTGCGCGAGCGACCACGACGGACCCGGACCCGCCGATGAGCGACCACCCCCGAGCTCTCAGGCGCGGCGGGGTCGAAGGGGCGGCAGCCCCTGTGGGATGGGACGGGTAGGGGCGGCGGGGGCGAAAAGCGCTGGTCGGCTAGACGGTCAGGCCCCGCACCAGCAGGTCCAGCAGCGCACACACGAACAAGGCGATCCCGATGAACCCGTTGACACTGAAGAACGCCCGGCTCAAGCGGGACAAGTCATGCGGCCGCACGATCGTGTGCTCGTACACGAACGCACCGGCGACGATCAGCAACCCGAGCCACAGGAACGCGCCCGCGTCCGTCGCCACCGCGTACCAGACGAACAGCGCCGTCGTGAGGACGTGACACACCCGCGCCGCCCAGATCGCCGCCGGGATCCCGAAGCGGGCCGGCACCGACAGGACACCCGTCTCCCGGTCGGACTCGACGTCCTGGCAGGCGTAGATCAGATCGAATCCGCCGATCCATATACCGACCGCCAGCCCGAGGATCACCGCGTCCCACGACCACTCCCCCGTGATCGCCAGCCAGCCCCCCACCGGCCCCATCGCCTGCGCCAGCCCCAGGATCGCCTGGGGGTAGTTCGTGAAGCGCTTGCCGTACGGATAGACCACCATCGGGATCACCGCGACGGGAGCCAGGGCCAGGCAGAGGGGGTTCAGGAGGGCCGCCGAGCCGAGGAAGATCACGACCGCGACGAGGGCGCCCGTCCAGGCGTGCTTCACCGACATCGCGCCCGTCACCAGCTCGCGGTGCGCCGTACGCGGGTTACGGGCGTCGATCTCGCGGTCGATGATCCGGTTCACCGCCATGGCGAACGTACGCAGGCCCACCATGCAGACGGTGACGAGGAGGAGACGGCTCCAGTGGATGTTGCCGTCCAGCTGGAACATCGCCGTCAGCGCGGCGATGTAGGCGAAGGGCAGCGCGAAGATCGAGTGTTCGATCATCACCAGGCGGAGGAACGCCTTGGTGCGGCCCGGCTGGGGGATGGCGGCGGAGGCGCTGCTCACAGCCCGTACTCCTTCCAGCGGCGGTCCACGAGGGCCGCCGTGGCCGGGTCCGACTCGACCATGTCCGGCCAGCCACCGTCCCGTGTGTACCCCTCCTCGGGCCACTTCCGCGTCGCGTCGATACCCGCCTTGCCGCCCCAGAACTGCTGGTAGGAGGAGTGGTCCAGATGGTCGACCGGGCCCTCCACCACCGTCAGGTCACGGGCGTAGTCCGTGTTGCCGAGGGCCCGCCACGACACCTCGTGCAGGTCGTGGACGTCGCAGTCGGCGTCGACGACCACGATCAGTTTCGTCAGGGACATCATGTGGGCGCCCCAGATCGCGTGCATGACCTTCTGCGCGTGCTTGGGGTACTTCTTCTCGATCGAGACGATCGCGCAGTTGTGGAAGCCGCCCGACTCGGGGAGGTGGTAGTCCACGATGTCCGGCACGATGATCTTCAGGAGCGGGAGGAAGAAGCGCTCCGTCGCCCGGCCCAGCGGCCCGTCCTCCGTCGGCGGGCGGCCCACCACGATCGACTGGAGCAACGGCCGCTTCCGCATCGTCACGCAGTCGATCTTCAGGGCGGGGAACGGTTCCTGCGGGGTGTAGAACCCGGTGTGGTCGCCGAACGGGCCCTCGGGGAGCATCTCGCCGGGCTCCAGCCAGCCCTCGATCACGACCTCGGCCTGCGCCGGCACCTGCAACGGCACCGTCTTGCAGTCCACCATCTCGATCCGCTTGCCGGAGAGGAACCCGGCGAACAGGTACTCGTCGATGTCACCGGGGAGCGGGGCGGTCGAGGCGTACGTCACGGCGGGCGGGCAGCCGAAGGCGATGGCGACCGGCAGTCGCTCGCCCCGCTTCGCGGCCACCTGGTAGTGGTTGCGGCTGTCCTTGTGGATCTGCCAGTGCATGCCGATGGTGCGCTTGTCGTGGCGCTGGAGGCGGTAGAGGCCGAGGTTGCGGACGCCGGTCTCGGGGTGCTTGGTGTGGGTGAGCCCCAGGTTGAAGAAGGAGCCGCCGTCCTTGGGCCAGGTGAAGAGGGCGGGAAGGTCGTCCAGGTCGACGTCGTCGCCGTACAGCACGACCTCCTGTACGGGGGCGCTGTCGGACTTCACCTTCTTCGGCGGTACGTGCGTCATCGCGCCGAGCTTCCCGAAGGCCTCGCGCACGCCGATGAAACCCTGCGGCAGCTCCGGCTTGAGCAGCCCGCCGATCTTGCCGCTGATCTCCTCGTACGACTTCAGGCCGAGCGCCTTCAGCAGGCGGCGGTCGGTGCCGAAGACGTTCATCGCGAGGGGCATGCTCGACCCCTTCACGTTCTCGAAGAGAAGCGCGGGGCCGCCGGCCTTGTTGACCCGGTCGACGATCTCCCCGACCTCCAGATACGGGTCGACCTCGGCCTTGATCCGCTTGAGATCGCCCTCGCGGTCCAGCGCGCGGAGCAGGGAGCGAAGATCGTCGTAAGCCATGGGGTCAAGTATCCCCGAGGGGCTACCCTGACCCCGTCACGGGGGCCCGGCACGCGGCCCCGGCGTCATTTCCGTCCGGGCCGGCGCGTACGGCCCACCGTCACTTCCGGGGCCGGTACGCGGCCCGCACCACCGTTTCCAGGGGGCTGTTCCATGCTCAGGCTGCTGATGTACCTCGTGCCGCTCGCGCTCACGATCTACGCCTTCATCGACTGCCTGAACACCCCCGAGGACGAGGCGAAGCACCTGCCGAAGATCGCCTGGGTCTTCATCATCCTGCTCTTCTGGATCGTCGGCCCGATCGCCTGGCTGGCGGCGGGCAAGCTGCGCCACGCCCCGGCCGACGGCCGCACCCCCTCCGAGTGGCACCGCAACCGCCGTACGGAGTACGTGGCGCCCGACGACAACCCCGAGTTCCTGAAGTCCCTCACCGAGGGCAACAAGAAGGACGAGTCCCTCCTGAAGAGCTGGGAGGCCGACCTGCGCCGCCGTGAGGAGGAGCTGAAGCGGCGGGAGGAAGGGAAGGGGGAGAAGGGCGAGGGGAACGGGAAGAAGGACGGGGAGGAGTAGGCGGCCGGGGGGCCGTTGCCGGGGGAGGGCGAGTTGGCCGAGGACGACAGGGCGGTCGTACGCAACACCGTGCACGGGGGCGTACACAACAGCACGGTCTTCCAGGCGCAGCAGGTCGACAACCACTGGTACACGTACCTGCTGCCCCGGCGGTGGACGGAGTGGACCGAACTGCTCGCCCAGCAGGTGCTGGATGTCGAACAGGCCGCGTGGCGACGGCTGCTGGGCGACGACAGCAAACGGATCAACCTGCGGTACCGGCAGGTGGCGGAGGACGGCCGGGCGGCGGCGAACACCGCCCACGCGGGCAGGCTGCTCGCCGTCGGCTCCGATCAGCCGGACATCCACACGTACTTCACGTCCCTCGTCCCCCGGCGTCTGGTCATCACCGGACCGGCGGGTTCCGGGAAGACCATGCTGGCCCTGGAGCTACTGCTGGCGCTGATCGAGAAGCGGGCGCCGGGCGATCCGGTTCCGGTACGCGTCCCGCTGGCGGGCTGGGACACCCGGCGACCTCTCGACGAGGTGCTCGAAGACGAGTTGCGCCAGGTGTACCGCTGGTCCCGGCGCCGCGCGCGTGGTCTGGTCGCCCGGCGTCTCGTCCTTCCGGTGCTGGACGGCCTCGACGAGATGGACGAGCCGTCGGGGAGCGGCAGACCCGACCCGGTCGCGCCCCGGGCCAGGGCCCTGCTCGACGCGCTCAACGCGTACCAGGACGGGCGCCTGCCCGGAGCCGTCGTACTGACCGCGCGGGACGAGGCCTACGCCGTTCTCGCGCACGGCCCGGGCCCGGACCGGCGGCACCGGCTGCTGGACGCGGCCCGGGTCGCCGTCGAACCCGTGATCGCCGCCGACGCGCTGGACTACCTCACCGAACGCGCCACGAGCCGCACCCGTTGGAAGCCCCTGCTCGACCATCTCGCCGACCGCCCCGCCGGCCCGCTCGCCCGTCTGCTCTCGACGCCCTGGCGACTGTGCATGGTCGCCACGGTCTACGGCGCCGACGGCGACCCCGGTGAGCTGCTGCCCCGCCGCTCCGCCAAACGCCTGGACCACCTGCTGCTGTCCCGCTATATCCCGGCGGTGACGGCGCTCCACCCCGGCCACGACCCGGACGACGTACACCGGTGGCTGCACCCACTGGCCCGGCACGCGCGCGGTGACGGTGCAGGTGACAGCAACGGTGACGGTGACGGGGCCGAACCGGGTGCCGGTGTGCCCCAGCCGGTGCTCGCCCTGCACCAACTGTGGTTGATGGCGGGGGCGAAGAGGGTCCGGTCGTTCCGGCGGCAGATCCTGCATCTCGGCTTCGCGACGATGCTCGCGCTGTCGTTTGTACTGTCGACGGCCACCGGTGACGGCACCATCCTGGTCTCGACGGGCATGCTCACGTGGGCGATGGGCCTGACGGTCCTGACCGCCGAGCCGACGACCGAAGCCAAGGCCGCCGGACGCTCGGGCTTCATGCAGCTCGTGGACACGACGGACACCGAGCCCCGTACGCTCCGCCACCTCGCTCCCTGGCTGCATCCCTTCCGGTTCACCGCTCTGGCCACCTTGATCACGACTGCGGGATGGGGCCTCAGCACCCTGACCCGTTGGCAGGCCGGGCTCGCCATGTCCGTCGGGGTCGCGCTGCCCGTCCTGCTCGCCTTCCAACTGCACTCGCCCTCGGACGTCGTGCCGCCCCGGCGGATCATGCGTCAGGAGTTCATGTCGACCGGCCTGGGGAGCCTGTGCCTGACCCTCGGCCTGCTCGGCCGGATCGACGGCGACCACGGCCTGTGGGAGTCGGTGGTGCTGGCGGTCCCCTCGGGCCTGTACTGCTACTGCGCAATCGTGGGCGGCGCCACCATGCGCTACCTCGCCTTCCGCCACCTCACCCGCGGCACCCTGCCCCTCCGGCTCGGCGCCTTCCTCGACTGGGCGGCGGAGGCGGGTCTGCTGCGCCGCAGCGGCCTCGGCCACGAGTTCCGTCACCGTGAACTGCTCGACTGGCTCGCGAAGCATCCGGACCCGCCGAAGCCCGACTGAGTTCGACACGATGGGCGTCTCCCCGAGCCTGCAGAAAGCGTCCTGGCAGAACATCGCCGCCATGCGTGACTGGATGGCCGGGGAGCCGCCCCGGTGAAGGCACCGGGGCGGCGGGTCCGTCCGGGCGGTCAGCGGCCGGCCAGCGCCCCGATCCGTCCCCCGCCCGTCCCCGCCGTGTTCAGCGGGCTCGTGCGGGTCGGCCGCAGGAACGCCCCGTGGCGTGGGGTGCCGTCGCGGTGGCGGGCGAAGGACTCCGGCGGGGTGAGTGAGCGGAAGTCGGCGGTCGTCGCGGTGGTCGTGCCGTCGGAGTTCACGGCGTGATCGCCGTCGAAGAGGACGTTCGTGTCGTTCACGTCTCCGGAGAGGAAGTCCCGCACCGGATGGGCGCCCCCGGGGCCGTCCGCCGTGCGGAACGAGAGGTTGTCGCGGTAGACGCCCTGCTGCTCCGCCGTGAAGTACGGGTTGAAGCGGGCGATGTAGTTGAACCGCTTGTTGTCGAAGGACGTGTTGCGGGTCAGCGTCATCCGGCCCGGGTTGAAGTTGTCCGTGAAACCGTCGAGGTTGTTGTCGAAGGCGATGTTCCGACGGACCACGTGGTCGACGGGCAGGCCCTCGCCGCCGAGCTTGAAGCCGCTGCCCCGGTTGCTGTCCTCGTCGTAGCCGTTGCTGAGGCGGCCGTTGGCGTAGGCGATGTTGTCCACGAGGGTGATCGGCAGGTTGGCGCCCTCGTTGGTGCGGTTGTAGAGGTCCCAGCCGTCGTCGATGTTGTGGTGGGCGATGTTGCCCCGGAAGACGTTGCCCGCGCCCACGCCGAGCTTGGCGGCGAAGCCGTCGGCGTTCTCGTCGTCGATGTCCCGGTTGTCGTGGGACTCGTTGCCCTGGACGAGGTTGTACGACGGCCACATCGCCGGGTCCGTGCCGCTGCCGGTGATCTGGAAGCCGGTGTTGCCGTTGTAGTTGAACAGCATCCGCTGGACCTTGTTGTGGCTGCCGCTGACGCGCATGGCGTTGGCCGCCGCGTGCGTGATGTGGAAGCCCTTCACCCGCCAGTGGTCGGCGTCCAGGCGCAGCACCACTTCGAGCGCGTCGCGTCCGTCGACGACGACCTGCTCGTTCCGGTACGGCTTCAGCGTCTTGGGCTTCCCGGGCAGACCGCTGTACGCGGCGCTCACGTTGAGCGTGCCGGTCGGCTGGTACGTCCCGCCGTGCATCAGCACCTTGCCGCCGGGGGCCACGTACTTGAGGGCCGTGGCGAGGTCCACGGGGTCGGCGGCCGTACCGGTGGCGGCGGCCGTGCCGCTGGGCGAGGTGTGGATGACGGAACCGTCGCCGCGCGGGCCGTACGGCTTCCTGGTGACCTTAAGCGACTTGCTCACCGGGGCGCCGCTGCCGGTGCCGTCGTCCGGCGTGAAGGTGAGCTTGAACTCCGCCTCGTCGGAGGCGAGTTGGACGAGGTGGCTGAACACCTTGTTCGCCTTGACCCGCCCCTCGGCGACCCGCTCACCGGCGGCGTCGGCGACAGTGATGACGCCGTCGTGGTTGGGGCGCGCCCGCAGCGTGTAGTCGCGGGTGCTGGTCTCGGCCGGGGAGAGCAGGGCCAGGGCGGGCGCCACGGGGGTCGTCTGGACCGGCGTACGCGGCTGGGTGTGCGCCTCGCTCAGCTCCAGGCGGGCGTTGGCGAAGCTGACCTTGGCGTTGCGGGCGGCGTAGAACCCGACGTACATGTGGTCGGGGTCGATGTCCTGGACCCAGTCGGCGCCGGCCACGCGCTGCTCGAAGGTCGCGGGCTCACCGGCGTGTGTGAAGGTCGCCGACATCACGAACTCGGTGTCGGTGCGCTCCAGCCGCAGGCTGACCGGGGTGCCGGTGGGCAGCGCGTACTTCGAGTCCTTGGTGAAGGGGGTGGCTTTGAGGGCGCCGCCCGGATTGCCGTACGGCTTGACGACACCCGTGCGGCTGAAGCCGCTCACACCCTGCTTCATCATGCCCGCGCCGAAGATGTCGGAGGCGGCGGGCACCTCCTCGAAGCCGAGGACCATCGGGTCCTGGCGGGGTGCGCCGTTCACGTCCCGCACCATGATCCCCGCGCTGTCGGCGGAGTTGACGGCGGCGCCGGTCTCCGGCCCGAACTGCTCGACGGTCATGTCGGCGGTGAGGACGAAGTTGTCCGTCTTCGGGTTGAGGGCGGTCTGGTAGAAGGTGATTCCGTCGTGGCCGGGGGCGAGCTTGCCACCACGGCTCTCCAGCACGATGCGGCCGTCGAGGGTGCCGGGGTGGTCGGGCCTCGCGTAGTTGGTGCCGACCTTCTCGGGCAGCACGTTGGAGGCGAAGTTGAGGTCGGTGGACTGTCCGAAGGTGATGGCCGACCAGGTGAGGTCGGATGCGGCCGTGTTCTCGGCCACGGCCGACGGGGCGGCCACCAGGGTCGCCGTCACGGTCACCGCCGCGGTGGTCAGCGCGACGAGCCGAGCCGTTAACGGCATAGCGATGCGTCTCATGGTCAACTTTCGTTCGGGGGCCGCCGTTCGGCCCTGGATCCCCCCTCCCGAGTCGGCGGTTTTCCCCCTCCCCGCCGATACGAAGATCAGACTAGAGGGTGTGAATGTGGATCGGACAACAGCACGGGCATGGCTGGCCACCGCCCTGGCCGAGGCCCGCGCCGGCCTCGCCGAGGGCGGCATCCCCATCGGCGCCGCCCTCTACGGCCCGGACGGCACACTCCTCGGGCGCGGTCACAACCGCCGCGTCCAGGACGGCGACCCGTCGACGCACGCCGAGACGGCCGCGTTCCGCGCGGCGGGCCGGCAGCGTACGTATCGGGGTACGACGATGGTGACGACGCTGTCTCCCTGCTGGTACTGCTCCGGGCTGGTCCGGCAGTTCGGCATCTCCCGGGTGGTCGTCGGCGAGGCGACCACGTTCCACGGGGGCCACGACTGGCTGGCGGAGCACGGCGTGGAGATCGTGCTGCTGGACGACGTGGAGTGCGTGGCCCTGATGCGCGACTTCATCGAAAAGCACCCGGCCCTATGGAACGAGGACATCGGTGACTGACCCCGTGACGACGCCCGAGACCCCCGCCCCCCGTATCCCGACCATCGACCTGCGCCCCTGGCGCGACGGCGACCCGGGCGCCAGGGCCGCCATCGCCCGCACTGTCGACGACGCCCTCCAGACCGCCGGTTTCCTTCTCGTCACCGGCCACGGCGTCGACCCCACGCTCCGCACCCGCATCCGCGAGGCGGCCCGCGCCTTCTTCCTGCTCTCCGTCCCGGCCAAGCAGGCGTACGAGGTGAAGGTCGGCGGGCGCGGCTGGCTCGGCCCGGGCGCCGAGGCGAACGGCTACTCGGAGGGTACGGAGACCCCGCCCGACCTCAAGGAGTCCCTGACCTTCGCGACGCACGAGCCGTTCGACGATCCGGCGGTGAACGCGGAGTGGTACGCCCCGAACGTCTGGCCGTCCGAGGTCCCCGAACTGCGCACGCTCTGCGAGGAGTACCTGGCGCGCATGGGCGAGCTGGAGAACGAACTCCTCTCCCTCCTCGGCGAGGCGCTCGGCCTGGAACCGGACTTCTTCTCCCGCCACATGAGCCACCCCACCTACGGCTTCAACATCAACTGGTACCCGGGTACCGAGGTCATCGGCGACCCGGTCCCCGGCCAGTTCCGTATCGGCCCGCACACCGACTTCGGCACGGTCACGATCCTCGACCGCCAGGCCGGCAAGGGCGGACTCCAGGTGTTCACGGACGAGGGTGGCTGGGAGGACGCCCCGTACGACCCCGAGGCCTTCACCATCAACATCGGCGACCTGATGTCCCGCTGGACCGGCGCCCGCTGGCGCTCCGGCCGCCACCGCGTCCTCCCGCCCCCGGCCGACGAACCCACCGAGGAGCTGATGTCGCTGGTCTACTTCGGCGAGTGCACCCCGGGCACGGTCGTGGAGTCGGTGCCCGCGCCGGTGGGGCGGGTGGCGTACCCGGCGGTGGACTCGCATGTGTATCTGCGGGAGAAGCTGGACTCGATCACGGTGGGGTGACCGTCCCCGTCGAGCCCGGTTCTTGTCGCATCACGCGGTGCCCGCTCGGACGGGAGGGCCGGACACGCCCGGCCCTCCCGTCCGTCAACAGGCCCTGAACTCAGCAGCCCCCGTCACACCCCGTCAACAGGCCTGGACGGAGGTGACCTTCTCGCCGATGCTCGCGCTGATGGGCCCGGTGTACGAGTCCTGGATGCGGGTCAGCAGGCCCTCGTAGCCCATGTAGTCGTACAGGCACCAGGCGTCGCCGGAGATGTTCTTCACCGAGTGGACGTTGTTGTCGAGCACACCGCCGCCCACGCCTCCGAGGTCGTACACCCCGTCCCGCATCTCGAGGCGGGAGCCGGTCCCGCCCGCGCCCGAGTAGATGCAGAAGGACCACTCGCCGCATTCCCAGGCGGCCGGAGCCCCGGCCTGGGCCGCCACGGTGGAGGAGGCGCTGAAGAGCGAGCAGGCGGTGATCGCCACTGCCGCCAGTGTCCGGGAGAGCTTGGATCGCTTCGACGTCATCACGACTGTTCCTTTCATCCCGTTCCATGCGGTGTTGTTTCCCGCACCAGCAGATTCGCCGGGGACCGGCCTCGATGGGCGGACATGGCGTCAACTCGCCACCGCTTGAACGGACAACAGGACGGCGGCCCGGTCACACCCAGCCCCGCTCCGCCGCGCGCGCTCCCGCCTGGAACCGGTTCACCGCACCGAGCATCCCCAGCAGGTCGGCCACCCTGCGGGTGTACGTGCGGCCCGACAGCCCGAGCCGGGCGGCGGCGACGTCGTCGGTCACACCGGACAGCAGGCACTCCAGAACTCCCGCCAGATACTCCGGCGGCCCGCCCGGTGCCTGCGCGGCCGCACCCTCCCCGACGCTCCACCAGGACCGATGGGCCCGCACCAGGGCCCGTACGACGACGGGGTCCCTGATGATCAGCATCCCGTTTCGATAGACCTCCAGGTCGAGCGGAATGACGGCGACCGTACGGTCCATGACCCCGAGCCGGAACGGGATGCGATCCGAGAGCCTCGTGCTCCCGGCGAACCGGATCACCCCCGGCCTCTCGTCGTACGTCGCCCCCTTCCGCGTCGACAACTGCCGCACCTCGGGCGCCCGGCGGTACGCGCTCTCGGCACACTCGGCCACCTGCACGAGCCTCCGCTCGGACACCCCCTGCACGACACAGCCGGACGGGTCGTCGAACGTGAGTAACTCCCGCCGCACCGACGCCACCAGCCGCGCGACGACCGCGCCCACTCGCTCCGGTCGAACGCACTGCGCGGGCGGCCGGACCCCCTGCCGCGCCAGCCGCGCCGAGCGGTCCAGCACCTCCTTCACCCTGTCCCGCTGCCGCCGAGCATCGCATCTGCCTCGTTCCGCACTCATCGCAACTCCCAGTCGCCCGCCAGAAATCCATACGCAAAGTACGCGATCACATACGGAACGTGACAGTTGCGAAAGTGGCAAAAGGGAGTGAGCGGCGACACCCGTACGGCCGCCGTGCCCCGCGCGACAACCGCGCGCCGACCGAAGCGAGCCTGCTCGGAGGCAGGTTTGGCTTGTATCGAGCGTTTGACACAAGATCCCGCCCAGGGCATCTTGTACCCACACTTGTACCCACTGCTTGATACAAAACTGCTGATGCAAGATCTGGGGGGATCTCCGCATGCTCGACACCGTCCCGCTCCAGGCCCGGTTCCTCGACCACGCCGACCACTACGCCCGTTGGACCGGTCTGGCCGTGGGCGTGATGGCCGCGCAGCATCTGATCGCCATGGACAGCGACGACATCACGATGCCGCTGGTGTTCGCCATCACCGCGTTCGGTCTGTGCGCGGTGGGGGGTGTGCTGCTCGGGGACGCCCTGACCCTGCGTCCCCAGGAAGCGGTACGGACCGCCAGCCTCGCCCCGCGTCTGGTCCGGGACCATGTGCCGCCCCGTATGGCGCCCCTGGTCCTCCTACAGGCGGTGGCCCTCGTCACCCTGCTGCTGATCAGCGCCGTCACAGCCTCCTACGGCACCGACGGCAACGGCATACGCCAGGCAGGGCGGGTCGTCACCATCACCTGTGAGGGCATGCGCACCTCCCTCGGCCCCTGGCCCGGCCCGCACTACAGCGGGCCGATGTTCCTGGCCCTCGCGATCGGCGCCCCCGCCTGCGCCTGGGCCCTGCGCCGCATCGCCCACGGCCCGGGCGAGGACCAGCAGCGCCGCGACCGCGCCTGGGCGATCACCGGCGCATGGGGCCTGCTGGTGTCGAGCCAGGTGATGCTGGTCGTGCTGATGATGTCCGTCGCCCTCACCGAGAACGCGTGCGCCGGCCGACTGGGCGCCCTCGCCCTCCTGGTGGCCTACCCCCTGGGCCTGCTGAGCCTGTTCACCTTCGGCTGGTCCCTGGTCACCGTCGTGGCACCCCGGGCCGTCGACGATGAGTGAACCCGCCGTCCGCGTCGACACCACCAGCCAAGTACCGCCGTACGAGCAGATCCGCGCCCAGCTCGCCGCGCTGATCCTCTCCGGCCGGCTGACCGAGGGCGAACGGCTGCCGACCGTACGCCAGCTCGCCGCCGATCTCGGCCTCGCCCCCGGCACCGTGGCCCGCGCCTACCGCGAGCTGGAGGCCGCCGAGCTGATCCGCACCCGCCGGGGCGCGGGCACCCGGGTCGCGGCGCTCCCCTCCGATCCGAAGGGCCACGACCCGGTCCAACTCGCCACCCTCGCTCGTGACTTCACCTCGGCCGCCCGCGCCCTCGGCGTCGGCACGGAAGCGATCCTGGCCGCCGTCCACGAGGCCCTGGCCCCGGAGGCCCGTCAGCGGGCGACCTCCTCCGGTGGCTCCAGCACCGCGTAGTCCCCGAAGCTCCGGCGGTGACGCACGCGCCCTGTCTCCCGCGTGTGTCTGCGCTGCCACTCCTCCAAGAACCCTGACGGCCCGGTACTGCTCATCAACCGCTCCACCTGGGCCTCTTTCATCACGGGTATCCGATCACTCCCGTAACCAAACAGCCAATCCCCACCCCACTCCGAAGCAACTCCCCCTCCCTCACCGGCTGCTGATAATCACAGCAGCTATGACAACGGCACCCCCACAGACCGAAACCACGCTCGCGGCACTGCTGATACCCACGCACCCCGACGAACTCCCCTTCGTCATGCTGGCGAAGGCGCTGGACGGGGGCGAGGGCGAGGTGCTACGGGAGCTGCGGGCAACGGCGCGACAGGGCCATACCCCGGTGGCGTTGCTCGACGGGTCGGGGCCGGGGTTCCACGAGGCACTGCTGAGCGTCGCCGAGCAGTTCGCGGCACCGGCGCCCGGCGGCACCGGCCGGCTCACCTTCCCGCGCCTGACCTGCGGCCTCCTCGCCGTGGCGTCCGGCGGCTGGAACGGCCGCGATCCGGGGCGCATCCGGTCGGAGACGCAACGCATCCTGCGGCTGAGCGACGCGCGTGCCCGGCCTCCCGGTTCGGCGGGCCGGTGGTGCGGCAGGCTCGCGGCCCGGCTGATGTCGTCGCTGCCGGACTCGGGCCCGGTGGTGGTCGAAGTGCTCGTGGAGGCGTCGCTGGAGGCGTACAGCGAGGGCATGTCGTCGCCGTACCGTCGCCTCCGCAGGGGTGCCGTCTGGTACCGCGACCACCCGAACGCCGACGGCAACCCGAAGCTCGGCCTGATCCATCTCTCCCGGCACTACGGAACACCCGTGTCCGCAGCGGCACGGGCGCACGCCGAGCACCACCTCGTACGGGCACTGCTGGCGGACGTGGCGGACGCGTACTCGGCGTCCTCGGGGGTCGTGCCACGCGCCCACAGGGCCGACCGCCCACTGCTCCTGATCGACAACGCGCGGGCACCGGCCGCCCGACGCCTCCTGCAGTCGGTCCTCCACGACCGCGCCGATCAAACGGACTGAACGGTCACTCGCGCCGGTGGCCGGCGGTTCGGCCCGATGGGGCAGGACCGGTTGCCCCGGGTACTGCCCCGCTCGGTCTGGCGGGGCCGGTCGCGGCGGCGTAGTCATGGTGCGCCGTTGTCGTAGAAGCGTGAGGGCGGGGCTGGACCAGTGCGTGATCACGGGCAGAAGTCGAAGGACGCCACCGAGCCGGGCCTCGGCGCCCTGAGCCACAGATCTCCTGGGGACGACTCCGGCGCGCGTGCCGTGGCGCAGTCGGGTGTACAGGCCGCGCGCGAGGGTCTGACGATGTCCCCCGGAATGGTTCTGGCTCTGCAGCGCAGCATCGGCAACGCCGCCGTCGTCCAGCTGCTGCGTGGGGCCGGGCACCAGGGAACTGGGGAACAACGGCCTGAGCACGCCGCCGGCTGCGGCCATGACCACTCCGAGCCGGCCCCTGTCCAGCGTTCGCCCGTGCTGGACGTCCTGCGCTCCCCCGGCCGCAGACTCGCCCCCGAGCTCCGGGCCACCGTCGAAACCGGCATGAACGCTCCCCGGGGTTCCCTGGATCACGCCGAGGTCATCGACGGCCCCAAGGGCATAGCCGCCGCACGAGCGGTCGGTGCCATCGCGTTCACGTCGCGAAACAAGATCGTCGGCGATATCTCCAACCGTGAAACCGCCATCCACGAAGCCATCCACGTCCTCCAGCAGAGCCACGGGCCCGTCTCCGGCACGGACCGGGGCGACGGGATGGCCGTCAGCGACCCCGGCGACCGCTTCGAACGCGAAGCCGCGACCGAAGCCCGCCGCATCAACAACATGCCGAACCGCCCCACCGCCCCCGAACCCGCCCACGAGCCCGCCGCTCCGACGGCACCACACGCGCACGACCATCACGCGGACGCGATGCCGGTCCAGCGCCAATTCACCCAGAAAGTCGCGCCAGAGGTCGCGACCCCGGCCGAGGCGATCAAAGCCGCTACCGGGGTGCCGAAGAACCAACAGGGACTTCCGGGGCAAAAAAAACACCCGATGGGCAATATTGCCCGCCCGGAACAGGTGAGCGCGCTGATCGAACAGAAAACGATCCGTCAGGACGGGCGGGATAAAAGTGGAATATTGGGCGCAGTCACCGAGATGGCGCGTGCCGAGGAGTGGATTCTCCAGGGCACCGACCTGAAGAAATTCTATGACGGCGGGCACCTGATCGGCGACCAGTTGATCGGGAACGTCAGCGAGGGTTCTTTCCACTACTTCAATGTGGCACCGCAGATCTCACCGTACAACACACCGGAATACAACCAAATCGAAGCCGGGGTGAGGGCCCAGGTCGAGGACAAGGCCAACCCGAAGAAAATGCATATGCAGGTCACGCTCGGCTATCAGCCCGACTACACGGTGACGATCCAGGACCTGCTTGACCGCAGAGTCCTTCCGCCGGACCGGCTATACCCGGACAAGAGTAAAACAATTACCATTCCCCGGCGCGTACCGAATACCTGGGATGTGAAAATCGAGCCTGCCGCATCGGACTCCACATCCAAGCCTTCACCTATATTCGGAGGATGGATCGAGAAGGGCCCTACGCCCAGTACGGAATCTCCCACCCTGGGAAAGCCCTTCACTTTGCAGGTCAACGAGGCTCCGAACAGGGCAATGAAGGAGATCAAAGCCAAGCAGTGGACCCCGTCTCGGGAAATCAAACGAGAGGATCTGCACTCGATCATCACCCAGAATTTCGGCACCCTCAAAAGCGAAGTACAGATCGACGTTTTTCTCCACCAGCAGAATGCGAGGACACGGGTGATCATGGAGGCGGCTATGAATTTGATCCAGAAGCTTGCCGCCGTGACCAACGAAATGACCGGACTCCTGGATCCCACAGTGACACGGAATGAGGTGGGGGCGATGAATGTCGCAGTAACGGAGCACATTGCGAAGGCGGGACAAACAACAACGCCACCCCATGAAGCGATATTTCATTTGATGAACGCCGACGGCTGGATCAGAGAAATAAGCGAACTTATTGAATACACGAAGGGAGAGCAGGGCCGCAAATACCTCTGGCCGCTGAGCACCCGGGCCATATTGGACAACCAGCCCAACGCGCAAAGCGAGTATTCCGAAAAGTACGAAGAGGCTGCGATGAAAGGCTTCGACAGCGACGCAGGGTACAGCAATTTCGTCGACTTCTTCGATTGGGAGACGCACGACCCTGCACATCAGATGCTCGTCATCTCCGCGACGGTCCCACCCGCCCACGTAATGCCCGGACGGTTGTTGCGGATTCTCCCCGACCAGCCCTACATCGTGGTGGTCGACCACGTCACCGAAGACCGCACGCCGGACGGCTCGTCTAGTGGCATCTGGCGGGTTCGGTACAGGGATATCGGTACCAACGGTCTGGGAGGAGCGAGGATGGACCTGCCATATGTCAGAGAGGAGGAGATGGGAGGCGACGCAAGCTCATCCTCTTCTTCTTCCTCTTCGTCGTCCTCTTCGTCGTCCTCGTCGAGCTGGCCCTTCGCTTTCCTCCGGAATGACGTAGGTCGTCACTGACAGCACGCCCCTGGCGCGGGCCAGGGGCGTCCGTCGGCGGGGGAAACCCGCCCCGTTGATCACACGGCTTGTCCGGACCTCAGACCCCGGCGTACGAGTGCTTGCCGCTGACGAAGATGTTGACGCCGTAGTAGTTGAACAGCCAGCAGGCGAAGGCGACGAGTGCGATGTACGCGGCCTTGCGGCCCTTCCAGCCGGCGGTGGCGCGGGCGTGGAGGTAGCAGGCGTAGGCGACCCAGGTGATGAAGGCCCAGGTCTCCTTGGGGTCCCAGCCCCAGTAGCGGCCCCACGCGTCGCCCGCCCAGATCGCGCCCGCGATGATCGTGAACGTCCACAGCGGGAAGACGGCGGCGTTGACGCGGTACGAGAACTTGTCGAGGGAGGCGGACGCGGGCAGCCGCTCCATCACCGAGGTCGCGAACCGGCCGGGCTTGCCGCCGCTCGCCAGCTTGCTCTCGTAGGAGTCCTTGAAGAGGTACAGGATCGTGCCGACCGCGCCCACGTAGAAGACCGCGCCGCAGAGGATCGCCGTCGAGACGTGGATGTACAGCCAGTACGAGTGGAGGGCGGGGACCAACTGGTCGCTGGCGGTGTACAGGACGGTCACGGCGATGCCGAGATCGAGCAGGACCGTCGTGATCAGGAACAGCCCGAGCCAGCGCACGTTCTTCTTCAGCGCGAGCAGCGCGAGGTACACGCCGACGGCGACCGTGGAGAAGGTGATGTTGAACTCGTACATGTTGCCCCACGGCGCCCGCTCCACCGACAGAGCGCGCGTGAGCACACCACCGAACTCGATGGCGAAGGCGAGCACGGTCAGGGACACGGCGATACGGCCGTAGAGGTCGCCCTGCTCGTCGCCACCGTGGGCGCCGGGCCCGTCCGGCACGTCCCGCGCGCCGGCGGCGGCCCGCACGACGACCTCGGGCCGCTCCGGCCGCTCCAGCACGGCGGTGGCACCGCCGGCCTTCTGCACGGTCACGGCGGGCGCCGCCTTCTTGGCCTGGTCGGCGGTGAGCGCGGCGGCCGTCCGGCCCACCTTGCTGCGGCTGCCGAAGAGCCATTCGGCGATGTACGCGAAGAAGGCCAGCGTGTAGACGGCCATCGCGGAGTAGATCAGCGTGTTGCTGAGGTTCGCGAGGTTCTCGTTGGTCGCGGCAGCGAGATTCACGGCGGCGAGAGTCACTTCTTCTCGGCCCCTTCGGTCTGGGAGTCTGCGTCGGCTGCGGCGGGCTCGGACTCGGGCTCGTCGGCGGGTTTCGGATCGGCGGCGGTAGGGGCCTCGTCGTGGATCACCGCGGCCAGGTCGCCCAGCTCCTCCGGCACCTTCGCCGACTCGCTGCGGCCCAGCCCCGCCATCTCCACGACCGTGATGCCGTCGGGCCCGGTGGTCGCGCGGACCCACACGCGGCGGCGCTGGATGAACAGGGAGGCCGCGAGGCCCCCGATCGCGCCGATCGCCCCGCCGAGCGCCCAGCCGCTGCCGGGCTGTTGGGTGACCTGGAAACCGGCCCACTCCTTGACGCCGTCGAAGGTGATCGTGCCTGCGCCGTTCGGCAGCTTCATGGACTCGCCCGGGTTCAGGTTCTCCCGCACCTGCGCGCCCTTGGAGTCCTTGAACGCCTTCAGCTTCGACTTGTCGAGCTGGTACACGCTCTGCGGGAGGCCCGCGTTGACCCGGAGGTCACCGTGGTACGGCGTCAGGTTCAGCACCGGGTTCACCAGCGCCGGGAACTGCGAGACGACGGCCGTGCCCTCACCGCCGTACGTCGGCAGGAAGAAGGCCTGGATGCCGAGCTGGTCCCACTTGCCCTTGGCGTCGCGGTAGCCGTCCATGACCTTGATCGCGCCGGTGGAGGTGACGTTGGAGTCCAGCGGCAGCAGGGGCACGGCGTCCTCGAAGACGACCTTGCCCCGGCCGTCCCTGACGGTGATCACGGGGGCGTAGCCGTGGCTGACGAGATAGACCTTGGAGTCGTCGATCTCCAGCGGCTCGTTCACCTTGACGGTGGTCGACCGCTCCTTGCCGTCGGCGCCGACGGCGTAGGTGAGGGCGGCCTCGAAGGTGCGCGGGGTGCCCTTGTTCGGGCCGCTCGCCTCGTACGTCCCCGTGAAGCTCTTCAGATCGAAGCTGAACGGGTTGAGGTCCTCGGCGGTGAAGAGGCTGCCCGACTTGAAGTCGTCGTACTGGGGCAGGACGTTGGCGAAGCCGTCGCCCTCGACGATCAGCTTGTTGCCCTCGGACCTGAACAACTGGCCCCAGGCGAAGGCGACCAGCATCACGATCAGGGCGATGTGGAAGACGAGGTTGCCGGCCTCCCGTACGTACCCCTTCTCGGCGGCGACCGCGTCCCCGACGACATGGGCGCGGAAGCGGCGTTTCTTCAGCGCCTTCAGGGCGAGTTCGCGGACCTGCTCGGGGTCGGCCTCGGTGCGCCAGGTCGCATACGCGGGCAGCCGGGTCAGACGGCGGGGCGCGCCCGGCGGACGGCCGCGCAACTGCCCGACGAACTGCCAGGTGCGGGGCACGATGCAGCCGATGAGCGAGACGAACAGCAGGATGTAGATCGCCGAGAACCACACCGAGCTGTAGACGTGGAACAGCCCGAGCTTGTCGTAGATCGGCCCCAGCGTGTCGTGCCGCTGCATGAAGTCGACGACCTGGCTCGCGTCCTGGCCGGACTGCGGGATGAGCGAGCCGGGGATCGCCGCGAGCGACAGCATGAAGAGCAGGAGCAGCGCCACGCGCATGGAGGTCAGCTGCCGCCAGAACCAGCGGGCCCAGCCGATCGCGCCCAGCGCGGGCAGATTGGGGGCCTCCTCCTGCGGCGCGGTGGACAACTGCGCCCCGGCGGCCCCGAGGTCACTCTCCTCGGCCGGGCCGGACTTGGTCTCGGTGTCGCTCATGAATCAGATCCCCGGGGAGAAGCTGCTGGACCAGACCTGCATCTCCTGAACGATGCGGGCCCAGGCGCCGGTCAGCATGAGCAGACCGATCGTGATCATCATGCCGCCGCCGATGCGCATCACCCACGCGTAGTGCCGCTTGACCCAGGCGAAGGCGCCGAGCGCCTTGCGGAAGGCCACCGCGGCGAGCACGAAGGGCACGCCCAGTCCCAGACAGTACGCCACCATCAGCAGGGCCCCGCGACCGGCGCTCGCCTCCGACAGGGCCAGGCCGTTGACCGTGGCGAGGGTCGGGCCGATGCAGGGCACCCAGCCGATCCCGAAGAGCGCGCCCAGTATGGGGGCGCCCACGAGACCGGTGGCCGGCTTGGTGTGGAAGCGGAACTCGCGCTGGGTGAGCCA
The DNA here is from genome assembly GCF_030294945.1 of Streptomyces graminofaciens. NCBI lineage: Bacteria > Bacillati > Actinomycetota > Actinomycetes > Kitasatosporales > Streptomycetaceae > Streptomyces > Streptomyces graminofaciens. The sequence goes on along the minus strand of NZ_AP018448.1, from coordinate 7,796,389 downwards.
GGGCATCAGCCCCATGAAGAAGAGGCCCATCAGGATCATGAGTACGCCGAGCACCTTGGACAGCGTGTCCTGATGCTCCAGCAGGTTCCGGCCGAAGTACCCGAAGAGCGCCCCGCCGGAGACGAACACGGCGGTGAACCCGAGCACGAAGAGACTGGCCCCGGCGACCATCCGACCCCGCCGGGCGTCGGCCAGGTCCGTGCCGCTCACCCCGGTGACGTACGACAGATAGCCGGGCACGAGCGGCAGTACGCACGGTGAGAAGAAGGAGACGAGTCCGCCGAGGACGGCGATCGGCACCGCGAGCAGCAGGGCCCCGCCGGCGACGGTGTCGGTGAGGTCGGCGGCGGTGGTCAGCACGGCGGTCGTGGCCGGCGCGGTCGTTCCCGGCACGTCACTTCTCCGCGAGGATCGGCTTGATCATCTTGCGCAGCTGTTCCTCGGTGAGCGGCTTCATCATCCGCGCCGCGAGCTTGCCCTCCCGGTCGATGACAAGGGTGGTGGGGACGGCCTGCGGGTTGAGCGTGCCCGCCTCGAAGCGGAGCAGCAGCTTGCCGGTCGGGTCGTAGAGACTCGGGTACGGGATCTTGTACTCGTTCTCGAACTCCTGCGGCAGGCGTGTGCTGCCGTCGCGGGTGTTGATGCCGACGAACTGCACCCCGTCGTCGGCCAGGTCCTCGGAGACCTTCTTGAAGTTGACCGCCTCGGCGCGACACGGCGGGCACCAGGAGCCCCACACGTTGAGGACGACGATCTTGCCCTTGTAGGCGGCGGACACGTCCAGCTGCTTGCCGTCGATGGTCTCGCCGGCGAGCTTCGGGGCGGCGTCACGCTCGCCCTTCTTCACCCTCGCCACACCGTCCGAGCCGCTGACGAAGCCCGTACCGCCTCCGCCTCCTTGGATGCCCCCACCCGCACACGCGGACAGGGAGAGGGCCAGGGCGCCTGCCCCGGCGGCGAGCAAAACGGCACGACTACGGCTCGTACGGACACTCATGTGAAAAGTTTCGCATGCCTGTTCCGGCACTCTCGGGCACCCCCCTCAAAGGGGCAAAACCCCATTTCAGGCGGCGAGGAACTCCTTCCAGCCACCTGTCGGCTGCTGCCCGACGCCCAGGGTGCGGAGCTTCTCCAGCACCTCCGGCTTCTGCACGTCCAGCCAGTCCACGAACTGCCGGAAGGAGACGATCCGTATGTCGGCGTTCTTGTCCTTCTCCTTCTCCGCCGCGATGTGCTTGATGGCGTTCTCGACGGCGTCCATGTAGATCCCGCCGTTCCACTCCTCGAAGTGGTTGCCGATGAACAGGGGCGCCCGGTTCGTCTCGTACGCGCGCTTGAACCCCGCGATGTAGGCCCCCGAGGCCTGCTCGCGCCAGGCCGGGTAGTTGGCGGGCGGCGCCTGGGTGGAGTTCTGCGACTGGTTGAACATGATGTTGTAGTCCATGGAGAGGACCTCGAAGCCGCGGCCCGGGAAGGGTATGGACTGCAGCGGCAGGTCCCACACCTTCTCCTTCTTCTGCGGCCAGACCTGGTTGCCGCCGGGCGAGGAGGCGTCGTAGCGCCAGCCGAGCTCGCGGGCGGTGGGCAGCAGGTTGTCCTGGCCGAGCAGACAGGGCGTACGCCCGCCGATCAGCTCCTTGTCGTAGTCGAACGGCAGCGGCTTCACATCCGTCCAGCCGCTGTTCGTCCTCCACTCCTTCACGAAGGCCTTGGCCTGGTCGATCTCGCTGCGCCACTGCTTGGGCGTCCAGTTGGCGCCCGAGCCGAAGCCCTCGCCGCAGAAGTGCCCGTTGAAGTGGGTGCCTATCTCGTGGCCGTCGAGCCAGGCGGTGCGCACATGGCCGAGGGTCGACTTGATGTGCTCGTCCGTCAGATAACCGATGTCGGAGGCGCCGGGCGCGTTGTTCGGCGGGAGGTAGGTGCGCTTCTTCGACTCGGGGAGGAGGTATATCCCGGAGAGGAAGAAGGTCATGGCGGCGTCGTGGTCGCGGCCGAGCTTCAGGAACCTCTCGAAGAGGCCGTTGCCCACGTCTCCGGCCCCGTCCCAGGAGAACACCACGAACTGCGGCGGGGTCTCGCCGGGCTCCAACGGCTTCGGCTTGTCGGGCTGGTTGGGCTGCTTGCCGGTGTCGGACGTCGACCCGTCGCCGATCAGCTTCGCCTTCGGCTTCGGGGGCTTCTTGTCCCCGCCGGACCCCGAGCCGCCGGAACCTCCGGAGCCGCCGGAGCCGCCCGATCCGCCGAGCGTGCCGCAGCCGGTCAGCCCGAGCGCGGCGGTCGCGCCAGCGCCGACACCGAGCCCGATCATTCCCCTTCGTGACAGTTCGCGCATTACAGCCCCCTACGTCAGATCTCGCATCTCTTGCTGTGAAGACACCGTTTTAGAGGCGCGGAGAAACGCAGGGGTTCCGCCGATCTTGCACATATTCAAGAGACTTTGACTGAATACGCTCGACTGCTCCTACTCCTACGCCTTGTGACGGGGCGTGCGCCCACGGAGCGGGCGTAGGTAATGAGCATGACGAGCGAGCGTACGGCTGTGGAGAGGGGCGTACGGAGGAGACGGTTCCTGTTGATCTAGCGGTGGGTCAAGAAGGGCGCGGGGAACTGCGCGACCAGCCACGGCCGAACACGCAGTTTCCCGACAACCTCAGTGACCCGGCACCAAGCGCAGCGCTCAGGCGCCGAAGGCCTTGTCCTGGCCCTTGACCGGCCTGGCTCCGGCCCGAAGGTGGGCCGGTACGAGATCGATCGCCGGCTCGGCGTACCCGACGGACACGATCTTGTCGCCCTGGTACGTGAACGTCGTCAGCGAGGCGAGCGTGCACTGCCGCCGCCGCGGGTCGTGCCAGAGCCGACGCCGCTCGACGTACGACCGCACGATCCAGATCGGCAGCTGGTGGGAGACGAGCACGGCCTCGTGACCGCGCGCCGCGTCCTTGGCGGCGTCGAGCGCCCCCATCATCCGGACGACCTGGTCGACGTACGGCTCGCCCCAGGACGGCTTGAACGGGTTGACCAGGTGCTTCCAGTTCTCGGGCCGCTTCAGCGCGCCGTCGCCGACGCCGAAGGTCTTGCCCTGGAAGACGTTGTCGGCCTCGATGAGGCGGGCGTCGGTGGCGAGGTCCAGCCCGTGCGCCTTGGCGATCGGGGTCGCCGTCTCCTGCGCCCGCTCCAGCGGGGAGGCCACGACGTGGGTGACGTCGCGGGGGGCGAGGTGATCGGCAACGCGGTCGGCCATGCGCCGCCCGAGCTCGGAGAGGTGGTAGCCGGCGAGGCGGCCGTAGAGGACGCCCGTCGGGTTGGCGACCTCACCGTGCCGCATCAGGTGGACGACCGTGATGTCACTCATGCTGCCGTAGCCTCCGCTGCTGCCCGGGCCGCCGCCGGAAGGGCGTCGGCGATGCGCTGAACCGCCTGCTCGTCGTGTGCCGTCGACACGAACCACGACTCGAAGGACGACGGCGGCAGATAGACGCCCTGCGACAGCATCGAGTGGAAGAAGGCGTTGAAGCGGAACGATTCCTGCTTCTTGGCGTCCTCGTAGTTCCGCACGGGGGTGTCCGTGAAGAACACCGAGAACATGTTGGAGGCGTTCTGCAGCGTGTGCGCGACGCCTTCCTTGGTGAGCGCGTCGGTGACGAGCCCCTGGATCCGGAGGGACACGGCATCGACGACGTCGTACGCCGCGTCGTCGAGCAGCCGCAGCTGCGCGAGCCCGGCGGCCGTGGCGACCGGGTTCCCGGAGAGGGTGCCGGCCTGGTAGACGGGCCCGGCGGGCGCGAGGTGCGCCATGACGTCGGCGCGACCGCCGAACGCGGCGGCGGGGAAGCCACCGCCCATGACCTTGCCGAAGGTGAAGAGATCGGGGACGACGCCGTCGATCCCGAACCAGCCGGCCTTGCTGGTCCTGAAGCCCGTCATGACCTCGTCGGAGATGAACAGCGCGCCGTTGTCGGCGGCGAGGTCCTTCAGCCCCTGGTTGAAGCCGGGCAGCGGCGGGACGACGCCCATGTTGCCGGGCGAGGCCTCGGTGATCACACAGGCGATCTCGCCGGGGTGGGCGGCGAAGGCGGCGCGTACGGCGTCGAGGTCGTTGTAGGGCAGGACGACGGTGTCGCCGGCCTGTGCGCCGGTGACGCCCGGGGTGTCGGGCAGCGCGAAGGTGGCGAGGCCCGACCCGGCGGCGGCGAGCAGCGAGTCGACGTGCCCGTGGTAGCACCCGGCGAACTTGATCACCTTGCTGCGGCCGGTGAAGCCGCGGGCGAGCCGGATGGCCGACATGGTCGCCTCGGTCCCGCTGGACACGAGCCGCACCTGCTCCAGCGGCCCGACCCGGTCGACCATCTCCTCGGCGAGCGCGACCTCGCCCTCACCGGGCGTACCGAAGGAGGTGCCGCGCGAGACGGCGTCCTGAACGGCGGCGATGACCTCGGGACGGGAGTGCCCGAGGATCATGGGCCCCCACGAACACACGAGATCGACGTACTCACGACCGTCGGCGTCGGTGAGATAAGGACCGGTACCGGACACCATGAACCGGGGCGTACCGCCCACGGCGCGGAAGGCGCGCACCGGAGAGTTCACGCCGCCGGGCGTGACGGCCGCCGCGCGCTCGAAAAGAGTCTGCGAAACTGGGGCTTCGTACGGATAGCTCACACAGGCCATGGTGTCAGAGGCTCCGAAGATCCTGCCGACTGGTGTTTCAACGCACGTTTCGGCGGGCGTCCGCAGGGGAGGTCACTGACACGATGATCGGGTTGCGCGGCCGGTGCCACGCGTCCCAGAAATGCGTTCGGGTGGAGATATGCATCGCGGTGGCGGACTGGGCGAGGGGACCGGTGACCTCGGTCCTCGCCGTGCCCGGCGGGGAAGGCACCGACGCGACGCGGAGGAGACGGCGGAGACGACTCGGCAGGAACGGGCAGGTGGGTCCGGGGGGTCGTCGAGCGGATCTGGGTCTGGTGGGTCTGGTTCTGGCGGCTCCGGTGGGTCCGGTGGCCCTGGTGGGTCTGGCGGCCCCGGTGGTGTGAGTGCGGCGGTGTCGGTCGTGCCCGGGGTGAGTGGGCCCGGGCAGAGTGGTCCCGCAGGTCCCGGTGGAGACGCCGACCCCAGTGGTACCGCGGGTCCCGTGGGGCCCGCGGGACCCGTGCGCGGTCTGGGGCCGCTGGGTTCTCTGGGGTCGCTCGGATCGCGGGGCGCGCAGGGACCGCAGTCGCCGGCGGGCTCGGGGTCGGGGGCGGAGCCGCCCGCGGGCGCGCAAGGGTCGTCGGGGTCACAGCCCCCGTACGCTCCGCACGGCCAGCAGGGCGTGTACGGTCCGCAGGGTGCACACGGCACATACGAGACTGAGACCCATGACGGGCAGAGCGCGCCCGGTGGCTCCCGCGGGCGGAACGGTTCGAACGATCCGCAGCAGGAGAGACCGCTGGGTTCGCGCTTCTCGCGTCTCCGACGCGGTTCGCAGAGCGGCGCCGACCGCCTCGAGAGCGGTTCTGGCCGCGCCGAGAGCGGTGCTGACCGTGTCGACGGCGGGCCCGGTCGTGTCGACAGCGGTTCTGGTCGTGTCGACGGCGGGCCCGGTCGTATCGAAGGCGGTCCTGGTCGTATCGATGGCGGTCCCGGTCGCGTCGACAGCGGTTCCGGTCGTATCGATGGCGGTTCCGATCGGCCTGCGAGCGGTTCGGACCGGCCGGGGAACGGTTCCGACCGACCCGGGAACGGCGGTGGTGACCGGATCCAGGGCGACGGCCCTGAGCGGATCGGGCGGCGCAGCCGTATGGAGGGTATGGACCGTATGGATCGCGCCGATCATGTTGATCGTGTCAACCGTGACAATCGTGTGGACGGGTTGGATCAGACGGGCCAGACGGACCGGCCCGACCTCGCGGATCGCGGGAGCCGTGCGGAGCGCAGACGCCGCGCGGACCGCCTCGACCAGGTGGTCAACCGGCTCCATACGGCCGGGAGCAGGAATGGTGGTCGGGTGGGGGTGACATACAAATACTTCGGCGCGCCCGACGGCGCGACCGCGGCCCGCGTCCCGATCTCGATGCGCCCCGAGGAACTCGGCGGCGACGAGCTCGGCATGAACGGCATGTTCACCAAGATCAAGCCGGAGACGATGGCCGCGATGGTGCTGACGGGCATCGAAGGCGTCCCCCTCCACAAGGTGCCCCCGCTCGAACTGGTCGTCCTCCACCCCGACTACGCGGTCGTGAAGCTCCCGATGACCGTCGTCGACCCGCTGCGCGGCATCGGCGAGGAGGCGGTCGGCGCGGCGGCGTTCATCTGGTCCACGGTCCCGGACCGCGGCGGCCCACGCGACGCGTTCAACGTGTACCAACTGCTGCACGAGTGGCAGGACTTCAGCCACAGGTTGCATGAGGCGGGACATCAGCCCTACTGCCTTGTCTGGCCCTGAGCCGGGCGCTCGGGCATGACGAAGGGGCCCGCGCGGCTGCGCGGACCCCTTCAGCACGAGTGGGCGGTTACTGGATGCCGCCGAACGCCTTCTTACCCTTCACCGAGTAGTTGAAGACGATGTAGTAGGAGCCGGCGGGGTACTGCTTGAAGGGGGCGACCTTCTCGCGGTTCAGGTCCTTGTCCTTGACCGTCTGCATCAGGACGTCGTCCTTGCCGCCCTTCTTGCCGACAACCCGGTACGCCTTGGCGGTCCAGGTGTGCTTGCCGCCGCCGTTGATGCCGAAGTGCAGGAAGTGCTTGCCCTTTTTGACCTTCTTGGCAGCCGTGGTCTGCGTCTTGCCCGTGGTCTTCCAGGTGCCGTTCCAGCTGGCCGCCGCCAGCGCCTCACCCGAGGCACCCAGGCCGAGCGCGGCCACCACCGCGGCCACACCGGCAGACTTCGCGATCCGTCCCATGTTCATGCTCAACCCCGTTTCGTCGCAGGTCACCTCGGTGGCAAACCACCACTCGAACGTACCGGTGATCAGTTGGGCGCACATCGTCCAAAAGGGAGGGCACCGTCCCCGGACGGGTCAGTCCGACGGGACGGGGGCCCTCGGGGCGTCGAGACTGGAGGCTGGGCGGCGCCTGTGATCGGAGTTGTGTCATGAGTGGTTGCGCTCGGCCGTGAGTGGTGAATCCGTGCGTATCGCGGTCATCGGGGACTGTCCCGTCTTTCGGCACGGTGTCTCGGAGCTGATCGGCAGCGCTCCCGATCTTCGTCTGGTCGTCACCGCGCCGTCGGTCGCGGGGGCGGACGGTGGGCTGCGGGGCGCGGACGTGGTGTTGATGGACCTGCAGGAGTCCGGCCCTCGGCTCGCCGCCGTCGTGGCGGAGCTGCGGGCACGCGGGCATGCCGTCGTCGTCGTGTCGTCCTCGCCCCGGATCGACGCCGTGCGGGTGATCCGGGCCGGTGCCGGGGGGTATGTGAGCCGGCAGGCCGAGGGGGAGGAGCTGCTCACCGCGATTCGTGTGGTGGGGGCCGGGCGTTGTTATGTGTCCGCGTCCGCCGGCTGTCTGCTGGAGGAGTCCCCGCGTTTCACGGACCGGGAGCAGGACGTTCTGAGGCTGCTCGCGAACGGTGCCACGGACCATGAGATCGCCCATCGCCTGCGTATCAGCAAGCACACGGTCCATTCCCATCTGGACCGGATCGGGGAGAAGGCGGGGACTCGGCGCCGGTTCGATCTCACCCGGCTCGCGATCGAGCACGGGCTCACCGATCGGGCGTAGAGCAGGGCGGTCGTAGCAGGGCCGGGGTAGTTCTACCCCGGTGCTTGTGGGTAACCGTGCCTCTTGATCGAAACGCGTTGAAGTCGGACGTTGGGGTGTGCACGGGACAGCCGACATGCTGAGGAGAAATCATGCGCAAGCGTGTAATTCTCGCCCTCGCGGCGGTGCTACCCCTGACCGGGGCGGCCGCGGTCACGGGAGCGACTCAGGCAGCAGCCGACCCGACGAAGTCGAGGGTGGTGGTCCAGGGCACGGTCGAGGACTGTGAGGACGACACTCCGCCGCTCCAGGTGACGATAGAGACGAAGAACAACGAAAAGGTCGTCGACAGCAGCCCGCGCGTGGAGGACGACTCGAAGTACAAGGTCACTCTCAAGACCGTCCCGAAGAACGGGGTCAAGGCCACCGCCACCGTCGAGTGCGAGGAGGACGAGTACAAGAAGTCCTTCACCGTCAAGCGGCCGCCCGGCACGAAGCTCATCCAGACCTTCAACATCACGCCGTAGGCGGCCCGGGCGGCTCGGACGTCCGATGACCAGGGGGCGTCGGATGGCCAGGGGGCGTCCGACAGCCGGGGGGCGTCCGATGGGGCACTGCCCTTTCGGGCGCTGCCTCGAGAGACAATGTCGGTCAAGTTCCGGTGTTCATAGGGTCGTTGACGCAGCCATCGCATCCGCACGCGTCACGGGAGTCCCCTCATGTTCACCTCCGCAGCCAGCCGTCTCGGCGCCGCCGCCATCGCCACCGTCGCCGGTCTCGCCGTGCTCGCCCCCGCGGCCCAGGCCGCCGAGCGAGCGCCGGCCGACACCGCCGTCAAGCTCACCGCCGCCGGGTACACCAAGTACCTCACCGCGCAGGGGACGCCCGAGGCCAAGCAGGTGCTGAAGAGGTTCCTGGCGCTCGGCAGGGGCCAGCAGACCGTCTTCCTCAAGGATCTCCAGGACCGCCGGATCTACCAGGCCTTCCAGGGGCGGGCCAAGGGCACCCTCGGCAAGTCGGTGTCCGGTGCCGCCTCGTACAACAAGGAGGTGCGCTTCGTCTCCAAGGCGACCTCCGTAGTCACCAAGGACAAGAACCGCACCGCCACCGTCCGGTTCACGGTGACCGAGCAGATCTTCGGCATCCCGGTCACCAGCGGGACCATCACCGTCAGCTACCCCACCGCCGGCCAGGGCCCGAAGAAGCTCACCGCCTCCGCCAAGGTCACCAACCTCAACGCCGCCGTCGCCGTCAAGGGCAGCGGCTTCAGCGCCAAGGGCAACACGGCGCAGAACAGCTGGGTCGCCGTCCCGCAGGTGAAGAGCTTCGGCAAGCCCGTCCAGAAGAAGCAGCAGCTCTCCGTCGACAGGGCCGGTTTCGTCGGCAGCCTCACCACCCTCCGCTGAACCGCGCGCGGGGACCGGGCATCGGCGGGGCCTTCGGGTCCCGCCTTTCCGGTGCTCGGAGGCGTACGGGCACACTGAGCGGCATGAGCGATGTGAGGATCTCGCGGCGTGCCCAGGCCGTCGCCCCGTTCTACGCCATGGAGTTCGGCAAGCACGCCTCCGCCCTGGAGGCCCAGGGGCACCGCGTCGTCAAGCTCAGCCTCGGCGAGCCCGACTTCGGCGCGCCCCCTGCCGTGCGGGACGCCATGCGTCAGGCCATGGACGGGCGGTCCATGGCCTATACGGCGGCGCTCGGGCTGCCCGCCCTGCGGGAGGCGATCGCGCGGTTCTACTGGGAGCGGCACGGTGTCGAGGTCGATCCGGGGCGGGTCGTCGTGACCGCGGGGGCCTCCGCCGCGCTCGTGCTGGCCGCCGCCGCCCTCGTCGACGACGGTGACGAGGTGCTGATCGCGGACCCGTCGTACCCGTGCAACCGGCAGATCATGGAGAGCTTCGGGGCCCGGGTCGGACTCGTGCCCACCACCGCCGCGAGTCGGTTCCAGCTGGACGCCGCCTCCTTGCGGGGGAACTGGAGCGGCGACACGCGTGGCGTCATGGTCGCCACGCCCTCGAATCCCACGGGTACGTCCGTGCCGGGCGACGAGCTGGCCGCGATCTGCGATCTCGCGCGCGAGCGGGGCGCCTGGCGCGTCGTCGACGAGATCTATCTCGACCTCGCCGACCACGACGAGCACGGGCGGCCGCCGGCCGGCGTTCTGTCGTTCGACCCCGACGCATTCGTCATCAACAGCTTCTCGAAGTACTTCGGCATGACCGGGTGGCGGCTCGGCTGGTGTGTCGTCCCGGAGTCGCTCGTCCCGGCCATGGAGCGCCTCGCCGCGAACTACTTCCTGTGCGCCTCCACCCCCGCCCAGCACGCCGCCCTGGCCTGCTTCACCCCCGAGTCCCTCGCGGTCTGCGAGGCCCGCCGCGCCGAGTTCGGCGAGCGGCGCGCGATCGTCCTCGACGGTCTCGAACGGATCGGGCTGCCGGTTCCCGTGCCGCCGGACGGCGCGTTCTACGTCTACTTCGACGTCAGCGGCACCGGGCTCACCTCCTGGGAGTTCTGCGAGCGTGCGCTGCGCGAGGCCCACGTCGGCCTCACGCCGGGGAAGGACTTCGGGTTGCGTACGGCCGACACGCACGTACGGCTCTCCTACGCGGCGTCGGCGGACGACCTGCGGGAGGGGATCGAGCGGCTCGGGACGTTTCTTGCCGGCTTGGGGGCCTGACGGTCGCCGCCACCACCCCCGGATCAGGAGATTGTCAGACCCTTGACGGTCACAGTTTTGACGAATAGCGTCCGGGGTTGTCTCGTGGGAAGGGGCTGTACGTGACCGACCGCTTCGACTCCGATGTGGTGATCGTGGGGCTCGGCCCCGTCGGGGCCACCGCCGCGAATCTCGCCCATGACCTCGGCCTGCGGGCCGTCGCCTTCGACCGGGCCACGGACGTCGAGCCCCGGCCCCGGGCCATCGGGCTGGACCAGGAAGTGATGCGGCTCTTCGGCGGCCTCGGGCTGGCCGACGCGATCGCGGACCACGTCATGCCGTACCGGCCGTCCGAGTACCGCAACGGCGACGGCCAGGTCATCAAGCGCATCGTCACCGCGCCGCCGCCCCATCCTCTCGGCTGGGCGCCCAACTACGTCTTCGATCAGCCGCAGCTGGAGAGCGCCCTGCGGGAGCGGCTCGCTCGGGCGGCCGACGGGGTCGACGTGCGCCTGGGGACCGAGGTGACGGATGTGCGCCTGGACGGCGACGGCGACGGCGACGGCGCCACCGTCGAGGCCGTCGGCCCCGACGGGCGTCGGCACACCCTGCGTACCCGCTATGTGCTCGCCTGCGACGGCGGTGCCAGTCCGCTGCGCAAGAGCATGGGGCTGCGCATGGACGACCTGGAGTTCGATCAGCCGTGGCTGGTGGTGGACCTGCTGCTGCGTCCGGGCGCCGGGGCCGGGCTCCCGCGTACGAACGTGCAGTTCTGTGAGCCCGCGCGGCCGAGCACCTTCATCGTGGGGCCGGGGGACCATCGCCGCTGGGAGTTCATGATCAACCCGGACGAGCGGCCCGAGGACGTCGCCGACCCGGACTTCATCCGCTCCCTGCTGTCGCGGTGGCTGGCCCCCGGTGATTACGAGCTGTGGCGGGCCGCCACCTACCGCTTCCACGCCCTCGTGCTGGAGCAGTGGCAGATGCGGCGGCGGCTGTTCTTCCTCGGCGACTCGGCGCACATGACCCCGCCCTTCCTCGCGCAAGGTATGTGCCAGGGCATCCGTGACGCGTCCAACCTGATGTGGAAACTCGCCCTGCACGCGCGGGGCGGCGCGGGCGACTCCCTCCTCGACACGTACCAGCCGGAGCGCGAGCCCCATGTGCGCCAAGTGACGCTCACCGCCAAGGAGTTCGGGCACGTCATCTGCGAGCGCGACGAGGCAGCCGCCGCGAAGCGCGACAGCGATCTGCTGGCGGAGCTGGCCGCCAGGCCCGAGGGGACCATCCGGCAGTCCCTGATCCCCGGGCTGTCGGCCGGCTTCCTCCCGCCCGACCATGTCCCCGCGCGCGGCGACATCCTCCCGCAGCCGACCGTCACCGACTGGCAGGGGCGGACCGGGCTGCTGGACGAGTTCACCGGGAGCGGCTTCCGGGTCGTCGTACGGCAGGACGCGAGGGCCGGATACGTCGAGACGGCCCTGCGTGCGCACCACGCCGCAGACGGATTCCCGGTCCGTCTCGTACGGCTCACCGAAGGACCGGGCGGGCCGGACGACTACCGCGAAGTACAGCCCGTCCTGGACGACTGGCTGCGCCGGCATGCGTGCGAAGCCGTGCTCGTCCGGCCCGACCACTACGTGTTCGGCGGGGTGCGTACCACGAGCGACATCACTCTTCTGCTCATGTCCGCCCGTCGGCGACTGAACGCCGACGTCAGCGCGCCACCCAGTACGTCCGCGCGTTCGTGAACTCGCGGATTCCCGCGGCGGCCAGTTCGCGGCCGTGGCCGCTGCGTTTCGTGCCGCCGAAGGGGAGACGCGGGTCGGAGGCGACGATCGCGTTGACGAAGGCCGCGCCGGTGGTGACGCGGCGGGCGAGGGCGACGCCACGGGCCGGGTCGGCGGTCCAGACGCTGAGGCCGAGGCCGTAGGGGGTCGCCTCGGCGAGGCGTACGGCATCGTCGTCGTCGCGGGCGACGGCGAGGGCGGCGAGCGGGCCGAAGGTCTCCTCGTCGAAGGCGGGCATGCCCGGGGCGGTGTCGGCGAGGACCGTGGGCCGGAAGAAGCAACCGTCGCCCGGGAGCGGCTCACCACCGGTCAGCAGGCGGGCTCCGGCGGCCACCGACTCCTTCGTCTGGCGCTGGATCGCCGCCCGCAGGTCGTCGCGGGCGAGGGGGCCGATCTCGGTCGTACGGTCCTGGGGCGCGCCGATGCGGAGGCGCTCGACGCGGCGTACGAACGCCGTCGTGAAGGCGTCCGCGACCGGCTCGGCCACGATGAAACGCTTGGCGCAGACGCAGCTCTGGCCGGAGTTGGTGAAGCGGGCCCGTACGGCCGCGGCGGCGGCCTTCTCGATGTCCGCGTCGTCCAGGACCACGAACGCGTCCGAGCCGCCCAGCTCCAGGACCGACTTCTTCGCCGCGCGACCGGCCGCCGCGCCCACGGCGGCGCCCGCACGGTTGCTTCCGGTGAGGGTGACGGCGGCGATCCGGTCGTCCGCGATGAGACGGGCGGTCGTCTCCGGTACGTCGGTGTCGGCGAGCACGAGCGCGGTCACCAGGTGCGCGGGGAAGCCCGCCTCGACGAAAAGGGACTGGAGGGCGAACGCGCTGCCGGTGACGTTCGAGGCGTGTTTGAGCAGGACGCCGTTGCCCGCCGTCAGGGAGGGGATGGCGAAGCGCATGACCTGCCACACCGGGAAGTTCCACGGCATGACGGCGAGGATCAGCCCGGCGGGCTCGTACGCCACCCAGGCCTCGGCGCCGTCCACGTCTCCGTCTCCGTCCACCTCTCCGTCCACGTCTCCGTCCACGGTCACCGGCTCGTCGGCGAGGATCCCGGGGCCGTGCGTGGCGTAGTACTCGGCGGTCAGGGCCGACTTGTCCACCTCGCCCTCCGCCTCCCCGACCGGCTTGCCCATCTCGGTGACGGTCAGGCGGGCGAGGTGGTCCCTGTGGGTGCGCAGGGTGCGGGCCAGGGCGGCGACGCGGGCCGCCCGTTCGGCGACGGGGACGCGGGCCCAGGCGCGGGCGGCGGCGTGGGCCCGTTCCACGGCGGCCTCGACGCGTACGGCGTCCATCGCCTCGTACGTCGCGAGCGGCCGGCCGGTGGCGGGGTCGACGGTCTCGATCGTGGTGCGGCTCATGAGGTGGGTGCCCCGCCCTTGTCGTGCTCGGAGAGGTGGGCGAAGGTCTCGCCGGTGGCGGTGATGGTGCGGGTGACGTCGCGGCCGCCGTAGACCCAGTAGATGCGCATGACGCCCTCGCCCCGGTTGAGGAAGCGGTGCGGGACGCCCGCCGGGACCCAGGTGGCCTGGCCGGCGGTCAGGTCGAAGAACTCGCCGTCGATCTCGGCGGTCGCCTCGCCCTCCAGGATCAGCACCGACTCCTCGACGTTGTGGCTGTGCAGGGGCAGGCCGGTGCCGGGCTGGAAGACGGTCTGGCCGGTGGTGATGACAGCGGTGGCGGAGTTCCACCTGCCGACGTAGGGGAGGGTGGCCACTCCCCCGCCCCGGTCGAAGCGTTCCACGTCGGCGGGGTCGATGAGCAGGTTGGGCGGGGTGGGCTCGGCGCGCATGGGCAGGCTCCTGGGGCTCAGGCGTGGTGGAACAGGCGGCGGGAGAGGGTGTTGACCTGGCTGCCGGGGACCACGTGCTTCGCCGCCGCCTCCCGCCAGACCTTGAAGTGGGGGGCGGCGCGGTGGGCCTCGACGGCCGCCTCGTCGTCGTAGATCTCGTGGAAGACGAAGTGGTGGTCGTCGGCCAGATCGCAGACGACGTCGAAGTAGCGGCAGCCTGGCTCGTCGGTGAAGGTCCGTTCGGCGTTCTCCGCGATGGCGGCGAGGAAGTCGTCGCGGTGGCCGGGGACGACCTGGAGGGACACGGTCAGCGCGATCATGCGGACAGCTCCTGGTGTCGGGGAGGGGTGGTGGGCAGGGGTACGGCGGTGGTGGCGGCGATGCGGGCGAGCGAGGCCCAGGTGTCGTCGGCGAGCGTGATGCCCTCGGTGCGCAGGCGCTCGGCAGTACGGGTCTCCGGCTCGCCGGGGACGAGGATCTCGGGTGTGCCGGGGGCGGTGGGAGTGGACTTCGTCTCCTCGATCAGGGACTCCATCCGGCGGCCGAACTCCGCCGGGTCGGCCATCGCCGCGATGTCGACGCAGATCAGCAGGTGGCCGACGCCGCTGCGGCCGGTGGCCGCGTACGGGCCGACCACCGAGGAGCCGAAGGCACTGCCGGTGAGGACGCCCGCGAGGACGTCGAACATGAAGGAGATGGCGTAGCCCTTGTGGCCGGCCATGGGGAGGATCAGGCCCTCGACGGCGTGGCGCGGGTCGGTGGTCGGCACGCCGTCGGCGTCGGCCGCCCAGCCCTCGGGGATCGGCTCGCCGCGCTCCTCGGCGAGGTAGATCTTGCCGCGTGCCACGGCGGTGTTGGCGATGTCCATCACGACCGTGCCGTGCCGGCCGCCGGGCGCGGCGATCGACCACGGGTTGGTGCCGATCCGCTTCTCCCGGCCGCCCCAGGGAGCCATGGCCGGGCTGGCGTTGGTGGCGAGCAGCGCCACACAGCCCTGCGCGGCGGCCTTGCGGGTGTAGTACGCGGCCGTACCGAAGTGACCGGAGTTGCGGACCGCGACCGCGCTGACGCCGTGGCAGCGGGCGCGCTCCACGCCCGCCGTGACCGCCTGGTCGGTGAGGACCTGGCCGAGGCCGTCGTGGCCGTCGACGACGAGTACGGCGCCGGTGTCGGTCACGACCTCCGGGGCGGCGACGGCGGCCGTGGCCCCGCTCTCGATCCGGTCCAGGTACCAGGGCAGGCGCAGCATCCCGTGGGACGCGTGGCCCCACAGCTCCGCGGTGACCAGGGTGTCCGCGAGCAGCCGGGCGTCCTGGGGCGGGACGTCATGGGTCTCGGTGGTGGCTGCGGCGAAGTCGAGCAGGTCGGGGGCGGGGACTGTGTGGGGCATGGGGGTGGTCCTCGCCTGGGCAGGGTACATGTATTCATTCCTGTATACAGGACGGGGGTCGCGGAGGCCATATGTGTGCGGTGCGGGTGGGTGGGGCTGGTCGCGCACGCGCGGCGGAGCCGCATATCGACGCACCCCCGCCGCGCCCTTGGCGGCAAGGGCGCGGGGTGGTGCGGACGCTCACTGCGCCAGGTCCACCCGGACATCCGCACCGACCGCGAAGTCCTGCCCGACCAGGCTGTCGATGAGCGCCTGAAGGGTCTGGGCCAGATGGTGCCGACCCGCTGCCTCCGCCGCCTCGGCGTCCCCTTGGATGATCGCCTTGAGCATCGCCCGGTGCTCCTCCAGCGAGGTCAGCATGCGGCGCGGGCCGGTGTGCGAGAGGTGCCGCAGCCGTACGGTCTGGCTGCGCAGGTCGGCGATCGTACGGGCGAGGTAGGGGTTGCGGCAGGCGGCGACGACCGCCTGGTCGAAGCCCTCGCTGACCTCGTAGAACCGCTGGTAGGAGCCGGTCTGCGCGGTGGTGTCCAGTGTGCGGAACGTCTCGTCGAACTCCTCCAGTCGCGCGAGCAGTTCACGGAACGGCACGAGGACCCGTTCGTCGGTGGAACCGACCGTGGCGACCGACGCGGCGGCCCTCGGCTCCAGCAGCATGCGGAACTCGTAGAGCGCGCGGACGCCGCCCAGCGAGATCGGGGCCACACGGGCGATCTCGCCGGGCACGAAGTCGACGAGGCCCTCCCGGGCCAGCCGCCGGATCGCCTCGCGCACCGGGGTACGGGAGGCACCCAGCTCCTCGCCCAGCTGGACCTCGCTCAGCTTGGCGCCCGGGCGCAGCCGCAGCGACTCGATGTCGCCCTTCAGCCGCTCGTAGACCGCTTCGCTCTTGCCAGTCGCCCGGGCCATGCCTCTCCCCGCTCCTCATCCGTACGTTCGCACGTCTGTGCGCTCATACCGCCGCACGCGCATTTCTGTATACAGCGTACGGGCGGACGAGCGGGCCGCGTGGGCCGGGCCGAGTTCCGCCGCCGGCTTGTCGAGGGCCACGGCACTGGAGACTCCCGGACGTGGGCGCGGCGGCCCAGCGGGGCCTGCGGGATCACACCCTCCTCAGCGGTGTAACCGATTAAACCGGTTACACGTCGCGTCACGGGGCGTCCCCCGCCCCCGCCCTCGTCGAACCCTGGAAGCGGCGCACCGAGATGTCCTGGAACCCAGGGTCCAGGGTGCACCGCAGCCGTCGGCTCACGCCCTGTCTGGTGTCGGTGAGCTTCACCGTCCGCCCCCGGCCCTCCTGCACCATCCGGCAGTAGTCGCCCTCGTCGTGGAACCGCCAGCGGCAGCCCTCGGACGGGACCGCGCACAGCCAGCCGTCCGAGGAGTCCAGGTAGTGGCCGGCGTACCTGGCCGGGCGGGCGATCCTCAGTACGCCCGACCATGAACCGTCCTCGTGGTCACGGCCGTTCTCGATCAGGAACCGGGCCGGGTCGACGGTGCTCTCGTTCACCAGGTAGACGGTGTGGACCGCCATGTCGTAGGAATTCCAGCCGGTCCGGTACCGGAACCCGGTCCGGTCCTCAGCCAGTTCGAGGCCGACGTAGATCGAGAACTCGCCGGTCGGGAACGTCGCCATGACGTGCCTCCCCCCATCGGGTGCCGTCCTTGCCTCGACCCTGCCCGGCGCCTTCCGTGATCGACCCGCCGACGGAGAAAGACGACGGCGCGCGGCGCGACACGACCCGGCGCATGACGTCGTGCGCCCCGCGCGGGCTTCACCCACCGACACCACGTCGGCCGTTTCGGCCATGACGACCTCCTCCGTTCTCGGAGTCGCGGAGCGACACTCCGCATCACCGGTGAGGGGGGCGCCGGAAAGGACGGCAAAACACCGCGGCGGGCACTGGCTGGTTCGCCGTGCTGCCGGACTGCGACGCGGACCGTGGCGCACGCGTCCGGGCGGCCGTGGCCCGTCGGGCGGTTGGCGACCGCGACCCGGGCGCCGCCGCCGAACGCCGCGACGACTCCCTCTCACCGGAGCATGCTGCTGATGGTCGTGCAGGGGCCGACCGTCGTCATCGGTACGGCGCTCATGTGGGACCGCCGGTCCGAGTTCTCCCATGCCGGCAGGCCGGCCCCGGCCCAGGTCCGGACGCGGGGCGGCGCCGGGCGACAAGTCCTGCCGACCACATATCTTGGCGTCCATGCAGTCCTACACGATCGGTCAGGCCGCGCGGCTGCTCGGGGTCAGCCCCGACACCGCGCGGCGGTGGGCGGACGCGGGCCGGGTGGCGACCCGCCGCGACGAGAGCGGGCGTCGCCTCGTCGACGGCAAGGATCTGGCCGCGTTCTCCGTGGAGCTGGCGGCCGACGCCGCCGGCGAGGACGACGTGCCGTACACGTCGGCGCGCAACGCCTTCGCCGGCATCGTCACCGCCGTGAAGCTTGGCGACGTCGCGGCCCAGGTGGAGATCCAGGCGGGCCCGCACCGGCTGGTCTCCCTGCTCACCCGCGAGGCCGTGGAGGAGCTGGGCCTGGAGGTCGGGATGGAGGCCACCGCCCGGGTGAAGTCGACGAACGTGCACATCGACCGCACCTGAGCGACCTCTGTGCGTGAACGCACATGCCCACTCCACCCGGCTTATGACATGGCTCATGCGATCCAACAGAAGACTTACCCCTCGCATATGCGCCAAGATGGTCACCGCATGTGGTTGTCGCGTGTGCCGGACCAGAGGGAGTAGACAGACTGTGATGATCCGTTCCGCGCTTCGGGCCGCCGGCGTGGGCGCCGTCGTATTGCTGACCGTCAGCGCCTGCTCCTCCTCCGACGACGACGCCTCGCCCTCCTCCTCGGCCTCGGGTTCCGGTTCCGGTTCCGGCTCGGGCGACAAGCTCTCGGGGACGGTCACCGTGTTCGCCGCGGCCTCGCTGAAGGAGAGCTTCACGACGCTGGGCGGGCAGTTCGAGAAGGACCACCCCGGTACGAAGGTGACGTTCAGCTTCGGCGGTAGCGACTCGCTGGCGGCGAGCATCACCGGCGGCGCCCCGGCGGACGTGTTCGCCTCCGCCAGCCCCAAGACGATGGCGATCGTGACGGACGCGGGGGACGCCGTCGGCACGCCCGCCACCTTCGTCCGCAACCAGCTGGAGATCGCCACCCTGCCGGGCAACCCGGAGAAGATCTCCTCCCTCAAGGACCTGACCGGGTCCGGGCTGAAGGTCGTGCTGTGCGACAAGGAGGTGCCGTGCGGCGCCGCCGCGCAGAAGGCCCTGGACGCGAGCAAGCTCAAGCTCACCCCCGTCTCGTACGAGCAGGACGTCAAGGCCGCCCTGACGAAGGTGGAGCTGAAGGAGGCCGACGCGGCGGTCGTCTACAAGACCGATGTGAAGGCCGCGGGTGACAAGGTGGAGGGCGTGGAGTTCCCCGAGTCGGCCGACGCCGTCAACGACTACCCGATCGCCCTGCTCAAGGACGCGGAGAACACCGAGACCGCGAAGGCGTTCATCGAGCTGGTGCGGTCCGCCGAGGGCCAGCAGGTGTTGACCGAGGCCGGGTTCCTGAAGCCGTGACGGCCAAGGCACGAGCACGTGGGGCGCCCGCGCGCCGGACCGGAGCGCGCGGCCCCCGGGGCGTACCGCTGCCCCTTCTCGTGCCCGCGCTCCTCGGCCTCGTCTTCCTGGTGCTGCCGCTGGTCGCCCTGCTGGTCCGCACCCCCTGGCACAGCCTGCCGGACCAGCTGACCAGCCCCGAGGTGTGGCAGGCCCTCCAGCTGTCCCTGCTCTGCGCGACCGCGGCCACGGCGGTGAGCCTGGTGATCGGCGTGCCCCTGGCCTGGCTGCTGGCCCGCGTCGAGTTCCCGGGCCGCGGTCTCGTACGGGCCCTGGTCACGCTCCCCCTGGTCCTGCCCCCGGTGGTCGGCGGTGTGGCGCTGCTGATGGCGCTGGGCCGCAACGGGGTCGTGGGCCGGTGGCTGGACGACTGGTTCGGCCTGACCCTGCCGTTCACGACGGCGGGCGTGGTCGTGGCGGAGGCGTTCGTGGCCATGCCGTTCCTGGTCATCAGTGTGGAGGGCACGCTGCGGGCCGCCGACCCGCGCTACGAGGAGGCGGCCACGACGCTCGGCGCCTCCCGTTTCACGGCGTTCCGCCGGGTGACCCTGCCGCTGATCGCGCCGGGCATCGCGGCGGGCGCGGTCCTCGCCTGGGCCCGTGCGCTGGGCGAGTTCGGGGCGACGATCACCTTCGCGGGCAACTTCCCCGGCCGTACGCAGACGATGCCGCTGGCCGTCTACCTGGCCCTGCAGAGCGACCCGGAGGCGGCGATCGCGCTCAGCCTCGTCCTGCTGACGGTGTCGATCGCGGTGCTGGCGGGGTTGCGCGACCGCTGGATGACGGCGTCATGACGGACACCCGTGTGGGCGAGGCGCTGGAGGGTCTGGACGCCCGGCTGGTGGTCCGGCGCGGCGACTTCCACCTCGATGTGACGCTGACCGCCGCCCCCGGTGACGTGGTCGCGCTGCTCGGCCCGAACGGCGCGGGCAAGACCACGGCACTGCGCGCCCTGGCCGGCCTGACCCCGCTGACGGACGGTCATCTACGCCTGGACGGTGCGTCCTTGGAACGTACGGCACCGGAGCACCGCCCGGTCGGAGTCGTCTTCCAGGACTACCTCCTCTTCCCCCACCTCACGGCCCTCGACAACGTGGCGTTCGGACCCCGCTGCCAGGGCGCGTCCAAGGCGGAGGCGAGGGCACGGGCCGCCGAGTGGCTGGACCGGATGGGCCTCACGGACCACGCGGCCGCCCGGCCCCGCCGCCTCTCCGGCGGCCAGGCCCAGCGCGTCGCCCTGGCCCGCGCGCTGGCGACCCGCCCCCGACTGCTCCTCCTGGACGAGCCGCTGGCGGCCCTGGACGCCCGCACCCGCCTGGAGGTACGGGCCCAACTCCGGCGCCACCTCGCCGAGTTCGAAGCCGTGGCCGTAC
Source organism: Streptomyces graminofaciens (assembly GCF_030294945.1). Lineage (NCBI taxonomy): Bacteria > Bacillati > Actinomycetota > Actinomycetes > Kitasatosporales > Streptomycetaceae > Streptomyces > Streptomyces graminofaciens. The sequence goes on along the minus strand of NZ_AP018448.1, from coordinate 7,776,106 downwards.
TGGTCACGCACGACCCGCTGGACGCGATGGTGCTGGCCGACCGGCTGGTGGTGGTCGAGCACGGGCAGGTGGTGCAGGAGGGCACCCCCGGCGACATCGCACGCCACCCGCGCACGGACTACATCGCGCACTTGGTGGGTTTGAACCTCTACCGGGGTACGGCGGAGGGCCACACGGTCCGGACCGCCGAGGGCCCCACGATCACCACCACCGAGGACCTCACGGGCCCGGTGTTCGTGGCCTTCCCCCCGAGCGCGGTCACCCTCCACCGCGACCGCCCCACCGGTTCCAGCGCCCGCAACCTCTGGCGGTGCGAGGTCTCCGGCCTGGAAACCCACGGCGACCAGATCCGCGCGGCCCTCACCGGCGAACTCCCCCTGGCCGCCGACCTGACGACGGTGGCGGCGGCGGAACTGGACCTGCGTCCGGGGGCGCCGGTGTGGGCGACGGTGAAGGCGGCTCAGACCCATGCGTATCCGGCGTGAGCGGAATCGCGTCCGCGAAAGAATCGAATGCCCCAACCTGTAACGCCCTGCGCGGCGACGGACACAGACAGGTCAGGGACGGGGCTGTCGGTGAAGACTCCCTGACAACGCCGTTGGGCGCCGTGTGATGATGGCCGGGCAGGGTCAAGGGGACACGGGGACACACGGGGGCGACATGACCAGTCGGCTGCTGATGGCCAACGGCGTGCAAAGCAGGCGGGACGGTGTGCGCAGACGCGACGCCGCGGACGTGCACGGGTCCACCCGTGCCACCGCGATCCTCGATCACGGGCACCCCCTCGTCTCCGCCATCGCCGCCCGCGTACAGAACGAGGCCACCCCCCGGGAGGCCCTCCGCGCCGCGCACGCCGTCATCGCGCGTGAGGTGCGGCCCGTGTACTCCGTCGAGGATCTGCGGCGCGTCTCGCGGACCCTGCGGCTCGGGCGCGGTTCGTGCAGTCAGCGGATGGCGGCCCTGGAGGCGGTCGCGCGGGCCGTCGGCGTACGGACCCGGGTGCGGGGGCTGATCGTCGACGGGACGTTCTGGTATCCGCGCTTCCCCCGGCTGAAGCCGTTCGTGCCGGAGCAGGTGCTGCTCGCGTGGCCGGAGTTCAGGCTCGACCGGGCGTGGGTGCCGGTCGGGGAGCTGTTCGGCGACACGTACGCCGGCGGCGACGGCCAGTTCGCCAACCGCGGCGGCGAGACCCTCTTCGACGCCGTCGCCCGTACCGGGATCAGTTGGAGCACGGACGCGAGCTGCGGCACCGTCTCCTGCGATCTCTCCGCCCGGCTCCGCACCGACCTCGGCCACTTCGACGACCGCGACGAACTGTTCGCCCGGCACGGCCAGACCCTCTGCTGGACGGCCCGTACGCTCGGCGAGCCGGTCCTCGGGCGGTGGAGCGCCGGGGCGACGCGGGCCACCGCCGCCGCATGACAGGAGGCCCGGCCGAGAGCCTTTGGCCGGACGAGGACGAGTACGTCTCGTACCTCCGTAGCGAGCGGCGCAACTTCGCCTGGGTCATGCGGCGGTACGGCGGCATGAGCCTGCCGGAGTCCTGGGCGGCGGCTCTGGACGCCTATCCCTACGAGCCGGCCGACAAGCCGTACCGCGGACTCGAGTTCCACGATCTCGCGTGGCACTGGGCGATGCTCACCCTGCACGGGACCTTCTACACGAGGGACCACCCCGAGCTGGCCGGACCGCCGGACGAGTACTGGGACCTGCGCTGAGCGTCCCCGGAAGCCGTACGGACCCTCAGTCGACGAAGTCACCGACCACGTCGGGCAGGCCGACGCAGGCCGACGCAGGCGTGCACGAGACCCGCGGACCACGTCCTGCACCCCGTTCCCCACAGCCGTAGCATCGAGATGTGAGGTGATGAAGATGCTCGTAGACGCACCTGTGTACGCGGCGATCCCCGCGGCCGATCTCGATCGGGCCAAGCGTTTCTATCGGGACACCCTCGGTCTTGCCGCGTCGGTGGAGGATGAGGGTGGAGTCCGTTTCGACAGCGGGGGCACGCATTTCTTCGTGTACCCGTCGGCCGAGAGTGCCGGTCGGGCCGCTCATACCCTGGAAAGCTGGATCGTCGACGATCTCGACGCGGAGATGAAAGAACTCCGCGCCCGTGGAATCGCTTTCGAGGAATACGACCTGCCAGGCATCAAGACGGTCGACGGCGTCGCCGAGATGGGCGATGTGCGCGGCGCGTGGTTCAAGGACAGCGAGGGGAACATCCTGGGCGTCACCGAAATGCGCGCCCAGTAGTGATTCATCGCGTCAGCACGAAGGCCGCCAGTCATCGCGTCAGCACGAAGGCCGCCAGTCACCGCGTCAGCACGAAGGCCACCGGTCACCGCGTCAGCACGAAGGCCGCCGGTCACCGCGTCAGCACGAAGGCCGCCATCAGCATGACCACCACGGTCGCCGCGCAGAACGCGAGATGGGAGCGCGGCCAGTCGTAGCTCTCCCGGGTCTCGCCGGCGTTGATCTCGGCCGCCCACCCAGACGTGAGCCGAGCCGGGAGCCCGTTCCGCTCCCGGCACAGGACACCTGTCTCAGCCGACCGGAGCGACCGGGGCGTCTTCCTCGGGTACGAACTCGGTCTCGCCGTCGAGGGCCTTCTTCGCCTTGTCGACGTCGAGCGCGCCCTCCCACTTCGACACCGCGAACGCCGCCACACAGTTGCCCAGCAGATTGGTCGCCACGCGCATCGAGTCCATGATGCGGTCGACGCCGAGGAGCAGGGCGACCGCGCCGGCGGGGATGACCCCGAGCGCGGAGGCCGTCGCCGACAGGGCGAGGAACGCCGAACCCGGCACCCCCGCCATGCCCTTGCTGGTGAGCATCAGCATCAGTACGACCGTGACCTGCTGGCCGAGGCTGAGGTCGACCCCCACCGCCTGGGCGACGAACAGCGTGGCGATGGAGAGGTAGATCGAGGCCCCGTCGAGGTTGAAGGAGTACCCGGTGGGCACGACGAGCCCCACGGCGTCGTCACGGCAGCCCGCGTGGCGCAGCTTCTGCATCATGCGCGGCATCACGGTCTCGCTGGACGCGGTGCCCAGCGCGAGCAGCATCTCCTCGCGGGTGTACCGGACGAACTTCCACAGGCTCAGCCCGGTCATCAGCTTCAGCACCACGCCCAGCAGCAGCAGGAACAGCGCGGCCACCGCGTAGCAGACGGCGATCAGCTTGCCGTACGTCGACATCACGCCCAGCCCGTACTGGCCGACCAGGTGGGCGGTGGCGCCGAAGACCGCCAGCGGGGCGAGTCTCATGACGAACCCGACGATCGCGAAGACGACCTCCTGCACCTGCTCCACGGCGGGGAGGACGGCCGGCACCTTGGTGTGGCCGAGGTGGAGCAGGGCCGCGCCCACCAGGCAGGCCAGGACGAGGACCTGGAGGAGCGCGTTCTCGGCGAACGCCCCCACCGCGCTCTCGGGCAGCGCGTGCAGCAGGAACTCACTGGTCGACGGCAGCGACCCGCCGCCGGTCCTGGTGTCGACCGCGCCCGCGTCCAGCGTGGCGGGGTCGACGTCCATGCCCGCGCCGGGCTGTACGAGGTTGCCCGCGACCAGGCCGATGAGCAGGGCGAACGTGGTCGCCACCTCGAACCAGATCAGCGCCTTGAGGCCGATGCGGCCGAACGCCCGCAGATTCCCGGCCTTGGCTATGCCGGTGACCACCACGCAGAACACCAGCGGCGCGATGACCGCCTTGATGAGCCGTACGAAGCCGTCGCCCAGCGGCTGGACGGCCGTCCCCACGTCGGGCCACAGCCGGCCCACGACGACTCCGAGCACCAGGGCGCCGGCAACCTGGACGAACAACGAGGTACGCAGCAGACGTGCGAGGCGTGACACAGGCAACCTCCGAGCTTCTCTTTCACCATACGGAAAGCAGCTTCCGAAATACGCCCGTAACTATGAATCAAGTCACGACTTCGCAGAAGCCCGCAGACGACCGTGCTCGAAATATTGGATGTTCATCCAAGTCGGGCGCCCTCAGACCCACGCCGGACGCCGGAAGGTATACAAAGGCTCCCGAGGCGCTCCGCCGCCCGTCGCCGAGGCGCTCCACCGCCCCTCACCGAGGCCGCGCCGCCACCCCCGGCTCACCGGCCGCACCACTGCCCCCGGCTCACCGAGGCGCACCGCCGCCCGGGCTCACCGAGGCGCGCCGCTGCCCCCGACACCCCGCACCGTGAACCCGATCACCGACCCGCCGCCCTCCCGCCGGAAGGCGAACGGCGCCCCACCGTGCGCCGCGGCCACCGCCCGCACGATCGACAGCCCGAGCCCGGACCCGGGCAGGCTGCGCGCGTCCGGCGCCCGGTAGAACCGGTCGAAGATGCGGGCCAGATCACCGTCGGCGACCCCGGGTCCCCGGTCCAGGACCTCGACCCGGACCAGCCGCGGCCCCGCTCCCGGCCCCGGCTGCTCGGCGTCTCCGGGCCCACCCGGCCCACCCCGGGCGACCACGACCTCGATCGGCCCCGTCCCCCCGCGATCGAACTTCGTCGCGTTCTCCACCAGGTTGGACACCGCCCGCTGCAGCGCCCCGACACGCCCCTCCACGGTCGTGTCGTCGTCCGCCCGGAGCACGATCTCCCGGCCGGTGCGCCGCCGCGCGGTCGCCGCCACATCCTCCGCGAGGTCCGCGAGCTGCACCCGCTGCACGGGCTCGGTGCTGGACTGACCGGCCGCGAGGTCCACCAGCTCATTGACCAGATCGGTCAGTTCGCGCGCCTCCAGGGCGAGGTCGTCGACCAGCTCCTCCCGCATCCGCGGGGGCAGCTCGTCGATCCGCCGCAGCATCGAGATGTTCGTACGCAACGACGTCAGCGGCGTCCGCAGCTCGTGCCCGGCGTCCTGCACCAGCCGCCGCTGGTCCTCCTCCGACTGGGCCAGCCGCACCAGCATCCGGTCGAACGACCGCCCCAGACGCCCCACTTCGTCACGACCGGCCACCGGCACCTGAATGCCCAGATGCCCGGTCCGGGCCACATCCTCCGCAGCGCCCGCCAGCTGCACGAGCCGTCGCGTCTGGCGCCAGGCCAGCCACCAGCCGAACAGCCCCGCCGAGAGCACCACACCCGACACCAGCAACAGCGTCCGCTGCTGCAACTCGCTCAGCAGATCCTCCGTGTCGCTGAACTCCTGGGCCACCTGTACGGCCCCGCGCCCACCGCCCAGCGCCACGGTCGCCACCCGGTAGCGCCCACCGCCGACCTCGACCTCGCCGTGCTCGACCACGACCCCGGGCACGTCCGCGTTGGCCGTACGCCGGTCGCTGTCGCGGACCGGCAGCCCGGGGCTGCCCTTGTCGACGACCTCGCCGCGCGGCCCCAGCACCTGGACGTCCGTACGGCCGGAGCGGATCAGATCGTCGCGCGGGCCCCCGCTGCCGGAGGGCGCGAAATCCTGGGGCGTCAGCTCGTCCAGCTCCACCAGCTCACGCAGATCCCGTACGACCTCGGCGAACACCGTCTGCTGGTCCACCCGCACCAGCCGTGCGGCCGCGCTGTAGCTGAGGATCCCCACGAGCACGGTGACGACACAGGCCACCGCCACGAACGACACCGTGAACGTCGCCCGCAGCGACGACACCCGACGCGGCCGGATCCGCCACAGAAACCCACGGACGGCGGCCGCGACAGCGGCTCGGAAACCGGTGCGAAGAGCGGGACGGGACGACAACCGGGCGCCCCTCAGTCTTCCCGCAGCGCGTACCCCACGCCCCGCACGGTGTGGATCAGCGCGGGCGCCCCCGGCTCGTCGAGCTTGCGCCGCAGATAACCGACGTACACGGCCAGGTTCTTGGAGCCGGGCCCGAAGTCGTAACCCCAGATACGGTCGTAGATCGTGCCGTGGTCGAGCACGATGCCCACGTTACGGACCAGCAGTTCCAGCAGGTCGAACTCGGTCCGCGTCAGCTCCAGCTCCCGCGCCCCACGCCACGCCCGCCGCGCCTGTACGTCCATGCGCAGCCCGGCGGCCATGAGCACGCCACCCTCCGGGGACAGCGACGACGGCGACGAGGCTGCGGAGGAAGCCACGGCCCCCGTCGCCGACGCCGGCGACGAGGTCACCGGCTCCCCGTCCGAGCCGTTCGACCCACCCGACCCGCTCGACCCGCCCGACCCGCCCGATCCACCCGCCGGATCCGCCCCGCCCGTCCGCCGCAACAGCGCCCGCAGCCGCGCGAAGACCTCCTCCACGTCGAACGGCTTGACGACATAGTCGTCCGCCCCGGCGTCCAGACCGGCGATCCGGTCGGCGGTCTCCACCAGCGCGGTGAGCATCAGGATCGGCGTACGGTCGCCCTCCGCGCGCAGCACACGGCAGACCTGGAGGCCGTCGATGCCCGGCATCATCACGTCCAGGACCAGCACATCGGGCCGACGGCGATGCGCCTGCGCCAGCGCCTCGACGCCGTCGGCGACCGCCGTGACCTCGTAGCCCTCCAGGGTCAGCGCGCGTTCCAGGGCATGGCGAATGGCCCGGTCGTCCTCGGCGAGCAGCACGTTCTGTGGCACTCCCCCAGTCTGCCAAGCCCCCGCGCCACACCACGTCGTCGGCGTGCGCCGGGGCCCGCTTCTTACCCCCCTCTCACGTCGGGCGCGGAAGTGACCTGCGAGACAGATGCAGTAAAAGGGTCACAAACGGGCTCACACACGCCTTGATCCCTCCGTAAGCCGGGAAGGTAGCGCATGCACACCAAGTGGCACACCGAGTGGCAGACCAAGCGCCTGAAGATCGTTTTCCTGCTGCACAACGCGTATGCCATCGGCGGCACCGTCCGTACGACGCTGAACCTCGCATCGGCGCTGGCGGACCACCACGACGTGGAGATCGCCTCGATGTCCCGCCACCGGGACGAACCACGCTTCACCGTGGACCCGAGAGTCACCCTCGTCCCCCTCGTGGACACCCGCCCGACCAGCGAAGATTCCCGGGACCCGGCCTACACCGCACCCGCCGTCGACTTTCCGACCGCAGACAGACGCCACCACCAGTACAGCCGCCTCACCGACCTCCGGGTCCGCGCCTATCTGGCCGGCTGCGGGGCGGACGTCGTCATCGGCACCCGCCCCGGCGTCAACGTCTACGTCGCCCGCCTCGCCCCCCGCCGCGCCCTGCGCATCGGCCAGGAACACCTGCGCCACGACGCCCACAACAAGGCCCTGCGCAAGGTCCTCGCCCGCCACTACCGCGCCCTGGACGCCGTCGTCACGACCACGGCGGCGGACGCGGAGGTGTACCGCGCACGGATGAAACTGCCGGGCGTACGGGTGATGTCGATCCCCAACATCGTTCCCGACACCGGCGTCACCCCGTCGGACGGCACGGCCCCGGTGATCGCGGCCGCCGGCCGCCTGGCCCCCGGCAAACGCTTCGACCTCCTCCTGGAGGCGTTCGCCCGGATCGCGGCCAAGGAACCGGACTGGCGGCTGCGCGTCTACGGCGGCGGCAAGGAGAAGGACCGCCTCCAGTCCCTCATCGACGACCTGGGCCTCACCGACCAGGCGCGCCTGATGGGCCCCCGCACCCCGATCGAGAGGGAGTTCGCGCGGGCCTCGATCGTGGTCAGCGCCTCGGACGCCGAGTCCTTCGGCATGACCCTGGTGGAGGCGATGCGCTGCGGCGTGCCGGTCGTCAGCACCGACTGCCCCCTGGGCCCCGCCGAGATCATCACCGACGGCCTGAACGGTCGCCTGGTCCCGACGGACGACCCCCACGCCCTGGCGGAGGCCATCCACGACCTGATCATCGACGACGCCCTACGCCGCGAAATGGGCCGAGCGGCCCTGGAGAGCGCGCACAGGTACGACCCGGCCCCGATCATCGCGAGATACGAGTCCCTGATCACCGATCTGCGCTCGACCCGGCTGAGCCGCACCTGGACCAAGGAGTACGCAAGGGCGAGAGGATGGCTGGCCGGCAGGGCGCGCCCCTTCAGGGGCAGGGGCGCGAGGCCGTACTGAAACTGCGGCTCCGCCGCGTGGGCGCGGGCCACCACGACGGACCCGCAGCCTGAGCACAACCCGCACAGGCGACGGCGGGACTCAGCCCGCCGCAGCCACCAGGGACCCATGCGTGGGGGCATCCGGCACATCCGCCGGCCGGCCCACCGCGAACTCCTTCCGCAACACCGGCACAACCTCCTCGCCGAGCAGATCGATCTGCTCCAACACGGTCTTCAGCGGCAGCCCCGCATGGTCGATCAGGAACAACTGCCGCTGATAGTCCCCGGCGTACTCACGGAAGGACAGCGTCTTCTCGATCACCTGCTGCGGCGAGCCGACCGTCAGCGGTGTCTGGTCCATGAAGTCCTCCAGCGAGGGCCCGTTGCCGTACACGGGCGCGACGTCGAAGTACGGCCGGAACTCCCGCACCGCGTCCTGCGAGTTCTTCCGCATGAAGACGTGCCCGCCGAGCCCCACGATCGCCTGCTCGGGCGTGCCGTGCCCGTAGTGCGCGTACCGGGTCCGGTACAGCTCGACCATCTGCTTGGTGTGGTCGGCCGGCCAGAAGATGTTGTTGTGGAAGAAGCCGTCGCCGTAGTACGCGGCCTGCTCGGCGATCTCGGGCGAGCGGATGGAGCCGTGCCAGACGAACGGCGGTACGCCGTCCAGCGGGCGGGGCGTGGCGGTGAACCCCTGCAGGGCCGTACGGAACTTGCCCTGCCAGTCGACGACGTCCTCGCGCCACAGACGGCGGAGGAGAGCGTAGTTCTCGACGGCGAGGTTGATGCCCTGCCGGATGTCCTGGCCGAACCACGGATACACCGGGCCCGTGTTGCCGCGCCCCATCATCAGGTCCACCCGGCCGTCGGCCAGGTGCTGGAGCATCGCGAAGTCCTCGGCGATCTTCACCGGGTCGTTGGTGGTGATGAGGGTGGTCGCGGTGGAGAGAATCAGGTTCTCCGTGCGGGCGGCGATCCAGCCCAGCATCGTCGTCGGCGAGGACGGCACGAACGGCGGGTTGTGGTGCTCACCGGTCGCGAAGACGTCGAGCCCGACCTCCTCGGCCTTCAGCGCGATCGCCGTCATGGCCTTGATGCGCTCACGCTCGGTCGGCGTCCGCCCGGTGGTCGGGTCCGGCGTCACATCGCCGACGGTGAAGATCCCGAACTGCATCATCGCTGCCACCCTCCAATTTGTTTACGATTCAACTATACCCGCAAACGAGAGCCCCTCCGCCACTATTCCTCCGGCCGTCTCCGGGCACTGTCAGTGGTGGGTCCTAGCCTTGTTCCATGGCCGCCGCACGCCGTGACACCCGAGGAATCGTCGACGCCGCGGGACTCCTCTCGCACGTGGACTTCCGCCGCCTGCTGCCCACCCCCGCCCTGCGCCCCCACGTCGAGCACTACTGGCTGATCGACTGGGACCTGCCCGAGCCGTACGTCTCACACGTCGTCCCGCACCCGGCGGTCAACATCGTCTTCCAGCGGTTCGAGGGCCAGGAGCCCTTCGTCGAGATCGCGGGCGTCCAGCACGGCCTCTTCAGCCAGAAGCTGGAGGGCCGGGGCCGGGTCTGCGGCATCAAGTTCCGGCCGGGCGGCTTCCGCCCCTTCGCCCCGCACGTCCCGGTCACCCACTGGACCGGCCGACGCGTACGCCACCCCGAACAGCCCGCGGTGCTCCCGCCCACGGACCCGGCGACGATCCTCACCCCCGACGACGAGGACGCCCGCACCGCCGCCCTCGACGCCTTCCTCCTGGGCCCGGGGCGGGAAGCCCCCCGCCCCGACCCCCAGGCCGACCTCGCCATGGCCCTGGTCGACCGCGTCCGCACCGACCGCACGATCCGCCGCGTCACCGACTTCGCCCGCGCCGAAGGCCTCTCCGTACGCCTCCTGCAACGCCTCTTCGCCGGGTACGTCGGCGTCGGCCCCAAGTGGGTCATCCTGCGCTACCGCATCCACGAGGCACTCGAACGCGCCGAGACCGAACGCGCGGTGGACTGGGCCCGCCTGGCCGCCGACCTCGGCTACGCGGACCAGGCCCACCTCGTTCGGGACTTCACGGCGACGGTGGGCGTACCGCCGACGGCGTACGCGGAGGCCGCAGTCCCTACTTCGCGTGCGTGACCGCGTAGATCATCACGAAGGCGACCACGTGGATGCCGAAGAGGAAGTAGCCGAGCGACCACCACACATACCGCTCGTTCTTCTTCTCCTCGGCGAGCCGGCGCTTCTCGACGCTCTCGCCGAGGCCCTCGTCTCGGCCCCCGTCCCCGGGCCCGCCCCCGTGCCCGCCCTCGGCCGACGCCATCACAGCTCCCGGTGGACCTTGGTGTTGGAGGCCTGGGCGCGGGGGCGCAGGACCAACAGGTCGACGTTGACATGGCTGGGCCGGGTCACCGCCCAGGTGATCGTGTCGGCCACGTCGTCCGCCGTCAGCGGCTCGGCGACCCCCGCGTACACACCCGCCGCCCGCTCCGCGTCCCCGCCGAACCGGGTCAGCGCGAACTCGTCCGTCTTCACCATCCCGGGCGCGATCTCGATCACCCGCACCGGCGTACCGACGATCTCCAGCCGCAGCGTCTCCGCGAGGACATGCGTCCCGTGCTTGGCGGCGACATAGCCCCCGCCGCCCTCGTACGTCCCGTGCCCCGCCGTCGACGACACGACGACCACCGTGCCGTCACCGCTCGCGGTCAGCGCCGGCAGCAGGGCCTGGGTGAGGTTGAGCGTGCCGATGACGTTCGTCTCGTACATCTGCCGCCAGTCCGCCGGGTCGCCCGTCGCCACCGGATCGGCACCGAGCGCGCCGCCCGCGTTGTTCACCAGCACACCGATGGTCCTGAACGCGGACGCGAACTCGTCCACGGCCGCGCGATCGGTCACATCCAGCTGGTACGCCGCCGCCGAGTGCCCCGCCGCGTTGATCTCCTCGGCCAGAGCCTCGATACGGTCCTTGCGGCGGGCCGTCAGCACCACGCGATACCCGGCCGCGGCGAGCTGCCGGGCCGTGGCGGCACCGATTCCGCCACTCGCACCGGTGACGACGGCGATGCGGGACGCGGCGGACGGTGCTGCGGTGACCATGGCTGCTCCTGGGACGACGTACTCGAAACCTTGTCCGGCCAGGATAGGCGGCGGGTGGGAACAGACCCCCGGTGGGACAATGAGACCGGTGATCCTCTCGCCTTGGAGGTGGACCATGGGACAGGCACGTGAGGTCATGGACCGGCTCACGGAGACGCTGACCACGCACCCGGATCTGAAGGCCCTCGGCGCGCTGTACGCGGAGGACGCGATCGCCGTCACCCCCGACGGCGGCGAGATCCGCGGGCGCGAGGACATCGTCGAGTACTGGCGCCAGATGACGGAAGCGATCCCCGACGCCACCTACACACCGGTGCACTCGTACGAGATCGGCGACACGGCCATCGACGAGGGCTTCTTCAGCGGTAAGAACACCGGGCCGATCCAGCTGCCCACCGGGGAGACCCTCCCCGCGACCCAGAAGGACGTCAGGATCCGCGGCGTTGACTTCGCCACCGTCAAGGACGGCCGGATCGTCGAGTACCGGCTCTACTTCGACGAGCTGGAGTTCCTGACCCAGCTGGGCCTGCTGCCGGAGGAGCCGCTCGCCTGAGCCGATGCCCCGGCCCACGGCCCGACCGATGCCCCGGCCGCCACCGGAGCGGCGCCCCGCTCACCCGCCCCGCGGCGCGTACATGATCACCGCCATGCCCGCGAGGCAGATCAGCACGCCCATGACGTCCCAGCGGTCGGGCCGGTAGCCGTCCGCGACCATGCCCCAGGCCACCGACCCGGCCACGAAGATCCCCCCGTACGCGGCCAGCACCCGCCCGAAGTGAGCGTCCGGCTGGAACGTCGCCACGAACCCGTACGCCCCCAGCGCGAGCACCCCCGCACCGATCCACACCCACCCCCGGTGCTCCCGCACGCCCTGCCACACCAGCCAGGCCCCACCGATCTCCAGCAACGCGGCGAGCAGGAACAGGGCGGCGGAACGGGCGATCAGCATGACGGCAGCTTCGCACCGTGCGCCGGGTGCTCCGGGCGGGGGTTCCCGACGGCCGGGAGGCCTGAGCCGCGTCTCCGGTGGGATACATCCGGTGACTCACGAACGCGAACGGACGGGGTGTGGTTGTCGTGCGGATGCCCGGAGCACTGGGTGCGGCTCTCGTCGTGACCGTCGCCCCACTCACGCACGCACCGGCATCCGCGCTCGCCCCCGACACCCGCCTCGCCTACCACGGCTCGGTCGCCATGACCGCCGGCATCGTCGACGTCCGCCTCACCCCGCACAACCGCGGCCCCCGGCCCGTCACCGCCGCGACCGTACGACTGCGCTGGTCGGCCCCCCTCACGGACCGCCAGCGCCTCCCCGACGGCTGCGCCCGCGCCGGGGCGCGCACGGTGATCTGCGGGACGGGCCCGCTCGCGGCGGACGCCACCGGCGCCGAGATCGCCCTCCGCGTCCGCCTCCGGGGCGCCCCCGCCGAGGTGCACCTCGACATCGACACGGCCTGGCGCGGCGACGGCCCCACCGACCGCCGCCACCACCACGAGGACCGCCTGCGCGTACTGGCCCTGGACACGGGCGACGCCTACGCGTTCTGACCGCGCCGGGGCCTACTGATCCCCATCGGAGCCGTCGTACCGCTCCCGCGCCTCATGGACCTCCTCGATGTGTGTCTCCGCCCAGTCCTTCACGGCGAGGAGCAGCAGGCTCAGGCTGTGGCCGAGCTGCGTGAGCTCGTAGTCGACGCGCACCGGGACGGACGGGGTGACGGTACGGGCCACGATCCCGTCCCGCTCCAGTGAACGCAGCGTCTGCGTCAGCATCTTGGGACTGACGCCCGCGATCCGGCGCCCCAGATCGCTGTACCGCATGGCCCCGCCGGCAAGGGCGCTCACCACCAGGCTCACCCACTTGTCGCTGAGCCGGTCGAGGAGCTGGTTGGTGGGACAGCCCCTGATGAACGCGTCGTACTCGGCACGGGCCTGTTCCCGCCGCTGCGCCGCCGTCATGGTCGCCATCGGGTCACCTCCGGGTGAGGTACGCACCTTGAGGTGCCTACTTACCAGAAGATAGTACCTATCCCTAGGGTTGCGACTGCGGGACGGAAGCGATGAAAACCCGCACGGATCGCCTCTATCACCCTCTATCACCATCTATCAACCCTGGAGAAGACAATGCGTGCTGCTGTGGTGACGTCCTTCGGCGGCCCCGAGGCCGTGGAGATCGTGGAGACGGAGATCCCGGAGCCCGGCCCCGGACAGATACGGATCAAGGTGACCGCGGCAGCGCTCAACCCCGTGGACGCGGGCGTACGTTCCGGCGCCTTCGGCGGTACGGACGAAGCGATCGCCCTCGGCTGGGACGTGGCGGGCACGATCGACGCGACGGGCGCCGACACGGACACGGGCTGGCGGATCGGCGACGAAGTGGTGGCGATGGCGTACGGCCCGTTCAAGCGCCCCGGCACGGGCGCCCACGCGGAGTACGTGCTCGTCGGGACGGCGGACCTGGCCAAGGCCCCCGAGACCCTGGACGCGCCCCTCGCCGCCACCCTCCCCCTCAACTCCCTCACCGCGGCCCAGGCCCTGGACCTGCTGAACCTCACCCCCGGCCAGACCCTCCTGGTGACCGGCGCGGCGGGCGCGGTGGGCGCCTACGCCGTCCAACTGGCCACCCACCAGGGCATCGAGGTCACCGCCCTGGCCCGCGAAACGGACGAGGCCTACGTACGCGCCCTGGGCGCCGCCCACTTCACGTCGACAACCGTCGCCCCGGCAAGCGTGGACGCGGTACTGGACGCGGCCCTACTCGGCGAGACGGCCCTGCCCTGGGTCCGCGACGCCGGCACCTTCGTAGGCGTGATCCCGGGCGCCCACCCGGCCCCCGTCCGCGGCATCCACACCACCTCGGTCAGCGTCACCCCCGACGCCACCCGCCTGGCAGAACTGGTGACCCTCGCCGACAAGGGCGTCCTGACGACCCGAGTCGCCGAGACCTACCCCCTCACCGAGGCGGCGAAGGCCCACGCCCGCCTGGGGGAGGGCGGCGTGCGGGGGAGGTTGGTTCTCGTCCCCTGAGGCCGCCCATAACTCACAAGGGTGAACCCTCTCGACCACCCACACGATGCCCGAACTCCCGACCTAGGCTCGCGCCACAACATCAATTCGACGGCCCTCGGCTGGGCGGCATCCCAGCCGAGGGCCTGACCGACAAGGAAGCGGGCTTCCCTGTGGCTGATTGCGAGCCTAGCGCTCACCAGTTCATGGACCTCACGGTCCCGGCGTACGCGTACATGTTCGGGTTCTTGCAGGCGGATGGGCACCTCAAGCAAGGGCCGGGCAGGAAGGGCCGGTTGAGTGTCGAGATCAGCGCGCGGGACATTGATCTACTGCGCGAGTTCCAGAAGCTGACGCCGTACTACAGCAGCGTTACCGAGCGCACCCGATCAACGAACTTCGCCGAGAGCGCGCACTCGGCGGTCTGGAGCCTGTGCTCCCTCGAAGCCAGGACCAAGGTGAACGAACTCGGCCTGCCTTACGGCCACAAGTCGAAGACGATCGCCCCGCCCGGCATCGAGTTCTCCGCCCGTGACTATCTCCGAGGTCTCATCGACGCAGACGGGTCAATCGGTTTCACCGGCAAGGGATTCCCTTTCGTCTCCCTCACCACGGCCAGCACAGCCATCGCTTCTCACCTGGGCGAATACGCCAGGGAGGTGACAGGAGCCGAGCGCGTCATCAGTCGCAACACCCGGGACGACATCTACAACGTCTTCTATTCGATGGAAGTAGCCCAGCGCCTTGCAGCCGACCTCTACTACTCCGGCTGCCTGTCCCTGGAACGCAAGCGCACAGCCGCCGACTCTTTCGCCGCCTGGGCACGCCCCATTGGCATGCGTGCCGCATACACGAGGCGCCGCTGGAGTGAACAGGAAGACCGGATCCTGCTGGAACTCAACAGCCCAACAGCAGCTGCCGAGGAGCTTGGCCGCACCGTCCAAAGCTGCAATCTCCGCCTCTGGCGCCTACGCAACGGCCAGGTCCCCATGCCAAATGACCGCTGAGTGAGCAAGGCCCCGGCTCCTGCCGGGGCCTTCCGCGTCAACCCTTCACACAGATGAACTGCTTCAGCTTCGCCACGACCTCAACGAGATCGCGCTGCTGATCCATTACTTGCTCGATCGGCTTGTACGCCCCCGGAATCTCATCCACGACGCCTGAGTCCTTACGGCACTCCACACCCCGCGTCTGCTCCTCCAGATCCTTCGTCGAGAAGCGCCGCTTCGCCGCGTTGCGGCTCATGCGCCGCCCCGCGCCGTGCGAAGCCGAGTTGAACGCCTTCTCGTTGCCGAGCCCCTTAACGATGTACGTGGCCGTACCCATCGATCCCGGGATGATTCCGAGGTCGCCCGCACCCGCCCTGATCGCACCCTTGCGGGTCACTAGCAGGTCCATCCCCTCGTAGCGTTCCTCCGCTACGTAATTGTGATGGCAGCTGACCTCCATTTCGAAGGTCGGCTTCGCCTTCTTGAACTCCTTGCGGATCACGTCCTTGAGGAGCGCCATCATGATCGAGCGGTTGTACTTCGCGTACTCCTGCGCCCAGTAGAGGTCATTCCGGTACTCAGCCATCTGCGGGTTGTCCGAGACGAAGACGGCAAGGTCGCGGTCGACCAAGCCCTGGTTGTGCGGAAGCTTCTGGGCCACGCCGATGTGGTGCTCGGCCAGTTCCTTGCCGATGTTCCGGGAACCGGAGTGGAGCGTGAGCCACACCACCCCCTCGGTATCGAGGGAAACCTCCAGGTAGTGATTTCCACTGCCGAGCGTCCCCATCTGCAAAGCCGCCCGCTCCCGCCGGAACTTCACCGCATCGGCAACCCCGTCAAACCGCCCCCAGAAGTCCTCCCACCCAGCGGTCCCGAACCCGTGCAGCCGCCCCGGATCCACGGGATCGTCATGCATCCCCCGCCCCACCGGAATGGCCTGCTCGATCTTCGACCGAAGCCGCGACAGGTCTCCCGGCAGGTCGTTGGCCGTGAGCGACGTCCGTACCGCCGACATCCCGCACCCGATGTCGACCCCCACCGCCGCAGGACACACCGCGCCCTGCATCGCGATGACCGAGCCGACCGTCGCGCCCTTGCCGTAGTGGACGTCCGGCATGACGGCCAGCCCCTTGATCCACGGCAGCGTCGCGACATTCCGCAGCTGCTGGAGCGCCACGTCCTCGACCGACGCCGGGTCGGTCCACATGCGGATGGGGACCTTCGCGCCCGGTATCTCCACGTATGACATATCGCCCTCATTCCCCCGCGAAACAGATAAAAGTCTCAGAACGCAAAACCGGCGCCAAGGTCGCTGATAAGGGATCTCGGACCGGCGTCCACGGCAGTGCGTGCGATACACATGGTGCCCGGGGGTCACCCCCGTGCGGCAAGTGAATAACCACAGGACAGGAACGCGAGAGGCGTCCCCAGGGACCCCGTCGAGAGGAGCCCCACCGTGCAGCGGAAGGCGTACGTACCCGGCGTCGCCGTGCTCCTCGCGGCACTGCTGACCGCGTGCACGAGCTCGGACGACGGCGATGCGACCGACGACTCCCGCCCGGGCGACGCCGCCGCGACGGCCTCCCCCGCCCAGCCCGGCCGTTACGACACGCTCCCGGTGGCCTGCGGCTCGGTCGGCCAGGAGACCCTCGACTCCCTCCTCCCCGGCATCGAGCAACTGACGGACGCCGACCAGCGCAAGGAGGCGTACAAGGGCGAGGCGACGCAGACGTACGACACCGACCGCAAGGCCGGCTGCCGTTGGAAGGCGGAGTCGACGGACGCCACCGACCGCCTCTTCGTCGACTTCGAGCGCGTGATGTCGTACGAGAACCCGGTCAGCGACGACAGCAAGGCCGAGGAGGTCTACGGCACCAAGGAGGAGGCCGCGGATCTGCCCCAGCCGACGGCCACCGACTCCGCGGCCGAGGAGCAGAGCACGGCGGCCGGCGAGGGCGACGCCAGTCCGTCCAAGTCCTCCGCCAAGTCCTCGTCCGGCTCCGCGTCGGGCAGCCCGTCCTCCTCGCCCTCCGCCTCCGCGACCCCGGCCTCCCTCCAGCCCCGCATCCTCGACGATCTCGGCGACGAGGCGTTCCTTGACGACGTGCTCGGAACGAGCGGGCAGCGCACGGTGACTGTGGTGTTCCGCACGTCGAACGTGATCGTGACGGTGGAGTACGAGGAGCAGCCGGCGACCACGACGGCCGTGCCGGACAGTGAGGAAATGCAGGACAGGGCGCGGAATCTGGCCGAGCGGCTGGCGGAGTCGTTCGAGGGCTGAGCCGCGTTCGGGGCGGGCGGGGGCGGTACGGCGAACCCCCTGAACCACGACCGGACTTCTTCCTCACCGCGTACCGTGGCCCCTCGGACCGATTGATGACCGTCTTGAACGTCATGAGTGAAGGAACCATGCAACGAGCCGCAGAGTCAGATCAGCGTCAGCCGCGAGCAGCCGCACGTACCGGGCGTCTCGGCCGGGTTCTCGTGGGCGCAGCAGTCGTCCCGATGATGCTCTTGGCGGTCGGCTGTTCCTCGGACTCGGACTCCGACAGCGCCTCCGGTGACGACCAGCCGGCGGGCGCGAGCGCGCAGCCGGGGGAGACCAGTGAGGCGCCTCAGGTGGCGCAGGCGGCGTACGCGAAGCTGCCGGACGCGTGTGAGGTGTTCGCGCGGAAGTCGCTGACGTCGCTGGTGCCGAAGGGTGTGAAGTCGGGCAAGGCGATCAACGCCCCGGAGGCGGATGTCACCGGTGACTGCCGTTGGACGAGCCTGGACGACAACGGTGTGAAGGGTTCGCAGTACCGCTGGCTGAGTGTGTCGCTGCATCTGCTGGAGTCGGACGCGACCAACGGCCCCGGCGAGGACCGGGCGCACGAGGCGTTCGAGGACAAGGTGACGGCGGCCAAGGCCACGGACGGCGCGAAGAACGTCAAGACGGAGACGGCGACGGGCCTCGGCGACGAGGCGACGGTGGTCCGCTACGAGCTGAAGAAGAAGGGCGACACCTTCAAGCAGCAGACGGTCGTGGTGCGCACGGAGAACGTGGTCGTCACCCTCGACTACAACGGCGCGGGTCTGGCGGGCGAGAAGACGCCGGACGCGGCCGCTCTGGTGAAGTCCGCGAAGTCCGCGGCGAAGGAGGTCGTGGCCTCGGTGGCCGACGCCAACGACCCGGACGGCGGCAAGGCGAGCGCGTCCCCGTCGAAGAGCGCGAGCAAGACGCCTTCGAAGACCCCGTCCAAGACTCCGTCGAAGGGCGCCACGAAGGCGTCGTCGTCAGGTGGCTCGGGTTCGGACCTCAGCTCGGGCTCGGACGACGATTCGGACAGCTCCTCGTCGAGCGGCTCGTCCTCGTCCACCCGCAAGAAGACGTCGAGGTAGTCCTCGACTCGCCGCCCCACCTGGCCTTTTACCGGAGCCCGGCCCCTTGTGGGACCGGGCTCCGCACATACCGGCAATCTGTCCGCCGCACAGATGTGCCACCCTGTTGCGCGCAACAACATGCAAGGGGAGGGGAGTACCGGTGGCCGCGCCAATGCAGCTGACTCGGATGCACCGCGTTCTCATCGGCGTGGTCGTGACCGGCGCGGTGATCATCGCCGGTATCGGCTTCGCGGGTTCGTACGCGGCCGTCCGCGAACTGGCCATCAAGAAGGGCTTCGGGAACTTCTCCTACGTCTTCCCGATCGGCATCGACGCGGGTATCTGCGTCCTGCTGGCCATGGACCTGCTCCTGACGTGGATCCGCATCCCCTTCCCGCTGTTGCGCCAGACGGCGTGGCTGCTGACGGCGGCGACGATCGCGTTCAACGGCGCGGCGGCCTGGCCGGACCCGCTGGGTGTGGGTATGCACGCGGTGATCCCGGTGCTGTTCGTGGTGGCGGTGGAGGCGGCCCGCCACGCGATCGGCCGTATCGCGGACATCACGGCGGACAAGCACATGGAGGGCGTCCGCATGACGCGCTGGCTGCTCTCCCCCGTCCCCACCTTCCTGCTCTGGCGCCGGATGAAGCTGTGGGAGCTGCGCTCCTACGACCAGGTCATCAAGCTGGAGCAGGAACGTCTCGTCTACCAGGCCCGCCTCCGCTCCCGCTTCGGCCGGGCCTGGCGCCGCAAGGCCCCGGTGGAGTCCTTGATGCCGCTGAGACTGGCGAAGTACGGGGTGCCCCTGGCGGAGACGGCCCCGTCGGGCTTGGCGGCGGCGGGAATCGAACCGGCGGTGCTGCCCCCGGCGGCTCCCCTGGTCGCGGACGATCGTGCCGTTGGGGCGGCGCCCGTCCCGCAGAGAACGGCACCTCCCGGTGAGCAGCGCCCCCAGCTGGAGAGCGCTCCAGCCGCCGAGCGGCCTGAATACGCCGGGCAACCGCAACAGGCGCAGCAACCCGGGTACGTGCAGCGACCGGAACCGGCCGGGGCCCCCGCCCCGGACGAAAGCCCCTGGCTGCACGCCCGCCACCCCCAAGAGGTTCCCTATCAGGGCGGCTACGACCCCACGTACGACCCGACCTACGACCCCTCCTACGACGCCCAGTACGTCCCGGAGGAGCAGTACGAGGACTGGTACGAGGACCAGGAGCCGGACCAGTACCAGCAGCCCTCCATGGAGGAGACGGGCAGCTTCCCGATCCCGGCGGGCCCCGGCCGCACGCGCCAGCTCGGCGAAGGCGCGACTCAACAACCGCAGCAGCCCCAGCCCACTCCGCAGGACCCCGCCTCGGAACAGCTCCCCATCCCCACCCCCCGTGAGGAAGCGAGTCCTCTCTCCGACGAGAAGGCCCAGGAGGAGGCGTACTACCAGGTGTTCCGTCAGTCGATAGACGGCAGTTACCCCACGCCCCGCGTCCTCGGCGACAACATCCAGGCGACGTACGGCACGACGCTGAGCGCCAGTGCCCTGAAGACCCTCGCGGAGCGCTTCCAGAACCGCCACACCGCGGAACTGGAAGAGGACCACATCGCGTAACGCACGCGTCCGCACACGACGGAGGGGGTGCCCGGCGAACACCGGGCACCCCCTCCTCGTACGCGTACGACCGGGGCCTACTCCCCGAGCAGGGCCCGCACCCGGTCCTGCCCCACCGCGAGCAGCAGCGTGGGCAGGCGCGGGCCGGTGTCACGGCCGACGAGCAGGTGGTACAGCAGGGCGAAGAAGGACCGCTGGGCGGTCTTGATCTCCGCCGGCAGCTCCTTGGGCGTGGCGTCGGCGGGGAACCCGGCCTGGACCTTGGGCACGCCGTAGACGAGGTGGGTGAGCCCGTCGAGGGACCAGTGCTCGGCGAGCCCGTCGAGCAGGAGCCGCAGCGAGCCCTGGCCCTGCTCGTCGAGGGACTTCAGCAGCTCGGCGTCGGGCTCGTCGCGCACGATGGTCCGCTGGTCGGCGGGGACGTGCGTGTTGATCCAGGCCTCGGCCTTGTCGAGCCGCGGCCGTACCTCGTCGAGGGAGGACAGCGGGTCGGTGGGGTCGAGTTCGCCGAGGATGCGGAGGGTCTGGTCCTCGGCGCCGGCGGTGATGTCGGCGACGGAGGCGAGGGTCCGGTACGGCAGGGGCTTCGCCGTCTTCGGCAGCTCACCGGCGGCCGTGCGCACGGCACGCGCGTGGGCGGCGACGTCGCCGGGGAGGGCGGAGCCGTCGGCCACCTTCGCGTCGAGCTTGTCCCACTCGTCGTAGAGGCGCTGGATCTCCTGGTCGAAGGCGATCTTGAAGGACTGGTTGGGCCGGCGGCGGGCGTAGAGCCAGCGCAGGAGCTGCGGCTCCATGATCTTCAGCGCGTCGCCGGGCGTCGGAACGCCACCGCGGGACGAGGACATCTTGGCCATGCCGCTGATGCCCACGAAGGCGTACATGGGCCCGATCGGCTGCTTCCCGCCGAAGATCCCGACGATCTGCCCACCGACCTGGAACGACGAACCCGGGGACGAGTGGTCGACACCGCTCGGCTCGAAGACGACGCCCTCGTACGCCCACCGCATGGGCCAGTCGACCTTCCAGACGAGCTTGCCGCGGTTGAACTCGTTCAGCGCGACGGTCTCGCCGAAACCGCAGGCGTCGCACACGTACGACAGCTCGGTGGTGTCGTCGTCGTAGGAGGTGACGGTGGTGAAGTCCTTCTCGCAGTCACCGCAGTAGGGCTTGTACGGGAAGTACCCGGCGGAGCCGGAGGAACCGTCGTCCTCCTCGGCCGCGCCGGAACCCTCGGCGGCCTCCAGCTCGGCCTCGTCGAGGGGCTTCTGCTGCTGCTTGGCGGCGGGCTTGGGCTTGGTGCGGTACTGGGCGAGGACGGCGTCGATGTCCCCGCGGTGCTTCATGGCGTGCAGGACCTGCTCGCGGTACACCCCGGAGGTGTACTGGGCCATCTGGCTGATGCCGTCGAACTCGACGCCCAGCTCGGCGAGGGAGTCGACCATGGCGGCCTTGAAGTGCTCGGCCCAGGTCGGGTGCGGGGAGCCCTTGGGGGCCGGGACGGAGGTCAGCGGCTTGCCGATGTGCTCGGCCCAGGTCTCGTCGACGCCGGGGACCCCGTTCGGCACCTTGCGATACCGGTCGTAGTCGTCCCAGGAGATCAGATGGCGTACCTGACGTCCCCGCCGACGGATCTCGTCGGCGACGAGGTGCGGGGTCATGACCTCGCGCAGGTTCCCGAGGTGGATGGGGCCGGACGGGGAGAGCCCGGAGGCGACGACGACCGGTTTGCCCGGGGCCCGACGCTCCGACTCCTCGATGACCTCATCCGCGAAACGGGAGACCCAGTCGGTGGTCTCGGTGCTCTGAGCCACGATCGGCACGTCCTCTTTTTCTGTAGGTTCTCCATGGCCGCCGGTACGGTCACCCGGCCGACCGCCCCATTCTCCCAGACTCGCGCCCCGTCAGGGGCGCGGGGAACCGCGTGAGCGACCACAGACGAACCCGCGCCCGCCGACAGACCCTGATCATCCGAGCTCCAGGGCGCGTCCACCCCGCCCCTCGCCCGAGAAAACCCCTTTACCCCCCGTGGGATACTGACCGCATCCACCCGTATCCCGAGGAGAACGGCTCCCACCCCATGGCCCCGGTCACGTCCCTCACCGCCTCCGTCCACCAGCGCCTCGCGACGGCCCTCTCGGCAGCCCTGCCGGAGGCCGGTTCCGTCGACCCGCTGCTGCGACGAAGCGACCGGGCGGACTTCCAGGCCAACGGCATCCTGGCCCTGGCGAAGAAGGCGAAGGCCAACCCCCGGGAGCTGGCGACCCAGGTCGTCGCGAAGGTCGAGTCGGGTGACCTGCTGAAGGAGATCGAGGTCTCCGGCCCCGGCTTCCTCAACATCACGCTCACCGACGGCGCGATCACGCGGAACCTCGCGGCGCGGTACGCGGACGCGGACCGCCTCGGCGTGGCCACGGCCGACGACCCGGGCACGACGGTCATCGACTACGCGCAGCCGAACGTGGCGAAGGAGATGCACGTAGGCCACCTCCGCTCCGCCGTGATCGGCGACGCGGTCGTCCAGATCCTGGAGTTCACGGGCGAGACGGTGGTCCGCAGGCACCACATCGGTGACTGGGGCACCCAGTTCGGCATGCTCATCCAGTACCTCCTGGAGCACCCGCACGAGCTGGACCACAAGTCCGACACCGAGGACACGGCGGCCTCCGGCGAGGAGGCGATGTCGAACCTGAACCGCCTCTACAAGGCCTCGCGCGCGCTGTTCGACTCGGACGAGGAGTTCAAGACGCGGGCCCGCCGCAGGGTGGTCGACCTCCAGGCGGGCGACCCGGAGACGCTCGCCCTGTGGCAGCGTTTCGTCGACGAGTCGAAGATCTACTTCTACTCGGTCTTCGAGAAGCTCGACATGGAGGTCCGGGACCCGGACATCGTCGGCGAGTCGGGTTACAACGACATGCTGGACGAGACCTGCCGCCTCCTGGAGGAGTCCGGCGTCGCGGTCCGCAGCGAGGGCGCGCTCTGTGTCTTCTTCGACGACGTCAAGGGCCCGGACGGCAACCCGGTCCCGCTGATCGTCCAGAAGTCCGACGGCGGCTACGGCTACGCGGCGACGGACCTGTCCGCGATCCGCGACCGCGTCTTCAACCTGAAGGCGAACACGCTGGTCTACGTCGTGGACGCCCGCCAGTCGCTGCACTTCAAGATGGTCTTCGAGACGGCCCGCCGGGCGGGCTGGCTGAACGACGAGGACGTCACGGCGTACCAGCTGGCGTTCGGCACGGTGCTGGGCAAGGACGGCAAGCCGTTCAAGACGCGTGAGGGCGAGACGGTCCGGCTGCAGGACCTCCTCGACGAGGCGATCGACCGGGCGACGACCGTCGTCCGGGAGAAGGCCGAGAAGGTGGGCCTGTCCGAGCGGGAGATCGTGGAGAACGGCCGGTACGTCGGCGTCGGCGCGGTGAAGTACGCCGACCTGTCGACGTCGGCGGTGCGGGACTACAAGTTCGACCTGGACCAGATGGTCTCGCTGAACGGCGACACGTCCGTCTACCTCCAGTACGCGTACGCCCGTATCCAGTCCATCCTCCGCAAGGCGGGCGAGGCGCGCCCGGCGGCCCACGCGGAGCTGGAGCTGGCCCCGGCGGAGCGGGCGCTCGGTCTGCACCTGGACCAGTTCGGGGAGTCGCTGGCGGAGGTGGCGACGTCGTACGAGCCGCACAAGCTGGCGGCGTACCTGTACAAGCTGGCGACGCTGCTGACGACGTTCTACGACCAGTGCCAGGTGCTGAGCGACGACAACCCGACGGAGGTCGTCGAGAACCGCCTGTTCCTGGTGGATTTGACGGCCCGCACGCTGCACCGGGGCATGGGCCTGCTGGGCATCAGGACGCCCGAGCGGCTCTGAGCCCCGGCGAGTACAGCGCGTTCAGCGGATACAGCGGTTACAGCGGATAAAGGGAGTGGGGGCACCGGCCGGTGCCCCCACTCCCCTTTTCCCCCGTTGCGGATCAGCGGTTGCCGATCCAGGCGTTGAACTTCACGTTCACGGTGGAGGTGACCTGCCGCTTGGTGATCGTGGCGGTACCGGCGGACTTGTAGAGCGGGGCGGCGTTCCAGGCCGCGGTCGCGGAGATGTTGTCGCCCGTCACGACGACGGTGGCGTTCTTCGCCGGGGTGACGGCGAAGGCGCCGTTGAGGTTGGTGACGGAGCGCGTGAACTTCTGCGCCTTGACGCCGCCCTTGAGCTGGTAGGACAGGACGGTCTTCTGGGTGATGACCGGGACGCCGTAGATGCGCTCGGTGGCGGTGAAGGTCAGGGTGATGTGCCGTGCGCCGCCCGCGACCTTCTGGACGCCCTTGACGTCGGCGACGAAGCGGACGTCCTTGTTGAAGGCCTCCTCGTTGTGTCCGCCCCGGTTCACATAGCCGCCGGCGCGCACGGCGTACGCCTTCTGGACGGCCGGGCTCTGGAGGTAGTCGACGAACTTCTGCTGCTTGGCCTTGGGCAGCTTGTCGAACGCCTTGAGCGTCTTGACGTCCTTGGTCTTCAGAAAGGCCCGGTAACCGGCCACGGTCAGCTTGTCCTTGGGGGCCTGCGGGGCGGCCACGGCGGTGCCCTGGGCGGCGACGCCGGTGAACAGCAGGGCTCCGGCGACGGCGGCGAGGGTGGCGGTGCGGGCGGTGGTGGCGAGTGTGCGCATGGTGAAGGTGCCTTCCGAGCGGGTCGGGATCGGAGCATGACGGCGGGGCCGGATGCGCAACGAGCCTATTTTTCTTCGGAATTGACAGAAATCGTCTCTTCGGGCAGTGCCCTTTGGTGCAGTACGGGGCCCACGGGACAGGTGGTTGTCAGTGCCCGCCCCTACAGTCACCGGCATGACGAAGTCCCCTCATCCGCCGCTGTCGTACGCGGACACGACGACCGCCGTGCCCGGCGACTGGGCGCGGCGGACGGCTGGGCCGCGTCCGCTGATCGTGAAGACGGGAGGCGACGCCCACGAGAGCGGGCCGGAGCAGTGGCGTCTGGACCCCGGGCGCGTGTCACGGCCCGGGGATCACGACGCCGAGGAGGTCCTCGCCGGCTTCTGGCCCGACGAGGACGAGGTGGCCGAGGACCCCGAGTGGTACGCCGAGGTGCTCGCCCCCTTCGGGCCGGGCTGGCCGGGGCTCGCCCCGGCCGGAGTCCTCGACGCCGATCCGGACGCCCGCGCCGCCGAGGTCGCCGACTCCCTGCTGGCCGACGGCCACTGGCGGACCTGGCTGAAGGACCCGCGCCTGGCCCTCGTCCCGACGGGCCGCAGCGCGGACGTCCCGGCGGCGATCGGCTGGACGGGCCCGGTGCACCACGAGAGAGACGTGGCCCGCCTCTGCGCGGTCCTGCGCTCCTGGGAGGACCGCTTCGGCATACGGGTCGTCGCCCTCTCCTACGACATGCTCGTCGTCTCCGTGGCCGCCCCGCCCCGCACCCGGGCGCAGGCGGAGGCGATCGCGGTCGAGCACTACGCCTTCTGCCCGGGCGTCGTGCAGGGCGGCGAATCACTCGGCGGGTACGCGGAGGAGGAACTGCTCGGCAAGTCGATCTGGGCGTTCTGGTGGGACTGAGCAGGCCCTCTCCCGTCTAGGGCCTGTCGTCAGGTTCCCGTCTGCCGGCTCAGCCCTTGGCGAGTACGGCGGTGAACTTCTCGGTGGCGCCGTGGGAGCCGGTGATGGTCTGCCGCTTGGCGACGGCGCCGCTGCCGGCGGACTTGTACAGCGGGGTGGTGTTCCAGGTGAGGCCGGCGACGACGGTCTTCTTGCCCTTGACGACGGCGGTGCCGTTCGACGCGCCGACGGCGAAGGCGGCGTTGAGGTTGGTGACCGAGCTCTTGACCTTCGGCTTGCCGGTGATCTGGGGCTGGGGACGGAAGTCCTCGAACCGGTAGGAGAGCGTGGTCCTCTGGGTGACGACCGGGATGTTGTAGATCCGCTCGGTGGCGGTGAAGTTCACGGTGATGTCGTGGATGCCGTGATCGCCCTCGGGGTACGTGGTCCTGACGTCTCCCACGAAGCGGATGTCGGGGTTGTACGCCACCTCCTTGTGCCCGCTCTTGCCCAGCGTGCCGCCGACGGTGACGGCGAACGCCTTGGTGACGGCCCGGTTCTGCAGATAGCCGACGAACTTCTGCTGCTTGACCTTGGGCAGCTTGTCGAACGCCTTGAGCGTTTTGACGTCCTTGCTCTTCAGAAAGGCCCGGTAACCGGCCACGGTCAGCTTGTCCTTGGGGGCCTGCGGAGCGGCCACGGCGGTGCCCTGGGCGGCGACACCGGTGAACAGCACCGCACCGGCGACGGCGGCGAGGGTGGCGGTGCGGGCGGCGGTGAGTGTGCGCATGGTGAAGGTGCCTTCCGAGTGATCATGGAGTGGGGCGGGTGCGCAACGAGCCTATTTTTCATGGGAGTTGACGGACATTGTCTCTTCGGGCAGTGCCCGGTGAGGCAATGTGGGCGCTCGGCTGTCAGTACCACCCCCTACAGTCACCGGCATGGCGACACTTCCCAATCCGCTGCCCGGGCTGGCGGACGACCCGAGCGGCCGCACCCTCGGCCTGGACCTCCCGCTGCCGGCCGGGCGGCTGGTGGACACGACGGACGAGGGCCGGTGGCCCGAGCCGCTGCTGTGGCACGCCGACGAGCCGGCCGCGCCCGGTGCCTGGTCGGCCGTCCTGCCCGCGCGGCGCACGGCGGGGCTGCTCCCGGTCCTGGTGGACCTCGGCAGCCAGGGCGGCCCGGAGGGCTGGGAGCTGATGCCGGACGAGGCGTCGTATCCGGGTGACCACGACGCCGAGGAGGTGCTCGCCGAGTCCTGGACCGAGTGCGCGGAGGAGCCCGACTGGCCGGGCCTCGCGGACTCCCCGGAGCCCACGGCCGACCCGGACGCCCTGGCCGCCGAGACCGCCGACACCCTGGCGGCCGACTCCGCCCGGCTGAAGGAGCCCCGGCTCGCCCTGGTCCCGGCCCGCCGCAGCGCGGACATCCCGGCGGCCATCGGCTGGACGGGCCCGATGAACCACGAGAACGACGTGGCCCGCCTCTGCGCGGTCCTGCGCTCCTGGGAGGACCGCTTCGGCATACGGGTCGTCTCGCTCACCTTCGACCAACTGACCGTCTCGGTGGCGGCCCCGCCCACCACCGACTCGGAGGCGGAGTCGGTGGCCGCCGAACACTTCGCGTTCTGCCCCGACAACATCTGGCAGGGCACGGAAGACGGCTCCCTGGCGGCATACGCCAAGACCCTGCCCGGCGCACGCACCTGGTCCTTCTGGTGGGACTGACCGCGCCCCCCGTAAGGGGCGCGGGGCTGTGTCGATATGCGGCTCCGCCGCGTGGGCGCGAGCAACCACAACGACCCCGCACCCGCCGACGAACCCGGACCCCCCGAGCTCTCGAGCGCAGCATGCGGAGTCGAAGGGGCGACAGCCCCTGAAGGACGGGACGGGTAGGGGCGGCGGGGGCGAAACCCCCCGATCAGACCACCCCGTCCCCCAACCCCTTCCCCAACCGACGCAGCCCCTCCCGGATCTCCCCCGGCGACTGAGTGACAAAGCACAGCCGCAACGCCGACCGCTCCGGCTCCCCCGCGTAGAAGGGCGCCCCCGGCACATACGCCACACCCTGCTCGACCACGCGCGGCAGCAACCCCGTGGTGTCGTACGACGACGGCAGCCGAACCCAGAGAAACATGCCACCCTCGGGCCGGCTCCAGACGGACCCGGCGGGAAGGGCGTCAGCCAGGCCGGCGAGCATGGCGTCCCGTCGCTCGCGGTACACCGCAGCGACCCGGCCCACATGCGCATCGAGATCACGGTCGGCCAAGTACCGCGCCGCGGCGAGCTGGTTGACGGTCGGCGTATGCAGATCGGCCGCCTGCTTGGCGACCACACACGCCCGACGCAACGCGGCCGGCGCCCGCAGCCAGCCCAGCCGCAGCCCGGGTGCCATCACCTTGGAGAAGGAGCCCAGCAGGACGGTCCGGTCCTCGGCGCCGGGGCAGGAGGCGATCCACGGCACCCGCTCACCCTCGAAGCGGAGTTCGCCGTACGGGTCGTCCTCGACGATCCACAGTCCGTGCCGGGCCGCGACGGAGGCGACGGCGGCGCGGCGCCCGACCGGCAGGGTGCGCCCGGTCGGGTTCTGGAAGGTGGGCACGGTGTAGAGGAACTTGGGCCGCAGCCGTACGACCAGTTCCTCCAGCACGGCCGGGTTTAGCCCGTCCGCGTCGCCGGGCACGGCCACCACTTGCGCCCCCGCGAAGCGGAACGCCTGGAGTGCCGCCAGATAGCAGGGGTCCTCGACCAGCACGACGTCCCCGGGCTCCAGCAGAGCCGTGGCGAGCAGCGACAGCGCCTGCTGTGAACCGGTGGTGACGAGCAGATCGTCCGCGCCGGTCGGCAGCCCCCGCGCCGCGTATCGCGCCGCGAGCGCCTCGCGGAGCACCGGTTCGCCCTCCGTGGTCGCGTACTGCAGCGCCCGCCCTGCCGAGTCGGCGAGCACATCGCGGAACGCGGCCGCGACGCCCTCGGCGTCGAACAGCTCGGGAGCGGGCAACCCACCCGCGAAGTTGACGACTTCGGGCCGCGCGGTGACGGCGAGGATGTCCCGAACGGGGGAACCTCCGACGGCGGCGACGCGCCCTGCGAGGGCCGGCGGCTCCACGATTTCCGGGGCGCCCACACCCGCCACAGCTCCCTGGGCCCCCTCCGGAACACCGTCCGCCACCCCCTCCCCGGCCTCCGCCCGAACCCCCTGGGAAGCCCCGACCCCCGCGCCCATCTCGGCTTCTGTCCCGGCACCCGCCCCGGCCTCGGCCACATCCACGCCGTTCATCACACCGCTCCTTCGACGCTCATGGACGGCACGCCCCCGCCCCGACTCGGACTCACCACCCCACCCTAGAGAGATACGTGCCCCCTACACCCTCCCTTTCCGCGATGCGGACCCGCTCCCGTACCCCCTAGGCTGCGCGCATGCTGCCCAGCGTGGACACGAACGACGAATTGGAAGAAGTCGTCGGAGACGAGGCGCTACTGAGGCCGGCTGCCCAGGATCTCTGCGGTCAGCTCGGACTGGAAGGTGCGCGAATCGTGCGTTTTCCCGAGGGCTCGCTGCCGGTGTACGCCGTCGGTGACGCCCTCGTACTGAAGCTCTATCCGGGTTTCGAGGCGGCCGAGGCCGTCCGTGAGGCCCGGCTGTTGTCCCACCTGTGGGACAGACTCCCCGTCCCCACACCCAGGTTGCACGCCGCCGACCAGTACAAGAACGGCTGGCGGTATGTGCTGATGTCCAAACTCCCCGGCGAGGGCCTGGAGGAGGCCTGGCCCCGAATCCCGGGGGCGGTCCGGGACCGGATCGTCGAGGAGGCGGCCGAGACCCTCGCCGAGCTGCACGCCCTGGACCCGGGGCCGGTGGCCGGCTTCGTCGGCCCGCCGAACTGGAACCGGTTCATGGCCGCACAGCGCTCGGCCGCGGTCGAACAGCAGCAGATCGGCGGCCTCACATCGCCCTGGCTGGAACAGATCCCGGACTTCCTGCGCTCCGTCCCGCTCCCCGTCGAGCCCCGCCGACCCGTGCTGCTGCACACGGAGTTCATGCGTGAGCACCTCACCGTCGACCCGCACGACGAGTGGCGCCTGACCGGCCTGTTCGACTTCGAGCCGGCGATGATCGGCGACCCGGCGTACGACTTCGTGAGCGTCGGCCTGTTCCTGACCCGCGCCGACCCCCGACTGCTCAAACGGTTCTACGAGGCGTACGGCCAGGCCCCGTTCGCGCCGCGCGAGCTGATGGCGTACACGCTGTTGCACGTCTACAGCGACCTGCACTGGTATCTGCGCAGCCTGCCCGCCCCGCCACGCCACGACCTCGACACACTCGCCGAGACCTGGTTCGGGACGGGGTGAGCGGCTTCAGGGGCCTCAGACCTTGCGGCCGGTGGCCGTGTACACGTTGATGTCGGCGTCCGTCACGTCGTTGATGTCGCGGTAGCGCACCTTCTCGATGTCGTCGAGCGCCTCGAACCGCTCGGTCTCGATGCCCTCGGGCGCGGGCGCGCCCTCCTCGAACCGCCAGTGGTGGGCGGGTACGACACCCGGCTCGTCCACCACGAGGTCGCTCTGCTCGAAGAACCGGGCGACCTCGTCCTTGGAGCGCAGCACGAAGGTGAAGCCCCGCTTGGTGTAGGTCTCCTGGACCGCGCGGATCTTCGCCGGGTTGAGGTCCTCGGTGAGATGGCTGAGCACGAGCCGACTGCCGGCGGGCAGCGCGTCGATGAGCTCCTTCACCACCGGGTAGGCCCGCTCGTCCTCGATGAAGTGCAGGACGGCCACGAGGCACAGCGCGATCGGCTGGTCGAAGTCCAGGGTCTTGGCGGCCTCTTCGAGGATCTGCGCCGGTGCCGTCAGGTCGGCGTCGATGTAGTCGATGACACCCTCGGGCCCGCTGGTGAGCAGGGCGCGCGCATGGGCGAGCACCACCGGGTCGTTGTCGACGTAGACGACCCGGGAGTCCGGGGTGATGCGCTGGGCGATCTGGTGCACGTTCTCTGCCGTGGGCAGTCCGGTGCCGATGTCCAGGAACTGGCGGATGCCGTCGCGGGTCAGGGTCGTCACCGCGCGCCGCATGAAGTCCCGGTTGTGCCGGACGTCGAGATAGCCGCGCGGATTGGCCGCGAGCCCGGCGGCCGCGGTCTCCCGGTCCACCGGGTAGTTGTCCTTGCCGCCGAGGAAGACGTCGTAGACGCGTGCCGGGTGCGCCTTGGTGGTGTCGATCCTGTTCCGCAGCACGGCGGGGTCCTGGCTGAGCGCGTCACCGGCCATAAAGCCTCTCCCTGGAGAGTCACATCCTTCAATTGACAACAACCTAACTCCTGGCGGGAGTTGATGACGCCCGGTTGCTGCCGGGGACACCGGCGGCCCCGCACGCCTCCACCGCTGGTTGCTCTGTGTTGCAGGTACCCACACACAGTGCGACGGTGTTCGAGGCGCCGCACCCAGTCGGTGACGGCGCCACGCGTCGACGCGAAGTCCACTGACCCTCGGGGGAAGCACAGAGAAAGCAGGAAATTCAATGGCGAACGGACCCATGGACAGGCGTGCCTACGGCGAGCAGCCCGACCGGCCCAGTGGCCCCCTCACGGGTCAAAACTCGGAGTACACCGGTCGGTACGTGGTCCTGCTCGACCCGAGCAACCAGGAGAGCGGCCTGAACGCACTGCGTGCCAACGCCGACATCGCGTCTGTCGAACGTGTCCGCGGTACCGACATCGAGAACATCACCGAACTCCTGGAGCGCCCTGACGTATCGGTGCTCTTCGAGGACCTCGCCGCCGCCGTCGTCGAGGTGCGGCCCGACCAGCGCCACGCGCTGGTGACCACGGCCGAGGCGGAGTCCTCGATCATCGCCGCCGAGCCGGAGCGCATGGTCTACGCCATGCCGATCACCGCCCCGCACCAGGCGCCCACCGAGTTCTTCCCGTCCTACCGCAGCGACGAGGACGTGGTCAGCCGCCACACCGAGGCCGAGATCGCCATCGGCCAGGGCCCCGCCTGGCACGAGAAGGCCTGGACCTGGGGCCTCCAGGCGATTCGGGCCAACCTGTCCGCCCTGACCGGCAAGGGTGTGAAGATCGCTGTCCTCGACACCGGCGTGGACACCAGTCACGCGGACTTCGCCGGACGGATCACGGCGACGGCCTCCTTCGTACCGGGCGAGGCTGTCCAGGACGGCAACGGCCACGGCACGCACTGCATCGGCACCGCCGCCGGTTCGGCCAAGCCCAGGCAGGGCCCTCGCTACGGTGTGGCGCCCGAAGCGCAGATCCTCGCGGCCAAGGTGCTCAACAACGCGGGCAGCGGCAGCGACGGCCAGATCCTGGCGGGCATGGCCTGGGCCATCGCCAGCGGCGCGAAGGTGATCTCCATGTCGCTCGGCGCCCGGGTCCGGCCGGGTGAGCTCTTCCCGCAGACGTACGAGAACCTGGCCAAGCGCGCGCTTCAGCTCGGGACGGTGATCGTCGCCGCCGCGGGCAACGACAGCATGCGCCCGGGCTCCGTCGTCCCGGTCAGCCGACCCGCGAACTGCCCCTCCATCCTCGCGGTGGCGTCGCTGGACAAGGCGCTCAACCCGTCGTTCTTCTCCAACGGCGGCATCAACGACCAGGGCGGCGAGATCAACATCGCCGCGCCCGGCAGGGACGTGCACTCGGCCGCCCCCGGCAACGGGTACCGCGTCCTGAGCGGCACCAGCATGGCCACCCCGCACGTCGCGGGTGTCATCGCACTGCTCGCCCAGGCGAACCCGAGCGCCACCGCTGCCCAGCTCATGGCCACGCTGAAGGCCAGTGCGTTCCCGATGACACAGCCGGTCAGGGACGTCGGCGCGGGCATCCTCCAGGCCCCGTGAGCGAGTCATCCGCATCCGAGCCGGTCGGGGTCATCCTCTCGGTCGACCCCGACCGGTTCGCGGAAGTCGTAGAGGCACTGCGCAGGGCCGGGCTGGAGGTCACGGCCGAACAGCCGATCGTAGGAACACTCTCGGGAACAGTCGCCGAGGACCGGATCCCGACCCTCCAGGCGATCGACGGCGTCGACTCCGTCGACCGGGACCGCACCATCCAACTCCCCCCGCCCGACTCACCGATCCAGTGAGCCGGGTCCCACGCCGCTCCCGACCGTCCCGTACCGTCCACACCTGGGACGCCGTTTGCGCAGGTCAACACCCATCCCACCGCATCGGCGTCCCACATCCCCCGAGATCCATGGCGTACGGGACCACTCACCGCCCAAGCTGTGGCCAACGATCCGCCCCAACGGCATCGAAAGGCCACCCATGCCCACCCGCCTCATCTCGGCCGTCCTCATCGCCCTGACGGCACTCACCCTCACGGCATGCAGAAACGGAGAGGGCCTGCGCGACGAGGGCCCGTCGTCGAAGTCGACGACGATCTCGCCCTCGCCGCGGCAGGCGCCCCGCTAGGTGGGGTTGGTCGGGTGGGCCCGGCCGGCCGGCCTCAGCGCACCATCCGCGCGGCCTCGACGGCCCAGTACGTGAGGATGTTCCGCGCCCCGGCCCGCTTGATGCCGGTCAGCGTCTCCAGGATCGCCCGCTCCCGGTCGATCCACCCCTTCTCGGCGGCGGCCTCGACCATCGAGTACTCACCGGAGATCTGGTACGCGGCGACGGGCACGTCCACCGAGTCGGCGACCCGCGCCAGGATGTCGAGGTAGGGACCGGCGGGCTTGACCATCACCATGTCGGCGCCCTCCGCCAGATCGAGGGCGAGCTCGCGCAGGGACTCCCGGACGTTGGCCGGGTCCTGCTGATAGGTCTTCCGGTCCCCCTCGAGCGACGAGGCGACAGCCTCACGGAAAGGCCCGTAGAAGGCGGAGGCGTACTTGGCGGTGTAGGCGAGGATGGCCACGTCCTCGCGCCCGATCTGATCGAGCGCGTCCCGGACGACCCCGATCTGCCCGTCCATCATCCCGCTGGGCCCGACTACATGCGCACCGGCGTCGGCCTGCACCTGAGCCATCTCGGCATACCGCTCCAGGGTCGCGTCATTGTCCACACGCCCCTGCTCGTCGAGCACCCCGCAATGCCCATGATCGGTGGTCTCGTCGAGACAGAGGTCGGACATGACGAGCAGCTCGTCCCCGACCTCGGCGCGCACATCCCGAAGGGCGACCTGCAGAATCCCGTCCGGATCGGTACCCGGCGTCCCGAGAGCGTCCTTCTTGGCCTCCTCCGGCACCCCGAACAGCATGATCCCGGACACCCCGGCCTCGACGGCCTCCACGGCGGCCTTCTTGAGACTGTCCCGGGTGTGCTGCACCACGCCCGGCATGGCGGCGATCGGCACCGGCTCACTCACTCCCTCCCGCACGAACGCGGGCAGGATGAAGTCGGCCGGGTGCAGCCGGGTCTCGGCGACCATGCGCCGCATAGCAGGAGAGACACGCAGCCGCCGCGGCCGCGTACCGGGGAAGGATCCGTACGTCGACATACACCTAAGCTACGCCCGCGCCAGGGGCCCCTTTACCGACGCGGCGTCGGACGAGTCCCGCAAGGAGCGCGGGGAACCGCGCGATCGACCACGACGAGAGAGCCCGCAACGTCCCGCCGGTCGGCCCCGTACGAAAAACGGCGCGAGGTGTCACGAACACCTCACGCCGTTCTCCCACTTACCCCATGCGGGCCCTCAGGTCGTGGACCGCCTCCTACGCGCCCCCGGCCTCCGCTCGCTCGGCCGAGTAACCGGATCCCCGGCCTCCACCGCAGCCGCCCGCCGCCGCAGCCCGAAGTCCGCCAGCGCCTCGGCCAGCTTGTGCACGGACGGCTCGGGAGCCATCACATCCACCCGCAGCCCATGCTCCTCCGCGGTCTTCGCCGTAGCGGGCCCGATACAGGCGATCACCGTCACGTTGTGCGGCTTGCCGGCGATACCCACCAGATTCCGCACGGTGGAAGACGACGTGAACAGAACAGCGTCGAACCCACCGCCCTTGATCGCCTCCCGGGTCTCCGCCGGCGGCGGCGACGCCCGCACGGTCCGGTACGCCGTGACGTCGTCGACCTCCCACCCGAGCTCGATCAGCCCGGCGACCAGCGTCTCGGTGGCGATGTCGGCCCGAGGCAGGAACACCCGGTCGATCGGGTCGAAGACGGGGTCGTAGGGCGGCCAGTCCTCCAGCAGCCCAGCCGCCGACTGCTCACCGCTCGGCACCAGATCCGGCTTCACACCGAACGCGACCAGCGCCTTCGCCGTCTGCTCCCCCACCGCCGCGACCTTGATCCCGGCGAACGCACGGGCATCGAGCCCGTACTCCTCGAACTTCTCCCGCACGGCCTTGACCGCGTTCACCGACGTGAAGGCGATCCACTCGTACCGCCCGGTCACCAGCCCCTTGACCGCCCGCTCCATCTGCTGCGGCGTCCGCGGCGGCTCGACGGCGATGGTCGGCACCTCGTGCGGCACGGCTCCGTAGGACCGCAGTTGGTCGGAGAGCGAGGCCGCCTGCTCCTTCGTGCGCGGCACCAGCACACGCCACCCGAAGAGCGGCTTGTTCTCGAACCACGAGAGCTGCTCACGCTGAGCGGCGGCGGAACGCTCACCGACCACGGCTATCACCGGCCGCCCGCCCTCCGGCGAGGGCAGCACCTTGGCCTGCTTCAGGGTCTGCGCGATCGTGCCGAGCGTCGCGGCCCAGGTCCGCTGCCGCGTCGTCGTACCGCCGACCGTCACGGTCATCGGCGTATCGGGCTTACGGCCGGCGGCCACCAGCTCCCCGGCCGCTGCGGCCACGGTCTCCAGCGTCGCCGAGACCACGACGGTCCCGTCCGACACGCCGACCTCGGTCCAGCAACGGTCGGACGCCGTGCGCGCGTCGACGAACCGTACGTCGGCGCCCTGCGCGTCCCGCAGCGGCACACCGGCGTACGCGGGGACGCCCACGGCCGTCGCGACACCGGGCACGACTTCGAAGGGCACGCCCGCGGCGGCGCACGCCAACATCTCCTCGGTGGCGTAAGTGTCGAGGCCAGGGTCCCCGGACACCGCACGGACGACCCGCTTGCCGCCCCGCGCGGCCTCCATGACAAGATGTGCGGCATCGTGCACAGCGGGTGCACCACCGGTCGTTGACGCCCCGTCAACAACCGTTAGCTGAGGTGCGCCCGCACCCGAGAACGTATCCACAGAAGAAGACGCGGACGTGGATGTCGTCGAGGCGGAAGCCAGGGGCGACGGAGGCGACAGGTCGTGCTCGCGATCCGTGCCCAGTACGGCGACCCCGGCGCGGGCATGCGTACGCACCACGTCGAGCACATCGTGCTCGGCGACGAGGACGTCCGCGTTCGCCAGCGCCTCCACGGCGCGCAGTGTCAGCAGTCCCGGATCCCCGGGTCCGGCACCGAGGAAGGTGACGTGACCGTGGTCCGGACCGGCGGGAAGGGTGGTGGGGCTCAATGTGCTCGCTCCCCCATCAGACCGGCCGCGCCCTTAGCGAGCATCTCGGCGGCGAGTTCACGGCCGAGCGCCATTGCTTGGTCGTACGTCTCGGGCACGGGACCGGTGGTGGACAGCTGTACCAGCGTCGAGCCGTCGGTGGTGCCGACGACGCCGCGCAGGCGCATTTCCTTGACAATCTGCCCGTCGGCCAGCAGGTCGGCGTACGCACCCACAGGTGCGCTGCAGCCGGCCTCCAGGGCGGCGAGAAGGGACCGCTCGGCGGTCACGGCGGCCCGGGTGTACGGGTCGTCGAGCTCGGCGAGCGCGGCGATCAACGCAGTGTCCTGGGCAGTGTGCCCCGCCCTGCATTCGATCGCCAGTGCCCCCTGGCCGGGGGCGGGCAGAACGGTGTCGACCGAAAGGAAATCGGTCACTTCTTCACTGCGCCCGATCCGGTTCAGTCCGGCGGCGGCCAGAACGACGGCGTCCAGCTCACCCTTCCGCACATATCCGATCCGGGTGTCCACGTTCCCGCGGATCGGGACCGTCTCGACGGTCAGCCCGTGGCAGCGCGCGTACGCGTTCAGCTGGGCCATCCGCCGCGGCGAGCCCGTGCCGACGCGGGCGCCGTCGGGCAGCTGCTCGAAGGTCAGCCCGTCCCGGGCCACCAGCACGTCCCGCGCGTCCTCGCGCGGCGGTACGGCCGCCAGCGCCAGGTCGTCGGGCTGCGCGGTCGGCAGGTCCTTGAGCGAGTGCACGGCGAAGTCGACCTCGCCGCGCAGCAGCGCCTCGCGCAGCGCGGTCACGAAGACACCCGTGCCGCCGATCTGGGCCAGATGCTCGCGGGAGACATCGCCGTACGTCGTGATCTCCACGAGTTCGACGGCCCGTCCGGTCACTTGGCGGACGGCGTCCGCCACCTGTCCGGACTGGGCCATGGCGAGTTTGCTACGCCTTGTCCCGAGCCTCAGTGGTTGCTCACTCATGATCGCCCTCGGTTCTCGGCGTTCTGCAGGGTCTCGTTGCTGTCCTCGGCCCGGGAGACGGCGGCCACCGTCTCCGGGTCCAGGTCGAACAGGGTCCGCAGCGCGTCCGCGTACCCGGCGCCGCCGGGCTCGGCCGCGAGCTGCTTGACCCGTACGGTCGGCGCGTGCAACAGCTTGTCGACGACGCGCCGCACGGTCTGGGTGATCTCGCCCCGGTGCTTGTCGTCGAGGCCGGGCAGCCGCCCTTCGAGCCTCGCGATCTCGCTCGCGACGACATCGGCGGCCATGGTCCGCAGCGCCACGACGGTCGGCGTGATGTGCGCGGCCCGCTGAGCAGCGCCGAAGGCGGCCACCTCGTCGGAGACGATCCGCCGCACCATGTCCACATCGGCCGCCATCGGCGCGTCCGCGGAAGCCTCGGCCAGCGACTCGATGTCGACCAGCCGCACGCCGGCCAGCCGGTGCACGGCCGCGTCGACGTCCCGGGGCATCGCCAGGTCCAGCAGCGCCAGCACGGGCTCCGGCCGGGGCAGCTCGACGGCGGGCTCCGGCCTGCGCAGTTCGGTGATCCGCCCGGTGACGGCCACGGTCGCGGCGAGCAGGGCGATCAGCTCGGCATCGGTGGCGGGAGTGCGCCGCCTGTCACGGATGTCGACCGTGGCGTTGTCGACCCAGGCCGCGTGCTGCTCCAGCGTGGCCGCGTCCATCCCGGCCACCGCGGCCTCCCCGAGCACGGAGAAGCCCCCGCCCTGTACGGCGGGGAGGTCGAGCGGACAGTTCTCGTCGGTGCCGACGCCGGAGGTGGACGACAGGGCCGTACGCACATCCGTACGACCTTCCTGTACGGCCGCGCCCTCGGGCACCCGGCCCTCGACCGCCGCCGCGACCGTCTCGGCGGTCAGCACCAGGCCCGTCGCGCCGGTACAGGAGATGGCGACATCGGCACGTGCCAGCTCGGAGGGCACCGATTCCATCGGTACCGCGCGGGCCAGCACGTCCGTCCCGTCCTGCTCGGTGAGGATCTGCGCGAGACGCTCGGCACGGTCGTACGTCCGGTTGGCGATGACGATCTCGGCGACACCGGCCCGCGCGAGCGTGGCGGCGGCCAGCGACGACATCGACCCGGCGCCGAGCACCACGGCCCGTCTGCCCCGGGCCCAGCTCTCGACCTCGCGCCCGGCGGTGAACTGCTCGAGCCCGAAGGTCACCAGCGACTGCCCGGCCCGGTCGATCCCGGTCTCGGAGTGGGCACGCTTGCCGACCCGCAGCCCCTGCTGGAACAGGTCGTTCAGCAGCCGCCCGGCGGTGTGCAGCTCCTGCGCCCGGGCCAGCGAGTCCTTGATCTGCCCGAGGATCTGCCCCTCGCCGACGACCATGGAGTCGAGCCCGCAGGCCACCGAGAAGAGGTGGTGGACGGCCCGGTCCTCGTAGTGCACGTACAGATACGGCGTCAGCTCGTCGAGCCCGACCCCGCTGTGCTGGGCGAGCAGGATGGACAGCTCGGCGACACCGGCGTGGAACTTGTCCACGTCCGCGTAGAGCTCGATGCGGTTGCAGGTGGCGAGGACGGCGGCCTCGGTGGCCGGCTCGGCGGCGACCGTGTCCTGGAGCAACTTGACCTGCGCGTCCAGGGACAGCGCGGCCCGCTCCAGCACGCTCACCGGAGCGCTGCGGTGGCTCAGCCCGACGACGAGGAGACTCATGCCGGCATCACGGCGGGGACATCCCCGTCGGGCCCTTTCTCGGACTCCTTGGGAGCCCTCAGCACGGCCGCGGACTCGGCTGCGGCCTCCTCGCCGGCCTTGCGCTGCTCGTGGAAGGCGAGGATCTGCAGCTCGATCGAGAGATCCACCTTGCGTACGTCGACACCGTCCGGCACGGAGAGAACGGTGGGCGCGAAGTTCAGAATGGACGTGACCCCGGCGGCCACCAGCCGATCACAGACGGGCTGGGCGGCACCGGCGGGGGTGGCGATCACGCCGATCGATACGCCGTTGTCCTCAATGATCTTTTCCAGCTCGTCACTGTGCTGCACCGGAATACCCGCGACCGGCTTCCCGGCCATCGCCGGATCGGCGTCGATCAAGGCGGCGACCCGGAATCCACGGGAGGCGAACCCGCCGTAATTGGCGAGCGCGGCGCCGAGGTTACCGATTCCGACGATCACGACCGGCCAGTCCTGGGTGAGGCCCAGCTCACGCGAGATCTGATAGACGAGATACTCGACGTCGTAGCCGACTCCGCGCGTTCCGTAAGAACCCAGGTACGAGAAGTCCTTGCGCAGCTTCGCGGAGTTGACCCCCGCGGCGGCCGCCAGTTCCTCGGACGAGACCGTGGGCACCGAGCGCTCCGACAACCCGGTCAGCGCACGGAGGTACAACGGAAGCCTGGCGACGGTGGCCTCGGGAATCCCTCGGCTGCGGGTCGCCGGTCGGTGAGTTCGGCCAGTTGCCACGGTGCTCCTGCGGGTAGAGCGGGGCTGCGGGCGGTCATGCGTCCCCAGACCGCCCCGTCGACAGCAGGCTATGTCTTTGTGAACGCGTGCACAAAGATGGTGTCCGATTTGCCCGGCGAACGTGACCGGGGTCACGCACTCCCGGCGCGCGTGAATGGAACTGGCACTCACGTACCTTCGTTCCTCACTGAACGCCTTGCTCGACGGGGGCAAAACCGCACACTCTCCTCACGAATCCCGCCCCCGAGACCACTAGCCCATCGATCCTAAGCGACTTTCGGGATCACTTGGACTGGTCGGTCAGCGCTTTAATCCAAAGCATTGCCGTCAGGGCTTTGCTGAGAGGGCTTTGCGCAGCCGTTCCTCGTTCACCCGCCAGAAGGTGTGCTGGGCGCCGTCCACCAGCACGACCGGGATCTGTTCCCAGTACAGCCGGTGGAGTTCCTCGTCCTGGGTGATGTCCTTCTTCTCCCAGGAAACCCCGAGATCGCCACACACCTTCTCGATCACCTCCTGTGCGTCATCACACAGATGACAACCGGGCTTCCCGATCAGTGTGACAAGCCGTTCGTGAGAACTCCCGGACGACGACTCGGGCGTACGACGATCACCGCGACGAAAGAGGGGACTCATGCGGGCCATTCTCCTACGCCGCCACACGCCCGGGAGCGGCCGTTTAACGGCCCGGTCGTGGAGAGTTCACACCCTTCGAACCTCTCGGCTCCGGAAGTACCGAACAGACTGGCTATGCTCACGTCATGGCCGCACTCGGATGGCTCACTCCCCGTAGGCGCTCCGCCACGGCGCGGAGCGTGTTGGCAGGCGAGGCCTCTGCGGAGGCAGCGCGCAAGTCGTCGCAGGAGATCGAGGAAGAGATCTCCGGCGCCGAAGAGGAACCGCAGTTCCCGGTGTTGGGCGACGACAAGGCAGCCGCCTTCTTCGACCTCGACAACACCGTGATGCAAGGCGCTGCCCTCTTCCACTTCGGCCGGGGCCTGTACAAGCGGAAGTTCTTCGAGACCCGCGACCTCGCCAGGTTCGCCTGGCAGCAGGCGTGGTTCCGCCTGGCCGGCATCGAGGACCCCGAGCACATGCAGGACGCGAGGGACTCCGCGCTCTCGATCGTCAAGGGCCACCGCGTGGCCGAACTGATGTCGATCGGCGAGGAGATCTACGACGAGTACATGGCCGAGCGCATCTGGCCGGGCACCCGCGCCCTGGCCCAGGCGCACCTGGACGCGGGCCAGAAGGTGTGGCTGGTCACCGCCGCCCCGGTGGAGATCGCCCAGGTGATCGCCCGCCGCCTGGGCCTGACCGGCGCACTGGGCACGGTCGCCGAGTCGGTGGACGGCGTCTACACCGGCAAGCTGGTCGGCGAGCCCCTCCACGGCCCGGCGAAGGCGGAGGCGGTACGGGCCCTGGCCGTCGCCGAGTCCCTGGACCTCTCCCGCTGCGCGGCCTACAGCGACTCGCACAACGACATCCCCATGCTCTCGCTGGTGGGCCACCCCTACGCGATCAATCCCGACACCAAACTCCGCAAACACGCCCGCGACATGGACTGGCGCCTGCGCGACTACCGCACGGCCCGCAAGGCGGCCAAGGTCGGCCTCCCCGCGGCGGCGGGCGTCGGCGCGGTGGCGGGCGGCACCGCGGCGGCGATCGCGCTGCACCGCCGCAGACGCTGACGCCGGCACCTCACCGAACAGACGAACAGCAGACGAACGGGGACTCCGACCGGAGTCCCCGTTCTCGTCATGCCCGCAGCGCGCGCACCCCCGCCCACCCGCATTCCAGCCCCCTTACCCCCACATCACCCCCGCCAGTCCCCTCACACGCACCCGGCCACAACACGCCCCCCACCCAGACGGAACACGAACCCATTCGATCAACATCCGGTCACGCAACGGCACTTGAGCGGGCGTCAATCGGTAACAGAAGCGACGTAATCGATGATTTGAGCAACTGGGTGTAGCAGTGCCTGCACGAAGCGTTATTCTCCTCAAACGCAAACCGGTACCCCTCCGTCGCTACGACGGGTGAAAGGTCCCGCACTGCACGTGATGGAAGCTCTGCCTCTGGGAGTCCCGTGTACCCACACGTCGGGGTTGACGCCTCGGGCCTGGCTACGCTGCGCGCAACGGTCAACGACCTATTGCGCGGCTTCGTCCCCACCGCGTACGCCGTATCCGCCCTCGCCGCCTCCGCCGTTCCGGCCGGCCCGTGCTACGCACTGGCCGACGGGATCGAGCGGGGATCGGCCCGGAGCGCTGTCGTCGGGGGGCGGAGGTCGGGCGACGGCCGGGAGACCGGAAGACGCAGCCGCTCCGGCACCACCGGCACGACCGGCTCCACCAACCCGACCGGCTCGACCGGTTCCACCGCCACGACCACCCGCCGCCCCGCCGCGGACAGCGACAGCGCCCGCATGATGGACCTGGTCGAGCGCGCCCAGGCCGGCGAGGCCGACGCGTTCGGCCGCCTGTACGACCAGTACAGCGACACCGTCTACCGCTACATCTACTACCGCGTGGGCGGCAAGGCGACCGCCGAGGACCTCACCAGTGAGACGTTCCTGCGCGCCCTGCGCCGCATCGGCACGTTCACCTGGCAGGGCCGCGACTTCGGCGCCTGGCTGGTCACGATCGCCCGCAACCTGGTCGCCGACCACTTCAAGTCCAGCCGCTTCCGCCTCGAGGTCACCACCGGCGAGATGCTCGACGCCAACGAGGTCGAGCGCTCCCCCGAGGACTCCGTCCTGGAGTCCCTCTCCAACGCCGCGCTCCTGGAAGCCGTACGACGGCTCAACCCCCAGCAGCAGGAGTGCGTGACCCTCCGCTTCCTCCAGGGCCTCTCCGTCGCCGAGACCGCCCGCGTCATGGGCAAGAACGAGGGCGCGATCAAGACCCTCCAGTACCGAGCCGTGCGCACCCTCGCCCGCCTCCTGCCGGACGACGCCCGCTGATCCGCACCCGCCGCACGGGCCGCGCGGGCCTGACGAGCCACATCGGGCCGCCCCGAGCCGCGCACACCCAACGCCTACGCTCGGCAACCCCAACTAACCCTCCGTGCAAGTCGGTTGACTTCACGGTCGGATCATCCGCCGTCCGTAACCCAAGTGCCGCGCCGCTCGTTGTGCGGGATACAGGCTCCCTGTGGTCGCACCCCGGCCAACACCGATCACTCGATCGTGTGGACCCGCCTAGGGTGTGCAACCCTCAGGACCCCCTGGGGAGTCGACCGTCATGACGAGAGGAGGTGCCGCCAGTGATCGCGAACGTATCGGCGCACCGGCGGGCGAACGCCTTCGCCCAGGCCCTGGAGGAGCTGTCCGACCGGAGCACGGCGGCCGAGCAGCCCGAAGGATCGGCACCGCCCCCGACAGCCGTCGAACAGACCGAGCGAGGGCGCCTGTTGACCCTCGCCTCCGGTCTCGGCGAGCTGCCGAAGCCGGAGCTCGACCCCGAGGTCAAGGTCGTGCAGCGCGCCCAGCTGGTGGCCGCGATGGAGGCCATGCTGCAAGAGGGCGCGTTCGCGAGAGGCGAGGCTGCGAGCCCTTCGGTGCCCGAACAGCGATCCCGGTCGCGCGGCGCGCACCGGGCGGGCCCATTGGGCAAGTTGCGGCCGCGGTCACGACTGACGAAGGGACTCGCCGCGGGCGGGCTCAGCGTCGGGGTGGCCGCGGGCGCGTTCGGCGGTGTGGCAGCCGCCAGCTCGGACGCCCTGCCGGGTGACTCGCTCTACGGCCTCAAGCGCGGCATCGAGGACGTCAAGCTCACCCTGGCCGACGACAACGGCGACCGCGGGCAGCTCTATCTGGACCAGGCATCCACCCGGCTCAGCGAGGCCCGCCGCCTCATGGAGCGCGACCGCGGCGGCCACCTCGACCACGAGTCCGTGGGCGAGATCCGCCGAGCCCTCACGGGCATGCGGCACGACGCGGCCGAAGGCCACCGTCTACTGCACGAGGCCTAT
Organism: Streptomyces graminofaciens; assembly: GCF_030294945.1. Lineage (NCBI taxonomy): Bacteria > Bacillati > Actinomycetota > Actinomycetes > Kitasatosporales > Streptomycetaceae > Streptomyces > Streptomyces graminofaciens. Next base: position 7,732,743 of record NZ_AP018448.1, on the reverse strand, counting down.
GAGCGGGACCCGGATTCCCTCGGCCCCATCCAGGCCCTCGACGCCTTCTCCCGGTCCCACCGCGAGGCCTGGGGCGCCCTGCGCGAGCGGCTGCCCGTGCAGCTCGGGGACGTGAGCGCGGAGGTCTCCTCGGTCTTCGCCGCCATAGACGAAGAGGTCGCCCCGCTCCAGTCGCTGCTGCCACAACCCCCCACCAAGGGAGGCACCGGCAAGCACCGCGCCCCTGGCTCCGGCTCCCCCGGCACCACGGACACCGACCGCCCGGCCCCCAGCGCCACCGGCGACGGCTCCGGCAGCGGTCGGCACAGCAGCGGCAAGCCCAAGCCGTCCACCTCGGACAGCGAAGGCGAAGGCCTGGTCGGCGGCACCACCGGCCTGCTCGACCCACCCGAGGACGACACGAGCACCACCTCCCCGTCCGCCGGCACCAACACCCCATCCGAAGAGCCCGACGTCACCCTGCCCCCGATTTTCCCGGGCCTCCTCCCCGGCCTGGGCATCGACAGCGAGGACGCGAACTAGACCTGTACGACAGTGGGGGCGCCCTTCTTCGGGAAGGGCGCCCCCACTGTCGTATCGCGTGGTCTGTGGTCTGTGGCCAGCAGCTGGTCTGTGGCCAGCAGCTAGAAGAACACCGACCGCCGCTGCACCAACAACTTGTACAACGTGTGCTGGATCTGCTCCCGTACCTGGTCCGTCAGGTTGAACATCAGCATCGGGTCTTCGGCCGCCTCCGGCGGGTAGCCGTCCGTCGGGATGGGCTCGCCGAACTGGATGGTCCACTTCGTGGGGAGCGGGACCGCGCCGAGCGGGCCGAGCCACGGGAAGGTCGGGGTGATCGGGAAGTACGGGAAGCCCAGCAGCCGGGCCAGCGTCTTCGAGTTGCCGATCATCGGGTAGATCTCCTCCGCGCCCACGATCGAGCACGGAATGATCGGCGTACCGGCACGCAGAGCCGTCGAGACGAAGCCACCGCGACCGAAGCGCTGCAGCTTGTAGCGGTCACCGAAAGGCTTGCCGAGGCCCTTGAAGCCCTCCGGCATCACCCCGACCAGCTCGCCCTGGTGCAGCAGCCGCGACGCGTCCTCCGCGCACGCGAGCGTGTGCCCGAGCTTGCGCGCCAGCTCGTTGACCACCGGCAGCATGAAGACCAGGTCCGCCGCCAGCAGCCGCAGATGGCGCCCGGCGGGATGGTTGTCGTGGACGGCGACCTGCATCATCAGCCCATCCATCGGCAGCGTCCCGGAGTGGTTGGCGACGATCAGGGCGCCACCGTCCGCCGGGATGTTCTCGATGCCCTTCACCTCGACCCGGAAGTACTTCTCGTACACCGGCCGCAGCAGCGACATCAGCACCTGGTCGGTGAGCTCGGCGTCGTAGCCGAAGTCGTCGACCTCGTAGTCACCCGTGAGCCGTTTGCGCAGGAACGCGAGGCCACCTGCGATCCGCTGCTCGAGGCCGCCGTCCTGTGCCTCGGCGGCCCCTTGGGGCGGCTCCGGCTTCTCCCGTGTCACAGGGACATCATCCGCGCCACCGGCCCGTCCGGGGAGGGCCTGGACCTCGCCGGATTCACGGGACTGATGACCATCCCGTACGACCGCGCTCTCGCCCTTGCGTCGACTGCCCGCACCCCGTCGGCGCGGAGAGCGCTGCACGGCACCCCCGCGCGTCCGGTCGTCGTCGAACGGAATGACCTTGGCATCCGCCATCGTTGATGCGCTCCTCGGTTGCGCTAGTCGGCGCTCTGCGTCAGGGGGTGTGGCTCGGGGTGTGGCCACCGCCCGGAGCGGCCCCGGGCAGGGTGGGCACGGGCAGTGCGGCGAGCCGGTCGATGGCCCCCGCGACGGCCTCCGGGGGCAGCAGACCCGGCCCCCGGCTGCGCGCGAAGTCCTCGAAGGTCTCGGCGGTCGTGTACTTGGCCCGGTATCCCAGCGTGTCGCGCATCTGGTTGGTCGCCACGACCCGCCCGTGGGTCAGCAGCCGCAGCTGCTCGGGCGAGAAGTCGGTGACGCCCAGCGTACGGACCATCGAGCCGACCCAGCTGACCGCCGGCATCAGCAGCGGCACGGTCGGCCGGCCGAGCCGCCGCGCGCACTGCGAGAGCAGCAGCACACCGTCGCCCGCGACATTGAACGTGCCGCTGTTGAGCGTGCCACGCTCGGGATCGTGCGAGGCGATCCGCAGCACCTCGATCACATCGTCCTCGTGCACGAACTGCAGCCGCGGGTCGTAGCCCAGCACGGTCGGCAGCACCGGCATCGAGAAGTACGAGGCAAGCGGCGAATCGGCGCTCGGCCCGAGGATGTTGGCGAACCGCAGCACGCACACGGCCACATCGGGCCGCCGCCGGGCGAACCCGCGGACGTACCCCTCGACCTCCACCGCGTCCTTGGCGAAGCCACCGCTGGGCAGCGACTTGGGCGGCGTGGTCTCGGTGAACACGGCCGGGTCGCGCGGCGCGGACCCGTACACGTTCGTGCTGGACTTCACCACCAGCCGCTTGACCGCCGGGGATTTCTGGCAGGCACCGAGCAGCTGCATGGTGCCGATGACGTTGGTCTCCTTCACCGAGGCCCGGCTGCCACTGCCGAGCGGGGTGCCGGTGACGTCCATGTGGACCACGGTGTCGACGTTGTACTCGGCCAGCACACGGGCGATGGCGGGCTGGCGGATGTCGGCCTGGACGAAGTCCGCGCCACCCAGATGGTGCCCCGGTGGCACCGCGTCCACGGCGATCACACGGTCGACCTGCGGGTCACGCTGGATCCGTCGTACGAATCGGCCCCCCAGCTGCCGGGCCACCCCGGTCACGAGCACGACCTTGCCCAAGATCAGCGCCTTCCTTCCAGCTGTCGGCACATGTCCGCGTACCTACGCGTACCTACGCGTGACTTCTGCTCGTACTCTGCCGTGTTCCCCGTGTGCGGCCACGTTAGCGGGTCGATGTTGCACTGTGATGACCGCCCGACGGACGAAATCACCGACCGGCGAAAATACTGTGGCCCCCCACCGGTCCAGGTGGGGGGCCACAGCACACGCTCAACAGCTCACGCACAAGAAAGCAAGACGTACGACCTCCGTACGCGACGGAGGCCGGGCCCCTCGGAAAAGGGGCCGAAACGCCTTACTTCTTGTTGCGACGCTGAACGCGGGTGCGCTTGAGCAGCTTGCGGTGCTTCTTCTTAGCCATCCGCTTGCGCCGCTTCTTGATAACAGAGCCCACGACTACCCTCGCTCACTTCTCATCACTCGGTGTTTGGGCGCCATGGGCCCATACGACCTACGAGGGGCCAGCCTACCCGCCCGAGCGCTGAGGTCGTAATCGAGGTGAACCCGGGAGTCCCGGAGACGCCCCGAGAGGCGTCTCCGGGGTCCCGTCAGGCTGTCTCCACCCCCACATAGCTCTCGCGGAGGTACTCGTGCACCGCTTGCTCCGGCACCCGGAAGGACCTGCCCACCCTGATCGCCGGCAGATGACCGCTGTGCACCAACCGGTACACGGTCATCTTCGACACTCGCATCACCGAGGCTACTTCCGCCACGGTAAGGAACTGAACCTCGTTCAGAGGCCTCTGATCAGCAGCCATGACACACCTGAACCTTCCGCACTCGACGGCCACCGGCTTCCCCTTCCGGTGACTCTTCGTCGTTGCGTGCTCACTCCCCAATGTAGGGGCGGGTGATGCGAGTGGGGAAGAGGGGAAGGCATCGGCACCCTACTGGGACAGACACGCTCGATTGAGTACGTAGCGGGTAAGTGGTCGGTAGTAACCAGACCGCACAGCGTCATCAAGTGGAACGACGACGGACACCCGCCCCTCTGCCTCCCCGACGAAGGGCGCGGGATCGTCCGTGTCCGCCAGCCCGATCGCCTCGAACCCCAGCTGACCTGCCCCGCAGACCCAGCCGTGGTCCCCGATCACGAGTTCCGGGAGCGGTCCACCACCCTCCGCGGCGGCCGCCAGAGCGAGCCGAACGGGGAGGGGTGAATGGGTGTGCACGCCGGTCGCACAACCGGGGCGTGACCCGGTCGCCTCCCGGACGACGGCGACACCTCGTGCGTAGTCGAGGTTGTACGTGCGTAGACCGAACCGGGTCGTTATGTCGACACGTCTACCCATCGCAGGGGTGAGAACCTCACATCCCGCCGCCGACAAGGCGTCTGCCAGGGCACCGTAGAAGCCGATCAGCCGATGGGGGTGCCCGGTACCGAGAAGCACGGCTCCGCGACGCCGAGCGACCGCCTCGACCCGCTCCGCGAACCGGTCCAGCGCGGCCACGGTCAACCCAGGATCGATTACATCCTGCCCGGACGTACACCCTGGGTCGGCCGAGACCCCGCACTTCGCCGCCATCAAATCGATCAAGTCCCGCTGTCGCCACGCCCGCTCCGGATCAATGCCGATCAAGAATCGAGGATCCCGAGCAGCGAACAGCCGATAACTCCGCAGACTCCGCTCCCGAGTGGTGGCGACCACCCCCGCCAGCCCACTCCCCACGAGATGCTCCCGCAGCCCCACCACACTCACCACGAGTCGATGCTGACGGACAAGGCGACACCCTCCGGAAAAACAGAAGGAAGACCACACGGTCGGCGTAGCGAGCCCCGCGAGCTCTCAGGCGCAGCGGGCGGGGTCGAAGGGACAACGCCCCTTGGGGATGGGACGGGGTAGGGCTGCGGGGGCGAAAACCCCTACGCCAACATCCCCCGCAACGGAAACACCGCCCGCCGCGCAGCCAGCACCGCCTGATCCACCCGATCCGCAGGGTCGTACCCGGCATCCCACGAGGCCCACCCCACAGGCCACCGCCCATCAGTCATCCGCGCCGGCGCCAACTGCCGCGTACGGGCGAAGACCTCCTGCCGCCACTCCTCCGGAATCACACTGTCCGGCGCGATCTCCCGCCCCGCCGCGATCGCCACCAGATGCGTCCAGGACCGCGGCACGACATCCACCACCGCGTACCCGCCCCCACCCAGCGCGACCCACCGCCCATCGGCGTACTCATGCGCCAAGTCGTGCAGAGCGACCTGCACGGCCCGCTGCGCATCCAGCGACACCGCCAAATGCGCCAACGGATCCTCGAAATGCGTATCGGCCCCGTGCTGAGTCACCAACACCTGGGGCCGAAAATCGGCGATCACCTCGGGCACCACCGCGTGGAACGCCCGCAACCACCCCGCGTCCCCGGTCCCCGCGGGCAACGCCACATTCACGGCCGACCCCTCGGCCCCCTCCGCCCCGGTCTCCTCCGGCCACCCGGTCTGCGGAAACAGCGTCCGAGGATGCTCGTGCAGCGAGACCGTCAGCACCCGCGGATCCTCCCAGAACGCGGCCTGCACCCCGTCCCCGTGATGTACGTCCACATCCACGTACGCGACCCGCTCGGCCCCCAACTCCAACAGCCGGGCGATGGCGATGGAGGCGTCGTTGTAAATACAGAACCCCGACGCACCCCCGGGCATCGCATGATGCAGCCCACCCGCGAAGTTCACCGCATGCAGCGCGTCCCCCCGCCAGACGGCCTCGGCGGCCCCCACGGACTGCCCGGCGATCAGAGCGGAGACCTCATGCATCCCAGCGAAAGCCGGATCGTCGACGGTCCCCAGCCCGTACTCCCCGGCCGCACCCTTGGGATCCGCGGACGCGGCCTTCACCGCCGCCACATAGTCCTGGCGGTGCACCAGCCGCAGCGTGGACTCCCCGGCCGGCTTCGCCGAGACGACGTCGACCTCCCGGTCGAGCCCGAAGGCACTCACCAGGCTCCGGGTCAGCTTCAGCCGGACCGGATCCATCGGATGGTCCGGCCCGAAGTCATAGCCCGTTACTGCCTCGTCCCACATCAGCTGTGCGCGGCCGCTCATGCCCGACACCGTATCGGTCCGGTTGAGCATCGAACGACCGGGCGTACACAAGCGTCACCAGCACCAACACCATCGGCACAAGCATCGCCCCGCGATAACTCCAGGCGTCCCCCAACGCCCCCACCAACGGGGAACCGATCAAAAAGCCCACATAGTTGAAGATGTTCAAGCGCGCGACAGCCGCATCCGAAGCCCCGGGAAAGAGCCGCCCTGCCGCCGCGAAGGTCTGCGGCACCAGCACACAGAGCCCGAGCCCGAGCAGCGTGAACCCGACCATCCCCACCCAGGCCCCGGGCGCACCCGCCACCACGGCGAACCCGAGCGCCGCCACCACCGCCCCCAGCCGTACGACTGCCGCGGCCCCGAACCTCCGTACCCCGTAGTCCCCGATGGACCGCCCGAGCAGCGTGGTGACCATGTAGACGTTGTACGGCACGGTCGCGAGCTCGTCCGAGCTCCCGAGCACGTCCTCCAGGTACTTCGCACTCCAGTTGGAGACGGTCGAGTCCCCGATGTACGCGAAGCACATCACCAGGCACAGCGGCAGCAACAGCTTGAAGGCGATTCCCCCGCCCGGCACCTGCCCGGCGACGGCGTCAACCTTCTCCTCATCGTCACCGGCGTCGACATACCACCAGCTCCCCAGGAACACGGTCGGCAGCAGCACGACCACGACCGGCAGATACAACACGAACAGCGCCAGATCCCAGTGCGCCCCCACCCACGCGAGTGAGGCCCCCGCGATCCCCCCGAGGCTGTACACGGCGTGGAACCCGAGCATGATGCTCCGCCCGTACGACCGCTGCAGGCTCACCCCGAGCATGTTCATGGACGCGTCGAGCGCCCCGACGGCCAGCCCGAAAGCGGCGAGCGAGACCCCGAGCACCACCAACTGGTCCCCGGCCCCCACCCCCAACAGCGCCAGGAGCACGACGGGCTGGGCCCACCGCAGCACCCGGCTCGGCGGTATCCGCTTGACCACGTGCTCGGTGCAGACGCTTCCGACCCCCGCGAGGACCGGTACGGCGGCGAGAAAGACCGGGAGCATCCCGTCGGAGACCCCGTACCGGTCCTGAATGGCCGGAATCCGCGTCACGAGCAACGCGAACGCGACACCCTGAGCGAAGAAGCTGAACGCCAACGCGGCCCGGCCACGCCGCAGTACATCTGTCATGGCGGCACAGCGTAGGGCTCAAACCTACTCCTGGGTAGAGGAAGCTGAATATTACTCAGCTAAGCAGGCTGACCAGCTCTCGCATGCCCTCGAAGTGCCCACTCGCCTTACCGAGTTTGGCTGCCGGCGTCATGGCCGTGAACCCGTACACATCCATCCCAGCGGCGACAGCGGCCTGCACGCCCAGCGGGCTGTCCTCGACCACCACACACCGCTCGGCAGCCACTCCCATCCGCTCGGCGGCGTACAGAAACAAGTCAGGCGCCGGCTTCCCTCGCCCCACATCCTCCGCGCTGAAGACGCGCCCCTCGTCGAACCACCGGTCGAGCCCGGTCGTCCGATGCCCCACCCGGATCCGCTCATGACTCCCGGATGAGGCCACGCAGTACGGCACCCCGTCCGCGGCGAGCTTCTGCAGTACGTCCACGACACCGTCGACGGGTTCCAACTCCCGCTCGAACGCGGCGAACACTCGCCCGTGAAAGACATCGTCGAACTTCTCGGGCAACCGCCGCCCCGTGCGCTCGAGCACCAGCTCATGAACCCGGTGCATGGCCGACCCCATGTAGTCCCGGATGGACTCCTCGTACGAGGTGGGATGCCCGAGCTCGGTCAGATAGCCGGCCAGGAGCCGGTTGGAGATCGACTCACTGTCGACGAGAACACCGTCGTTGTCGAAGATGACAAGGTCATAGCGCATGACGTGACCCTAAACGCAGAAAACCCCCGCCGGTTTCCCGGCAGGGGTTCTCTCGCAATATTTGTTCGGCGGCGTCCTACTCTCCCACAGGGTCCCCCCTGCAGTACCATCGGCGCTGTAAGGCTTAGCTTCCGGGTTCGGAATGTAACCGGGCGTTTCCCTCACGCTATGACCACCGAAACACTATGAAACACTCAACCGCACCACACCGTGACCATGGCATGGGGTTGTTCGTGGTTTCAGAACCAACACAGTGGACGCGAGCAACTGAGGACAAGCCCTCGGCCTATTAGTACCAGTCAACTCCACCCATTACTGGGCTTCCATATCTGGCCTATCAACCCAGTCGTCTACTGGGAGCCTTACCCCATCAAGTGGGTGGGAATACTCATCTCGAAGCAGGCTTCCCGCTTAGATGCTTTCAGCGGTTATCCCTCCCGAACGTAGCCAACCAGCCATGCCCTTGGCAGAACAACTGGCACACCAGAGGTTCGTCCGTCCCGGTCCTCTCGTACTAGGGACAGCCCTTCTCAATATTCCTGCGCGCGCAGCGGATAGGGACCGAACTGTCTCACGACGTTCTAAACCCAGCTCGCGTACCGCTTTAATGGGCGAACAGCCCAACCCTTGGGACCGACTCCAGCCCCAGGATGCGACGAGCCGACATCGAGGTGCCAAACCATCCCGTCGATATGGACTCTTGGGGAAGATCAGCCTGTTATCCCCGGGGTACCTTTTATCCGTTGAGCGACGGCGCTTCCACAAGCCACCGCCGGATCACTAGTCCCGACTTTCGTCCCTGCTCGACCCGTCGGTCTCACAGTCAAGCTCCCTTGTGCACTTACACTCACCACCTGATTGCCAACCAGGCTGAGGGAACCTTTGGGCGCCTCCGTTACCCTTTGGGAGGCAACCGCCCCAGTTAAACTACCCATCAGACACTGTCCCCGATCCGGATCACGGACCCGGGTTAGACATCCAGCACGACCAGACTGGTATTTCAACGACGACTCCACCTGAACTGGCGTCCAAGCTTCACAGTCTCCCAGCTATCCTACACAAGCCGAACCGAACACCAATATCAAACTGTAGTAAAGGTCCCGGGGTCTTTCCGTCCTGCTGCGCGAAACGAGCATCTTTACTCGTAGTGCAATTTCACCGGGCCTATGGTTGAGACAGTCGAGAAGTCGTTACGCCATTCGTGCAGGTCGGAACTTACCCGACAAGGAATTTCGCTACCTTAGGATGGTTATAGTTACCACCGCCGTTTACTGGCGCTTAAGTTCTCAGCTTCGCCACACCGAAATGTGACTAACCGGTCCCCTTAACGTTCCAGCACCGGGCAGGCGTCAGTCCGTATACATCGCCTTACGGCTTCGCACGGACCTGTGTTTTTAGTAAACAGTCGCTTCTCGCTGGTCTCTGCGGCCACCCCCAGCTCGAGGAGCAAGTCCTCTCACCAGTGATGGCCCCCCTTCTCCCGAAGTTACGGGGGCATTTTGCCGAGTTCCTTAACCATAGTTCACCCGAACGCCTCGGTATTCTCTACCAGACCACCTGAGTCGGTTTAGGGTACGGGCCGCCATGAAACTCGCTAGAGGCTTTTCTCGACAGCATAGGATCATCCACTTCACCACAATCGGCTCGGCATCAGGTCTCAGACTACGTGTCAGGCGGATTTGCCTACCTGACGTCCTACACCCTTACCCCGGGACAACCACCGCCCGGGATGGACTACCTTCCTGCGTCACCCCATCACTCACCTACTGCAAGTCTGGTCCGTCGGCTCCACCACTCCCCTTTGCCCGAAGGCTCCAGGGCGGCTTCACGGACTTAGCATCGCCTGGTTCAATGTTTGACGCTTCACAGCGGGTACCGGAATATCAACCGGTTATCCATCGACTACGCCTGTCGGCCTCGCCTTAGGTCCCGACTTACCCTGGGCAGATCAGCTTGACCCAGGAACCCTTGGTCAATCGGCGCAAACGTTTCTCACGTTTGTATCGCTACTCATGCCTGCATTCTCACTCGTGAACCGTCCACAACTCGCTTCCGCGGCTGCTTCACCCGGCACACGACGCTCCCCTACCCATCACGATCCCCGTTGGGGGTATATATCGCAATGACACGACTTCGGCGGTACGCTTGAGCCCCGCTACATTGTCGGCGCGGAATCACTAGACCAGTGAGCTATTACGCACTCTTTCAAGGGTGGCTGCTTCTAAGCCAACCTCCTGGTTGTCTGTGCGACTCCACATCCTTTCCCACTTAGCGTACGCTTAGGGGCCTTAGTCGATGCTCTGGGCTGTTTCCCTCTCGACCATGGAGCTTATCCCCCACAGTCTCACTGCCGTGCTCTCACTTACCGGCATTCGGAGTTTGGCTAAGGTCAGTAACCCGGTAGGGCCCATCGCCTATCCAGTGCTCTACCTCCGGCAAGAAACACACGACGCTGCACCTAAATGCATTTCGGGGAGAACCAGCTATCACGGAGTTTGATTGG